>NZ_JBHZSM010000004.1:0-332515 GCF_043643735.1 Shewanella maritima
TCCCGAGTGGCCAAAGGGATCAGACTGTAAATCTGACGGCTCAGCCTTCGAAGGTTCGAATCCTTCTCCCTCCACCACTTTGCTCTCTTTGATTAACTCTATAATCGATCATCATATCTGCTATTGTTCAAGCATTATTAGTTGACTGCAATACTCAAAAATCACTCTCACAGTGCCTAGTAAATAAACTACTTATTAGTTAAGCCTTTATTAACAATCATAAAATTCAAGCCGTAAGCTACAATTTTAATTTGTTCTGTTTATGACTACTGAATTGAATGCAACCTACCTTATTACTTATTGATATATCTTATGCTTTTTATCTTTATAACGGTGTAGTTTTTGATTATGCTAACAGCGCCTTTTCAATGATATTTGAGAGAATTCCCTTATGTGCAGTAAATGGATAAATGTTGCCATCGCAAAGATTGAAGCTGATTATCAACGATCAGCAGATACCCATCTGATTAAATTAGATTTACCACAACTTTCAGGGATTGATATTTATCTTAAGGACGAGAGTACGCACCCAACCGGCAGTTTAAAACATCGTTTAGCGCGTTCACTTTTTTTATATGGTTTGTGCAATGGCTGGATAAACCAAGACACAACGATTATTGAATCATCTTCTGGTAGCACTGCCGTTTCTGAAGCCTATTTTTCACGGCTTTTAGGATTGCCTTTTATTGCCGTTATGCCAAAGAGCACCGCAAAAACAAAAATTCAGCAAATTGAATTCTATGGTGGCAAATGTCATTTTGTTGATGCCAGCGATCAGATTTATGCTGAATCAGAGCGTTTAGCAAAAGAGCTTAATGGTCATTATATGGATCAATTCACTTATGCTGAGCGCGCAACAGATTGGCGTGGTAATAACAACATTGCAGATTCGATATTTAACCAAATGGAATGTGAACCGCACCCTATTCCTAATTGGATTGTTATGAGCCCAGGAACTGGTGGTACATCTGCAACCATTGGCCGATATATCCGTTTCCAACAGTTAACTACGCAATTATGTGTTGTAGACCCTGAAAACTCGGTATTTTATGACTACTACAAAACGGGCAATAAGCAACTGACACTTGATGTTGGTGGTAAAATTGAAGGGATTGGTAGACCACGTGTTGAACCTTCATTCATTGCAGGTGTGGTCGATGACATGATGCAAGTACCTGATGCAGCTTCTATTGCAACAATAAAATGGTTACAGCAACTAATAGGTAGAAAAACGGGGGCGTCAACAGGAACTAATCTATTTGGTGCTTTGTTACTTGCATCAAAGATGCAACAAGCTGGTGAAACAGGTTCGATTGTGACATTGATCTGTGATTCTGGTGAGCGTTACCTTGACACCTACTATAATCCAGAATGGATTAAACAGCATATAGGTTGTTTTGACCACTATAAAAAAATGCTTGAAGAATTCAGTGAGACAGGCGTGTTAGTACAATAAGCAAAAATTTGAAACAGTGAAAGATTGGGAATGGGCGCTAGAATGTGCCATTCCCTATTGAATGTTATTTAATCAATATTCAAATATTTATGTGTTTGAATCGACAAGCGCCAGTTTCTTTCAATACAAACGCTCATTGCAAACTCAGTGGCACGTGCTTTTTGACTGATGGGTTGCAAACACATCACCTTTTCTGACACATCAATATCAGTTAATAGTGTATCTAGCTCATCCAATTGGGATTGCGTCGCAATGGGGTGCTTAATTTCATTTGCACGAATTAACGCAGACGGTTTAACCGGATAGCCACCCTTCATATTAATTTTAGGTGATACCGTTACCCAAGTATCAGGGTGTACTAACACATCAAATGTACCACTGGTTTCTATTTGCACTGTAAAACCTTTAGCAATTAATTCATGAGTTAAGGCAGTTAAATCGAAAATACAAGGCTCTCCGCCTGTAATTACAATGTGTTTAGCATTGAATTTTTTTGATTCAAAAGCTTCTATTAATGAATTGGCATCGTGTTGAGCCCAACGACCAATTGTGCCATCGACTTGGATAACCTGTTCAGGCATCACTTTATTCGCGTCAAGTTGCTCCCAAGTTTGCTTGGTATCGCACCATGAACAACCTACAGGGCATCCTTGCAAACGTACAAAAATTGCTGGCACACCGGTAAAGAACCCCTCACCTTGTATGGTTTCAAACACTTCATTAATTGGATATTGCATTAACTACCTCATAGAATCTGGGCGGCATTTATAAGTTAAAAAGCCAGTGCATGCAAGCTACATCAATATTTAACTCGTTTTTACTAGTGAAAAATAGCTTAATAATGCTTTGCCACTGTGTTGAAGAGTAAGTTAAAATTTGTCTTTCGTGTTTTTATTCCTGTTAGGATTGCATTATGTCTACCTCAGCTCTAGTCGTATTCAGTGGCGGCCAAGATTCAACGACTTGTCTTGTACAAGCTTTAGCACATTATGACTCAGTGCATGCAATTACCTTTGATTATGGACAACGCCATCGTCAGGAAATTGAAGTTGCAAAACAGTTAGCTAAACAATTGGGCGTTGCCTCACATAAAATCATGGATGTAGGTTTATTAAATGAGCTAGCAGCCTCTTCGTTGACAAGAGATTCAATACCAGTGTCTCATGATGTAATGAATAATGGTTTACCCAATACATTTGTTCCTGGCAGGAATATTCTATTTCTTACTTTAGCTGGTATTTACGCCTATCAATTAGGATGTAATGTCATTATAACGGGTGTGTGTGAAACTGATTTTTCAGGTTACCCTGACTGCCGAAATGAATTCATTGCATCTATGCAGCAATCGTTAGCGCTTGGCATGGATAAACCACTCACGATTTCTACCCCCTTGATGTGGCTTAATAAAGCACAAACATGGGCACTAGCAGATAAATATCAACAATTAGCCTTAGTGCAAAACCATACTTTAACTTGTTATAACGGAATAATTGGGCATGGGTGTGGTGATTGCCCTGCATGTCATTTACGCCAGCGTGGTTTAGATGATTATTTATCTAACAAGAATGAAGTGATGCAGCAACTCGAAGCTCAGTCTTAGTATATTTTTAGTTTTTAGCTAAAATATAAATTTAACAGTCAGTTATTATCAGATAAGGACGCGTAATGGCACTGATGACGAAAACCAGCCCCTACTACATACCACTATTTATTAGTGTGGTTTGTTTAGTGCTATTTGCTATTGAGATTAGTGGGATAGGTTTTGATGCTGGCAATGTATTAGCTTACCGTTATGACGGTGTCAGTCAGTATGAGCTATGGCGTCTTTTTAGCGGTAACTTTTTGCATACTAATTTCTGGCACTTACTGATGAATTTGGGTGGCCTCTGGGTAATTATCTTTTTGCATGAAATGCATTACAAACACCACCCAGGAAAGTTGATATTATTGATAAGTGTACTGTCCTTGATTCAAGGTGTTGGATTGTATTATTTGTTTCCAGAGACTAAAGGTTTTGTCGGTTTAAGCGGCATGTTACATGGGTTATTCGCTTTTGGTGCAATCATGGACGTTAGGAAAGGCTTTCGTTCAGGATACATGCTACTCATTGGTGTCATTGTCAAAGTAATGTATGAGCAATACTTTGGTGCACCAGAAGATATGTCAACATTGATCGGCGCTCGCGTATCAATCGAATCTCATTTTATTGGTTTATTTAGCGGTGTCATTATTGGCCTTTTTTGGCTAACTCAAGCTAATAGATTTAAATATAAGCCGGTTAAAAAATAGTCCTTTTACTATTTGATGGTTCTTTTATCTATTGCATCACGTAATTGTTGCTTGATTTTATCTTCACCACAAAACTTTTTATATCCCAAGCCTGTCGCGTGTGGATTAATCTGTGTCGCCAAATTAACCTCTCTATAACAATAGTCTCCTTGTTTCACTATTCGGCTTGGATCTAGTTTGTGGTTGTATGTATGCCCTTGTTCTATTGCTGGCGTGGTATCTTTGAATTTATCTAAATATGTCACCTGTGGATCCATCTCACTTAAACTTCCTTTTGCGACATTACGCTCAGCTTGTTGGACTTGTATTAGCCTATTTAACCTATTGCGATTATATACATCAGTATATTTACTGGTAGAAGACGAGAAGTTGAGTTGATTTTGTAAACCGTTTTGTTTGCTTTTAGTTGCAAGCTGCAATCGTGTCATGTTTTGCTGTTCAACAAACTCGAAATCACTATTGGGTTGCACTTTATCTACTTTGCCACCTTGTTGATTACGTTTCTGTTCAATAGCCATCTCTAAGTCAGGTTCAGAAAGTGGTGAAGCACTTGCACTTAATTCTTTTTCAGCATATTCAACGATGTTCTCTTGTCTTACATTCGTCATTTGTGATTCAGGCTTATTTGAGTTGGAACTGTTAATGACTTCATCTATAACTTGAAGTTTTGGAACTGGCTTTGGTACTGAATTAATATTGGGGGCCGCCTGAGAATAAACTAAGTGAACGCTTGTCAGCTGTATTTTAGATAAATTATCTTGCTCTAATTTTTTAAAATGGACTGTCTTACTTGTGATATTTGCTTGTAAGGTTTTCCCCAAAATTGCCAATAATAATAAGTGAATAACTACTGAGCTAAATGGTGCTATGTAGTTGATAATTCCCACTTTAAAACTAGGAATTGAATGATGTTGCATGATATCTCGTTTGATATCAGGAAAGAGTATAGGCTTGAAATTGGATTGATTTTCTTCTGTATCGATCGATTGGATAGCTCTTGTGTATAGACTATCAATTTCATTCTCATCGTATACATCTGTATCGAGAAATTCAGTTATGATTTCAAAGCATTGTTTATCAATACTGAATACAATGTCATCACATTCTGTATTCGTTTTACCATTGAAATATACTGAATTATTACTAACTGACATGTATTCCTGAAACTTCCTTTTTGTTTTCAAAGACTCAATGTATTTTGTAATTAAACCGTAGAAAACCTCCCTGACTTTCTTTGCCAGATATTAGAGCGTGACACGATGTATAAGTTCACATTTTATTAACCTAATTTCAGCTAACACGTGTAAGCTATTTGTGGATTAAATCAAAAGCTACTGTTAAACTCGGACTGAATACATAATGTCGGATTGACTATGAACTCCAAAATCACAACTAATGCTGTATTAGACCCAATGAGCGCATCTGCCTCTCAATATAGTTTAAGCGAGGAGCGTGCTAACGCTTGGTCTCATGGACTAGGTGTGGTACTCGGAATATGGGCATTATTTGCAATGTTATCTCAAAGCCAAGATTTTTCTGGATTGCAAACACTTGGCATTACTGTGTACGGTATTTCGATCATAACCCTGTTTGCTGCTTCTACCCTGTATCATTCAAGCACTACTGCTAAATGGCAGAAAATTTTTAAGATGGCAGATCATTGCGCTATTTATCTCTTAATTGCAGGCACTTACACACCATTAATGTTGATCAGTATTCAGAGCGATAAAGCAAATATAGTTTTAAGTGCTATTTGGGCTTTAGCTATTGGTGGGATTATTTTTAAAACCCTGTTTATTGGCAGGTTTAAAGCTTTTAGTGTTTGTTTATATTTAGCAATGGGCTGGTTATGTGTAACTGTGATGCCAGAGCTTTATGCCATGTTAACGACTGTTCAGTTTGGATTGTTGCTTGGCGGTGGTTTGCTATACAGCATTGGTGTCATTTTCTATGTAAACAAACGCATTCCCTTTAATCATGCCATTTGGCATTTATTCGTGCTAGCAGCGGCTTTAACTCACTTTTTTTGTATTTATTTAACCTTGTAGTAAGGATTTTGGAATGAAGACGATTGACGAACTAAGATATAATCACGATTACTTATTATAATTCGTTGATTTTTTTTCCTATATGACATCCATGTCCCCGTCTGAACGCATATGCTATGTTGTATGTCTCATACCTAAAGGTAAAGTCTTGCCATATGGTAAAGTCGCCGATTTAGCAGGCTTACCTGGTCGTGCTAGATATGTTTCAAGAGCACTCAGGTTGTCTCCACCTTCCCAGCAAATTCCTTGGCATAGAGTAATCAATAGTCAGGGCAAAATATCTTTTGACACAAATAGTAACCAGTATAGAGAGCAGGTTGAATTATTAAGACTTGACGGTGTCATAGTTAATACTGGTAAGATCTCAATATCAAAATTTCAATGGCAGCCAGATATCGCGACCTTAGTGATGTCATTACCATTTTAAGATATAGCACTAAAGTTAATTTTGGATTAAACCGTTAAACAATGAGCAATCTAAACGTATTTATGAAGCGTTTGGTTTAACCAAGCTTGACCAAAAACTTAATAAATTACTCTAACAACCAGATAAATAAGGGTTTTCTTTTGCATTTAAAATTATTTTCACTCAGTTTAACAGCTTATTTATTACTCTCATTTTCTCCTGTTATTGCTGATGAACTAAAAGAAAATGAAATAGTACCTTCTGAGCCAAAATTATCATCTGAAGTGTTGCTTGCGCCGCTCACACCACATACTGCTACTTATAATGTTTTTTATGGCAGTTTCGAACTTGGCAAAGCCCATTATGAGTTACCTGCAACAGATTCAAATTATTATACTTACCACTTTAATAGTGAAGTGGGCTTATTAATGTTGTCAGATAAGCGCAACATTCGTAGCGAATTTTTATTAGAAAATAATAAGTTAATACCTTTCAGATATCTACATAAGCGTAGTGGTACTGGCAGTGATTATGAAGAACAAACAGCATTTACCAAAGCACAAAACTTCATTCATACGATCTACAAACTTGACGCACTAAAACTACCATATGAAGAAGATGTCTTTGACCCATTGATGGTGCAGTTACAGTTCAGGATGGATCTTGCCGCAAATAAAAAGCCATTAAACTTCAGTATGGTGAAAGAAAAAGAACTTGATGATTACCAGTTCCGAATTGTCGCAGAAGAAAAAATGACGATACAAAGTGGTACTTATGACACAGTTAAAATTGAAGTCATACGTGATAGTAGTAAACGACAAACCTATTTTTGGATGGCAAAAGAGTTAGCCTATTTGCCAGTTAGGTTAAGCCATTTTTCAAAAGGTAGTAAACAGCTAGACATCCAATTGCATAGCTATCAATTTGATCAATCCCTTCCGCAAATGCCGGCTGTTACATTAGATGAATTAGATCCCGAACAGGCACAGAAAGCTAAAGAACTAATGCAACAACTGCAAAGTGACGAGATTTCGAGTGATGAAATCGATGAATTTAGACGATTAGCGACTGAGAATTAACTCCCCTTTTCTGAAGATCTTCCAATCTCCAGGTGCTAACACATGCCACTGTTCATTATTGGTCAGTGGTCGTGTTGCAATAACAGTCACCACGTCATCAGGCGTGGTTTCTTTTTGAAAATCGATAACGACATCAGTATCAATTAATTTTGCTTTGCCAAAAGGCGCCCGTCTAGTGATATGGCATAGATTATTTGAACAATAAATCATTAAATCTACCCCGTCGGTCAACAGCATATTGAATACACCCAACTGCTTAATTTTATCTGCCAATGATGCAATAAAAGTAAACACGGGTTTCATATCTTGTGGTTGTTGAAGGCCAAATTGTTCAACCACACGGTCCATAATCCAACAAAAAGCCATTTCACTATCTGTATCACCTACAGCTTGAAAGTGTTTGGTATTAAAAAGGGTTTCATAATCAGAAAGCTGGCCATTATGTGCATAAGTCCAGTAACGACCCCATAACTCTCTAGTGAATGGGTGCGTGTTTTCAAGGCATACCTCGCCGCGATTTGCTTGGCGGATATGGCTAACCACTATTTCACTTTTAATTGGATAGGATTTAATTAAATGAGCAACATGTGAGTCACTACTGGGTTTCGAATCTTTAAATGTACGGCTGCCTTTACCTTCATAAAAAGTAATGCCCCATCCATCTACGTGTGGTCCAGTGACACCACCTCGCTCAGCAAGACCAGTAAAACTAAACACAATATCTGTTGGTACGTTAGCGCTCATGGCCAAAAGTTCACACATTATAAAACCTTGATTATTCATTACAGCTCAGTGTATTAGCCTATTGTAGCTCGATCTGGTATTCCGTTAAATGATCTGAACACATAAAAATTTAAACAATTGTTTGAAAAAAACTTGTATTCGATCACACTTGCGTTTACTTTTATGAGAGAGGTCAGACCACGAGATTTGGTTGTGACAAGGATCAATAATAAAAGTCAGTCGAATTTTACCGGCTTTAAGGAGAATTAAAGTGACCACCCTACTCTGGATCATCGCGATGATCATCGTACTCGGTGCAATGGCATACCTCAGGGTATCGTTATTAACCACCACAATAGCCGCTGCAGTCGTTATGGCTGCAGGTAGTGCTTTAGATATCATTCACAATGCTACATGGGTAGCTTTCCTTGTTATCGCACTCCCACTTAACATAAAAGCATTCAGACAAAATATCATCAGTAAGCCATTACTTAAGGTGTACCGTGGCATCATGCCAGAAATGTCTTCTACTGAAAAAGAAGCCATTGAAGCGGGTACTACTTGGTGGGAAGCAGATTTATTTGCTGGTAAACCAAATTGGAACAAGCTACATAATTATCCTAAAGCTCGTTTAACTGCTGAAGAGCAAGCGTTCTTAGATGGCCCTGTTGAAACTGTATGTGGCATGGTTGAACAGCATAATGTCTCGCATGAGCTTGCGGACTTGCCACAAGAGGTTTGGCAATACTTAAAAGATCATGGTTTCTTTGCGATGATCATTAAGAAGCAATATGGTGGCTTAGAATATTCAGCTTATGCTCAGTCTCGTGTGCTACAAAAACTAGCAGGTGTCAGCAGCGAGCTTGCTTCTACAGTAGGTGTACCAAATTCTTTAGGTCCTGGTGAGTTACTTCAGCATTATGGTACTAAAGCACAGCAAGATCATTATCTACCTCGTTTAGCAAAAGGGTTAGAAGTACCTTGTTTCGCATTAACCAGCCCTGAAGCAGGTAGTGATGCTGGTGCAATTCCTGATTTTGGAATTGTGTGTAAAGGTGAGTTTAACGGTGAAGAAGTGTTAGGTATGAAACTAACATGGAATAAGCGATACATTACTCTAGCGCCTGTCGCGACTGTATTAGGTCTGGCTTTTAAACTGCGTGATCCAGATGGATTACTGGGTAAAGAAGAAGATTTAGGCATTACTTGTGCTCTTATCCCAACGGATATTCCAGGTGTTGAAACTGGCCGTCGTCACTTCCCGTTGAACTGTATGTTCCAAAATGGTCCAACACGCGGTAATGAAGTTTTTGTTCCACTTGATTTCATTATTGGCGGACCAGAGATGGCTGGACAAGGCTGGCGTATGCTTGTTGAATGTCTATCTGTTGGGCGTGGTATCACTTTGCCTTCTAACTCTGCAGGTGGCGTGAAAACAGCTTCTTTAGCGACTGGCGCTTATGCACGTATTCGTCGACAATTTAAAATGCCAATCGGTAAACTTGAAGGAATTGAAGAGCCAATGGCACGCTTAGGTGGTAATGCATACTTGATGGATGCAGTAACTACTCTAACCACAACAGGTATTGATTTAGGTGAAAAACCTTCTGTTATTTCAGCCATTGTTAAGTATCATCTCACAGACAGAATGCAGAAATGTATTATTGATGCGATGGATATTCATGGTGGTAAAGGTGTTTGTTTAGGCCCTAATAACTATCTTGGACGTGGTTATCAAGCAGCACCCATTGCCATTACTGTTGAAGGTGCCAACATTCTAACTCGTTCAATGATCATCTATGGTCAAGGTGCAATCCGTTGTCATCCATATGTATTAGCAGAAATAGAATCAGCATTTGATACTGATACAAAGCGTGGTTTGAGTAACTTTGATGCAGCAATCTTTGGTCACATTGGTTTTGCAACGTCTAACTTTATCAGAAGTTTGTGGATGGGTTTAACGGGTAGTCATTTCTCAAATTCGCCTTACTCAGATAAAACTAAACGTTATTACCAACAAATGAACCGTTTCAGTGCCAATCTAGCATTATTATCTGACTTAGCGATGGCTACTTTGGGTGGTAATCTAAAGCGTAAAGAACGTATATCTGCGCGCTTAGGTGATTTGCTAAGTCAACTATACCTGGTTTCAGCAACACTAAAACGTTATGAAGATGAAGGACGTTTACAAGAGGATTTACCGCTAGTTCAGTGGGCTTGTGAAGACGGACTATATAAACTTCAAGACTCTCTTGATGACCTATTGAATAACTTCCCAATGGGATTAGGTAAAATTTTACGTGTAGTGATGATGCCATTTGGTCGCCCTATTTCTCGTCCAAGTGATGTACTAGACCATATAATTGCCAAGATTCTGCAAACACCTTGTGCTAGCCGTGACCGTCTTGGTCAAGGTCAATACTGGTCAGCAACAGAGCACAATGCAGTTGGTATTCAGGAGCAAACATTAGCTGACATTCTTGCTGCTGAGCCAATTTACGACAAAGTCTGTAAAGCTGCAGGCAAACGTTTGCCATTTATGTGGTTAGACAAAGTTGCGCAGACAGGTAAAGACTTAGGTGTATTAAGTGAAGCTGAGATTGCTCTGCTTGAAAAAGCCGAAATCGGCCGAATGAAGTCTGTGAATGTTGATGACTTTGATTCAGATGCGCTTAAAGCCAATGAAGTTGCAACAACAGCACAAGAACAAGCCGCTTAAAAACGGTTGCTCACAACAAGGGTAAAGCTTTTGCTTTACCCTTTTTTTTGACTAAAGGTTGGATAATGAAACATGTAAATGGACTTGAAGTAATGCAAGCTATGGTCAATGGTGAGTTCCCAGCTCCCTCAATGGCTAAAACAATCCCTATGCGAGCTATTAAAGTTGCTTATGGCAGTATTGAATTTGAAGCTATTGCAAACGAAAGGCATCTTAATCCTATGGGAGGTGTACATGGCGGATTTGCAGCCACTGTTTTAGATTCTGTTACTGGTTGCGCAGTTCACAGTGCACTAGATATAGGACAGAGCTATTCTACGATTGAATTACAAGTAAAGATGGTAAGACCGATACCGGTTGGCCAGCCTGTCTTTGCAATTGGCAACCTTATCAATAAATCAAAATCATTGGCGATTGCTGAAGCTAAATTACATTCAAAGGAAGGCAAACTATTGGCAACAGCAACGGCGAGTTGCTTGCTCAGCTTACCTTCTTAGTTTGTGTACTTAATGACTAAACAACATTTGTTTTACAATATTGTTTGCCAAATATAGCAATAAAAAAGCCAAGGCAGTGCCTTGGCTTTTTGGTATGCAACAAATTAGTTTGCGAGTTCTTCTTCTAACTGTTTACTGATGGCTTCAGGTGAACTGCTATTTTTAGCAAAAATACTATAAGCCACTGGAATAACCAGTAAGGTAAAGAAAGTAGCCAACAAGATACCAGATAACACAACAACTCCAATAACAAAGCGCGTTTCGGCACCGGCACCAGATGAAAGAACCAAAGGTATAGCACCAGCTGCGGTGGTGATACCAGTCATTAAAATAGGTCTTAAACGTTGTTGTGAGGCTTGCAAAATAGCTTGCTGAAACTCAATACCTTTATCACGTAATTGATTGGTAAATTCTACAATTAAGATACCGTTCTTAGCAGCAAGACCAACTAACATTATGATGCCGATTTGACTGTAAATATTGATACTTTGGTCAGTAAACCACAAACCGATTAGCGCGCCTAAGGTGGCTAATGGGACTGTAAGCATAATGACTGCTGGGTGAATATAGGATTCAAACTGCGCAGCTAGTACCAAAAATACGACACATAATGCCAATACAAATACAAAGGCCATAGAATTACCAGAATCTTGATAATCTAACGATAACCCTTTGTAACTAATCACTGCCTCGGCAGGTAAATATGTCTCAGCAAGGTTATTTAGATAATCTAGCGCTTCACCTAAGCTATAACCGTCCGCGAGATTTGCTTCCAAGGTTATTGAACGCATACGGTTATATCGATTTAATGAAGATGCATCTGCAAACTCCTCAATCGTCACGAGATTTGATAATGGAATTAACTCTTTTGTTCTATCTGAACGAACATAAATATTTTCCATATCGCTAGCGGTATTTTGGTTATCACGCTGGCCCTCAATAATTACATCATATTCTTCACCATCTCGCATAAAGGTTGTGACGAGTTTTGAACCCAACATGGTTTCAAGGGTACGGCCAATATGTGATATCGACACACCAAGAGCTGCAGCACGGTCTTTATCAATCACAACCCTTAATTGTGGTTTGGTTTCTTTATAATCATGATCTAAGCCGACAATATCCGGATTGCCTTTTGCCTGTTCAAGCATGATATCTCGCCATTGTGCCAATTCTTCATAACTTGGACCGCCAATAACAAATTGAACTGGTTTACCCACACCGCGTCCAAAAGCTTGGCGCATTACAGGGAAAGCCCTTACACCGGCTAAATCGCCAATTCGTGCACGAATATCACCAATGATTTCATTTGCCGGACGACGCTCACTCCAGTCCTCAAGTACGATGATTGCCATACCATTTGAGAAGTTGGCTGCAGTTCCAAAACCGCGTGGCGCACGAATAAGAAGTCGCTTAATTTCACCAGATTCAACTAAAGGCATCAGTCTACCTTCAATCTCATTCATATATTGTTCAATATACTCAAAGCTCGCACCTTGTGGACCATTTACAATTAAAAACATAGAACCACGATCCTCTTGAGGAGCGAATTCTTGTGGGATATTTTTGGCTAAATACCCGCTTAACGTTAGCGCGATGATCACGATAAATGACACTAAAACGGGACGTTTAATTGCACCTTTTAGGCTGTTTAAATAGATATTAGACAGTTTATCCATGCCTTTATCTACTTTCTGAACAAGCCAAGAGCTTTCACCAGAACTCTTTAGGATTTTAGAGCACATCATTGGGCTTAATGTCAGTGCAACAATACTAGAGAACATCACTGCTGCACTCATCGCGACAGCAAACTCTTTGAACAACTTACCTAGATCACCCTCAATAAACGTAATGGGCATGAATACTGAAATAAGCACAAGTGTTGTAGCAACAATTGCAAATGCGACTTCCCTGCCCCCTAGAAAAGCAGCCTTAAGTGGTGTATCACCCATTTCTATACGTCTGTGTACATTTTCAAGCATGACAATAGCGTCATCGACAACCATACCAATAGCTAAAATAAGTGCGAGCAGGGTTAATAAGTTAATGGTGTAACCCAATGCATATAACACAATGAAGGTCGCCATTAATGAAACAGGTACAGTAAGCGCGGGGATCAACATGGCGCGTACACTACCTAAGAACAAATAAATGACGATGATAACCAACAACATAGCGATAAAGAGTGTGTTATAAACTTCTTCAATCGAGGCCTCAATAAACACTGAGCTATCATAAGAGCGTTTAATCTCCATCCCTTCAGGCAAAGTCGGATTAATTTGATCGACAAGTTTGTTTGCTGCACGTGCTACATCTAAGGTATTGGCAGTAGATTGTTTAGAGACACCAAGACCAATCATGGATTCGGTATTACCTCTAAACATAATCCGCTCTTCTTCACTGCCGATTTCAACTTTTGCTACGTCACCAAGTTTAACTAGGTAACCATCTTCACCCTGTGTTATCACAAGGTTGGCGAAATCATCTTTGGTTAGAAAGCTTCTATCGACGCGAACTGTGAAATGTCGTTCTTTTGATTCTACTGAACCTGCTGGTAACTCTACATTTTCAGAACGTAATGCTGTTTCAATATCGCTTACGGTTAGGTTACGTGATGCTAATGCTTGCCTGTCTATCCACACTCGCATTGCATAAACTTTCCCCCCACCTAAACGTATATTAGCTACACCATCTAAAACAGAGAATCTATCTTCTAAATATCGGCGTGCATAGTCAGTTAATTGAATAGTGGTCATTTGGTCTGAAACCAAATTTAGCCACATAATAACTTCGTCACCACCGTTTGCTTTTCTGACTTCAGGCGGCTCTGAACCTTCAGGTAAGTTATCTAATAAGCTTGATACTCTGTCACGAACATCATTGGTTGCAGCCTCAATGTCGCGTCCTACATCGAATTCTAGTGTCACAGTAGAGCGACCATCGCGACTTTGAGAACTGACGTGTTTTATCCCTTCGATACCACTAATTCTATCTTCAACGAGTTGAGTAATACGACTTTCAACTACAGATGCACTTGCTCCCCGATACCTTGTATCAATAGACACAATTGGTGGATCAATGTTTGGGTACTCTCTTAACGGCAGTTTTTCGAATGAGACTAATCCGAGAATGATCAGTAAGATGCTAATTACTGAAGCAAAAACAGGCCTTTTAACAGATAAATCGGTTAAAATCATGCCACAGTCTCCGCTTGTATGTTTACAGCAAAATTAAAGCGTTCGGCTTGTTCAGGCATTACGACGTCACCCGGTCTTACTTTAAGAATACCGCGAATAATCACCGAATCCCCAATGCTTAATCCATCAGCAATTTCTACCCAACCACGCGTTCGAAGTCCTATTTTGACTTGTACTCGTTGAACTTTATTTTCTTTATCAAGAAGATAGACATAATGACGGTTTTGTATGGGAATAATTGCAGATTCAGGTAGTAGTAGACTCTCACGACTTTGCTTAATCAGTTTTACCTTCATCAACATACCTGGAATAAGTTGATTATTATCATTTGGCACAATTGCACGCACGGTCACTGCACGAGTCGCAGGGTTAACACGACTATCAATAGACGAGACTACACCGTTATAAATAATATCAGGATAAGCGACTGTAGTGGCTTCGATGGTTTTGCCGACTTGTAGATCTTGAATAAAGCGCTCTGGTACTGAAAAATCTAGTTTAATTTTGCTGACATCATCCAAAGTAGTGATCTCTTGCCCAGGACTGACCAGTCCACCACGGCTGACTTGTCTAAGACCTAGACGTCCACTGAAAGCGGCATTCACTTTATAATCGCTCAACGCTGCAACCTCTTGATCGAGTAGAGCGTGTGAACCATCAATTAAACTTTGTAATCTATCACGTTCATTTGCAGCAATTGTGCGACTGGTAACTAACGAGCTAATCCGTTCCAATTCACGCTTATGTTCATTTAAACGAACATAAGCAGCCCTAACTTTTGCTTGTTGTTCAGAATCTTGTAATTGAACTAATAACTGACCTTTTTCAACAAACTCACCGTCAGCGAAATTAATACTGGTGATAACCTCAGAAATTTTAGATGTAATGGTGATTGACTCAAATGCTTTGCCAGTACCTAATGCCTCAACTTCATCTCGAATAGGCATTAGTGCAACTTGTGCAACAACAACATTAGGGATGGGTTTCTCTCGCTTTATCTGTTGTGCAGATTTTGGTGCTATTTGTGTATAGGCAAAATAGCCGATAACAATAGCAATTGTGACTACGAGTAATTTTTTCATGATTGATTGCTAAGACGTAACAACGCCATCCTTATAGGGTAAAAACGAAAGCTTTATATGTATTATTTTTTATGCCCTACTATTCTACTTTTCAGTACAACTCAATCAAGCTGTTTTAATCTTGCTTAACTTTTGTTTACAAATTACAGAAAAATGACACATTTTATAATCAGTTATTATTAAAAAAGCACAAAAAAAGAGACGCTATTGCGTCTCTTTAATTTATGAATAGCTTACCAAAGTGTTTATTTAACTTTGCGATCCGTTTCCATTAACTCACTAATACGGTCATATACATCTGCAATGACTTGATCGTCAATGGCCTCATCGTCAACATTGCGGAAGTAAATATTGGTGTGTTGCTTATCCGCAGTATCTTCTAGAATCACACGGTAACTGCCTTCTTTAAGGTTAAGTGATTTATCATCCCATAATGAGCTCCAGAAACCTCCTGAGTTATCTAGGTTGACATAGTAAAGACCTTTATTCTTATCCATATCAATAATATCTAGACCCATTTCAGGTAATACTAGACGTAAACGATCCCATGCATTATCAAATGGAGCTTCTGCAACCCAATGTGTACCTTCATCATCTGTTGCATGCACGAGTGATAGCTTAATACCTAGACTGCGTTGAATTCGAGCTTCGCGTAATGCTTTCTCACGGCTTACACTGACATAAGCAATAGCATTGTTAAGCATATCAATGGTGTAACGACGCTTATCATTATCTGACAGCATGATGTCTTGATTTTCATCATCGAAAATCTCTTCATGCTCGATTAAATCGATCATCAAGTTACCTGTGCGTCCGTGAGGTTGCACATCAATGGTAAACTTATAACGTTGTTGTAATACGTAGGTTTTGTCACTGCCCCAAAAGCTTTTCTCAATCACTTCGGTTGATTCAATTACATCAGTTTCAATGATACCAGCATCGAAATCTTGTAAGCGAATTGGGTAGTTTTGCCTGTTTAAGAATCTAACAACACTGTCTGAGATCTCTTGCTTTAAATTTGTGTTGTTATCAATAGACTCTACCACAATTTTAATGTTATCAGAGCCTTCTTCAACACGGGTTCCCTCAGCCATTGGTAACACTTGTAATGGTGGGCGAATATCCAGTTTTTTACCTACGTATGTCTTGTCAGTTTCTGCACCGACTTCTGGAACCTCATATTCACGACTGTATCTTGGTTCGTTTAAACCTTCTGGAATAGCTAATAGCTCTGTTGTTGTTGTATTAACATATTCTTCACTGCCATTAACCTGACGGCGTTCAGTTGGCGTTGAACAAGCTGATACAGCCAGAATAACCAATAGTGGGCTGACTTTTTTTAACATGGTTTACTGCACCTCAATTTGCGCTTTTTGCATAGCCTCTATTACCTGACCATGAAACTGTGGAGAAAGTTCAGTTAAAGGTAAACGAATATGTCCTTTTTCAATTAACCCCATACGGTGTGCTGCCCATTTTACTGGAATAGGATTAGCTTCGCAGAATAAGGAATCATAGAGTGCTGACATAGTTGAATCTATTTGGGTCGCTAATTGAGTATCGCCAGATAATGCCGCATCACACATGTTTTTAAATGATTTTGCTACGATATTATTGGCAACTGAAATAACCCCATTACCACCTAAAGTGATAAATTCACGAGCTGTTGCATCGTCGCCACTAAACAGTAAGAAATCATCGCCACATAACTCGCGTAATTGTTTTACACGGGTCAAATCGCCTGTGGCTTCTTTCACACCGATAATGTTACTGATCGGTGCAAGCTCAGCGACAGTTTCTGGTAACATATCAACAGATGTACGGCCTGGTACATTGTATAGAATCTGAGGAACATCAGTACTATTAGCAATGGCGGTATAATGTGCAATAAGCCCCTTTGGTGTCGGCTTATTGTAATAAGGAGTCACACCTAACATTGCGGCAACACCAATATCTTGCATTGCTTGGGTAAGTTCAATCGCTTCAGCTGTTGCATTTGCACCGTTTCCACCAATTACAGGAATACGGCCATTGGCAAATTTGATGGTTTGAGCAACAACGTCAATATGCTCTTTCGGAGGCAAAGTGGCTGACTCACCGGTTGTGCCAACTGCAACAATGGCATCAGTGCCTTGTTGAATATGAAACTCTACTAACTGTTCTAGACTCTTATAATCTACTGTGCCATCACTATTCATTGGTGTGATTAAGGCAACAATGCTTCCGTTTATCATCTATATTCCCCAAGGTTTCAGGACTCGCTATGTTACTGATGCTATCAACTAATGACAAGCATTAGCAGTGCTGAATTCTAATTTTGGGGAATTAAGGTTTGATTGGTGTTATTTTACGCTATTAAAATATGCTACATCTCATAAAATCAGGATGTTATCTAATAAATCCTAAGAAAGATGTGACGCATAAAAAATATACAGTTATTCAGTAAATACACTATTGATACATTGAATTACTATTATATATGGTAAACTTTATTCGCTTAGCCTGAATCGGCAGCAACGTATACGCCAAATAGTATGAATGAGGAATTTTTATGAGCAATCACCTAGTCGTGACCGCTATGGGAACAGATCGCCCAGGTCTAGTAGGCCGACTATCTCGCTTAGTAAGTGAATGTGAATGCGACATTGTAGACAGTCGTATGGCGTTATTCGGAAATGAGTTCACCCTCATCTTAATGATTTCAGGTTCGTGGTCTTCCATAACTAGAATCGAAACTCAGTTACCCATTCTTAGCGTAGAATTAGAGTTGATGACTGTGATGAAACGAACTTCACCTCATACTGCCCAAAACTATGTTTCACGTATTGAAGTGAGTTTCAATGGTGAAGACCAACGTGGCACCATGAATACCATTACTCAATTTCTTGCTGACCGCTCTTTAGATCTTGCAGCTGTCCGCTCTCATGCCGAAGTCAATGACGAATTGAAAACACAATCCATCTTATTGTCTATCAACATTCCAGATAAAGTTGATCTACTGAAACTTGAAACCAGTATTCACCAATTAGCAGAGCAATTAAATCTAGAGTGTCACGTGAAACGTATGCAAGGTATTGCTGCCCCCTAATTAATACAGATTTTTTAAAGGATTAATAATGAATACACTCAACGTGGGTGATACTGCCCCACTATTCACGTTACAAAACCAACATGACCAAGCTATCTCTTTAAAGGACTGCTTAGCTAAAGGCCCTGTTTTAGTTTATTTTTACCCTAAGGCGTCTACACCAGGTTGTACCGTTCAAGCACAAGGGTTACGTGATATTGAGCAAGAATTAAAATCAATCAATATGACTGTTTTAGGTATTAGTCCTGATCCTGTCGCAAAATTGCTGAAGTTTTATGATAAGCAAGAATTAAACTTTGATCTTCTCAGTGATGAAGACCACGCCATAGCCGATGCCTTTGGTGTTTGGGGAGAAAAGAAGTTTATGGGTAAGATTTATGATGGCATTCATAGATTGAGTTTTGTGATTGGTACTGATGGTAAAGTCAGTCACTTTATTAATAAGTTTAAAACCAAAGAACATCACACCGTATTATTGGACACTATAAAGCCATAGCATGACATTAGCGAAAGCCCTTATATTTTCATAAGGGCTTTTTTGTGACCCTGCTAAATTTTCACTCTTCCTTTCTGGGCTTTTTATTGTGTAACACCTGCGTAATTTCAACATTCTTTTCATGTCTTTCTTTATGAATTAGCGCATTACGTTCCTCATCCAATACTTCTTGTAACTGCTGCTCTTCAAAAGCAGCCAGCTCTTGTTGTTTTCTATAGGCTTTATCAATAGCACGTTGTTGCGCATCTAGTGCATGTTTAAACTCACGCTCTTTTGTAATAAATTCAGCTTGCTTTTCTGCATCCAATTTTTGTTGCTGTAAACGTTGTTCATCTTTTTGTCTTTGAACTTCAGCTTGTTGTTGCGCTTCTTGTGGCAACAAGCTGATTAATTCAATTCCAACTGGCAACTCTTCAAGTATTACCCGTGAAGTAATAACCCTCACCTGCTTATCTTTAGTGATGTAAATGAGCGGAATTGCGGTTTCACCATAGCGTTCAATAAAGGATTGGTAATTAAAGCTCTCTGTTATGTTATTGACTTTTAATGTGCCACCCTTCGCCATTATGCTAGCAATTTTTGCATAGGACACATTCGTGCCAAATAGATTCAATCGTTGCAAATATGATTCTGACAATTGGTGCCTAGCACTGGAAGACTCCGCATTATTCAACCCGTATACCTTTTCGCTTCCAAGTAAATCTTGGTAATGAAAACTCACCAATGGGTTGAGTTGCCTATATGGTGACATAATCAGCACTCTGCCAATACATGTTAAATCCATATAAGTATCTGCATGATCGGAAGCAGGATTACCAAAATACACTTGTATGTTCTCCATACGAGCCTGACGGATGCTATCCCAGTTATTATCAGCTAGGATCACAGGTATATTTTTATCTTGTAATTGCTTAGCCAATTCTCGTGAAAATTTGGAGGCACCAAAAATCAATAGCCCTTGAGCACTACCTTGTTTAACACCCAATATGTTTGCCCAAGTACCAGCAGTTAAACTTTGGATCACTACCGTACCAATAATAATCATAAACACTAAAGGCACAATTGAACTTGCACCATTAAAACCCAGCGCTTCAAGTTTGATAGCAAATAATGATGAAATTGCAGCAGCAACAATACCACGTGGAGCGACCCAACTGAGGAACCATTTATCAGCCGAGGTTAAGCTGGTACCAATCCCCGAGATCCAAATACTCAATGGACGTGCGATAAACATTACAACGATAAGAACAAGTATCCCACCCCAGCCAAGATCAAGCATGGCAGAAGAATCAAGTCTTGCAGCCAAAAGAATAAACAATGCAGAAATGAGTAACACCGTCAACGTCTCTTTAAACTCAAGAATATCGGCAATATCAACTCCACGCATATTTGCCAGCCAAATCCCCATCACGGTAACGGTAAGTAAACCTGCTTCTTCTTGTAGAATATTTGAGCCAACAAACACTCCGAGCATAATAGTTAAAACAGCAGTATTTTTTAAATAGTGTGGGAATACATTCCGTCTCAAGCATACGCCTACGAGATAGCCTGCAAGCGCACCTCCACCTAAACCTATGGCGAGTGTCAGGCCAAGCGCATATAAAACATGTGTAGTAGGATCTGCCGTTACCGCAATATACTCATATACAAGTACAGCCAATAACGCGCCTATAGGATCAATGACAATCCCCTCCCAGCGTAAAATGCTGGCGAGCTTTGCGCTGGGTTGAACTGTACGAAGCATGGGAACAATCACTGTTGGACCTGTTACCACAACAAGTGCGCCAAACAAGCAAGCTAATGGCCAATCAAAACCTAACAGATAATGTGCTGCGGGTGCGATACACAGCCAGGTAATAAATGCACCGATTGACACCAGATGTGTCACCATACGACCATGTTCGTTGATTTCTTTAAAATTGAGAGTCAATGCCCCTTCAAACAGGATTACTGCTACGCCTAACGAAATGATAGGAAACAGTAAATCTCCAAATACTGCGTCAGGATCCAGAATATCTAACCCAGGGCCGAGCAATAAACCACATAATAATAAAGGTAAAATGGCGGGTAATTTAAGTTTCCAACCAACCCATTGGCATAAAAGAGATAACACACCTATCAATGCAAGCATGCCAGTAATGTGTTCGACCATAAACTTTCCTAACTATTATCCGTAATTTATCGTCACACTAAAATAAGACATCCATATGACGTATAGTTCTTTCTCTCATTCGGATAATAGGTTAAATAACTGTTATTGCAAAATTAACTCGCTTGAAAATTTATATTAGTCAATGAAATGGTATATGAGTAACAATTAACTAAATCGGACACAAATAAAGGGAGATTTTTTGATTAGGTTTTAAATTAAATAATGCATTTTTTATTTTACAAAATGTGTTGTTGAACAAAATACATCATGAATTTTTTTGCCCCTAAATAACGTATCCATAGGCACATATACTTACGGTGTAGAGTAGAATATATTTTAGCGTGAATTATATTCACTTATATATGTGAGTAAAAAGCAGCACAAAGTACTGCTTTAAGAATCGGGTGACTTAACCACCTTACGAGGGGATTCTAACGCTACCTTCCATCAATATACGTGCACTTCGGCTCATACTAACTTTGTTAACCTGCCAATCTCCAGCTGAATTTGATGCACTTGCCCCCACTTTTAACGTGCCGGATGGATGGCCAAATACCACCTCACCTTTTACGTTACTGCCAGCAGCAATATTCACCAGCGTACCTGGAATAACAGCAGCGGTACCAATCGCTACAGCAGCAGTGCCCATCATGGCATGATGCAATTTCCCCATAGATAAGGCCCTAACGGATAAATCTATTTCAGTAGCTGCAATTGATTTACCACTTGAAGTGAGATATTCAGAAGCAGGTGAGACAAACGCAATTTTTGGGGTATGTTGTCTGGCCTTTGCTTGCTCAATATCTGTGATTAGCCCCATTTGTATAGCGCCATAGGCACGGATAGTTTCAAATCGTGCTAATGCTTCTTGATCGTTATTTATAGCATCTTGCAGCTCAGTACCTTGATAGCCAATGTCGTCAGCATTAACGAAAATAGTAGGAATACCCGCGTTTATCATGGTTGCCTTGAATGTCCCTATTCCTGGCACATATAAGTCATCCACTAAATTGCCTGTAGGGAATAAGGCGCCATCACCATCAGCAGGATCAACAAAGTCGACTTTAACTTCTGCAGCAGGAAATGTGACACCATCAAGGACAAAGTCACCTGTTTCTTGCACTTGTCCATCAGTTATCGGCACATGGGCAATAATGGTTTTACTGATATTCACCTGCCAAATTTTCACAACAGCTATGCCATTATGTGGGATCTTATCTGCATCAATTAAGCCATTTTCAATCGCAAACGCACCTACAGCAGCTGTTAAATTACCGCAATTACCACTCCAATCAATAAATGGCTTATCAATAGCAACTTGGCCAAATAGATAATCAACATCATGATCAGCTTTGTCACTCTTATCAAGAATGACGGTTTTACTTGTACTTGATGTAGCTCCGCCCATGCCGTCTGTATGCTTGCCATAAGGGTCAGGACTACCAATCACCCTTAAAAGCGTGTTATCGCGAGCTTCACCCCGAACCTGTGCATCTAAAGGCAAATCTTTAAGATTAAAAAACACCCCTTTGCTGGTGCCACCACGCATATAAGTTGCTGCGATTTTTTTTTGCGGTTTAAAACTCATATATATCCTTATCGTCATTGGCAACAACATACGTTACCAATGACCGACTACGAGTGATGATTAATTGTTTGATGAAGCAAGGAAGTCTTGCGCAAAGCGTTGCAAAATTCCGCCAGCTTCATAAATAGAGACTTCTTCTGCCGTATCCAGTCGGCATTTAACCGGCACTTGGATAGTATCACCGCTGGTTTTATTGATGATTAATGTTAATTCAGCACCCGGCTTACGTTCACCAACCACATCAAATGATTCTGTGCCATCAATCCCATAAGTATGACGGTTTTCACCATTGAGGAATTCAAGTGGCAATACCCCCATACCAACAAGGTTTGTTCGGTGAATACGCTCAAATCCTTCTGCAACAATCACTTCAACCCCGGCTAAACGGACACCTTTAGCAGCCCAATCACGGGATGAACCTTGTCCATAATCTGCACCGGCTATAATAATCAGTGGTTGCTTACGCTCCATATAGGTTTCAATCGCTTCCCACATGCGCGTGACCTGACCTTCTGGTTCAATACGCGCCAGAGAGCCTTGCTTAACTTCGCCATTTTCTTTAACCATTTCATTAAACAGTTTTGGATTGGCAAATGTGGCTCGTTGGGCAGTCAAATGATCGCCTCGGTGAGTCGCATATGAATTGAAATCTTCCTCTGGCAGCCCCATTTTGTCTAAATATGCACCGGCTGCACTATCTAGCAAGATGGCATTTGAAGGCGATAAGTGATCGGTTGTGATATTGTCGCCTAACACAGCCAAGGGACGCATACCTTTCATTGAACGTTCACCAGCTAATGCGCCTTCCCAGTATGGAGGACGTCGAATATAGGTACTTTGTGGTCGCCATTCATATAACGGGTTGTTGTCTTTACCGTATTCAACTTTAATATCAAACATCGGCTCATACACTTTCCTAAACTGTTCTGGTTTAACGCTTTGAGCAATAACAGCATCAATCTCTTCATCTGATGGCCATAGATCTTTGAGTAACACATCATTACCTTGTTGATCTTTGCCTAAGCTGTCTTTCTCGATATCAAAACGAATAGTGCCGGCAATAGCATAAGCCACGACTAGAGGTGGTGATGCTAAAAATGCTTGCTTAGCATAAGGATGAATACGACCATCAAAATTTCGATTACCTGATAGTACTGCCGTGGCATACAAGTCACGATCAATAACCTCTTGCTGAATTTTAGGATCTAAAGCGCCGCTCATGCCATTACATGTTGTACAAGCGAATGCAACGATACCAAAGCCTAGAGCCTCTAGATCGGGCAGTAAATTAGCATCTTCGAGATAAAGTTGAACCGCTTTTGAGCCTGGGGCTAATGACGTTTTCACCCAAGGCTTACGTGTTAATCCTTTACGATTAGCATTTCGTGCAAGTAGGCCTGCAGCAATCACATTGCGAGGGTTTGAAGTATTAGTACAACTGGTAATCGCAGCAATAATACAAGCACCATCAGGCATTTCGCCATCTTTCGCTGCAGGTTTATTACTTGTTGAAATGCCTTGCTGTGCTAAATCAGATGTTGCAACACGTCGGTGTGGATTAGATGGACCTGCAATATTTCGTACAACGGTTGATAAGTCGAACTTTAATACACGCTCATACTCGACTTCAGATAAGTCATCCGCCCATAAGCCCGTCGTTTTAGCATATTGTTCAACTAATTTAACTTGTTTATCATCGCGGCCTGTAATGCGTAAATAATCGATTGTTTTGTCATCGATATAGAACATAGCCGCAGTTGCACCGAACTCTGGTGTCATATTTGAGATGGTTGCTCGATCACCTAAGGTTAAGTCAGCTGCGCCTTCACCAAAGAATTCAAGGTAAGTTGATACGACACGCTCTTTACGTAGGAATTCAGTAATGGCTAAAACAATATCCGTCGCGGTTATGCCGCTTGGGCGCTTACCGACAAGTTCTACACCCACGATATCAGGTAAACGCATGTAAGAAGGACGGCCAAGCATGACACTTTCTGCTTCTAAACCACCGACACCGATGGCAATAACACCAAGTGCATCAACATGTGGGGTATGGCTGTCTGTACCGACTAAAGTGTCAGGAAAAGCGACACCATCGCGAGCTTGGATAACGGGTGACATTTTTTCCAAATTAATCTGATGCATAATGCCGTTGCCGGGCTGAATTACATCAATATTTTTAAATGCCGTTTTAGTCCAATTGATAAAATGGAATCTGTCTTCATTACGTCTATCTTCAATCGCGCGGTTTTTTTCAAACGCATCTTTTTCAAAACCTGCGTGTTCGACAGCTAATGAGTGATCCACAATCAATTGAGTTGGTACTACAGGATTAACTTTTGAAGGGTCACCGCCCTTTTCCGCAATCGCATCACGCAGACCAGCAAGATCAACTAAAGCTGTTTGGCCTAAAATATCATGACAAACAACACGTGCTGGATACCAAGGAAAATCTAGGTCTCGCTTGCGTTCAATTAATTGTTTTAGGCTGTCAGTCAATGTATCAGCAGAGCAACGTCTAACGAGGTTTTCAGCAAGCACTCTGGAGGTATAGGGTAAGGTTTTGTAACTTCCAGGTGCTATGGCTTCTACAGCTTCACGGACATCAAAATAATCAAGATTAGTACCGAGCAAACTCTTACGGTATTGGCTATTCATAACGGTATCTCTTACATCTAAGTGCACAAGGTAGCTGAGCAACACTCTGCACCCTACACGAAAAATACAAAGTGCTTAGCAGCAAATGGTCATACTGCTAAGCTCACTGTTTATTACATCATGAGATGTAACAATTAACGCTGTGCAATAGGCGTGACTTTGCGTGGTTCACTACCCGTGTAATCAGCACTTGGACGAATAATACGATTATTGGCACGCTGCTCCATAACATGAGCTGCCCAACCTGTTAATCGCGAACATACAAAGATAGGAGTGAATAATTTCGTTGGAATGCCCATGAAGTGATATGCCGATGCATGGAAGAAATCTGCATTACAGAAAAGCTTCTTGCTATCCCACATGAACTCTTCACACGCAACAGAAATGTCATAAAGAGAAGTATCACCAAACTCTTGTGCCAATTTTTCTGACCAAGCTTTAATAATCACATTGCGGGGATCTGATTCACGGTAAATAGCATGGCCAAAGCCCATGATTTTTTCTTTACGCGCTAACATACCAGCCATTTGCTCTTTTGCATCTACAGGAGAAGTAAATTTCTGGATCATATCCATTGCTGCTTCGTTTGCACCGCCATGCAATGGGCCGCGAAGTGAACCAATGGCACCAGTGATACATGAGAACATGTCTGATAACGTTGAGGCACAAACACGTGCGGTAAAGGTAGAAGCATTAAACTCATGCTCTGCATACAGGATTAATGACACATCCATGACTTTGCGATGTTGATCAGATGGCGTTTCACCGCGTAGTAATTTTAAGAAGTGCCCACCAATTGAATCTTCATCAGTCACACAATCGATCTCTACACCTTCATGAGAATATTTATACCAATAAACCATGATCGCAGGAAACGCAGCTAATAAACGATTAGCTGCTTTATTTTGCTCAGTAAAATCAATTTCTGGTTCCAAATTACCTAAAAAAGAACAACCCGTACGCATCACATCCATTGGATGTGCATCAGCAGGAATGCGTTGCAGGACTTCTTTCAATGCTTGCGGTAAATCGCGCATAGTATGAAGCTGTGTTTTATAAGCATCGAGTTGTGCACTGTTTGGTAGCTCACCATTGAATAGTAAATATGCGACTTCTTCAAACGTTGCATTGTCGGCTAAGTCAGAGACATCATAACCACAATACGTTAAGCCTGAACCTGACTTACCCACTGTACAAAGGGCTGTCTCACCAGCACTTTGACCACGTAAACCTGCACCACCTAATTTTTTATCTACCATGATTGCGTTCCTATTTTTAAAGTGTTGTCAGGCCCAAGTTCCCTTGGGCGATTGAGTGATTTACTTGTTTTTACCGTCAGCAAATAACTGATCTAATTTCTGTTCATAATCGTGATAACCAAGGTAATCGTATAATTCCATACGGGTTTGCATGGTATCGATAACGGCTTTTTGATCACCATTTGTCAAAATCGAGCTATACACTAATTCAGCCGCTTTATTCATTGCTCTAAATGCGCTTAATGGATACAGCACCATATCGGCGCCCCACTCACCAAGCTGCTCTTTATTCCACAATTCAGTTTGACCAAATTCAGTGATATTCGCCAAAATTGGCACATCTAACGCTTCAGCAAATGCACGGTAGTGCTCTTCTGTTTTAACCGCTTCAGCAAAAATACCGTCAGCACCTGCGGCAACATATGCTTTAGCACGTTCAATTGCGGCTGCTAATCCTTCTTGCGCAAAGGAATCTGTACGCGCCATGATGAAAAAATCTGGGTCAGTGCGTGCATCAACTGCCGCTTTAATACGATCAACCATCTCTTCAGTCGATACGATTTCTTTATTTGGACGATGACCACAACGCTTTTGCGCTACTTGATCTTCCATGTGCACAGCTGCAGCGCCTGCTTTTTCCATATCACGAATTGTTTTGGCAATATTAAAAGCACCGCCCCAACCTGTATCAATATCTACCATTAACGGTAAATCACACGCTGCTGTAATTCGTTGAACATCAACTATCACATCATTAAGCGATGTCATACCAAGGTCAGGTAAACCGTATGAAGCATTTGCAACACCACCACCTGATAAATAAATGGCTTGGTGACCAATTTGTTTAGCCATCATTGCTGAATACGCATTGATGGTGCCAACAATTTGCAATGGTTTGTTTTCTTTTAATGCTTGGCGAAATTTCTTTCCTGCGCTCATAATATGTCCTTGTTTTGAAATATTTATATCGATATTACAGTGTCATTTTTTAAAAGGCCGATTGCACTATTGTTCATTGAGTAAAAGCGATTCAATGTATACACGCTTTGATCAAGCACAATGTTTAGGCTAATTTTTGTTCAATATTGTTTCTTGAGTACATGATGTGTCGTCGCATCAACATTTCAGCAAGTTCGGGATCGCGATTGGTTATCGCTTGTACTATGTGTTTATGTTCATCAAATGCAGTTGAGACTCTTGGACCTGCCATTCCCTGCTGTACGCGATACATTCTGATCAGGTGGTAGATGCCATCTACAAGAAGTGAAATAAGGTGCTGATTTTTGCTGCCAAGAATAATGCGATAATGAAAGTCCACATCACCTGCTTCTTGGTAATAAGACTGGCCTTGTTTTACTTCATCAAAGTGACAATCTAATAATTTGTTGAGATCAGCTATCTCAGGTTCGCTCATGTTAGTTGCCGCTAAACGAGCCGCCATTCCCTCGAGTGACTCACGTACAAGGTATAAATCAATTAAACCTTCATGAGTCAGCGACACAACTCTCGCACCGACATTGGCTTTACGCTCAACGAGGTGGCATGATTCTAAGCGGTTGATTGCTTCACGGATAACAGCACGACTTACCTGATAATTTGTCGACAATTCCGTTTCACTCAACTTGCTTCCAGCTGGAATATCACCTTCAACAATATGATCTCTAATGGCAATAAAAGTCTTATCAGCCGCGGTTATCGGTTTTGAGTTAGCATTCATCATTAAGGAGTCTTTTCTTAATAGTTGTCGACAATATAGCACTAATTTAACAAATGAAAAACTAATTTGGCACTTATTGTCGACAAAATATCTGTGTTCACTTTAAAACCCTTTCAAATTAATGAACTCGCTTTTTACACCATATGCTCATTCGATATATGTATTGCAATTGAATGGTTGAGGATTAACCAACCTGAATGTCTGTATCATTTTGTAAGTCTTGTCGACATTTCACGCAACTATCTGAGTTAATACTCTATTTGTGATGTGTGCTCATGATTTTGTGTAAAAATCCCACTAAAATCTTCTCGCTTCCAAAATAGGAGGCACAAAAATAATAAAGAGGGTCAATAAATGAAATTAGTAAAAACTATCGCAGCCACAGCAATCGGTGTGGCTCTACTTACGGGGTGTAATGATGAGACAAATGTTTATCCGCCTGAAGTCGAACCAACACCGACCAATGTAAGATTCGCAGCATTTAACTTATCTTTTGATAGAAATAACTATGAAGATCTTGTTGCTGAAATGCGGATTAAGCCAGCTGAACAACAAGTATATATGGACAAATGGTTTGACGGTACGTTAACCGAAGAAGAGCTAGCCGTTGCCAAAAAAATCATTCAAATCCGTAATGTTGCCGGTATTATCCAAACTGAGCGTCCTGCTGTATTACAAATGGGTGAGTTTAATAATGAAGGCTTAGGTGAGGATTTTGAAGCCATTCAAGGTTTCCGCCTGAACTATTTATCAGTTCCACAGAAAGCAAATGGTGCCACGTCCGATGGCGACATCATGCTTGAGCCAATTAACTTCAGTTACTTTGAAAACTTTGCGACTAACACTGGTTTGCTAAGTGATTTTGACTTAGACCGTAATGGCGAAATTGCGCTTCCTGGGGATGCATGGGGGTTTGGCTTCTATCATGGTCAATACGCTTTCGGCTTACTTTCCCAGTACCCAATTGATAAAGACAACATCCGTACTTTCCAAAACTTCAAATGGAAAGACATGCCTGGTGAAACTAATCCTACAATTGTCAATTGTGACAGGGATGACATTCCTGAAGGAATGGCATGTGGCGATGAGTGGTATACCGCAGAAGCATGGGCTGAAAAACCAATGTCTTCAAAAAACCATGTTGATGTGCCAGTAATTATTCCTACTGAAGAAGGTAACAAGACTGTACACCTATTGATGTCACACCCTACTCCCCCTATTTTCGATACCCTTACCGAAAATAACAAAATGCTAAACCGGGCAGAAATCAAATTCTGGAATGATTATATTTCTGGAAATGGCGGCTATATTTATGACGACAATGGTGGTAAAGGCGGTATTGTAAACAATGCCTCTTTTGTAATCATGGGTGACTTAAACGCTGATCCAGTAAGTGGTGATGGCTTCTTAGATACCATCAAAGACTTAATGAACAGTCAGCATGTTAACTATGATGCAACCTTCGGTATTCATGCGCCTAAGAGTATCGGTGGACCAGAGTGTCTATCTAATGGTGAATGCCGTGAATCTAATTGGTCTACACCATATCCTGATATGATCACATCTGTATCCGGCTTACGTCTTGACCATGTTATTCCATCTGTCGACTTAAAAGTTATTGATTCAGGTGTATATTGGCCTGCAAGTTTTGAAGATGGCCGTTTATTTATCAATGATGAGCGTGTTGGTGGCGGTACCAGTAAAGATCTGTCTTCAGATCACCGTCTACTTTGGGTTGAAGTTGCACTATAGTCATGTCATTAGCCCTATTAAAATGACTTAGTGATGCTACATAAAGTAAAAAGCCATCATAATCGATGGCTTTTTTATACTAGGTGCAATTACCACATTAAATCGTCAGGAATTTCATAACCTGCGTAAGGATCATCTTCATCACTCACTTGTTCGTTAGATTCAGCAGTTGAAGCATCCCACAGATAACCACACCAATCTGGTACGAGTAAATTCACTCGCTCAGCTAATTTATGAGGGACTAAATAGCTTTTGTCTTCATGACGAACAATACCCAGACTGCCATTTAAAAGTTGCTTTTGTAAATCTTCAGTCAAGTAAACCGAGTGGATTTTGTTCGCTAAAGTATAATTAAATTTAATGTCAGCATCTTTTTCGATACTAATCGCACAACGGGTAAACTCGGTAATTAAACCTCTTACTTGTCCTTTCTCCATTGCTTGTGCGAAACGCTGTTCATTCAATGCTCTGTCTTTCTCAACTTGATGCGCTTTTTGTTGAGCAATTTGCGCTTTTAATGCGGCACTACCATCGTCTACTTTTGCTTTTTTATTACGGCGCTTTTGTGTTTTAACGTCACGCACTTTTTGCTTACTTGCTAGACCAGCTTTAAGTAACTGATCTTGTAATGCATTTGCCATTAGAAATCCTACCTATTTATAAACCATGCTTGGCAGCCATTTTACCTAATTGTGACATTGCTGTGCTAGCACCACCGAGTGACCAACCACCGTCAACAGGTAAAACCACGCCAGTTATATAAGAAGCCATTTCAGAACCTAAAAACAAAGCAGCATTTGCAATATCTTGTTTAGCGCCATTACGCTGTAAAGGTACACTACTGGCTACTTGTGCTTGAAGCTCTTCACTTGGTGCTAAACGATTAAACCCTTCAGTATCTGCAATCGGGCCAGGCACAATTGAGTTGATACGCACACCTTCCATACCCCACTCTATGGCCAATGTACGAGTGAGCATATCTACACCGGCCTTTGCAGCACAAACATGAGCTTGCAACGGCATTGCAATATAAGCCTGAGGCGCTGAGATTTGAATAATATTTGCATTTGGCTTGTTCAATAAGCCATAGGCATTTTTTAACACCTGAAAACTGCCTAAAAGATCGATGTCCATTACTGATTTAAAGCCATTTGAAGATAGTTTGGCAGCACTTGCAGGAAAGTTACCTGCTGCACCACTAACTAAAACATCAATGTATTTGTACTCAGCTTCAACTTGCTCAAAACCAGCAATAACTGCTGATTCATCCCTGACATCAAATGTAAGCCCTAAATGTTTACCATCACAATTTGCCTGTTGTAATTGACTAACAGCATGTTTAACTTTTTCTTCACTACGACTTGCGACCGCAACGTTAGCACCAGCTTCTGCAAAGCTGATGGCTATTTGTAAGTTAATACCTGACGTTCCACCTACTACAACAACGTTCTTATTATGATATGTAAACATAAGCTTTCCTTAGCAATTTTGATTAAGCCTTTAACGAATTGACTATCGAAGTCAGTGCAGCCAAAGGATCTGCTGCTTTAGTAATAGGACGTCCAATCACAAGATAATCAGAGCCAGCGGCAATGGCTTGTGGTGGTGTCATTACGCGGTGTTGATCACCAGCTTCACTGCCAACAGGTCGAATACCAGGCGTAATTAATTTAAAATCTTGACCAAAATTATCTTTCAACAAAATAGCTTCTTGTGCTGAGCAAACTACCCCATCAAGCCCTGCTTGTTGGGTTAATCCCGCTAGACGAAGTACATGTTCTTTAGCCTCTACATTAATTCCCAATAGCGCTAGGTCTTTATCAGACATTGATGTCAAAACTGTTACAGCGATTAATAGAGGCGCATCATTTCCATAAGGTACTAATGCTTTTTTTGCTGCTTGCATCATAGCTAAGCCACCGCTTGCATGGACATTTGTCATCCATACACCAAGCTCCGCTGTCGCGGCTACAGCTTTAGCAACAGTATTTGGTATATCGTGAAATTTTAAATCTAGAAATAAATCAAAGCCGCGTTGATGTATTTGTTTTACTAAATCCGGGCCAAATAAGGTAAACATTTCCTTGCCTACCTTCAAACGACACATTTCAGGATCTAACTTATCGATTAAAGACAAAGCTTCAGTTTGATTATCATAATCTAAAGCAACCAAAATCGACTTATGCGACATAATTTTTTCCTCTGTAAAATATTTATTCACCATCTAATCCCTTTACTCGCTTGATACTGCCCCACTCTTTACAAGAAGGGCAATGCCAATAAAGGCCATGTGATGGAAAGCCACAAGCTGTGCACCTAAAGCTCGGACGAAATTTAATTTGTTGTTCAACTAGTTTACCTAGCATAGCCATACTTTGTTTAGCCTGACCATCTTCTGCTTGGGTGATATGTAAATTCATTAAATGACGGAAGCCTTTCATGGTTGGATGACGGTATAAACTATCCAACATAAGCTTTTCAGCGACACTGTCATTTTCATGGGAGATTTTTGACTCAGCCAGTGCAACAACAACACTGACGCCCGCCCCTGCTTCAATTGCTTTTTGCAGCATTGTCTCATAACCATCGATATCGTTAGTTTCTTCAAATGCTTGTTTAGCATAACTGAGACCATCAGCAAATAAGTCAATATCAGCAGCCAACAATGATGATAAGCTTTTTTTGCAATCGGCAAACTGATGTTGATCCACATAAATCTTAGCTAAAGTTAACCACGCTCTTCCGCAGTTTTTATCTTGCTTGATGGCTTGCTGTAATAATTTAATCTGCTTAGTTTCAACATCAGCTTCATCTGCTAACTGACAGAAGAAATGGGCAGTAGTTGATTTAAGAAGTTGCTGACGTTTTTTAGGAAGTCGTAGAGTAATATCAATGGCGTTTTGCCACTCTTTAGTTATTTGATAAATATTGATTAATTGAGTTTCAGCTTCGTCACTGTGTTCATCTTGATTAACTAGGTTGGTAAATATTTCTTCGGCACGGTCATAAAAGCCAGCGGCCATATAATCTTTACCCAGCTCCATCATTGCGAGGTCGCGTTGTTCAGTAGTAAGGGAGGGTCTCGCTATCAGATTTTGATGGATTTTAATGGAGCGGTCCACTTCTCCACGTTTTCTAAACAGTGAGCCTAATGAAAGGTGAGTATCAATAGTTTCGTCATCGACATCTAACATACTGATAAAAAGATCAACTGCTTTATCTGATTCATTAGACAACAAGAAATTTAACCCAGTAAAATAATCGCGACTGAGTTTTTTGGATTTATGATTCTGACTCAAACGTATACTACGTCGTCCCATATACCAACCATATGCGGCGGCGACGGGTAAGAGTAAAAATAACAACTCAAGCATATTAAGCTGTTTTTTCCTCGATAGCGATTTGTTGCTGATTATCTTGTATCTTGTCTAACTGTTTCTCAGCTTTTCTCAATTTCATTTTCATGCGTAAAATATAAAAAGACGCGAATAACCAACTGATGACAAAACCTGAAAGAAATACCACAGCGAGTACGATAGGTAATCTAAATTCACCTTCAGCAATAAAATAGCTAATTGTAACGACCTGCTCATTTCTAGCACCAAAAATTAGAGCCAACACAAAGCATAAACCTACAATAATGATGGCAAAAAATGATCTCACATTTATCTCCCATTGCACTTCACAATATAATTGATTATCCAAGAATTTTTATCGACTGACCAGCATTGCTTTCGTTTAGATACAAAAAAGCCTCCATTAGGAGGCTTTTTACGCAAATGCTATTTAGTGATTAACAGCATCGACACGTTCACGCAGTTCTTTGCCCGGCTTAAAGTGCGGTACATATTTGCCATCCAGTTCAACTGAAGTACCAGTTTTAGGATTACGGCCAACACGTGGTGCACGATAATGAAGTGAGAAACTACCAAAACCACGGATTTCAATACGATCTCCGCTTTCTAATGTTGTCGCCATTTGCTCTAACATTTCTTTGATTGCGCTTTCCACTTCTTTCGCCGACAGCTGCGACTGCCCAGTGGCGAGTTTTTCGATAAGTTCAGATTTTGTCATCCTAGCTATCCCCTATTATCAAGCCAATTACAGTCGCCTAATAGGGAGTAAAACTCCCTATACATCAGACGATCGTGATTATTTACGAGCCGCTTTAAACGCTTCAGCCATTGCGTTGCTGATTACAGCATCTTCTTGCTTGTTCAATGATGCCATCGCTTCTTTCTGCTCAGCTTCATCTTTCGCACGGATAGATAGGCTGATAGAACGGTTCTTGCGATCAACACCCATGAACTTAGCTTCAACAGCTTCACCCACAGAGAACACAGTAGAAGCATCTTCAATGCGTTCTGCAGAGATGTCAGCTACACGAATGTAACCTTCAACTGTTTCTGCTAGTTCAACAGTAACACCTTTAGCGTCAACTGCTGATACTGTACCAGTTACAATAGTACCTTTCTTCTTATCTGCCAAGTATGCATTGAAAGGATCGTCTTCTGTTTGCTTAACGCCTAAGCTGATACGCTCGCGCTCTGGGTCAACAGAAAGAACTACTGCGTGGATTTCATCACCTTTCTTGTACTCAGATACTGCATCTTCGCCAGTACCATTCCAAGAAATGTCAGATAGGTGAACAAGACCATCGATGCCACCGTCAAGACCAATGAAGATACCAAAGTCAGTGATAGACTTGATCTTACCTGATACTTTGTCGCCTTTGTTGAATTTAGATGCGAAATCATCCCATGGGTTAGTCTTACATTGCTTAAGACCAAGAGAGATACGACGACGCTCTTCATCAATGTCAAGAACTAGAACTTCAACTTCGTCACCTAAGTTAACAACTTTAGATGGGTGGATGTTCTTGTTAGTCCAATCCATTTCAGAAACGTGAACAAGACCTTCAACGCCTTCTTCAATTTCAACGAAACAACCGTAGTCAGTTAGGTTAGTTACGCGACCAGTTAAACGTGTGCTTTCTGGGTAGCGCTTGCTGATTTCTAACCATGGATCTTCGCCAAGTTGCTTAAGACCTAGTGATACGCGAGTACGCTCACGATCGTACTTAAGAACTTTAACGTTGATTTCGTCACCAACATTTACGATTTCAGATGGGTGCTTAACGCGCTTCCAAGCCATATCAGTGATATGTAGAAGACCGTCAACGCCACCTAAGTCTACGAATGCACCGTAGTCAGTAAGGTTCTTAACGATACCTTTAACTGCTTGACCTTCTTGAAGGTTTTCAAGAAGAGCATCACGTTCTGCACTGCTTTCTGATTCGATAACAGCACGACGAGAAACAACAACGTTGTTACGCTTCTGGTCAAGTTTGATTACTTTGAATTCTAATTCTTTGTACTCTAGGTGAGCAGTATCGCGAACTGGGCGAACGTCTACTAGAGAACCTGGTAAGAAAGCGCGGATACCGTTTAATTCAACAGTGAAACCACCTTTAACTTTACCATTGATGACACCGATTACAGTTTCAGCATCTTCGTAAGCTTTTTCTAGAACAATCCAAGCTTCGTGGCGCTTAGCTTTCTCGCGAGATAGTTGAGTTTCACCAAAACCATCTTCAACAGAGTCAAGTGCTACGTCAACTTCGTCGCCAACTTGAATTTCTAAAACGCCTTGTGCATTTTTGAATTCGTCAGCAGAAATTGGGCTTTCAGACTTAAGACCAGCGTCAACTAGTACCATACCGTTTTCAATGGCTACAACAACACCACGTACGATAGAACCAGGACGGAACTCAAGTTCATTTAAAGATTGTTCAAACAGATCAGCAAAAGATTCAGTCATTTTTAAGTTACTTATGTAATAAACCACTATCCATCCTAGATGTGGAGTCGAGTAATATAATTTAGATTGTCCTTAACCTAAATACCTACTGCCAAAGGTTATTTGACAGTAATTAATTTGTTTACATGCTCAAGTACTAACTCAAGCACGCCTTCAATTCCAATACCGGTAGTGTCAATCACTAAGGCATCTTCAGCTGGTTTTAAAGGTGCGGCTGCACGATTCATATCGCGGTCATCACGCTCAATAATTTCAGCTAAAAGGCGGTCGATTTTAACATCGAAGCCCTTGTCCTGCAACTGATTATAGCGTCGTTGCGCTCTTTCTTCAGCTGAGGCAGTCAAGAAAAGTTTGACTGGTGCGTCAGGAAAAACCACTGTTCCCATGTCGCGGCCATCTGCCACTAGACCGGGTTCCGCGCTAAACGCGCGTTGCCTACGCAATAACGCTTCACGTACTCGAGGTAACGAAGCAACTTTAGAAGCTGCATTAGAAACATCTTGAGAACGGATAGCCGTAGTAACGTCTTCACCTTCAAGCACAACTTTAATTCCATCTAAATCTGCGTTTGAGATAAACTTTACGTCTAAGTGAGCTGCAAGCAGTGTAATTGCTTCTTCATTTTCTAATTCAACATCATGATGAATCGCAGCGAGTGCCAGTACCCGATAAATAGCGCCGCTGTCTAATAAATGCCAGCCTAACTTCTGCGCTAATAACTGGCTGATCGTCCCTTTGCCTGCACCGCTTGGACCATCAACGGTGATAATAGGAGCTCGAACAGACATAATTTCCTCCGAAAAAACCATCTTCCATGAAAAACAAAAGGGTTAACCAAAAATAAGCGGCCGCATTGTATAACAAATCAATGTTAAATACTGCGTTTTTTTATTAAGTTAGTCTGGTCGGACAGTTAACTAGCCCAAGTTTGATGTTACTCAACCTTGGGCAGACAACTTATGCAGATAAACGTGCAAATTGATTGAAATAATCAGGGAAAGTTTTAGAAGTACAATCGGGGTCATTTATCGTAATACCACAATCAGCAAATGCCACCATTGAGAAGCACATTGCCATACGATGATCGTTATAAGTATCTATATCTGCAGTATTAATCGTCTCTGGCGGTGTAATTGTAATATAGTCATGACCTTCATCAACCGTTGCGCCCACTTTACGTAATTCAGTTGCCATTGCTGCTAATCTATCCGTCTCTTTTATGCGCCAATTGTATATATTAGTCATGCGAGTAGTGCCTTGGGCAAATAAGGCTGCTGTTGCAATTGTCATTGCCGCATCTGGGATATGATTCATGTCCATATCAATGGCCTGTAATTTAGATTTACGCGCAATGATGTAGTCATCGCCCCATTCTATATCTGCCCCCATCGCAGCTAAGGCATCAGCAAATTTCACATCGCCCTGAATACTCTTTTTACCAACACCAGTGACCTTTACTTCTCCGCCTTGAATCGCGCCGGCAGCAAGGAAGTAAGAAGCTGATGATGCGTCCCCTTCAACCAATAGCCTCCCTGGTGACACATAACGCTGACCTGACTTAATTTCAAAACGTACATAATTATGGTTGATCACTTCAACACCGAATTTGGCCATTAAGGCAATGGTGATATCGATATAAGGTTTAGAGACTAACTCACCTGTGATATTAATGTTCACATCATCTTTAGTTAGGGGGGCAACCATCAATAAAGCTGTTAGAAATTGACTTGATAAATCACCAGCTATATCAACTTCACCGCCATTTAGGCCTGTTGCATTAATGGTTAACGGTGGAAATCCATCATTTTTTAAATAGGTGATATCAGCACCTAACTGACGCAGCGCATCAACGAGATCGCCAATTGGACGCTCTTCCATTCTTGGCTCACCCGTTAGCGTGAATTCACCGCTGCCGAGCGTTAATGCCGCACATAATGGACGCATCGCGGTACCAGCATTACCTAAAAATAGGGTTTGGGCTATTTCACTATTGATTGAGCCATTTAAACCAGTTACATGACATACCGTGTTGTCTTGCTCCAATTGATATTCAACGCCCAACTGCGCTAATGATTTCAGCATATATCGAATATCATCTGAATCTAGAAGATTAGTCAGTGTTGTTTTGCCTTGAGCAAGCGAGGCCAGTAACAGCGCCCGATTAGAAATACTTTTTGAGCCTGGGATATTAATTTCACCATTCATGGTGCTGACGTGAGCAAGTTTTAATTGTTTCATTTAAGATCTTCTATATACGGCATAAGGTATTTTAAATACCTGTGTTTGCAGAAATTTAACCAAACATGCTTGGCAAGATTGGTTGACAACTTTAAAGGTGTAATGGTTGCCTATTACATTACTGATTGTACGCGAGGTTGCAACTGTTAATTAGCTAAAATAAGCCCTTTAAAGCGTTTAATGAAAGAAATTTGATAATCTCTGGTGAAAATTGAGACCTTGAAAAAATCAGAAATTAAATTGTGTCAGGTTTATTTGCCAAAATTGTTTTACCTAACATGACAGTTAATGAAACAACAACTCAATAAAACGTTTATTAGCATGCTATTCCACGTTATTCTCCATATCAACATAACATGTGATAAACGCTAAAAAAGGTAATAAGGAATGTTCAATTCACTCACTGCCCTACCCGCAGATCCTATTTTAGGTCTTTTGACTCAATATAGAGAGGATACACACCCACAAAAAATCGACTTGGGTGTTGGCGTCTATAAAGATCCTGCCGGCCATACTCCGATTCTTGACTGCGTAAAAATAGCAGAGCAGCGTCGATTTGAAACTGAAGATACCAAGGTCTATATAGGGCCAACGGGTTCTGCACAATTTAACCAATTAATGTCAGTACTTGCATTTGGTAAAACACATCCTGCATTACTAGCAGATCGAGTGAGAACGGTATCGACACCTGGTGGTACTGGCGCATTACGTGTTGCAGCTGATTTCATTAAGCGATGCCATCCTGATGCCGTATTGTGGGTGAGCGACCCTACTTGGGCAAATCATACCGGTTTGTTTGAAGCCGCCGGTATCACGGTTAAAACCTACCCTTATTATGACTACGATAATAAGTCATTAAAATTTGATCAAATGATGCAGCAGCTTCAGCAAGTTAATAAAGATGATGTTGTGTTATTACATGCTTGTTGTCATAACCCAAGTGGTATGGATTTAACACCAGCCCAGTGGGATGAAGTTATTGAAGTCACGGTTAAGCAAGGCTTTACTCCGTTGATCGACATGGCTTATCAAGGGTTTGGTGATGGATTAGATGAAGATGCCTACGGTGTAAGGGAGATGGCCAAAGCAGTTGAAAACATGATCCTTTGTAGTTCGTGTTCTAAAAACTTTGGTTTATACCGCGAAAGAATTGGCGCTTGCACTATCTTAGGTTCAGATTCAGCTCAAGCTAATACAGCATTTTCAGTATTACTGTATGTTGTGCGTTGTATTTACTCTATGCCGCCAGCACATGGCGCTGCAATTGTTGAAACCATTTTGGCTGATGACACGTTAAATCAGCAATGGCAACAAGAGCTTGCTGTTATGCGAGACAGAATTAACGGCAATCGTACTATGCTAGTTAATGAGCTACATAAGTTAGGTGTAGATAGAGATTTCAGCTTTATTGCGCAGCAAAAAGGAATGTTTTCTTTCCTCGGTGTCTCATCTGAACAAGTCATGACACTTAAGCATGATCACAGTATTTACATGGTCGATTCAAGCAGGATCAGTATCGCTGGGATCAGCAGTGCGAATGTTGAGTATCTTGCTCATTGCATCGCAAAGGTTATCAAATAAACGGTTATTTCTACCGACACGCTTTCTTTAGCGCTGAATTGAATAATCTGAAGAGTTTGAATATTAAAAAGAGCGCATTTGCGCTCTTTTTGTACATGGCGGGCTTTTATTGATGTTCGTCTGCAAATGCTTGCATGAAATCAACTAAACGTTGTACCCCTGCCAGCGGCATCGCATTATAAATACTGGCGCGCATACCACCGACTACTCTGTGCCCTTTTAATGCTAACAAACCTGCTTGTTCAGCTTGTGCTAAAAATTGCTTATCTAATTTATCATCCACAAGCTTAAAAGTGACGTTCATATTGGAGCGAAATGACTTCTTAACACTGTTTGTATAGAAAGGGTTACTATCAATACATTGATAGAGTAATTCAGCCTTTTGTTGATTTACTTTCGCAACATGCTCAACGCCACCTAATGCTTTTAGCCATTTAAAGACTTCTGCTGCCAAATACCAAGCAAACGTTGGCGGTGTATTAAACATAGAGTCATTTTCAGCTGCTATTGCATAATCCATGACAGAAGATTGAGGTAATTTCGGTAAGGTGAGCATGTCATCACGTACAATGACAATTGATAAACCTGATGGACCGATATTTTTCTGTGCGCCGGCATAAATTACAGCGAATTTACTCACATCAATTTGACGGGACATGATGGTTGAAGACATATCCGCTATTACAGGCCATGGGCTAGTGATGCTATCGAATATCTCGATGCCATCAACCGTCTCGTTTGGACAGTAATGCACATAACGGTATTGTGATTTCTCGCCTGTTAACTCAGGTATGTTAACGTCTACAGACTCACCATTGCGTTGTGTAATCAATAACTCATCAATTGCAGACTCACCGACTAACTTTCGTGCCTCTTTTACTGCACTACTAGACCATTGGCCAGAAGTCAGATATAAAGCACGACCATTATCACCTAAAAAATTAGTGACAATATTGGTGAATTGAGCGCGACCACCACCATGCATAAATAACACTTGGTAATTTTCAGGGATCTGCATTAACTCACGTAAGTCGAGCTCAGCTTGCTTGGCTAAATAAATAAATGCTTTGCTACGATGGCTTATTTCCATCACAGAAACACCAAGGCCATTCCAATCAACTAATTCCTGTTGCGCTTTTTGCATAACAGCTGCAGGTAACATTGCTGGCCCCGCACAGAAATTAAACTTCTCCACCACAAATGACTCCTTTACATATTGATTGCATTGACCAAGCTACATACTAAGTATTTCAAAGTAACTTTAATAGCCTTTTACGCTTTCCAACATGAATAATTTTGAACAAAAAAAAAGAGTGCCAATTGGCACTCTTCATTTCATCACAACTGAGGTTTATTCTGGATCTGACTCAGTATTCTCAGTAGAAGCTGATTCAGCTTGAGTTTGCTCTTCTGCAGCATCTAATTCTGCTTCTAGAGTTTCATCAGCTTGAATTTCTTCAATACGTTGCAAGCCAACTACTTTCTCATCATCAGCGGTTCTAATAATGGTCACACCTTGTGTATTACGACCAATTTTAGAAACACCATCAGCTGGCGTTCTTACTAAGGTACCTTTATCACTGATCAACATGATTTCGTCATTCCCGCCAACTTGTACAGCGCCAACAACTGAACCATTACGGTCACTTACCTTAATCGAAACAACACCTTTAGTACCACGGCTCTTCGCTGGGTACTCAGAAAGTTCAGTACGCTTACCGTAACCATTTTCTGTTACCGTTAGGATTGCACCTTCTTCTTTCGGAATGATCATCGAAACGACTTTTTGACCATCTTCAAGCTTGATACCGCGAACACCAGTGGCTGTACGACCCATTGCACGAATAGCAATGAGCTCTTCGCCAGTTTCAGGATCTTTCTTAATTTCACCGGTTTCTGAATCACGCACTTTCTCGTTGAAACGAACGACTTTACCTTCGTTAGAGAACAACATGATGTCATTACTACCATCGGTAATATCGACACCAATTAGTTGGTCATCGTCTTTCAAATTAACTGCAATAATGCCGTTTGCACGAGGGTTACTGTAAGCCGTTAGTGCTGTTTTCTTCACTGTACCGTGAGATGTTGCCATCACAATGTATTTATCATCTGCATACTCACGTACAGGCAGAATAGCGGTAATTCGCTCGCCATCAGACAATGGTAATAAATTAATGATTGGACGACCACGCGCGGTACGGCTGGCTAATGGTAATTGATAGACTTTTAACCAGTACATCTTACCGAAATCAGAGAAGCACAAGATAGTGTCATGGGTATTGGCAACTAATAGTTTTTCGACAAAATCTTCATCTTTTACTTTCGTTGCGGCTTTACCTTTACCACCACGTCGTTGAGCTTGGTAGTCAGTCAAAGGCTGGTACTTGGCATAACCCATATGAGACAAGGTCACAACCACATCTTCTTCGTTAATAAGATCTTCAAGACTCATATCAACTTCATTTTGGTTGATCACCGTGCGGCGCTCATCACCATATTGTTCAAGAATTTCTTTTAACTCTTCTTTAATGACTTCCATTAAACGTTCAGGGCTACGAAGAATGAACAGTAGACCCGCAATGAACTCAAGTAGCTCTTCATATTCAGCTAAGATCTTCTCGTGCTCAAGGCCGGTTAAACGATGTAAGCGAAGCTCTAGGATCGCCTGAGCTTGTTGCTCAGTAAGATAATACTGACCGTCACGGATACCATATTCAGGCTCTAACCATTCTGGACGAGCGGCATCATCACCGGCTTTTTCAAGCATGCCTTGCACATTACCGAGTGCCCAACCTTGAGCGACTAGTTTCTCTTTCGCTTCAGCAGGGGTTGGTGATGCTTTGATCAAAGCAATCACAGGATCAATATTGGCTAATGCAATCGCTAACGCTTCAAGAATATGCGCACGTTCACGAGCTTTGCGTAATTCAAAAACGGTACGTCGTGTTACAACTTCACGGCGGTGTAAAATGAAACACTCAAGCATTTCTTTCAGGTTAAACAACTTAGGTTGACCGTTAGTCAGCGCAACCATGTTGATACCAAATGAACACTGCAATTGCGTTTGTGCGTATAAGTTGTTCAGTACAACTTCACCTACTTCACCACGTTTGATTTCAATAACGATACGCATTCCGTCTTTATCAGACTCATCGCGTAAGCCACTAATACCTTCAATGCGCTTGTCTTTAACTAGCTCAGCAATTTTTTCAATTAAACGAGCTTTGTTAACCTGATATGGGATCTCAGTAACAATAATTCTCTCGCGGCCATTTTCTTCTTCTACATCTGCTTTGGCACGCATTACCGCACGGCCACGACCCGTGTTGTAAGCATCAATAATACCTTTACGACCATTAATGGTTGCAGCAGTTGGGAAGTCTGGCCCTGGGATGTACTCCATTAGTTGTTCAATGGATAAGCTAGGCTCTTCAATAAGCGCTAAACAGCCATTAACAACTTCAGTTAGGTTATGTGGCGGAATGTTCGTCGCCATACCTACCGCGATACCAGATGCACCATTGACTAATAAATTTGGAATACGTGTCGGTAACACGGCAGGAATGTGTTCTGTACCATCATAGTTAGGTACATAGTCAACGGTTTCTTTTTCTAAATCAGCTAATAGTGAGTGCGCTAACTTCTCCATACGGATTTCGGTATAACGCATTGCTGCCGCTGAATCACCATCTACAGAACCAAAGTTACCCTGGCCGTCGACAAGTGTGTAGCGTAAAGAGAAAGGCTGCGCCATACGTACGATCGTGTCATAAACAGCTGAGTCACCATGTGGGTGATATTTACCGATTACGTCACCAACAACACGAGCGGATTTTTTATATGGTTTGTTCCAATCGTTTTTAAGTTCATTCATCGCAAATAACACACGACGGTGAACTGGCTTAAGGCCGTCACGAACATCTGGTAATGCACGACCAACGATTACACTCATTGCGTAATCAAGGTACGAATTTTTGAGTTCGTCTTCGATGTTAATTGGCGAAATAGATGATGCCAGATCAGTCATAAACTGCTCGTTCCTCTAAAATTAGCCTGCTGCAAATAGTCCATATTACAGCTGAGCTTTTAAACGTGATTTGGCATTCTAACACAGATAATTTTTGTCGCTAGAGTAAACCCTATGCAATTCAAATTTAACTGCCAATTTATTAGATTTATTGGAAATTTTTATTTTTATGAAGCTTGCTCGCTATCAATATTTAATAAGGGAAACATAATATGGTTAGCAAATAATCATCAGATGCAAAATCATTGTTCAATTTATCACCGCCAGCTATAAAAAATTATTACTATCGCCTTCTTAAAGGTTGAAACCATTTCCCCGTCCAAGATTGATTAAAAAATAGCAAACTGACACGGCAATTCAAAAACGCTATTTTTATTCAAATGGATATCGTTATAATGACATAAATTATCCTGTTTGACCTAGGTGCTGTAATGTCACAAGAATCTAATCAAGCTCAAAATGTTGACCCTCAAGAAATTGCTAAATTTGAAGCAATGGCCGAAAGTTGGTGGGATCCAAATGGCGATTTTAAACCACTGCATCAACTCAACCCGTTAAGACTTAATTATATCGATAGAACTGCCGGCGGTATTTTCGAAAAACAAGTCCTAGACGTGGGCTGTGGTGGGGGGATTTTATCTGAAAGCATGGCGAAAATAGGGGCTAAGGTCACTGGCCTTGATATGGGTGAAGAACCATTAGAAGTCGCCAAACTACATGCCTTAGAGACTGGTGTCACTGTGGAATATGTTAGAACTACAGCTGAAGAACACCGAGATAGCCACTCAGAATATTATGATGTGGTAACTTGCATGGAAATGTTAGAGCATGTGCCTGATCCGCAATCTGTTATTCAAGCTTGCTGCGATATGGTCAAACCGGATGGGTATGTTTTTTTCTCAACCATTAATCGCAATATCATGTCATTCATACAAACCATTGTTGGTGCTGAATACTTATTAAAGATGTTACCGGTTGGTACTCACGAGCATAGCAAGTTTATTAAACCATCAGAGCTTATCTCATTGGTTGATAACACAGACTTAATCTGTAAAGACGCCCTCGGGATAACTTATAACCCGGTATCAGGTGTGTTCAAGTACACAGATAATGTCGATGTAAACTATATGATTGCCACACGAAAAGTAGATTAACTGTTTGAGCCCTTTCATTAGGGCTTTTTTGTGCCTGAAAAAAATACGAGATATACATGCCATATACAGATAATAAAGAGACTCAAGCTACTCTGCTCCAAAAGACAGAGGTACAAGTTAAAGGTGTGTTATTTGATGTTGATGGTACTTTGGTGGATACAGCGCCAGATCTGGTCGCGGCACTCAATGCCAGTCTACTTGAAGAAAACTTTGCAACTCATAATGTTGATAGTCTGCGCCATGCTGCTTCCCACGGTAGTTTACATTTAGTCAGATGCGCCCTACCAAATGAAAGCGAAGCAACTCACATTTCTATTCAACAAAAATTATTAGCACATTACCATAAATTAAATGGTGAGCATGCACGCTTATTTGATGGCATGACAGGCTTATTAAATCTATTGAATAAACATAACATCCCTTTTGGTGTAGTCACCAATAAACAAGCAAAATTTGCGCGTCCACTGATGAAAGCTTTGTCTCTTGATACACATTGCAAAGCCACTGTATCTGGTGACAGTACCAAACATCCCAAACCACACCCTGCTCCTATGTTACTAGCAGCGCAGCAGATCAGTGTCGATCCGCAAAATATCTTGTATTTGGGTGATGCCGAGCGGGATCTTATTGCAGCACAAAATGCCTCCATGATTGGAGGGACTGCTTTGTGGGGCTATATAGCAAAGACTGATGAACCAGAAAGCTGGCCTGCAACAGTAACATTTGACACGCCAGACTCAGTAGCAAAGTGGTTGGTAGCGACAAATTTTGAAATATAACGTTCAAAATAATGCACAATAAACCGATTCAGTTTTTAATCTAATCGCTGATTATTTTAGCGATCAAAACTTTAACAGAGGAAGGTTAAAGATATGTTGCATTTTGTAAATGATTGAAAAGTTTGCCCTGTGGGGTTAGCCTTTACTAACAGTTAAAACTGTCCTCAACTTATCCACAAGATGTTCTAATAATTCAGGGTTGCAAAAGCAATCAAACCTCACTATCTTGTACCTTAGATTTTAAACAACACCATATATAGTGTATTTAAGTGTTAAGTAGACACAAATAATCTCTTGCAATTCGTAAAGTATCGTGATCCAAACAGGATCTTAAAACTGATAGCGAATTGATAACAAAATGTTATTAATGCATAAAGATTGCATCCCATGGATGGTTAACCGATGTTTAGTCTACAACCAATGTGTTTAACACTGACACTAGGGTGAATAACTACACCAAGGCAAATCTTCAATGAACAGCAATATGATGGTCACTAAACGTTGTGGCGAACGTGAAATAATTGACTTAGAGAAAATTCACCGAGTCATTACATGGGCGGCAAAAGGATTAAACAACGTTTCTGTATCTGAGGTTGAACTTAGATCTCATTTACAATTTTTTGATGGCATTCCAACCGAGGCCATTCATGAAACGATCATTAAAGCTGCTGCTGATTTGATTTCACCTGAATCGCCAGATTATCAATTTCTTGCAGCAAGATTAGCTATTTTCCATCTTCGCAAAAAAGCATTTGGTCAGTTTGAGCCGCCAAAACTTTATGATCATGTCACTAAGTTAGTCGAATTAGGTAAATATGATACCCATATTCTTGCTGATTATACTCGTGAAGAAATTGAAATTTTGGATGGCTATTTAGATCACTGGCGTGATATGAACTTTTCCTACGCAGCGGTTAAACAGCTTGAAGGTAAATACCTCGTTCAAAACCGTGTAACACATGAAGTTTATGAAAGTGCACAGTTCCTTTATATATTAGTGGCAGCATGCCTATTTGCTAAGTACCCAAAAGAAACTCGCCTGACTTACATCAAAGATTTCTACGATGCAGCCTCTACATTCAAAATTTCTTTACCGACCCCAATTATGGCGGGTGTGCGTACACCAACGCGTCAGTTCAGCTCATGTGTACTGATTGAGTGTGACGACAGCTTAGATTCAATTAATGCGACAGCATCTTCGATAGTTAAGTATGTCAGCCAACGTGCGGGTATTGGTATCAATGCTGGACGTATTCGTGCGTTAGGTAGCCCAATTCGCGGTGGTGAAGCATTCCATACTGGTTGCTTACCTTTTTATAAGTATTTCCAAACAGCCGTTAAATCATGTTCACAAGGTGGCGTTCGTGGTGGTGCAGCCACTTTATTCTACCCATTGTGGCATTTGGAAGTTGAGTCTCTGTTAGTACTTAAAAACAACCGCGGCGTTGATGATAACCGTGTACGTCATCTTGATTACGGTGTACAGCTCAATAAGTTAATGTATCAACGCCTGATTAAAGATCAGGACATCAGCTTATTCAGCCCGTCAGATGTTCCAGGCTTGTACGATGCATTCTTTGCCGATCAATTGGAATTTGAACGTTTATATGTTCAATACGAAAATGACAGCAGCATTCGTCGTAAAACAATTAAAGCGGTAGAACTCTTCTCATTAATGATGCAAGAGCGTGCTTCAACTGGTCGTATCTATATACAAAATGTGGATCACTGTAATACCCACAGCCCATTTGACCCTAAAGTTGCGCCAATTAAACAATCTAACCTTTGCCTTGAAATTGCGCTGCCGACTAAACCCCTAAATAATGTTGATGATCCAAATGGTGAAATTGCCCTTTGTACATTATCAGCATTAAACCTTGGTGCTATTGAAAGCCTAGAGGAACTAGAGAAGTTAGCAGATCTTGCAGTGCGTGCATTAGATAACTTACTTGATTACCAAGATTACCCAATTATTTCAGCGCAGTTGGGTTCAATGAATCGTCGTACACTCGGTATTGGTGTGATCAACTTCGCCAATTACCTTGCTAAAAACGGTAAGCGCTATTCCGATGGCTCGGCAAATAATCTCACTCATAAAACTTTTGAAGCAATTCAATATTATCTATTAAAAGCTTCTATGAATTTGGCTAAAGAGCAAGGTGCTTGCCCTGCTTTCAATGAAACCACATACTCACAAGGTTTATTGCCGATTGATACATATAAGCGCGCGCTTGATCAATTCTGTGATGAGCCATTGCACATGGATTGGGAACAATTACGCCAAGATATTTTGCAGTATGGTCTACGTAACTCAACGTTATCAGCATTGATGCCTTCAGAGACATCTTCACAAATCTCAAATGCGACTAATGGTATTGAGCCACCACGAGGTCTTATTAGTGTTAAGGCAAGTAAAGACGGACAACTTAAGCAAGTTGTACCTGATTTTGAGCAGTTAAAAGATGATTATGAATTACTTTGGAACATGCCTAATAACCAAGGTTATTTAGAGTTAGTTGGCATTATGCAAAAGTTCGTAGATCAGGCGATCTCAGCTAATACCAACTATGACCCTACTCGCTTTGATGGCAAGAAAGTGCCGATGCAAACATTACTTAAAGATTTGTTGAATGCCTACAAATTAGGTGTGAAAACACTTTACTATCACAACACACGTGATGGGGCTTCAGATCAACATGATGACATCACCGCAGTAGAAAAAGAAGATGACAGCTGTGCTGGCGGCGCGTGTAAAATTTAAATACAGAATGGATACTAGCGGGTAATTACCCGCTATTTTAGGAATAATAAAATGGCCTACTCAACTTTTTGTCAAACCCCAAATGATGCCACTAAAGAACCCATGTTCTTTGGTCAGCCAGTTAACGTTGCGCGTTTTGACCAACAAAAATACGAAGTATTCGAGAAATTGATCGAAAAGCAATTGTCTTTCTTTTGGCGACCAGAAGAAGTTGATGTCAGTCGGGATAAGATTGATTACGCAGATTTACCGGCTCATGAGAAGCATATCTTTATTTCTAATCTTAAGTATCAAACCTTGCTTGATTCTATTCAGGGTCGTTCACCAAACGTGGCATTTCTTCCGTTAGTGTCTCTGCCTGAGCTAGAAACTTGGATTGAAACTTGGTCTTTTTCAGAAACCATTCACTCGCGTTCATACACACATATTATTCGAAATATTGTCAATGACCCATCAGTGGTATTTGATGATATTGTCGAAAATGAAGAGATTTTAAAGCGTGCGGGTGATATTTCACATTATTACGACAAGCTAATAAAGCTTACGCAAGTACATGAATTACATGGTGACGGTACTCATGAGTTTAATGGTGAAACCATCACAGTTAACTCGCGTGTACTTAAAAAAGCACTGTACCTTTGCATGATGTCAGTCAATGCACTCGAAGCTATTCGCTTTTATGTCAGCTTTGCTTGTTCATTTGCATTTGCTGAACGGAAGTTGATGGAAGGTAATGCTAAAATTATTCGTCTGATTGCCCGTGATGAAGCGCTCCACTTAAATGGCACACAGCACATACTGAACCTTATGCAAGGTGGCAAAGACGATCCTGAAATGGCTGAAGTTGCACAAGAATGTGAAGCTGAAGCTTACAACTTGTTTTTAGAAGCTGCTGAACAAGAAAAAGAATGGGCTAAGTACCTATTTAAAGATGGCTCAATGATTGGCTTGAATGAGCAAATTTTATGTCAGTATGTTGAATACATTACCAATCAACGTATGAAGTCAGTTAACCTTATTCAGCCTTATGAGCAAACGTCTAACCCACTGCCATGGATGAAGAACTGGCTTGAAAGTGATGCCGTTCAAGTTGCCCCACAAGAAGTTGAAGTGTCTTCATACTTAGTCGGTCAAATTGACTCAGCTGTCGATAGCGATGAGTTTGCTGATTTTGACTTATAATCCTTACAAAAAAGCCCCTATCGTTAGTATTAAAGGGCAGCCTGTGCTGCTCTTTAATAACAAGCAGTCAACCTTGCTTGAAGCGCTAGAATTTAAAAAACTTGAAGTGTTTTCTGAATGCCGAAATGGTTTTTGTGGTGCCTGTAAAACCAAAATAAACAGCGGTGAAGTGACATATGTAACTGAACCTTTGGTTGAACTTGCCGACAATGAATGCCTACCATGTTGTTGTGTGCCAGAAACAAATATCGATTTAGATATGAGCCACACCCCATCTCCAACGCTAAATTTGTTTGATGCTATTGATAAAGTGAAAGAGCCCGTTTAATACATTTACTTAACCAAGTTATCTGGTTCTACTTTTTTGAAATAACACCTCAAGCTCTTTTAGTAGCCATTCCATAACCAACCCAGAGCCTTTATTACGCCGTTTAACTAGACCCACTTCAACTAATAAAGATTCAGGGATATGGTAACTATCCAATTCAACCACGCCTGTTTGTTGGATCCACTCTGCTTTGGCAATATGCTCTGGCACTAACGCCCAGCCAACACCATGACTGACCAGCCCAGTAATGTAATAAAAGCTATCTAACAACCAGTAATTAGATGAAATTGGCTGACTCACCTTCCCTTGCAAATCACAAATAACTAATTGCTTATATTGATTTAACTCAGTTAGCGTAGGTACGGGAATACTAGCTAATGGGTGCTGCTTACCCACTACCAAGGTTAAGTAAAAGCTATCAACAGAGAAGTATTCCAAATCTTTCGGTAAACCTTCACCGTCAAATACAATACCGACATCCGCTTTTTGTTCATCGACCCAAATCCAAATATCATTTTGAGAGCCATTAATAATAAATTATTCATGGAATACGGCACTGCTGTACATGTTGCCGCCTTTGCTGTTATTGGATATATAGCCACAATATTCTATTTAATTGCTGAAGGTATCGCGGGGGGGATGCAACCACCTATAAGTTATTATTATGGTGCAAAACTGTTTGATAAAATTTCACAAACTGTCTTACTTGCTGTAAAGGTAGTGATCTTGTTAGCAATAGGTATGGTCGTCAGTTTAAATCTCTTTCCCGAAGCCATAATTGGTATTTTTATAGATGACAATCCGCAACTAATGATTGAAGCATTAAAAGGGGTAAGACTACATCTATTTGCACTAGCATTTGACGGGATAATATTTATTGCAACTATGTATTTTATTGCTATGAATCAAGCAGAAACATCACTAAAAATATCTATTGCAAATATGGCTATTCAACTTCCCTTTATCTTTTGTTTACCTCCTTTATTCGGCATAACAGGTGTTTGGCTTTCTGTTCCAATATCGAATATTGTATTAACGGTGTTGCTGCTCCCACTGTTCATCAAAGAGTTGAACAGTTTTAAGCAACAATCTGGGCAACAGAATCAGAATGTTTAGGCTGATACCCAAAAATTTTAAAAAACTGTCTTTGCAGCTTTGTAATGTAACTCGGTTATTTGCATTAATGCTGCACTGCCGTACCAAGGAATTAACTCCATGGTTAAGCTACCAGCTTTGATAGCAGGGTCGGTTGCAGTCAGTGCTTTTGCTTCAGCAACAGATGCTACATCAAAGATATAGATCCCGCGCAAATCGCCATCATCAAGGAATGGTCCAGCTAATACCAACTTACCAGCATTAGCTAATCGATTAATATTATCTAAATGCGCTGCCTGTAATTCATCTGCTTGCTTTTGTGGCTGATCACGATTAGGCCCTTTTCGTAAAAACGCCATAACATAACGCTTCATGCCATATTGATCAGCACCAAGCTTTGCAGCATATTTAGGATCATAATCTGGATTGTTAGACGCTATTGCTTGGTTAGCGCTGAGGGTGATTAATATAGTACTTAATATATATAAGCACTGATGAAGAGTATGTTTCATATTTGCCCCATTGAAGTGAAGCAGAGCAACAAGGATTACTCCGCCCTTTCAGTGTAGACCTTTTAAAAAGATAGCAATTGTTGTTTAGTTATTTTCATTACAGCAAACACAATCAGTGGCGCTTACTTGATTTTTGCCATTCGCTTTAGCCATATATAATCGTTTATCGGCCGTTTTAATTAAATCGTCGATAACGGTGTTTTCATCACATATGCAGTTAAAGCCAATTCCAATGCTAACCGTCGCTGAAAATTGGCATGAGTCTGTTTCAAAAATATAGGCTGCAAATTGAGTACGCACAGATTCAATTAAGTGGTAAACCGTTTCATTATCCGCAGACGAGACAAATACAATAAACTCTTCTCCGCCCCAACGCCCAACAATGCCATTTATTTTTGCTATATTTTTCGAAAAAATTCTGGCTAATGTCAAAATGACTTGATCACCTGCTGCATGACCATGGTTATCATTAATCATTTTGAAATTATCAATATCAGCTAGGATGCATGTTAAAGTGATATTGTTTTGCATCTTTTCGTCAATCCAATCATAAATGGCATTGCGATTGAGTAAATCGGTTAAACTGTCATGTGTTGCCCGATGTGCTAAAGCTTTCTCGTATTTCACTTTGTCAGTTATATCTTCCAATACTACCTGTATTGCTGGCGCATAATCCCAATCAATAACGTTGTTATAAATATTGAAATAACGCCTGACACCATCGAAGCAAATATTTTCTGATACAACACTCTTACCAACCACCTCACCAGATATTATCTGCTGGTACTGCTGTTTTGCATCTTCTTGATGTTCTAGAGGGATAATGGACAAAATACTATCCATTGAAAGTACTTGCTCAACCGACTCAGCATGTATCGCATTTACCCATGCTTGATTAACCATCAAAGGTTTAAAGCCACGGTGAACCATAATCCCTTGCCCAGATTGCATGATTAGCTTAGTAAACATACGATCTTTTTCCCGAATCCGCCTGTTAGCTTCAACGACTACAGATAAATCAATTACTGTGACCTGCAAAGCAGGTTTATCATTCCAATCGATAACATGATCTACAGAAAAGACGGTGAACTCACGGCCACTGCGGTCGATATTTACGTATGTGTGGCCACGTGGGTAAATTTTACCTGCAATAGTATCGTGGTAGTTCTCACAAGCTTTGGAGTGGAATCGCTCAGGGATTAAATCAAGAAAGGAATCGATATGAATGAGTAAATCATTGCCATCAGCATACCCATATATTTTTGCATAATTGTCATCTACATGAAGTACTTTTAAATCCTGGATAACAATCACTCCGTAAGTGGAGTCAATGCTTAATTCAGACATATGGGGTAATCCAATTTATTATTTTATCATCAAATATAAACACACTAATTGTAGTTCAAACTATAGATAAACCCATCTACGACATATAACTTCCAACAATATGTTAGTAACTCTAATAATAATTTTGATAGATGGTGAAACCTACGCCCGATTATCACTCAAAAAAAAAGCAGCGATAAACGCTGCTTTTCCATTATCTTATTCATTAATAAACGTAACTAGCACCTAAGCCTAACGGCAGACCTATGGACCAATATATTAGTAGCCACACACTCCATATAGATAATAGCGCCAAGCTAAATGGCAACATCATCGAAATTAGTGTGCCGATACCAATGCCTTTAACATAACGTTGACAGTACACAACGACTAACGGGAAGTAAGGCATAAGTGGCGTAATGATATTTGAGCTTGAATCACCGACACGATAAGCAGCTTGTGATAAATCAGGGCTGATATTAAGTTGCATCAACATAGGTACTAAAACAGGACCAATCAAGGCCCACTTAGCAGAAGAAGAGCCGACAAATAGGTTAACAAAACCGACCAACAGGATCATACCAACCACGGTCACTTCAGGTGGTAAAGCCATTGCTTTAAGACCACTTGCGCCCTCAATTGCGATTAATGCACCTAAGTTTGATGCTGAAAATGCAGCAACAAACTGAGCACAGAAAAAGGCCATAACAATATAATGTGCCATACCACTCATAGACTTCGACATGGCTTGTACAACATCAGAAGAACTTTGGAATGTTTTAGTCATATAGCCATATACTAAGCCCGGTAATACGAAAAAGATAAAAATAAGTGGCACAATGGATTGCATTAATGGCGCACTGAAACTGGTTAACGAACCATTTTCATCACGTAAGGTAGACGTTTCTGGTAATGCTAAGAAGAAAAATGCGGCCATTGCACCAAACATAGCGAGTGAAGCTACTTTAAATGCTTTCATCTCAGCACCCGTTGCTTCATCCATTGCGGGTAAATCAACTTCTTCACGATTGACCTTGTGTGAACGGTTTAATCTTGGCTCTAAAATTTTGTCAGTTAAATACCAAATTACCAGTGTAATTGGAATACATGATGAAGCGGCAAAAAACCAGTTATTTAAAGGGTTGATTTGAATATCTGGGTCTAAAATTTGCGCCGCAGATTGTGTGAAACTCTGCAGTAGTGGGTCTATACCTGATGGAATAAAGTTAGCGCAGAAACCACCTGAAACACCGGCAAATGCTGCTGCAATGCCCGCTAAAGGATGGCGGCCAACTGTAAAGAAGATCACACCAGCAAGTGGAATAACCACCACGTAACCAGCATCAGTAGCGGTATGTGAAATAATGCCGACAACCACAACTGCTGGCGTTAACAATTTGGCTGGAGTCACTTTAAGCATCTGCTTTAGTGCAGTATTAATATAACCCGACTGTTCTGCAACACCCACACCCAACATAGCCACCAATACAACACCTAATGGCGCAAATGCAGTAAATGTGGTGACCATTGAAGTTAAAAAATCGGTCAGTGCTGCTGCACTCATCAGATTATTGACCACAATAGGTGCATCTGTTCTTGGATCGATCGCTTCAAAGCTTACCCCTGAGAGTAGAGCTGATACACCCCAAACAGCAAACAGTAAAATTAAAAATAACATCGCAGGATCAGGTAGTTTATTACCTACCTTTTCAATCCCATCCAACACCCTAGTAAGACGACCAACCTTCTGTGGTTCGTCAGACTGTGTACTTGCACTCATGACTATTCCTTAAATCCTAGCTCGATGATGACACCGAATCTTTTTATGATAATTATACAATTGCCAGCATAAACACCATTTATGTAGCAAACCTTAAAATAAGCTTGAAATTAACTGAGTAAAATAAAAAACCATCATTATGTGAACAAATTCAGTGATATTTTCATTGAAAGCGAAAACAATAAACAAGCTGACAAAAACTACTAATGATTTATACAGAAACTTTACCAGGGTAACACTTGTCCATTTGAGTGCATAAACACACCAGAATTTGCTAAAGACAAATTTTCAATCAGACCTGTTAATCTTTTAGCTGCTTCTTCAGCTGAAATATCACCGCGATTACCAACCATGTCAGTTTGGACATAGCCAGGGTGATAAATGCCAATAGCAACACCTTTATAAGCTAAATCATGGCTTATCGACATAGAAGCGGCATTAAGTGCTGCTTTAGACATACGATAACCGTAACGTCCACCAGACGAGTTATCAGCAATCGAGCCCATTCTGGAGGTAATCATGGCAATTTTTGCGTTGTTGACCAAGTGGGTTTCCAGTAACTCTACAATTCTTAATGGCGCAATTGCATTGACTTCAAATTGTTCACGGATTGTGGCTAGGTTTAGATTGCCAAGTTGCTCATCACGTAAAATTCCTGCATTACAGATTAATGAATCAATATCCACATCCATTAATCGCTGTTGTAGACGAATAAGATCATCTTCATTAACCACATCAATGCCATCTATGACTTCAACATCTAATTGTGCTAGTGCCAATGAAGACTGACGACAAACAGCAAACACTCGATAATTTTTATCTATAAACTGTTTTACAAGCGCTAAGCCTATACCTCTATTAGCTCCTGTAATAACGATATTTTTCATAATTTTGGTTCTCTTTTCTCATGAAATTTATTGATTGCATACATTGCTAACAAGAATATAACTAATTGACTAGCATAAGATACCAATTCAGAAACTCCAGTCATAATTCAACATTTATCCATAATATAAAAGATGAAAAAAGCCATGCTTAAAATAATCTGAAATGAGATCTGCTACACAGAATCAATTGTATTATTATATGTAAAATCTGCTAACTCTAAGAAACAGGAAGTACACATGAATAAAACATCTAAACTGTCATTAGCATTGTTATGTTCAGCTTTATTATTTGGCTGTGCAAGCACTGAACCTACAATCCCTTCTGCGTATCAAGCAAAGCCGCTAACAGGCGAAAAAGTTGCCGTTACCCAATATAGTAAGTTCGACTCAATTGCAAAGGTATCAAAGCTACAAATTTCTGAACCAAATGCTAAGCCAGGCAGTAAATATGAATTAGCTAAAGATGGTGATTTTAGTGATGTGCTCAACGAATATTTTTATGTGGACACAAATGCTGAAGCCTTGGTTATGAAAATGACTGGCTATAAATTACGAAATGAATTTCGTGTTCAAAATAATTTTAAAACAGATGATGCCAATGCCTTCTATCGACTGTCAGCTGATGTTATGCCAATTAACCCGCGTGAATCAATGAAAGATAGCCCAAGTAAGAATGATGCCTTTACCATCTTACAAGTACACAACAAAGGCACATTTGATGACGGTAAGCATGGCGTAGGTTATATACCGCACCCATTGATGCGCATTGTATATGAAGCTGAGCGACGTGATTTTTCAGACCATTACTGGGCCGTCATCAAAAACAACAACATCAACTGTAGTACCAAAAGCGGTAACAGAGACACGGCCGACTGTAAAAATGCATATATTAGAGTCAATCTCGGCAAATACGATCCTGATCACCCTACTCGCTTCGATATCTTAGTCGGTGATAAACGTCTGATTGTTAAAGTAGATGGTGTCACTCGAGTGGACCATAACATTGACTACTGGCAAGACTTTTTGAGCTATTTCAAAGCTGGTGTTTATAACCAATTTGAAAATGGTACCAGTGAAGCGCACTTTTACAGCCTTGAATACGCAAAAGAAACTGCACAATCGCCATATCTTGTTGCACCAGCTAAGTAAAAGTACGAGATAATATATACGGTTAGCCTCATAACCAGAATAAGCCACCTTATCGGTGGTTTATTCTTTTATCGCGCTGATAACAATGATATTTTAGCTTGAGCTTGTATGAGTCATATGCTGTATAGAGCAGCACTCGCTTAATACCGTATCTTTATTGCAATACCAATCTGAGTCTGAGCATGTCTAACACTTACAAAATTATCTGCTTATTCCTATTATCATGCGTATGTAAAAATGCTAATGCCAATTGGCATCAACACACATTTACTGTCATGGGCACACAAGCACATGTTGAATTCTGGCACCCTAGTGCACTTCAATCTGATGAGGCTCAAGCATTAGTGGCAATTGTGGTTGCTGAAATGGATCGTATTAATCAATTAATGAGCCCATATATTGAAACTAGCCAATTATCACAAGTTAACTTGCTGGCAGCACAACAGCCTGTTCCAATAAAACTGGAGCTATATTTATTAATTAAAGATGCACAGCATATTGCTCAGTTAACCCACGGCGCGTTTGACATCACCTATGCATCTGTTGGTTATCAATATAACTATCGTGAGAGCATCAAACCCAATGCACAAGCTATAGCTAAAAGTCTTGAAGCAATAAATTACCAATCAATCTTACTGAAAGGTGCTGATCATAGTATTCACTTTACGCATCCTGATATAAAAATTGATTTAGGGGGTATCGCTAAAGGGCATGCTGTTAAACAAGCCATTGCGCTGTTGAAGCAACAAGGTATTGAACATGCATTAGTAAGCGCCGGTGGCGATACCAGTATGCTTGGTGATAGAAGAGGTAGACCTTGGTATGTCGGTGTGAAGCACCCAAGATCACCCGATAAAACCGCTGTGACAATTCCCCTTGAAAATGAATCTATTTCGACTTCAGGAGATTATGAACGATATTTTATTGAAGACGGCATTCGTTACCATCATATTATTAACCCGAAAACCGGAGACTCAGCAAGGGAAGTCATTAGTGTCAGTATTATGGGCAAAAATGCCACTTATGTGGATGCACTCTCAACAGCTGTATTTATTAAAGGGTTAAATGAAGGTATGTCCCTAATCAATAATCTTGCTGATTATGAAGCCATTATTATTGATAATGCACGAACCATGCATATGTCGACAGGGTTACAACAGAATTAGTGTTTTGCCCCCCTCAATTTCCTAACTGTACCCACGCTTAATTACTAGAAATAGAAACGCCAAGGTGAAACTCATGAACAGTATCACTTTGGCGTTTATGAATTTGGCGTGTTTTAATTAGTGTTTAAATGCTAAACAATCGGTTGGAATGCCGTTAAGGTATCTAACATTGCACCGCTGCCTAGGCCTTGCCTAGGGGCAACGCTAGCAAACTGACCTTGCTCACCATGTAAAGCCATATAATTAAGCAATACCGTATCAACTAATAAATTCACATTATTCGCCGATGGCGCAGAAGCAGTATCCACTGAAGCATCACTGCGCATAAAGCCAATTTGCTGGTGTCGAGCCATTTGCTCAGCGTCCGCACCCATTAATTGTGGACGGCCACTTGGGTTGTACACTAAGAAGAATGACGCACCTGTTGATGAATTATCACCAGTCCATTCACCTTTGCCACGACCATCTTCTGAATCATCAATACGGCCATTACTGGCCACAGAACCATCACTGAAAACATACATCATTAGAGGCATATTGCGTCTAGCTGCGTACTCTAAACACGCACCCATGCAACGACCAGCTCTCAAATCACGTAACTCACCTGTACCGCGCTCACCAGTGTGATAATCAAACCCGCCCATTGTCACAGTGCCCGCACCAGCATAGCCATTAACGACGAGTTTCATAATAGAGGCCGTTTTCTGAAACTCTGACTCACTATCAAACTCGTTTATGGTGAAAATGCCACCAGGACCGACAATGTCAGGGTCAAGTAGCGGGTTCAGTGTCGATGGATCGCCAAATCTATCTGCTAAATCTGCACTTTTAACGTAACCACAATTAACTAAATCTTTAATGACATCATCACGGGTTACTTGTGTATTAACTGCAGCCATTTTCTGCGCACTAATGCGCTGAATACTTTCCATTACAGTCACTGCATCAGATTGAGATAATAGGCTAAATAAGTCACCTACATCGACTAAACCAGTGACGTCTGATGGTCTATCAATTTTGGTTGGTCTTTTAGATAAGTCCATAAAATTGCTGGCAGCCATTGAGTTACCACCGGAATCTGTATTGCGCGATCCAATCAATGGCATTAAAGATCCATCAGCACCCGTAGCTGCAATAGCATACATAGGATTGTGTGGATTATTACCAGTATCATTGTCTGAACGTGAAGGGATCACTGCACCATTAATGCGTGTTGCTGTTTCAGGGGAAACTTTTTCAAGTATCCCTCTTAAAAACTGAGAGTCAGAATGAAAGGCTAAACCGAGATCGGTATTAATAAAGTCTGACATGCCCACGGTAGGATTGGCAATTGATGGTGCCATATCACCAGGCAAACCAAGTTTGTTATATCCTGCCGTGGATAGAAAGTCTTGCTGACCACCTGCACCACCGACCAATACATTTGACCCCGCAATGTTAGCACCGCCGGCTAAATCAAAACTGATAAATGGAATTTTGCCTGCACCTTGTACATTAATGCCACAGCTATCCCGTAGTGCTTCTAAGTCTGGTGATAATGAAGCTTGCGCATCAGTTGGATTAGCAAACAAACTGAATAATGAAGCACCTGCTACGACCTGCCCGCCCTTACATAATCCACTGGCGATAAATTCACGTCGAGTTAACGGTTTTCTGTGATCAGAAAATAACAAAGGCGCATCTAGATGTAGTGATTTACGCTTAGTCATAGTGGCTTCCTTGCATACATTTTATATTTTTAATCGTTTTCAAGTTCATCATTACTGCACCATCATGACTGCACTGGCTAATACGGCTGCACAGCTTGATTTAGCGATTGTTGCAGTTCGCTCAGCATCGCAATTTGTACCGCATTGAGATAACTTACCAACTAAACTATCTAACTCGCTATATACCTCAGACTTCACAGGTTGCGTAACCAAATCAAGCGGCATCATTTGATCGATTAATGGATTGAGTAAATTTCCACGTTCTGTAGTTGAAAGTGCCACCGCAGGTGTTTGACTAAAATCAACATCTGGTAACCAAGTAGTACGAATAACGTTATCTTCAATTGCACTATCACAATAAGCGATGGCTAATTGCGTCACCCCCATTTGATGTGCAGAGATGAAAGTGTCAATATTTTCAATGCTCGGCAATTGTCGCTTTACCAATTGATAAGTATCAAATACTTTTGTTGTTTGCTGATTAACACCGGTCAATACACTCATACTGTGGTTTATTTCAGCAAAATTACGTATACCGATATGCGATGTTTCAGTTGATGCCGCTACTGGAGCAGGTGTCACAACCTCACCAGGAATACGCACATTAGTGTGTTGCCCTAATTGCTCAAACGTTAAGAAAAATTCATCTTGATTGGCACCTTTTTCTAAACCAATGATGGTACCTAAATCAGAAAATAAATATGGTTGCTGTAATGCCTGACCTGACATAACCGTCATATCAACATTGGCATAAGATTGGCCTTGAACACTTTCTTTACCATTCATGCCAAGCCTTAGGCCTTGCATAATAAAGTTTTCAGCCACAGCACTACCATTGATGTTGACTAACGAAGCGCCACTGAATAGATAGCTATAGTTATCAAACTGGCTGACTTCGAACATCACATATGTTTCAGGTAAGTCAATTAAATGGCTGATAGAGAATAATAGGAAGAACTTTTCTCCAACACCCACATCATAATTTTGTTGGATTTGTTCTGGCGCTAACTCACGATTAAATATAGCTAATAATCGTACGTCACCCTGCCACACATTTTGATTGGACGCTTCCCTACCTAAAATAAGTGCAAAGGTATCGTCCCAATTTGTTAATGGTGCGACATCTTCATCAACAACATCGATAAGTTGACCATTAACATACATTTTCCGACCAGTTTGCGCATTATAGGTCAGCACTACATGCTGCAGCGTTGCCTGAAGCACTTCATCTGCATCAGGCGAGCTTAATGCTGGATCACCATTATTGGAGGACGTACTAGTACGTAACATAAAATCATAGTTATATAAGGTTTGACCCAAGGTAAAGTTACGCTCAGTATCTCCAGCTGAATATGTCACTATTCTTGCAGGCCCTTCTTGCACAACGTTATTGGGTGTAACCCAAGCTTCAACACTAAATTCATTTGTTGCAGTAATAAGATCATAAAGCTTTTTGCTGCTGGCTGTACTCGCCTGTGCTTTAGCATTGTTAAAGGTTAACCCCCAACTACCCAGCCATTCATAATCTCCTGTTAAAGCCAAGTTAGCCGCAGGAGATATTCCTGAAGTATCATAGGCTGTACTACCTGTGCCAGCCTTAAATTGATACAAAGCAATCATATCCGTTTCAAAACGCCCACCACTAGACGCAGTTATACCATCAGTCAGTCTTAGAGAGCGGGAAACCACCATTTCTGGTGATATCTCATCCAGTTCAATGCCATCACTTAAAGCATTTACACCCGCTAGCATTTCTTGGCTATTTTGCTGACAATTACTCCAACAGTTATGGAATTCACTGCCTAAACGAACGACCAGCCTTGACTGTGCAGGTTCATCGAGATTTATCACTTTTTTAGCTGATTCATAAGCTTGGGTAATATCAGCACTAGCAAAGAAAGGGGACTGTGCAAAATCAGCACTTTCACTATGACATTGAGAACAATATTGGCTCACTATAGGGTATACGTGTTGGCTAAATAAACTACTATCAGATGGGAAGTTCTTACTAGCACCCGGTTCACGTATCACTGGCGCGACTAACTCAATCGTATTGGCTGTACTAACACGATCATCAGCCCAAAGCTTGATCCACTGCGCCATGGTTTCGCCACATGCAATGTCACTAGCAAGCCAACAATTATGCCCACCAGCAACCTTCTCTACTAAACGTGATGCACTTGGATCTGACAAATCAACCAATGGCATGGTCGCCGCATAAGCATCATTTACGTCATTTCGACTAGCAAAATAAGGTGCTTGAACCCCTTCAGTGTGGCAGGCGCCACATTTATCTTGGGTGGACATATTATCCCAAAGCGACACTTTGTATTTTTGGATATCTTCGGTGGTAGGTGCAGGCCCGGTGTATTCATTTGTACCAGGATCTATCGGTGGCGGCGGGTTTTGTTCTACATCACCACCGCCACAAGCTGTCAAACCAGTAATGAGTATACTTAACAACCAAATTTTTGAAGAATATGTTTTCATGATTATTCTCCCATACAGTAGTTGCCGACTTCAGCAAATACACGTTTCAGTTGATAACCACTTTGTTTAAATTGCGCAGTTGATTGTGCTATTTGTCCCAGATCTTCATTGGATTCTGCATCTCTGAAACAAATACTCTTAAACACTTTCTTCACCTGACATTGTGCAAAGGCGTCGCTATTTGCCAACTCTTGACCAAGTGACTTAGCCCCTTGGCCTTCACCTGCTAATGATTGATCCCACCCAAGACGCTGGTTATCACCTTCACGCCAGTAATTGCTCCAATTATCGTCTTTAGTGACATAACCATAGGGAAAAGTGGTTGCATTCAAATGATACTTAGCTTGTACACGTGTGCCGGTAACAGGATCTATCTGGCCACTTTGGTTATAGCTGATTGCTCCAGAATCACCTTGAGGATCGGCATCGCGGTCAAATTGGTATTCATAATATGCAAATGCTTGAGCCAATGGGTCCATACCGGTATGGCAACCGATACAGTTATTTAAAAACAAACGACTATCTCCACCAGGGCTTCGACTCACGTCTTGCCTAATTCTATCTGAGGGCAAACTGGTATCTTTTAACGGTTCTAAATCGGTACACAAATGATTCATTAACGTGAACCGTAGCATGGCTCTATTTGTGCCAAGGTAAAAGAAAGCTTTTGCAGCAGCGCGACTGGTTAAAACGCCTGCAGTAGCATCTGCGGGCAATCCCGAAACACTGGATTGACTGGTAGGTTCAAGGTGAGCTTTTAAATCAACAAATCTGTCTTCCAGTGCTTGGTAGTGATCATTGTTATTTCTGTTGTATGCGGGCAGGTTTAGTGATGCATTACCAACGTAAACGGTATCAGATTGCAGAATTTGGCGAAAATCGACATCATCTCGAACCATGCCAATAACAGTTGCTGAATAATCATTCAACGGTTCAAACACATCTTGATCGATATTTGTCCAAGGGCTGGCAAATAACTTTAAGGTTGTTGAGTAAAACGCTGGCGACTCCATTGCTATGTAAGCAGCTTCTATTGGTTTATTTTGCTGGAGTAATACAGACATGTCTTGCAATATCTGTTCACTTGCTGGAACACCCGCTAACCTATCGTGTAACTGCTTAGCTTGCTCTAGATAGCCTGCATTTACTTGAAAACTTAATGCAGCGAATGAACTGGCTAATAAGATATATGACGCGATCTTATTAGCGCGAGATTTAAAAACCTTTCTGTTTGGATTCATTGTCAGACTTTGCACCGTATAAAGAACGCGCTTCATACTGTCTCCTTGTCATCTCATCTCTAATACACAACCTGATTGAATCTGTTATTTAGCATAATAATTCACTCAAGGTGTTGACGAGTTCTTATTGTAATTATCTGCTCCTTCGTTTGACTTACGAAGAAACATTTTTATAAAAAAAGTATTGAAACACTGCGTCTACATGGCAATAATGTCAAGAAATATTACATTTCAGACATGTCATATTAACAATTATAATAACGAATTAAGGATGATTAATGACGCGGTCTAAAGCGGATAAAGCACTGTTATTGTTAAATATTGCTTTACTTTCAGCTTGCGATACTGAAACAGCGATCCGAGATCAACAACCCGATCCCGTTTTAGTTGAGTACCCAGTCGTTTACATTCAACGTAGCTTAAATACTGACCAATCAATGTCAGAATTAATCCCACCTCAGTTTGAGCTGCGTAATCCCGCCAGATTTAATCCCGGTGCAAGTTTACATATAAAACAGAATGCATTTGCCGATGCCATAGAACGTAACCTAACAACCGGCCTATTTTCTGAAGTTCAAGTTTCAGATGAAGAAACCGCTGAGCCTGCAATAGATATCCGCGATCTCAGTGTATCGGATGATGGCATGTCATTTTTAGTGTCGATTCGCGCACCCGAAATAGAAGATGCTGAAGAATCAGAACAGCCTACTTGGAATATATGGCGGTACGATCTTGCCACTGATCAATTAAACAGAGTGATCACATCAGATAATGTCGCTGCACAAGGGCAAGATTTGATGGCTAGCTTTTTACCTGATGGTCGAATTCTATTTGCATCGACCAGACAAAAGCTATCTCGTGCTATTTTACTTGATGAAGGTAAACCGCAATATACCGCCCTTGATGAACAACGGGACCAATATACCTTCAATATTCATGTAATGGATGAAGACGGTTCAAACATCGAACAACTCAGTTTCAATCTCAGTCATGATTTTTCTCCGCTGGTTCTTCAAAACGGCAAAATCCTTTATAGCCGTCTCGATGCAATGGGTGGCGATCATGGCATTAATTTATACATCATGAATCCTGATGGTACTAATAGCCAATTAGTGTTTGGCTGGCATTCACATCAAGTTGCATTTGATGGTCAAACTTCGGCGCTAGATTATGTTGGCACTCAGCAACTTCCTAATGGTGATGTATTCATGCTATTAACTGGCGATGATGATACTGCTTATCAAAAACGCCCTGTCACCATCAACATCACTGACTTTATTGATAATGAACAACCGAGTTTACAAAGTAATGTAGATGGTAATGCAATAAACGATATAGCGTTTGAAAGTTATGATTTTAACTTTTCTCCTGAGTTATCTTCACAAGGCCGGATTACCCATTTATTTCCACTGCCAGATAATAGCCAACGCTATTTACTTAGCTGGGATTTATGTAAAGTCATAGTAGAGGAACAAGTCCGCAGTTGTGGTCAATTATCTGCTGAGCAATTAGCTGACGAGAATCTTATTCAGGCCCAGGCTAATTTCGAATTATGGCTGTATGATGACCAAGAAAATACTCAGCAATTAGTGACAACCCCTGAAGAAAATAATGTTTTAACTGAATCCATCGTTATGCAGCCAACTTTATATCCTAAAGCTTTTATCGCCGATAAAGTCGTCGGGGATGGCTTGGATGCGCAAATGGTCGATCAACTTGCTGGAGCAATTCATATACGCAGCGTTTATGATTTTGACGGCCAAGATGCTTCAATTTCTGCAGATAATCCAGGTGGGTTCCAACAATTAATGGACCCATTACAAACCCGCGCACAAGAACGACCCGCTCGCTTCTTACGGGTTATTCGTGGCGTACCTATGCCAGATGATGACGTCCGCGATATACCCAATACGGATTTTGGTCGTAGTAATAATCAGTTGATGCGCGAAATTGTCGGTTATACACCGATTCAACCAGATGGTTCAGTGCAAGTTAAAATTCCGGCTAATGTCCCTGTCGCCATCAGTATATTAGATATCAATGGCCATCGTATTGGAGGCCGACATCAACAATGGTTTTCAGTCAGGCCGGGGGAAACGCTGCAGTGTATTGGTTGTCACACAGCCAATAGTACCCTTCCTCACGGCAGAGTTGATGCACAGGCCGAACCAATCAATATCGGCGCAACTTCAGCAGCACCATTTCCAAACACGCGCGATATTATTGTGCCAGATATTGGTCAGACTATGGCACAAGCGCTTGCTTCTTTAGAAGGCATTGCAGAGTTATCCAGTGATTTAGTTTATACAGATAAATGGACACCTGCGTCTTCCACGCTTAATCCTGATTTAGCACATCGTTATTCAGCGCTATTATCTGCAGCCCCCAACGGCAGTGACTGTTATACGCAATGGAATGCCTATTGTCGTATTCAAATTAATTATCAAGAACACATCCAACCTATCTGGGATGTTCAGCGGCAAACTTTTGATGAAATAACGGGTGAGTTATTAGTCGATAACACTTGCTCCACTTGTCATAGTCGCGCAGATGCTGATGGTGTTGCACAAGTGCCAGCTGGACAATTGGAGTTAGTGGCAACACCTTCAACAGATGAGCCTGCACACTATACAAGTTATCGAGAATTGTTTTTTAACGATATTGAGTTAGAAGAAGTTGAAGGCATATTAGTTGATCGATTAATCGTGTTGCTCGATGCCGATGGCAATATCGTTTATCAAGTTGATAGCGATGGCGAGTTAATTCTGGACGAAAACGGTCAACCTATTCCAGTAATGGTCACAGTACCAGTCAATTCAATTCTTCGAGTTAATGGCGCGCGTGCAAGCAGTGCATTTTTCAATGTCATGCAAAACGACACTCACTTGGGTATTTTGAACAACCATGAACAGCGCTTAATCTCTGAGTGGCTTGATATTGGTGCGCAGTATTACAACACACCATTTTATGTTGAAGAGTAACAAGGCTAATTTTGCAAATTAGCCTATTAACGGACTAACTAATAATAACAGGACAACATGACAGCCATTAAACGAATCATATTCATCAGCTTTTTGATGATATGTAGTCAAACGGCATGCGCTGAAACAATCGATATCACGATTAGTGCACCTTACATTGAATTGCATTCCGGCCCAAGTGCTGGCTACCCTATTGTACATGTCATTGAAAAGAATGAACAAGTAACTGTTTTACTCAAGCGTACATCATGGTTAAAAGTAAGAGATAAACGCGGTGTTGAAGGCTGGTTTCATGAAGATAAGTTAACAGGCTTTTCGCTTGCTGGTGAAACCGTTGTTGATGAACAAACCAATAAATACCACTACCCCGAACGAGACTATGAATTCGGTGTTTTTTATGGCGATCTTGAAGGCGCTAATTATTACAGTCTTTATGGTGATTATGCTTTCACCGATGTCTTTAGCGTAGAAATTTCTACGGCAAAAGCGTTCGGGAAAATTTCAGATAGCGATGTATATCAAGGCATGTTCTATGCCCAACCAAGACCAGATTGGACTGTTATTCCTTATATCGGCGTTGGTGGCGGCATGATTAAAATTAACCCTCATAGTGTTATCGCTGACTCACAATCACGACAACATACACTGATGAGCGCTGCTGCAGGTTTGAAATACCATCTGGCACGTAACTTTATTGTCCGTGCCGAATATCAATTATCACTCGCCCTGACTGACAGAGACGAAAACGAAGAGATAGAAACATGGAAAATCGGTTTCAGCGTATTCTTTTAAGCGCTATATGTGCCCCTATTTTATTAGCAGGGAGCAGTTTTGCTTCATTTGCAAATGATGATGTCAATGTCAAAGCAGATGTTGAACGACGTCAAGTATTTGATGATGTATTAGATACTGAAAATTGGGAAGTAGGCATTAAAGCAGGTTTGATGTCCATTGAAGACTTCGAATCTAGTTTATGGGTAAGCGCACATTTGGGTTATCACATCACCGACAGTTTTTATGTGAAAGCAAGGTATGCTCAAGCAAAAGCTGGCGAGACAAGTTTTGAAAAATTGACCAATACAGCGCCACTACTCACAGATAAAGAGCGTGAACTGAGTTATTACGGTCTTAACCTTGGTTATAACTTTTTCCCTGGTGAGATCTTTTTCAGCAAGAACACCGTTTATAACAGTGTATTTTCAATTGAATTAGGTGGAGGTAGCACTGATTTTGCTGGTGATGATCAATTTACTGTCGATATCACAGCCAACTACCGAGTGTTCTTTACAGATTGGATAGCGTGGGACATCAGCATGAGTGATTATTTGTTTAATACAGAGGTCACTGGTTCTTCAAAAACCACACATAACCTTACTTTTGCAACGGGTGTTGCTTTTTATTTCTAAGACAAACAAATTTTACTTCTAAGACAAACTAGTAATGATATTTTCGTTTAAAAGGATGTTTATGTTTCAGTCAAAAACTATCGCAATTGCAATGAGTGCAGCATCATTATTGGTCAGTTCTTTTTCGTTTGCATTGTCTCCTGGTCAAGTTGCACCCGATTTCACATTAAAAAGCATGCAAGGGCAAAACCTTAACCTTGCTGAGCAACGCGGCGAGATTATCATTATTAATTTTTGGGCTTCATGGTGTGGACCATGTCGTAAAGAAATGCCCGTGTTGCAAAAGCTGCAAGATAAATATCAAGATCTTGGCGTTCAAGTATGGGGTATCAATGTTGAGCAAGATAATGAAGCTGGGCGTAATTTCTTAAAAGGATTAGATTTAAGTTTCCCTATCCTATTTGATGCAAGCAACACCCTGTCAGAAACCTATGATGTTAAAGCGATGCCAACGACCGTGATTGTCGATCGCGATGGCAATGTCCGTCATGTTTACTATGGCTACCAAGATGGATATGAGAAAAAGTATGCCAAAGCCATTAAACAACTTATCCGAGAATGACATGAGAGCTTCTATTATGAACAAATATAAGCGTACCAAATCAGCCCTATTATTCTCTGCTCTTGTCAGCTGCTTTTTACTCTCTGGTTGCTCAAGTTTATCGTTAGAACCTTGGGTGAAGCCTTATGAAAGACAAAACTTAGCTGACCCTATTATGAAAATGGGTCGTCACCCTATCGCTAATATGCATATTGCTCACGTGTTAGAAGGTCGAGAATCAGCAAGAGGTGCAGAAGGCACTGGCGGAGGTGGTTGTGGTTGTAACTAAGCTAAAAAAGTACATGCACAAATCAATTAACCTCATAGCAATGGCAACAGTGTTATGCCATTTACCCGCTATTAGCGCAGTGTTAGATCCAGATCGTGCTGATGTGCTTTACCATAGCTATCAAGGTGGTGGAATGACCATTGATGGCCCATCCGTTTTAGTCAGAAAAAAAACCTCAGAATCTGTTGCTGTAACGGGTTATTACTATTTAGATTCTATCTCATCAGCATCTGTAGATGTAATAAGTACTGCAAGTCCTTACACTGAGACACGCCATGAAGGACAGCTTGGTCTTGAATACTTACACAACAAGACAATGATGACACTTAATCTGCGTCAAAGTAGCGAAGATGATTACCTTGCTAAATCATTTAGTGTCGGGGTTTCACAAGATACTTTTGGCGACCTCACCAATTTAAGCTTAGGTTTTTCTTACGGTGATAATGAAATTAAACGAAATGGTGATGACAATTTTCTAGAAACCAGTGAGCAATATCGTATACGCGCAGGTGTAAGCCAAATCATTACCCGCAATATGACCGCAGCATTAAATTTTGAAGCAATTTCTGATAAAGGATATTTGAATAATCCATACAGAACTGTGCGTTATATTGATAATAATCTTCCATCTGGAGTTGGCTATCAACCGGAAGTCTACCCAGAAACCCGCAACTCATTCGCAACTAAGCTTTCAACCAGTTACTTCTTGCCCTATCGTGCGGCATTGTTTCTACACTATCGTTACTTCACAGATAGTTGGGAAATTGATGCAAGCGACATAGAGCTCGGCTATCGCCATCCAATTGGTGAGTCACTTGAGTTGGAATTTAAGGTTAGATATTACCAGCAAACACAAGCAGAATTTTACAGTGACTTGTTTCCTTACAAAGATGCACAAAATTACCTAGCCCGTGATAAAGAACTCAGTGACTTTAATGATATGACCTATGGCATAGGTATTACTTACACACTACCGAGTTATTTATCTATTAGCGATTGGCCTTCAGAAGCTTCATTACAATGGGATTATATTGATTTTAAATATAATAACTTTCGCGATCCTACTGCTGAAGGAGGTGTCGGTAATGAGCCTTTTTATCAATTCTCAGCCAATGTTGTTCGCGCTTTTTATAGTGTTTATTTTTAATCTTATTTCATGCATTTAAAGGATTAACCATGCATCGCATTTATCACTCTTTACAGGCAATTCGTATGAATATACCTATGGCACCTTTTAAACGTTTTGCCATCATGACAGCAATGTTGAGCATGATATTCGGATCACCGGCTTATGCTAATGATGAAAAAGCACAAACGTTAGCAAATGAATTAGAAGACATTAAAGCGCAGGTTCTCAAACTCAACCGAGATTTGTTTATCCTTGAGGAAGATTTACTGTTCCCTGCTAGTACACAAGTGGGTGTGTTTGTTTCTGTCGATATCGGTAAGTTTTTTAAACTCGATAGCGTCGAGCTTAAACTCAATGATGAGAATGTAGCAGGTTTTTTATATACAGAACGTCAACGAATCGCACTAGAACGCGGTGGCATTCAACGAGTATATTTAGGTAATTTAAAAACGGGTCAGCATCAACTCACCGCCATTTTTACAGGCAGGGATTATGAAGGGCGCGATGTTCAACGTGCGGTAACCCACATGTTTGATAAGGATGATGAAGCTGTGATGTTGGAGCTACAACTCACTGACACTGAATCATCAATGCGCGCAGATATTGTTGTTGAGCAGTGGGAATTGTGATCGTGAAATGGATTAATTTATTCGATCACTTTCTACAAAAAGCACACAAACACGCTTTGAATAGCCATGTTACTGTCAAAAACTTCTCTTTGATCCATATTAGTTTTTGCGGTTTACTGCTGTCACTTGATGTCAATGCAGAAGATACTCATCAGATCCCCCAAAACACAACCATTGAAACAACTGCCATTGCTAACAATCACCTTGATGATAAACACTACCGCCAAGCATTATTTTATTATTTTGCTGGGGATAATGCGTCTGCTTTAAGACAAATTGCCCTTAATAAACAGCAAAAGCAGAGTTACCCTCAAAAAAGCCAATTATTTGAAGCAGGTTTACAAGTCAATTTAGGGCTACATAATCAAGCGAGTGAGACATTAACTCAACTTGTTAATACTGAAGGACAAACTCACTCTTCAACTGAACACCAAGATGAAAGAAGTGCTACCTCACCAAGAGAATTAATGGTCGTTGCACTATTACAATTATCTGAACACCAGATAAACCAAGGTAATACACATTTAGCGCAACAAACATTATCAAAAATTAGTAATTTACCTAATCAGTACTCTCATCAGTATCAGATCCTTCAGCAATTATCACATTGGCCAAGCAGGCCGTCTCCTATGCTGGCAGCAAATGCATCGGTTGAACAACACAATGTAGATGATAGTCAGCATACGATGACGCTCGATGTTGCTTACATTAAAATAAACCAAGCTCTGGCGTTCATGGCTAACCAGCAATTTAGTGATGCCGAACCAATTTTGATATCGATAAACCAACAGCAATGGTTACAACAGCCCCCCTCATTTTGGCAGAACTTATTCGAAGCAACATCTGAGTCAAGCAATACTGCCACACCAATGAACGATCAACTGCAAGCTATTGTGGATTATGCCCAATTACTATTGGCACAACTTTATATAGAAAAAAACGCCTATACTGATGCGTTCGACATTTTATCGAACTTTCCTGAGCACAGTCCTTATACAGAATCAGCGCTATTTCTATTTGCCTACGCAAATCAAAAAATTGGCAACCATGCACAGGCTGCAAATCTTTATGCATTAATTCAACAAGGCTATCCCTACTCTGAATTGGCATGGCAATCAAATAACTTGCTTGCCAGTCAATTGGTTCAGCAAAATAAATTGTCTCAAGCTTTCACTCGCCTCGAGGTGGCTGAAACCTTTTATCAACAGAAACTCACCGAACTATCTCTTTTTGAAAACCAGTATCAACAATCTCAAACTCTGCTAGATTTTATGCCTGAGGCTCACAATAACGCTATTTCAATTGACAACCAGACTTCAAAACACAATCAACATTTTTTAAGCCAACATCCAATAGATTTGCAGCGTTTAGCACCGTATCAAAGCCAATCTCCTTGGTTGCAAATAGCATTAACAGAACCGAAATTAAAAGCTCAATATGCTCAGTTGCAGCAAGTACAGCAATTATCACAAGCCATTGCGGTTCAATTACAGCAGGTTGATTGGATAGAGCATGCAATCGAATTAAATAACGTTCGTCAGCAAGATGTATTAGTTAAACAGCAGCAAACACCCTACTCTCAATTAATTGAGGAATTAGCGGTAGAAATTGATCGCCTTGGCAAGGCACTAAATGATGCAGAGCATCACCAAAGTGCACAGGTATTTGCTGATGAACAACAAATGCAATGGCTTATGCGGATCAAACGAAGCGAATCGCTGATTGAATCAATTGCTTCTCATCGCAATACTACTCAACTTAAAGCGAGGCTTGAACGTGTTAAAGGTGTCATGTCTTGGGAGTTAAGTCAGTCTTACCCTCAACGTTTGTGGCAACATAAAAAGCAGCATAAGCAATTAACACTTGCCTTAGAACAGCTAAAAGCACAGCAGCAACAATTCGCTGAGCAGGCACAACAAGGTGGCAATTTATCCGTCTATTCTCAACAGCTAGTACTCAGCCGCCAAGCCCATCAACAACAAGTTGATCGTCTGTTAAAACTTGATAAACAACTCACTGCCAGTGTACGTGCTTTAGTCACTACCTTTATTGGTGAAAAACGCGATGTTTTACAACAACATTTACTTTCAACGCGTCATCATATGGCTCAAATTCTTGAAGCTCAGTCAGTTATTTCAGTTCAGCAGGAGGCGCTATGAATAGCATAAATGTGCGTTTGTCTGCCCCACGTTCAATTCTGGCATTAGCAATAAGTCTTGGATTAACTGCTTGTAGTCACAGCCCAAGTGATAATCAGCCAACACGAAGTACATTAGGGCAACTTGCAAACAACCAATCTGCTTTAGAAATAGATGGCCCAGAGTTGACTGAAAAACAGCGTCAGAAGAAATTATCTCGAATTTATCAACAACTATTGGATTTAGAGCCGAATCAGCAAGTGAGAACGGCCATGCAATATCGCTTGGCTCAAATTAATACAGAAATGTATGAGACTAACTTTTTTGAACAACTAGAGCATGTTGATGAGCTATCTGAACAAGCGCTGAGTAACAGTAGTCATGAGTTACAAGCATTAATAGATAACTATCAGCTGTTGCTGATTCAATACCCAAATAAAGCGGAAAATGAACATATACGCTATCAACTAGCCAAAGCATACGATTTACAGGGCAAACAACAGGCAAGTTTACGTGAAATAGAACATCTACTAGCCGACTACCCTAATACCCATTATTTTGCAGAAGTTAACTTCAGACGTGGTGAGATTTATTACAATTTACAGCAATACCAAGCTGCCATTAACGCTTACAAACAGGTCATTGATAGTCATGACCAAAAGTATCGACTCAATAGTTTGTACATGTCTGGTTGGTCTCTCTTTAAGTTGAATCACTTTGTTTTAGCCGATCAACGCTTTATTCAGGTGCTCGAGCAACTTGCTAACAAAGCAGGCAATATCAATTCAGACTTCCACTTTGATACATTACCAAGCCAATATCAAAGTTTAGCCATAGATACCCAACGAGTGTTGAGTATTTCACTTAGCCAACAGGGGCAATCAGCCTCGCTAGTTAGCTTAGTTAACGATAACCAGCACAGCGGGTTATTAGCTAACTATCAACATGTGCTATTTCAAAATTTAGCCCAATTTCTGTTAGATAAAGAGCTAAAACACGATGCAGAACTTACCTACCAAGCGTATATAGATATGTCCCCCAGTTCGATTTGGGCGGCTCGGTTTTCAATCGATCTATTAAAGCTATACCAATCACAAGCTAAATTTGCTTCGATTAATGCAGTCAAATTGAGCTATTTACAGCAATTTGGCTTACAAAGTCGTTTTTGGCATAGCGCAACTGATGAATACAAAGCAGAGCTTTTACCTCATCTTCTTCATTTTAGCGAGCAACAAAGTCGTCAATTATATGCAGATGCGCAAATTCAACCACAAGGTAAAACACGTGAGATTGCATTCAATAAAGCTGCACAGGCAATCCAACAAAACTTAGCACTTGCATTTGAAGCTAAGCATTCGGTTTATGTTTCAAATCAAGATATTACTGAAGCATTAGCAGATAAAAAGATTATGCATGACCAATATCTGTTAGCAGAGGCACAATTTGAAGCGAAACAATTCAATGATGCCCTAAATAGCTACCACCATATTGCATATGCACCAAGCAATACAGCGATTACTCAGCATGATTTTCATCACGCACATTACTATGCAGTTGAGCAAATAGCCTCACGGGCAGAATTAAATCATACCCACCTAGCTGATATTGCAACTGAAACAGCGGAGTTAAAACAACAAGCAGCCTTAGCAACAACCGTAGCTGTACGTGAAATTATGCTGTCTGATAAACAACCACTACAGTGGCAGTCAGTACAGACTGGCATTGATGAGCAATATATTTGGCATTACCCCGTAACAGATCGCGCACTAGAACTCGCAACATATGGTGTCGAGCAATTCAAAGATAAACAGTTATTTGAATCACAGCTTAGATACAGTTTATTTGTACTGGCTAGCCATCAAATTTTGGCAGTCGACCCAGTAACAGCCCTATCACCAAATAAAAATAATTACATTTCGTCTGAGAATATTGATAGCAATCAGGTTGATGTAAAACCAATAACGACCGTAGAAACTAGTAACAACCAAGCACCACTTGCTGCGACACAACTTAAACCGTTTTGTGCTGAATTTAAACTGACTCCGTTACATGAAACTGGCATTGAAAATTATGCTAATTTATCTTCAACAGCAAAACAGCAAGTACAGATCATTACACAGCATTACGCGAATACGGTTTATCAACAAGAGCACTATCAAGCAGCTGAACAAGCCTACAATTTAGCACTTAAATTTGTCACATCAGAACAAACAGTCACTACAGACATGCGAGGCTTGTTAGCATCAAGCATTTACTTTCAAGCGCAAAGCATGAAACAGCATCAACCGCTTGCCGCTGTTGAGCAGCTTTTAAGGATCGCAAAGGTAGTGCCTGAGTCTAGTCATAGAATCAATGCTGAGTATGAAGCTGCAAATATATTATTGGCTAACCAAGAGTATCAAGCTGCGATTGATGTATTGCTAACTTTCACTAAACAGTACCCAAAACATCATTTTAGCCAAACAATACCAGCTAAACTCGCTCAGGCTTATGAAGCTCTGGAACAATGGGAATTAGCTGGCGATCAGTTAATGGTTATTATTGCTGCAACAGATGATAGTCGTGATGCAAATATCAGCTTAAAGCGTGAAGCACTTTATACGGCAGCTGAATATTTCCTGAAGGCTGGCAAGCGCGATAAAGCTTTGTCTAGCTTTAGAACCTATGTTCATACTTACCCTCAACCATTTGATGTAGCACAAGAAGTGCGATTACAAATGAGCAAGTTCTACCAAGAGTCTAATGAGCCCAATAAGGAATATTTTTGGTACCGTAAAATATTAAGCGCACACCAACAACAAATGAAAGTGGCCAACGTTAATGCTCGTGGCCTTTTCCTTGCTTCAACCGCTGCATTTAATTTAGGTAAAGCACACCAAGCAAGCTTTACAGCTATTAAATTGACATTGCCACTACAGAAGAACTTAAAGCGTAAACAATCTGAAATGAAACTGGCTATTGGCTATTTTCAACAAGTATTAGATTTGAATATTGCTGAATATGTACCAAATGCTACTTACCAATTAGCGCAAATGTATCGCATCCTAGCGACAGATATTATGGAATCACAGCGGCCAACTGACCTTGATGAATTAGCGCTCGAAGAATATGAGATTTTACTCGAAGAGTTAGCTTATCCACTTGAAGAAAAAGCCATTGAAATTCATATCAGTAATAGTCAACGTGCATGGCAAAACAACTTTGATCAATGGATAGCCAACAGTTTCACTGCATTAGCTGAAATGTCACCGGCACTCTATTTAAAGCAGGAGCAAACGCATGATGCTGTTGAAACCATATATTAAGCAATCACGCCTAGGTTTTATAGTCAGCTTAATGACTTGCACCATTGCCATTCAAGGTTGCAGTACATCGCCTGATACCGAGTCAACACAATCTGATGTGGCGCTGGTCGGTATGGTGAATATCCAACAAAATACAACATCAAATCAAACGGAAGGCATCAGCAACACAGAAGTTAGCTCTAATGTTGCTATTTTACATCGTACAAATCGTGATAATTCATACTTAAATACCAATAATATTAATTCAATATCAAATGACACTCAGCAGCAATTTCAGCAAGGCATTGAAGCCATGAAACAACAGCAGTGGACTGTTGCACAACAACAATTTGATGCAGTCATTAGTCAGAACCCTACTCTTTCTGGCCCGTGGGTGAACCTGTCTTTAATTGCTATCGAACTCGGTCAACCTGATATTGCACTCCAGCATATTGAGAAGGCATTACAACTTGCTCCTAACAACCCGTATGCCAGGCAAGTATTCGCATTATTATTAACTGAAAAAGGCGAGTTTAAGCAGGCTAAACAGCAATATTTACGTGCGTTAAATATATGGCCTGATTACCCTCAAGCTCTTGTGAATTTAGCTATTTTACTTGAGATGTATCAAGGAGAACTGCTACAAGCAAGAGAATATTACTTAGCTTATTTAAACCTTGATAAACAAGATCAACAAGTCCAACGTTATCTAGCGGCAGTAGAGATAAAAATTCAGCGAGCAGGCCTAACGATCCCTGAAACATCTATCGACTCGTCTAACGTGCAGCCCCATGATATGCAAACAGAAATAGAAGATAAGCCGGCAGATACCAGTGCTCAACAGGAGGGAAGCTGATATGCGACTTTCAATCACTACTTTGCTTTTCACCGCCGTTATTGTTTGCTCTATTAGTCATCCCGTTCTGGCAAAAGATCCAATAAAAAAGCAAAAGCAGTCTGAACAACAAACCAACAAAAGCCAAGCACAGCAAAATATTAGTGCAGCTAAGACAAAGACTAATGCTACGCCAAGCCAGTCCGTGACTATCAATAGCCGCGTAACGGGGTCGACTGAACAACCTAAAGTCATTTATGTCATGCCATGGCAAGGAATTAATCAAGCTGTAGATGTTAATGCTGGGCAATTTGACATTAAATTACCTGCTTACCAACCCATCAACCCAAAACAATTTAAACAGCAAGTAGAACAGTTTCATCAAACGAATAAGAGTAAGTAACGAGCCTATACCTATAGGTATCGTGTTTCTCAGAAAATGATTTAAACAGACAAACATAAATAGATTTAACTTAAACAAACTGTGAGCAAAGTACTCACATAACTCAATAAAAAGGAAGCTATCATGAGTTTTACCGACCATATCATTGCATTTTTACAAAATGGCGGACCATTTATTTACCCTATCGCATTAGTACTGATTGTCGGTCTGGCAATCACCATTGAGCGTTGGATCTATTTAAGTTCAGCACACAGAACAAATCAAAAAGCATTCTCGTTAATTGCAAACGCATTAAAAACAGGCGATGTTGAGACCATTTCAAAACATGCACAAACCAACAAAGCACCAGTATTTGATGTATTAAAATCGGGTATTGCCCGCCTGCCCCAAGCTTCTCGTCGAGAAGATATTGAATATGCAATGGAAGAGACGGTGATGGAGTACATGCTGCGTCTTGAAAAGCGTACCCCTTTCATTGCCACGCTTGCCAATATTGCCACCTTATTAGGTCTATTGGGTACAATTATGGGTCTTATCGCTGCATTCTCTGCTGTCGCAAGTGCTGATCCTGCAGAGAAAGCGAACTTATTGTCATCGAGTATCTCAGTTGCGATGAACACGACTGCATTCGGTTTGATTACAGCAATCCCATTAATTTTGTTCCACTCAAGCTTACAAACTAAAACAGCAACGATAGTAGATTCCATTGAAATGGCTGGCATCAAATTGCTTAATTCATTGTCATTTACACAACAGGATCAAAACCGAGGCTAACTGTTATGAGACGCCACCGTCGTTTAAAGAAAGAAGACGCGGAACTCGATATCACTTCATTTATGAATTTGATGATTGTGTTAGTCCCCGTATTGCTTCTTAGCTTGGTGTTCTCACAAGTTCGGATTTTAAACCTGCAATTGCCAGTGTTAGCAGAATCCGATCCGCAACAAGAAGAACCCAAGGTACTTGAATTAGTGATTGCAGAGGGCCAATTAACTTTAAATTACCCTGCTGGAATTTTATTAAAACAATTTGCTTCAACTGATAAAGGTTACGACTTTTCGCTCTTGTCTACTTACTTACAAGATTTAAAGTTAACCTTTCAACAGCAAGGCATTGAGAAGAATGACATTGTGTTGCTATTAGAGCCTGACATCGAATATCAAACAATTGTCACAGCAATGGACACGGTTAAATCTTATAAAGCCGTTGTTGCTGCTAATTTAGTGGATGCAGAGTTATTTCCAATGATCTCATTAGGTGATGCACCAGTGGATACTACTATCACTCAACCAAGTGCGGAGGTGTCACAATTATGAAGCAATCATTAAAGGCTAAGCGTTTGGCAAAGCATCATCGACGATTAAAAGGCGGTAATAAGCTGAATCTGGTTGCCTTAATGGATATTTTTACCATTTTGGTATTTTTCTTGATTGTAAACCAATCTGAAGTACGGGTATTACAAAGTATTGAGAAAGTGAAGTTACCCGTTTCTGTTGCAGAAGAGTTACCTGTTGAAAATCTAATGATTGCTGTCATTGATAACACAATATTGGTACAAGAACGCGCTGTCTGGGTAGTTGAGTCAGAGGTTAAAGCAGGCTTTGATCCTTCTTTATTACAAGAAAATCCAGACATGGTGACGGCGATCACTACTGAGCTTGAATACCAGGCCAGTCGGAGACCTGAATTAACCGAAATTGAGCAGCAAAAAGGACGTGCTGTAACCATTATTGGTGACGCCAGCATCCCTTATGTGTTGCTTAAACAGATTATGGCTGCATGTGCGCAAACGGGCTATAGAAATATGTCACTAGCTGTCGAGCAACAAGCAAAAACGGTTGCGGAGGGATAATATGAGCACTTTATCTCTATCGCAAACGGGTCAAGGTAATCAATTTACTGATTTAGGTGATTTATTTAAGCCCAGTCAACAAGATAAACGCTTTAAACAAATCCTGATAATTGCACTGGTAGTTTATCTTATCTTCGCTATTGTGATCCCAATGCTTGAACAGGTTGAAATACCACGTGAAGTCAAAGAGCAAGTACCACCGCAACTTGCCAAGATAATGCTACAAGAAAAGCAACTGCCACCACCAGAAAAGCCAAAGGAGCAACCCAAGCCTGAACCAGAGCCAGAACCGGAGGATGTTAAGCCTGAGGAGAAACCGAAGGTTATTGATGAGCCAGTTATACCGGTAAAGTCGACCCGAGAGGTAGCCAAAGAAAAAGCGCAAAATGCAGGTCTTGCTGCAATGAAGGATGAATTGTTTACTATGCGTGATGCTGTGGTCATTGAGCCGACAACAACAATGCAAGCCAGTGAAGCTGAAGCGGTTAAGGTTGAGCGTAAAATGCTTGCAGCTCAAGCGGATGCGCAAAGCCAAGTTTTGGCTAAATCATCTGTGACACAAACCGTGAGTTCAGGTGAGTTAAGTACTAAAAATACTCAACAAATTCGCTTAGCTGAAGAAGAGGTACTAGCAAGCGCAGGCGCGATTGCAGAAGAACAAAGTTTAGCGTCAAAAGCTAATCAACGTTCAGAGGCTGCAATACGGCGAACGCTTGAGGCGAATAAATCTCGTCTCTATGCGCTATATAACCGTGCGTTACGCAAAGATCCTTTCTTGAAAGGTAAAGTGATGTTTGAAATTGATATTCAACCTAGTGGTAAAATAAGTCGAGTCAATATTAAATCAAGTGAACTTAATAACAGTAAATTGGAACGACAACTTACCGTGGTATTAAGATCGATTGAATTTAGCGCTGAAGATGTAGCAGCGATTACCACAATATGGTCAATTGACTTCCTACCGAGTTAACTGTTCATTCAATGGACTGTTATCAGTTAACTAAAGTATCCAGTCATAAAAAAGCCCAGCTAAGAGCTGGTTTTTTTTATTGGTATATCAGCGTATTTCTCAACTCGTTAAGCTTTACAATTTATCAGCTATACAAACCAGAAACTGTTATAACAACTAAATGCTCATAGCAAGTTCCGCCCCCTGACGGATAGCACGTTTTGCATCGAGTTCAGCTGCTACATCCACACCACCAATTAAGTGTACCGGTAAGCCTGTGGCACGCATTTGATCAACCATAGTGCGATTTGATTCTTGACCCGCACACAATACTACGTTGTCTACAGCCAATACTTGCGCATCTTCGCCCACTTTGATGTGCAAGCCCTGATCATCAAATTTGTCATAACTCACACCCGTTAGCATATTAACTTGATGCTGTTTTAACACGCTACGATGGATCCAACCGGTTGTTTTTCCTAAACCCTTACCCATTTTGCTAGTCTTACGCTGCAATAAATGAACTTCACGGCTCGGTTTATGTTCAACAGCATCGGTTAGACCACCTGCATCAGTATAGTTTTGATCAATGCCCCATTGCTTTAACCATTTATCTAATTGCAAGGTTGATGACTCATCTTCACAAAGGAAATGTGCCATATCAAACCCAATTCCGCCGGCGCCTATCAATGCGACCTTTTGTCCAATTTCAACTTCACCATTCAGCACTTGCTGATAATTTACGACTCTAGGGTCATCGAAACCAGGCAGATTCAATGCTCGTGGTACAACACCAGATGAAACTACAATTTCATCAAACTGCTCAGTTTCAAGCACACTGGCATCTAATTTTGTGTTTAGACGTAAATCGACTTTATGTAAGTTAATTTGGTTTAAGAAGTAACGGATAGTTTCATTAAACTCTTCTTTCCCTGGGATCATACGGGCTAAATTAAATTGTCCACCTACCTCAGATTTGGCTTCAAACAGCACCACGTCATGACCACGAGTTGCAGCATAAACAGAAAATGCCATCCCTGCTGGACCAGCGCCCATGACAGCTATACGTTTCTTATTGGTTGTTGGGGTAAAGTTAATTTCAGTTTCATAGCACGCTCTTGGATTTACAAGGCAAGTAGCACGCTTCATTGAAAAGGTATGATCTAAACACGCCTGATTACAGCCAATACAGGTATTTATCAACTCACTTTGATCAGCTGCCGCCTTATTCACAAACTCTGCATCTGCTAAAAACGGTCGTGCCATTGACACCATATCAGCTTGGCCTGACGCGATAATCTGCTCACCAATCTCTGGCGTATTAATACGGTTTGTTGCAATAAGCGGTACACTCACTTCAGATTTCAAACGCTCGGTTACCCAAGCAAAGGCTCCTCGAGGGACACTCGTTGCAATTGTTGGAACACGCGCTTCATGCCAACCAATGCCTGTATTGATAATAGATACACCTGCTTGCTCAAGCCACTTACCTAATGCGACAACTTCATCCCAGGTTGAACCATTATCAACCAGATCCAACATAGATAAACGAAAAACAATAATGAAATCTTTGCCAACCTTGTTGCGTATTGCTTTAACAATTTCTAATGGGAATTGAGCACGATTTTCAAAACTGCCTCCCCATTGGTCTTTACGTTTATTGGTGCGTGAACAAATAAACTGGTTAATTAGGTAGCCTTCTGAGCCCATGACTTCAACACCATCGTAACCCGCTTTTTTAGCTAGCGATGCGCTGGTGGCATAGTCTTTAATTGTGCCTTTAACCTGTCTTGCTGACATTGCAGAAGGCTTAAATGGAGTGATTGGTGATTTAATTTTACTGGCTGATTGGCTAAAAGGATGATAGCCGTAGCGCCCAGCATGCAAAATCTGCATACAAATTTTACCACCGCCTTCATGTACAGCATCGGTAACAATCTTGTGCTTGTTAACCTGCCAAGGGAAGCTCAGTTGGCAAGCGTGTGGCGCGAGACGACCTCGGAAGTTAGGGGATATACCACCAGTGACAATTAACCCCACGCCACCCACTGCACGTTCCTTATAAAATGCTGCAAGTTTCTCAAATCCGCCTTTTTCTTCTTCTAGACCTGTGTGCATAGAGCCCATCAGTACACGATTTTTAAGTTGTGTGAAGCCTAGATCTAAAGGTTCTAATAAGTGTGGAAACGACATTCAAACATCCTTTTTAAACAAGTGATTAAAACCAGCATACCTTTTCACTGGTCTAAGCTCAATCCCTCACAGCTTTGTTTGTTAAAATCCTTTACAATTCAATTCCCCAATTTAATGTAAATTCAGTTAGCATTAGGGCATAAGTCTGATAAAGGAGTGGTAAATGTCCACCAAACCCTCATTTTTAACGCGTGTGTTTAAAACCATTTGGAAAGTGATCAATGGCTTTCGTAAGTTGGTTTTAAATATTATCTTTTTCACCCTTCTTGGCATTATTGCTGTGGCATTAATGATGGGTGAAGATGAAGTACAACTTCAGAATAACAGTGCATTAGTGTTAGATCTTTCAGGTCACATCGTTGATCAAAAACGTTATGTAGACCCGTTTGAAGCTATCTTTAGTCAAAGCAATAAAAATAACCCTGATGGCGAGATTTTATTGTCTGACATCCTATATGTGATAAACAATGCCACACATGACGCACGTATTAATTCTATTGTTTTAGATCTCTCTCAGCTTCGTTCTGCAGGGATCAGCAAAATGACCGCAATTGGTGAGGCATTAAATACTTTTAAAGAAGTAGGAAAAGAAGTGGTTGCAACTGGTAATACATATAACCAGCAGCAGTACTTTTTAGCAAGTTACGCTGACACGATTTACCTAAACTCTCAGGGTGCTGTTTCACTTGAAGGGTTAAGCCGCTACCGCCTGTATTATAAGTCAGCCTTAGAAAAGCTTAAGATCAATATGCATGTATTCAGGGTGGGTACCTATAAGTCTGCTGTCGAGCCTTTTATCAGAGATGATATGTCTGAAGAAGATAAAGCTGCTAGTAAGCAATTGCTTGGGGATTTATGGCAAAGCTATAGCTCAATTGTCGCCAACAATAGAGGCGTTAACGCCGACGATCTTGTCTTAGAGCCTGACGCATACCTAGTCGCGTTAGATGAAGCTGATGGCGAAAATGCCCAGTTAGCGTTGAATCTTAATTGGGTGGATGAATTATCAACTGCGGAATCATTTAGATTAGCCATGGTAGAGCGAGCCGGTGTTTCTACAAGTGGAAAAACCTACAACCAAGTCAGTTTTAATGATTACCTTAAGTTAACCGCGCCGATACCACCATTGGTTGAAACTGACTCAGTAGGAATTGTCGTTGCCAAGGGTAACATACTCAATGGCACACAACCTGCTGGACAAATTGGCGGTGACAGTACTTCTGCACTATTACGCCAAGCACGCTTTGATGAAAAGGTTAAAGCCGTTGTATTACGTGTTGATAGTCCTGGTGGCAGTGCCTTTGCTTCGGAACAAATTCGCCAAGAAGTCATTGCGCTTAAAGACGCTGGTAAACCTGTTGTGGTGAGCATGGGGACTTATGCAGCATCCGGTGGGTACTGGATATCTGCTAGTGCAGATTATATTTATGCAACTGAAACCACCCTTACGGGCTCTATTGGTATTTTCGGTATGGTGCCAACATTTGAAGAAGCGCTTGATCATTTAGGTATTAGCTCAGATGGTGTGGCTACTTCTCAATGGGCAGGTTTTTCAACAGCACGTCCGTTGGAAGAACCAGTTAAAGCGGTCATCCAACGTCATATTGAAAAGGGATACCTGAATTTCATTTCACTTGTAGCTAAAGAACGCGGTATGTCGGTATCAGATGTTGATAGTATTGCTCAAGGTCGTGTATGGACAGGTAAACGCGCACTTGAATTAGGCTTAGTTGACGGTGTTGGTGATATTGACCAAGCTATCGCAAAGGCTGCTGCTCTTGCTGAGATGGACGTATTTGATACGAAATTAGTCGAAGAGCCACTCACTACTGAACAAATATTCATGCAGCAGTTACTCAATGCTTCTGCGTCGTATATTCCACCTCGTTTCAGTGAAACAAACTTTGCACATCAACTTCTTAATTACTTTGGTACAGCGCTAGAGCAATTTGCAAAGTTTGATGATCCAAATAATGTATATCTATACTGTGAGCAATGTAATTTTTAAGGTGTTTTAATTATCATCACCTTTTATCTATAAAACATAAAAGCCTGCCATGCAGGCTTTTTTATTGGGTCTTGTCTAAAATAGCCGTATACTGTGCCGCATCTAATCGCACTTAATACATGTAAATACATCAGTAATGCCAATGAGTAAAAAATCAATCTATGTCGCCTATACTGGCGGTACAATCGGTATGCAAAAAACAGCAAATGGCTTTGCCCCAGCAGCTGGTTTTCTCACGGATTGTGTGCAATCTATGCCAGAGTTTTATCATGAGGAAATGCCAGAATTTGTTATACATGAATACTCTCCCTTGATTGATTCATCTAACATGGCGCCGACTGATTGGCAGCTTATTGCCAATGACATTAAGGCAAATTACAACAAATATGACGGCTTTGTGATTTTGCATGGCACTGACACCATGGCTTATACCGCATCAGCGTTATCATTCATGCTTCATGGCTTATCTAAACCCGTTATCGTGACAGGTTCACAAATACCGTTGGCACAATTACGTTCTGACGGACAAACAAATTTGCTCAATTCTTTGTATATTGCGGCTAATTACCCTGTTGCTGAAGTCTGTTTGTTTTTCAATAACAAGTTATTTCGTGGTAACCGCTCAACTAAAGCTCATGCCGACGGTTTTGATGCATTTGCGTCGCCAAATTTCCCTATTTTGTTAGAAGCTGGGATCAAAATACGATTAAAGGCTGGCACGATTAGCCAACCAACTGAGCAAACCTTAGATGTCGTCACTATCACTCAGCAGCCAATCGGTGTTGTGACCCTATATCCAGGCATGGCTGTTGATATCTTTAAGAACATTCTACAACAGCCAGTAAAAGCACTTATTTTACAAACTTATGGTGTGGGAAATGCGCCGCAAAATAAAGCCTTGTTAGATACCTTACAACAAGCCGATGAACAAGGTATTGTGATAGTTAATTTAACCCAATGTTTTCAAGGAAAAGTGAATATGGGTGGCTATGCTACGGGTAATGCTCTGGCACAAGCAGGTGTGATATCAGGCGGCGATATGACTGTTGAGGCAGCCTTGGCTAAGTTACACTTTTTATTATCGATAAGCTTAACGCCTGAACAAATCAAAGCACAGATGCAGCAAAATATGTTTGGTGAACTCACTACTGATTAAGACTCTAGTGAAATACTCAATGCTTTATTCTGAAAACCAACCGCGCGGTTGGTTTTTTATTGCTACATCTTAATCATTTGTAGTTAAGCCGCGTTAGGCTTTCTTAACGAACTTAGCAGTGATCATCATTTCCCCTGCACCATCCACTTTACAATCGAGTTGATGATCTTTGCTATCAAATATTCTTCTTACTACTGCCTTTGTGCCTATTTTTATACCTTGCGAGCTACCCTTTACTCTTAAATCTTTAGCAATGGTCACTTTGTCACCTTCGCTGAGCAAGGTGCCATTGGCATCTTTAACGCATACCATTTCAAGCTGTGCTTGCTCAACGGGATCCCATTCATGAGCACATTCAGGGCAAATAAGTTGGCGCTGATCTTGATAAACAAATTCTGACTGACAAACAGGACAAGGCGGTAACTTCATAATTTAACGTATATTTTTTAAGAAATGAAAATGAGATATGATTGAAAGCTAAGATCATACATAATCATTGTTATTTATGCGATATATATAGGTATAAATGGATAAAAAGCTAATGCGTCATCCCCTATACTCCCAATAACAGAAGACCAACCAAGTAATAATACCTAGTTGAGCCAAAACAAAATCGTTAATGGCTAATCGCTAATAAAAAACTTACAAAAGGGGTGAATAGTAAGACTAAAAGCTTGAATTTTCTTGTGTTAAAAAATCTAACTCTTGTGCACTTGATGCACGACCCAAAATACTATTACGATGTGGGTAACGACCAAATCGGTCAATAATACGTTTATGCTGATATTCAAAATCTAGCTGTTCTGGCTTACCAAGGGATGTGAATAATTCAACCGCCACCTCATGAATATGTTGCGATTCACTGTGCATAAATGGCAAGTACATAAAGCCACGTTCTGTTAGCGGCAGTGTTTTATCAAATCCTTTTGCAATGGCCGTTTGTGCTAACGATAAAGCCAGTGGGTCACTGGTAAATGATGCAGGAGTATCCCTATAGATGTTTCTTGAAAATTGATCGAGGATAATAATTTCAGCTAGGCTAGCTTTCGCTGACTCACGCCATGTATACAGCTCTCCAGCACATGCTTGTTGGTGAAGTACACTAAAACGACTTTTGATTGTCTCATCGAGTTGTTGATCCTTGACCCACCACTGTTGGGGTTGTAACTCTTTGAACCAAAAATTAAGTACATCTTCTGCAGTCATGACAAATCCTTTTTCATAAAACATTAAAATGAATCAACAGCTCATGCTGTCATGAATGATTCTGACATTCAACACATCACCTCACATGCTAATCGTGTTTGAAGCAAGATAGAAAAATCCGGCCACAAAGCCGGATTTAAACTGTTATTAGTGAAAATGGATTACCTAAGCGTGTTTATTGCTTTGGTTCACGTAAATCCATTATTGGCAATGCCCCCTCTCCCATCATGGTCGTGGGTAATTTACCGTCCCAAGCTTGAGCCTCGGTTAATTTCACAATTAAAGGGTTATCTTTTAACGCCTTGGCCTTTGCTTCAATAGCTTGCGCTTCTGCTTTACCTTTCAATAAAATTGATTGCGCTTCAGCTTCTGCAACTTTTAGAATACCTTTTGCTTTGGCATCTGCAGTATTAACAGCTCTAAGCGCCTCTAGACGTTGACGTTCTAGTTTATGCTCTTCTGCTGCAGCCAGGTTTTTTTCCGTTTGTTTTATTTCAATGGAATTGATGTACTTCTGAGGCAAAATAATGTTTTCAATTTGGATATTGTCAACGATGACAGGAAAACCTTCCATCTCTTCTGCCAAACGATGTTCGATTCCTTGAATAGCACTGGCACGATCTTGGATTAATTGTTCAGCTTCAAACTGAGGAATCGTGTCTTTAGTAGCAGAGCGGAAACGAGGATCAAGAATGCGTTGCTCGAACTGGGTTAAACCACCATATTTTTTAAATAAATCAAGCGCGGCTTCTTTATTCACTGTCCAGTTAACTGATACTTCAACTGTTACTGGCATTTGTTCTTTGGTACTTGAAGCCATTTTCTCAGCATTTTTGCGAGTTCTGACTTCAATCATTTCCACAGTTTCAATAAATGGAATTTTAAAGTGTAACCCTGGGTTTTCTTGTGCTTTCGCTTCACCAAAGCGTTTCACGACCCCAACATGCCCTTCAACCACGATAAAATATGAATTGATTACAGCAAAAATTGCTACGATAAAAGGTATAGACTTGAGAAAATTAAGCCCTTTTAGCTTTTCCTTGATGATCATTACAGCTCCATGCTTTAAAATAAAGCACACACACTAGCAAATGAAAAACATGATTCAAGCAAAAGTTACCAAATGTATCATTCGATTGAGTTTTTTGTCTAAAAATTAAACGCTGGTAAAGAATCCACCTTCTGAAGAAGGTGGCTTTCATTCAGCCCCCTAAAAGGGGGCGTTTCAGTTATTTTGTAGCCTCAGTAGCATCTATGAGTAATGATATTTAAAGCCGTTGAAAACATGGATGTTTTCGTCGAGCCCACAGGGATGTGCTTGCTGCGTGCTTTAAATATCATTGCATAGCTGAATCAACCTCAAGCTGGCATGCCATACAAACAAAGATACAGGCAAACCCTAATTGATGATAACCACCTACTGAAGTTGGTGGTTTAGGGCTGAAAATAAAAAAAGAGCAATGGAAAACCATTACTCTTTTATTCTAGTTTACTCGTTTGAGCAGACGTTATCTTATATCTAATAGTCAGTAGGTATAAAATAATTAGTATTAGATATCTTGCTCTTTAAATTCGGCAATAGACTCGCCTTTAAATTGCTTTTTGAGCTCTGACTTAGACAGCTCATTGATGCCACCACCATGGGCGATAGTGAAATGATCCGTTTGTTGTAAACGTCGAGCTTGATAGAGCATAACCACTTGCATAGTATGCTCACGTTGCTCTTCGCTTAACACACTACCATCTTCCCACTTCCCCAGCTCAGTTGCACTAAGCAGCTTTTGATAAACATCTTCTGGCATTTCATCAATGACTTTATTGAGATCCTTCATACAGACTTCCGTTTATGTATCACAATGCGAATACGAGTGATCATATAGCCAATCACGCCTACTGAAAAACTGACAATCGCCATGATAGCTTGCCAGCCTTGTGCCACTTCCCCTTTCCAAATCCACATTGCAGCGCCAGCAATCAGTAAAGTCAAAAACACAATGCTGTGGGTCATTAAGCTATTCGATTTCTGGATATGACTGATTTTTACTAATGATTCAGAATTTCCATCCAAGTTGGCTTTACAATGACTACATTGTTTAGCTTGGCTAGAAATTCGCTTTTGACAGCTTGGACAGTCGATAAGTGCCATAATTTATCCTTATAAATCATCCACTACAGCAAGCATTGCAATTAATGATGCTTCACCAAGATATACACAACGCTCAGGAGACCAACCAGACATAGGATCAATCAGGTTAGCATTGTCCTTAAATGGCATCTCTAAAGTATTTGAAAGGCATTGGAAAGTGTTTGCGACCCAATTTGAACCCACTGTTAAGTTAGCTTTTCCAGGTTCATCTTTGTCATAACCAAACTCTGTTTGGAAATCAGCGCTCGCCAATAATAATGCATCAACAAATTTGGTTTGCAATGCGGCCATTTTGTCATTATATACTGGTACGCCTTCACAACCAGCCAAGAAAACATAAGGTAAGCCTTCATCACCGTGTACGTCGTAAAATAAATCAACGCCTGTTTCATGCATTTTATTCACAACATAAAACACTTCTGGGCTTTTATCTAAACTTGGTGACTGCCATTCACGATTAAGGTTGGTACCCACGGCATTTGTACGTAAATGACCACGTGCACTACCATCAGGATTCATGTTTGGCACGATATAGAAGTTAGCTTTATCAAGTAAAGATTTAGCAGTTGGGTTATCACTATCAAGTAATTGATTTAATAAGCCTTCAATCAACCACTCAGCCATGGTTTCGCCGGGGTGCTGACGGGCAGTGATCCAAATATTTTTCTTAGCTTCGTCTCCGTCGCCAACCTTTAGCAAGGTCATATCGCGGCCATCTAGCGTTAACCCTAAATGCTCTAGGCTAACCGAAGGGTGTAATTGAGCTTCGCTGATTAAATCTAGGTGACGTTCATAGCTGTAAGGCGCAAAGTAAGCAATTTGAATGGCTTCGCAGTCAAGGTCGACATTGATGGTTAGTTTACCATCAACATAGCTTGTTGGTAGGCGGAACCAGTGCTGTCTGTCATAACTGGCTACTGCTTGATAATCTTCCCAACCTTTCGGGTATGATGCACTACCTGCATTAAGAATGTTTAACGAGTACTGACCACCGACTTCACCTTCTAGGCGAAAGTTAAACCATTGATAGAATTCATTACCTACATCAGGGACAATTTCTAATTGAATGTCATCTTGTTTATCTAGATTGATAACCTTAATGTTGCCGCCATCAAAATTCGCGCTAATACGCATAAGTCATCCTTTATAATTATAGTCGCTTGGTTCACAGCCTACGCTGTGAAATGATGACGCCAAGCTTATCAAATCATATCTTAGAATGACATATCAGCTTGGGGAAAACTGAAGCAATAACCTCTTCCCCTTACGGTATTAATGAGTTCCCTTGGTAAGTTCAACTGACTGATTTTACGCCTTGTATTACTTACATGCATATCTAAATTTCGATCAAATTGGCCATGCTTTTTATGCAAGATTTGCAGTTGTAATTCGTCTTTAGAAACGACCTTACCTCGGTGTAAATACAAGTAATGTAAAATACGAAATTCTGTGCGGGTGAGCTTTAGTTCTCTACCATCAAAGTGAATTGTGAATAGGCTTTCGTCGAATTCTAATACACGTTCATAAATCAGTTCTTTCAGTGGCTTACTTTGCATTTCACCTAAACACATTTGACGTAGGTTTGATATCTGAAAAGGTGCTTTAAGATATTGATCAGCCCCTGCTTCAATTGCAGCAAGATGCTCTAACTCTGTATTTTCATGTGCTATTGCGACGATGGTTTGTGCTCTTTTACAGCCCATGACCAATAGCTGTAAATCACGACATGATAATGAATAATCGAATAAAATAACCTGATACTGATGACATGATAACTTCAATAAACCATCAAAAATATTATTAACCAGAGTAACATCATATTCAGATGATGCTAATTCCTGGCTAAAATTGGTATGTGCAAACGAGTGCTTAGCGATGTACAGTATGGCTTTCATATAATGATAATGATAACGGTTTTTATTTACATTAGCATAGGATTTTGTATTGGTGAAATTGTTTATGATTAAAGTGAGACACAGATAACAAAAACCTGTGCAAGCGTACGGCAAGCACAGGTTTTAAAGTTTACGTCTATTTTGTAGTACTAGATCAGGTATGAATAATTTTAACCTTAGTGAATTAATTACTGCATAAGCTGCTTAATATATTTCACAGGTGCACTACCATAGCTCAAAAAATTCTCATGAAATAATTTCAAGTCAAAATCATCACCTTGTGCTTGTTTTAATTCTTCTCGCAAATCATATATTTCTCGGTAGCCAGAATAATAACTGGTTAACTGAACCTGACTGAGTGTCGCTCTTCTCCATTTACCTTGAGCTTCAGCTTGTTGCTGAAAAGCTTCATTCATCATTAAATCAAGTGCTTGTTGCTCTTGCATGCCTTTAACCTGAATACTGTAATCAAGAATAGTGTTACAGATAACGCGGAGATTCCACTTGTAGTACATCAACCACATTTCAGGTTCAAAATTACCATAGCCCTGCTCTAGCATCATACGTTCGGTATACACTGCCCAGCCTTCAACCATCGCACCATTACCAAATAAGCTTTTCACTAGGCTTGGTGATTCATTGGAGTAAACTAGCTGTGTATAGTGACCTGGGATCGCTTCATGAATATTGAGGATCTGTAAAATCCAGTGGTTATATTCGCGTAAATAACTTTCTGCTGATTCATCAGACATACCATCAAGGGGGGACACGTTATAGTATGTATTGCCGCCTTTATCATAAGGGCCGGGTGCGCTGATAGATGCACCAGCAAAGCCGCGCATATATTCTGGTGTTTCACGTACAATTAATGGCTTATTTGGATCGAGAGTGATTAGGTCCTTGTCATTGACAAATTTCACTAGCTCAGGAATTTGTGCTCTGACCTCTTCTACAAAGTTTTCGCGTTTAACATGCTTAGCACTCAGTACATCAATTAATTGCTTGATGGCCACTTTGTCGTCATTTGGGATAGGCGTATCTATGTATTTAGACCAAATATCGCGCGTGATTTTTGCCATCTCTAATTGTATTTGGTTTTTATCAGCAATGGCTTTGTCATATAACGCCTTACCTGACATACCTGCTTGAATGTCAAAAGCGAATTTTTGTTCGTAAAACTCTTCACCTATACGAAAGCTTTTTGCACCATTTTCTTGTAGTGACTCTTCAAGGTTAGTTAGCCATACAATATGCTGCTCAATGGCTTTAATGGCTAAATCAAATCTGCTGTTAAAGGTTTTCTTTAGCTCATCTGATAAACCAGATTGTGACACTTGCTGCTTTAAATCTTCAGATAATACTGAAAATGCACCTTTGTTTTGCATAATAGCAAGCTGCGTGTGTTCAAGCGTTGGATTCTCAATATTGGTTCGTGCAGCCTGATAATAAGCTGGAACATTTTGCAAACGCTCTATAACTGATGCAAGACGCTGATCTAATGGGGCAAAGTCTTCATTTATGATTTGAGCAAATCCACCAGCAACATTGTATTTTGAAGGCTGCCATTGCCATGACTTAAATACTTTGATTTCCCATTGCATCTTCTTCAATAGATTTTCAATTAATGCATGGTCGATCATTTGATTAGCCGACAGACTCGATGTTTTAAATTGGCTTAAGCCTTGTAAGTGCTTATCAATGAAAACCAAAGTCTTTTGTCTACTGCCCTGATCTGGCACTTCTAAATATCCATCATTGACGTGTTTGCCATTGTAGAGTGCCCAAGTAGGCGACAATTGCCATAAATCGTCAATAAACATTAATGCATATTGATCAAATGCTGCATCTACTTGTTTATCAGCTACTACAGCGGTTTGTTCAGTTGGTGCCGTTTGTTGACAACCTGCGACTGATGCTAAACACAGTGAAATAGCCAAAGGTAATAAGGCCTTTTTCATGATATCTCCCTTCATATTTTTTATTGTTTTCATTTATATTTGCTATGAATAAGTCGTCATTCATTGATATTTAGTAAATCACGATGCGTCACATTTTGCATCAAACAAACCCACTTAGACATCTTTTGACACAAGTTCGCCGTCAGCCTTGTGTAAATATCAGACAAAAAGTCACTATTTATACAGTACGCACATTAATATATGAATTTTAAATAATCAAAAACAGTTACTTAACAGATTTCTGTATTTTTCTATTTCTGAAACAGTCATTTACACATTCGAAACACAAACCAGCTACATTTCATTTACTATATGTTCAGGAATTTTCAAAATGACACCCGTAGTCTTTTATGCCGTATACCAGTGTCATGACTAAGCTACTAGAATGAGGATGAGTCGCGTGGCTACCAAAAAACAAATCATATTACCTTTTGTCGTGATCAGTATGGGCGTGGCAGCTTTTATTGGCATTGCATCACTTAAAAAACCACCAGAAGAAAAACCACCAGTTGACAATACACCACTGGTGTCGGTGCAAAATGTTGAATTCCAGCCAATGACTTTTTCAGTCAGTTCCTATGGCGTTGTCAATGCGAAGTATGAAACTCAACTTATCTCACAAGTTAACGGTGAAATCGTTTATGTGTCTGATAAATTCGTCAAAGGTGGGTTTGTTAAAAAAGGAGAAGTCCTTGCCAAGATTGACCCGAGTGACTATGAGTCAAATTTATTAGATGCACAGGCTCAAATCGCCACAGCCAAAGCAACATTAGTACAAGAAGAAGCAAATGCAGTTGTCGCTGAAAAAGAATGGTCGCGTATTACAGAAGGCAAACCAACTGACTTAAGTTTACGTAAACCACAATTAGCACAAGCTATTGCCAAATTGAAAAGTGCTGAAGCAAGTTTACACCGAGCTGAACGAGACTTAGAACGTACATTAATAAAAGCCCCTTATGATTCACTGATTGCCACTCGTGATATAGGTTTAGGCGCCTATGTTAGCCGTGGCAACTCAATTGGTTTAATGCTGGGGACTGAAGTCGCTGAAGTTCGATTACCGCTTGCTGATAAAGAAATTCAATATCTTGAAAGCAAAGGCGTCAATGCTGAGGTTAGCTTGATTGGTAACTTTGCAGGCAATAAGCATGAATGGCAAGGTAAGATTGTTCGTAGTGAGGGTGTGGTGGATAGCAAAAGCCGCATGACTTATTTAGTTGCTCAAATTAAAGACCCATACGGATTAAGTTCTGATAAGCGTGAATTACGTTATGGCACGTATGTGACTGCCGAAATTGAAGGTGCTCATGCCGGTGAAGTTGCCATTATTCCTCGCTATTTAGTAGTTAATGGTCAAGTGGCGATTATGGATAACGACAAGAAGCTGCGTTACAAACCAGTCAATATTATTCGTCAAGAAGGTTCAAACGTTGTGGTCATGTCTGGTTTAGAAAATGGCATGCAAGTTATTACATCAGCATTGGATTACCCAATTGAAGGCATGGCCGTCGCATTACCTGAAGATAAAATATTGCAACAAGATGCAGAGCAAGTGCCTGTAAAAACTGACCTAGCCATGGGCACTAAGGAGTAATCATGGAAGATACACATAAGGGTCTGATTGCTTGGTTTGCTCGCAACAGTGTGGCAGCCAACTTACTAATGATTATCATTCTGTTAGGAGGCTTATTAACGGCTAATACCATCAGGAAACAGTTCTTTCCAGCAGTAGAAATTAACTGGATTGAATTCAGCGCGCAGTATCCTGGAACTGCACCGCAAGAAGTAGAAGAAGGGATCACCATTAAAATTGAACAAGCCTTAGAAAGTGTTCAAGGTTTGAAACGTGTGATCACCTACTCTAACCGTAACCGTGCTAATGGCTATTTCCAAATTGAGGATTCTTACGATCCTCAAGTGGTATTAGATGAAGTTAAATCAGAAATTGATTCTATATCCAGCTTTCCTGCTGGTATGGAAAGCCCTAAAGTCGAGCGCATTAAGATACGTCAGGAAGTGATGTATTTGAGTTTGTATGGGGATTTAACCGAGCGCCAACTGAAAGATTTGGGTGAAACCATCCATAATGAAATCATGCAACTGCCTAGTGTTAATATCTCTGAATATTACAGTGGCTTAGGCTATGAAATCAGTGTTGAGGTTAGTAAAGATAGGTTACGCGAATTTGGCTTAACATTTAACGACGTGGCGAATGCAGTTCGTGGCTATTCAAGAAACATGTCTGCAGGTCAAATTAAGGCTGAAAACGGTTACATTAATTTACGTGTGCAGAACCAAGCATATGTTGGTTATGAATTTGAAGATTTACCCTTACTCACACTTGATGACGGTACCACTTTACTTTTAGGTGATGTTGCACAAGTGAATGACGGCTTTGAAGAAGGTATTCAATATTCCAAATTCAATGGAATGAATTCAGTCACCTTTTTTATTGGTGCATCGCGCAATCAAAGTATTACCGATGTTGCCGAAGTCATGCGCCGCTATGTTGAAAATAAGCAGCAATCTCTACCAGAAGGTGTCAAATTAGAACCTTGGGTAGACATGACCTACTACCTCGATGGCCGTTTGGAATTAATGCTAGACAGTATGAAGTCTGGTGCCGTTTTAGTGTTTCTTATGCTAGCCCTATTTTTAAGGGTTCGTTTAGCTTTCTGGGTAATGATGGGGTTACCAGTCTGTTTCTTAGGTACGCTTTTATTCATGCCAATGGCATTTATAGATGTAACGGTTAACGTTATTAGCTTGTTCGCCTTTATTTTGGTTCTGGGTATCGTGGTTGATGATGCAATTGTGATGGGTGAAAGTGCCCATACTGAATGTCAAGAAAATGGCCAGAACATAGACAGTGTCATTCGTGGTGTAAAACGTGTAGCCATGCCAGCAACCTTTGGGGTTCTGACTACCATCGCAGCATTTTTACCTATTACTTTAGATGACGGTCCATCCTCAGCATTTGGTCAAGCGATTGGTTTTGTAGTGATCTTATGTCTGTTATTTTCATTGGTCGAATCAAAATTGATTTTGCCGTCTCATTTGGCTCACATGAATAAACCTAAAGTGGTTCAGCCGGGTTCTAAAAATCCGCTTGATTGGTTACGTAACGTCGTTAATTTCATTCAGAGTCGTATTGATGCTGGTCTTAAATGGTTTATTGCCAATGTGTACCGCCCTAGCCTCACTGTTGCAGTAAAATACCGTTACTCCATCATCATGTTATTTGTGAGCTTCATTCTTATTTGTGCTGCGCTGTATGTCGGCGGATTAGTTCGTTTTATTGGCCAGCCAAAGATCCCACATGATTTTCCTCGTGTCACTGTTGAGATGAATGTCGATGCGTCTGAAAAAGCAACATTAGACGCAGCTCTGGCAATTGAAGCCGCGTTATACCAAGTTGATAAAGATTTGGTTGAGCAATATGGTCAAGGCATGATAGCGCAAATGCAAGTTGACCTTCGTGGTCGTACACGCGCTGAAGTAATGGCAAAGTTGGTTGATCCAGAAATTCGCCCGTTAAATACCTTTGAAGTAGCCGAATTATGGCGTCAAGCAATGCCACAAATTCCTGGAGTGAAATCTTTCAAAATTCAAGATAGTTTATTCGGTGGTGGCCGTGACGATGGCGATATTAGCTTCCGTTTGGAAGGAAAAAATGAAACGCAGTTAGTTGCTGCAGCATTGGCGTTAAAAACGAAATTGAACAGTCTTAAGGGTGTGAGTGATGTCAATGATAGTCGTCAGTCTAGTGCCAAAGAAGTACAGTTTCAGCTCAAACCGCTAGCACATTCTTTAGGCTTAACCTTAGCCAATATTGCTGGCCAAGTAGGTAATAGCTTTTATGGCCTAGAAGCACAGCGGATCATCAGAAATGGTGAAGAAGTTAAAGTGATGCTTCGCTACCCTGAAGAGCAACGTAACTCTATTGCATTAGTACAGGAAGTACTGATTAAAACATCGCAAGGTGCAGAATTGCCACTATCTGAAGTTGCTGAGATTGCCGTTGTGCCAGGTGTGAATAGTATTCGCCGTGAAAACGGTAACCGTACTATCAATGTTTGGGCATCCGTTGATGCCGAACAAGCGGAGCCATTTAAGTTAGCGAAAGATATCCGTGATAACTTTATCCCTGAGTTGTTAGCTAAGTTCCCGACTGTTAAGAGTGAAGTATCAGGTAGCATTCAGGAGCAATTGGAGAGTGCTGATACTCAGTTACGTGACTTTGTCATTTCAATGTTGGTGATTTATAGCTTATTGGCTATCCCTCTTCGTTCTTATGTACAACCATTCATGATTATGTCAGTGATCCCATTTGGTGTAATTGGTTCTATGTTAGGGCACATTATCCTTGGCATCGACCTTAGTGCCTTGTCTGTGTTTGGTATTATTGCTGCTTCAGGTGTTGTGATTAACGACTCATTGGTGATGGTTGATTACATCAATAAATCTAGAGAGCGTGGAATAGAAATGCGTCAAGCAGTGCTAGATGCTGGTTGTCGACGTTTTAGGGCTATTTTATTAACCTCACTGACGACATTTATTGGTCTAGTGCCGATTATGACGGAAACCAGTATGCAGGCACAGATGGTTATTCCAATGGCAGTTTCATTGGCTTTCGGTGTGTTATTTGCGACAGTGGTGACTTTATGTCTTATCCCATGTTTGTACATGGCAATAGAAGACATGAAAACCTTAATGGGCAAGTTGGTTGCGATATATATACCGCAAAAATCGCAAACTGATGGCTCACAATCTGCTAGCCCAGAACAAGCTGCAATACGGTAATATAACAAAAATTTTAAAAAGCAAAAGGTCACGCAAATGCGTGACCTTTTTAATTACCGGAGACATTGACTAAATTGCATAGAAATAAGCTTTCAATGCTTTCAATCTGATTGTTGCTGCACCAATGATATCCATAAAGCCTAAACCTTTATGTGGCTTTTCTGCTGAAATCCAAGCTGAACCTGTCGCGCCAATCGGGATATCGTATCCTTCAGGCTCTTCAAACTCGATAACAACTGTACGGCCATGGTTTGATTGGTTATTACCCACATGTTGACGAACACTTTGTGGTGTTGCTAATGGCGATACCATAGATTCACCTGTACCAGACGTTAAACTGTGTACGCGGCCTCTGAAAATCTCGCCAGGATAAGCATTCACATAAAACTCAGCAAATTGCCCTGGTTTAATGTAGCGATAGGACTGATCAGCTATACGCATTTCAACAAATTTACGATTTGTGTCGTATAAGTGCATGCTACCTAAACGTGAGCCTTCAGTCACATTGGTGATGGCTAATTGACCATCATATTGCGCACGGATCTCACGTCGACTATCCTGCCATTTAGCAGTATCTATTTCAGCCTGCATACTGGTGATCTGTGCAGTCTGAGATTTAATCATGGCTTCATAAGCCGAGATTTGTGCAACATTAGCTTCGATTTGCGCACTTAAATCATCACGTTCTTGTTGACTGGCGAAGTCATCTAATGTTTCTAGCCTCTCTAGATTGCGGCGATCATTTTCAATACTGACCTGTAACGCACGCATTTTTTCTGACTCAGCCGCTTGCTGAGCAACTAAGGCCTTTTGTTGCGCTTTAAGACCATTGATCTGTTCAGTACTGTCAACAGACACCAAGGTATAGATCAAATCCCCCTGCTTCACCTTCTGGTTGTGTGTCACGTAAATTTGATCAATTTCTTGGCCAAATAATGGACTTAATACAGCGTGTGGTGCTTTTACAGTTGTACTGTCTGTTAAGTCAGCTGGTGACCAAAAGCGGTGGCTGGTAAATAACAAAAATGCGATGAAGAAACCTAAACCTACCATGCGCACAGCGTTTTTTAGATTCCACTGAATAACACCAAGTTTAATCAATAACCAACAAATCAATACATAAGGAAGCATTATCTCTTTCATTGCTTGTTACCTCTAACGCCATTGTTAATGATTGAAGAAATCGCATTGCCTATTACATCCCAACGAGCGAAGGCAATGATAATGGCTAATACCCACCAAGTTTTATCAATGAACAAACCACATAGAGACAGAGCAAACACTATCTGCGTATGTGCACTACTCATTTGTTGAGATTTATGTACCGCGACTTCGTGTAATTGCCAAAATAAATAGAGTGCATATACGAAAATCGATAGTGTAATAACAAAAATGACACCCATGAAAATTTCTGAATCTACTAGGCCTATAATGCTTGGGTAACCGTTTATAAAGTATTCTTCAGGTAACTCTTTACCGTGGATGGTACTCATCATGCCAAATAAATAGATGGCTCCAATCACTAGCGACATATTGACACTAATTTTGATCAGTTTATTGACGATTAGTCGCCATTTTGGTGGTGAGTTGGTGGTCACCATTTCTGTTGATTCTTGTTTCATCAAATTACAGTCTCCGTTAGGTAATTACGTATATCCTAATGAAACTAAGATTTTTTTTTGGAATAACGCTTATTCCAATCTTTGACAAGCATCAATGCGCACGGATTGTATTGGCGCTAGGCTGTGTTATCTTTATATCAATGCGTTGTTTTACATCTTGTAATCATCATTACCTCAAAAGCGATGGAGTATAATGATCGACTTAAATGCACTTCAGGTGTTTGTAGTTCTATACCAAACCAGTTCTACCCAAAAAGCGGCGTTGAAATTAGGACGTTCTCAGTCCTATGTGTCAAAAGTATTAGCAAATTTACGGGAAGATTTAGATGATCCCTTGTTTGTCAGAACCAGTTCTGGATTACATCCAACAAGCTATGCAAACCGTATAGCGCCTAAAATTCAAAACACCATTGAGCAATTATCGATTGCACTGGAACCTGAAATTTTTGACCCAGATAGGCTACAAAAAATATCGATACATATCGCAGAGCCTTTACTGGTTACATTAGGTAAGCAGCTGATTAATGCAATACGTGCTGAAACCAGCGCCATTATTGATATTCGTCGTTGGGGTAGAGAAAGCCGTAACATGCTAATAGATGGCAGTGTTGATGTAGGCATTCATATTATAAAAGACCGGCCACAACAATTTTACCAAAGCAAAGTGGGTCATTTATACGTTAAACAGACAGGCAATCCGGAAGGTGAATTTTTTAAGCTAATTGTTGATGACTTTAATGAACATATTCATCTATATAAAAATTATGGTCTCGATCTTGAGGACCCAACAATCATTATTGATAACTATGCCTTGTTGAACGAGCTCATTAAAGACAATTATACATTCAGAGTACAATTAAAACCTGACAACAATTGCATTGATACTAATTTAAATATTGGCACCATTTGCGATGCTTCAAAGCGTCATGATGCCAAACAAGTTTGGTTAAATAGTTTGTGTAAAACAGTGTTTGATCAGGTATCAAATAACGAGTAAGTATTGGCAGTAGATTGATAAGGAATAGCCATGAGTCAGCGCAGTATTCATCATCTATTTAAACCAAAATCAGTAGCGGTTATAGGTGCATCTAACTCCCCTAAGCGCGCTGGTAAAGGCTTAATGCGAAACCTGTTAAGTAGTGGTTTTTCAGGCCCTATCATGCCGGTAACGCCCAAATACGAGGCTGTACTAGGGGTATTGGCCTATCCCAATATCGCAGCGCTCCCCATCGTCCCAGATTTAGCCGTAATATGTACCAGAGCTTCAAAGATACCTGCCATTATTGATGATTTAGCAAACTTTGGCTGTAAAGTCGCAATCATTATGGCATCAGGCATGGCTGATGAATTTGATGAGCAAGGCGACTCTTTATTGTCTTTAGTCAATCAACGCAGTAAACAATCAGGTATGCGTATCTTAGGACCAAATAGTCTTGGCATGATATTACCGCCTATTGGTCTTAATGCGAGTCTTGCACACACAAGTGCTGCACGTGGGAAAATTGCATTTGTTTCACAGTCTGCTGCAATTTGTACCACAGTGTTAGATTGGGCCAATAACAAAGGCATAGGGTTTTCGTCATTTATCTCGTTGGGTGACGCAAGTGATATCGATTTTGATGAACTACTCGATTATCTCGGCAGAGACAGCCAAACTTCTGCGATCATGTTGTATATCGATTCAATTAATGAAAGACGCCACTTTTTATCTGCTGCCCGAGCTGCAGCCCATAATAAGCCAATTTTTGTGATTAAGTCCGGAAGAAGCCACGAAGGTGTTCAAGCTGCGATGCTACATACTGGCGGTATAGGCGGCAATGATGCTGTATATGAAGCTGCTTTTCGTCGAGCGGGGATGCTACGAGTTCATGATTTAATTGATATGTTTGCAGCTGTCGAAAGCTTAGCCCACTCTACCCCACTTAAGGGCGAGCGATTAACCATTATTAGTAATGGTGGCGGCCCTGCGGTGCTTGCTGCTGATGAATTAATTTTAAAAGGTGGAAAGTTAGCAAAATTAAGTGACTCAACCATACAACAGCTTAATGAAGTTTTACCTTCAACTTGGTCTAAACAAAACCCTGTGGACCTCATTGGTGATGCCGACAGCCAGCGATATAAGAAAGCGCTTGATATTTTGATGAATGATGATCAAACCGATGCCATTTTAATACTTCATTCTCCTTCTATTCTGGGTGAAAGTGACGAGATAGCAGACAAACTCATCGATGTCATTAAACACCACCCTAAACGTAACAAGTTAAATATTCTGACCAACTGGAGCGGTGAAGACTCAGCTTATGCCGCGAGAAAACAGTTTAATCATGCTAGTGTCCCAACTTATCGAACACCAGAAGGTGCAGTAAGAGCTTTCATGCATATGGTGGAATATCGCCGTAATCAAAAATTACTGCAAGAGATCCCGCAATCAATACCAGAAAATATTCCAACTGATAGTGAGACAGCAGCAAAACTATTGCAACAGGCTCAACAGCAAAACAAATTAGTGGTAGAAACCCACAGTGCCGCGCCCATTTTAGCCTGCTATGGTTTAACTACCATTCAAACTAAATTTACTGATGATCCAGAACAAGCAGCTTGCATAGCCACTGAAATTGGTTTTCCTGTTGCCCTGAAAGTACAATCAGCCGATCTGATGTACAAGTCTGATGTTCATGGTGTAGTATTAAACTTAAACTCAGCAGATGAAGTGAGAACAGCAGCGGAGTCTATCATTGACCGTGTGCAAACCAATAATCCCAATGCCGCTGTGGATGGGTTAATTGTACAGAAAATGGCACTGACAGCTGGCGCACAAGAGTTACGAGTCTCCGTGATTAATGATCCCGTATTTGGTTTAGCGATTTGCTTAGGTGAAGGCGGATCAGATTGGGATCCCACACGAGATGCAGCAGTTGCTTTACCTCCGTTAAATATGGCTTTGGCACGTTATATGGTTATTCAAGCATTAAAAAGCCATAAATTGCGAGACAGACAATTACCACTTGGGCTAGATATGCATGCGTTATGTGTCATGCTGACGCAAATTTCACACCTGATCATTGACTGTCCTGAAATTGCCGAAATTGATATTAATCCCGTATTAGCCGCCGGCAAAACCATCACGCTGTTAGATGTCAATATGCGCTTAAACCCTGCTGGTATTACCGATAATAACCGACTTGCTATTCAACCTTATCCTAAAGAACTGGAGCAACAAGTAACACTGAAAAATGGTTTACAAGTGATGCTTAGGCCTATTCTGCCTGAAGATGAACCTAAGCACATTGACTTCGATAATTCATTGTCTGATGAAGACAGATATAAACGCTATTTTGGTGTTAGAGCGAAAATGACCCATGAAGAAATGGCTGTACTAACTCAGATTGATTACTCTCGCGAAATGGCATTCATTGCCACTATGGAGTCTGAAGATGGCCAGGAAGTGACCTTAGGAGCTGTTAGAGCGTCTATCGACCCAGATAACACAGAAGCCGAATTTGCAATGGCTGTTCGCAGTAACTATCAAGGCGTCGGTTTAGGTCGTGTGCTGCTGGAAAAACTTATTCGTTATTATAAAAATAATGACACCGAGGTATTAACAGGCTTTACCATGTTTGAAAACCGCAGTATGGCAAACTTAGCTAAATCTCTGGGATTCACTGTGTCATTTGATATGGAAGAGCAATTGATTAAAATGGAAATGCCATTAAAAAAGGCAGACTAACTAAGGAAATATATAAGGGAGTGTCACTAAACTGTCACTTTATTCAACCTTAACAAGGTAGCAAGAGTAAAGTGACAGGTTATCTCGGCGTACTGGAACTAATGTGTAATCAGCGAGCAATATTCTCAAAAACTCAATTTATTGATATTTTACGCAGTTTCTACCCGAACCTTTTGCGTTATATAACTGTTCATCGGCTCTTGCTAATAGCGTATCTTCATCATCGCCAGTTTGAATACTTGTCACACCGATTGAAACGGTAATATTACCCAATTGTTGTTTGTTTTCTTTACCAATAGTCAATTGTTTCTGAGCAATTCTAAGGCGGATTTTCTCGGCTAGATTAACTGCATCTTCTAAACGTGTATCAGGCAAAATAATCACAAACTCTTCGCCGCCATAACGGGCAACAAAGTCCTCCCCTTTTACAGCCTGCTTTAATGCTAGCGCTACATAGGCCAATACCTTATCACCCACTAAATGGCCATAGGTATCATTGAACTGTTTAAAATGATCAATATCAATTACCAGCAAGCAACAAGTCACATGCTTCTCATTAAAAAGAACCACTTGTTCTTGGGCAAACATCTCATAGGAGCGGCGATTATTTAACGACGTTAGCTCGTCAGTCATGGCAACCTTACTTAAGTTATCCATTTCACTTTTAAGCGTCGTCAGTTCTTGACCAAGAGAATGAATGCTTTGTTTCATTTCTTGGTTATTAGCAATCACTTTCTCCACATCTGCAGCTAAGCCAATGATCATTTGATTTAGTGAGTCAGGTGAAGGGTTTTGCTGTAATTCATCACCAAAATTAACCAATGTATCAGAGAAAACCTCTGTTCCTTCTGATAGTTGCTCAATTTTACTGAACAAACTATTAATCAGGATTTGCGTCTCAATTTGTACATTTTCTATGACTTCTGGTGAGCGCTCTTCAATAAAACGGTTATATAGCCCTTGGTTAACCTCTGGTGTAAACACAACATTATTTGCAATAAGACCATCAATTGCGCGTTTTAGATTCAGATTGGTTTCAGCGAAGTATTCATACCAAACAGCGTAATTCTCTGGCGTCACTGGAATTTGCAAAGAAGACATTTGCGGGACTGCAAGGCGTAAAATCTGAGCAGTTTGCTCTAAATTGTTTTGTGGGCTCATTTAGCTTTCACCAGAATTCATTGGCATTTTTGTGCCGTATATAAACTTAGTTATGTCATATTACGCATGAAATAACAAATACAATATTAGCTTTGATGTGAGTCAATAACCACATGTTCACAAGATTAATTCAAGATATAAATCAAATTAACGAATGTTCATAAGCTACCAATATTCAGATGTTTAAACTGGGTTTTCAAACTACTCAAAATATATTTAAAAAAATAAACCCTTTTCGTGAAACGCTACGTTTAACCTTATAACAATCGTAGATTTCAAGGTTCAACTAATCTTGTTGGTCTACACTAAAACACTAACCCGTTCAGCTTGTTAACGTTTATAAGGTAATATTTATGACTCAATTTTCAACAAAGCCTTTCGCTAAAATGTCTAAGACTCTTTCCGCTATTATCGCGACCATTGCAATTACGGGAGCGATGACAGGTTGTGCAATGACAGATGCTGACAACAACACTCAAACTAAAAACATGACAGTTAATACATCACTTATTACCCACGTTTATCAGCCAAATAACCACCAGCCAATTGAAAGTGTCAAAATGTTTCCTGCTCCAGCTAACAATATGCGCCAACACATTATTGTTATGCCTGAGCAAGCTAATGAAACAAACTTTATGATTGAGCTTCAGCCCGGTATCACGATGAATGCTGACTGCAATGTAAGAATGATGAGTGGTAAACTAAAAGCAGAAAGTTTACAGGGTTGGGGTTATCAATATTTTGAAATGACCCGTTACATGCAAGGTCCAACAACCATGATGATGTGTAATGAGCCAAGTACTGAGCGTTTCATACCAATTGGAGAGCCGACCCAAATACGTTACAACAGTCGTTTACCAAAGGTAATTTACTTACCTGAAGATGTTGAATTGCAGTTCCGTGTTTGGCAAGCCCCTGAGGCATTCAGTACTACTAAATAATCAATTAAGTGTTAATAGTTTCAAAAATAGCAAACGCAGTACCACTAAGTCACAGTACTGCGTTTAAATATGATAACGAAGCAACACCATTTAATGGTTGGCAAACTGATATTACTCCTCATTACACAGCTTATAATCAATAACGCCTGATCCGCACTACCTGCATGATTTCTACTTCAAAGCCAGCGACAGACTCACTTGCGGGATAATACACCACACTGACTTTCTGCCCTATCAGACTTTTATATTTCTTTGGACGTTTGTATTTAAAAGGCACTGAATGGCCTTGCATCATTAATGTATGTATAAACCAATCACCTTGCTCACGCTGAGTATGCGACTCAACGGTTAAACCTTCGGTGTGGGTTAATTGTTGATGTTTCTTAAGTAATTCTTCTGGTTGTTGTTTCATAAAGCACCATTAACTAACTTGCATGATTGCTTGTTGTATATCAGTAAATTTGTAATGTTGATAATAGCCAAACCCTTGTAATTGTTTTATTTTACTTCGACTAAATATCGGCATGGCCATGCCGCTTAAAAATTTTGTCTGCATAATCTCACTAGGTTTAGGTAAGCCTTTATCAACACAGAACAGCTTAAACTCAGTCAATAAGGGTTGTAGTTGTTCAGAATCAATTACAGCTAATGGTGTTGAAGTCAGTATTGCAGGTTCCCCTAGGCAAACGCTACATTGACCACATTGCTGAGTTGCATCTTTATCATCAAAATAACATGCCAGCCCGTAACTGATGCATGTTTGAGTTTGAAATAAGTCAACCAGCTTTTGAATGCGCTTTATTTCTTTACATTCATTTTGTTCAAAATAAGCCACCATATTGTCTAGTAATGCCGATGTTTGCAGTGTATTGATATCAACTTGGAAAACCTGTGTCATCTTTTTAGTTTCTAATTCAATCAAGTCTTGCTGTGCTAAATAGTCAAGCGCTGCGACAACTCGTTGACGTTGATGACCATAAGCTTGATGCAGTGAATCAAAGTTTAACTGTCCCCAAATTTTTTTAAATTGGGTATGTGTAAACACTTGGTTTAAAAAAGTTTGTCTATCTTTGTTAAAGCGCATCAATATAGCTTGTTTATCTTCAATAAACTTGTATTTAAAGTCAGCAAAATACACATAGGTCGGTTGTACAGCACCTGCCAACTCCAGTTGCACTAATAAAGTTTTTAAGGGTAATAAACGAATATTAGTATGGGTGCTGACTGATGTTTCTTGCATCTCCCAACGGCCACTTTCATGTTGTTCAACAATCAAGTTTAAAAGCGATGCTATATCACTACGCTGTGGTGTATCACCGTACACGAAATTTTCTACGGTATTGATATTATCAAGGTTGGCGAGCGTCACGCAGGTAGCTGCTACACCGTCCCGCCCTGCTCTACCGATTTCTTGACTGAAGTTTTCAATAGATTTGGGTAAGTCATAGTGCAGTACAAAGCGGATATTGGCTTTATCTATTCCCATACCAAATGCAATTGTCGCAACAACAATATCGACACTGCCATTCATAAAGTCTTGTTGTATTTGTTGGCGTTGTTCACTGCCAAGCCCGGCATGATATGCCTTTACATTAAAGCCTTGACGAGTCAGTAACTGCGCAAGTTGCTCACTGGTTTGTTGTAGTGTCACGTACACAATCCCACAAGGATTATTTATTGCTTGTTGATATCCAGTCGTAGTATCTGGCGCATTGGTATTATTAGTGTCTATTTCACTATTACTTAATAAACCAACCTGTTCGATTAATGCTGATTGTTTATTTTTCTGATCCACTGGCAATATGTGAATGCTTAAATTTTTGCGCTCAAATCCGGTTTGTACAATACAGCTAACATCAATATCAAACCGAGTAGCCATGTCACGTTTTACTGGCAAAGTTGCAGTAGCGGTTAACAATAGGACTTGAGGTATGTCAAAGTCCTGTCGGTATTGTGGGATCTTCAGATAATCTGGTCGGAAGTTATGCCCCCATTCAGATATACAGTGAGCTTCATCAACCACTAACAGTGAAATATCAATATCATTTAAAAACTGCCTAAAACGTTCATTTTTGAAACGCTCCACCGATACCATCAAAATTTTTATTTCATTATGTTTAACACCTTGCATCACTTGGGCTATTTGTTGCGGTGTTTGGCTTGAGGTAATACTGGCTGCGGCAATGCCTTTACTGTGAAGAAAATCTAATTGGTCTTGAATAAGCGCCAATAATGGCGACACCACTAAGGTGACATTAGGCAAAGACAAAGCGCTAAATTGATAACACAGTGATTTACCAGAGCCTGTTGGGAATATAGCCATGGCACTGTGACCTGAAGTCACATGCTCAATAACTTGTTGTTGCCCAGTGTTAAAAGAATCAAAACCAAACCATTGCTTTAATTTAGCTTGAAAAGGCTGATTTATCGGTTCGTGATACGGTTCTGCCATGGTTAATTACCTTGATTGGCTTATTATCTAAATGCTTATTGTTTTAATAGCTAGTCGTTATCGTGGTTATGCTGGTGGCGTTTTGCTGATGATATTAATTTTGTGCAATGATTACTTGCGTGCAATGTAGTGATTAATAAATTGAGTCAACATTTCTTCAAATTGCTCTACGGTATCACCAAGCGATTGTTCAGCTTTAGCAAGATAAACCTGTGCTTGTGGCTGTGATAATAGTTTGCCAGCAACGAAGTACTGTGTTTCCGGTAGTGATTTGTCGTGACGAGCAACAACCTGCCAACACACGTAGGGGTGCTCTTTTTTACGCAGTGCGGTATTGATAAGCTGACAAAAAGGTAAAATATGATCCACACCATCAGGGCCTAAACAACCTGGTTCAAGACGATAAATAATTGTTAAGCGCTTTTCCATCAGCGGATCATCCTTAATTGTATAAATGATGCATTAAACCAAGGCGAAGAAAATACTATCGCTCAACCGTTGGTTTAGACATCGATAATGCTGCTTGATAAGCAGTATTAAAGTTTTCAATATAATGATCAATAGGTTTAATACTTGATTTCAATCGACGGTTACGTCCAAGCAGTGATGACTCAATAAAGAGTTCAAACCATCGCTGCAGTGCAATGCCATTTTCAGGCTCTTCAATGGCAGCTAAACATAAGGCTGCAACTTCTGCCGTACCCAATTGAAAATCATGGCTACCTTGTCTCAATGCGTATGTTGCTAATGCATCGGGTGATATGGATAGCACAGGTAACTGATGAAGATAATCACTTTTACGAAACATCTTAATCGCTTGACGCCAACTGCCATCAAGCACTACAAATAAAGGCTTTCTGTCCTGTATTAAGCCCGATTTTGCAATTTGACTCACAACCTGCTGGTCAGGTTGTTTATATTGTTCTGGAAATATCAAGAAAGGCTGATATTGAGGGTCAGCGAGTTGCTCAAGCATTTGTTGATTAGGTTCAGTTCTTGACCAAAGATAAGCTGAGGTATCCGGTATAAGATCGGCAATTAACCTTCCACTATTAGTTGGCTTAAGTACTTCATCATCATACATAATTAGCATAAAACTAATATCAGTCTGCAGCTGTTTACGGTGCTCACATGTACAAAACTGAACACCTAATAAACATAGCGGACAGCGGATCAATTTTTTGCCTCTAGCAGCAAAAGCTTTGGTAGAAAGGCTTTTCCTATAGGCATATAACCTGTGCACAGCATGCACAGGTGATTGGCCTTCTAAGTACTCACACTCTTGTAGTTGAGTTAGCTCTGGTTGACGACGCATTATAAAATTCGACGCAAAAGAAAATCAGCCTTGATTCGGCGAATACGATTCATCACCTTTTTCACAGGTGCTGGATAACTCTGTAATGTGTCTATCTGGCTATAATGAAATAAACGCTCTGTATGCGACAAGATATGTGCTTGTTCTTCTTCAAATGATGACGCCCAACAACCTGATTCATCATGGACAAGCAAGCCATTTTCTAAATCTAACGCCCATGCTCTTGGGTTTAAATTAGAGCCAGTTATCAAATGTTTATTGTTATCTGCACTGATCCCTTTTAAATGGAAACTATTAATATCGTGTTTCCATAAATGAATGCTCAGTTGACCATTTTCAATGGCCCATTGCTGACGCTTAGCAAACTTTCTTAAAGTTTGCTCATACAAATAAGGTAATGCACCAATGGTTGAAAAAGGTTTTTCTGGTGGAATGTAAAAATCATTAGCCGTTTTGTCACCCACAACAATATCTATTTTCTTGCCATCACGTAAATACTTAGACAATGCACGGTTAAGGGCTCTTGGCGGGTTAAAATAAGGCGTACAGATGAACAAATGATCCTTAGATTCGTTAACTAAGCTAATAACAACATCATTTAATTTGTTCTTCTTGCGCCCTAAGCCAACAATCGGGGTGATGCGATTTCCGATGCGTGTGCCATTGAACTGATATCTCGCTTTACTTAAACGATTTTTGAAAGTGCGGATATCTTGTTTTTCAGGCAATACTTCACTATTTGCTTGTTGAGTCAGCGAGCTGCATGCTTTGTCATTAAGTATGTAATCTTTGATCATTTGGATCATTGAGTGCGCTAATTCTGGCGACTCAATCACATGGTAACGGTCAAAACGATATTTATCTTGCTCGTGTAAATAAATGTTGTTTAAGCTTGCACCACTAAAAATTACGCAATCATCAACCACAAATCCTTTAAGGTGTAAAACCCCCATAAATTCACGGGATTTGACGGGGATCCCAACAATATTAATCGGGTGTTCAACAGCGGCATTTAATTTTCGATAAAGAATGTAATTACCACTGTCGCCTTTATGGCCAATAAGTCCACGTCTTGCACGATGAAAATCAACGAGCACATTAATATCAAGTTGTGGGTTCTTTTGTTTTGCCGCGATTAAAGCGTGCAAGATTTCTCTACCCGCTTCGTCATCTTCAACATACAATGCTGAGATATAAATTGACGAAGTCGCCGAGTTAATTTTTTCAAGCAACGTTGCTTTAAAATTTTTAGGGGTTAATAGCCAGCTTATCGCGCCGGAATTAACTGCAATGCCACCAAGCTTGTCCAGCAAGGAATCCTCCTTAAACATAACAGAGGCTTCAATCCATTTTGGAGTGAGGCATATCTCTGTAAATGCAATACAACTAACGTTGAATGTCAGTGTGCTGCAATGTCAAACCATGTAATTATCTAATTTTGTGTTACAAACTACTCACATAGCAAGGCGACAACAAGTTTTTTCGAAAGGATAAGCTTAAAAACACGTGGAATGGTGACTTTTTATCCAGAATTTAACGGTTTTAGTATTAATTAAAACACTATTTTGACATAGCAATATAAGTTGTACTTAACCATGCTATATTTTTGTTTTGTTCGCATTATGCAGGTGCTTCTTTGTACAGGGGAATAATGAAAAACACACTTTTGTTGCTTAATCGTGATTATGTCTATGCAATCATATTTCAAACGCTTGGCCTCTTTTCTCTATTCAGTATCGGTATAAACCAAACATACGCCGCTACAAAGGCTATTGTTTTACAAGCGGGTGTAAAACAAGCACACCAACACACCGATAAACAAACTTTACCCCCTAAGTTTTCACAAAATGAACTCACCTCGAAGCTCGAACATATAGTCAGCCGCGTAAAGCAACACAACCGTTCTAACGTTGGTGTTGCAATCTGGTCTCTCGACCTTCAAACCATCATATACCAACATCAAAGTCATCAGTTTTTTCAACCCGCAAGTGTACAAAAAATCCTTACCGCATTAGTGACACAAGAAACACTTGGGAAAGATTTTCGTTACACCACTTCGTTACTGGGTAGTAAACCTTTAGTCGATGACAATCACTTAACAGTTAAAAATGGCATCTATGATGGTGATTTACTCGTTCAATTTAGCGGCGATCCAAGTCTCACAAGTAAAGATTTATATCAACTGCTTTTACCGATACAACAAGCTGGCATCCAAAAAATACTTGGAAATATATACGTAGAAACCACTATACCTAGTGATGCTTATCCACCTGGTTGGGTATGGGATGACCTTGGTATTTGTTATGGCGCACCATCTACTGGTTTCGCGATAGATAAAAACTGTATCAAAGGCAGGGTCAGTGCAAAGCAATATGGACAGCCTGCAATATATAACCAATCATCTGGTCCATTAGAGTCTTGGCTAAAACAGACTTCGCAATATAATGAGGAGCAGTTAAGCCAGAGTTTTAGCAATCTTCTCAAACTAGATACTGATGTGCACTTCGAAAAATCGAGTAAACGTCATGCTAAACACTGTCGGTTATCGCTACACACTAATGATAATAACCATTATAAATTATCGGGGTGCTACCCAAATCGATTGTCTTTACCTCTATCGTTTGCTATCCAACAACCTGACAAACTTGCCTTGAATTATATTGATAGCATCCTGAGCTTGATGGGTGTCAGCTATCAAAATATAACAATACCACACACCAGCATGCGCAACTCAAAGTCACTCATACACACTTTACATAGGCATGATTCCGTTGAGATTAAAAAATTACTTGATGAGCTATTGTTAGATTCAGATAATTTGATAGCTGATAGTCTTTTAAAGACAGCAACAAACACTAGCATGGTAAGTTCCGATTCCGAAAGTCGCTTTAACCATGCATCAGACTTTTTAAAGACGTCTTTATCTCAATTAGACTTGCAGGACGAGCTGATGCATGTTGAAGACGGTTCAGGCCTTTCACGTTATAACCTTCTCAGCCCAAACTATGTATTGGCTGTTTTGAAATATATCCAACAACAGACAGATTTAAGCAACATTATCTCTCAAATGCCGGTTTCTGGTGTATCAGGTACATTGCGATATAAAGCGACAATGCAACGGCCTCCTTTGAAAGGAATGGTTCAAGCTAAAACGGGAAGTATGCTTGGGGTCAGTAATTTGGCTGGAAAAGTCACTACACAGCATAATGGCGAATTATTATTTGTCATTTTTGAAAATGGCCTATCCCCTCATTTTCAAAACAATACAACTGAGGCTATGGATTTACCTACGATCATGCTTGAGCTTCTAGTCACTTCACCAAAATTGACAGATTAAAGTTTTGGTAAAGGTATAAAATAGTGATGATTTTTACCCAGTTTAACTATTTATCTCTTTAATGCCTGATACAAAAAAGCCGAGCAACATCTCGGCTTATTTAGAGAATTAACAACTTATCAGGTATTTGTTTGGCGTATTCTCTGGCTCACTTTTGCCTCTGAATGTGCTTCTAACCAGTACTTTTGTAGTGTTGAATTTTGTAAACCGGACTTTTCATCCAATAAACTCCAAGCCCCTTTCCAGATACCATCGGCAATCAAATGTACGACAGCGCTTTCTATCGCTGCTGCGACACATAAACTAACAGGTTCATTTGCCGTAAAGCCTGCTTCAGCTTCTAATAAATCTTGCGCATCAAGGAACTTAAATACGCCCGCCGTTATTTCTTTTGATAACACCGATTTTGTAGTTGTCACGCTACTAAGCAAACGTCCGCTGCGTATATCTACAGCTCTAAGATTGATTGTCACTGTATCAACACGATATTGCCCAGAAGCACCTATGCCAAGATATCTTGCCCCAGCACCGCCAGTTCTAACATTAGTATCATAAGCGACTATGCCACCTTCCATTAATATTTGAGCACTATTTAATTGCGGCAATCCATTTGCTTTGCCTTTTAAACCAGCACGTACAATTTTTCGTTCTGTTAGCAAATTTTGAAGGCCTTCACGCTCAACAGGTAAAAACCATGATGAGTCATTTAATGCCTGTGCTAAAAATGCTGTGCCACTTTGTGGAACTGCTGTAGAGAAGTTACTTGAAGGTATCGCCTTATATTGCCCTGTTTGATCGCGAAAATCATAAACCGCAGCAACCATTACCCCTTGTGGCATGGGTAAACTGGTCAAGTCATAATAGGTTTCCCCTTTCGGCATTAAACTACTTGAAGCTTCAATTCCTTCAAACTCGCTGTCAACTGAAGAGCAACCCATTAATGCAATCAACAGAGACATGGTAATTAACTTTTTCATGTTATCCCCCTGTTGCTTCACCAACAATACCACCGACTTCGATGATAGTGGTTTCACCAGTTAATAAGTCAGTGATATGGACAATGAGTGAACCATCTTCATTAACCACATTGATTTCGAAGTCGTCAGTTTTTAAATAACCTTCGCCGCCATTTGCAGCATCGTTAAATAACTGACTCATTAAACGTGACTGTAATGAGCTCGCCAACCTTTCTAGTGCTGTAGGCGGTGTATATCCTGAACCACCGCTATGATCGTTCTGCGCTTGTGCATTGGCGAGTAGATATGAACCATTGAGATAGTGCCCACCAAATGCTGGATTGACAGGCTCATACACTAATTGAGTTGCTGCGACAGAGCTTGAGAGTGTCATGATGCTCATCGCGAAGATTAATTTGTTCATAATGCTTTCCCTGCTTATATTTCGTCGGGCGCTAGATCGGGATCTGAAAACGCACCAAATAACGTTTGTTGCTGTTGCTGCTGTAAGACAGTATTAATTCTTTGCGCAGCTGCTAGTGCTTGCTTATCAACATTACGTGAAGCGGGTGAAACAAAGGTGACGAACACCGGTTTACGGTTGTGGAGTACCGTAATTTTACTGCCACTTCTTGCTGTTGCTTGTTCATGTACAGATAAGCCATTGTGCTTGCTGTAACCATTAATATCTCGATAAGCACTTACAAACTCTCGGTAGAACAGATGACCAAAACGTGTCATTGCACGATTGAGTATCAGACCATCAATAAGGTCAGTTTCTTTTCTTGGAGGTTTATCATCAATGCTGAACGAAGGCGCTTTATTTTGCGGCAAATGTTTGTCATCTGCCTGGCCTGTTTCTTCAGGTTCTTTTGGCTGTTCCAGGTTAATTGGTCCAGCCCATGTATTAGCACTTATTAGGCTTAATAGAATGAGTATTTTCACTGAGGGTTTCATACCCTCACCTCGTGCATATGCGTTTGGGCCCATGCAATGGCCTGACCACGACTTGAAACACCAATCTTTCTAAAAGCGCGATATAAATGGGTTTTAATTGTCGATTCACTAACAAACAGTTGATTAGCGATATCTAAATTTGTGCTGCCAGATAACAGTGCTTGTAAGACTTCACGTTCTCTTATTGTCAATTGCTCACTGTCATCTTCAATATCATTACTGGTAATAGATTGCTGTAACTCTTGCGGAAATACACTTCGACCTTTGAGCAGTTCATTAAAACCTGCACTGATCTCTAACAGGCTTGTGTCTGCATAAAAAGCACCTAAGGTTGTGCTTGGGTGAATTAAAAATTTTGCATCCACTTGTTTTGGAAAGTTAATAAACACGGTATGGATATTGCCATACTCACGTTCTAACAAGCGTTGTAATTGATAGGCTTGCTGTAAATCAATTGTCGATAAATCAAAAATTACCATAGCGACTGGGGTTTGAGATAACTTCTGCCCCATTTCGCCTGGGGTTGCTTTTGATAAATTAACAAGAAACTCTTGTGGCCAACGACAGTCCAATAAGTCAATTAGCATTTGTGAACGGGACACTATCATCCAATTTACGACTTTAAACATCTCTAACACTCCATGTGATCCGATAGAAAAAAGTACTTTGAGTACATAGTTAGTACGAGTAGCTAATGAAAGATTAACAACTGAATTGACCGACTACAATTAGTCAAAAGGGTGCTTACGCACCCTTTTATAGACTAAAGTACTACTACATACCTTGAATGATTGTCACTGAGTTGTTTGAACCTAGTGACGTTACATTAGCTGTATTGTTCATATCAGTTTGTGTAACAGAAACCATATTCAATGATCCACCTTCAACATATACATCTGCAAAGTGGCCTGTACCATTTTGTGATACCATGATTTCATTATCAGTACCCAACCAAGACTCGGCTGCAGCAACGTTCATATCACCCGTTTGGTCAATATCAACAACCGAAGATACGTCAGCTGAATCTGCATAAGCACTGTTATCATTACCCGTTTGGTCAACAGTTAATAGGTTTTCAGAACCATAAGTACCGGCACCAATGCCTGCACCATACCAGCCTTGACCACTTGCGAATGCGGCACCACCACCAACTGTGTTACGGTCACCATCTTGATTAATAACAATTGAGCTCATATCGCCAAGTTGCGAAGCTGCGCCAGCATAGTTTTCATTACCTAATTGATTAACAGTAATTTCATTACCAAAACTACCTGAATTTTGCTCTACAAGTGCAACGTTTAAGTCACCTGATTGAGTAACAGAAGCTGTATCACTGTCACCAGCTTGGTTAATTGTCGCTGCGTTACCCATAGCTAATGCAGTTGAACCGCTTTGCATAACTGTTGCAGTATTACCAATGTTTGATTGATTAACCGTAGCCATGTTATCGAAGTCGTACTGAGTGACACTTGCTGTTTGACCAGTACCAGTTTGATCAACATCAGTTTCGTTTGAGTCACCTTCTTGTAAAACAGTTGCAGATGAGCCTGAGCTTAGCGTTTGAGTCACAGCTGCCATACCTAATGTGCCATTTTGAGTCACACTAACAATGTTACTACTGCCATCTTGATCCACATCAGCAGTATTATCAAAGCCATTCTGTAATACGTCTGCTTGGTTGAAAATACCTGTTTGCATTACATGCGCATCGCTTGATTCACCAATTTGCTGAATGTCACCACGGTTACCAGAACCATCTTGAATTAATGTGGCAACCGTATCACTGCCATTGGCACTGTACGCAAAGTTACTAGTGTTTTGTAAAATGTCACCATCGTTCGAATCACCTGTTTGGGTAATTGTCGCTGACGCTCCATCAGATATTTGCTGGTCAATAAATGCATCATTGCCACCACCAATATTCTGTGTAATTGTGGCGTCAGCATAATCTGACAAATAATTGTTAATTTTTGCCGTATCACCTGTACCATTTTGATCGATAATACTTACTGCACCGTCACCATTATCTTGCATGATATCAGCATTATTAGTGTCACCATCTTGTGTAATTACAGCTGATGCACCAGCACCGTTAAAGAATCGTTGTTCAATATTTGCAATGTTTCCATCACCTACTGAGGTAATTGACCCAGAAGCAGTTTGAGTTGCATCATGTTGGCTAATTGTGCCTTGGTTGCCAATACCATCCTGCGTAATACTACCTGTTGTTTGACTCGTATTAGCTTGTGTTATTGTAGCTTGGTTATCAGCGCCATCTTGATCCACATTTGCAGTATTGTTATCACTGTTTACCTGCTGTGTCACAGAGGCAATATTATTAGTACCATCTTGATCTACATTTGCAGTGTTAGTGTTACTTGCGTATGCACCAGTAGCAAACATAACGCTTGACACTAGTAACGCGATTTTTGAATATTTCATCTCGTATTTCCCTTACTTTAGTTAATAAACTAGTTAGATAAATAGCCTTGGGTCACCACAACATCTTGCGAATGGCCCCATTGTGTTACACCTACAGCATGCCCAGAACCGTACTGCTGGATCTGAATTGCATTTTCATATCCGGCCTGATTAACGACCGCAACATTCTCTGTTCCAATTTGCGTGACATCTAAAAGTAAATTAATTCCCACTTGATTGGCATAAACCTGATTACCAGAACCAATCTGAAGAATGTTTGCTTCTATATCGCTGCCAAATTGAGCTGATATGACCTTGTTTTCAAAACCTTGCTGTTTCACCATTAACTGTTGAGAGAAGCCAGTTTGTGATGTAACAACGGTGTTATCGAAACCAATTTGAGTAATTGAAGCTGTCAATAGATCGCCAACTTGCAGCGCTCTTGCCTGGTTTTCACCACCAGCTAATTCATCAAAGTCACTCAGATCTTGTTGACTCCAACTTGGAAAGGAATGCATACACAACACAAAAGCGATAATCCCTGCTTTTGCTTTAACGCGACGTGTGTATTCACGTAGATTCAAGGTCATGCGTCCTGCCCCTTGCGTAAGATTTGTCATTAAACTATTGAACCGAACAACAGCTAAATCCAAGCCCTACAATGTTGTTGAGAGTGTCATTATTATGGCGATATATTTTTTGGCGGGAATCAATGTGGAGTATTAAACACGGATAGAACAAAAGATGATATTGACTACAACTCAAGACTAACCTACTAAATCTATATGTTTAACTATTGATTAGTAAGAAAATATTTAAACTAGTGAATAAAACTAAAGTTTGACTGACAGCAAAGTTTATTGAAGGGTTTAAATAAAAAATTAACATTATAACTGCCGTACTAGATGATCAATGAACAAAGCAATGTCAACAATAACAAGGCGGATATAGTTTGCCAAAAACGAACTGGATTGCGTTGTATTAAAGGAGAAGAAGGTTTAATAACTTGTGTTTTAGGTGGGGTCGTCAATGCATGGATAAATTCATGTGTATCTACAAAGCGGGCATTAGGATCAAACGCCATCGCCTTACTCAATGGAACATCCATCCACTCTGGTACCATAGGGTTTTGTTTGTATGCTGCTTGATATTGCAATGCTAAATAGTCATGCCTAGTTTTACATTGACCTAAACGACCTGAGAACGGTAATTGCCCTGTGAGTAATTCGTACGCTATCACCGCAAGAGAGAATTGATCTGCACGCATATCAGGGTTAAACCCTAAAATCAATTCTGGGGCGCTGTAGTCTAGCGTACCTAAAATGTTGTCTCGGACCAATGGTGAATCTATTTCTGCAATGGCTTTAATATAGCAGGAGCCAAAATCGATTATGGTGACATGCAGATTATGCATCAACACATTGTCTGGTTTGAGGTCGTGATGCATAGTCTCTTTACGATGCAACGCCCTTAGCCCTTTCTCAAGCTGCTTAATCACTTCAATTTTTTGTTCTATTGAAGCATCATTATCATCAATCCATTGACTTAAACTGATACCATCAACAAACGCCGTTAAATAATAAAGGGCACTCGGTTGACGTTGGCGTTGAATGAGCTTAATGACATGTTGATTATCAATGCGCTTAGCAATCCAACTCTCTAGCATAAAACGCTCGATATAAGCGGCGTCATCAATGTAATTCACCGATGGCGTTTTCATACAATATTGCTGGCCCGTTTCATCAGTGACTTGGTACACATGACTGCGCTGTGATTGATGGATTATTCTTGTTACGGTTAAGCCATCAAGCTTCATACCTATATCCATGGGAGGTGGAAATGGTAATGAAGATAGTTGTCGATAAACATCTTCAATTTGGGGGTTAGGCAATTGGCCAATATGGATCAATTGTGCGCTAACATTGTCACCACTGCCACTTTCAATCGCTTTGCTGATGAGTTGATGACAAAATTCATCACATAGGGCATCGTCAATAGTCTGATTTTGTACAACACTGGATAAATCTAAAATAAGTTGTGCAGCATCAATCACATCATGCACGCCATCAGTGGTTAGTAATAGTAAATCGCCCTGCTCTAATGCACATTGACGGTAATCAACATCTAATTTAACGTCCAAGCCAAGTGCACGAGACAGATAGGTTTTATGCCTTTCTATTTGAGTAGCATGATCCCGTGTAAGTTGGCTGAGTGCACCATTACGATATAAGCAAATTCTCGTGTCTCCAACGTGCAATATATGGGCAGTACATGACTTGATGATCACGGCACTGAACGTACAGATATACCCTTTATGCGCATCACGATAATCTTGACCTAAACCGTACAACCAACGGTTAAGAGCGGTCATCACCTTAGTGCTTGCAGTTTGTACACTCCAAGTTTCAGGTGTGGAATAGTAGTCAGCGATAAAGTTGCTTACGCTAATTTCTGATGCACGAGCACCCTGCTCAGCAGTACTCACGCCATCAGAAATCACACTGACAATCCCTTTAGTATTGAGCGCAGTGCCAGTGGGGATTTTTATCCCAACAGCATCTTCATTATTGGTTTTCACACCTTTATCTGACGCTTGACCAACATTGATTGATAAAACCTCCCCGGCCATTAAGTGAGCAACTTGATGGCTGTCATCGATAATGTTTTTTACATCAATTTGAGGTGTATCGATCGTTTTATGTATCACAAAATACCTATAGAAAAATAAAAGTGGTATCAACAAAAAGTGAGTACCTCTAACACTTCAACCTATGCTGGAATAATACAAATTAAGCATTTCGGCGTTCAGTTAACTCACACTGATCAGCGTGACTTCCCCATCTTCATTCACTTCTGCCATGTGGCCTTTGGGTTCATTCATAAACAACAATGTTATAAACCCAAAAACAGCACTTACAGCAATCACATAGAAGAACGTCTGTGTAGATACCATTGAAAATACGGTTAAAAAGAAAACTGCACCAACATTACCATATGCCCCTGTCATGCCAGCGATTTGCCCTGTTAGACGTCGTTTAATCAATGGAACCGCTGCAAATACAGCACCTTCTCCACCTTGTACAAAGAAAGAACAAGCCATAACAACTATGATAGCAAGCGGAAGTGACCAACTGCCGTCTATCTGAGCCACACTGAAATAGCCTAGCGCTAATCCAGCCGTTAAAATTAGTAGTGTCACCTTACGGCCATATTTATCACTTAACCAACCTCCACCAGGGCGAGACATTAAATTCATGAATGCATAACTTGAAGCAACCATACCTGCTTGTGCCATCCCAAGTGAGAAGGTCTCTGCAAAAAATAATGGCAACATAGACACCACTGCCAATTCTGAGCCAAAGGTCGTAAAATACAGCACATTAAGTACTGCAACTTGTTTAAACTCATAACGTTCAAACTCGGGTACTTCTTTTACAAATATGTGCTTATTGACTTCGTAGGTTTGATATAAATCAAAGCAAAATATTGCAATTAAACTGGCATATATGGCTAATGCCATATCATGGGTTAGCATATCGACGCCGGATGGTGATAACTTCCATGCCAGCAAACCTAATGTCGCATACATAGGCACTTTCATGATAATCAACAGTAACAAATCACCTTTACTGGTAACCTCTAATCCACCCGCTTTCTTTGGTTTAAAGTAGGTTGAGCCTTTTGGTGTGTCAGTGACATTAAAGTAATAAATAAAAGCAAACGATAAGCTCATTAACCCAGTGATACCGATGGCATAGCGCCACCCTTCTTCACCTCCAAATAGTAATGCCACCGTTGGTAACGTAAATGCAGCCGCTGCAGAGCCAAAGTTACCCCAGCCGCCATATATGCCCTCTGCAGTACCTAGTTCTTTAGCAGGAAACCACTCACTGACAATACGAATACCGATAACAAATCCAGCACCGATAAAGCCTAATAAAAATCGGGCTATTGCTAGTTGTTCAAAACTGTCTGCCACGGCAAACATAAAACATGGAATTGAACATATTGCCAATAATGCTGAATATGTCAGCCTTGGACCATATTTATCTGTCACCATACCGATAATAACTCTGGCAGGAATGGTCAGTGCAACATTGAGGATCAATAAGGTTTTGATCTGTGCTGTCGTCAGTCCAATACTGTCGGCGATCACACTCATTAATGGTGCAGCATTAAACCAAACGACAAAGGTAATAAAGAAGGCCATCCAGCTTAAATGTAGAACTTTCATTTTACCCCTGAAGGATAAAACATTAAATTTTTCAGAACTCATGACAACCCCCTAACTGCTAGCTTTTACTAGCACTTTGCCTTGCTGCTTTTTGATTGAATAAGGTTGTGCAACCAATTGCGCATCCTCAACACAAACACCATTTGATAGTTGGTAGTGATGTTTGTATAACGGTGAGGCAACACACAACTCTCCCTGCATATCACATATCAACCCTCTCGCTAGCAGACTAACGCCCGTTGCTGGGTCAATATTATCTAACGCATAAATGCCATCTTCACCTAAGTCAAAAATGGCTACAGCCTGACCATTTACCCAAGCAGCAATCCCTGTACCTTTTGGTAGATTTGCTTCATCACATACGGTCACCCAACTCATGCCATTTCCTCCTCTTCCACATGTTTACACTCTGTTTGTGATTCATCATCTATTTGCGTAATGGCAATATTTCCTGCCCCAACATTTTTGCCCAGATCAGCTATTGGAAAGCGCTGCTCCCTAAGACGTTGATAGTTATCGGTTTGAGTTTCTGGTTGTTGTTCTGGATTGACGAACTCATTAAATCGAGCAAGGAATTGCGGTTGCTCTAGACTGGTTTTCCATTCACATTGGTAACGCTCTACAATCAACTGCATTTGTGATTCCAACTGTTGATTGATGTTGAGCGCATCTTCAATCACCACGCTTTGCAAATAGGCTAAACCACCTTCAAGTGATTCAAACCAAGTTGAAGTACGTTGTAATTTATCCGCGGTTTTAACATAGAACATTAAAATGCGATCGATATATGCGTACAGCTCTTCAGTAGTAAGATCGGTAGCAAACAACTCAGCGTGGCGAGGGCGCATTCCGCCGTTTCCAGCCACATATAAGTTCCAACCTTTGTCTGTTGCAATTACCCCAATATCTTTACTTTGTGCTTCTGCACATTCTCGGGTGCAACCTGATACGCCAAATTTGAGTTTATGCGGACTACGTAGGCCCTTGTAACGATTTTCAAGATCTATCGCCATGGAAACAGAGTCTTGAACGCCGTATCGGCACCAAGTACTACCCACACATGATTTAACCGTACGTAATGACTTGCCGTAAGCATGTCCAGTCTCAAAGCCTGCTGCGATTAGTTTTTGCCATATAACGGGTAAATCTGACAATTTTGCACCAAACAAATCAATCCGTTGGCCACCAGTGATTTTGGTGTAAAGATCATATTCTTTAGCAACTTTACCGATTTCAATGAGTTTATCAGGTGTGATTTCACCACCAGCAATACGAGGTACAACTGAATATGTACCGTCTTTTTGTAGGTTGCCTAAATACGCATCATTAGTATCTTGCAAGGCAACGTGTGCCAAGTCTTGGTTTAATACATACTCATTTTGTAAACTAGCAAATATTGAGGCGGCTGCCGGTTTACAAATATCACAACCATAGTGATGATCTTGAGTTGATTTACCATGGGTTTCAATCAAAGTTTTGAAGTCGCTGATGCCCTCTACTTGGCAAATATGGTAAAGCGATTGGCGATCGTGCTCGAAGTGCTCACAGATCCCTGTATTAAAATCTAATCCTTCGGCTGCTAAAGTCTGATCTATAATTTTTTGCACTAACGGTGCACAACCTCCACACCCAGATGCTGCACGTGTACAGGCTTTAATCTCTGCTAGATTATGGCTTCCTGCTTGTACTGCTTCAACAATATCGCCTTTTGTCACTTGGTGACATGAACAGACAATGGAGGTTGATTTCAGATCTGCTTCATCTTCTGCATCAGCTAACATTAAATCTACAGCAGAACCCACGATGGCATCTTGCGATAAGTACAGATCCAATAGGCGATTGTAATCAGCATTGTCGCCAATAAGTACCGCACCTTTCAGGAATTGGCCTGACTCATCTAGCCAAAGTTTTTTATAAATTCCTTGTTGATTATCTGATAACTCAACAAATTGAGCATTATCGAATCCTCGGCTTTCACCAATAGCAGCGACATCAACACCTAATAATTTCAACTTGGTGCTCATATCTGCACCAGTGAAAGCTATAGGAATTGAATTATTAACTGATTTAGCAATATGTGAAGCTGCAACCCGTGCCATTTGATAACCCGGTGCCACCAAACCAAAAATACGCCCTTGCCATAATGCACATTCACCAATGGCATAGATATCTTCTGCCGAGGTTAAGCAATAATCATTGATGGTTATGCCACCACGTTCACCTATGGCAATATTTGACTCTCGTGCTAGTGTGTCTTGAGGTCGAATACCTGCAGAAAACACAATCATGTCTGTTTCTAAAAAGGTTTCATCATTAAAGGTCATACGATGCATTGCAGACTCACCATCTACAATAGCCGTAGTAGCCTTTGACGTATGCACACTCACACCTAAGTCTTCAATTTTGCTGCATAACAGATCGCCAGCCTTATCATTAAGCTGTACTGGCATTAATTGCGGTGCAAATTCAACTACATGGGTTTTTACACCTAATTGCTTCAGCGCGTTTGCGGCTTCAAGACCCAGTAGTCCGCCACCTACAACAACACCCACTTTTGAGTGTTTTGCCGCTGCTGTAATCGCTTCAAGATCTTCAATGGTGCGATAGACCAAACATTGCTGTCTGTCATTGCCCTTAATAGGTGGCACGAATGGAAAAGAACCAGTGGCAAGTACCAATTGTTGATAATCTAATGTGGTACCGGTTTGGGTTGTGATGGCTTTATTATCAGTATCAATCTTGGTTACCCGCGCATTTAAGTGAAGCGTAATGCCATTTGCAAGGTAATCCTCAGCACTTGTTAGCATTAATGGCTCAGCACTATTCGTTTCGAAATACTTTGACAGTTGCACTCGGTCATAAGCAGGGCGCGGTTCTTCACCTAATACATGCACATCAAAATGTTGATGCAAGCCCATTTCGCAAACTTGCTCAATAAAATGATGCCCCACCATGCCATTTCCTATCACAACCAACTTGGGCTTATTTATCGCCATTGCTAGGCTCCTTATATCATTATATATCGCGGCCTTAATAAGATTGCATTTCAGCGCTTATCAAACCTTCATGCCAAGACAGTTGCAGTGACTATGCCAAACAAGGCTAATTGTTAAAGTATTGTTATTTATAACGAATATTATTAGGTCAACAAATTGAAAGTGTTTGAACTGCTCTTTTTCAGAGCAGACGCACCAAATCAATGCGAGCACCAAGTGTCAGTAACACCCTGATTTGAATCATAAAAAGCAAATAAAAACTACCCACAAAGAGGTATAACGGAGAGGTGTTAAATACTTATTATCTAAATAGTGGACACCTACTTTTATCTTAACCACAAATGTTCTGCTTAATTAAATCGCTTAAAGGAAATGTTGTAGATTAAGGTATGTCTTAACGATATGTATTTTTACAAAAAAATAGGGATATGATCTGTTGGCAATGAGTTGAAAGCGATTACGGATAGCTTTGGTGAGCGCAAATAGAACTATAATGCTGCTGTTTGAGTTTATTCAAGCAAGCAATGATTAGTTAGCGCTTAGTGCACTGTGTTGCTCTATTAATGATTTAGCGATTAAAGCCATGCTCACACCTTGTTTCATGGCGTGTTGCTGTAACATTTTATGTACTTTAGCTTCAGTTAATCCTTGCTCAATCAATAACAACTTTGCTCGATATATACATTGGTTATCAGTTAAAGCATTAACTGCATGGTCGACCTTCATAATATTCAATTGAAACTCTTCATGTACGCGACTGCTACACTCAAGCCAGTAACTCAAATCTGTGAGGTATGAAAAGCTAGGTAACACTTGAATATAAGGCGCTTCATTCTTCAAAGCGTTAAACGCGATAGCATTGCGATCGCAAAAGATCAGCACCGGCACGCTACACTGCATTAGCATACGCTTTAATGTGTTGATCATTACCTGAGATGCCTCTTCAACAACCACCATAAATGACTGTGGCTCTTTAGCATGTAGCTGTTCAAACTGGCTTAGCTGTTCACATAATATGAATGGATAATTTGATTTGTCAGAGTGATTATTTTTATCTGAATCATCGAATTTTAAAGAGTATTTTGAAATGAACTCTTTAAAAAAGTGCTCCACATTACCACCAGCTTCGCATTCAATGTTTAGAATGCGAGATTGTGACGATTGGCTACAGAATACTCTCATATATTTGCTCTCACCCTGTTAGTTACAATAGTCACTTGCATTAGTCGCTTTCATTAGTTACTTACATTAGTCAGTTACTGGCTACAAACTGTTTGATGTGTTGATCCTGTCTTACATGGCACTTCTAACGAGTATTCATCGACTGCCAAGCAAGTTTTTGTTGTATCCATCGTTGTATCAGACCACCTTGAATGCAATATGGTTTTTGCTTGTTCGTACAATGCGATAATCTGAGCCTCACTAAATTCAACTTCAGTATAATTAGCCAATTGAGCTGCTTTTTTATCACCTTTGGTAGACGAAGAAGTTGGTGTCGTAACATTAAAACTCAGTAACTTATCCGCCATTGCAAATGTTAAACAAGTACTCGCTTGTGCTATTTGCATCATCAAGCTTGTTCTTTCGGTGCTTGGCAAGCCCAATCGCCCTGTTTCCCATAGCGTACTCAGATTTGCTTCAGATAATTCAGCTTGACCAATTTTTACAGCAGAAACAGCCTCTAACACTGTCGGAATACTGAAGGCGTATTCATTAAAGCTAGCGACCTCTTTTTCATTACTTAATGCAACGAGACGTAAATCTGTAGATACGCGAGGGTTAAATTCAGTTTCTCCTTGTAATCCTTTAAAAATAGCAATTAGAGAATAGTTATCTGGTTCGTCATTTTTACCCTGTTGTGCCGGATTATTTAATAGATAATTGCCCATGAGTTTGGCTACATTAGCATGTGTTTTATCCAAGCCAGGATGAAAGTAACTGCGAAGGCTTAATGTAGCATTACAAGGATTTATACAACGCACAGAAAATTGGATTAAACTCCTGAGTCCAAGTTCTTGATGTAAACTTCGACATTCATTAATCACGGGTAACATCGCAGTTGCATCAACATAGACAATATTATGCTTTGCTAATGCCTTATTAACTTGCGCTGGCATTTGACAAGTTTCTATACCTAACGCTTGTACACAATGCCCTACATGTCTTCGATGGGATAAAGATTGTGCATCTCCATGCAGTACAATTCGCTTACCTTGTTTTGCTAGCAGTTTGGCAGATAACAATAACCAAGGAAGTTGTTCACGTTTTCCAGCATAAACTGGCCAATCAATATCAACATCAAGCTGTTGCCATTGAGGCTGTAATAATTGTTTAAGCCCTAATGCTACACCTGCAATTTCACTCTCGGTTTCACCTCTTACTCGCATTAACATCATGGCTGATGCCATTTGTGCCCTTGTGACGTGCCCTGCAGCAAACCCCATGATAAGCAATTTTGCTTCTTCTATGGATAAGCTGCGCGCACCTTTTATACCTTTGCCTAATGCTTTAATAAGTAGACGATAATCAAAGTCTGCAAGTGTTTGCTGTTGTGAATAATCAATATGTTGCATGCAGCTATTGTTCATTTGCTTAACGTTAAGCATAAGCTTGCTCATTGAGTTGGTATTCATCAGAAAAGGGAGGAATACCTTCTAACAGGTTATTTAACTGCATTCCGACACTAACTACTTCGCCAATAATGATTAGGGTTGGGCCGCTACTGATTATTTTCTTCGCCACTTTTGCCATTTGCTCGACAGTAGATTGTGTGACTATTTGACTCGCTCTTCCGCCGTTTGTAACAAACGCAACAGGTAAATCTCTATCACAACCCGCCATTAATAATCCTGTAGAAATACTTTGTGCTTGTTCTTTACCCATATAAAAAACCAATGTTGATTCTGCATGTATCAATGCCTGCCACTGTTTTGCTGCTTTATCAAAATCAGGGTCTGTCATTCGAGTGCCTGTAATTAAACTGACACTTCTCGCCATTCCACGGTATGTGAGTGGGATCCCTGTGCTTGATGCACAACCTATCGCAGCGGTAATACCAGCAACAAATTGGCTTTTTATATTCTTCTTTGCAAGATATAAGGCTTCTTCTGCTCCACGTCCAAATATGTGTGGGTCACCACCTTTTAAACGCACAACTTTCTTGCCTTCTAATGCAAGCTTATAAAGTAAGGCATTAATATCATCTTGCTTATAACTTGGTTGACCGCAGCGTTTACCTACAAAGTGGCGTTCACAATCAGAATTTGCTAATGACAAAATATCACTATTGACCAAACTGTCGAAAACCAAAGCCTCTGCTTGTGCGACAACTTTGGCAGCTTTTATTGTCATTAGGTCGATGTCACCACAACCTGCACCCACAATAGCAACTTCACCTGCTGCAATATCACTGTCTGATGATCCTTGAGTATGTATTAGGTTTGAAATGGAACTATCTATTGCTGTTAAATTTGCCATTACGCTACATCCTCTGATCCGGGTTTATTCTGCTGGTGCCTTGCTTCACTTAATAACTGCTGCCAATTATCCTGACTGCACTGAGACACCTCACTTTGACAACTGCCGCACTGCCTGCCACATCCTAATTGCTGCTGCATTGCGTCTTGTACTTGCCCTAAAGTAGGTTGTTCATGAGCTTGTTTTACTAGTTCACTGGTTAGATTGTGTTGTAAAGATTGAATAATTTGTTTTTCAGTAACACCAGTACAGGCGCACACTAACGGGCTGTCTCCAGCATTGAGCAGTTGTTGTAATGTTTTGAGTAACTGACTATCAAATGTTTGACCTATTAATTGGTTAACAGCTTCTAGAGCGACTTTTACAGATTGTTTGGATAAAATCTGTAAACTGCTGAGACGTTTCGTATCAATCAAGCAGCTGATATCTATTCTTTGACCCGACTCTAGATCATAAGTCCAGCTCAATTGCTGGCCTTTGCCATTAAGTTGACTAGATTGATTTTCAGCAAAGCCAACATGGCGACATAGGCCATCGGTTAATGCATGTTGCACCCAATAAGCAGGTATAAATTGAGGCTCACAATCACCAAATATCATGCCTTGTAAGTTGATGTTGGCATCATAAAGACTGACTTTCTGATTTTTAAATGCAGGTTGCATAGAAAGTGGGTCGGTAATACTACTAATTGATTTATTCACGCCAGCATTAGGACTAAATTGTTCTGACCAATGCATATTACTCCAGCCATGACCCAATTTAAGATGGCTATCCATTTTTACACGTGCAACAAAGCCCGTTGTTAAATCTGAAGACGCATTTTCAACTGTTTGACGAGTAGTTTGTATGCTGGTCTGATTTATAACACTGTCAGTTTGCTGACATCTTATTAACTGATTTTCATATAAACCTGTGTTAGCCATTGTTTCAGCACTAAGATAAAGATATGGCTCTGGTTGGTGCGCACGTAATTTCGCAACGTGACCTGTTCGTGTCATCGTATGCCATTGGTCTCGACTTCGCCCTGAATTAAGAATGATTTCTTGTGTGCTTAGGTTCTGTAATCCCAAAGGTAAGCTTGGCTTATCAAGTTCACGTTCAACCGTCACTGTATTAATAAACTGTGCCTTGTCAGTAACAGTCGAGAACTTGCCATTAGTGTATATGCGTGTTGATTGTTGGCCTATTTGACTGACATCATTAATTGGCCACTGGGTCGGCAATAATTGGTCATACTCTTGCTCTGTAATGTTTTCTAAACCAGTTAAATCAAATTGAATATTAGGGAAAGTGGATTTTACACGTGCTGAAAGCTGCGCATGTTCATTAAACACTTGATAACTATTTTGAAATTCAAAACCATTAAAGCCCATGTGTTGAGCTACTTGAGCTATTGCCCACCAATCTGGCTTAGCATCTCCTGACACATGATTAAACTGACGCTGCCGACTGATGGTGCGTTCACTGTTTGTAACTGTGCCATCTTTTTGTGACCAACCTAAAGCAGGTAATAATATGTCCGCTGTTTTAGCGGTATCTGAATCAGCAGTGATATCCGATACAACCACAAATGGACAATCATTTAGTGCTTGCTTTACTTTATGACTGTCAGGTAATGAAGCGACTGGGTTGGTGCCTAATATCCATATTGCTTTGATTTTTCCGTTAGCAACAGCATCAAACATATCAACAGCAGTTAACCCTTTATGATTGGCAACTGAATCCGTTTGCCAAAAGTCTGCCAACAATTGCGTTTCTGACTTACTAAAACCCATGTGTGATGCTAACTGAGTGGCCAAGCCACCTACTTCACGTCCACCCATCGCATTAGGTTGACCCGTAAGTGATAAAAAGCCACTACCGACTTGACCAACCTGCCCCCTTGCTAAATGACAGTTAATAATCGCATTAGTGGTAGATGTACCAGTTATAGATTGATTCACACCCTGACAGCTTGCTGTGACTACTCGCTGACTACTGCAAAACAACTCAAAAAAAGCTGTCAGCTTTTCAGTCGAAATTCCGCTAGATTCACCCAAATTATCGCTATGATATTGCAGCTTTAATTGCTCAATAACTCGCGTAAAACCTTGTGTATTACTTTGAATATAATTTGTATCTGATTGACCTGTTTGCTCTATGTGTAACAGTAAATGGTTAAATAAATCCAAATCTGCGCCTGGATTAATGGCAAGGTGTAGATCCGCCTGTTTTGCAGTAGCGGTTAACATAGGGTCGATAACAACAATCTTAGTGCCTCGTTTGCTTCTCGCTGCTAACAAGCGTTGAAATAGTACAGGATGTGTCCAAGCCGCATTAGAGCCCACAAGCACAACTACGTCTGCCAGTTCAAGATCTTGATAACATCCCGCGACGACATCTTCACCAAATGCGCGCAAATGTGCACTCACCGCAGATGACATACATAATCTTGAATTAGTATCTACATTGGCGGTTTTGAGAAAGCCTTTGGCGAATTTGTTTGCGACATAATAATCTTCCGTCAGAAGCTGACCGGACAAATAAATAGCAACGGAATCTGAACCATATTGATTGATGAATGCTTGGAAACGCTGACTGATAGTTGATATGGCATCTTCCCAGCTTATTGGTTTACCACTGGCTAAGCGGGGAAAACGCAATACATTAGGTGTGACTAAGGTCTGTAATAGACTTTCTCCTTTGGCACATAAGTGGCCAAAGTTTGAAGGGTGCTGCTGAGTACCGGTAAGACCAAAAAATTGCGGTTGCGCCCCACCCAGTCCATCAATATTAGTTGATAGTTGAGTTTGTTTTGCTGAATTGGTGTCGATAGTGATCCCACATCCTACCCCACAATAAGCACAGCTTGTTTCCACAGACGCCATATTACACCTTAAATAAATCTTATTATTTACGGTGTAGCCAATACTGTGCCAATGCGTTAACCACTGATTTTATTGCAATTAAATATAAAAATGGTTTTGGAATTGAATAATTGAACAATCAAAGTGCAGCTTAATGCACCAAAAAGGATCAAAATAAAAGGAACTAGTCATAACACCAATGAATGTTGCTGGGTTATTTCATCACATTATTATCAATGTTTGAGTCTATATTTAGCGTGCTTTTCGGGTATCAGCATGGCATTCACTACACGCGATTCTATCGCCAATATTGGCATCATGTGGGGCATGGCAATCGGTACATAACAACATGTTAGCGTGGGGACGATGATTTCTATCTCGATCAGCTAATGTGCCATGGCACACTTGGCATTGAGCAAACTCATAGGCACCATCTGCAGAAGGATCACCCTCAAAATGACAACTTTCACAACCATCCATTTCTGTATGATAATCAGCAAGATTTTGTGTGCTTGCAACAGCTGGTAATGCAAAGCAAAGTATAACGAGTAGAGAAAACAGTATACTTTTGTGATTCATCCTATTACCTACCTCGCTGGCTAATCAGAATTTGCCAAATGCTTTTCGTTGTTATTATAAGAGGTTTAAGCGCAATTGATTACAGCGCTCGCAATATAATTTAACAGAAATCCTAAAAATAATATGGCTAGAGCTCACAAAACTGTATTGCTTGAGGAATAAAAAAGGAGGCTTCTGCCTCCTTTTTAACACATAAATTAATATGTTAGTTATTAACCACGTAAAGCAGCAATGCGCTTTTCTAAAGGTGGATGGCTCATCATCATTTCTGCCATTGAGCGCTTACCATTAATACCAAATGCAGACATTTGAGCTGGCATAGCACCTGACTCAGGGCCTTGGCGTAAACGTTCTAGTGCCGCAATCATTTTATCTTTACCTGCTAAGCGTGCAGCACCTTCATCCGCTTTAAACTCACGGATGCGAGAGAAGTAAGCAACGATCATCGAAGCAAGAATACCAAATAGCATATCAAGCACAAATACAACGCCCATGTAGGCAAACATACCTAAGCCTTCGCCATCTTCACTGTTACTTGCGACGAAGTTATTAACAATACCTGCCACTACACGTGCTGCAAAAATAACAAATGTATTAACTACACCTTGGATAAGTGTCAACGTGACCATATCACCATTAGCTACATGGCTAACTTCGTGGGCAAGTACCGCTTCAATTTCATCTTGGCTCATGCCATAAAGCAGACCTGAACTGACAGCAACCAGAGAATTATCTTTACTTGGACCCGTTGCAAATGCATTCATTTCAGGAGACTGATATACAGCCACTTCTGGCATCTTAATACCAGCTTGTTGTGCTTGACGTGCAACAGTATCTAGTAACCAACGCTCTGTGTTGTCACGAGGTTGATTGATAACTTCACAACCCATGGTCTTTTTAGCCATCCACTTAGAAATAGCTAAACTGATGAACGCGCCACCAAAACCAAAAATTGCAGCAAATACTAATAAGCCACTCATGGTTGAGGTGTTAACACCTAAAATAGACATCACAATTGATGCAACCAATAGAATTGCCATGTTAGTTGCGATCAATAAGAAAATACGCTTCATTTAAGCTCCTTTACGGCATTATGCCAATATATGTTTATAACAGACATAATATGTCCAAAAGTTGGGAATTCAAGGTTTAGAATATGAATATTTATTAATAAACTCATATCGCTAAATAAGACCACTTGAATGTCATTAAAGCCCAGTCAGTTTTGAGCCGCACAGCATAGGCACGCAATCTTAATCAAAGCTTAAAAGTACCTTTCATACGATGATATTAAGTAATTACATACTTTGATAAACTTAACCAACTACAAATAATATAAAGGAAATTTACATGTCAGTTACTGCGCTTATGCTCAGTGCATCTCGTGTAGGTGATACGCCCTACCTTGCCCACACGGTCGATTTTATAAAACCCTTATGTCAACCCAATCAAAATTGGCTATTTATTCCTTTTGCAGGCGTCAGTATTGAGTATGATGAATACCTCAAAATGGTACAAACGGGTCTTGAGCCTCTTGGTTTAAATATTAGCAGTATTCATACACACAAAGATCCAAAGCAAGCTTTAGCACAAGCAGATGGCATTTTTGTAGGCGGTGGCAATACATTCCATTTGTTACACGAGCTGTACCGATATGATTTAGTTGATGAAATTAAAGCACTGGTTGAAGCAGGCAAACCTTATGTCGGCTGGAGTGCAGGTTCAAATATCACTGGGCTCAGTATCCGGACGACGAATGATATGCCTATTATCGAACCGCCATCGTTTAGTGCACTTAGCTTATTGCCATTTCAATTGAATCCGCATTACACCAATTATCAAGCGCCTGGCCATAATGGTGAAACACGCGCACAAAGGTTGTTGGAATTTACTAAAGTAGACCCCAATACTCCCATCATAGCGATTCAAGAAGGCACGGCACTGCTACGCCAAGGAAACAAATTAACCTTGGTTGGTGATAAAGAAGGATATTTATTTAAAGGCAATATACAGGAACAGCTTATTCAAGCAGGCAGTGATTTATCGGAATATTTGACATTTTGATAGCACTTTAGAAAAGCATAAAAAAGGCGCCCAAAGGCGCCTTTTAGCTGTGCGTAATTGATATTACCAACCAGTACGAGTACGTAGTGCTTTACCAATGTCAGCTAAAGAGCGAACAGTTGTTACACCTGCCGCTTCAAGTGCTGCAAACTTATCAGCTGCAGTACCTTTACCGCCAGCGATAATCGCGCCAGCGTGGCCCATACGCTTACCTTCTGGTGCAGTTACACCAGCAATGTAAGATACAACAGGCTTAGTTACATTCGCTTTAATGAATTCAGCCGCTTCTTCTTCAGCAGTACCACCAATTTCACCAATCATTACGATAGCTTCAGTTTGTGGATCGTTTTGGAACATTTCTAAAACGTCGATGAAGTTAGTACCTGGAATTGGGTCACCACCAATACCAACACAAGTAGATTGACCAAAGCCTTCGTCAGTCGTTTGCTTAACGGCTTCGTACGTTAACGTACCAGAGCGAGAAACAATACCGACTTTACCTGGCTTATGAATGTGACCTGGCATAATACCAATTTTACATTCACCTGGAGTGATAACACCTGGGCAGTTAGGACCAATCATGCGTACGCCGGTTTCTTCAAGTTTTACTTTAACTTGAAGCATATCTAACGTTGGAATACCTTCCGTAATACAAACGATTAGCTCAATGCCACCGTCGATTGCTTCAAGGATTGCATCTTTACAGAAAGGTGCTGGAACATAAATGACAGAAGCAGTAGCACCTGTTTCAGCAACAGCATCTTTAACTGTGTTAAATACAGGTAAACCTAGGTGAGTTTTACCACCCTTTCCTGGCGATACTCCACCAACCATTTGCGTGCCATATGCGATAGCCTGCTCTGAGTGAAAAGTACCTTGACCACCGGTGAAACCTTGACAGATCACCTTGGTATCTTTGTTAATTAATACAGACATTATTTGGCCTCCGCAGCAGCAACAACTTTTACAGCAGCGTCTGTTAAAGACTCAGCAGCAATAATATCTAAGCCTGAGTTAGCAAGAACTTCACGACCTAATTCAGCATTTGTACCTTCAAGACGAACAACAACTGGTACTTCAACACCCACCTCTTTAACAGCGCCGATAATACCTTCAGCAATCATGTCGCAACGAACGATACCACCAAAAATATTAACCAGAACGGCACTCACATTTGAATCAGATAGAATGATTTTGAATGCTTCTGCAACACGTTCTTTAGTTGCTCCACCGCCAACATCTAAGAAGTTAGCTGGCTTGCCACCATGTAGGTTAACGATGTCCATTGTACCCATTGCTAGGCCTGCACCGTTAACCATACAACCCACGTTACCATCTAGTGCAACGTAGTTAAGCTCGAACTTAGCTGCGTGTGCTTCACGTGCATCATCTTGTGATGGATCGTGCATTTCACGGATTTTTGGTTGACGGAATAATGCGTTGCCGTCCACACCAATTTTACCGTCTAGACAGTGAATGTTACCTTCTTCGGTAATCACTAACGGATTGATTTCTAATAGTGCAAAATCATGATCTTCGAACATTTTAGCTAAGCCCATGAACACTTTAGTGAACTGCTTTAGCTGTGTTGCATCAAGACCTAACTTGAAACCAAGATCACGTGCTTGGTATGGCTGTGGGCCAACTAGCGGATCAATGATTGCTTTGTGAATCAACTCAGGCGTTTCTTCAGCAACAGTTTCAATTTCAACACCACCTTCGGTTGAAGCCATAAACACAATGCGACGAGTCGCACGGTCAACAACAGCACCTAGGTATAATTCATTTGCGATATCAGTGCAGCTTTCAACTAGGATTTTAGCAACTGGCTGACCATTTTCGTCAGTTTGATAAGTTACTAAGTTTTTACCTAACCAGTTTTCAGCAAATGCTCTGATTTCTTCTTTGTCGCCAGTGACTTTAACGCCACCTGCTTTACCACGGCCGCCAGCGTGTACTTGACACTTAACAACCCACATATCACCGCCAATGTGACCTGCTGCTTCTACTGCTTCTTGTGCAGTATCACATGCAAAGCCTTCTGACACTGGTAAACCATATTCGGCAAATAATGCTTTTGCCTGATACTCATGCAAATTCATGATGATCTATCCATATACTTCTAGTAATTTCCAGTTGGCCCTTATACTGGGCCAACAACGAGGGTTTATCTACGACTTACAGATCAAGTAGCAGACGTGTTGGATCTTCTAAGAAGTCTTTAATAGCAACTAAGAATCCAACTGACTCACGACCATCAACAATACGGTGGTCGTAAGATAGAGCGAGGTACATCATAGGTTGAATAACAACCTCACCGTTTACTGCCATTGGGCGGTCTTTAATGGCATGCATGCCTAAAATAGCGCTTTGTGGCAGGTTTAAAATTGGCGTAGACATTAACGAACCGAAAACACCACCGTTAGTAACAGTGAAGTTACCGCCAGTCATATCATCAACAGATAATTTGCCATCACGACCTTTTATCGCAAGCTCACGAACATTTTTCTCAATGTCAGCTAAGCTCATGGTATCTGTATCACGCAATACTGGTGTTACTAGACCGCGAGGCGTTGATACAGCAATGCTCACATCAAAATAGTTGTGATAAACGATGTCATCACCATCAATTGAAGCATTCACTTCAGGGAAACGTTTTAGCGCTTCTGTTACCGCTTTTACATAGAAAGACATAAAGCCTAAGCGAATTCCATGACGCTTCTCAAACGTTTCTTGGTATTGCTTACGGATATCCATAATCGGCTTCATATTAACTTCATTGAAAGTGGTTAACATGGCCGTTGAGTTTTTGGCTTCTAGTAAGCGATTTGCAATGGTTTTACGAAGACGTGTCATAGGCACACGCTTTTGACTACGACCTTCTAAAGGTGCAACAGGTGCCGGCGCTGCAGCGGGTTTTGCAGCAGGTTTAGCTTTAACAAACGCTTCAACATCTTCTTTGGTGATACGACCACCTACACCAGAGCCTTTAACTTGGCTGGCATCAACATTGTGCTCAGCAATTAAACGGCGAACTGAAGGACTTAGTGCGTCATTTGATTCATCGGAGTCAACCGAAGCTGCTGGTGCACTGGCTTCTTCTTTTGTCACCTCTTGACCGGCAACAGCACCTGCAACAAAACTCGCAATCACTTGCTCACCAAGAACCGTGTCACCCTCTTGGAATAACAACTCACTAATTGAACCATCTTCTGGCGCAACAACTTCTAAAACAACTTTATCTGTTTCTATATCAACAAGGTTTTGATCTCGTTCTACAGATTCACCAGGTTGAACATGCCATGTGGCAATAGTTGCATCAGCAACAGATTCTGGCAGTACGGGTACCTTAATTTCGATACTCATGAAACATATTCCTTTTATAAATTATCTATTACGACAGTTTTAATGCGCTATTCAATAATGACTCTTGTTGACGTAAGTGCAGTCCAGGGTAACCACATGCAGGCGCTGCTGATGCTTCACGTCCGGCATAAGTTAACTGTGCACCTGCTGGGATATTTGCCCAGAAATGATGCTGACTACAGTACCAAGCGCCTTGGTTTTGAGGTTCTTCCTGACACCAAACATAATCTTTCACATGTTGATATTGTTCAAGTGCAGCTTTCATTTCCTCTTCTGGGAATGGATACAACTGCTCAACACGTAAAATGGCGACGTTATTGATTTCTTGTTTACGACGTTTATCAAGTAACTCGAAGTAAACCTTACCGCTACAAAACACCACACGGTCAACTTGCTTTGGATCTAGCTCGTCAATTTCACCAATGACATTCTGGAATCCGCCTTCTGCCAGCTCTTCCATAGTTGAAACAGCTAGTGGGTGACGCAACAATGATTTAGGTGACATCACCACCAATGGACGACGCATAGGGCGTACAACCTGACGGCGAAGCATGTGATAAACCTGAGCAGGTGTTGATGGGATACATACCTGCATGTTGTGGTTAGCACATAATTGTAAGAAGCGTTCTAAACGAGCTGATGAATGCTCTGGTCCCTGACCTTCATAGCCATGAGGCAATAACATTGTCAGACCACATAAACGGCCCCACTTTTGCTCACCTGAAGATAAGAATTGATCGATAACAACTTGCGCACAGTTCACAAAATCACCAAACTGCGCTTCCCAGATAGTTAAACCACCCGGTTCTGCAGTTGCATAACCATATTCAAAGGCTAAAACTGAGGCTTCAGATAATACAGAGTCTGTAATATCAATCGGCCCTTGCTCATCAGCAACATTGCGTAATGGTAAATAAGCCGTCGCATCATTTTGATTATGGAGCACGGCATGGCGATGGAAGAAAGTACCGCGGCCAGAATCTTGACCTGTAATACGCACACGCTTTTTATCTTCTAGGATGCTGGCATAGGCTAGTGTTTCCGCCATCCCCCAATCCAATGGTTTCTCACCTGCGGCCATTAATTTACGATCGCCATAGATTTTGGCAACGCGAGACTGTAACTTGTGGTTTTCTGGAATATCGACCAGTTTTTCAGCAAGATTTTTTAAACGGTCAATTGGCATTGAAGCCTGGTAGCTTTCATCCCATTCTTTATTTAAGAATGGAGTCCAATCAACTGTATGTAACGTCATAGGACGCCACTCTTTAACAACACACTCACCGGCATCTAATGAATCACGATAGGTATTGACTAAACCAGTGACATCATTGGCTGAGATAGTCGATTGTTCAATTAACTTATCTGCGTATATCTTACGTGGCGTTGGATGCTTCTTGATTTTTGCATACATCAATGGCTGAGTTGCACTAGGCTCATCAGCTTCATTGTGACCATGGCGGCGATAACAAACTAAATCAATAACCACATCACGTTTAAATTCATTACGGTAATCAACGGCTAACTGAGAAATAAAGGCCACAGCCTCTGGATCATCAGCGTTCACGTGGAAAATAGGCGCCTGTACCATCTTCGCAATATCGGTACAGTACTCAGTTGAGCGTACATCTGCATGATTAGACGTTGTGAAACCTACTTGGTTGTTAACCACAATACGAATGCTACCACCGACTTTAAAGCCACGGGTTTGCGACATATTAAAGGTTTCTTGAACGATACCCTGACCAGTAATAGCTGAATCACCATGAATGGTAATCGGCATCACTTGCAGGCCATCATCACAACCGCGACGATCTTGACGTGCGCGAACACTACCAATCACAACTGGGTTAACAATTTCAAGGTGAGAAGGGTTAAACGCGAGTGCTAAATGAACATTACCACCGGGTGTTTCAAAGTCTGATGAGAAACCTTGGTGATACTTAACGTCACCAGAACCATTCACATCAGCATGTTTTCCTGCGAATTCATCAAATAATTCAGCAGGACGCTTACCCAGTACATTCACTAAAACGTTTAGACGACCGCGGTGAGCCATGCCCACGACGATTTCTTTAGTACCAGCTTCACCTGCACGATAAATAATTTCGCGCATCATAGGGACAAGTGAATCACCACCTTCTAACGAGAAACGTTTAGCGCCTGGGAACTTCGCACCAAGGTATTTTTCCATACCTTCAGCCGAATTGAGGCCTTCAAGAATACGTTTCTTCACATCCACTGAATAATTAGCGCGACCTAATGTCGGCTCAAGGCGTTGTTGAATCCAACGTTTTTCTTCAGTATCAGTAATATGCATATATTCAGCACCAATTGAACCACAATAAGTGCTCTTAAGTGCATGAATAATATCGCCAAGCTTCATGGTATCGCCACCATGGGCGAAGGAACCTGTATTGAACTCACGTTCCATATCATCTGCGTCTAAACCGTGGTGCATTGGGTTTAATTCAGATACAGGTTCACGCTTCCAAAGACCTAATGGATCTAAGTTAGCGTTTTGATGACCACGAAAACGGTGGGCATTAATTAATTGGAGGACTTTAACTTGCTTAGCATCTAGCTCTGGATCAGTGACACGACCCGCACCCTTTCCTCGGGTTTCTAATGCTAAACTTCTGAAATAATCTCGGACTTTAGAATGAGCTGCTTCAGGCACATCAATAGATGATTCGCTGATTGGAGGGAGATTATCAAAAACAACTTGCCAATCTTCAGATACTGACTGGGGATCGTCTTGATAGGCTTCATACATCTCTTCTACATAGGTCGAATTAGCGCCACTTAAATGTGACGACTCGAGCCAGGCTTTCATGATGCCTTGGTGCATTGTTATTCCTTTCAAACTTGATACACGTACTTAGCCATAACTACCAATAAGACAATAACAATCATCTTATTAGGACTGCAACACACCTTACGATTTGTCACAGGTGTTGCGAAAAATTAAAAGAGTCACCTTAATAGAGGTAAAGATGACTCTTTTGCGTGACTAAAATGAATAACGATTTAGTCACTTGGTCGAGATTAAACCGCGCGTTTAAGCAGCATAGACTTAATGTGACCAATTGCCTTAGTTGGGTTTAATCCTTTAGGACAAACGTCAACACAGTTCATGATCCCGTGACAACGGAATACACTGTAAGCATCATCAAGTTCAGAGAGACGTTCTTCAGTTGCTGTATCACGGCTATCGATAAGGAAACGATATGCGTGAAGTAGCCCACTTGGTCCGACAAACTTATCTGGATTCCACCAGAATGAAGGACAAGCAGTAGAACAACATGCACACATAATACACTCGTACAATCCGTCTAAGTGCTCTCGCTCTTCAGGAGACTGTAGATGTTCACGCGCAGGCGTCTTTTCATCATTGATAAGGAAAGGCTTAATTTTCTCGTACTGTTTATAGAACTGAGTTAAATCAACCACTAAATCACGTACAACTGGCATGCCTGGTAGAGGGCGAATTTCAATTTTCTTACCTTTGAAAGTCGATACTGGTGTGACACAAGCCAAACCATTTTTACCATTCATATTGATACCGTCACTACCACAAACACCTTCACGGCATGAACGACGGAACGCCAACGTTGGATCTTGTTCTTTCAGTTTAAGTAACGCATCTAACACCATCATGTCAGTGCCTTCTTGCACTTCAAGGGTGTAGTCCTTCATGTAAGGCTTATTATCTACATCAGGATTATAGCGGTATACTGCAAATGTTAAATTCATCTTCGCAACTCCTGATTAATAAGTACGTTTCTTAGGAGGGAAAGCTTCACGTAGCTTAGGCTCCATATTCACATCACGTTTTTTCATTGACTCGGTAATTGGGTCAAATACGCTGTGACATAACCAGTTCTCATCATCACGCTCTAGGAAGTCTTCACGAGAGTGAGCACCACGGCTTTCTGTACGGAAGTTAGCAGCATATGCTGTTGCTAATGCCGTAGCCATTAAGTTATCAAGCTCTAAACATTCAATACGTTGGGTATTAAACTCGCTAGAGTTATCAGATAACTTGGCATTGTCTAGACGTTTTTGAATCGCTTTAAGCTGTTCAAGACCATCTGCCATTGCTTCACCTGTACGGAATACAGAGAAGTTGAGCTGCATACAAAGCTGTAAATCTTTACGGATTTGAGCTGGGTCTTCACCGTCAGTATTGCTTTCCCAACGATTTAGACGAGAAAGAGATGCATCAATGTTTTCAATGGTCGCATCTTTTGGCGTTGGCGTTTCATCTAACGCTTTACCTAAATGCTGACCAGCAGCACGTCCAAATACCACTAAATCGAGAAGTGAGTTACCACCTAAGCGGTTAGCCCCGTGTACAGACACACATGCAATCTCACCAACAGCAAATAAACCAGTCACATCTTGCTCGCTGCCATCTTCATTTTGACGAATCACTTGACCGCTGACTTTCGCTGGTAAACCACCCATCATATAGTGACAAGTTGGTAATACAGGGATTGGACCATCAGCTGGATCAATATGAGCAAAGGTACGTGATAATTCACACACACCTGGAAGACGCGCTTCAAGGGTTTCTTTACCTAAGTGGTCAAGTTTCAACAAACAGTGAGGGCCTAAAGGACCATCAAGGCCACGACCTTCACGGATTTCAGTCATCATTGAACGAGCTACAACGTCACGAGATGCCAAGTCTTTTGCGTTAGGTGCATAACGTTCCATAAAACGCTCGCCATCTTTATTTAAAAGATAACCACCTTCACCACGACAACCTTCAGTTACAAGTACACCTGCACCAGCAATACCCGTTGGGTGGAACTGCCACATTTCCATGTCTTGCATTTGAACGCCAGCACGCATCGCCATACCTACACCGTCACCGGTATTGATATGTGCGTTAGTGGTAGAAGCATAAATACGCCCTGCACCACCGGTTGCAAGTACTGTTGCTTTCGCTTTGAAATAAACAATTTCGCCAGTTTCAATCTCAATCGCAGTACAACCTACGATGACACCGTCTTCATTTTTAACTAAATCTAATGCATACCACTCAGAGAAAACCTCTGTTTTATGCTTAACATTTTGTTGGTATAAACAATGAAGTAGAGCATGACCTGTACGGTCAGCTGCTGCAGCAGTACGTGCAGCCTGCTCACCACCAAAATTCTTAGACTGGCCACCAAAAGGACGTTGATAAATCTTACCATTATCAAAACGAGAAAAAGGTAAGCCCATGTGCTCAAGTTCGATAATCGCTTCAGGACCGGTTTGACACATAAATTCAATTGCGTCTTGGTCACCGATAAAGTCAGAACCTTTAACTGTATCGTACATATGCTGTTCCCAGTGATCTTCATGTGCGTTACCTAACGCAACAGTGATACCACCTTGAGCAGATACTGTGTGAGAACGAGTTGGGAATACTTTAGATAAAAGCGCACAGCTCTTACCTTCTTTAGAAATCTGTAGTGCGGCGCGCATACCTGCTCCGCCAGCACCAATTACAATCGCGTCAAATTCGCGTACTGGAATACTCACTTATACACCCCACACAATAACAATGCCTGCCGCAAGATAACTAAGCGCGGTCACAACAAAGGTAAACTGTAATACACCACGTAAAGCGGTAGATTTCACATAGTCAGTTAATACTTGCCAGATACCAATCCAAGCATGGATAAGTAGTGCAATTAACGTAACTAAGGTGAATACTTTCATTGGTAGAGTGCTAAAAAGACCCTGCCATACTTCGAAAGTTAAAGGTGAACTGCAAGCGATGAAACCAACCATAAAAATGGTATAGCAGGCTAAAATAACCGCACTTGCGCGTAATAAAATAAAGTCATGAACACCACTGCGTCCAAAACTTGCTGCGTTTGTTACCATACCCAAATCCCCGCTACGACTGAAAATACTATAGCCAGTACAAAAACGGCCTTAGCAGATGCGTCACCAGAAGCTAATTCTTCCCAACGACCTGTATCCATTATCAAATGGCGAATGCCAGCTAATAAGTGATAACCCAGTGCGGTAAGAATGCCCCAAATGATGAACTTCATCAGGAAACTATCGAAAAGAGATTGGACACTAGCGAAACCTTCAGCTGATGTTAAAGTTGAATTTAACAACCAAAGAAGAATACCGATAGCAAATAGCATAATGACACCGGAAATACGGTGCAAGATTGACGAAATCGCTGTTGCAGGAAAGCGAATCGTCTGCAGGTCTAGATGGACAGGTCTTTGCTTTTTCACGTTCTGCTCACTCAGCTCCATTGAGCATTATTTTTGTTATGGTTAGTTAACTTACAAAACATTACCAACAATTATGTTGCATAAATGTATCTGATTAACTAACTTCTCTCAAACACCTAACCAATTGAGAAATCACTAATTTAGCCCCGTAAAATAATAATCTCTAAATTGTGATGTCTGTCTCCCTTAGGGACGGTTGCAAGTATACTCGCGCGCTTTGTCAAATACAAACATCACATTATCCAAAAACTGTTTTTTTATTATTTTTTTATTTGTTTAGCGCTAAAAGCCTCATACAACAAGGCTTTAAGCAAGATATATACCATGGTCTAATCAATTTAAACGCTTATTTGAATTGAAATGTGATCCACATTCACTGTAAAGTAATGTTCGCTTAACATGCCGCACTCATAGATAAGAATGAAGTAAGGAGAACGGGGTATGGCTGAACTAATAGCCAAATTAGAGTTACCGAATAACGACTCAATTGAATTACCAGTAAAACAAGGTACATCAGGGTTTGATGTGATTGACATCAGCACCCTTGGGAAGAAAGGTTATTTCACTTTCGATCCAGGCTTTTTAGCTACTGCATCTTGTGAGTCTGCAATTACCTATATCGATGGTGCTAAAGGGATCCTAACCCACCGTGGTTACCCAATTTATGAATTAGCAACTGAGTCTAGCTACCTAGACGTATGTTACCTACTGCTTCACGGTGAACTACCGAACAAACAGCAGTATGAAGAATTTGAAGCAATGGTGAAGAATCACACCATGATCCATGATCAGCTTACTGCTTTCTTCAGAGGCTTCCGCCGTGACGCACACCCAATGGCAATGCTATGTGGTGTTACTGGCGCACTATCTGCTTTCTATCAAGATTCTTTAGATGTAAATGACGAGAAACACCGTGAAATTGCGGCTTTCCGCCTAATTTCTAAAATGCCAACATTAGCAGCAATGTGTTACAAGTACTCAATTGGCCAACCATTTGTGTACCCACGTAATGACCTAAGCTATGCAGGCAACTTCTTGTCAATGATGTTCGCTGTACCATGCGAAGAATATAAAGTGAATCCAGTTGTAGAACGTGCAATGGATCGTATCTTTGTACTTCACGCAGACCACGAGCAAAATGCTTCAACGTCTACTGTTCGTTTAGCAGGTTCTTCAGGCGCTAACCCATTTGCATGTATTGCAGCGGGTATTGCATCTCTTTGGGGCCCTGCTCATGGTGGTGCTAACGAAGCATGTCTTAATATGCTTGAAGAAATTGGTAGTGTTGATCGCATTCCTGAGTTCATTGCACGTGCGAAAGACAAGGCTGATCCATTCCGCTTAATGGGCTTTGGTCACCGTGTTTATAAGAACTTTGACCCACGCGCAAAAGTGATGCGTGAAACCTGTCATGAAGTTCTTAAAGAACTTAACGTACAAGATCCACTACTTGATGTAGCTATGGAACTTGAACGTATTGCCCTTGAAGATGAATACTTTGTTTCTAAGAAGCTATATCCAAATGTAGACTTCTACTCTGGTATCATCATGAAAGCAATTGGTATTCCAACCAGCATGTTCACTGTATTGTTCGCTCTTTCGCGCACGGTAGGCTGGATTGCACACTGGAAAGAAATGCTTGACCAACCAGGTCACAAAATCAGCCGTCCACGTCAGCTATACACTGGCTGTGACGATCGCGATTTTGTTAGCCTCGATAAACGTTAAGTTTATCTATCCATTCTAAAGCGCCTATATGGCGCTTTTTTTTTAGTTAAAATTTAACTTAACGCCCTCTTTACTACTTTGCCAAAACCCTCCTTTGCACCGCATCCTAAATAGATAAATAACTCACATAAGATATGCGATTTGATAGTTATTAAGGACTAAACAAAGCATAAATGAAGGATGGATTTATTACCTAACTCATGCCCTTGCATAAATTCATTTCTCCATCGTAATTAAGCCTAATAACGCTAGTGTTGATAACTAAATACAGTGTACACGATGGCTAGATACACTCATTGAACAGCCTCAACTGAACTGATTTGTATGGGGGGGCAGGAGTTAGCTATGTCGCTTATAGATGTAATGATTACTTTATATGCACTTAATATGAATGCCTTAGCTGACTTATTCAACACCTGCGTTAAGGCAAAAACAATTTGAAATGTGATAGACAAGGCCGAAAACAACACATTAATTCATACAAATAAGAGTTCGAATAAATAATTAAACCGCCAAAACTCTAACTATTTAGTTATAAATAATGATTTTATATTCTTAAAACCTGGGTTTTATGCATAATGATAAACAGCAACAATCATTAATATGCACCATAACCGTGCATAAATGATCACCTAATTAACTAAAAATAAAGAGGACATTTAAATTGAATTTTATTCATGTACAGCATAAATCAATCAGTTTAAGCTATTCAAGCCCGTCAACTGATTAAATCATACAAATGCAATCTTGAGGATTATTTCAATATTGGTTCATGAAACTTAAAAAACAAATCGTTTTTGAGCTAATGAGGTTCCACTAAAGTAAACTCAATCAAATAAAATTGATTCTGATCAGGATAAATTTCTCGAATGACTTGCTTGAGCTCAACAATCGTCATGTTTTCTTGCTGCGCATGGTAAGCATTTATCTCATCAAAGCTCAGAGGCGTGATACTGCTTATATATAACCTTGCAAAAACGTCATCAGTTTGAAAAATAACGGCATCAATTGCCTTATTCAATGGAAAATTAATGTCAGCACTATCTCTGATGGTAATACTTTTATCACCCGCGACGATATCTTCCACAAACCTTTCATAAAAACTGATACTTGTCGCGAAATTTGGATTTGAATTTAACTTCATAGCTTGCATACAACCTGTTTGGACTGTTCAATTATCACATGAGTGCGCTGATTAAGTTCGTTACTGGTGACATAGCCACATCTACCCTGCACTTCATTGCCATCATCAAAGGTAAACGTAAAACGAATTTGACCATCACTTTGTGCTAAATCATAGTAAAGCGTGTTTGAACTACCCGCTTCAATAAAACCAAAGTCTAAACCACTACTCGGTAATACAATACGACTCTCAGTGATACTCGCATTGCTGTGATTTTCAACTGTAATACTTGGGGAAACATAGAAGTAGCCGTTGTAAATAATCACAACAGCGACAACCAGCCAAGCACAAATTTTAAATAGCTTCTTATTCAACATGTTTCTGATTAATTAGTTAAATATTTTCATAAATACAAAGATTTTCGCCAGTAATATACTCAAACACACGATTGACTACAGCTAATTAGGTCAACATTAATGTAATCTAATGGCTAATTTAAGTGCGATGTATTCTAAACAGTAAATTATGCTGAAACTGTTAAAACAATCTTACCAATATGCTGTTTTTTCAAGAAACAAGTTTGTGCTGTAACAATGTCTTTAAGCGGGAATGTTTCGGCAACAAGTGGCTTGATATTACCTTCCTCAATATGGCTCACTAAATTAGCAAATACCTTGGGCGCCAATACAGTTCAACCAAATAGACTGAGATCTTTCAGGTACAAGGTTCTTACATCGAGTTCGACTAATGGTCCAGCAATGGCGCCGGCAACGGCATATCGACCACCAGGCGTTAACACTTCTAAAAACGCTGACCAATCTTTTCCTGCAACCAGATCAATCACCACATCGACACTATTAACACCAAGCGCTTCGACAATCGACTGCCCACGGACAACGACTTTAGATGCACCTAATGCAAGCAGTTCATCAACTTTAGCTTCACTGGTAATCGCAATGACTTTGGCCCCTCTGGCATTAGCTAACTGCACAGCAGCAGAGCCAACACCACCTGAAGCACCTGACACTAACACCCATTCATTTGCTTTCACATTCGATTTTGTCAGTAAATTTTCAGCTGTAGAATAAGAACAAGGGAATGATGCCAATTGCTCATCACTCATGTTACTGGTGACTTTATAGGCATGGTTCGCTGACACCACTGTATATTCAGCAAAACCACCATCACATTCAGAACCAAAATACCAAGGTTGAGCAAGCCTGTTGCCATTTTGATGGGTAATACAAGGCTCAATTAATACTCTTTCACCCACTCTGTTTGTATTAATGTTTGCACCAACAGCAATTATCTCACCGCATACATCAGCACCTTGGATGCGCGGAAAATCTAGCGCTTGACCGCTCCAACTCGCATCTTTATCAGAAGCATTAGATTTTGAGTACCAAGCTGTACGAGTATTAATATCGGTATTATTTACGCCAGCCGCTTTAACTTTAATCAACACCTCATTACTTTTCGGTGCCGGCAATGGTAAATCAGTACGGTATTGCAACTTATCAAAATCACCATGACCAGTTAACACTACGCCACTCATGACATTAGATATGTTCATTTAATATTCTCAATAGCTAAGTAATCGAAATAGCATATCATGCAACCTGTTACGTGGGTGCCAGAAGATCTTGATTATGAGTTGTCTGTCTATAATGCTGAAATGATCATTACTTACCATCTATACCAGTAAACCAAGCTTGTACCCGAACACTCTTATAACTTTCTATTACATAATTAACTGTAGATTAGATGTAAAAAATCCGATTAATACTCAATGACTTAAGAAAGTGTAACTTCAATATCGAGACTGCAAAAACTGAAACGCTATTTGCTGCCACCTATTAATAGACAACAGACACTCAGCACTGCGTCATAAATTACCATGTGCAAGTTGAATGTTTTGACATATTAATTGACTATATCTACTGAGTTAATCTTAATGTGGAAGGATCATCCGCTTCTATGTAAACAGCTTTAAGCTGTTTTATACCAGTGTCATCAGCAGATATATTTGTAAAAGAGTAGTTTGATGAAAAAGTGGATAATGGTTCAACATTTTCATCATTACCTTCAAAATGAAAGGAAACAACGCATATTTTGCCAGCACATGAATAATTCTCTGAAATAATTTGCACATTATCTAAACTATGCATCGTTTCTGACAATACTTGCTCACGCATGGCTGCATTCTCAGATTTTTCTATTAATTCAACTTGTTCAATCAACTGTTGAAAATCATTAACATTAAAAGTATCAACAATAGCGGCCCTTTTAACGATTCCATCATCATTTAAAAATGCAGATGTAAAATCTGCTGCACTCTTAAAATGATGACTTGTTAAGTAATCTAATTCATTCAAAAAGGAGTATTCATCATCATGCATAACGCTGACTTGCTTACCTTCTCCTAAAGCATATTCTGACGCTACAGCCAATTTATCTTTACTTAAGGTATCAATATCGGCAGCCTTACTTTTCTGAAAATCTTGCCTAGATTGACTTATATTTAAGGTATCACTTGAGGTTGATTTTACTGCTTGTAACAAGCCAGTATCTGTATCTTGTATATATAAATAAGCTCCTACTACAAAAGAAGCCAAAATTAATCCAATCATTATTTTTAACATTTTGTTTTGTCCTTAAAACAAACGACAGACTCGCACTGTTCCAACCGAGTTTTGATAGTCTATAGCACCTAATCCTATTCAGTCTTAATTGATAATAAACTTCATTTTTAAGCAATTACTATATACGCATTTAAGTTAGAACTTTGAAGTATCTTATAAAACACCATTGTTAACTATATGTAAAGCTATTAAAAAACCACACTGCGTTAGATGTAACTAGCACACTAAGTCCAATCTCTAGAGGAGTCCCTAGCAAACAACATTGTTAATTGGAGTAAGCTCCAAGCAAGGTGACTCGTATCGGAGAGTCACCTCACTGGGTTCTACGCTTGCAGCACTATGATTAATATAATTGGTATAGCATTTGAGCTATCAGTTCAGCCACCGATCTTTATTTGATCGCTTGGACAATTGCTCTAGCCATCGATTCTTCTTGATTTTCACCATCACCAGTTGAGAACCAAGCGACAACTGTATTTGTAGATGGTGAAATGTAAACACCTTGTCCACCTACACCGGCTTTATACATGTCGCCTTCGGAAGTGACTGCATCCCACTGATAGCGGTTACTGATGTTACCTGCATCGTCAGCAAAGTTTTTGTTCAGTTTTTTGCCCATGTAGCCATCTGAGTATTGCTCGATGTATTTACGGTCGTGGATCTTCGCCAAAATTTCATCAGAAACGATTTTTTCGCCCGCAATTTTTTCAACGCTAGGGGTAAATGCCATACCAAATCGAGCTAGGTCACGAAGTGTTGAGTTCACCCCCATAAAGCCAAGAGTATTACCTGCTGGGCTGCTGATGTAGTAGGCATCATGCTCCATACCTAGCTTGCTCCAAATGCGCTCAGCGAATAGCTCTGACAATGGTTTACCAGACACGTGCTCTACGATACGGTTTATCACAAACGTATTAATTGAGTTGTATTCAAACAATTGATGGCCCGGTGTTTTACGCTTCATTGAAGTTAGAACATCAACCCAGCTTTCTCCTCTGCCACGTACATCAGGCGCCATGCCTACCATATCTGTAGCAGCCCAACGGAACCAAATTTGATCAGGGTTGGTACGTGAATCAGGTGTCGGCTCATCGTGCTCTGTACCATTTAGGCCAGAAGCCATATCCAGTGACTCTTCCACTTTCACGGTATCCCAAACCGAACCTTTTAGCTCTGTAAGGTAGTGGCTGACAGGTTTTTGCACATCAATTTTGCCTTCTTGTTCAAGCATTGCCAGAACCGTAGAGCCCGTTACCTTTGATACTGACATCCACAAATGTTTGTCTTGTGGGCGCATGGTTTTATAACGTTCAAAAACGATTTTGCCATCTTTAACCACTACCATGGCGTCAATTGGCTTAGTTTCGAAGTGTTCATCTACTGAGATTTCTTTTTCTGAGCGGTAGTTCATGTACTTAACATCATTGATGTCTGCATTGATCGCATATGGAATTTCAGAAACTTCAACACTCCGTGGCACTTGAACCGTTGGGTAGAACTTAGACATGTTTACCCAAGCAAACTCTGTTTCAGTCGAAGGAAACTGAATTTTCACTTTGTTATCAGGTTGATTAAAGAACGCACTAATTGCGTTAATTTCGTCGACCGTGCGTGACGTACTTAATTCGCTTGTCTTCGCCATCGTTGGACCATTTTGCTTAATTTCAGTGTCTGCAACCACAGCTGAAGAAAATACCAACGCACTGCCTAGTAGGATTGCTGAAGATATTTTATTAAGGTTAAAAGTTTTCATAATTGCTCCTATGAGAAGAGGCGCCTAATTTCACAACGGCTCCTTCCTCATTTTTCGTTAAATTAATTGATGCTTAAAATTGATAATCGATCGTGAAGATTAAAGTTTTTTCAGATCCCCTCCCCAGTGAGGAGGACTTAGTAGGTTATTTTTCAGCGAGCTGTTTAGCTGCTTCTCGAAGATAACCAGGGATTAGGTCAGGTGTTAAATAAACCGGAGATGTAGAGAAAGCTACACCCACAACGTCACGTGCTGGGTCGACATAGATGCTTTGATAAAGGTTGCCATGTTTAAACAGCGCACCATCTGCCCAAGCCGCATCCCATTGGTGTGTGTTGTAGATTGGCATATCTTTGCCAAATGACGCTTTAACCCATGAGTGGTCCGTAAAATCACCCGCCATGTAAGCCTCGTGGTTACCGCCTTTTTGCATTTTCTCGAGCACTTCGTTTGAAACAACTTGCTCTTTAGCAACTTTGTCCCAGCTAGGAGTAAATAGCAGACCGTAACGAGCTAAATCGTCTAAACGGCTATTCACGGTACCGTATGCCATAGCGTGACCGGCTGGTGTCACATTAATTTGTGCAGATGCGCGAGCACCAATTTTAGACCAAATACGCTCTTCAAATACCTCGGTATATGGTTGCTGTGTGATGTTTTCAATCGCAACACCAAGCACTTTGGTAACTGTTGAGCTGTAGCGTGCCACTTCACCAGATGGTTCTCCTTCAAGAGGAAGTACATCGCGCAGTACTTTCATCTCGTCTTCAATCACACCATCAGCATTAACAACATTGAAGTCGGCTGACAGCATACGTTGGAATACCGAGCGTGGATTTAGGGTATTTTCTGCGTTTTCACTGATGTCCAAACCAGACGCCATGTTCATCGCATCAAGCATGATGACATTATCCCACTCAGTACCTTTTAACTCAGGTACGTATTCAGTGATCGACTTAGACATATCAACCTTGCCTTCCACTTCTAGCATGGTTAACAGTGTACCCACTGATGATTTTGCTACTGACGCCCAGATGTGAGAGTCTTCTGGATTCATGCCAGGAAACGCTTCATAGACCACTTCACCACCTTTCAGGATCATGATGCCTTGTACGCGTGTTTTCTCATCGTGAATGTATTGTTCCATTGAAACCGACTCGCTGCCGTCACCCAAAGTAAAGGAAAGGTCGTTAAGAGAATCGTTGATGTTGCGTTTTAAAACACTTACTTCACCGTGCGGCATCGCCAATTCTGCTGGCAAGAACTTCGTCATGTTCAGAGTGTAGTAAAGAGCGTGGTCACCCCCCATCTGCATGTGGAAGTTACCAAAAGCCTCGCTCGCTTCATCAATAAACGTTTTGTCAAATCCTTCTTTAACTTGAGTAACAGGGATGTTTGGTTTTGCACCTGGTACAGCCAGCGCTTTCTCAAGTGGTGATTCTGCTACTGCTGCACCAGCGGTAAGCGTAGTTGCAACAAGAAGTGCGATGTTACGTAGTTTAAATGTAGTTTTCATAATAATTACCTGTCTAAATCTGTTTAAACTCAATGAATATATCTGTCAGAATTAGAAATAAAATTTGTAGTTTGCCCATACCACGGTATCGTTGACTTTTTCATCAATGAAAGCATTTTTAATCGTGGTGTTGGTGTTGGTGATTTTGATTTGTCCCCAACGCGTTTTGTCGTCGCTAAGCGGTGTCGACATTAGGAAGTTGGTATTCAAAACAGACATATTGACATCACCAGATAGGTAGTTGTACTCAGGGTACAAGCCAAAATAAGTGCCATCGTCGCCAACGGTATAGAACATGTAAAATGCTGCTGAACCACCCACTGCTTTCTCGTCAGTAATGTTAGCCATAGCTTTCACATCATCAGAGAACTTACCGCCAAGCACACCAACACGAGGGAAAATGTTTAGACCTTTTACCCCAGAGTTAATGGCCAAAGTCACCCCCGGAGAAACTGAGGTAAATAGAGCGTTGTCCAATACATCCAGTGACGCCGCCACTTTGGGGATAACCGAATTTTTTGTGGTCATCACATGGAAATACTGAATTCGACTGTCTGTATAGTTACCTTCATTATCGATGGCAGCCTCCACAGTCATCATGCCTGTTTGGCCATTGTCAAAATTCATGTCACCGGAGATTGAAGCTTTGAAGCCGCCTTTGTTGCTCATACCAACATAAGCAGACGTGTTCGTTTCGGTTAGGTCAGCAGGATCAGGTGTTTCTTCTGCTGCAAAGGCGGGCAATGATGTTGTTAGTGCAAGCAGTACCGCCATTGATTTCGTATTTGTCATCGTCAAATCTCTTAGTTATCGATGTAAGTAATACAAAATCCGTTTGTGAGACCTTCAGCAAAAAGCAATGTGCTATTTGACTGAAGCTAAAGTTCCTTTCGATGACGACTATATTAAGGTTACCCAGGGGTAATTAAGTGGTCATTTTCGGACGTTAAACAGGTCATAAAAGGACATTTACTGGTAATTTTAGGTAAGTGATAAATGATGAAAGAGAGAGTCTCAAGTTAAAAATGGGGATGTGGGCGCTGAGTTATCCGCTTGCACCCTCTCTAAAGGCGAGTCTCAATTGCGCGGGCGTGCTTCCTCTCATCGCCTTAATTGCACGGTTGAAATTTGAGACATCTTCATAACCCATTTGATAAGCGATGTTGCTCACGGGTTCGTCGGTGTCGCGAAGCAGCTGTTCACTGCGTTCAAGTACCGCACTCTTTTTAATCTTTTTGAATGAGGTGTCATGATCTTTAAAATAGCGATACAGCGTTTTACTGGTTACACTAAACAAAGCAGCTAGCCAATCCAAGGTAAAGTGTGGCAAATGACAGTAGCTCTCAGCGAGTAAACGAACTTCACTAATATCTCTGGACTTCAATGAGCGATTGGTCATGGGCTCAAGTGCATCAACACCTGTCAGTTCCATACTCATGAACGGTTGTCCATAGCGAATATTGATATCCGGCAGTAAAATATCACCGTACTTTTTACCCTGATGTTCTTCTGTCAGAACGTTCAAGCGTGATGGCACCCAGTCTTCACCTAGCCACTGGCGACATATCTGAAGTAACAGTGCTATACGAAACCACTCATTAACTTGCGAGCCGGGGTAAGATGGCTTAAGTGCGCCGCGATGGCACCAACACCACGCCCCTGAAATCTGTTCGAGCCAGTAATTATTCTGTCGACTCCAGCGGTGTTCATTGGTCATTAAGGATTGCAAAACCTCCTTAAACGATTGCTCCTTAGCGATAACTCCCCACCGCCCCTCGACAACACTTTTGCCAACTGTTTTGCCAACCACAAGAGGCATCTCTATATCGCAAAAAGCCGACATTTTATTAAGAAACAAGCAATAACTTGTTACTGGGATCCATGCTTCAGCATTGGGCTTATCAGTAGGTAGATCGAACTCTTCCGCAACTCCACGCCACTGTAAGCCGTGACTTTCGAAGTAAGGAATGAAGTACCACATAGATTCTACTGACGTGAGAATTAAGTTGTCATGTAATCGGCGCATGTTTCCATTTTAACAGTGTTGCTGTCTTCTAATCAGAATAGTCTAGGGTTTTCAATCATACAACTGTGCCCAATTTAACTTAACCATTACATCCCATAATACTGTAAAGCGGGAATCTTTTTCGATGTAAATCTAATATGATTCTAGATTAACAGCATTTCGAGGGTTACATGATTTAGAGGTCTCTAGGATGACATGATTAAGAGGTCTCGAGGATAGCTTTACATCTCAATATAAACAGCCAGTCATTGCCGCAATGCTGTTAAGCGGCAATCTAGTTCGAAACTGAAACAAAAAAGCCCGCTGATTTCTCAGCGGGCTTTCTCTAAATATGGCGGAGAGATAGGGATTTGAACCCTAGAGGGGCTACAAACCCCTGCCGGTTTTCAAGACCGGTGCATTCGACCACTCTGCCATCTCTCCGAACGGTGCGAATAATAATGGAAGCCATTTTAGCTGTAAAGCATTAAATCCCCATTTAATGTCAACTGCTGATTATAAAACCAATTGCCAACAATACAGGTCGATTTGATTACTCTAGACAATCAAAATTAAATGCCACATCTTCTAAAATGTAGCATTAACTGACCATTACTAACTGGTTAATCAACATCCTTCATTGGCCATAAAACAATATGATCTTCTACATATCTGACTTTACGTTCATCAACAACCTTACCTTGTACCGACATGCCTAACTGATGCATTTTATCTTTAGAACCAGTTAGTAATGGATGCCAACTTGGCAAGTCTTTACCGTTATACAGGCGTCGGTAAGCACAGCTATCTGGCAGCCAAGTTAAACTTGGTAAGTTCTCAACAGTAATTGCAGTACATAAAGGCACGTATTTGAATCGTTCGATGTAACGCGAGCAACTGCATGTTTTATCATCTAATAAATAGCAGGCAGCATTGGTATAATAAAGCTCTTCAGTCTCATCATCGATCAGCTTATTGAGACAGCATTTACCACAGCCATCACATAATGACTCCCACTGAACAGTGTTTAATTCATGTAGAGGTGTTGATTTCCAAAACTCTGATTTGTTGGTCATAACAGTCAAAATTAATGATCACGTTTAAATGGCGCTTCGCCATCAAATTTATCAGTCAAGCCCAAATCTAATCTATGTTTTTCTAATAAATTCTCTTTTGGCGGTGGTAACTGTAAGTAAAAACCTTTATCGGCTAATTCTGATTTCACCTTTTGTATGTCTGCTATCGCAAGCTGCTTAATTTTTTCTATAGGCAATAACATGACAAATTTCGGCGCACCAAACATTTCCATCAATGGCGCAGGTACCGTTTCAAAATTGTCTCTTTTTTCAACATATAAGTAGGTATCTTCTCTTCGAAGGCTTTTATATACAGCACAGATCATTTTCGTGTTAAATTCCCAAGTTTCATGCTTGATAGTCATCAGCGCACACTATAACATGGAGCGCATTAAAATGATTATAAAACAGTGAAACCAGCTGGATATTTGGAGAATGACCACGGGATGGCCAAACCGAATCTGGAACTAAAAGCAACTTCTTTTACTTTATCTGTTCTGCACATCAATCATAATGATTTAGATATCATCGCTTCAGAGCTAGACAATAAACTTGCTCAAGCACCGCAGTTTTTCATCGGTGCACCTTTAGTACTTAATTTATCTGCCATTGATACTGAAAATTTAGATATCGCTAAACTAAAACGTATTCTTACAGAGCGAAACCTCATCATTGTAGGGATAACAGAAGCGACACCTGAATTAGCCAAGTTAGCCAATCAAGGTGGCATTGCTGTCGTTAAGTCAGGTAAACAGGCAATTCAACCGCCATTACCTCAGCGTAAAACCAAAATCATTAAACAAAATGTTCGCTCTGGGCAACAAATTTATGCAAAAGATAGTGATTTAGTTGTATTTGGCGCTGTGGGCAATGGTGCAGAAGTCATCGCTGATGGTAGCATTCATATTTACGGCGCATTACGCGGTAAAGCCATGGCTGGTGCAGGTGGAGATGACCAAAGCATAATTATTGCCAGTGATCTACAACCAGAATTAGTTTCAATTGCTGGACAATATTGGCTAGCAGAACATATACAACAACACCCAATAGATAAGAGAGGCTGTGTTCGTTTAAATGGCAACAGTCTTTCAGTTGAATCATTGCCTTCATAGCGGCAGGAAAAAGGATATTACACATGGCACAGATTATTGTTGTCACATCAGGAAAAGGCGGCGTAGGTAAAACGACCTCGAGTGCAGCTATTGCAACCGGCCTTGCCTTAAAAGGTCATAAGACCGTGGTTATCGATTTTGATATTGGCTTACGTAACCTTGATTTAATTATGGGCTGTGAAAGGCGTGTAGTTTATGATTTCGTCAACGTAATCAATGGCGAAGCTAACCTAAACCAGGCGTTAATTAAAGATAAACGCTGCGAACATCTGTTTATTTTGCCAGCCTCACAAACCCGTGACAAAGATGCATTAACCAAAGAAGGCGTAGGTAAGGTATTAGATGACCTCGCCAAAGACTTTGAATACATCATTTGCGATTCACCTGCGGGGATCGAACAAGGTGCTATGATGGCATTGTATTTTGCTGATGTTGCTATCGTAACAACTAACCCTGAAGTAAGCTCTGTACGTGATTCTGACCGTATTTTAGGTATGTTACAAAGTCGTTCCCGCCGTGCTGAACAAAACTTAGACCCTATTCAAGAATATCTGTTACTTACACGCTATTCCCCTGCTCGCGTCAAAACGGGTGAAATGCTCAGTGTTGAAGATGTAGAAGAAATTCTTGCGATTAAGCTTGTTGGCGTTATCCCTGAGTCTCAAGCGGTTCTTAAAGCATCTAACTCAGGTGTGCCAGTAATTATTGACCAAGAGAGCGATGCTGGTTTAGCTTATAGTGATACAATTGAGCGTTTATTGGGAAATGATGTCCCGCTGCGCTTTACAGAAGAAGAAAAGAAAGGATTCCTCAAACGGATTTTTGGTAGCTAATTATGTCAATACTCGATTATTTTAGAAGCAATAAAAAAACCAGTAGCGCGTCATTAGCAAAAGAGCGTTTACAAATTATCGTTGCCCATCAACGTGGTGAGCGTGATGCACCTGATTATCTTCCGCAAATGAAGCAAGAAATTATTGAAGTCATTAAAAAGTACGTTCAAATTTCAGAAGATCAGGTTTCAGTGCAAGTAGATCAAAACGACAATAAACTGTCTGTATTAGAACTTAACGTTACGTTGCCTGAATCATAATTTTTATGTATCACAATTAACCAGTTCACATCAAAAAGGAGCCTTAAGGCTCCTTTTTAGTTCAAAAGCCGCTAAGGTTAGATCCACGATAAGCGATAATTTGCCCTTTCGTGCTGCCTGCTTTCGTTGTGCAGGACGTTGGCGAGCAGTCAAAGTAATACGGCCACGGGGCAAGGCGATAATATCAGCCATCGCTAGAATGTTTTGACACCAACCCGTTTCAGTTGAGGTATTTGTTAACGTTATAAACTATTTTGTTTTTGTTTATTTCTTCAACCAACTTATCAATAAATGCTGCGCAGCCATTATCACCTTTACTCTTCTGGATCGTTTTCACCGACTTGATAGCGCCCCCCTAATAAACACAATTAGATCACTAGGGGTTTACACTAACAACTAGTAATAGTGGGGAAAAAGCCAACAACACTAAAATTATATAGGCAGTAACACAAGCCATTATATTGTTTTGACGCTTGAAGCTTAGTTGCGATTAGTGACTTTAAGTTTTAATTTTGTTTAAACAATGTTTATTGATTTATTTTAAATACAGTTTTACATCAATACTTTATATTGCAGAAACACATTATCAACAGCATATTACTTTGTTTTTAAATAAAACCGACAATCATCACTTAAAACAAACCTGATATTTCTATATGCTTTTTTGCTGCTAAAACATGCGGTTGTATCAAGATAAAAACACAACAGTTGATAATTAATTTATTTCAAAATAAATAAGGCATCAAATATGACAATAAAAAGTGTGCTAACCTCTTTGGCATTAGCGTTAGCGTTAGCGTTTTCAGCAACAGCAAACGAATCAGAATATTTTTACGAAAGCATAAGCAATCACAGCGCTTTAGAGTCGGGGCAAGGGGTCATTATTGATCCGTGGTCAACTGAAATAGATGTAACTTACTATAACGTTGATGGCCTAGCTGTTATGGAAGGGGATATTATTTTAGGCGACTTTAACGAGATTAAAGAACGGGACAAGGGCGCAAGGGCTAATGTGATCCTAACTGTATCAAAGCTATGGCCGCTCAATACTATGGTTTATCAATTTGACGCTAATATTGATAGCAGATCACGCGCTCATTTTATTAGCGCAATGGACAACATGAAAAATACGACATTTGTTAACTTTGTTGAACGTACAACGGCAAACCAAAGCCAGTATAAAAACTATGTTTATGTCACTTCAAACACAACGCGCTGTTCGTCACAACTAGGCATGGTTGGCGGCAAGCAAACACTTAATCTAGCCTATAATTGCGGGGTTGCTACCGCTACACATGAAATAGCACACGCGCTAGGTATAGGCCATGAACACACACGCTCAGACCGTGACAGCCACATAAATGTTTACTTGTCTAATGTTCAATCAGGCTTTGAGCATAATTTCAATAAAAGCGGGTCAGACTTTGCCCCATATTCTGCATACGATTTTAATTCGATAATGCACTATCATTCATACGCCTTTGCTAAGGATCAAAGCAGTCCAACGATGCTAAGAAACAACGGAGGACAGATTGGATTTAATAGCGTTCTTTCACAGGGAGATATTGAAGGCATAAACTCACTTTACCCTGATAACACTTGCACGGCTGGCGCAACAGAAACTAGAACGTTGCGATGCCAAAGCGGCCAAATTACTTGTGAAACAGGACAGGAGCGCAGACAGTGCACAAGCGACGGCATTTGGGGAGAATGGGAAATAGTAAACAGTCCTATTTGTATTAACTTTGGTCAACACTGCCCGTAATCATATTATTAGTGTTTAACGTCAAAGCCTCGCAAGGGGCTTTTTAATAGGTGTAAGATATGAAAAAAATAATAGCGGCTATATCATGCGCGCTTTTGGCTGGCTGCCTTAGCGATACGTCTAAAGATGAACACGAACAGGAAACATGGACAATTGAACCTTTCCCCGTATTTTGTGTGGGGGTTATGCCCTCTTTGTGCATGAAGTATTCAAATATTGATGAAAACGAATCAATCCTTTTTTATGGTGAGATTAACGGCTATTCGCACAAATGGGGCGCTCATGACCGCGTTTTAGTCACTGTCTATGACGTTGATAACCCCGACCAAGACGAAGGCGCAACAGGCGCAACAATCGTTAGGGTGATTGATTCCGAACCTGTAGAGGTAGGAACGCTTCACAACCTAGAAAACGTAACCATGTATGAAACTGCATTTTATATCGATGATGAGCAACATCATTTATATGGCTATCCGGTGCAATGCGCAAACCAACCTGTTTGCGATGACCTGTTAGCAATGAACGGATCAAACTCTATTGTCAATTTGTCGCTTGAATATTTGGGCGATGAAGGGATCAGGGTTAATAGCTGGTATTAAACACAATTAACGCTAAAGATAATTTTTTAACCATTTTCAAGCCGTTTTTTGTCTAAATGCCTTGATTCAGATACTAGCTTTAGTGTCTCAGCCTCAAACTTTACCGATTCTTTGTAATTTTTGTGAATCGTTGAGATTTCAAGCTCTAATTCTTCAGCTAAATTACGTAAACCAGCTTTGTGTTTAATGATTGGGTTGTTAGTGTGGAACATGAGAGTTACCTTTTTATGATTTTGAAATAAAGATTCGACACCTTCATCAAAACGGGTAACTCTCAACTTTTCAAGTCGAAATGTAAACTCTAGTCTGAACTTATACAGATTATTGCAACAGCAAGCAATTAGTTAACCCGTAAAGTTGATGTTGTTGAGTACATCGCCAACCACTTGTCCACGCCATCCTTGTAATAACAGTGGAATAGATTGCTCACTCTTTCCCTTATACTGCCACTGCATAAATTCATGAATTAAACGTTTTGAGCCTATAAATTCAAGTGGTACATTTTGCTGCTCAGATACTTGAGTTAGCAGTGCTTTAACTTGTTTAAAGGTACTTTTATAGCCTGACTTTAACGCAATCACATCAATAGGCTCTGGCAAGTCTGTAAACTCAACTGAATTGATTAACTTAACAATCTCTTTTGCATGATAACGTTTTTCGTGATCAGTTAATTCTACTAATTGCATGACATCAGACACGGTTTTAGGCTGCTTCTTTGCTAAACCAATGAGTGCATGATCTTTCAAAATAAAACCAAGTGCCATGTTTTTATCAAGGGCTTTTTGCATTCGCCATTTTGCTAATACTTGTAAGCAAGCTAGTTGCCTAGGTGACAACTGGAATGCATTCTTCACTTTTAAATAAGCTTTGTCGGTATCAGCCTTTGTTAAGCGCCCTTCTGTTATCCTCTCACCTTCTTCAAGCAACCATGCTAATCGGCCTTTTTCTTCTATCGATTTTACCAGTTGAGGATACAATTTATGTAAGTAATAAACATCATTTGCAGCATACTGTAATTGCGCATCTGATAATGGTCGTTTCATCCAATCGGTACGAGATTCACCTTTATCTAGCTCAACATCTAAACATTGTTGTACTAATTTTGCGTAACCCACTGCATGCCCCATATTACATAAGCTAGCCGCAATTTGGCTGTCAAATAGTGGCGTAGGTTGGCATTGACCATAATGTGCAAATACTTCGAGATCTTCACTGCAAGAATGCAACAACTTAGTGATATTGGGATTAGTGAGTAACTGCCAAAATGGCGATAAATCATTAATAGAAACGGGATCAATTAAGGTTAACGTTTTGCCATCATAGGCCTGAATTAAACCTAGATTTGCATAGTAAGTTCGCGTTCTAACAAATTCGGTATCTAAGACAAGTAAATCACTCTGGGCATATTGCGCAACGATTGTATTTAACGCAGCGTCACTATCTATGTATTCAAAACTTAACACTCAATTCTCCATACGTTATGGCAAATCAGCCACAAAAAAGCCGGCGTGATAGCCGGCTTCAACATAATCGCTATTTTACGCTTTCTTCACTTCATCACGAAGTTCGCGGCGTAAAATTTTACCAACATTGGTTTTTGGAAGCTCGTCTCTAAATTCTACCAGTTTTGGAATTTTATAGCCCGTCAAATGATCGCGACAATGTTTGATAATGTCCTTATCAGTAAGTGATTTGTCTTTCGCCACTACAAATACCTTAACAATTTCACCACTAACATCATGAGGAACACCCACCGCTGCCACTTCAATTACTTTAGGATGTAAAGCAATCACATCTTCAACTTCATTAGGGAATACATTAAAGCCAGAAACCAAAATCATGTCTTTCTTACGATCAACAATATAGAAGAAACCTTTTTCATCCATATAACCAATATCACCAGTGGCTAACCAGCCATCAGCATCAATTACTTTGGCACTTTCTTCTGGACGTTGCCAGTAACCACGCATGACCTGCGGCCCTTTTGCAAACAGTTCACCCGTTTCACCTTGTGGCAAAACGTTACCTAGATCATCACGTACTTGGATCAATGTTGACGGTGCAGGGAAACCAATTGAGCCATTGTAGCCATCTAGATTATATGGGCAACAAGTGACCAATGGTGACGCTTCAGTTAGACCATAACCTTCTAACAGACGAGTTTGGGTAATACTCTGCCATTTATCAGCAACGGCTTTTTGTACAGCCATACCACCGCCGATAGATAACTTCAATTTTGAGAAGTCGAGTTTGTTAAACTCTTCGTCATTAACGAGTGCATTAAATAAGGTATTAACCCCAGTTAACGCTGTAAATGGGTACTTTTTCAGTTCTCCTACGAATGCAGGAATATCTCGTGGGTTGGTGATCAGTAAATTGTGGCTTCCCTTGTGTAAGAACAACAAGCAATTCACTGTTAAGGCAAAGATGTGATAAAGAGGTAATGCAGTCACTACCATCTCTTTGCCATCAATTAATGCAGGAGCATAGGCACCATTTGCTTGTAGCACGTTTGATACTACATTGTTGTGTGTCAACATCGCGCCTTTTGAAACACCCGTAGTGCCACCCGTGTATTGTAGAAAAGCTAAATCATCTTTGGTGATTTCTGGTTTGATATACTGCTGTCTTCGCCCTTTGGTCAAGGTTGATCGAAATGAACGAGCATGTGGCAAGTTGTATTTCGGCACCATCTTTTTGATGTACTTAACGACAAAATTAACCAAGGTACGTTTAGGCGCACTCAACTGATCGCCTAATCCAGTAATAATGACCGATTTTACAGGAGTTTGATCAACCACTTCTTCTAACGTTTTTGCAAAGTTAGACACCACTACGATGGCTTTAGCGCCAGAATCAACTAACTGATGCTTCAACTCTCTAGGTGTATAGAGTGGATTAACGTTGACCACGACCATCCCAGCACGCAAAACACCAAAAAGTGCGATTGGGTATTGCAACAAGTTAGGCATCATAATCGCAACACGATCACCTTTTTCTAACCCTAACTCATTTTGTAAATAGGCGGCAAAAGCACGACTACGCTCTTCTAGCTTTCGATAAGTCATGGTTGCGCCCATGTTTGTGAAAGCAGGCGTGTCTGCATACTTGTTGACTGCGGTTTCAAACATGTCAACAAGTGAAGAAAATTGTTCAGGATTGATTTCAGCCGGTACATCGGCTGGTAAGTGATTGATCCAAGGCTGGTCCACAGGTATCTCCTAAATAAACTCTAACCGGCAACACTCTTGTGCGCTGGAAGAAAAGGACAAATTCAATTCGATTAGAATAGTCGTTATGTTCGAATACTGTCCGCTAATCATTATTATTTCACTCAATACAAAAATCATACGAGCGTTTTAATTTGCGACCATAATCACATAATTGAAACAAAAAACCTAGTGTTTTGTACAAAACTAATCAGGTTTTAGTATAAATGCTCGAATATGTATCGCAACAGATTCTGCACAGCCCATGTGCAGGTGATGATCGCCTTCCAATGTCACGGTTTCAATGTCAGTAAACCAGCGTACAGCCTTTGGCAGCAGTGATTTTAGTTGTTTATAGCCTCTGTTTCCTACTATTAATAAACTGGGCGTACCAGTTGAGTTCATTAACTGCTCAACTTGGGCAAAACTCAAACGGTTTACTGAATCTAATCTTAATCTTGGGTCGCTTCGCCAACAAGATCCATCGTCTGATACGGTTATGTTGCGTTCAGTAATCAATTCACACCAATTCACATCCAATTGAGTGAGCTTATGCCTTGCGAGTATTGCACTATGTTTATCAAAATAACGTGGTGATAGTTGTTTTGTTTGTTTAGTCGTGAACTCAAAATGTGTACTCACACCTCTTTGAAGACGGCGAGCAACTTTTTGCTCTTCCTCAAATAAAGGGGAAATGGCTTCAATTAAGATCAGTTTATTAATTTGATCAGCAAATGCGGCATTATAAGCCGCAGCAACAATGCCACCTAAAGAATGACCAACAATGGAGACCGTGAAGTCTTGAGATTTATAATGGTTAACGACACTGTGTAAATCATAAATATAATCCACCCAGTGTAATGGATATTGTCCAGGTCGATGATCTGAAAAGCCATGACCAGGCCAATCAATACATATCAATTGATGAGTATCAAACATGCCATGCAATTGGAACTGCTCAGCGAGTGGAATAAAGCTATTGAGATTGTCTAACCAACCATGTAAGGCCAAAATAACAGGTTTATCGCTGTCACCATACTGTACAGCAGCTAAACTAATATGAGCCAAAGATAACTCAAAATACTTAGGATTAGTGGTCATCTTTGACTCGTCTATATTACAAACAAAACATTACTTTTTGATAAACTTAAGCGTCATGCGATCGCTTTCACCAATTGCGATGTATTTTTCTTTATCAACGTCTTTCAATGCCAATCTTGGAGGCAATGTCCACACACCTTTCGGATAGTCTTTAGTATCTTTCGGGTTAGCGTTAATTTCTGAAGCTTCAGCCAAGGTAAATCCCACCTTTTCGGCAAGTTTAACCATTTCAGCCTGTTCCATATAGCCGCTATCTGCTGCCATACCAGGATTAGCTCTATGCTCTACTACACCAAATACGCCGCCAGTTTTAAGGGCTGCGTAAGCGCCTTCAAACACAGGTTGTAAATTGTCACTCATCGCCCAATTATGAAGGTTTCTGAACGTCAATACGACATCAACACTGCCATCTTCTGCTAATTTGGTTTTCGTCGGAGGATTAAGCGTTGAGAAACTCACATCGCCCACATTCGCTTTGTTATCTGCTACCCACTGTTCAAATTTCTTACCTGCCTTGGCAAAATATTGTGAACGGCGTGTATCTTCTGCAGGCTCAGTTTCAAAATTGGCAGCTATGTATTGGCCTTTTACTGACAAGTATGGTGCTAAAATCTCTGCATACCAACCACCGCCGGGCCATAATTCAACAACAGTATGGTTTGGCTCAATACCAAAAAAGCTTAACGTTTCAGCTGGATTACGGAAATTATCTCGTTTCTTGTTATCACTTTTACGAAAATCACTATCCACAGCTGCCTGTAAAGCCGCATTCACTTGCACAGCCATAGCCGACGCCGTGATTTGCATTGTTGTCGCTTGGCTTTGTGCAGCAAAGCCTAAACTGCTTAATCCAATAATGGCAGTCATCACCATATTAAGTTTCATGTTTTACTCCCTTGTTAACATTTACTTTTAGCCAGCTCAGCCACAACATTAATCCGCTGAAAGCTAACCAAATACACACCCAAATCCACGCTGGAAGCCAAGTTAACTGCGCTAACATTGCAGCATCTCCACCGCGTACAAAACCAAATAATACTAATGGGCTTGCCATTGCGTTAAGTATTATCATTAAGCCTAATATACGCAGTAAGCTATTTAAAAGACTACTGTTATTTAATTTAAGTGGTAACAAAATAAAAATGGCTAAGAAGATAAGAATCGTAATCGTCAATAAGTCCCTTGCCCAAAACACAATTGAACACATTACTGTTGCGCCCAATATTGATAATGTAAAACGAATCCCCTTTTGCCATGTAGCCAGTAAAAAGATCAAATAGCCCCACAATGCCGCACCGATGTAACCGGAAAAAGCAATGATGATGGCATTACCTCCTTGACTAAAACATAAACCAGCTCCGTTTGGAAATAGCTTAATTGACTGCACTACGCCACCGGTGATCACTGTTGCTATCCCATGAGATATTTCATGGAAATAACTTTCAAACCATTTAAACGGTATATTAACAATTGGCAACTTTGTAATTAAAAATGCAATAAAGAGTTCAATAACAAAGCGGCTCCTTGAAGGAACCGCTGTTGTTGTTTGATTGGCGTTTTGAGATAAATTAGGCGAAGACATCAATACCTACCATTTGTTGTATTTGATCACGCTGTTGTGCGTGTTGTGTCGAAAGATAAGAAGAAATTGCACCTCTATGTGTTGAGGTTTGGTTATCGAAATCTAGATTGGCTTTTTTGCTATATTGAGGGTGCCCCATTGCCGCTAACTGGCTTTTAAGTGAGTCCGTCAGCTCTGACGTTGGTGAGCGTGACTCATTGCTGTGGCTCTCAATTGCCTTGACTGTTTTTTCTTGCTTTTGCTCATCATAAGATTCAACAGGCGATACATTCACGGCACGGTTACTCGCAACCGCTTGGCTGAGACTGACCTGACCTTTTTTCGCCTGAGGCGTGATTAATGTACCGTTTATTTGCATCTTTTATTAAGTATTTGTTTTTTTTTGCTTATTGAGTCTGGTTAATAGCTTTGTAGCTGCTACCTTTGAACTCCATTCAACATGTTCTGTGTTTCATGCATTTGTATTCAGAAAGCTTACCACTTTCTACATTCGCATTTGCAACACGACTAATGTTTCAAGTTTAGCGAGTTTTACTGCTTTCCCCAAACATTATTCACGTCCTGGCAATTTTTTCCATGTCACAGTGTCACGTAAATAAACAGGGGCAAGCTCATCAACGCTGGTATGTAATCCATTTGCATGGCCGTGTTTTGCTAATGGGATCATCGCACTGGCCTTTGGGTAATGCACAGTTTCACTCAACACGATATTGTCATTTAGACTCAGAAGTGCTGGGTAAGCTGCAAAGCCTGTACCGCAGGCAAATGTCGTTTGTTGATGATTAAGCGTTAATTTAACATCATTAGGTGCTGAAACTAGTTCTTCACCCACTAAGGTTGCGATGCCATTTTGGTTGGTAAATTGTGCCCAATAGACTTCATTCATTCTGGCATCAATCGAGCAAAACATTTGCTCTGCATTATGCTCATCAATAGCGAGTTGCGCCATCGCAGCTAGTGTGGAAATACCAATAACATCTTTATCTTGGCCTAGCGCTAACCCTTGAGTCATACTCGTGCAAATACGGATCCCTGTGAAACTACCAGGTCCCCTGCCATAGGCAATTAAATCCACATCCGCAAGGGTAATATTGGCTTGTTGTAATGCTTCATCAACCATAGGTAATAAGCGCTGGCTATGCTCTCTTGGGGCTTCTACGCAAAGATCTATTTGTTGGTTGGTTTGGCTCTCAGGCGCGATAAACGACAGAGAAACAGAGCACAATTCGGTGCAAGTATCTAAAGCAAGGATGTTCATTAAGCAGACTTGGCCATGGTTAAACAATAAATATGCCGGCTATGATAACTGATAGCTCAAGACTAAATAAAGGGAACAGTTCAATTAGCAGTTATTTAATTGATTGTAAAAATGCAATTGCTGCATCTAAATCTCGTGTTCGTGACATAGGGGGGAGCGACTGTAGGAAAGCTTGACCATATGCACGGTTAACAATGCGATTATCACAGAGGATCAAAACGCCTTGATCTTTTTCATCGCGAATCAATCTCCCTACGCCCTGTTTTAAGCTGATCACAGCCTGAGGTAATGAAATACAGGCAAAAGGATCTTGACCTTGTTGTTCCACATTGGCCGATCGAGCTTTATATAAAGTATCATCAGGACTTACAAATGGCAGTTTATCGATAATGACGCAACTCAGTAGTTTCCCTCGAACATCTACCCCTTCCCAAAAGCTTGCGGTGCCGAGTAATACTGCATTCCCTAGTTGACGGTATTTATTCAAAATGGTTTGTTTGCTGGCCTGCCCTTGAACCAACATGGGATAACGAATTTTATTGACCAGTAATTGCGCAGTCAGGGTCATCATTTGATGGCTGGTAAAAAGAATAAATGTACGACCTTGTGCCGCGTTAACTGCCCTGACACACACATCAACAAATTGTTGTAAATGATAATTAGACCCGGCTTGCATATGACTCACCGCACCGCGGTTACCAATATTTCGCGGCACGCAAAATATAGCCTGATTAGCGTAATCAAATGGGCTGTCTAAGATGAGTTGTTTTGCTTTGATTAAACCCATCTCGTTTGCAAAATGATCCAGTTTTCGATTCATTTGCATTGTCGCAGAGGTAAATACCCAAGCTGTTTTGTCATCAAATAACGCTTGGCATTGTTGGGCGATATTGATCGGCGCGACACTTAATTGAATATGCCGTTGATTGGTATCCACACTGTATGCGCAGTTAGCATCATTACACTCACAAAAACGCTGTAATCTTTCAGTGATGACCACCAGCTTTTCAAAGGTATCATCGAGTGCTTCAAATCGGCCTAAATGTGCCTTTAACAAGGTTTCAAGTGCTTTCAGCGAATCAATAAGTTGCCATCCTAAATTAGCTAAATGCTTATTAGCTAACACCGAGCGGTAATTGGTAATGTTATTTTCGGCTAACGCTTGCTGCCATTGGTTAAGCACTGTCAGCGCGCGAAAGCTGACTTGCTCAATTTGAATAGAGTCACGAATTTCATTCTTATGTAACTCAATTAAAGCTGTAAGTAAGCGATCGATTTGTCGCCCAGAAATGCTATCACCAAAATAATTAATACAGGTATCAGGTAATAAATGTGCTTCATCAAATACCACGACATCTGGGTCAGGTAACAACTCTGCAAAGCCAGTATCTTTCAATAATCGATCGGCAAAAAACAAATGATGATTAACGACGATGACTTTTGCTTCTAATGCTTTCACTCGCGCCTTGCGGGTAAAACATTCATCATAAAAGTCACACTTCTTGCCTTTACAACTCTCTTTAGTACTCACGACAGTAGGCAATACGTCCGAGTCTTCAGAGACAGAGTTCAGGTTGCCGATATCACCGTCTTTTGATAATGTTGCCCATTGATTTATGAGCAGTAAATCATCAACAAACTCCTGTTCATATCGACTAGCATCTTGCATGACATTATCTAATCGTAATTGACACACATAATTACTACGACCTTTGAGCAGACTGACTTTAGGTGCAATGTCTAGCATTTTTAATAACGCGGGCAGATCTTTAAAAAACAATTGTTCTTGTAGATTTTTACTGCCCGTACTGATAATAACTTGTTTGTCGCTTAATAATGCAGGCACAAGATAAGCATAGGTTTTACCTACACCGGTACCCGCTTCCACTATCAGTTTTTTATTGGTTGATTTTTTCGCAGAGATGGATTTTGAGATAGCCACAGCCATATCAACTTGCGGCTGACGTGCGCGAAAGTCTGCAATGTTTTTTGCTAAAGGACCTGTTGCTGAAAAAACTTGCTCAACAGATTGTGATAATGACAGCATTAACTCCTCAATTTTATGCCACTAACTAATGTCACGAAATAAGGCACGTATCAATAAAAGGGCCCTAAGCGCAATGAGAGTAATGGCAATTAGCTGGTGACGCAATAAATTCCTACTTTTAGTATCAATTACAATCACTGGCTAGATTATGAATTATTTGGCTTTTTTGTCATTAAACCATCATATTTACCTTCTAGGGTAGATGTTATAGCCACCGTTTAAATTGATGTGTTTTCTGTATTTGAAAGATTACCAACCAATTAGCACCAGCTTCTTAGGCTTGTTATGTACCTCTTTCTTGTGCAAGCGCTGCCATATGAGTAAATTTCACTTTTGGGCAATTTGCTGTTGCAATGACAATCGATAGCGGTTAGTTTTATAAACATTAAATAAAGAGTTTGATAGTTACTAAAGCAAAACAAAATAGCAAAACAAATTGCTGACTCTTTGTACGAAGCAAATAGTTTAATATTAAGAGAAACGAATTATGAACATCCGAAGCACAAATATTCATCATCACCATCATATGCGGTAGCCTTCGGATGCTTACTGCCGAAGGTTAATGTCCTTCCGGCGGTGATAACAGATCACATAACCCCTGGAAGGAATTTCAGGGGTTTTTTAATGCCTGAATTTCAAAGATTTAAAGAAAAACAAATTTTAATATAGGAATTCAACACATGACTGATTCAAACCGTTTAAGAATAGCCATCCAAAAATCTGGCCGTTTATCTAAAGAGTCGCAAAAGCTGCTAAAGAGTTGTGGCGTTAAATTTAATGTCAATGAGCAACGCTTAATTGCCCACGCAGACAACATGCCAATCGACCTGTTACGTGTTCGTGATGATGATATTCCAGGCCTTGTTATGGACGGTGTGGTTGATTTAGGCATCATTGGCGAGAATGTACTAGAAGAAGAACAAATTGAACGAGAAACATTGGGTAAGTCAGCGCTATATACAAAATTACGTGAACTTGATTTTGGTGCTTGCCGTTTATCACTCGCTGTACCTAACGAATTTGATTATCAAGATGCAAATTCATTAGCAGGCTTACGCATTGCAACCTCATACCCTAACCTACTTCGCCGTTATATGAAGAGCCAAGGTGTTGACTACAGTGACTGTATGTTAAAAGGTTCTGTAGAAGTTGCACCACGTGCTGGTCTTGCTGATGGTATATGCGATCTTGTTTCAACAGGTGCCACTCTTGAAGCAAATGGTTTATATGAAACTGACGTTATTTACCGTTCAGTGGCTTGCTTAATTCAATCAAACAGTGAACAAACACCAGCCAAACAAGCATTAATCGATAAGCTGTTATCACGCATGAACGGTGTTGTTCGTGCCCGTGAGAGCAAATACATATTACTGCACGCACCAACAGACACATTAGAGCAAATTGTTGCACTACTACCCGGTGCTGAAAATCCAACCATATTACCACTGAATGATGACTCAAACCGTGTCGCAATTCACGCCGTATCATCTGAAGATTTATTCTGGGACACCATGGAAGAGCTTACAGCACTCGGTGCGAGTTCAATTCTGGTCATGCCAATTGAAAAAATGATGGGGTAACGCATGAGTATGCAAATCATTAATTGGCCATCATTGTCTGATGTTGAACAAAAGCAGGTGCTAAATCGCTCACCTTTGATCAATGAAGGCAGTGTTGAAACACAAGTCAGCGACATTATCAGCCAAGTGATTGATAAAGGTGATGTCGCACTTAAGGCATTCAACCAGCAATTTGATCAATATGACACTGCTGATTTACGTTTATCTGATGTGCAAATTGCCCAAGCCTGTAGCAATGTCACACAAAACGTTAAAGCCGCAATTGCACAAGCAATGGCGAATATTGAAACATTTCACCAAGCACAGACATTTAAGCCAGTAGATGTTGAAACACAAGCTGGTGTGCGTTGCGAGTTACGCTGTGAAGCCATTGAACGTGTGGGCTTGTATATCCCAGGTGGTACTGCTCCGCTTATCTCAACTGTGATGATGCTTGCATTACCTGCCAAAATTGCAGGTTGCGACAAACGCGTGCTTGTCAGTCCGCCGCCAATTAACGATGCCATTATTTATGCAGCCAATGCTTGCGGTATTACTGATATTTACCAAGTAGGCGGTGCACAAGCCATTGCGGCACTTGCCTTTGGTACTGACTCCATTCCTCAGGTAGATAAAATTTTTGGCCCAGGTAATCGATTTGTCACTGAAGCCAAACGTCTAGTTTCTCAAGATAATCGCATTAGTGTTGCGATTGATATGCCGGCGGGACCATCTGAAGTATTAGTGATTGCAGATGATCAAGCTAACCCACAGTTTATTGCTGCTGATTTATTATCGCAGGCAGAACACGGCCCAGACTCACAAGTGATGTTAGTCACCACATCTGCCAAGCAAGCTGATGCGGTTAATCAAGCATTAGCCACACAGCTTGAAGCCTTGCCACGAAAAGAAATTGCTGAGCAAGCATTGACGTGTTCACGCAGCTTCATTGTCAAGGATCTCAAACAAGCTGCGCGAGTATCCAATCAATATGGCCCTGAGCACTTGATCATTCAATCAGCTAAACCCCGTGAAGTATTAACAGACATTCGCGCTGCTGGTAGTGTGTTTCTAGGCGCTTATACGCCTGAGTCAGTGGGTGACTATGCCAGCGGAACTAACCACGTATTGCCAACATATGGGTACTCACGCAACTACTCTAGTTTGTCATTAGCTGACTTCAGCCGTCGCTTCACTGTACAGGAACTCACGCCACAAGGTTTAGCCGGTTTAGGTGAAGCAGTGATGACCCTAGCAGAAAATGAATTACTTGACGCGCATAAAAATGCCGTAGCCATTCGTCTAAATGAACTTAAGCAATCAGTGCAATAATCAGGAGCCAAAATGTCATTTAATGCCCAACAGTTAGCTAGACCTGAATTACTGACTTTAGTGCCGTATCAAAGCGCAAGAAGAATTGGTGGTCAGGGTGACATTTGGATTAACGCTAATGAGTCGCCTTTCAATAACAGTGATCTTGAGCAGCTTAATCGCTACCCAGAATGTCAACCACCTGAGCTTATCAATGCTTATAGCCAATATACTGATGTTGCAGCGAACAATATTGTGGCAACGCGTGGCGCAGATGAAGCAATTGAGTTATTGATCAGAACATTTTGCATACCGGGCAAAGATACTATTGCGACCTTTGGCCCTACCTACGGCATGTATGCCATTAGTGCAGCCACATTCAACATTGGTGTAAAAAAGCTTACATTAACTGAAGACTTTCAACTACCTAGCCAATGGCAACAACAGGCCGCAGAGGCTAAATTGGTATTCATTTGTAACCCAAATAATCCAACTGGTAGTGTTATTAATAAGGCGCAATTAGAACAAGCGATTCAGTCAATGCCAAATACTATTGTTGTGATTGATGAAGCTTATATTGAATTCTGCCCAGCACAATCGGTTGCAGATTTGCTCAGCCTTTACCCAAATCTCGTCGTGCTGCGTACCTTATCTAAGGCATTTTCCCTGGCAGGTGCCCGTTGCGGTTTTTTACTTGCCAATGATGACATTATCGATTTAGTAATGCGTGTAATTGCCCCTTACCCAGTGCCGCTGCCCGTTGCAGAGCTGGCAAGCAAAGCACTCAGCAAAACGGGCATTAATCTAATGCAGCAGCAAGTTGCTGAACTAAACCGACAAGGTCAGAAACTAGCACAGGAGCTAGCAAATGTTGCTGCAAAGGTCATCGCACCTAATGGCAATTTTGTTTTAGCTAAGTTCAAGCAAGTGGATCTTGTAAAACAGCTATTAATTGACAATGGTATTGTGGCCCGAGCATATAGCGATCCAGTATTAGCCGATGCCATTCGCTTTAGTTTTGCTAATAAACAACAAACAGACGCCATCATCTCAGTCATCAAACAAATTGAATAGCAACAAGATATTAATGATGACCGAGTAACAAATATAACTCATTAAGAATTAACAAGGCCACGTACCCATGAAACAGAAAATCTTATTTATTGACCGTGATGGCACATTAGTCGAAGAGCCTGCTATTGATAAACAATTAGACAGATTAGATAAGCTGGTGTTTGAACCACAAGTGATCCCTGCCCTTTTAAAATTACAAAAAGCAGGTTTTAAGCTCGTAATGGTAAGTAACCAAGATGGTTTAGGCACCGACTCATTTCCTCAGGCAGATTTCGATGCGCCGCACAATATGATGATGGCGATTTTTGAAAGCCAAGGAGTTACATTTGATGACACCTTAATCTGCCCACACTTTGATAGTGACAATTGTAGCTGTCGTAAGCCTAAGCTTGGATTGGTAAAAGACTACCTCACTCAAGGCATAGTGGATTTTACTCAGTCTTATGTTATTGGCGATCGTATGACCGATATACAACTTGCGGATGCAATGGGCATTAACAGTTTTCAATATGAGCGCGACACACTCAACTGGGACATGATTGTCGAAACCTTATTAAATAAAGGCAGACAAGCTCAGGTTATTCGCACCACTAAAGAAACCGATATCCAAGTTAATATCGATTTAGACAAGCAAGCTAAAGGCAACATAGATACGGGGATTGGCTTTTTTGACCACATGTTAGATCAAATTCAAACCCACGGTAATTTCAAAATGGATGTCAAAGTTGATGGTGACTTAGAAATTGATGATCATCACAGCGTAGAAGACACTGCATTAGCCATTGGTGATGCTATTAGGCAAGCGCTTGGGGATAAACGCGGTATCGCCCGCTTTGGTTTCAGCCTACCAATGGATGAAGCAAACGGCCAATGTCTAATGGATATTTCAGGCCGACCTTTTATTAAATTTGAAGCCGATTTTGAACGTGAAATGGTCGGTGAAATGGCGACTGAAATGGTGCCTCACTTCTTTAGATCTTTTGCAGATGGCTTACGTTGTACCCTGCACCTTAGTACTGAGGGAGATAATGATCACCACAAGGTAGAGGCGCTATTTAAAGTATTAGGCCGTACATTACGTCAAGCGGTTAAAGTTGAAGGTGATATTCTTCCTTCAAGTAAAGGAGTGCTGTAATGCCCAATAGTGTGGTAACTACTGAGATAAATACCCAAGACCTCACTGTCATACTTGATACAGGCTGTGCCAATTTAAGTTCAGTCATGTATGCCTTTGAGCGTTTACAAGCCAATGTCATCGTTAGCCGTGATGAAACACTGATCCAACAAGCAGCACGCGTCGTCCTCCCTGGTGTAGGTACAGCAGCTGCCGCAATGGATGCGTTACATGACCGCCAGCTAGTCGACATCATAAAAGGTTTAACCCAACCTGTTTTAGGTGTGTGTCTTGGAATGCAAATGCTCACGACACTGTCAAAGGAACGTGGTGGCAAAGACAGCGAAGAAATTGCTTGTTTAGATTTAATTCCAACACAAATTACTGACTTAAACAGTCAGGGTTTGCCTTTACCCCATATGGGCTGGAATCAAATACAGGTCAGCAATCACCCGCTATTTGAAGGCATTGAGAACGGCAGTTATGTCTATTTTGTCCATAGCTTCAAAGCGCCTGTGACTGAATATACTATCGCCCAATGTGAATATGGTGAGGCGTTTAGCGCCGCCATTGCTAAAGACAATTTTATGGGGGTGCAATTCCACCCTGAAAAAAGTGCAGCAGTAGGCGCACAAATCCTACAAAACTTTTTAAAAATGGGGACAGCATCATGATCATACCTGCAATTGATTTAATTGATGGCCAAGTGGTGCGTTTGTATCAAGGGGATTATCAACAACAAACCACGTTTAATTTAAGTCCGTTAGCCCAGTTACAGTCTTATCAAGCACAGGGGGCTAAGTTATTGCATATTGTTGATTTAACAGGTGCTAAAGATCCTGATAAACGCCAAATTAACTTAATTAAGCAGCTTGCTGAAGGATTAAACACCGATATTCAAGTCGGTGGCGGTATTCGAACAGAACAACAAGTAAAAGAGCTACTCGACATAGGCGTTAAACGTGTGGTGATTGGATCACTTGCAGTAAAAGAGCCTGAATTAGTCAAAAGCTGGTTTATCAAATATGGCAGTGATGCGATCTGTCTAGCGTTAGATGTCAATATTAATCAGCAGGGTGAAAAAATCGTTGCGGTATCAGGCTGGCAAACTGGTGGTGGTAAGTCCTTGGAGTCGTTAGTCGCTGAATACCAAACCGTTGGCCTTCAATACGCTTTAGTCACCGATATCAGCCGTGATGGCACGTTACAAGGCGCGAATACCACATTGTATCAAGAGCTCGCGGCCAGCTACCCAGACATCTTTTGGCAAGCATCAGGTGGCATTGCCACTTTGGATGATGTCAACAACGTTAAACAAAGCAATGCCAATGGCATCATTATTGGTAAAGCATTACTCATTAATAACTTCACCGTTGAGGAGGCAATTCAATGCTGGCCAAACGCATAGTCCCTTGTTTAGATGTCCGCGACGGTAAAGTAGTCAAAGGTGTCCAGTTTCGTAATCATGAAATCGTTGGTGATATTGTGCCGCTCGCTGCACGATATGCCGAAGAAGGTGCTGATGAGTTGGTATTTTATGATATTACTGCCAGCGCTCATGATCGCGTAGTAGATAAATCGTGGGTTAGCCGCGTAGCTGAGCAAATTGACATTCCATTTTGTGTGGCTGGTGGAATTAAAACCCTCGAACAAGCACGTGAAAAACTTGCTTTTGGTGCGGATAAAATCTCAATTAACTCCCCTGCGCTCACTGATCCAAGCTTAATCACACGCCTTCAAGACGAATTTGGCCGCCAGTGCATTGTGGTGGGTATTGATTCATATTATGACGCTGACGCTGATAGTTATATGGTCAAACAATTTACTGGGGATGAAGCCGCGACTAAAGATACCCAATGGTTTACCCAAGATTGGGTTGAAGAAGTACAACAACGTGGCTGCGGCGAAATTGTGTTGAATGTCATGAACCAAGATGGCGTACGAGGTGGCTATGACATTAAGCAATTATCAATGGTCAGAGCCATTTGTGATGTGCCACTGATTGCTTCTGGCGGTGCTGGTGAAATGCAGCATTTTGCCGATGTGTTCCAGCAAGCCAATGTTGACGCTGCGTTAGCTGCCAGTGTGTTCCATAAAGGCATCATCGATATCAATGAATTAAAGCAATACCTTGCCCAGCAAGACATAGCCATTCGCTTATAAGGTAACCACCATGACAAATTTAACTGTAACCCTTGACCCAAGTAAGCTTGATTGGCAAAAACAAGATGGATTATTGCCTGCTGTAATACAACATCACTTAACAGGAAAGGTACTCATGCTAGGGTATATGAACCCAGAAGCGTTAGAGAAAACCTTAGCAACTGGCCTAGTAACATTTTATAGCCGGTCGAAACAACGTTTATGGACTAAAGGTGAACAATCAGGTCACACGCTAGACTTAATTGCTATTGATAAAGATTGTGATAATGACAGTTTATTAGTACAAGTCATCCCCAATGGGCCAACTTGTCACCTCCAACGAGAAAGCTGCTGGCCTGACGGGAATGCTCACCCATTTATTGATAACCTGACCCAATTGATTATTTCTCGTAAAGGGCAAGATGCAGATTCAAGCTATACTGCTTCTTTATTTGAGCGTGGCACCAAGCGGATTGCACAAAAGGTTGGTGAAGAAGGGTTAGAAACTGCCCTCGCCGCGGCGACTCACGATAAAGAAGAATTAATTAATGAAGCATCTGATCTCATGTATCACTTAATTGTGCTCTTAGAAGATCAAGGTTTATCAATGGCCGATATTAATCAAAACTTATTAGATAGGCATGCCAAGGCCAAGTAATCTCACTCCATATTAAACGCCACCTATTGAAGGTGGCATTTAGTATGAAGGTTTTTCATATTGTTAAGTTGTTAAACACTTCCCTTCCCATGTCACTCAATTCGCGTTAACCTATTGTTTTCGTTTTGTCATTTATCTTTGATAGTTGGCTGAGCGCTCATGATTGAGGCGGCCAAATGTCAAACCTACGTTTACGTTACCAGACCATTGAGTTTGGAAAAACCGATATCCACCTATGTACTCTTCGCAATAAACAAGAATTTCACGATCCTGATGGCACAGCTGAACAGTTAGGGATTTCTTCAGCCACTTGGCCTATTTTTGGCATTGTTTGGCCGTCAAGTTTGGTATTAGCACACCATATCTCTGACTATGACATTGGCATAAAACGGGTACTGGAAATTGGCTGTGGCACAGCCCTCAGCAGTTTATTGTTAAATAAACAAAACGTGGATATTACTGCAACAGATTACCATCCAGAAGCCGAAGCATTTTTGACTCGTAACTCTAAGCTTAATGGTGACGACAAAATCCCATTTGAGCGAACAGGTTGGGGAGATAGCAATGATAGCTTAGGCCGCTTTGATTTAATTATTGGAAGCGATCTACTGTATGAAGACGAGCATATTGAATTACTGACTCATTTCATACAAGAACATGCAAACGCAGAGTGTGAAGTCATCATTGTCGATCCAGGGCGAGGCAGAAAAAATAAACTCGCCAAAAAACTACTAGAGCAAGGCTATGAATCGACCTTTACTAAACCAGAAAATACCGATTATCTAGACAGCGATTTTAAGGGCCATATACTCAACTTTGTAAGATCTGAATAACGCTGGTGTTTATTAGTTGATGACAGATTTAGTGCTGAATTAACAGCGTAATAAAGCAGTAACCACCTCGGTTACAAAGCAGTTTTACTATTAATCACTGGTTATTTAGCCAATTCATTTGTCCCAAGTCGTTTTACAAAGAATAAGCTATACGGATCTAATTGATAACTTCCGAAAGGGTCACATTCGACAAAGCCATACTTTTTATACAGTTTGATTGCTGGTGTAAAAGCTTGATGACACCCCGTTTCTAAGTACAATGTTCCGTATCCACGTTGTTCTGATTCATTAATGACTAGCGTCAGTAGCTTCTCAGCAATACCTTTTCTTAAAAACTTGTGACTGGTTTTCATTGACTTAATTTCACCAGTCGAGTCATCAAGTTGCTTTAGCGCAATACAAGCTGCAATTTCATCATTAATACGTGCTGACCAAAACGTGAGGGACTTAGCTCTTAGCTTGTCAGGTTCTAACGCATGGATGCTATCAATGGGTGAATACTGATGCATCTGTTTTAAGTGCGCATCTAGCAATGAGATAACCGCACCATCTTCTAAATCATCTTGAATTAACTCAATGTTCATAGCGATAAGTTCTTAACAAAGCTATAGTTATTTGTATGTATTGAAGCCCGAGTCATGTTTCTTCATTTTGAGTCTGCAGCATTTTTTCCATTTTTTGTTTATAAGGCCTGAACCAAAGCTCACAAAATAAAATAGAGTAAATTAACGGCTTGGCAGATAGTACAAATGCGGTAGAAAGATCATCTTGAGCAATGTTGGTATGTATCGCTATGGTTAATGCCGTAACCAAACTAGCACACACACCGATGATATAGGCATTTTCAATCACAACTTTGGCTTGTGAAATGTACCTATTTAGATTTGGAACATAATTGGGGTACTTAACAAGCCATGACGTATTATCAAGTAAGCGATACGTGGCAAGCGCACCATTTGTCATCATAGAAATGATAATAGTAAGCCCCCATACAATTGCCATGCTGACAATTTCCCAGGGACCATCGATACCAGTCATCAGTACCACGGCCACAATAACCAGCCCCATAATAAATAGGCCCAATATGCCAGCCCAGTCTGTTTTATATTCTATGTTATGTGTAGTTGTTTTTAGATCAGGTTTAAAGGATAGCTCGCTAGGTGATATTTCAAAGGCATTTGAAAATGCCAGTTTTGTTTCCATTGAACAAGAACCATCCTTTTCTGCTCTTTGAATTGTTCTTTCACTCACGCCACTGACTGCAGCGAGCTTTTCCTGTGACCAGCCCCTATCTTTCCTTAGTTCAATCAATTTATCAGGTGATACATTCATTGTATTTCTCCGAATTAAGTTTACGAAGATATTGCGCCTAAACTGTTAATTTCACCACGACATAAGCCCGACAAAAACTCGCCAATAGCCAGACAAACGCTAAAGTAAATGGCTAACCATAGATGTTAAACAATTTTATTGCTGTCTTTGCCAGCAGTTTCTTATCCATTGATGTAACTAATTGCCGAAAGATAAACAATACTTAAGCCGCAGCCAATTGCGAGAAAACTCAATAATCGAAAGCGGTGACCAATTTGAGCAGTCAACAAAGCAAATTGTTTATGGCGAGTTGCGCCGATAATAATAAGAAAAATGCTCACAAAACAAAGTACAGCACCAATAACTTTGAACAAAACTGGATAAGGAGTTGAGTGCGCAAGTAACAGAAATAGTATTCCCAAAACGGCCCTACTGACTATTTCAAATAAATGGAACCAGGGCTTTTTGCTGAAATTAACAATACCTTGCGAAAATTGCAGTGGTTTGACTAACATAAAGCAACCAAATCCTATCATCCCTAAACCAAAAATAAAAAGTAGATACATATCGCCCTTTCTCTACATGAGACTGGAAGGCACCATCGTCTATTGGCAGCCCTATATAATGAGTACTAACGAAGAGAAAATATCAAACCTTCATTGAGTCAATACCTACAAATCAAACCCAAAACAGACGTTACGGAATGCATTGGATTCAAAGTCGTTGTATTTGCCTTGAACGAGCCAGAAGAGTATTTAAAAATGGCTCAACCCAATAAATGAAAGTATTAAGCTTTATTGATAAATATCTTCATCAGGGTTTCTGCGTGTTCTTAACAAACGCAAGAACCACATATACTGTTCTGGATAAGCTAATATCACCTGCTCCACAATTTTATTCAATGCTAACGCTTCGTTTTCTTTGCCTTTCATTGAATCGGGGTCAACGGCTGGTAACACAGTTAAATTGAAATGTTGCTTTGCTTGATCATAACCAATGGACACTGGCAATACTTGGGCATTTCCCGCTTGAGCTAAGCGCCCTACTACAGGTAATGTTGCTTTTTCTGTACCAAGAAATGGCGCAAACACACTTTGTTCACGACCAAGATCTTCATCGGGAAGGTAAAAGAAACTATTGTCTTGTTTAAGCTCGCTAATTAACGAACGGATACCGGCTTCACGCATATAAACCCGACCACCTTGAGAACTGCGCAACCTATTACTAAACCAGTTGAATAACTCATTCTTATGCGCTTTAGCCATAGTTACCATTGGGATTTCAATGTTTAATCTAAGACCAGCGTAATCGATTGGCCACACATGGGGCATGATGAAAATAATGGGTTGTCCAGCCTCTCTGGCAGCTTGAACATGTTCAAAACCATGTAACTGTACACGACGTTTAATGTGAGCATTTGAGCGAATAGCCAACTCAGCCTGTGACAACAACGCGATGACAAAATTATCAACGTTGTCTCTTAACAGCTCTTCAACTTGCTCAGACGATTTATCAGGAAAACAATGACTAATATTGACCTTTGCTACATGCAATGGCTTTTTAGCTATTTTTAACACAATCCATGACAAAGCGCGGGCAATAGGATCTCTCAACCACGCTGGCATAAGACCAAATATAAACAACAAACCAACAACTAACCATGTCCCCCAATGCTTTGGGTGTAAAAGTTGTTTTTTAAAGCGTCTATCAAAATGCTTACTGGTACGTTTTTTAGTTTTATTGGTCAAAGAACATTGCTCCAAACCTAAATAGATATGCAGAAGTTTATCAATTATCCACACTGAGCAAAACGAGTTTTAACCTCAGACAACCAGAAATTATCCAACCATCTAGCCCAATGCTTAGTAAGTGAACAAAAGACAAAAAAGAGCCACTCATTTCTGAGCCGCTCTTTCATTGCTTAAATAGCGTAACTATTTAAAAAGTGAACTATTTCTTATTAGCGTTAGCTGCTTCTACACGTGATTTTAACTTCTGTCCTGGACGGAAAGTCACTACGCGGCGCGCCGAAATAGGAATATCTTCACCAGTTTTTGGGTTCCGTCCCGGTCTTTGATTCTTGTCCCTAAGGTCAAAGTTGCCAAAGCCAGATAACTTGACCTGCTCACCACTTTCGAGTGCTTCACGAATTTCTTCAAAAAACGTCTCAACCATCTCTTTGGCTACTCGCTTATTGATGCCAAGTGTTTCAAAAAGATGCTCTGCCATTTCGGCTTTGGTAAGTGCCATACTTTAATCCCTCAACGATGCGTTGAACTCGTTCTTAAGGGCAGAAATTACTGAATCCATTGTTTCAGTAATATCTTTCTCCTCAAGGGTTCGAGTAGTGTCTTGTAATGTAAGTGCGATTGCGAGGCTCTTTTTGCCCGGCTCTACACCTTTACCTTGATATACATCGAACAAGTTTAAGCCAACCAACTGATTTTCGCCAACTTTTCTTATCAAATTCATAACATCTGTTGCAGAAATATTTTCATCTACAACAACTGCGATATCACGTCGATTTGCAGGAAACTTAGATACAGTCTGGGCTAGCGGTAAACTAGAATGCAATAATGCGTCTAGTTCTAACTCAAAAACAATAGTTTTACCATTTAGGCCAAATGGCTTTTCCAACTTTGGATGTACAGCACCAATGTGACCAATGACTCGATTTTCTCTCAATATTTCAGCACATTGCCCCGGATGTAACGCCGGATGCGTTGCTGCTTTAAAAGTAAATTCAGAATCCGCTGCTGTCAAGCCGATAATTGATTCTAAATCACCTTTTAAATCAAAGAAGTCGACAGTTTTTGACTCCATTGACCAATGTTCGTCGTTTTGGTTACCTGAAATCACGGCACCAAGCATCGCTTGTTGACGTACGCCAGAATCTGCTTGTGTATCAGGAACAAAGCGTAAACCTGTCTCAAAAAGACGTACACGACCTTGCTGACGGCTTTGGTTATTTCCTACTGCAGACAATAAACCGGTAAACATCGATAAACGCATGGCCGACATTTCTACCGAAATAGGATTTGGCAATACCATTGCTTCTTGCTCAGGGTGAACCTGTGCTTGCAACTTAGGATCGACAAAGCTGTAAGTAATCGCTTCTTGGAACCCACGCGCGACCAATAAGTCGCGCACTCGCTTAAGTGGCATGTCTGCTTCTTTGTGATCAGACATATTCAATGAAGCAACTGGCGCAATATTAGGAATATTGTTGTAACCGTATATACGCGCGACTTCTTCAATTAAGTCTTCTTCGATAGCCATGTCAAAACGGTATGTGGCTGTTGTAACGTTCCACACATTACCGTCGGTTGCAACTTCAAACCCTAAACGCTGCAGGATTTCAGTCACGTCACTATCAGGAATATGGTGCCCTAATGTGCGATCGAGTTTACTACGACGTAAAGTGATATTGGCCGCTTTGGGTAAATCAGCTTCTGATACAGCTTCAACCACTTGCCCTGCTTCACCACCGCAGATATCAAGTACAAGACGTGTCGCACGGTCCATGACCTTATGTTGTAGCTGTGGGTCAACGCCACGTTCAAAACGGTGTGATGAATCTGTGTGTAAGCCTAAACGTCGCGCTTTGCCTAAGATAGCCAATGGTGCAAAGAACGCACACTCTAGTAGGATATCTTTAGTACTACTGTTTACACCTGTCGCTTCGCCACCAAATACGCCCGCTAACGCAACCGGTTGTTTGTCATCAGCAATGACTAAAGTGTCGCTTGGTACAGTGATCTCATTGCCATCGAGTAATGTGAGCTTTTCTTCACCATTTGCCATACGCACAGTAATGCCACCATTTAAGGTCGCTAAGTCGAACGCGTGCATTGGCTGACCAAACTCAATCAATACATAGTTGGTGATATCAACAATCGGATCGATTGAACGAATACCACTACGGCGTAATTTCTCTTGCATCCAAAGTGGTGTTATCGCTGTAACATCAACATTCTTCACCACACGCCCTAGGTAACGTGGACAAGCTTGAGGAGCTTCAACCTTGATAGATACCGGTGCATCAATAGATGCATCGACAGCTTCCCAGCTTGGCGCTGTCACAGCATGGCGGTTAAGTACACCCACTTCACGTGCTAAACCGACCATGCCTAAGCAATCTGCACGGTTAGCCGTTAGGTCCACATCGATGATGGCATCATCTAAATCTAGATATTCGCGGACACTTTTACCGATTGGTGCATCAAGCGGTAACTCAATAATGCCATCGCTCTCGATATCAATACCGAGTTCACCGTATGAACACAACATACCAAACGAGGGTTGACCACGTAATTTGGCTTTCTTAATTTTAAAGTCACCCGGTAGCACAGCGCCTACCATAGCAACAGCAACCTTTAAGCCTTGGCGGCAGTTTGGCGCACCACACACGATGTCGATTAATTCATCTTCGCCAACGTTAATTTTGGTCACGCGTAATTTGTCAGCATCTGGGTGTTGACCACATTCAACCACTTCACCAACCACAACACCGCTAAATTCTGCAGCAACGCCATCGACTGCGTCTACTTCAAGACCAGCCATGGTAATTTGGTGTGATAATTCTTCACGACTTACTGATGGGTTAACCCATTCACGAAGCCAAGATTCGCTAAATTTCATCTGTCTATTGCTCCGTTATTTGAATTGCTTGAGGAAACGTAAATCGTTTTCAAAAAAGGCACGTAAATCATTCACGCCATAGCGCAACATGGTTAAACGCTCAACGCCCATACCAAAAGCAAAACCAGAGTATTTCTCAGGGTCTATGCCCACACTGCGCAATACATTCGGGTGTACCATACCGCAGCCTAATACTTCTAACCACTTACCGTTTTTACCCATTACGTCAACTTCAGCAGATGGCTCAGTGAACGGGAAATAAGATGGACGGAAGCGCACTTGTAAATCTTCTTCAAAGAAGTTGCGTAAGAAATCGTGCAGAATACCTTTCAGTTCAGCAAAGTTAACGTTTTCGGCAACCATTAACCCTTCTACCTGATGGAACATCGGTGTATGAGTTTGATCGTAATCATTACGGTATACGCGACCAGGAGAGATAATACGTAAAGGCGGTTGCTCGTGCTCCATGGTACGAATTTGTACGCCAGAGGTTTGAGTTCGTAACATCACTTTTGGATTAAAGTAGAACGTATCGTGATCTGCACGTGCTGGGTGATGCTCAGAAATATTCAGCGCGTCAAAGTTATGGAAATCATCTTCGATTTCCGGTCCTTCCTTAACGCTAAAGCCTAACTCACCAAAGAAAGTTTCAATACGTTCAATCGTACGAGTAACTGGGTGTAAACCGCCAATTTCTAGGGTTTTACCGGGCAAAGTGACATCAATTTGCTCAGCGGCTAGCTTAGCTTCTAATTCAGCGGCTTTTAAGCCTTCTATCTTTTCAGATAACTGTTTTTGAACGCTTTGCTTAGCTTGGTTTACTGCTTGACCAAATGCTGGCTTTTCTTCAGGGCTTAATTTGCCCATCATTTTCATCATGTCGGTGATCTTACCTTTCTTACCAAGGTAGTCGACACGGATATCATCCAATGCCTTTAGATCACGTGCCTTCTCGATGACCTCTAAGGCTTGTTCTACGATCTCAGTTAACTGTTGCATTATATTTTCCACTGCATTTTTCGATTGAATGCGTCTGTTCGTCTAAGCGTTATCTAAGTATTAGACACATGATTGACAGCGCCACACTTTCAACTTGGCTTGCCAATTTTAGGTTTAAAACAAAAGAGAGAAATTTTACGTTAGCAGACAACATATTGCTAGTGATGACTGCTGATTTTTATGACTATTTGGCAGCTAATGTCTAATTATTAATGGGCACACTGTTCTCTGAGGGAAATTTATTAATTTATTTTGCGAACTAATGCTGGCCCCATAAGTAATGCAATTGTAAAATAACGGTGACTATTAGTTTACGTTCACAAATTGCAACTATCGTAACTTGCATAGAGGCTTGCCTGCAGCGCTATTTTGAATTTTCACTCTGGGTTTAAGTAGTTAAATATTCATTAAAGATCTGTTTATGCATACCGATAAAAACAATAGATAGAGTGGCAATAATAAGCCAACAAAAAAGAGGCACTAATGAGAGAAGTTAAATTTCGCTGGATAGATCAATATCTTATCCACATGACCCTGAAGACAAAATTCACCATTTTAGCGGTTGTTCCAATGATTATGATTATTGGATTAACCTTATTTTTAAATACTGAACACCAATCCAATTCGCAACAAGCACGTTTACTCGGCACATTAACGGCTAACAATGCTTCGGTTAAGGTAATCGAATCGGCTTTAGAAAATGTTGATGACGTAACCAAACAAAAAGTAGCACAGAGTAGCAATGCACAATTAGTCTCGATTAATAGTGTTGCTCGAGATGTGGCAACTGCAGCTCGTCAAGGTGGCGGGATTGTGATTAATGGCAGTAATGCAACCGTTGTGAGCCAAATTAACAAGTTTGACCAAGTGTTAGTGTCACGTGTTGACCTTAAACAGCTCAATAATGATAGTAATGCTTCTCACTATGCATATGGTTTGATGATTGTGTTGTTGCTGGTTTTATTTGCCTTTGCATACTATATCTCAACCTTTGTCGGCGGTGCTTTATACACTACTGTCACGGCATTGAAGCGTGCTGCAGATGGTGATCTCACAGGACGCTTAAACTTTTTTGAAGTTAAAGATGAGTTCAGTATATTGGCTATCAGCATTGATAAACTTGTCGAGCGCCAACATAACTTAGTAAAACAAATTACACATGCCACCGATCAGATCCGTAATGTAGTATTGAACTTCAGAAATAATGCGCAAGAAGGTCAATCCTTAGCGGTAAACCAACGTCAGCATTTAGACTCTTTGGCAACTGCAATGGAAGAAATGACCGCAGCAGTGAAAGAAGTTGCCCGTAATGCTGATCAATCGTCAGATGAAACACAAGAAGCCAATAATCAAGTCGCTGCAGGGTCAAAAGACATTGAAACCACTGTGCATGCTATTGATGTGCTTTCAAATGAAATTGAAGATGCAGCTCATGCAGTTTCAGTACTCAACGATAATGCCAGTAAAATTGACGATGTCGTCACCACTATCAATGCCATTTCTGAACAAACCAACTTACTTGCATTAAATGCTGCTATTGAAGCTGCCCGAGCGGGTGAACAAGGTCGCGGCTTTGCTGTTGTGGCTGATGAAGTTCGTACTCTTGCTGGCCGTACTCAGTCTGCCACAGTTGAAATTAAGTCAATGATTGAAGAGCTACAATCTGGCACTCAGAATCTAACTCAAGTCATGGCACACACGGTTGAGCAAGCAGAAGAAGGTAAAAAACATGTACTTCAAACTGGTGAGGATTTATCCAATATTGCCCACCACAGTAGTAAAGTGTTTGATATGTCAGTACTGATTGCCACTTCGGCTGAAGAGCAATCTGCCGTAGCAAATGAAATTGCCACTAATTTGATGGAAATTAGAAATCAATCACACGATGTGGAACAGTCGGCAACGCAATCTGTCACGGGTTGTGATGAGTTACATACAACGGCAGAAAAGTTAGATGAACTGTTAGTTGGCCTTAAACTCTAGTATTAATTGCATCATTTACAAGTTTAAACGCCATCCTATGATGGCGTTTTTTTATGGTTACTACTGAGTAATGATGTCACTAAACAAAGTTTCATCAAAAGGCTCATATTCATTTCGCTCATCAGGTATATCAGTGAAATATTGTAAGAACTCAACTTCATAGCCATCTGGGTCTAGGTAGTACACACTTTTATATGATGGATCGCCTTTGCCATCGATCGCTATAGGATAGCCAGCTTGCTGCATTCGCACCATTAATGACTGAATATCATCTACTACAAAAGCTAAGTGCGACAAGCCCACATCATAACCCTTATTATCCCTATTTTGGTTTTTGCCATTATCGTTCAGTGACAGGTAAGTATAATCATCGCCAAAATGTACCCAACGACGCCACACACCATGCCATTCGCCGACTCCGCCACCGCGTATTTTCCAATGAGGAAATGCTGCTTGATAAAAGTTGATGGTCGGTTTTAGCTCTTTCACGACTATATTTAAATGTTCTAAACGCATGTTTCTTACTCCCTTTGAATGTTTGACATAAGTTACAACCTCAAGCTAACTTGAGGTAAAGTACTTTTTGACATTTTTTGAGGATTTTATGCTGGAACCATTTGAGTTATCTGTTGGCAAAGTTGCTAAACGCTGTGGTGTTAATGTGTCCACCTTGCACTTTTATGAACAAAAAGGCTTAATTCGCTCCCTGCGTAATCAAGGCAATCAAAGGCGTTACCAACGTCAAGTACTAAGACGTGTGGCAATCATTAAAGTGGCGCAAAAATTGGGCGTTAGCCTAGATGAAATTAATCAAGCTTTTGCCAGTCTACCGGAAAATAGAACACCCACTAAACATGATTGGGCAAACCTTTCTAGCCAATGGCAGCAAAAACTGCAACAACGCATAGATAAACTCACGCAATTGAAAGATTCATTAGAGGGTTGTATTGGTTGTGGGTGTTTATCAATGACAAATTGCCCAATGTATAACGCTGATGATCAACTCTCGACAAAAGGGGCTGGTGCGGTACTACTAATATAGAAACAAAAAAGCCTAGCGCAACGCACTAGGCAAACAGGAAGAGGTACAATGAAACGTGTAAAGGTTAGCTTTCAATTACCTTTGTATTAGTGATTTCAATTTTTCTTGGTTTCATTGCTTCTGGAATTTCTCGAACCAAATCAACATTCAATAAGCCATTTTCTAGCTCAGCACCCACCACTTCAACGTGTTCAGCGAGTTGGAATGTTCTTTCGAAGCCGCGCTCAGCAATACCTTGATGTAAGTATGTGCGCTCATCTTTTTTGTTGGGTTTAGTGCCCTTCACTAGCAGCTTTTCACCTTCAGAAGTGATTTCAAGCTCTGACATAGCAAAGCCAGCGACGGCCATAGTGATGCGGTAGCGGTTTTCACCTAACAATTCAATATTATATGGAGGATAACCGGAAGCGTTATTGCTCTTATTAGCAGCGTGTTCAGCCATTCTAGCTAATCGGTCAAAACCAATTGCGCTACGAAATAGTGGAGTTAGATCTGGGTTGATATTTAATTGACGCATGTTCATATCCTTGTGTTAAGCAATATGTAAAAAATTAGCCATTATTGGCAGTTTGAGCATTGCCCTTTCGGCGCAATGGGTAGGAAGAACGTGAAACCTCAATCGAGCATTTCATTAAGTGTTCCTGCTACATAACTAGATATGAGGACGCTATTTGGGTTATCAAGGGTGAGGGGTTAATTATTTAATAAAAATTTTGAAAGATTTACATAACCACTTGAAATTAAATTGATTTAAACAATAAAAAAAGCTGCATGACCACGACTAAATAAATGTCATGTTCACGCAGCTTCAATTTTAGTCACGCTTTTGCGTTTACCAAAAACTATAGATTATTGGTTATCTTCAGGTTTTAATACTGGGTTATCGAGTTTATCAGCATAGCTATCAGGCACGATGAAAGTTAAACCCGTTGGGATTTCTTCTAACTTCTTACCATCAGCATCTAACGCTTCTACATATTCAATCATAGATTCGTTATCAATAAAGCCAGACTTAATCGTTTCAGACTGATTCTTAGTTGCAAAGATATCATAGCCGTCTTTACCACCAGCAATGTAAGCATTAGTCGCAATCTTATAGATGGAATCCATTTCTAGATCAGTACAGTTACCCGCCGCAACACCTTGAGGACAGATTTGCAGATCTTCAATTTGCTCGCCAACGACAGCTTTACCGTTAAAGGTAAACTGAATATTGGCCATCGTTGGGAAAGCACCACTAGAGGTCGTCATTGAATAGTTAATGGTATCTTCCAATAACTGCTTAACGTCTTCACCCTTTAAGGTAACAACAGCTAGTTCATTGTTGAAATACAGTAATGAACCAATGATGTAACCTGCAGTTAAGCCTTCAGCACCCGCGGTAATGTTGTCACGTACACCACCATTATTGGTGATCGCCATATCAACGCCATAACCTTGCTGGTTTAGCTTCCACACCATAGATGCAGCTACCTGTGCACCTGCTTCGCTACCCGTCATAGGTAGTGATGCACCGCCACGGCTTAGACCAGGAATACGAACATGATCTAACATACCAGTGTCTACTGGGTCATTGGCATCAAATACCTGACCAATAACTTTACCTTCAAACTCTTCAATTAACGGCTTATATTCTTCGTCAATTTTAGTACGCAGAGCAGCATCTTCGTCTGTGATAGCAATATTATCTTCACCAGAGACAAAGGTTTCAGTTGCTGCTTGGTCTGCATCAGTTAATGGTTCACGGTTATCACCGTCATACTTGTGCTCAAAGTCGTTATCAATTAGCAGAGTATTGTTACCAGCACAGCTCACTACTTTGCCGTTTTCAAAACTGATATCTACTTGACCAACTGCTTGAGCTAAGTCACCCGCTTGTACAATACATGTTTTAGTATCGCCATTTGGATTAGTGAACATTTCAGCGTAACTAGTGCTAGTTTCACCGCGACCAAGGTTGTTGAAATCACCTAATAAAGTGTGAGAGTGGCCACCTACAATCACGTCAACGCCATTGACGCTTTCAGCAATACGAATATCGCGATCAAGACCAATGTGACTCACCATGACGACTTTATCGATACCCATACCTTCAAGTATGTTTACCGTTTCTTGTGCAGCTATCACTTCTTCACTGAAGCTTAAATCTTCACCTGGTGATGAGATGTTTTCTAAGTCTTCTAATACAAGACCAAAAATACCAACCTTTTCACCATCGAATTCTTTAATGGTGTACGCCATGATGTTTTCAACCGCATCCATGGCAGCATCATTGCTTGTATCCATGTTTGCAGCTAACAGTGGAAAGTTAACGTTTTCAGCAAAGTTGATCAGTGGCTCGTTACCTAAATCAAATTCGTGGTTACCAATTGCCATTGCATCAATGTACATTTGGCTTAATAACTCAGCATTACCCTGACCTTTGAGTACGTTGAAGTACAAAGAGCCTTGGAATGCATCACCACCGTGAAGCGCTAAAAATGGTTTGTTGGCTTCCTCTGCCATGGTGCGAGCAGCTTTAAGTGCCGTTGCCATTCTTGGGTAACCACCAACAGATGCACGAACATCAAAGTCTGCTTCGTTAACTTGAGCGGTAAAATCTAATGAACCGGCATCAAAGCTTGAGTGAGTGTCGTTCACATGTGCGATAGTTAAATCAAACTTACTAATATCATCGTCACTACTATTACAACCCGTTAATGCAGCAATAACCGCACTTGCCACTAACCCTTTAATTAATATTTTATTCATTCCGTCGACCCCTAATTATATTTTTTTATCAATATTGTTAATGGCGATCTGTTTAAGCTAAAAAGCACAAACAAATTCCCCTAACGCGCAACATGCTATCAAATCATTAACCTTTAATGTTTCGTTTTAATTAAAAAAAGTAATTATTTAATTGTTATATAACAGTGGGTTAGTGAAAAAATATTTCACTATAACGAACAGGCACAAACAGATTTAAACGTCTGATGGGAATAGTTGCATGCAACACACCCAAAATATGCGATTTATTAATTAGTTACACTGAAAGAGAAATCGGCGACAGTATTTTATTTTCAGAACAAGCGCGTCAAATTTAATGTAAATCCATATTTACTTTTCAGCTTGTAAAAATGCTAAACAGTGAACTAGATCAACTTTTAAAAGGATTGAAAGTGCGTGTTTGTGGGTATTTTTATCCAACCAACAGGTCGTGTCATGCTGTAAAACATCTAATTGTTAACATTTTGTACAGCGCTAAGACTAATATTTGACTTGTTTACATAGGTTATATTAAAGCCACACATCGACAAATAAAGCTTTGTGTTGCTTATCGATTTATCTAGAACAACATAACTATTCACTGTAATAGCGTAAACAGTGTTATCCAATGCCATCGCTTAACAACTTAAGGGCTACCAAATGAGATGGACCAAAAAGACAATTCAAATTGAAATATAGATACTGCAATTAAGCGGGTATTTTTCACGGAATGATAAAATAAAAAATGCATGCAATATTAAGTTGCATGCATTGTCTCGTACACTTTGACATGTAAGTTCTGGTAGCTAATTTTAAATTTAACTATTGAGCTAAACGCGCTGTTATCCACTGACCAATTGTTTGAAGCTGTGCTGGTAACACGCTGTGCCCCATTGGATAAGTTTGCCAATGAGTCTGATAACCGGCTTGCTTAAGTGTGCTATAAGCCATTTGTCCAGCTTGAACTGGCACAACTTCATCTTGTGAACCATGGTGCTGCAAAATTGGCGTGTTTTTATTTGAATCAGCCAATTGCTCAGGCAATGCTTCACCAGTGGCTAGATAACACGATAGCCCCATGATCCCTGCAAGCTTTTGTTCAAAACGTAAACCTGTGAATAAGCTCATCACACCGCCCTGACTAAAGCCCGCTAAAATGATTTTATCAGCTGGGATCCCTGCGGATATCTGCTCATTTAAGATGCCTTTTACGATCTTTTCAGATGCTAGTAAATCAGGCATATAAGCACGGCCATTAATATCCATACTTTTGATGTCATACCATGAACGCATCACAAAACCACCATTAATGGTTACGGCTTGTTCTGGTGCATGAGGGAAAATAAAACGGGTGGCATGATCCTCGGGTAAACCAAGTACCGGCACAACTGGAGCAAAACCTGCACCAGAGTCGCCTAACCCATGTAACCAAACTACGCATGATGTCGCTGCATTGTTGGGTTCGACAATAATTCTATCGGGTAATTGTTGCGTAGAAGACATTGTTCATCCTTTGTATGTTCTTGCTTGCTATCGAAACAGACTTGCTATTGTGCTTCTATGCCTGTTTCAGCTATAACTTGTTCTAATTGTTCAGCGTTATCTAATGCGATACTCCAAAGTGTTGACCCTGCATCAGCAATAAGCACATTGCCTTGACGATAACATTGCAAATCTTCAACGGCGGCCTGCATGACTATGGCATTACTGGTAATGCGGCATTGCACTTCATGCTGGGTAACAATTAATTTGCCTTTGGCAAATGTAATAACCATTATTTACTTCCGAATTTTGTCCACAAAAAATCCCAACTTGAAACCAAGTTGGGATGATTTCTTAGATTAACTAATGGTTATGGCCGCCAACACCATGAGCATGACCATGTGCGATTTCTTCATCCGTTGCTTCACGTGCATTAACGATTTCGATATCGAATGTCAGCTCTCGCCCTGCTAATGGGTGATTGATATCAATCGTTGCCATGAATTTACCTACCTTGACGACGGTAACTTGGCGTTGACCTTGTTCCGTATTCACGATGGCACTCATACCAGGTTTCCACACTTTAGCACCAGATAAATGCTTAACAGATACGCGTTGTTCAGCACCTTCATGGCGCTCACCATAAGTATCCTTTGCAGCTGGTGTCACACTAAAGCTTTCACCAACTTCTCTACCATTAATCGCATCTTCGATACCTGGCATCATATTGTCATGGCCATGTAAATACGCAATTGGGTCTTGATCTACATTGGTTTCTAGTTGCTCACCTTGCTCATCACGCAGGGTGTAATTGAACTGTACCACCATATCATCAGTGATTTTCATGTTGCTTCCTATCATTAAAATTGGCGCAAGCTTAGCAGAAGCTAAAACACCAATCTAGAGAGTATTAATATTTCACGCCAAGGGATTTGAAGGTAGCTTCATCTGGAAAACCATCTGCAGTCAGGCCCTGGCTGCGCTGGTAATCTTGTAAACCAGCAATGGAATTTCGCCCTAACACACCATCAGGTTTACCCACATCAAAGCCTTTGTCGTTCAAGGCAACTTGTAATTGCTTCACTTGTTTACGAGACAAGCGCTGATGCTTAGGTGGTGTTTGTGTCAATGGCGCTGCACCGTTTATGCGATCCGCTAGATTTCCGACAGCAATAGCATAGAATTCTGAGCGGTTCCAACGCATAATTACATCAAAGTTGCTATAACCTAAAAATGCTGGCCCGGCATGACCAGAAGGTAAATACAACGCGGCCTGCATATCCGGTGTTGATAGCGGCTGGCCATTTGCCTGAGTCACTTGTAACTCAGCCCATTTCGTTAATGGTTGCTTATTTTTGCTACCAAGGTAAGTAAAGTCATAATCTTTAGGCAAGATAACCTCACGCCCCCAGCGCTCATTTGCTTTCCAACCAAGTTGTTGTAAGAAGTTTGCGGCAGATGTTAGTGCATCTTCAGTGCTGTCCCATAAATCAGCCTTACCATCACCGTTTCCATCAACCGCATACTTAGCGTAATTGGTTGGCATAAATTGCGTGTGCCCCATGGCACCAGCCCATGAACCGACCATTTTTTCATCTGAGAATTGGTACTTTTCTTTTAACTTGAGTGCTTGAATAAGCTCATTGGTAAAATAAGTGGCCCGTCTTGGATTACACGCTAATGTTGCCAATGAATCTAATACCGGCATTTTGCCTTTATAACTGCCATAGTTGGTCTCTAACCCCCAAAATGACACGATATATTGCCCTGGCACACCGTATTGCTTAGTTAAATCATTAAGTAATTCACGATGCTCTTGTAATAATTGTCGCCCTTTTTGTACGCGCCAATCGGTCACGCGCTTACCAAAGTAATCGCCAAAAGTGGTGGTAAATTCGGGTTGCTGTTGATCTAATTCAATAACACGAGGAACAAACTTTAAATTAGCCACACTAGTATCAATCGTCTGTTGCGAAATACCCGCTTGCTTGGCTTTATCTTTTAACTGCACCACACATTGATCGAATTCTTGTGGATTGGCATGAACAACAAAACTGGTCGATAAACACGATAAAAATAAGGCAGAAACATAAAAAGGAGAACGCGTTATACTCAGCATAAAACAATACTTATGTCAGAAAACAGTGTCACACATCGTGACGCATAGCGCACAGCGACACAAGTGTAGAATGATTAATTTTAGGCCATTTAAACATGAAATCCAGTAATTAACCTGAGACATACTCTGGTCTATATACAATTCATTTTAAATTCACATTAATTACTGTTTTTCTAGTCGCATACCGTATAATGTGGCCACTATATTATAAGCAATCGAGACCAACATGACTCAGTCTTCAACAATTACAGAAAACTTCGTAACTAACATTAAAGAAAACCAAATCCTCTGGGGTCTACAAGACGAAAGTGGTGAAGGATGGGTTGTGTGTGATTCTGCACAATTTGAAGAAACGGATGTCATGCCGCTTTGGTCAACACAAGCAGCTGCAAAATCTCACTGTTCAGATGAATGGGCAGACTACCATGTTACGGCGATTACCTTAGCTGATTTCCTCGAGTTCTGGGTAGGCGATCTAAACGAAGATGGCGTGTTAGTTGGGATCGACTGGGAAGCTGAAGAAGAATGTCTTGAGCTAGAGCCCGTTGAAATAGCTAAAGAGCTCGTTGATGTAGAAGAAGAGTAATCGCTACAGTTAGCTATTTTCTCATAGTAAAAGTAGATAGCACCCAGTCTATAAAAAGGCATTTGGGTGCTGTTAACTACAAACCTCTACAGACTCACTTCAGCTAAAACATACTGCTATGTCATTTCCGCCGATTATTGATATTCCATTTGATCATCGACACTGCTGTTGGTTCTGTAATGAGCCGAGTAATGATTTATTTGTTTATTATCGTGTTAAGCACACTCCTCATCCATCGATGCAATTACCCGCCTGCAGTGAATGCAAACGATTTGCCAATAAACACCTGCTAACATCCATTTGGGATTGTCGAGCGGCTGTAAAAGATGAATTAGCCAAAAAATACCACAAACATTTGGCAATTGGTCATAACTGGACTGAACAAGAACTCAAAGATTCTGAGTTTAGTTGTAAAGCACTCGAAGGGTTTAAGAAAAGTGCTTGGATGATGTTTACCATCGCAAAAGAACGCATGAACTTTCAAGGCTGGTCAATCAGTATTAATCAACAATTGCTGGACAATCAAGATAGTTACAATTTACAACGCTTTGAATTTGATGGCATTGAATTCCCTTCCCTGACAAAAGCCATTGAACACTATGCCAAAACACTTCATATTTCTGAGCATTTCTTACGTCAGTTAGTAACCATCTTAGGTAAGCAAGGGTTTTCCAAAGCTGTGAAGTTGGCAAGACTAAATATTGGCGTGACAAACACCATGCAACAAAAAATCATTCAAGAATTAATTGCAGAGCAAGATAATCTTGAATGATTGCCATATTGTTCAAAATCATTACCGACAATGCCTGCAATACAGCCATTTTCTGTCAAACTTCCCCCTTTTTACACTTCTTTTATGCTTCAGAAACACTATAGATATTGATTTATCTTAATGATGTTTAGTAATTCTTGGTTATGAAGAATAATTAGCAACACACAGATCAAATCGCAGAAGTCCGTTTTGAAGGCTGCACATACGAGCTGAGTAATCATGTCGAGGATGTTGTCAAATAATGAGGCAGGACATATGACCCACTATTAAACTCGTTGAGCTTAACAGGTATTTTTAACAGCTGACGAGCACGTGTATTCACAAACCACCTTTTTATAAGGTGACTTGTTGTTTTGTCTAATGATTAATGTCAGTTGTTAATGTAACTTAGTTAAGTGGTGCTACTCCGCTAAAAGCCCTTTTAGCCTTTCTTGTACCACTTCAACTAACAAATCGGGTTGGAATTTTGAAATAAACTTATTACAGCCTACCTTCTCAACCATGGCATTATTAAAACTACCACTTAAAGATGTGTTCAATGTAATATATAAATCAGCCATTTGCGGGTCGTTGCGTACTTCAGAAGTGAGTTTGTAGCCATCCATTTCAGGCATCTCAGCATCAGTGATCATCATTAACAATTCATCTGTTATTGTTATACCGTCATGTTGCCATTTTTTTAGTAGGTTAAGCGCTTGCAGACCATCGGACGCTTCAATAATTTCAATACCTAACGGTGCTAACGTTTCACGAACTTGTTTTCGTGCGGTAGATGAGTCATCAACCACTAATATTTTTCTGCCTTGAAGTTGAGGTAACAAATCTGAATCTAAGACTCCTTCAGACAAGCTCACATCGTATTCAATTATTTCTGCTAACACCTTTTCAACGTCAATAATTGATACTAACTGCTGCACGCCCTGTTCTTCAATTTTAGTAATGGCTGTCAGATAATTATGACTACCAGCCGTTTTCGGTGGCGGCATGATGTCGCCCCAAGTCATATTAACAATATGCTCTACTTTGCCCACTAAAAAGCCTTGAATACTGCGATTGTACTCAGTAATGATGAGGTTACACCCATCTGTGGTTTTCATTGGCGGAAAGCCAATAGCCCCGCGAAGGTTAATAACGGGAATGGATGTACCTCTTATGTTAGCAACACCTGCGATATTAGGGTTACTACCAGGCATGTCACTAAGATGAGGCATTGCAACAACCTCTTTGATTTTAAAAACATTAATGGCAAATAACTGAGTCGAGTTAATCCTAAAAAGTAGCAGTTCAAGACGGTTTTCCCCCACCAATTGAGTACGTTGATCTACTGTGCTTAATACATTACTCATATGTCACTTCCATTATTGTTATTCTGTTGACAAGCTTGAGTTAAATTATAGATTTATTTCGTCCTTTAGTCAGTTATCCACTTCTTAACTAATACATTTAATTTATTTGAATTCTATATAAACAGATCAATTTTATGTCAATAGCCGTATCTTATTATGAATTGATTAATGAAGAAGTATCCATGAACACAATCACAATCCCATTATTTCCATTACCTATTTGTCTATTGCCTCAAGGTTATAGCCAACTGCGGATATTTGAACCACGATACAAAAGACTTGTGACCGAAACGCTCAAAAGTGGAGTCGGCTTTGGGTTATGCATGATAGACAATAAACAGCTATTACCTATAGGCACCATGTGCCAAATAGTTGATTTCGATATGTTAGAGGATGGGCTACTTGGGATCTCTATTGAAGGAAAGTCAAAATTCAAACTTATTGATATTAGCAAAGAAGAAGACGGGCTCAAACGAGGACAGGTTCAATTACTGGATGACTGGCCAACTCAGCAAGTCGATACAACGAGGGAAAGTGAAACTGTACTCAGTAATACCCTCAAGCAACTGCTTGAGCATTACCCTAAACAGCAAGCATTTTATCAAGACAAGCAATTTGATGATATTAGCTGGGTATGCCAACGGTGGTTAGAAGTCATCCCTATAGAAGTACAACAGAAATTTCAGTGCATAAACCAAGAAAATCATAAGGTTGCCCTGGAAGTGCTCAGCGACATCATAAAAAGCTAATGGCAAAGTGAACTTGAACGGATATTGCTACGTATGATTCAACAACGGCAAGTATTAGTTTTTGTATAGGCTTTCACGTAACTAACATTACACAGTCTTCATCAATGGAATTTATGGTGCGCTTAATGGAAATAAATCAAGTACATCCTGAACAAAGTGGTTATGATAAAGGTAAGCTAGCAACACAAAGGCGTACCATGAACCCCACAGATAATCACGAGCAGCTTGCAGCTTTAATGGATCGTATTGCAAACCATAGAGACAAACGAGCTTTCTCTCAACTGTTTGCAATGCTAGCACCTAAAATTAATGCATTTGGTAATCAAAGGCTAAACCAGCAAGGTTTAGCGATGGATCTTGTACAAGAAACAATGAGTCGTGTTTGGACCAAAGCTCACTTATATCGCCCTGAAAAAGCAGCTGTAACCACCTGGGTGTTCACAATCATGCGTAATCAGTGTTTTGATATGTTACGCAAAGTACAGCATAACCGTGAAGATGCATTTGGTGACGATATATGGCCAATGATTGAATCTGAACAAGCGCAAGATGATGACACAGATTTCTTACTTTCTGATTCATTATTACAGCACTTAGATGAATTACCATTACAGCAAAAACAAGTAGTTAAAGGCATTTATTTGCAGGAGCTGACCCAACAAGAGTTAGCTGACAAACTGAATATCCCGATAGGCACAGTCAAATCTCGTTTAAGGTTAGGATTGCAAAAGTTGAAAAGTTATATGGAGCCACATCATGATTAATTTCCATCCAGATGAAAGTATGCTTACGCTTCATGCAAATGGTCAACTGCCTTTATCATTATCCATTGCGTTATCTGCCCATGCTGATTTTTGCCCTCAATGTCGCCAAATGATTGAGTCGATAACCGTTAAAGCTTCCGAACAAGCTATGGACGATAGCAATAATGCCCCGTCAATGCCATTAAACGAGGATGAGCAAGCACTCAATGATTTACTGTCAAATATGTTATCTGAATTAGATAACATGCCAGAATTTCAACAACGAAGCACTGAGCATCAACTGATATCAGTAAAAGGTGAGCAATACAGTTTACCAAGCGCATTTAATCAACAATCGCTCAGTAATTGGCAAGGTATTGGCAAAGTCAGTCGAGCAAGATTAGATACTGGCGAGCCGCAAGCTAGAGCGAGTTTACTGCATATAGAAGCTAAAGGGGAAATTCCACAACACACTCATAAAGGCACAGAGTTGACGTTACTGTTAGCCGGTGAGTTCAGTGATGAATTTAATACATATGGCCCGGGTGATTTTATGCTGCTTAATAGCGAACATGAACACAGTCCCAAAACTATGAAAGGCTGCCTGTGTTATACCGTTGTGGATGCACCATTGTATTTCACAAAAGGGATGAGTAAATTGCTAAACCCCATAGGTGAACTTATTTATTAAGCTTAATCTTAAGGTTTGTTAGATACATATTTTAGTAAAACTATATATATATAGCTATCTCGTTGGTTATGTTATCGATTTTGATAACTTAACCAACAAGCTTGCAATCACAATCAATGCTGCGTACAATTCGTGCAAATTTTGTTATCTTGATATTTTGTTTACACCCCAGTTAGTCTACACATCATTTGTCTGTATTACTTCCTACTTAAACATTTTCTTCAAGCACGTATTTTCTTGTATTGGTTCTACTGACCGTTATTTGATAAATCTGCGCAATTTTCACAACTGAGCCCAGATCCATAGCAGGTATTTCCCTAGTCACTTTATGACTTTAAATATCTGATATCATCACTAACAGCCTCACTAGATAGGTACATGACACAGCCATCATAGCCTGTGTCAATTAAGTTTTATCCAAGCTTAATGTCACTGTCACATTCAACTGTTGTAATTGAATGGCACTGTATAAATGACACTGTAAAAGTGGTCATCAGACAAAGCATTTGGTTGATGAAATCACAAATGGCAAATTAACCCAACGTATGAAGTTGAAGTCATGATTAAAAGTACTTCACATTTAAAATTAATACGTTACAACGCTTGCCAAGAGTAACATGAATACGTTAACGTAATTTGAACGACATTTTCTGCAGCGATACGCTAAGGATATTTATTGTAATAACATCATCACTTTAGGGTGATCTATAAAAAAGGAGTGTGGCCTATGTCATACAACATTAATGGACATGAAATTGAAGTGAACTTCCCTGTTGACTCTATTTCATCAAATAAAAACTCAATCGCCTTTACTGACGGTAATGGCAAAACAAAAACCACGTTTGCAAAACGTACTGAAGCATTGTCATTTTTAAAGTGGCTAGTTTCTAAAAACAAATAACGATATTAGTTTTACCCCTTCTCTTGCTCTGTTTCGTAATAAACGCATTTCACGGTACTTCCTCTCACACACCGACGTTTATTAAAACAGAGCAGCAGATAATCCTTTAAAGACACCACTTTCAACACACGTTTATTCAACAGTAATATACACGCTACTTATCAAACTTACGTTGATATCGAGGTAGCATAGTCTCATTCCCCTTAATCCCACCTTGGTGGATATACACAATGGCAGTGTCATCTTGTCTATTTGATAAATAATGCTCTAGCACAATGAACCCAATTGGGTCATACAATAATTCAAACTCAATACCAGTCTTACCAAGGCGTTGCCACATTTCATAACATTGGCGATAAAGCTTACCAAAATGATATTTTCGTCCATCTGAAATGATAGTGGGATAATACTCAGGTCGACTTGATAACATGGCAAATTGCTTAATAAGATAGTCATCGCCACCCACAGTACTACATGTCAGAACACGAACTTGGACATTAATTTCTGACTCAGCAAAATATTGCTGTAAGTACAAGCTTGTGGTGCCTGTGCCAGAAGGTAAAAACACGTCAAACTTATCTAACTCCTGTTCCATTGCCCATTGCAGCAGTTCTTTACCTAACTCATCTATGCCCGTTTTTGCGTATTGGCAGCGGCCTCCTTCGGGCACGTGTAATAATTGCTCAGAGGATAAATGTGGATACTGCTGTTGCACAATCAGCTGCACTTTATCATCAAGGTTTGGCATATCTGGCAAAGCAAGTTGTTCAGAATCGATTTCGATAATATTGGCACCATTATCCAATGCTGCATGGTAGTTACCTTGTGGATGAGTTTTCAGCAAGCTAGGAATATGATTGACATAGAAATCCAGTGACCAACCCTTCAACTTTGCCAGTGCTGATAAAGAATACAAAGAGTTAGCTTGTACAGAGCCACTACCAACCACGAGCTTCACGTCATCAAACTCATTGATTAGAAAGTGATAAAATTTGCGCGCTTTATTACCACTGAATGATTCACTGAGTAAATCATCTCGCTTGATAAAAATCTGCGTATCGCAAAATGTAATAGTTTGAACAGGACTGACTGAAAACATACGCCACGTAGGTATTGGATCTGAATTGTCATTTTAACTACTTGATAAGATTTTTCACTCACATTTAGTAAACCGCAGCATTGCGACATAGCCAACCTAGGTTAATACACAATAAAAACAATAATTTAAGTTTTGGCATGGAAATAGCATTTATTCACCTAACTTAGTAACTTAAAGGAAGATTATGAGTATTTTACGACTAGTATTTAATATTGCTTGGTTTGTGATGGGTGGTTTTATCATGGGACTTGCTTGGTGGTTAGCCGGCATTTTATGTTTCATTAGTATTATTGGTATTCCATTTGGCCGTGCATGTTTTGTTATTGGTGAAATGACATTTTGGCCCTTCGGTCAGGAAAGTGTTAATCGTAAAACCTTTAAGGGCGTAGAAGACTTAGGTACAGGAACCTTTGGCTTGATAGGTAACATTGTCTGGTTTTTATTTCTGGGAATTTGGTTAGCAATAGGTCACTTGGCATCTGCTTTAGCTTGTTTTGTGACTATCATCGGTATTCCATTTGCCATACAGCATCTTAAACTGGCATTATTGAGTTTAACGCCAATTGGACAAACCATCGTCAACAAAGACGAGCAACTTCACCGCAGTTAAGGGTTAACTTAAGAATTCACTCCTTAAATGACCTTGGCTTCAGTAATATGGCCTGTGTTTTCAGGCCATATAGTCTGCAAGCTATATAACCGACAAACCATTAAATCTACAGACCATTTAATCTACAGACCATTTAATCTACAGACCATAGCTAAAATACAACGCCATACATCACAAGCAATTTCCCATTTCATACCCATAATATTAATTGAGAATTAACGCTATCGTTAAATTTCAGCAAATGTTTTACATTGCTATTCATTAATCGTTATATTCACCGCAACAATACAAACAATAACAACAGGAAGCCCTTAATGAATGTCAAAAGAAGTATGCTATCAACGGCACTGATTGCCCTATCGTTCAGTCAAACAGCCTTAGCAGAGACCTTTCATTTTACTAATAAAATCAACGAACAATCTGATACCCTTGTCCTATTCAAAAGTGATGGCAAAACTACAGGTTTTAAAGATTATGACAACCAAACCAATGGACAGCTCACACGTGCGATTTCTGCCAACAAATTTGATGCTAGTTTCAATTCTTTCGTAGAGGTCATCGCACCGAATCAGCTGAGTTTTGACCGTGTTCTTGTCGTAGGTTTAGGTGATAAGCCTCTTAGCAAAGCAGAGTTAACTGAACTTGGCGGTAATATCGCCGGTAAGCTAAACGCGAACACCATAGCCAATGTTTCCCTTGCTGCAGAGCACTTAGATGCAACTCAGGCATCTTATATTGCCCATGGTATCAATCTTCGCTCGTATAACTTTGACAAATACAAACAAGAAAAGCACCAAGCAAAAAGTTACACATTTGATGTAGCAGATATCAAACTTACCGAATCAGCCTATGGCAATCTTGAACACATTCAGTCAGGCATCTTTTTAGCACGCGACTTAACCAACGAAGTCCCAACATAGATGTCACCAAAAGATTTTGTTAAAGATGCAAAAAAACTGAAGAAACTTGATGTTGATATCAAAGTGCTTGAACCTAAACAAATTAAAAAACTAGGGATGAATGCATTAGAAGCGGTGGGCCGAGGCAGTGTTGATGGTTCGCGACTGATTATTGCACACTACAAAGGTAGCGATAACGCCCCTATTGCAATCGCTGGTAAAGGTATTACTTTCGACTCAGGCGGCATACAAATTAAAACAGGCGATCATATTACTCATATGAAGTCTGACATGGCTGGCGCAGCTGCGGCGTTAGGCACCATTAAAGCCCTTGCGTTAATGGAAGCTAAAGTCAATGTTGTGGCTGTATTGGGGATGGCAGAAAACATGGTGTCAGAGAAGTCATTTATCCCAGGCGACGTACTCACTACTGCTGAAGGTCTCAATGTTGAAATTACCCATACAGATGCCGAAGGTAGATTAGTGCTAGCTGACAGCATGTGGTATGCCCGCAAGTATTTTGAACCCAGTGTGTTGGTCGATATTGCGACGCTAACGGGTGGAAAATACCGTGCCTTAGGCACGAAATGGGCCGGTGTTTTCAGTGATAACGAGCAGCTAGTTGCAGAGTTTAAATCGGCTGGCGATATCGTCAACGAACCAGTCTGGCATTTACCATTGGGTTACAAGGAAATGCTAGATAGTCCTATCGCAGACCTACGTAATACGGGTAAAGGCGGACCAAGCGGCACGACGGCAGCCACCTTCCTACAGCAATTTGTGGGTGATACTCCTTGGCTACATATCGACATGGCAGGTAATGCTATTGCATCTTCAGCTAATGGTGAAGTCTCCGTGGGTGGTACAGGTTTTGGTGTCAGGTTGTTAACAGAGTGGGTACTCAATCAACACCAACAACAATAACACCTATCAATTAATCAATGGTGATCTAAATTGACGATTGCCACGTTTTGAGTCTGACGGTGCTGAGAACGAAAAAGTCCTGAACTCAGTTCAGGACTTTTTATCTTTACATCATCTGAATTTTTGACTCAGCCAGTCAGAATAACCACTAAACAAATTCTAGGTAAACTGGCCTTATCGTTACCCTTTTTCAGTGTGCATATTAGGTAGTGCTTGGGACAAAATTCTATCTGCCATACGTGAAAAAGGTAAGCTTTGTAACCAAACGGTACCGTGGCCACTTAACGTTGCCAAAAATAGCCCTTCACCACCAAAGAACATGGATTTTAGCGAGCCGGAACGCTCAATGTCATATTCAACACCTGGTGTAAAACCAACTAAACAGCCTGTATCCACCCTTAAGGTTTCACCATTCAGCTCTTTTTTAATCAAGGTGCCACCGGCATGCACAAACACATTACCGTCACCTTTCAAGCTTTGAAGAATAAAGCCTTCACCACCAAAAAAACCTGCCCCTAAACGACGATTGAACGTCATTGATACTTGCGTACCCAAAGCGGCGGCTAAAAAACTATCTTTTTGGCAAATCAATTCGTTGCCATACTCGGATAAATCTATCGCTAGAATAGTGCCTGGATTAGGTGCAGCAAACGCGACTTTACGCTTTTGATGTCCTTCATTGGTAAAGTGGGTCATAAATAAACCTTCACCAGTCAGTGCGCGTTTACCTGCTCCCAATAATTTACCAAAAAAGCCTGACTCCATTTCTGAGCCATCGCCCATCTTAGCTTCAAAGATAATGTCCTGCTCGATGTAACTCATCGCTCCGGCTTCAGCTATAACAGCCTCTTGAGGATCGAGTTCCACCTCGACTAACTGCATTGAATTACCGATAATTTCATAGTCCACTTCATGAGACTGCTTAGCCATAACTGCTCCTTATACTATGTATTCCATATCGCTATCACACTGTATCGTATGTTAGGTTAACTTTAAGTATTTCATCAAAAACTGTCACTAGCTAACCACAGTTAGCGAGTGTTAGCCAGTGACTAAACAGCACAGCATTCATCTTAGCTTCGCTCACTATTTAATCGTTCATTAGCCTCAAGCTCACAATCAGCAATAATCATTAATCTGCTGAAAATCGAGTTAGTGAGTTTTGGCAAACTCTTCAATAATTAGTTCGGTAAACAACTGCCCTGCTCGCCCCAGTGGTCTTTCAAGCGTTGACACTAATTGTGGTGTAAAACTAAATTGGTGCCCGCCAATAAAGTCCACTTTGACTAACTGAGATTGGGTTAATTCGTCTGCGATTAAGAAATCAGGCATCCATCCAAAGCCTAAGCCCTTTAGTAATGCATTTTTTTTCATAATGAAGCCTGAAAGATAAAATACTTTATCGCCGCCAAACTGAAGCTCATCTTTGATATTTTGCTCTGGTGATGAATCTTCAATGGTTAGCTCTACATGTTGCTGCAAATCTACCAAACTGATATCAGTCATAGCCGCAAGTGGGTGCTGAGGTGCCGCCACTAATATACTGGTGATATTGGGTAATGCCTTAGCTAAATAATGTGGGCCACTTCGATAATCTTTTACCAGCATTAAATCTGCTTTATCGCGCTCAAACCTATGCTGCACCCCACCCAAAAACTCCATGTTCAACTGTATTTTAGTTGGAATATTATACTCGGACATGCGCTTAAGGGCTGTCATGATAGGCTCCATTGGCAATGCCCCATCAATCACGAGTTCAAGTTTTGGCTCCCAGCCTTCACTGAAGCGGCTAGCAAGGTGCTCAATATTGGCAAGGTGTTGTAATAAACGTTGGCCTTCTAACAAAATGACTTTGCCTTCAGGTGTTAATTCCGCACGGTACTTATCACGGTTAAATAATGTGACGCCCAAGTGTTGCTCCAATTTTTTCACTTGATAGCTCACAGCCGATTGCGCTTTGTGTAACCGTTCTGACGCTTTAGAAAAACTGCCTTCTTCAACCAGTACTTGCAGCACTTTGAAGGTATCTACATCAATTCTCATGCCGTTCCTGTGTCAGCCTAAGCTGACAGTAATGTAAACCTAACAACACAATCAAAAAATTAGATTGTGTCAACCAAGTTATTATTCTTTTTTTTGTTCAAGACAGCAACTAAATTGTTAACTAGATCACACATAGTTTGTGTATAGGGCTCCTACAACAAACAATAAATGCCCAAAAAACAGTATTAAAGGAATAGCCAATGCCATTTTACGTCAAACAAGGTCAAGTCCCTTCAAAACGCCATATTGCTTTTGAAAAAGAAAACGGTGAGTTATACCGCGAAGAGTTGTTTTCTACCCACGGCTTTTCAAATATTTATTCCAATAAATATCATCACAACATGCCGACTAAGGCGATTGATGTGGCGCCTTATGCCGTTGACCATGGTGAAGCTTGGCAAGATGCGCTTATTCAAAACTATAAATTAGATTCTAAAAAGTCAGACACAACAGGCAACTTTTTTAGCGCCCGTAATAAGATTTTCTTCAATAATGACGTAGCAATGTACACAGCTAAAGTCACAGAGTGCACTGAAGAGTTTTATCGCAATGCCTACTGCGACGAAGTCATATTCGTCCATGAAGGTGAAGGCGTACTATTAAGCGAGTATGGTGAGCTGCCCGTAAATAAGTGGGATTACCTTGTGATCCCACGCGGCACGATTTATCAATTGAAGTTTAATGACTTTGACAATGTGCGACTGTTTGTCATTGAGTCCGCCAGCATGGTTGAGATCCCCAAGCATTTTAGAAATGAATATGGTCAATTGACTGAATCTGCGCCTTATTGTGAGCGTGACCTACGAGTACCAGAACTTAAACAAGCCATCGTTGCAAAGGGCGAGTTTCCGCTGGTGTGTAAGTTTGGCGATAAATACCAGCTCACAACACTAGAGTGGCACCCATTTGACCTTGTCGGTTGGGATGGGTTGGTATACCCATGGGCATTCAACATCACAGAGTATGCGCCTAAAGTAGGTAAGATACACCTACCACCATCAGACCATCTTGTATTTACCGCACATAATTTTGTGGTGTGTAACTTCGTTCCGCGCCTCTATGATTTCCATGAGAAGTCGATACCAGCCCCTTATTACCATAACAACATCGACAGTGATGAAGTGCTGTATTACGTCGATGGTGACTTCATGAGTCGAACTGGCATCGAACCAGGTTCAATGACACTTCACCAAAAAGGTGTCCCGCATGGCCCTCAACCAGGCAAGACTGAAGCGTCAATCGGCAAAAAAGAAACCTACGAATACGCTGTAATGGTCGACACATTCGCACCGTTACAACTGACGACACATGTACAGCAGTGCATGAGTCAAGATTACAATCGCTCTTGGTTAGAAAACTAAGCGTCCCCTAATAACAGTCACCAAAGAGTGATTTGCATAAAATAAAAGGAACAACATCATGGCAAGCGAACAAAACCCTCTAGGCCTACTCGGTATTGAATTTACCGAGTTTGCTAGCCCAGACACAGATTACATGCATCAAGTATTCATTGATTTTGGCTTTTCAATGCTTAAAAAAGCCAAAGATAATGACATCATCTTTTATAAGCAAAATGACATTAATTTCTTATTGAATAAAGGCCGTAAAGGTTTCTCGTCAGAATTTGCTAAGTCTCATGGGCCCGCTATTTGCTCAATGGGCTGGCGTGTTGAAGATGCTGATTTTGCATTCAAATCTGCGGTTGAACGTGGTGCAAAACCTGCTGATGATGCCAACAAAGATATGCCGTACCCTGCCATTTATGGTATCGGTGACAGCTTAATTTATTTTATCGACGTATTTGGGGATGATAACAATATCTACAACACTGACTTTGAAGACTTAGAAGATCCAATTATCACACCGGATAAAGGCTTCATGGAAGTGGATCACTTAACCAACAATGTCTACAAAGGCACAATGGAAAAGTGGGCTAACTTCTATAAAGACATCTTTGGTTTCACGGAAGTCCGTTACTTTGATATTAGTGGTGTACAAACGGCATTGGTGTCATACGCACTGCGTTCACCTGATGGCAGCTTCTGTATTCCAATCAATGAAGGTAAAGGTAACAATAACAACCAAATTGATGAATACTTGAATGAGTACAATGGTCCAGGTGTTCAACACCTTGCATTCCGTAGCCGTGATATTGTCGCGTCACTTGATGCTATGGAAGGTACATCCGTTAAAACCTTAGATATCATTCCTGAATATTACGACACTATTTTTGATAAGTTACCTCAAGTAACTGAAGACCGTGACCGCATTAAACATCACCAAATTCTATGTGATGGTGATGAAAAAGGTTACCTGCTTCAAATTTTCACTCAAAACTTATTTGGTCCTATCTTTATTGAGATCATCCAGCGTAAAAACAATTTAGGTTTTGGCGAAGGTAATTTCCAAGCACTATTTGAATCCATTGAGCGTGACCAAATGCGCCGTGGCGTGCTGTAACTAGAAGCAAATTTCTTTAAGTTGCCAGCATTGATTGCTGGCATTTTTTTGCGTAAAAAAAAGCCCCTGTCAATTCGACAGGGGCGTATTCATACTACTTGAGAGGTATAATATGAACATGGCTGCATCATATTGAATAAAGCATTCCTTTTTCAAGTCTCATATTACAATTGATACAAAAGCTGTGACACAGTTAAAACTCTAAATTTTCTTGATACTTTTCATTAAGTTATTTTTAAGTTTCACCAATTAAATACTGTTTAACCCTGATGTTTATGATTCTGTATTTATGTGTGTTGCTGGCCTTTATTGGCGTACAATATTACACTGCACACTTTATCTATTTTACCTTTGAAACCCATGCCAGATTTTGCTGTCTTAGCTGTATTTATCCCAACCTTTTTCTTTGTCTCAATCACCCCAGGAATGTGCATGACGCTTGCCATGACGTTGGGCATGACCGTTGGTGTTAAACGTACGATGTGGATGATGTTAGGTGAGTTAGTGGGTGTGGCTTTAGTGGCAATCGCTGCTGTATTAGGTGTTGCCAGCGTCATGCTTAATTACCCAGATATATTCAACATTCTCAAATGGTTAGGCGGTGCCTATTTGGCTTATGTGGGCATTAATATGTGGCAAGCTAAAGGCAAAATGGCCATCGTAGAAGGTAAAACCGTGGATACACACCGCTTAAGTTTAGTATCACAAGGTTTCATCACGGCGGTATCCAACCCTAAAGGCTGGGCCTTCATGATTTCCCTACTGCCACCATTTATTTCAGTTGATAAATCACTCACACCACAACTTGCTACCCTACTCACAATCATTATGTTTACTGAATTTATTAGTATGATGATTTATGCCAGTGGCGGTAAAAGTCTACGCTTATTTTTAAGTAAAGGTGATAACGTGCGCTTGCTTAATCGTATCGCGGGTTGCTTGATGATAGGTGTTGGTGCGTGGTTGGCATTTGGATAGCGCTTGGTTAACTCATGTTAGCAAGTGATATTAAAAGTAGGGCTTTGGTTATTTACTTCTCCCCGCTTACGCTCACTCTTAAGAGATAAGCTTAACATTTCCCTCACACCTACCATACGCTAGCGACACAAACCCGAAAAGTTCAGCCAACCATTTTTAACACGCCCTTTAAATTTCACCAAAGAATCTAACTGCAAATAGCTAATTTAATACTATCACTAGTTTTTCCACATTTTATACGTATATTGCCGGCGATTTAACACTGTTTACTATATCAACACACAGCTAATTAGCTGTTGTTACTTGAGGATAAAACCATGCCAACGCCGATAATGCGCACTAAAATGCGTAAACGAATTCTAAAAAAAGAACTTGGCTATTTTTTAGGTACATTTAACTCGATGGCTAGAGTCTGTTTCACCACTGCAATTGGGGTTACTGTCATCACTATAGCGCTAGAGTTTGGCTTGAAGCTTTAATAAAAAACTACATATTTGGGTAAAGAAACCAGTAAGCAGGTTTCAAAGAGGGATATAAGTTTTATTACTGCTTTCTCATTGCTTATAAGGTGAAAGATCCAGCATTTGCTGCATATATAGGCCCATATGTTGCTCCTCCTGCTGGCAATAAGCTTTAATAGCATCAGCAAATTGCGGCTCAACAATATAATGTCGTGACCGTGTTTTGACAGGGATAAACCCACGGCTTACTTTATGTTCTCCCTGCGCCCCTGCATCGAATACTGATAAGCCGTGTTTGATTGCGTATTCAATGCCTTGGTAATAACAGGCTTCGAAGTGCAAACCATCAGCCTCACGAAATGTTCCCCAGTAACGACCAAATAGCTTGTTTTCACCGACAAAATATAATGCCATTGCCACTGTTTCATTATGTCTATCGGTAACATGTAATAGCCGAATGCACGCTAACATGTGCTGCCCTAAGTGCTCAAAAAAAGCTAAATTCAAATAACCTGTGTGTCCAGAACGTTTTAAGTATGTTTGTTGATAGCAAGCATAAAACTTATGCCACATTGAATTTATCTCGTGCCCTTGTAACCATTGAAATTGAAAACCTTGCTGTAAAACAACCTGACGCTCTTTTTTAATCATTTTACGTTTACGTGATAGCAGTTTTGCCAAGAAATCGTCGAAGTCTTGGTAATTATTGTTATGCCAATGAAATTGCGTGCCTATGCGAGTAAATGTGTCAGAATGATCAAAATTAACTTGATCAGTTATAGGTAAGAATAAGCCATGCCAACTGGAGTACTGTCGTCGCTGACTTTCATTGATTAGCTCATCCAATATAAGCCGACACACAGACTGCTTTTCCACTTCACTCAATGAATTGTGCAACCCTAGCCTTGGTCCTGAAACAGGTGTAAATGGAATGGATGTCACCAGCTTTGGGTAGTACGCTAGTTGATTACGTTCATAGGCTTCTGCCCACGCCCAATCAAACACATATTCCCCCCAAGAATGTTGTTTCAAATAGACAGGTAAAGCTGCAACAATTTGTTGACCTTTAAACACAACAAGATGTTTTGGTTGCCAGCCAGTTTGCTCACTTACTACACCACTATGTTCTAGCCCATGTAGGTAAGCAAATTGTATAAATGGGTTTGTTGAGTCAAATAGCTGTTGCCAATTGCTACTGCCTATAGAGGTAATACTATCGACCCATTTTGTTTGCCACTGCATTAATAATGTCCTTATTTCCTTATTTCCTTATTTATTTTGCTGTAGTGAGCCACATATATATTTATCGCACGCAAGTCATACCATTTTTTATCAAGCTATGGCACATTCAATGTGTCATTCTTCTACTAAGGAATCCAAGTGCCTCGTTTCACGTCATTAACTGCGGCATTAACTGCATGTATTTGCTCAGTTGCAATTGGTTGTTCAGCAATACATAGCTCAAACAGTTACGCACAAGAAAAATCTATCTATAGTTCTATGGCCACCGCTCAGCCTGTTTACGCTAAACATGGCATGGTGTCATCCCAAGAAGCCATAGCAACACAAATTGGTGTCGACATTCTGAAACAAGGCGGCAATGCCGTTGATGCTGCTGTCGCGGTAGGTTATGCACTTGCTGTGACACTTCCACGCGCAGGTAATATTGGTGGCGGTGGCTTTATGTTGGTGCATTTAGCTAAAGAAAATAAAACTATAGCCATAGATTACCGAGAAACCGCCCCAGGTAAAGCCCATTCAGATATCTTTCTTGATGAACAAGGTAACCCCGTTAAGCACTTGAGTCGTGAACATGGTTTAGCTGTCGGTGTACCAGGCACCGTCATGGGAATGAATTTAGCATTGGAGAAGTACGGTACTCTGCCACTTAAGCAGGTTATTTCACCTGCAATTAACTTGGCTAAGAATGGCATTATTGTCACTTCAGATCTTGCAAGTTCATTAGCCGGCCTCAAGCGGCGTATAGGCCAATGGCCCACATCTAAAGCGATTTTTTACCAAAAAGATGGCAGCAACTTTGACATTGGCGACAGGTTAACCCAAGTTGATCTCGCCCACTCCCTTGAGCTCATTGCAAAACACGGCAATAAAGGCTTCTATCAGGGCGAAACTGCACAAAAAATTGTTGATGCAGTCCAACAAGCTGGCGGTGTCATGACATTAACCGATCTAGCTAACTATCAAGCGGTGGAGCGCGAACCTGTTAGCGGCAATTATCGAGGCTATCAAGTCGTATCAATGCCCCCACCATCCTCGGGCGGTATTCATATTATTCAGATGCTCAATATTCTTGAAAACTTTCCAATTACACAACTTGGACATAATACCGCTGACACTTTGCATTTAATGTCTGAAGCAATGAAACGTGCCTATGCCGATCGCTCTGAATTCCTTGGTGACCCAGATTTTGTTTCTGTACCCGTCAAGCAACTAATCAATAAGCAATATGCTAATAGCCTTGCAAAAAAGATTACACTAAACAAAACCACACCAAGCAGTGAAATAAAACCTGGCAAGCTGGCTCCTTATGAGAGTGACCAAACGACTCATTATTCTGTAGTTGATAAATGGGGCAATGCGGTATCCAATACCTATACTCTCAATTTTAGCTATGGTTCAGGCCTCGTTGCAGCTGGCACGGGGATCTTACTAAATAATGAGATGGATGATTTTTCTGCTAAGCCGGGGAGCCCGAATGGTTATGGTTTAATTGGTGGTGAGGCCAATTCAGTGCAAGGAAATAAACGCCCTTTGAGCTCAATGAGCCCGACCATAGTGATGAAAGATAGCACGCCATTCTTAGTAACGGGTAGCCCAGGCGGCTCTCGGATTATCAATATAACATTACAAATGATCATGAATACTATTGATCATGATCTCAATATTGCCGAGGCGACGCACGCTCCGCGTATTCACCACCAATGGCAACCTGACAAGCTATGGGTAGAGCGGTCTTTAAACGGTGATACGATAAAGATTCTTGAGAGTAAAGGCCATAATGTAAAAGTACAAAGATCAATTGGCAGCACACAATCTATTGTGATAACCGATGACGGAAAGTTTGGTGCTTCTGATCCAAGAAGAGCCGATGCAGCCACTATTGGCTACTAGATTAACGTCACTGCTCTGTTCTGCTCTACTAACTTACAAAACAGTAACTTACAAAACAGTAACTTACAAAACAGTAACTTAAACAATAGCACCACTATATGAATAGTCGGTGCTATTAGCTTTAAGGTTCATCAGCCAATCCCCTCCCTTATTAATTCAAAAAAGTATCAATAAATGCTGAACAAAAATTGCACTGAATATTTTCGTTAATTCAGCATTACCTATCAGCTATAGTTTTAACAAACGTAAGTAATGTTAATCATTTGTATCATGACTAATAATAAAACACCCAACAATTATTAATAAAAACAAAAACCATTCGCATTAAGCTTGAATTACTATTTAACCATTTTCACAATGACACCACTCTTTACCTGCAAGTCAAAAAACTACAATGAAACTTAAATTGCTGATAATATAGACATTATAACTACTAGCCATCATTTTAACGTAATTGTTGTATAAATAACCATGCATGCATTAAATCAATAGTGATAAATAGCTTTTCTGTATACGACGAAAGTCACACTTTATTTAGTATCTGTTAGGTGACACTGTTTTGTTAAATTTGCCATACAAATTATTACGAATGTAAATTACCAGCCCAAGCAATTGAATTTAAAATAGAATGAAAACGTAGATTTATTGCTAAACTAATCTATTATTAAGCCGATAATTACTTTGATTTAATACACTCTGTATAAACTGGTAACATATGCAACATGTTTATGTATGCATAATCCTCATACATAAGCACCATAAATATAACAAACATAAGAAGCACGGAAGGTGTTCATGAAGTTAACAAATCTCAAGATCAGGCACCGAATTGCATTACTCACATTAGTAGCAGTTCTCTCTTTTATCATTGGCGCCTCAATTAATTTCTCAACCGGCAGTAGCAATGAAGAACGTTTAAACAGCATCCAAGATAAGCTATACCCTGCCCTTAATTTAGCCACAATTAACGATGGCCTATTGATTCAGCTTGATCAAGTAATCCAGTCTGCCGTGACAACTGGTGAAGAAGAGTCTTTAGATATTGCCGCCGATATGGTTAACCAAATTTCTGAAAATCTAACCAACTTAGGTCAATTGTTTCCAAGTGAGCGTCAAGATACTGAGCAGTTTAAAAGCGATGTCCTCACCTATCATTCAAATGCCAAACAATTGGTTGCCGAATTTTTAAAAGATGATGTTGATTTCAACAAAATTAAAAACCAAGCAGCAACCAATGCACAGCTTTATCAGAGCTTGGTCGATCGTTTCAAAAGAAAAAAAGAACATTATGCTAACCAATTCGTCACCAGTATTGAAGAAACCAAAAGCGCGTCTAGTGAAGCCAATACATTCTTTATTGGGGTAAGCGTATTAACTACTGTCGTGATGGTTTTCATGGGTATTGTTGTCAGTAAGTCAATCATTGGCACGCTGAATAATGTAAGTGATTCACTGCAAAACATTTCAGAAGGTGAAGGCGACCTACGTTCTCGCATTACTTACGATGGTAATGATGAGGTTTCCACACTGGTTTATTGGTTTAATCAGTTTGTTACGAAGCTGCAAGGCTCTATTGCTGAAACAAAAGAAACCACTGAGAGCCTCAGCTCAGTTTCAAATACATTATTAAGCAGCAGCCAAAATAGTGAACAAACCGTATTAGAGCAAAATAAGGCAATTGAGCAAATCTCACATGCCATGCGCGAAATGTTTGTCAGTGTAAGTCAAATTTCAGAATACGCAGCAAACGCGGCATCTGACGCAGAAACCGCTAACCAAGAGTCTCAACAAGGTCAAACAGTCGTAACTGATGCAGTAGCCACTATTAATAAACTTGCAGAAGAAGTGCAAACAACTGCTGTAGTGGTTAATCAACTTGAAGCCTTTACCAGTAATGTCAATGATATTTTAGATACCATTCGTGGCATTGCGGATCAAACTAACCTATTGGCGTTAAACGCTGCAATTGAAGCGGCGCGCGCCGGTGAGCAAGGCCGCGGATTTGCAGTCGTAGCAGATGAAGTACGTACCCTTGCTTCGCGTACACAAGCATCAACAACGGAAATTCAACAAGTTCTACAAGAGCTACGTACGACATCTAAGCAAGCTGTAGATGCCATGCAACGCGGAATAGAAACAGCCGATGAAGGTGTGAAAAGTACTTCACTTGCAGGCGATGCACTCATTAGCATCACCGAAAAAGTCAGTGCAATTACCGTGGTGAATGAACAAATCGCTGCCGCAACAGAGGAGCAGCACACTACGTCTAAATTGATTGAACAATATGTGTCAGAAATTGAATCTAATGCATTAAAAGTGAAATCAACCACCGAGGATATGGGCGGGATCAGCTACGACATTCAAAATGTCAGCAAACGCCTACAAACAATTACAGATCAATTTAAAGTGTAAAAAGATTCGCTACAGCGAACAAAATAGGCCCGCAAAGGGTTAGATATAAGAGAGGAGTAACAGGATGAAATTGATGATGAAAGCGCTGCCTTTAGCGATTTCAGTGGCTTTGGTGTCAACGGCACATGCTGATGAAGCAACTGATAAAAAAATTGCTCAATTAGAGCAGCAAGTTAAATCATTACAAAAACAACAAACAGCTAGCTTGGCAGATAAGTTTAATTTCAATGGATTTATCAGTGTTGGCTATCAAAGTGCTGATAACAGCGCAGGTTACAACGGAGCAACAACGTCAGCCGATTTTGAGCAAGATTCTAAACTGGGTTTCCAAGGCACATTCAATATTTCAAATCAGACTCAAGCAGTGCTTCAGCTAATGATGCGCGGCGACAATGATTGGGAAGTAGAAGCGGAATGGGCATATATTTCTCATCGTTTTGACAATGGCTTACAGGCTCGTGCGGGTAAATTACGTGTGCCTTTATTCATGTACTCAGATTACTTAGATGTTGGTTATGCGCAGCCTTTTGCTCGCCCACCAGGAGAAGTCTATGATCAAGTACCATTCTCATCTTATACAGGTGGTGATTTATCATATGATGTGGAATTTGAAGATTCGACCTTAACCATGCAAGCTTTTGGTGGCCAATCAGACGTTGAAACTGACACTGTTGAACTGGACTTATCAAACGTTCTAGGTGCTAACATTTCTTGGACAGATTTGACCTGGACCCTGCGTGGTGTTTATGGCCAAACTCAATTAGATGGTTCACTTTTAGATGATGGCAACGCAATTTTACCGGTTAACGATGAAACCGCTACATTCACAGGTGTTGGTGGCAGTTATGACAACGGTTCTTTCATTGCGATTGCTGAATGGACGCAAATGGAAATTGATGGCCTGCTAGCTGATAATGAGTCTGGTTACATCACATTAGGCTATAGAATTAATCAATTCACGCCTTATGTCACTGCAGCTTACTTAAAAACCACAGATGAAGCTGAGCGTGCTTTACCACCATTATTCCCATTGGCTTTAGCATTGAATGAAGAACGCACTGCATACAGTGTTGGCGTACGTTGGGATGCGATTGACAATGTTGCCCTTAAATTTGATGTCACTCATGCGACAGACTTTGGTGATACTCATGGTGGCTTAGACAACAACCCATATGACTTATTAACGGGTACGTTTAAATACGACAGCACCACAGTTTACTCTGTGAAAGTTGACGCAGTATTTTAATTAAGGAGTAAAACATGAAAAAATTATTATCAGTTTTAGCCCTTAGCCTTGGCTGTGTATTTGCTGCGAATGCTGCTGTAGTTGTCGTTGGAAACCCTGGTGCAAGTGATATCTCTAAATCCGACGCCAAAAAAGCGTTTTTAGGTAAAGGGTCTGCTTTTGTTGTTTATGAGTTTGATGAAGGTAGTGCGCTACGCAGTGAGTTTCACAGTAAAGTCACTGGTAAATCTGACTCGCAGTTAAAAGCATTTTGGTCAAAGCAAGTATTTACCGGTAAAGGCAACCCGCCCGCCACGGTTTCAGATGCTTCAGCCATGAAAGCCGCTATCAGTAGTAATCCAAGTGCCATTGGCTATATGGATGAAGCCGATGTCGACGGTTCTGTAAAGGTAATTCTAAAACCATAGTTACAGGTTAATCGGTTAACCCATATCAAACCAAGCCAACCTCGACATCGTCAAGGTTGGCTTTTTGTTACACACTTGGTTACATCTTCGCTTCAAATTGATTACCTAATATTGATAAACTTCTTTCGATAATAATGAAGAAGTTTTCCCACAATACAAAAATGATAAGGAATCATGATGAAGGGACTAACCTTAAAGCCATTGGTTGCAAGCATTACTCTGGCTATGGCATTAACTGCATGTAGCAGTACAACAACACAAGAAAACCAACAAGTAGCCAATTCACAAGCAAGTGATATCAAAGCGCAGCATACACAAAACCCTTTCTTCTCTGATTACGGTACTTTTTTCGAGATCCCTGATTTTGACCGCATTCAAGATGAACACTACCTACCAGCGTTTAAAGCCGGTATTGCTGAGTTACAACAAGAAATTAATACCATTGCCAACAACCCGCAAGCCCCTACTTTTGCCAATACGATTGAGGCGATGGAATTTACCGGTGATTTACTTGCGCGTGTCGCAGGCGTGTTTTATAACCTAACAGGTGCGAACACCAACCCACAACTGCAAGCCATTTCAAAAGAAGTATCGCCAATGCTATCTAGCTCACGCGATGATATTTTCTTGAATGACAAATTATTCCAACGTGTCAAAGCAGTGTACCAACAAAAAGATCAACTCAACCTGAACACCGCACAACAGAAGTTACTTGAAGATACCTACAAAGGCTTTACTCGTGGTGGTGCGAATTTAAATGCTGAGCAAAAGACCCAACTTAGAGCGCTGAATGAGCAGATTGGTAAATTAAACCTAGAATTTGGCGACAACCTACTGGCTGAAACTAACGCGTTTGAATTAGTTATTGATAACGCTGCGGATCTATCTGGCCTGCCAAAAGATGTCATCGATACTGCAGCGGCAACAGCATCAAAACGTGGCTATGAAGGTAAATGGGTTTTCACTACACAACGCCCTTCTATCACGCCATTTTTAACTTATGCTGACAACCGTGAATTACGTCAACAAATCTACACCGCTTATATCGAGCGTGCGAATAATAATAATGCTAACGATAACAAAAAGCACCTAGCTAAAATCGCTTCACTGCGCTCTGAGCGCGCCAAGCTAATGGGTTATGAAACTCATGCTCACTTTGTTTTAGAAGAGCGTACAGCTAAAACCCCTGAGAATGTTTATGAGCTGCTCAATAAGATCTGGCCTGCAGCACTTGAGCAAGCTAAAAACGAAGTCAGTGTTATGCAAGAGCAGATAGATGCTGAAGGTAAAGATTTCAAATTGGCCGCATGGGATTGGTGGTATTACGCGGACAAAATCCGTGTAGCAAAATATAGCTTTAATGAGCAACAAACTAAGCCATATTTCTCGTTAGAAAGTACATTAAAAGGTGTGTTCTATACAGCTAACCGTTTATTTGGTATCACAGTTAAAGAGCGCACAGACTTACCTAAGTACCACCCTGAAGTACGTACTTGGGAAGTGTATGACAAAGACGGTACATTAATGTCTGTTTTCATGGGCGACTACTTTGTACGTGATTCTAAGCGTGGCGGCGCATGGATGAATGCTTATCGTCAGCAATACAACATGAATGGAGTTGAATCAAAACCAATCATTGTTAATGTACTTAACTACCCTCGCCCAGCGGAAGGTGAACCAGCACTATTAACCTTTGATGAAGCAAGCACTCTATTCCATGAATTTGGCCATGCGCTACACGGTATGCTGTCAGATGTTCAATATCGTTCACAATCTGGTACTAGTGTACCGCGTGATTATGTTGAATTCCCATCTCAGGTGATGGAAAACTGGATGACACAACCTGAGGTGTTAGCGCAATTTGCTAAGCACTATCAAACGGGTGAAGTTATTCCTCAAGAATTGGTAGAGAAAATTCAAGCAGCGAGTAAATTTAACCAAGGCTTTGCCACAGTTGAATATATGGCAGCCACTTTCTTAGATTTAGATTGGCATACACTGAAAGACAACAAAGTACATGATGCAGCACAGTTCGAAGCGAAATCATTACAGAATATGCAGCTAATCAGTGAAATTGCACCACGCTACCGCAGCACATATTTCTCACATATCTTTGCAGGCGGTTATTCTGCGGGATACTACAGCTATATTTGGTCTGACATCTTAGGTGCAGATGCATTTGAAGCGTTCAAAGAAAACGGTATTTTTGACCAAGAAACTGCTGACAAATTCCGTAAGTACATTTTGTCGACGGGCGGTAGTGATGATCCAATGGAACTGTACAAAAAATTCCGTGGTAAAGAAGCAGGTATTGAGCCATTGCTTCGTAGCCGTGGATTGCTGTAATTGTAACTATATATAATATATAGCTAAATTAGCTCCAATCAATTTCAGAAGGGTCTTGATTTTCATCAAGACCCTTTTTGTTAACAATTAATTCCAACAACTCGACCAATTTTGTTCACTAACTAATCAAAGTCTCTCTTACCCCGTTTTAATTGTGATTAGATTCACATTTACGCAACCTGAATCACGTATACTCAAGCCGATTTCGTTTGATGATTGTTAAATTCGTTAGGAATTTTTCATCAAGCAGGAGTCATATTAAGGAGCAATAAAAATAATCGCTCCGGGGTCAAAGAGAGAGAAAATATGTTAAATAAAAAACTACTTGCAATTGCGATTGCGAGCGCTGTCGGCTTGTCTGCTTGCAGCTCTTCAGATGATGATAACGACGTTAACTCAGTACAGGTTAATTTACGTATTTTAGAAACGTCAGACTTACATACCAACATAATGGATTATGACTATTACAAGTCTAAATACGATCCAACCATTGGTTTAGCTCGAACGGCAAGCCTCATTAAGCGCCATGGTGCTGAAGCAGACAACTTTGTGCTTGTTGATAACGGTGACTTGCTACAAGGTAGTCCAATGGGCGACTACATTGCTAATGTTCATAAGCATGACAATACCATTGGTGGTACTCACCCAGCTTACAAAGCTATGAACACTTTAGGTTATTCAGTTGGCAACATAGGTAACCATGAGTTCAATTATGGTTTGGACTTTCTGTATGAGTCACTAGCAGGCGCTAATTTCCCTTATATTAACGCCAATGTATTGTGTGAATCTAACTGCTGGGATGGCATTGAAAAAGGTGAAAACCTATTCAAGCCTTACATCATTGAAGAGAAAATGGTTCTCGATAATAATGGCGACCAACAAACCATTAAGATCGGTTACATCGGCTTTGTCCCACCTCAAATCATGTTATGGGACAAGCAAAACCTCACAGACAGAGTCTCTGTTATGGGTATTGTTGAATCAGCCGAAAAGTTTGTACCTATGATGAAAGCTGAAGGTGCCGATATTATTGTTGCTATCCCTCACTCAGGGATCGGCACGCCGAGTGCTCCTGCCGATGTGAATGATGAAAATGCCACTTGGGCATTATCACAAGTTGAAGGTATTGACGCTATTACCTTTGGTCACAGCCATTCAGTTTTTCCGTCAAGTACTTTTGAAGGTCTTGAAAACGCTGACTTAGAGAAAGGCACCATTAATGGCGTTGCAGCCGTTATGCCAGGTCGCTGGGGTGACAATTTAGGTATCATAGATTTTACACTAACGCTTAATGGCGACAGCTGGACAATCGTTGATAGCATAGCTAAAGCAATGCCTATTTACGATAAAAACGCTGAGATGCCAGAGCTAGTCGCCGCAGATGTGGTTATTCGCGATGCAGTAGCAATGGAACATGAACTGACCAAGGCTTATGTTGATCAGCCTATCGGTAAAGCTTCATCCGACATGTATAGCTTCTTAACATTGGTGCAAGATGATCCATCTGTACAAATCGTATCTAATGCCCAAATAGCCAAGGTTCAAGCGAACTTAACGGAAAATTTACAGGGTATTCCTGTTCTTTCAGCGTCTGCGCCTTTTAAAGCTGGCGGTCGCCATAGCACGACGGCTGATGCAGAAAGTTACGTGCAAGTGCCAGCCGGCGAGTTAACCTATAAGAATGCAGCTGATTTATATCTATACCCAAATACCATGGTTGCATTAAAAGTCACAGGTAAAGAAGTCAAAGACTGGTTAGAGTGCAGTGCAAATCAATTTAATCAAATTGACCCTAACTCTGCAGCACCTCAGTACTTAATCAATTGGGATACCCACCGTACATATAATTTTGATGTGATTGACGGTGTGAATTACAAAATTGATGTGACACAACCAACCCGCTTTGATGGAAACTGTGCTTTAGTCGATGCAGACGCTAACCGTATTGTGGATCTGTCATATACAGAAACTGATGGTACAGTCGTTACCGGTGATGATTTCGCAAGTAAAACCTTTATCATAGCTTCAAACAACTATCGTGCATTCGGTGGCAAGTTTGCTGGTACGGGATCAGACTATGTGATCATGGAATTGCCTGACAGCAACCGTGAAGCACTTGCCCAGTACATCACAGATGAAACTGCAGCTAATGGTGAGGTCAACCCAACAGCCGACAACAATTGGGATTTTGTCAGCATTAACTCAGCAACAACACTCGACATCCGTTTCGAAACTCAAGACAGTTCAGTAGCTGATCAATTTGTGATTGATTATCAACAACGCCCAATGACGAAGTTATCGCAAGCTGATGAACTGGGTTTTGCCGTTTATCAAATCGACTTAACTGCTAATTAATCTATGTAGTTTGTATTAATTAACATGTTAAAAAGGCGCCTATTGGCGCCTTTTCATATTATAGCAATTCATATTGCGACTAATTCAGTTCAAACGCTTGGCCCATCCGCTTTATCGCCGCATAAGGCACATTATGTTTATTGCGTTGTGCACATAACCTTTGATGTTCAGAATCTTTAGGCTGCCCAATAACAACTACCCTTACCTGATAGCCCAAAGCTTTTGCTGCTGTTTCATAGGCTAGGTATTCCCAATTACACGTATTAGTATTGTCGCAAATAACAGTGGGCTCACCGTTAGCCATTGCTTGAATAAAGCCAGTTAAGTTTAATTGATGGTATTCAGATAAGCGTTTTGCATTAAAACTGTAGCTCCCATCAACATAAAAATATGTATCCGTAGAGAAATAGCCATATTGTTTAATATGCAATGTCTGTTCAAGCTCCAAGGATTCAAGGTATTGTCGTACCCAATAGCTTTTACCACTACCCGGTAGCCCTCGCATAATAATGGCCAACTTAGTATTTTCAGGCATTAAGCTTGTGCCAATTTACATTTATTTGCACCAAGAATATTTCCGTTCAAAATTGTATCCACAAGCTTTGGCATAATTTCACCGGCTTTACCGGTAAAGTGATATTGAAATTGGCTGTGTGGATCAGGCTGCATCAGATTCACCTCAACGGTTTGTGCACCATGATGATTCGCAGTATCAACAAAGCCCGCTGCAGGGTAAACCGTGCCTGAGGTACCAATCGCAATAAATAAATCACACTCATCTAACGCATCATGAATTCTATCCATGGCAAATGGCATTTCACCGAACCAGACAATATGTGGCCTTAAACGCATAGCCGGAATACAGCAAGTACAACAATTGTCTTCACCAAAAGGTTCACGCAATACAAATGTTTGCTGAGATTTAGGGCAGCGGCCTTTTTTCAGCTCGCCATGCATGTGGATCATGCGTAATGAGCCCGCACGTTCATGTAAATCATCCACATTTTGGGTGATGAGCAACAGCTCACCCTCAAATTCCAGCTCTAACTTTGCTAGCGCTTGATGAGCAGCATTAGGTAAAATTTCTGGTCTTTGTAAATCTTGCCATCGCAGATTATAAAAGCGTTCAACTAGCTGGATGTCTTTGGCATAACCTTCAGGTGTCGCAACATCTTCAATATGGTGTTTTTCCCATAAGCCATCTTGATCTCTGAATGTACTGATCCCTGATTCAGCTGAAATCCCCGCTCCAGTGAGTATGACGATACGACGATACATACTGGCTCCTTTTATCATTATATTTCTAATTAATTGTTCTATGTAAAATGCTAAATCATTTTTACAAAAAATAAGATATCACATTGAATCATCTTAACTAAAAACCACCTAGCTGCAATAAGCCCTTAGTATATGTAAGCCTACTATCACACTTTATCTACGATAGAGAACAAATCTATGCAAATACTAATAAATATCAATCATAAAGATTGAATTAGTTGTGCAAGAGGTTTAAGTTTTAACTTGCAACACATATAATGAATCATTATCCACGGATGAACCTATTGGTTCTGCAATCAAGAGATCAGTAATGACAGATGGAAATCAAGCGCTAAAAAAAGCCGGATTAAAAATAACCCTCCCACGAGTCAAAATCTTAGAGCTAATGCAAAACCCTGAAAACCAACACATTAGTGCTGAGGATTTATACAAAAAACTATTAGATTCAGGTGAAGAGATTGGTCTTGCGACTGTATACCGTGTATTAAACCAATTCGATGATGCAGGCATTTTAACCCGCCATCACTTTGAAAGTGGTAAAGCGGTGTTTGAATTATCAACGCAGAAGCACCACGACCATCTTGTATGTTTAACTTGTGATAAAGTGATTGAATTCTCTGACGAGATTATTGAACGTCGTCAAGATGAAATCGCCATGCGCCACAACATTAAGTTAACTCACCATAGTTTGTATTTATATGGTCATTGCACTAACGATGAATGCGATCACGCAGACGATTAATTGGACTGAGTTAATCCAAGTTTGAAAAAAACCAGCATTGTTGCTGGTTTTTTTGTATTAACTTAATGATTAGCACTGTTTTCATAAACTATCTTTCTATTTACAGTGGTTTCAGTTGGCCTTTTGCTTGGGCTACAGTCATATAATCTTTACTGCCCATGAATTGTTTAAGTTCAGATTCAATACGAGCAAAACACTCTGGGCCTTGTTTTTCAAAGCAAGTGGCAATCTGTACAGCATCCGCACCCGCTAATAGATATTCAAAAGCATCGATTCCAGTATTAATCCCGCCAACACCAATGACACTGACATCATCATTAAGTAGCTCTCTAAATGCGCGCACATTCGCCAAGCCGACAGGCTTAATGTATTCACCACATAGGCCGCCAAAACCACCTTTAGGTTTAATGATCGGTTGCTCAGTATGCGGATCAATCACTAAAGTATTACCAATTGAATTAATACAGGTAACAAATTTCACTGGGAATTGATTGATAATGTCTGCCATCGCTACAAAATGCGACATATCAAAATAAGGTGCAAGCTTGATCCCTATGGGCTTATCACCTAATTCACTGAGTGCGGCTAATGATTGTTTAGTTTGTTCAAAATCATAGGCCACCTGCGCCTTACCTGGTATGTTCGGGCACGAAAAGTTAACTTCAATTAAGTCTGCTTCACTTTCCATAAATGCACTTACCATTTTCACATTGTCTTCAATACTAAATCCCGACACGCTAACAACGACTGGCTTACCTTGCGCTTTTAGATCAGCCATCATAGCCAAATAGGCTTGATAACCTAAATTAGGTAGCCCCATTGATTGAATGGAGCCCAATGCTAAGTTTTGATAACGCGGTAATGGGTTCCCTTCCCTTGCCTCAATGGTACAAGACTTGGTCACCACAGCTGCAGAAGCCGATTGGCTAATGGCTTTGAGCTCGTCAAAACTGGTACATTTAGGGCCAGATGCGTTCATGATATAACTTTGAAGCTCAACATTAGCGATTCGGGTCGAAAGATCCACTGCGGTCATTAGGGTTCCTCACATGTCAGGGTAAAATGTCGGGATTGGCGAGTATTAAGATCTGTGCTTCGCACAAATTGACGGTATTTTACTGAGATACACAGCGTTGTTTGTGATTAACAACAAATTTTTGTACGACAAATATCTTTGACTAGGGGATTTAGTTAATCTTGTGATGGCAATCAATAGCTTGCCATGCTTCACATTGTTCAAGTTGCAAAACGCTGCTATTGCGGCTTGAGATAACTGAGATGCATAACTTGCACAAACGTAGCTATTAACCAATAAAAAACCCACCAGCTTGCACTAATGGGTTTAATGTTAGATGGCCATCTACGCCTGCTCTATCTATTAGAAGGTGTACGACACTTTCACATTAAAGTAACGGCCTGGTTGTGAATAGGTTTCTTCACTGACACCCATAGTTTCCATCAAGAACTTTGACTGACCCGCTACATCTGCATACTCAATGTATTCAGTATCAAATAAGTTGAAAATTCCCGTTCTTAATGTCCAATTATCGTTTAACCTAACATTAGCGGTCAAATCAAATACAGCATAACCAGCGGTGTTATAGACTTGATTAAACATATCTCCACCTGGGAAGATGTCTAAGTCAGTGGTACGGTCCATATGATCTGCAAAACGCATCGTCAAACCAAAATCTAACTCTTTACTATCCAAATAAGTGTAGTAATTAACACCTAAACTCCCTTTTAATGGGCTCACAGAGTTTAAGTAATCACCATTATGATCTTCACCATGGGTATATGAAATGTTGCCCCATAATTCGAAATCTCCAAACCACTGGGTAAATGACGCTTCTGCGCCATACAACTTCACTTTATCTAAATTAGTGTAGCGGTAGTTTAAAGACTGAGGAACAAGACAACCTAATGGACCATCACAACCAACAAATTCCCAATCAATGTAATCATTGGCTTGAGTATAGAAAGCAGTTAATTCATATTGGGTCTCACCATGGTGACCACGAACACCCATTTCTACAGTGTGGCTCGACTCAGATTCAAGGTCATAATTTGCTTGAATAATTACCGGGAAAGGCATGGTGCCATCTCTGACTTCCAACTCCCCCCACTTTTGGTCTGGCGTTGGCATCTTGTAACCATAAGCATATTGCGCGTATATATTAACGTTATTGGTCATGTGGTAAACCAAGCCAAGCTTAGGCGACCAGAAGCCATCGCTCATTTCTTCAAAGTCAGCAGGATCACGACCTGCGTCTGCAGCTTGTTGTTGATCTGGGGTATTTTTAAAGTAGTCATAACGCAAACCAACAATCGCATTCAGTTTGTCATCTAAGAATGTGATGTCATCTTGTATAAACGCACCAACTCTTAAACTCTCAGTATCCGCAAAAGAAAATGTATCTGTCTCAGATGGCACCCAAATGCCGTTGTCCAATACGAGATTTTCTCGTGGACGACTCATTTCAGACTTTTCAATGTCCAAACCGTAAATGATCTGATGGTCATGGCCTGTTAAAGATAAAGATTTGCTGAAGGTAGAAGCAAAACCGACACGATACTCATCAAATGAATAGTCGCGTTTTTCATTTATCTCACGGTCAGAACCGCTCGTACCATCAAAATATTCGCGATATTCTGTTTGATCGGTTTTTCCGTAATACAGCACGAAATCAACATTGTCGTGGATACCACGGTCTTTAGTTGAGCGTAGACGTAATGAAGTATTTAGTGCCTGAGTTGTGCGGTCATAATCAATAGACTGGTCTTTATCAGCGTAATTTTCCCAGCGATAGTACTGTTGCTCTAAGAAGTCTACTGTCAACTGTAGGTTAGTATCATCATTAAAGTGATATTTACTTTTCAGTAATAAACTATTGGTTTCAAGATCAGTGTCTGGCAGGCTGTCGTAATAGTTTTGCTGCTCTTCACCACTTCGGTGTTGGAAACTAATCAGGTTGTCAAAATTACCTTTTCTAAACGCAGTTGTGAAACCAGCTGAATACTCATCATTCATACCGGTATAACCTGCGTTAGCTGAGAAGTGATAATCTTTACCAGAAAGGTAGTCATCTGCATCTTTAGTGGTCATCACCATCACGCCACCCAGTGCATCAGAACCGTACATGGTTGATGCAGCAGTTTTAAGCACCTCAACTTGCTTCAAACCTTCCACTTCGGTTAAACCACGGCCTGTGCCTTCTGCACCAGGCCCAAGTGGTGATGCGTATTGGTTATTAACACGAACGCCGTCTTTTACCATCATGACTCGGTTGCCACCGATTCCACGAATAGTCACAGAGCTGGGCTTACCTGCACCACCTTTCACATCGACAGCGGCTTCGTTCTTAAATAGGCTAGCAAAATCGGTAGACATATTTCTAGCAATCGCTTCTTCGTCAATCACCACTACAGAACCAGCAATTTGATCCAAGGTCTGTTCCATGCGTGAGCCAGAAATGACAATCACTTCATGGAAATTATTGACAATTTCAATCTCTTCTTGTGCCAATACTTGGTCAATTTGCTCTTCTGCAATAACTTGTGGTGACAATGCCGCCGCGATGGCTGCACTGATCATTTTGACTGGAAGCTTTTTCATATCGCTAACCTTAATATATCTGAATAGGAATTCTTCTCATTTGAAAGGCTGCGGATTTTAACATGAACCATTTTTCATTTAGCGATCTTGATCTCACCCTCTAGCGAAACTTTTGTAAAACCGTTCAATTAACTCAATGGCCTAACACAGCGTTTACCCGTCATAAAATATTGTTACAAATTGGTAACTTACAGTTTCTGTCATTACAGGCATGATACTTTTATCAGGCCAATGAACGTATGGATTTGAACTAAGGCAGTAGAGGAAAAATAATGAAAAGATTTATGGTACTAAATATATATGTATTGATATCCATGCTAACAGGTGGTTGTTCTACCATTGGAAAGCTGGAATATATTGACGAACAAGGAATACATAAGACGGCTTGTGATACTCAATATAGTGGTGATCCACAAGTGGATAAATATGCGGTTGAGTTTGTATTGGCCCATTGCGCTAAGCAAGCAACGGCTAAAGGCTACCAAGTAATAGATGAAAGCTTACTTAATATTGATATGACAATTAAGCCTGCACCTATTGGGAAAACATGGTCATTTGAACTTGCCACACTGGAATATAAAAATAAGCAATTAACTGCTAAGCAGTATGGTTATATTATTGCTTTTATCGATCTGAAATTGGATTGAAAATCTTCTATTGAGCAAACAATCTCTCGCTTTAATCGCATCTTGGTTAAGGTAGTGGAAGCAAATTCGCGTTTTAAGTTGCCTGTACTATTTATCCAATAAAATTAAGTGCTAGCTCACTATTAGCCTACAGATAAATTCTTTTAGTTCAAATTCCATTCAACTTTATTGATCTAGATCACCTTGTGCCATTTAGATTTTGGTTAGGGTTGAATCGTCATTTGTTGGAAAGGAGTAATCATGGAACTTAAAAAATGTACTAGGTGCTATACCAACGTGTGTGTGAATGGTAGATGGTTCCATCATGACCACCTTACGGATACAGCCTTCATGCTCAATGGCTCAGATCCAATTAATGTCAAACTACCTGACGTGCCGACGACTGAAAATGAGTTAGTCGATATGCTGCATGAGCATACCTAACCTTATCGTCATTTGTGTTGTTTGAATAAGCTCTTTAGTTCTTTCAATCACGTAAATTAACCTATTCAATAGCCCTGAATACTCCACAGCATACAGGGCTATTTTATGCGTACCATTTACTATTGCTTGGTATAAGCTTGCTACTGCAGATAAACATCACTATCAAACTATTTATAACGCCATTAATTGTTGTTTTGTTGCTGTATCAAATTTTTCGATGGCGTACCTAAAAGTCGTTCTAGGTATATATTGATGCTGCTCAGTTAGATAGGTTATCACGGCTTGTGGGTGATGCACTGACGTCACTTTCAATAACCAACCTATGGACTTTTGTACCATTTCATCTGAATCATCCCTAAGCTGAAGACACTGAGAAAGTATCAAATTGGGATCAAGATAATAAACCGACTTACCCATTTTTCGTTTAATGAACTTCACCAAAGCGACATTACTAGCACGACGACACCAGTTAACGTCAGAGTGCGCCCAACGACTCACTTTAGGAATGAAATGAGGACGCGATAAAAAGAACTGATAAGTGGTTTTTATACATAAATCATCGACATGAGCCCAATTGTTAGCATAATTGCATAACCAGTATTCAAATCTAAAAAATAATCCATCATCATAATGGCGTTTTACATACTTATTAATCAAACCAAACGCAATTAACTGATGCTCAGTATATTGAGCATGTGCCAATACATACTCAGTTACCGCTAGTGTATCTTCAGGCGATAACTCAGGAAATTGACAATAAAACTGAGTAATAATGTGTTTGATATCAGCAGAGTTAAGACCTGCATTATGTATATAATCAGGGAAGAAACGTTGTTGTGACAGCGCTTTACTATCTGAGCGTAACATTAACATCTGCTGATTTATCCAATCACTGCACGTCACAAGATCCACATTACTGATATGCACTTCAATCGTTTTCACAACACTAGTTTGTTCATCACTGAGCATTTCAAAAGGCTTTGCATCAGTTTTATTCATATTGCATCACTATCTTAGCTTAATCGCTGGTATTCAGTATCTTGATATGGAAAGGTAAACATTGCCAATACAATTGACTCGGATTGCTGATATGTTCCACACAAACACACACTTAACCACGACTCTTGATGTAAAACAATACAGCTCACATACTTATAAAAACGTCGTAAGCCTGTGTGCTAATCTGACATTGAGCGAATTGTGGCCTAGTTTATTTGCTTCGCGTAAAGGTTTGTTTACCTCATCAACACGGTTCGCTGCTTTGTTAGGTGTCAGTTTAATAATTTCACCGCAATCAATAGCAAATGAGCTTCATTGCGATGCGAGTAAACTTCCATTATCAACCGATGCTGTCCCAATGTTAATAAGCGACAATTTCAAGTTTCTTGAAGGGCCTACTTGGTCGGCTAATCAGCAAGTGTTTTATTTCTCTGAAATGGATTTTAATGGGCCACAATTGGCTGGACCTGAGGCCAAAATATATACTTGGTCCGAGCATAGTGGGATAAATTTATTTCACCACAGCTCATACAGTAACGGCTTACTCGTAGATGAAAACACACTGTATGTTATGGACCATGGCAACCGTGCATTGTCACAAATATCAATCAATGACAAAGCAAAAAAACAAGCTAGCATCACACCACTGTCGACAAACTTTCAACAACAAGCGTTTAATTCACCCAATGATTTAGTTAAACATATTGATGGCACAATCTATTTTACCGATCCCGATTGGCAGTTAGGTAAGCGAGTAGCACAAACACCCTACACAGGCGTTTACCGCTATCATCAAGGTGAAACCACATTATTGACATCAAAGCTTACTAAACCCAACGGCATTGCCCTATCGCCCGATCAAAACACCTTATATGTGGGTCATGCTGGCAATCAAATCTTTGCTTATCTATTGGCTAAAGATGGCAGCATTGCAGCTGAAGAGTTCATCATAGATATTGATTCACCAGATGGTATGGCAATCGATTGTGCTGGCAACATTTACGCGACTAGTCATAGTCAAGGTAAGCTCCATGTATTCAACTCACAAGGACAGCAGCTACATGAAGTCGGTCTAGGAGTTAATGTCACTAATGTCGCTTTTGGTGGCATCAATCGACAAACTTTATTGATTACTACAGCGAAGGGGTTATACAAAATGAAGACTCAATTGCCAGGATTACAATAAATAGTCGCGAGACATTATCTAGATTCACTAAGGTCGCCGAAAGAGCTACTCATCGGGTAATAGAGAAACTTTATTTCGTCCATTTTCTTTTGAGAAGTAAAGCGCTTTGTCGGCTCTTATCAGTAAGCTATTCACATCGTCGTCGGTACGATAAATTGAGATACCGATACAAGTCGTTTGTTGACCAACAATATCGAATGGAAATTCACTGACTAACACACGCAGTTGCTCTGCCTTTTGAACAGCTTGCTCTGCACCAGTTGCCGGTAAAATGAGTAAAAACTCCTCGCCGCCCCAACGGCCAAAGAAGTCGACTTCACGTATATTATTCCCTATTAATTGACAAAACTGCTTCAGGAAAATATCCCCAACGTGGTGCCCATGAGTATCATTAATACGTTTGAAGTGATCAATATCCAGCATGAATACAGCAAATAGCACATTGCTGCGCTGACTACGATTAATTTCATCACGTAAAGCTTGGTCACATTGCCTGCGATTAAAAATACCTGTGAGTTTATCTGTTGAAGAAATCACTTCAAGCTTATGGTATGCCTCTTCTAGCTTTTGATCTTTTTCTTTTAATTGTGACAGCAACAATGACAATGAATGTTTCTCGTTATGGATGCGTTGATTCCAAAACATGAATATCATGATGATCACTGAAAATAACGCGATCAGTTTATATACCATGGTGTAATCAATATAACTTTGATAATTGACTGCCATATATTTATTAAGAATAGTCTGATGCTGAACTTGGCTAATACTTGCCACTAACTTTTCGAATATGCCCAACAGAATTAAATCATCCTCTGGCACTGCAACAGACAATTCAAACTTCTCATCAAATCGACCCGAGACCTTAATGCTATTTCGTCCATCGAGTTGTATCCGCCGACTAATATTGGCTAAAGAATCAGCGAAGCCAAACAACTGACCTTGTTCAACTAAATCAAGTCCATCAGACAGTGATTTGATAGGCATAAAAACCACATCAGGGTAACGTTGCTGGAATAACTCAATAAAAGCATAACCATCAATCAGCCCCACTTTTTTACCCACTAAGCTTTCAAAATCTTGTATAAACTCTGCTTGTTTTAACGTGGCTATCACTAGAGGAATTGATAGATAAGGTTGAGTGAAGTTTAAATATTTTTCTCTTTCAGGTGTACGCATGGCGAGAGTCAACCAATCACAACGACGATTTTTGGTCGCTTCGAGTGACTCTTTCCACGTTTTTGTCTGCACTAAGTTAAATGGAATTTTTAGCTGTTGCTGAAAATAGTCAAACATATCAGCGCTCATCCCCACATGTTCACCATCTTCATTGGCTTCAAAAGGGTACCAGTTTGGATCAATACAATAGTTAAATGAATGCTTTTGATAAAGGTACTGCTTCTCTTGCTGACTAAACTTAATGGCATCAGTATCAAAACCACGTAACCAATGATTTTTCAGTTCTTCTAACCGAAACGGATTAATTGAAGCCAGTGCTTTGTTAAAAATTGAAGCAAGCTCTTGATGTTGTTTTAAAAAACCAAAGTGCAATGGACTAGGTTGATCCATAATAAATGATGTGGTGATAAATTTACTTATCCCCATTTTGTCTGCAAGATAATAAATAGATTCATCCAATACAGCTAAATCCACTTTGTTATTTACGATTGCATTTAATACTTGGTAATTATCATCAAAATAAATGATTTCAACGTCACCAAGTTCGCGTGTTAAACGTTCAAATGCCGCATTATCTTTTTGTACAGCAGCTTTCGCTCTGAACACATCACTGGCTTGATAAATTTTTCGATGATTGAGCCGGTTTACAATCACCACAGGCGTTAAGTTGATATAGGATTGGCTATAATTAAATACAGTTTGGCTTTGCGCGGTTTTTACCATACTTGATAAACCATGGTATTCACCATTCACTGTGCGATTTTGGACATCACCCCAAACGCCCAATTCAAACTCTATTGAAAGTCCTGTGCTCTGTTCAATTAAATCGGCTAAATCTCGATCAAAACCGACTATCTGTCCTTGATTGTTTTGAAAAATAAACGGTTCAAAACTTGCGCCACTCGCTATGCGGATAACGGGGTTTTGTTCAATGAATTGTTGCTCTTGTGGGCTAAGACTTATTGAGTGGGCAAACACAGTCGTAGACAGGCATAAACAGCCAATCAACTGAATGCATCTGATTAAAACTATTTTTACTGAACAAAGGTAAAATTTAGCCAACTTCATGGTTATTGATTTTTGGTCGATGATTGCCGCAGTCGACACATAAAAATAATCTTAATTTTCATATGATTGGTTACCCAATAGTGCTTATTTCAGAGTTTAAATCACCTGTACAGTCGGCCTTAATTCGATTGCAATTTGATGGACAACACGCCATGACTCAACAGTGGTGTGATTTAGTGGGACGATTGTAGCCAAAGCCAATTACATTATGTGATTAATTTTCAATCTATTACTAATTGTAGGAGTGGTTAATTAAAATACAAGTTGATCCACAATAAATAGATTTAATACTCTACTTTGTTGATAGCTGATAAAACAGAAATGAATTGTATTTACAGAACAATAGGGGTCAATAAATAGCTACCTAATTCACACATTAGTGTATTAGTTGACGATTCTCGCATTAAAACAATATTTTCAGTGTGTTACAGCTTTCTTAATCGATTAAAAATAGTATTGTATAGGGTGTGTATCAGTGCACTACTTAACAAAGCACCCAAAATAACTTTCAATAACTAAGTCTCAATTATGAGAACTATTAGGGTAAGCTGATCAGCCGTTAACGAGTGTTCAACCATTAAATCTGAAATATCACCTTGGAGATAGTTGAAATGAAATTCTCACTGAAACAGATTGCTGTATTTGATGCAGTAGCGAGTTTAGAAAGTGTCAGTGCGGCTGCCAGAAAACTGTCTATGACTCAATCTGCTGTTAGTATGTCGCTTTCACAATTAGAAAGCTTACTCAACCGACCATTGTTTATTCGACAAGGCAATAGACTCATCCTCAGCCATTGGGGCAGTTGGTTAAAGCCCAAAGCGCGTAAGCTATTACAAGATGCTGAACAAATTGAATTTGGTTTACATCAACAACACTTGATCAGTGGCAACTTAAAAATATGTGCTAGTCAAACGGCTGCTGAATACTTAATGCCTCAATTAATCAGCAATATTGATAGTGATTTTCCTGAACTTAGGATCCAGTTAAGTGTAGAAAATACCGATCACGTGGCTCAAGGTGTACTTGATTTTGAATTTGATTTAGGGATTATCGAAGGCAGAAACAATGACCGCCGCTTGAACGAGCAAAAATGGATTGATGACCATTTAGTGATTGTTTCTACACCCAACCACCCTTTCGCTAAGTTGAATTATGTGAGTTTGGCTCAGCTTGAACAAGCATTATGGGTGCTACGTGAACAAGGTGCAGGCACAAGATATATTTTCGAAAGTGCTATTCATGGCAAGATTGAAAAGCTCAACGTCTGGAAAGAATATGAGCAAGTGACCTTGCTAAAAAGCTTAGTTCAAAATGGCAACTACCTGACTTGCTTGCCACATCTTGCCGTTGAGCAAGAAGTAAACGAAGGTAAATTGGTGGTATTACCAACGCCAGATTTAGACTTACAACGTCATTTAAGTTTTATATGGCGTCATGATATGGGCGAAAACCCATTAAGAGATTGCGTGCTGAATGAAGCAAAACGTTTAATCAAACAGCTGTCAATGTCTTCACGATAATCCGAAAACAAACAAGGGAGCAATAGATGCTCCCTTGAACTCAGTATTTACTGCAATTAATTGATCACAGAGGATAGTTTTGCAGCAATGGCCTCACGTGATATCACCCCTCTCAATACACCCGCATCGACGACTGGGAAGCAACTTGGTTTACGAGCATGTGACATTCTTAAACGTTCATCATAGCTGGCAAAATTGGCCCCAGCATAAATACCAGCTTGAGTACTCGGGTACAGCTTTTCACGGTCAACCACCATCATTTCAACTAAATCAGCCACTTTATCATCACCAGATACCGTTAATACCTGTTTTTGCATAATATCCTGTACATAATGCATTTGCTGACTTGAAAATTCATCCGACCATAAACTGCGCATTAAATCCTGCTCTGTAACAAAGCCAACCAAATGTTGCTTATCGTCAATCACAGGTGCGCTACGTTTGTTATTATCAACCAAGCACTTCAACCCTGCCTGTACGGTCATAGCAGGCGATAAAGTCAATGGCTGTGTATCCATCAACTCACTAACATTTTTACTGATAATTGAATGAGGCATAAGTTGACTCTCCGTTATGGTACGTGATGAAAATAAAGGTTTTAAAGGAATTACGACTGTAGAAGCAATTTGGTTACTTTCTGTTGGTATTTCTGTTGTGCTTGGTGACCCCTCTTCAGGGTAAGCTAGGTGTACATTAGCTTGTCCGATGTGGTTTTTGTGACTCATTGCCTTATCTTGATGTTTACCATGGCGCTCAATCATTAAATATCCTAAGGCAACCACAACGCCTCCGCCAACAATATTGCCTAACGTCACCGGAATTAAATTATTAAAGATAAAATTTGAAGCTGTTAAACCGGCATATTGCTCAACTGTAATGCCAGCCACCTCGAAAAATGACTCAGGTGCAAAGTGTTGTATAACTATTGCTAAAGGCACTAGAAACAAATTTGCGATACTGTGTTCAAACCCACTGCTCACAAACATGGCAACCGGTAACATCACTAATAAAGCTTTAGTTAAGGTATCTTTACTGCTTAATGTCATCCAAATACCTAGACATACCATCATGTTACATAAAATGCCGAGTACGAATGCTTGCATCCAATCATGGTGTAATTTGTGATCGGCAAGCGCCAATAAGTTCGCCCCCCATAAGCCATTGTTGAGCATGTACATCTTTGCGCCAAACACGAGTAAAAGCATAAATAAGGCACCGATAAAATTGCCGATGTAAACCCTAGACCAACACGCTAATAATGCCGTTGAAGACAGTTTTTTCTCTGCCCACGCAATAGTACTCAGTACGGTACTGGTAAATAGTTCACCACCACAAATTACAACCAGTATTAAGCCTAAGCTAAAAGCTAATCCACCAATGAATCTGGATATGCCCCAATCCATTGTCGAGCCCGTCGTGACTGTCACATAAAATACAAATGCCATTGCGATAAACATGCCAGCAAACACCGCTAAACCGAATGATTCGACAGGTGACTTTAACGCTTTACTGTGGCCAAAGTTTTGTGCTTTACGACACAAAGATTCATTCGTACGCGTTACACTGTTACTACGTATATATTCATCAGCAGCTTCACTTTTCACTTGATGAAGGGCGTTCATAGTGATCCCTCCACCTTGAAATTTACTGTTAACTCATCACATTGAGATTTAGCCAAGCGTGCTCCACAAGCGGTGTATGTTTACCTTATTGATAAAATAACTGGAGTTAGGGATGAAGTATAATTGATACTTGTTAGTGTAAGTATCAAATTAACTGATTAACATAAGTAAGGTGTACGCCATACACAAATGACATAGATGAAAACATAATGAATAAAAACAACACCTTACAAATACCACTTTGATATGAAAGTGCTACAACAAATTTACACAATAATTGTAAGTTAAAATGTAAACTGTTAAAAAAGCGCCATTTACGCTTAAGCTAACTCAACCTATAGTCCAATCAAGCACGTTGTTACACATAACCAACAATCAAACACATGCACCAAAGTAATGCTCCATAGCTAGCCAAATATTAATAAAGCTAGATTAACCGATGAAAATCAATCACTTAACTTTTAACAATGAAAATAACAATCTTGCCGCCTGCACTTAACGGCTTGATATGCTTGAATGATAGGTATATCACAAGCAATATGCATGCCCGATGTTAATTGAATGCATAAAATGTATAATTTTATGCTATCAAGATCCCAAATATTTCGATCGCCTATATCACCTTTACTGATAGCAGATGCGAGTGTTAAATCCATATGATAATATTCAAGGGTAAATTGGTAAGACCAATTGATTTTGATTGAATATTGCAAATGAATACTATGTAAACAGTCAACATCATTCATTACAAACAATAACAACGCAGTTCTAAATGCAGGCACAATACCAGTAATTGTGCTATTACTTTTCATCAACTTATTGATGAGCATGTTCTTTTCGGAGAATTTATTTTATGTCAGATACTAGCCCGCGCTCGGATTCAACTCAGCAAGATGAATCTGGCCATGACCAGTCATACCAAGCGCTTCATCGACCAGCTTCTGAATTTGAAACTCGAGAAGCCTATTTAGACAACGAATTAAAAATCATGAAACCCAAACGTTGGGGACTTAATTTACCAGGTAGAGATTTCAGATTTGAATGGGAAGACTTGGTACCCGCGATTGCTGGTACAATAGGCATCACAGTCATGTATTCTGCTGTAATGGCTGCATGGGCATCAGGACTAAGTGAACGTTGGGACCACGTCAATTTAGATGCGTCTTTTGCCATCGAAGTGGTCCGTGTTGAAATGCTCATTCCAGCATTACTTTTTTGCATCATCGGCTCTGGCTTTATTAACCCAAGAGCAAATTTAGCCGGTAACCATGGACCGATGATCCCGTTAATTGGTGCCATTGCCTTAGCAGGTGCTCACCCATTGGCATTAGCCATTTTATTGGGTATTTTTGGTTTAATGCTCAGTTACGTAAAAGGCGGTTCTCGGCTAGTCAATTTAACTTCCAGTGGCGTGGCTGGCGGTCTGTTAGTTTTCCTTGGATTTATGGGAGCTAAGAGTCAAATAGGTTCATTATTTGACTGGGCTGGCGGGTTACAATCTAAACATCAGCTTGACTATAGTTTAGGCTACGTCGCCTTTATTATTCTGCTTGTAAATGTCATTCTATACGCCTATTTAGCTAAAATTGCTAAGCGATGGTTAGCCATCCCGTTATGCTCCATTACTGCGATTGTACTTGCATTTGCGTTGGGTGCAGGTCTAGATTTAACCTTTGTGACCGAACCTGGTTTGCCTAATCTAAACCCCGTTCATTGGTGGGGATCAACCGAAACTGGTTGGCAGCTTGGTTTGCCTAATGTTCAGCACTTTATTGCATCATTACCTTTTGCGATTCTCGCTGTTGCTATGTGGTCACCTGACTTTTTAGGTCATCGTATCTTCCAAGAATTAAATTACCCTAAGGGCAGTGAAAAAGTATTAATGGATGTTGACGATACCATGACTAACTGCTCAATTCGCCAGATGGTAGGTACAGCTGTTGGTGGTGGTAATATCACTTCTTCGTGGGGCACTTATATGATCCCAGCCGCCATCGCTAAGCGCCCTATTCCAGCAGGCGCTATATTACTTGGATTACTCTGTATTATTGTGGCAATTGCCGGTTATCCAATGGATGTAACGGTGTGGCGACCAGTTATGTCAATTGCACTACTTGTAGGTGTATTTTTGCCGCTACTTGAAGCGGGTATGCAGATGGTTAAAGACACTCAAAACAGTCAAGCTGCTGGTATTTGTATCTTTGCTGCTTTTGTAGCAAACCCAGTATTAGCTTGGGCACTGACAATGCTGTTAGATAACAATGGTTTAATTGGCGATAAAGACAGACCAAAAACATTGAGTTTTGCTGATCGAATGGTTATTCCAGGTCTTGCTTTCCTCATTTGTTTAATGGCGATGTTAGCTGTTGGTATGATCCAAGGCATACCCGCTTTACTCTAGTTAAAATCTCCTCTTGCTTGCGTTGGTGACTAACACTGTCACCAACGCTTCAGATGAACTGCCCTCACATCTATACAATCGCTAATTTCCCCCTTTTAAATCAACAGAGATAATTGTTTCACTAAGCAATTCAGGCTTTGTGTACTATTTTATAGATCTCCAATACAAAGTTTGTAGTGCATTTAACTAGGTTATTTATCTATGCCAACATGAAAGTGTTAAAATAAAAGTGTTACCTTGATAACATTTTTTATAAATAAACGTTTAAAAGCCTCGATAGTACTAAGAAACACCGGCATCTTATGCTAATATCTTTATGGTTAATTGGTCTTACCAATTATATTCATTATTAGAGTACATAATGAATTTGATGCGAGAAACAGAATTCATAATCGGCATTGGCTGATTAAACAGTGATGCTCCTATGAGACTTAGCCATAGAGTGTCACTGAATAAAGATTACTGGATTATCAGCAGCATCGTCAGTCGTCGCTGGTGTGATAAACCATCTCCTTATTATTAAATAAAAGGTAGTAGTGAAATGACCGAAAAAACTGAACAATTTATCAAAGCTTGGGAAGGATTCACCCCAGGTGATTGGAAATCAGAAGTCAACGTTCGCGACTTTATCCAACAAAACTATACCCCGTATGAAGGTGATGAATCTTTTCTAGCTGAAGCTACGCCAGCCACCACAACCCTATGGGATAAAGTGATGGAAGGTATCAAACAAGAAAATACTACTCACGCACCAGTAGATTTTGATACTGATAAAGTATCGACTATCACTTCTCATGATGCCGGTTACATCAATAAGCAACTTGAAACAATCGTAGGTCTACAAACAGACGCACCACTTAAACGCGCCATGCTACCAAACGGTGGTATTCGTATGGTTGAAGGTTCATGTAAAGCATACGACCGTGAACTAGATCCAGCTATCAAATATACTTATTCAGAGCTACGCAAAACACACAACCAAGGTGTGTTCGATGTGTATACCCCAGAAATTATGGCTTGTCGTAAATCTGGCGTATTAACAGGTTTACCTGATGCATATGGCCGTGGCCGTATTATTGGTGATTACCGCCGTATCGCGTTATACGGTATCGATTACTTAATGCAAGATAAGTACGCACAATTTGGCTCACTTCAAGCTGACTTCGAAAATGGTGAAGACTTATCAGGTGTCATCCAGCTACGTGAAGAAATTGCTGAGCAACACCGTGCACTAGGCCAAATGAAACAGATGGCTGCATCTTATGGTTTTGATATTTCAGGGCCAGCAACCAATGCACAAGAAGCGATTCAATGGACTTACTTTGGCTACCTTGCTGCAGTAAAAAGCCAAAATGGCGCAGCAATGTCATTAGGTCGTACATCTAGCTTCTTAGATATCTTTATTGAACGTGATATCAAAGCAGGCGTGATTACTGAAACACAAGCACAAGAGATGGTTGACCACTTCGTAATGAAATTGCGTATGGTTCGCTTCTTACGTACCCCAGAATACGATGAGCTATTCTCTGGCGACCCAATTTGGGCAACTGAATCAGTAGCGGGTATGGGATTAGACGGCCGCACATTAGTCACAAAGTCTAGCTTCCGTTTCTTACATACCTTATACAACATGGGCCCAAGCCCTGAGCCAAACATTACAGTATTGTGGTCTAATCAATTACCGCAAGGCTTTAAAAACTACTGTGCCAAAGTGTCTATCGACACGAGCTCAATCCAGTACGAAAATGATGATTTAATGCGTCCTGATTTCGAATCAGACGACTATGCAATTGCGTGTTGTGTAAGCCCAATGATTGTGGGTAAACACATGCAGTTCTTCGGTGCTCGCGCCAACTTAGCTAAAACCATGCTTTACGCTATTAACGGCGGTATTGATGAAAAGCTAAAGAAACAAATTGCGCCTAAATCAGACATGATCACTGCTGACGTGCTTGATTTTGACGATGTCATGGGTCGCTTAGACACGTTAATGGATTGGTTAGCGACACAATACGTATCTTCACTCAATGCTATCCACTATATGCATGACAAGTATTCATATGAATCAGCATTAATGGCGCTGCATGACAGAGATGTACGTCGTACAATGGCTTGTGGTATTGCGGGTTTATCTATTGCAGCTGACTCTTTATCTGCGATTAAATTTGCCAAGGTTAAGCCTATTCGTGACGAAGATGGCGTCGCAGTTGACTTCGATATTGAAGGTGAGTACCCGAAATTTGGTAATAATGATGCCCGCGTAGATGACATTGCATGTGATCTTGTTGAACGCTTCATGGCTAAAATTCGTAACAAGAAAATGTACCGTAACGCCATTCCGACCCAATCTATCCTGACTATTACTTCAAATGTAGTTTATGGTAAGAAAACGGGTAATACTCCTGATGGTCGTGAATCAGGCGCACCATTTGCACCAGGCGCTAACCCAATGCATGGCCGTGATGAAAGCGGTGCAATTGCATCACTCACATCTGTTGCTAAGCTACCATTTGCACACGCACAAGATGGTATTTCTTATACTTTCTCTATCGTGCCAAACGCGTTGGGTAAAGATGAGAATGGTCGCTGTGCTAACCTCGCCTCATTGATGGACGGCTACTTCATGAGTAACGAAGGTCGTGAAGGTGGACAACACTTAAACGTGAACGTGATGAATCGTGAAATGCTAGAAGATGCGATTGTGAACCCTGAAAAGTATCCGCAATTGACCATCCGTGTTTCAGGTTATGCGGTTCGATTCAACGCATTAACACCTGAACAGCAGAAAGATGTGATTACACGTACTTTCACTAAAGGCTTATAAGTAGGTAACATAAGGCTGTATCGAAATATCGGTACAGCCTTTTCATTATCTATATAATAAGTATTATTTAAGGACGTTACATGACATTAGGTCGCATTCATTCAATCGAATCATTTGGCACTGTTGATGGGCCTGGGATTAGATACATTGTATTCATGCAAGGTTGTTTGATGCGTTGCCAATATTGTCATAACCGTGACACCTGGGATTTAGATGGTGGTAAACAAGTTAGTGTTGATGATCTTATGCAACAAGTGCTGTCATATAAGCCGTTTCTTGAATCAAGTGGCGGTGGTGTTACAGCGAGTGGTGGCGAGGCCATTTTACAAGCTAATTTTGTTGCGGATCTTTTTAAAGCCTGTAAAGCCAGTGGCATTCATACCTGCTTAGATACCAATGGATTTGTTCGCAAATATGAAGCTGTGATTGATGAACTGCTCAACCATACAGATTTGGTATTACTAGATATCAAACAAATGGACGATCAGAAACACATTGATTTAACAAAAGTCAGTAATCAACGCACTCTACAATTTGCCCAATATCTTGCTAATCGAGGTCAGAAAACCTGGATTCGCTATGTAGTTGTCGATGGTTTCACCCAAGATGAGCAAAGCGCAATAGAACTCGCTGAGTTTATCAAACCTATGGGTAACATCGAAAAAGTTGAGTTACTGCCCTATCACCAGTTAGGTGAACACAAATGGGCTAACTATGGCGAAGAATACAGTTTAAAAGACGTGAAACCACCATCAACAGAAGTGATGGACAAAATTAAAGCCATATTTACTGAGCGCGGTATTAATGCAGTGTACTAATGTACTAACAGGCATTTACCAATTAGTTTAGCTTAAAGCTCTTCCCAATAGCTTTTATCTAAACGTTCAAAAGCCAGCTTTAAAATATATGCCATATCAATATAACTAGCGTTTGCAGTAAGAGGCTGACAATTAATGCCCATTTCAGTCAATTTATGACTGAGTTGGTTGCTCCAATCAAATAGTGTTAGGGGTAACGGGTGTTTAGCGCGCCAACCTAACCAAATAAAACCTTGGATAGGTAAGCTGATAAAAAATAAACCCGTGGCAATGGCCTGAGGCAGGAATGTCCAGCCCAGTATTAATGTTTGCGTTACCACGGTTATCAACGCTAAGACAGGCATAGCGTACATCGCAATCTGAGTCGCACGTATCACGCGGTACTCAGGAAAATAATAGCCAAGTTGCTTCACCATCGGCCAAATTTTCATATAACGGCGGCCTTCGGTGAGCAGAGAATACACATTAACAAACAAAACAACACCGCCAATACCTATAGGGATAAGCTTAGACTAGCATAACAGCTAATCTAGCCCCAAATTATTGCCGCGTATTTGTTGGTTATTAACACAGATTTTAATCGTTTACTTCTACACTAATTACTAGTCGTGAGCGGTTTAGCAACTTAAGCACAAACTTATACAATTTTGTTATTAAAAAGGCGTTAACATGTCAGATAAATTAGTACTCGTTCTTAATTGTGGCAGTTCATCTTTAAAATTCGCTGTTATTGATGCAGCAAGTGGCGATGAACATATTTCAGGTCTAGCAGAATGTTTTGGTCTAGAAGATTCACGCATCAAATGGAAAAGTAACGGTGAAAAGCACAGTGCTCAATTAGGTGCATTCACTGCACACCGTGAAGCAGTTGAGTTTATCGTAAATAGCATTCTAGCTGCACATCCTGAGCTTGCTGCACAAATTAAAGCCATTGGTCACCGTATTGTACATGGTGGTGAAAAGTTCACTCGCTCAATGATCATCAATGAAGATGTAATCAAAGGTATTGAAGATTGTGCTTCATTAGCTCCATTGCATAACCCTGCGCATTTAATTGGTATTCGTGCGGCAATGGCTTCATTCCCTGCGCTACCTCAGGTTGCGGTTTTTGACACTGCATTCCACCAAAGTATGCCAGAAAAAGCCTATATTTACGCACTGCCTTATAAGCTATATCGTGAACATGGTATTCGTCGCTATGGTATGCACGGTACCAGCCATTTATTCGTCAGCCGTGAAGCTGCAAAAGTATTAAATAAACCAGTCAACGAGACCAATGTTATTGTTGCCCATTTAGGTAATGGTGCATCAGTCACCGCAGTAAAAGGCGGTAAGAGTGTTGATACATCAATGGGCTTAACCCCACTTGAAGGTTTGGTGATGGGCACTCGCTGTGGTGATTTAGACCCTTCAATCATCTTCCACCTTGTTAATCAAGTTGGCTATACCCTTGATGAAGTCAATAATGTGCTAAACAAGCAAAGTGGTCTGCTGGGTATTTCTGAACTGACAAATGACTGTCGTGGTATTGAAGAAGGCTATCAAGATGGACATAAAGGCGCCACTTTAGCACTAGAAATATTCTGCTATCGCCTTGCCAAATATATCGCTTCTTACTCTGTGCCACTGGGCCGAATTGATGCTGTTATTTTCACTGGCGGTATTGGTGAAAACTCTGATGTGATCCGCGAGAAAGTATTGAACTTACTGTCAATTTTCAATTTCTCAGTTGATGCAGATAAAAACAAAGCGGCACGCTTTGGCAATGAAGGCATTATCACAACCGATGACAGTACTGTAGCAATGGTGATCCCAACCAATGAAGAATGGGTTATCGCTGAAGACTCAATCAAGTTAATTGCTGCACTATAAAATTATCTAAACAATTTAACTACATAGACAAGTAGAGGACATTATGTCTCGAAATATCATGTTAATCCCGATTGGCATCAGTGTCGGCCTAACTTCATTGAGTTTAGGTATGGTGCGTGCATTAGAGCATAAAGGTGTAAAGGTTCGCTTTTTTAAGCCAATCGCTCAAATTCGCCAAGGCGATAACGGCCCTGAGCGCTCGACAACCATTTTAAGTAAATCTCCAACGGTTAATCCACTTGAGCCTTTTGGCATGGATGAGGCGCAAAACCTTATTCGCTCAGAGCAAACAGATGTCTTACTAGAGAAAATCATTGCACGTGTTGCTGAATCAACAGAAGAATCAGAAACGATTGTCATTGAAGGTCTAGTGCCAACACGCAGTCACCCGTTTGCTGATGATATTAACTATGAAATCGCTAAAGCGCTTGATGCTGATATTATTTTTATTGCGACACCAGGTAATGATTCGCCAACCACACTAATGAACCGATTAGAGATCGCTTCAAATAGCTGGGGCGGCTCGAAAAACTCTCGTATTATGGGTGCTATCATCAACAAAATTGGTGCACCTGTCGATGATGAAGGCCGTGCTCGCCCTGACTTATCAGAGGTATTTGATAACAAAGCACCTCAAGTTGAAACATCAAGTATGTTCCAACTACCAGGCAAAAGCCCGCTGCGAATTTTAGGTAGTGTGCCATTTAATGTGGACTTAATTTCACCACGAGCATCTGATTTAGCTAAGCATTTAAATGCCAAAATAATTAATGCTGGCGAAATGAATATTCGCCGCATGCGCCGTGTTACCTTCTGCGCTCGTAGTATCCATAATATGGTTGCTCATATTAAAGCCGATTCATTATTAGTCACCTCAGGCGATCGTTCAGATGTGATTGTTTCCGCCTGCTTGGCTGCTATGAATGGTGTTAAAATTGGTGCCCTACTGCTCACAGGTGGTTATGAGCCTGAACCAGAAGTTATGGCATTATGTGAGCAAGCATTTGAAACAGGTTTACCCGTATTCTTAATTGATTCAAATACATGGCAAACCTCGTTAAACATCCAGCGTTTTGACCATGAAGTCCCGGTAGACGATGCTGTACGCGTTGAAAGTGTGCAAGAGTTTGTTGCAAGCCACATTGACCACAATTGGATTGAAACCTTCACCCAAAACTCACCGCGCGACCACTTATTATCACCACCAGCATTTAGATACAAACTCACAGAGCTTGCACGTGCAGCAGCCAAGAAAATTGTACTACCTGAAGGTGAAGAGCCTCGTACTATCAAAGCAGCTTCTATTTGTGCAGAACGTGGAATAGCTAAGTGTGTGCTTCTAGGTAACCGTGAAGAAATATTCCGTATTGCTGCGCAACAAGAAATTACCCTAGGCGATGGCATTGAAATCATTGATCCAATTGCTGCGCGTGAACGTTATATTGAACCAATGCTAGACTTGCGTCGCCACAAAGGACTAACAGAAGTTGTTGCTAAAGAGCAGCTTGAAGATAACATGGTACTGGGTACCATGATGTTAGCTGAAGATGAAGTTGACGGCATAGTATCTGGTGCGGTGAATACCACGGCAAATACCATCCGCCCTCCATTACAGCTGATCAAAACTGCGCCGAACTCAAGCTTAGTTTCATCGATTTTCTTCATGTTAATGCCGGATCAAGTGTTGGTTTATGGTGACTGTGCTATCAATCCAGACCCGAATGCCGAACAACTTGCTGATATCGCCATTCAGTCAGCAGAGTCAGCTGCAGCGTTTGGTATCGAACCCAAAGTAGCGATGATCAGTTACTCAACGGGTACATCAGGTACCGGTTCTGATGTTGACAAGGTACGTGAAGCCACCCGCATCGCCAAAGAGAAACGCCCTGACTTGGTAATAGATGGTCCACTGCAATATGACGCTGCTGTGATGCCAAATGTAGCTCGTTCTAAAGCGCCAAATAGCCCAGTTGCAGGTAAAGCGACAGTATTTGTATTCCCTGATCTCAATACAGGTAATACAACCTACAAAGCTGTACAACGTAGTGCCGACTTAATCAGTATCGGTCCTATGCTTCAAGGTATGCGTAAGCCGGTAAATGACTTATCTCGTGGTGCATTAGTCGATGATATTGTCTACACAATTGCACTCACTGCAATTCAAGCAGATCAAAGTGAAGCTTAATTCACTGCATTGACTAACTTAACGTGTATTGAAATAGTAAAAGCGCTAACCAAGGTTAGCGCTTTTACTATTTAGAGATGCAATTGTCTATCAACAGGCTAATAAATAGCTTTAATAGTAAAGTACAACATTTGAGTTACTTCTGTGCATTTTTTGCCGATAAAATTGATTATATTTTGTACACAAAAAACAGGGTGTTATTTTTTAGCCAGCATTAAAAGACACATTTAAACAGATACTTAGATTAAACATTCAATTTCACTAACACACTTGTCCACAGAATTTGTGGATAACATTCTTTGATACAGATAAAGCATACTCATTTTAGGTTATTGACCCATATAGAAATGTCTACTCAATTTGCTCATCGAAATATGCCTCACAGGGTTTCATTGCGCTTTAAAACCAAGCATTTATCATCAATTATATTGTCATGGCTGCAATTAACCGTAATACTATTAACACCATAACCTTCTGGACCATACTATTCACTCATGACATTACAAGTAAACCTGTCTCGCCTCTTGCTAATATTTAGCTTTTTCCTACTCAGTGCCTGTGAGCCCATGAAAGAGAAAGGTCAAATATCATTAACACCTGAGCAAGTTTCTCTTGGATTTTTTCAGGCCATATACATCGACAAAGATGTGACCAAAGCAAGCGGATTTGTTACTGATGATATTAAACAAGTGATCATGAGTTACCACATTGCTTCTCAAGTTCAGCGCCATGTACTTGGATTGTCGATGAACAATGTCACACTCAGTGTGAGTGATATTGATATCGATTTTTTTAGACGCTTTACTGATGACGTAACTGTGGTGGTGAAAATTGAAGGTAAACGAGGTGATCAAGATTGGGTTGATGATAGAACCTTAAGGTTGCAAAAAAAGGTAAGAACGTGGGTTATTGTAGAAATCATGCCTGAAAAAGGCCGCATTGAAGGCTAGAGATAGCTGCGCTTTGATATCAATACAAATAAAAATAGCAGCCTAGGCTGCTATTTTTATGCTTATTCGGAGCACAATAACCCAGAAGGTTACTTATGGCTCATTCACAAACTTACTCTTCTTCAGTCGGTAATGACTCTAAAACATCATCTTTAACTTGATAGTAAGCACTTTCGTATTCATGAACTTCCATGATGACTCCAATTTTAGTTAGGTCGCTGTAGGGGCAGGTTCACCTTATTTTTAGGTTAAAGTTTACTGTGTAGTATCACTTTACCGAGTGGTGTTAACCTTGCAGAGATGAAGAGTACCAATCACATTCTTCATGCTGTGCATTATAACAACAGTTATGTCAGATTCACATAGAATTACAGAAAACTTTCAGTTTCGTTTGTGAAACGCATGAATATTGTACAAAAATATAGATTTAAGCTGAATAAAAACTGAAAGTCTTACAAGGTGCGCAACAGTTTTTATATCTTAAATACCTAGATTACAATTTTTTTACAACCAAACAATCTACCTTACCTGTTCCACAAACTGCTATATGTTAATAGACCCTTGGTTATCATTTTGGGGGAGTCATTATGAATAACGTTGTTGAATATGAAGCTGGAGTGTTGGTTGATCTCGTAGCAAGTGGTGATAGTACACGCATTAATATGTTTATGGATAGCATGGGGATGCCCTATGATGTGCAGGATAAGCTGATCAGTGAGTTGATGGCACTAGACAGTATTAATCAAGATCAAGTTGCAGAGATACTCGAAAATAACACTATGCACTCGCTATCTTCTCACTTAACATTTTAGTCGAGAATACATGTAGTTAAGTTAAACATTTCTTAACGGCGAGCAATACTTTAACAGTCACAAGCTTTACACTGGCACCAAAAAGCCGATCTCAAAATGAGATCGGCTTTTATATTTTTACTCGTTGCTGATAAAGAATTAGCCAATGACTATGGTTAACAACCGAAACTAATATAGCTATACGCTATTGATTTGATTCATCACCCGCTTTTCTGAAATAGGGTATGCAGTACCTAGCACTTGAGCAAAGCAGGAAACACGGTACTCTTCTATCATCCATCTGGCTTCAATTAATACTTCTGGCATTGGTTGCGATTTTGGTACCTTGGCCATTTGTGCCTCAAGTGCTTCTTGTACTTTATTGACGCTATGCATGTGTAACCTGTCTCGATTAGGATCAACAGGTAACTTGTCTAATCGATTCTCAATAGCCAGTAAATAGCGCTTAATATCAGCCACTTTTTTCCAGCCACAATCTGCCACAAAGCCTTTATATACGAGTTTATCAAGTTGAGTTTGAATATCACTCATAGCAAAAGCAATATCGAGACTGATCTTTCCTTTCAAACGCTTCTTAACACGCTGATAGACTGTCAGTACTTGTTCAACATCTAAAGAGATCTTTTCAGCTGTTGGGTTCAACTCTTGTCTCACCCAATCTTTTGCTTGATCAAACTGAGCTTGGTCACGCACATCAAACTGTTTCTCATCGAGCAATTGCTGCACGGCGGCATTGATGATGTCTTCAATGAGGAACTGTACTTGTCCAAATGGATTAAAATACATCGCCAATTTAGCTTTGTTGGGCAATTTTTGCTGAAGATGCTTCACTGGAGAAGGAATATTGATTAATAGCAGACGGCATAACCCTACTCGATGATGTTTACGAGCTTCATGTTCATCATCAAACAGTTTAATCTCAACTTCTGATTTATTATCAACCAGTGCAGGGTAAGCTTTTACTTCATAACTGCCCTTTTTCTGTTGAAACTGCGCTGGTAATGCACCAAAGTCCCATTGGGTGATGTGTTGTTTTTCAATGCCCGCATCAGCGACATTCCGAATGGCTTTTGCCACAACACCTTGTAGTTTGTCTCGCAATGTATCTAAGTTTCTGCCTTGGTCAACAATTTTGCCTCGATCATCTTCAACTTTAAAATTAATATGAAGGTGAGGCGTTAACTGCCCTAAATCAAAATCTGTTACTGCAATTCGTGTCCCCGACATACGTAAAAGCTGTTTACACATAGAATCAAGCATGGTCATTTCAAATGGTTTCATTGCTTGAAAACAGGCTCGGGCATAATCAGGCGCAGGGACAAAATTACGACGCAGGTTCTTAGGTAAAGACTTAATCAAGGCGATAAGTTTCTCTTCCCTCAAGCCTGGTACTAACCAATCAAAATCAATACTGTCTATCTGATTTAATAATCCGACAGGAATAAGTACTGATACGCCATCATCAATAGCGCCAGGTTCAAAGTGGTAACTGACCTTTAATGCTAAATTGCCTTTGTGCCATACATCTGGGAAATCTAAAGCTGAGATGTGCTCTGCATCCCGCTGCATGAGCATTTTTACATCGAAATTCAATAGCTCTGGTGTTTTTTGCTTTGTTTGTTTCCACCATTTAAAAAACAGCGGCGCATTATAAATACCAGCAGGGATTAACGGTTCGTAAAAGTCCACTAGCACTTGTTCATCAACCAAAATATCCCGACGACGAGATTTGTGCTCCAAATCTTCAATGTCATTTTTTAGCTTTTGGTTATTGATAAAAAACGCTTCTTTAGTGTGTAGCTCACCTTCAGCTAAGGCAGAACGAATAAAGATCTCTCTCGCTTCAACCGGGTTGATAGGGCCATATTGAATGCGGCGGCGATTAACGACTGTAAGACCAAACAACACTTGATTTTCAAATGCGATAACACTGGCAGGCTTGGCCTCATAATGAGGCTCATTATGTTGTTTTTTAATTAAATGAGCAGCCAGGGATTCCAACCATTGAGGTTGGATTTTGGCACAGCATCGGGCAAATAAACGTGATGTTTCCGTCAGCTCAGCAGCCATAATCCATTTAGGACCTTTCTTCGCAAGTGGCGATCCTGGGAAGACAAAGAACTTTCGATTACGTGCACCAATATATTCGTTATTGTTATCTTTAAAACCAATATGGCTTAGTAGCCCTGACAATACGGATTTATGCAATGATTCATAATCGGCGGGGTTGTCATTTAAACGCCATTTTAAATCATGTACGGCTTGCCTTATCTGACTGTATAAATCTTGCCATTCGCGCACGCGTAAGTAAGCGAGATATTCATCTCTACAACGTTTCCTAAACTGGCTTGCTGACAATTCACGCTTATTATCTTTTAGGTGATCCCACAGTAATATCCAACTGGTGAAATCAGAATCTTTATCGTTGAATCGTCGGTGACATTCATCTGCCGCCTGCTTTTTATCAATTGGACGCTCTCGGGGATCTTGAATCGATAAACCTGATGTGACCACAATCGCTTCATGCAAACAGTCTTGCTTCTGGGCTTCGATGACCATTCTAGCTAATCTTGGATCGAGTGGGATTTTGGCTAATGTGCGACCAAGCTGGGTGAGCTGTAACTGCCCTTTCTTATTATTAACGGCTTGCAGTTCTTCCAGTAACAAGAAGCCATCTCGAATATGTTTTTGTTCAGGCGGTTGGATAAATGGAAATGCACCAATATCACCTAAGCCAATCGCGAGCATCTGTAAAATGACTGACGCTAAGTTAGTCCGTAATATTTCAGGGTCGGTAAACTCTGGCCTCTGAATAAAGTCTTGCTCGTCATAAAGACGAATACAAATACCTGCCCCTACACGGCCACAGCGACCTTGACGTTGGTTAGCACTGGCCTGAGAGATGGGTTCAATGGGTAATCGTTGCACTTTCGTGCGGTAACTATACCGACTAATTCTTGCCGTACCAGGGTCAATAACATAACGAATCCCTGGAACAGTCAAAGAGGTTTCAGCAACGTTGGTTGCTAATACAATGCGTCTGCCAATATGGCTTTTAAATACTTTTGATTGCTCACCGTATGACAGCCGCGCATAAAGCGGTAATATTTCAGTATCACGATATTGCTGTTTACGCAGCATATCGGCGGTATCACGAATTTCTCGTTCACCATTCATAAATATTAAAATATCACCCGGACCTTCTGCCATTAACTCATCAACGGCTGCGAAAATACCATCGGTCACATCAAGATCGGCTTCATTATCTTTTACCAGTGGTCGGTAACGAGTTTCAACAGGATAAGTTCTACCTGACACTTCAATCACTGGTGCCTGATTAAAGTGCTTAGAGAAGCGCTCAACATCAATTGTTGCTGAGGTAATGATCACTTTTAAATCTGGACGTTTTTGGAGAACTTGCTTTAAATACCCCAAAATGAAGTCGATGTTCAGACTGCGTTCATGCGCCTCATCAATAATAATGGCATCGTATTGATTAAGGAATTTATCTGAAGTCAGTTCAGCTAATAAAATACCGTCAGTCATTAGTTTAACGTAACTATCTTCATTGATAGCATCAGCAAACCTGACTTTAAAACCAACCACTTCGCCAAGTGGGCTATTGAGCTCATCCGCTACTCGGCTTGCCACACTTCTTGCAGCAAGGCGTCTAGGTTGGGTATGACCAATCATACCGCGGGTACCCAAGCCTAATTCCAAACATATTTTTGGTAACTGTGTGGTTTTACCTGAGCCGGTTTCACCAGCTACGATCACGACCTGGTTTTGGCTAATGGCCGCGGCAATTTCGTCGCGTTTTTGCGAGACAGGTAACTCTTCTGGATAAGAAATGCTAGGAATACTCTCACGTCTCAACGCAGCTTTGGCAAAAGCCTTTAATGCAATAGACTCAAGCTTGGCCATTTCTTTAGCTTTTTTCTCAGCATTTTGTTCTTTCTTTAGTCTAAACAAACGACGACGAATATAAGCAGCATCAAGCTGATAACACTGATTGAGGTGTGATTTAGAGAGAGGGTGGAGATCCGAAGTCAAGATTGAGTCCCTTGCCAATAATCAAAATAGCGATCCTAGCAAGGAACATCACACATTGGTATGGTTTTTCTGTTGAAAAGACGCTAAGCCGGCGATAAATAACACTGCTGCATGTAAGTATTCATGGCATTTAGCACGTTAGTTCGATTAATAGTACCAAGTACCTTGCCATTATTAATTACTGGATAGATTTTTGGTTTTGCACCTAACATTTGCTCAGCTAACTGCAAAATACTCTCGTCAGGTTTAACTGATAGTACATCTGTTTTCATACAATCAGAGACGGTACTGGTTAAATCACAGTGATAACTGCTTTTAAGCATCACGGCTAGACAATCTTGCTGTGATAAAAATCCCACTAACTCACCGTTATCACCAACCACTGGTGCGCCGCCTTTTTTACTATCAAGTAGCAGTTCTACAGCAATCGCCAGCGACATATCTGATTTGAGTAATACAGGCTGTCTATCCATATGTTCGCTAATTTTTATTGAATCCATAATGTCCCCTTATCCTTGTTTCATCTTCGCACTTGCCACTGCTATATGAATATCAAGGTTCAGCTGCATTAGCGCATTAATACCCTGAACGGCTAGAAAGCAATATTCATAAAACCATGTGCTTTACTATTCAGTGTAGACAAGATTGGTATATTAGGAATAAATAAATTCCGATTGTGGTCATCGCTAATGCCATCAAAAATCACATTTTGATGGCATAACGTCGAGATACATTGAGTAAAGTGGCTATTGATCACGCCAAATCATGACTTGAGCTTGTTCACCACTTTTACGAGTAGCGCGGTACATACCACCGGTATTAAACGGAGTGGCAATATTTCCGCGGTGATCAATGGCTATCACGCCACCTGTTCCGCCTGCAGTAATAAGGCGCTGATTTATTACCTCATCTGAGGCCTGGATAATAGATTTTTTTTGATACTTCACTTTGGCACAAATATCGCCCGCTACCTGATAGCGAATAAAGTACTCCCCATGGCCCGTAGCAGAAACCGCACATACGCCATTTTCTGCATAGGTGCCGGCGCCGATAACAGGAGAGTCACCGATACGATTATAACGTTTCGCTGTCATGCCGCCTGTTGAAGTACCCGCGACAAGATTACCGTTTTTATCAAGTGCAACGGCTCCCACTGTACCAAACTTGAACTCATCATCTAATCTGGCCACTGAGGCCTGATAATCACCATCTTTTAATTCACTTTCGATTATTTTTTTCTTGGCTGTTTGGAGTTGCTCATATCGATGAGGCGTATCGAAATGTTGATTAGGTACCAGTTTATAACCTTGAGTTAACGCGAACTCTTCCGCCCCCATTCCATACAGCATCACATGCGGTGACTTATCCATTACGGTAATCGCTAAGTCGATAGGGTTTTTAATATGTTTTACCCCTGATACCGCGCCAGCATTCATTGTTAGACCATTCATAACCGATGCATCTAACTCATGTGCCCCCTCGAATGTATATACCGAGCCAACACCAGCATTAAACAGTGGACTATTTTCTAAAATATTTATCGCCACTTTAACGGCTTCAATACTGTCGCCACCGTCAGATAGTACCTGGTAACCACTATCAACGGCCTGCTTTAATTTGTCACGGTAAGCTTGTTGCTGCTGCGGCGTCAAACTTGCCTTCGCAATGGTCCCTGCTCCACCATGAATAGCGATTGCAAAGGGCTGGTTTTCTGTATTTGCTTGTGCCATGAAGGGAGTCAATGCTGCTGACATTATGGTCAGTGAAAGGCCAAGACACTTTATTGATTTATTCATTTTTGCAAGTCCTTGAAATAATGTTTTTTTAATTCGATTAATCACGATGTTAGCTTGCGACTTATTGAGTTTCTAGCGACAATATACTCATATCAAACTTTTGCCGGTCATAATTTGTCTTTCTCTGTTTTAAAAGCGTTTTCAATTGCACTTATCAGCATAATACTGCTGATAATCTCCCCTGCTCTATTGGCAAAACCCAACCTTACAATCAATGTTAAAGGCGTGACTGAGCAACTAGAAAATAATGTCCGAGCACATCTCGGTACTCAGCCTACCACAGCAGTTGAACGTCGTGCATTCTTATTTAATGTTAATGAAAACGTTCAAGCTGCATTACAATCAATGGGTTACTATCATGGTTTGATAAATACTGAGATCTCTGAAGAGAGTGGAAAACCTTGGCGTCTAACAATTGATATTACCCCTGGTGATCCCGTTATCTTGCAATGGGTAGATATCCAATTTGATGGTGAGATGCTAAATGATGACAGTTTTGAACGCTGGTTGAGCACCATATCATTAACGCCAGGACAAACACTTAATCATGGTGAGTACGATAAGGTAAAAAACCAACTCCTCACTTTATCGCTGGCAAGGGGTTATTTTGACGGCCAATTTACTAAATCAGAAATTAGAGTCAATCGTGATACCAATACCGCACAAATCAACCTACACTTTCACTCAGGTAAGCGATATCAATTTGGTCAAGTGACGTTTGAAGGGCATGATTTAAACGACAATATTTTAACGGCACTTGTCCCATTTGATGACGGTGCACCTTATGCTACTCAGCCACTTAATGCACTCAACCGCAACCTGCTAGACTCAGGTTATTTTTCAAGCATTAAGGTGCTGCCAGAAGTTGAGAATATTGAAAATAATTTAGTCCCGATTAATGTCTCTCTCACACCTCGTCCCAGTCACTCTTTAGAAGTTGGTTTAGGTGTTGATATTGGTAATAGCACAGACTCCAGCGTTGAGCCTAGAGTCAGGCTAACTTGGCGTACACCACAACTAAACCGTTATGGCCACTTCCAGGAAACCACGACGGAATGGTCGCCTGATCGCCCCAAGCTATTAACAACTTACACGATACCATTAACGCATCCATTAGATGACCAGCTCAAAATTAAACTTGGTTTGATAAGAGATAAATATGGTTTAACACAGGTATATAAGCCAGATGAGCTTAAATACAGTAGTACTGGTCAGCTTGAGTCTACCAGTTACCAATTTGGTGTCAGCCGCCAAACCCGTTCAAATAATAATTGGCTTTGGGGATATACCGTTGAAATGGTACGTGAATTCTATGATCAGTCATCTCAAGAATTTGACCCGAGGTTTATCCTTTTAGGTGCAGGTATTACCAAAACAACTCGTGGGGATAATACCTTAGACCCCAAATCGGGTTTCAGACAAACCTATTCAGTGCAATATGCTAACCCATCTTTAGGCTCTGAAATTGAATTAACACGCTTTCAGGCGCAATGGAAATGGATTGATACCTTCTTTGATAACCATAGGTTTGTGGCGCGTCTTGACTTAGGTGCCAATGTGGTTGCCGATGAAGACTTAGCTCAAGTTCCGCCTTCACTTCGCTATTTTGCTGGCGGTGATCAAACTATTAGGGGGTATTCATATAACGAATTAGGCCCCTATATTGAATATACTGATTCTGATGATCAGCTTATACGTGAAGTCGTCGGTGGACGCTATCTGGCTATTGGAAGCTTAGAGTATCAATATTATCTCACGCCAACATGGCGCGTTGCCACCTTCGTTGATGCAGGTAATGCATTTGATAATAATCAATTCGAACCTGTGGTATCTGCAGGTGGTGGAGTACATTGGATCTCTCCAATTGGCCCAATAAAATTTGATGTCGGTGTCGGTTTAAAAGAAACAGAAACAGTTGCACGCTCATGGCGCATCCACTTAACGATGGGGACTGAGCTATGAATACGTCTCCTGCACCAGCACAATGCCCCACACAACCCACCCGCTTAATAACGTTGCTCAAAAAGGGGCTAAAAGGGGCTAAGTGGACCACTCGCACTCTGCTATATGTACCACTAATATTGTTAGTGTTATCTGCTCTGCTCATCAGCACCCCATTTGGGACTCATGTGAGTGTATATCTGGCTGACAAATTCGTGCCTGATCTCAGTCTTGATTACCATTCAGGCTCTCTTAATAAGCAGTTACAGCTTAATCACGCAAGTTGGCAGATGAATGGCGTTGCAGTTGAGGTTGATGACTTGCATCTTGATTGGAACCCAGTTTGTTGGCTCTACAAACAGCTTTGCGTCAATCAACTGAATGCCAGCCGTGTCTTTGTGGCTATTTATACTGATGAGTTTGATGAGGATGTTGATTCTCTACCAGAAAAAGCGTTAGACATTGAAAGTATTGAACTAACAGATAGCGATATATTGCGCTTACCCTTTGATATTAGCTTGACACAAACGTCACTCAACCAAATCAATGTGATTGTCGATGACATGAATTACGGCGCCGACAATATAACAGGTAGCGCTATCTGGAATGAACCAGGGCTACAGGTAGAATACCTCACAGCAACAGGTTTATTTGCAAATATCCCTTTATCAGACACAGATTCAGCCACTGATAAAGATGCTGACACAGAAGTATCCACTGCGGCCGTTTCTAAGAAAATAGAAACAAATTCAAATGAATCGAAACCAAGTGGCCTAAAAACAGACAAGCAAACAACAAAAAGTGCAGATAATCAATTTCCAGACTGGGCAATGGCTAACCTGCCTAAAGCAGCAATGCCCTTTCCACTATTTGTAAAGTCACTTAACACAACAAACAATCAACTTACCTTAGGGCAACGTACTGACAAGTTTGAATATATTCATATACAAGGCAGCTATATTGGCAGCCAAATCAGTCTTAGCAAGCTCGATTTCGCCCATGACTATGGCAAAGTTAAATTAATCGGAAACATAGACCTCGATGATGATTATCCAATGGATATTTCATTGCATGCAGATGTTAACCATATCGATGAAGTTGAAGGGTTTGTTGACCAGCAAATCGAACTGACGCTTAAACATGGTTTTAGTCATCTTGAAGTCGAATCATCAATCAGTGGCGATTTATCTTTAACGTTAATTGGCACCATTAATCTTGCAAATCCGTCATTGCCCTATAAAGCTAATATCAAAAACAGTCGATTATATTGGCCTTTAACCGAACCTGAGTATTTTGCCGATATCACCGAGTTAGTCAGTGAAGGTAATCTGCAACAGCAACATTTTGAACTCAATACACACTTTGAAAGCCCTTTTCAACCAAGGTTGTCGATAAACAGCAAGGGGGTACACCAAGAAGAATCATTAACGTTTTCTAAACTAGAAATAGACTCCACGGCAGGAAAAATTCACGCCAATGGCTCGCTGAATTATCAACATGGTATTGAATGGCAAGTTCAAGTACAAACTTGGTTACTACAACTCCAGCAAATCCCAAGTTTAGAACAGTATCAGGTACTAAGTAGTGAAATTAATGGCGAGTTATCAAGTCATGGCTATTATCGAGACAATCAGTGGCAAGTGGCCGTCGACCATGCTGATTTAGATGGGGAATTAAATGGTCAGCAATTAAATGTTGTAGGACAAGTGAGTATCAATGAAAAACTAGCTATCAATGCAACAGATCTTCAAGCTAACATGCTTGGTGCCTCGCTTACCTTAAATGGCACAACTGATAATAACTGGGATCTGGATGCAGAATTATCGGTTCCAGATTTGGGCATGTGGCTCGCTGGTGCAGAAGGTAAAATATACAGTGTTGTAGATGTAACGGGTAATAGCCAAGAACCCGACATTGACTTGATCACGCTAGTTGAAAATGTGAGTTATCAAGACATTAAAATTGAACGTTTAAACCTTGTCGGTGATTACAAACCGACGAGAGAGCATCGTTTTAACCTGCATTTAGATGCTGTTAATAGTTATATTGCCAACTTAGACTTTAAGGATGTCGAGCTCAATGCTAATGGCGACCAGCTTCAACAAGAATTAAGTATAAACTCGATAGGCGATTTTAATTTAGCTAGCCAAATTGATAGTCAAACAAACTTCGAAAAACAAACCATTGATGCACAAATTAATCAGCTAGATGTCGACCACTTACTTGGGCTGTGGCGTTTAGACTCAACGATTATTGCATCTTGGGATAACCAGACCCAGCAAGGCAAAGTACAACCATTTTGCCTCGTTCACCGTCAAAGCCAGCTTTGTCTGAATGATAACACTGACATCGGCAGTTCTGGACAAGCACAGTTGTCACTCAAAGGCCAACTTGGGCAAATATTGCAACCGATTTTACCTGACAATATCACTATAGACAGCGGTATTTCATTGCTCACAGATGTGATGTGGCAACCACAACAAAAACCAATAGTCGACTTAGAACTTGAACTTGAATCAGGACATATACAGCTACTTCGAAAACAGCAAGAAGCATTGATATTTGAATACCAAACATTATTAATGAATAGCCAGCTAGATGAAACTCAGTTGAAGGGTGAGTTGCTTTTCGAATCAGACAGTATCGCCAATATCAATAGTCAGTTTGCTATTGATATCACCCCTGAGAAAGCACTTTCGGGGAAATTCAATATTGGCAATATGAACCTGCAAAGTTTCGGTAGTTTCTTCCCACAATTTTCTACATTGCAAGGTGATGTGTCAGCGGATCTCATTTTAGGTGGTTATTTGAATGATCCAAGTGCAACCGGTAAATTATTGATAAACCATGGCGCAATGGCATTAGCTGCAAACCCTACACTCATTGATGAATTAAACTTAGAGCTAATCTTACATGGTCATCAGGGACAATTTGATGCAAACTGGCAGATGGGTGATGGTAAAGCGATAAGTCAAGGAGACCTGTATTGGCCTCAGGGCAAATTTGCAGGAAATGTAAAGATTACCGGAGAGAAGCTGGCAATTATTCAGCCTCCTCTCGCCATTCTTGATGTTTCGCCCGATATTACATTGGTTTTTGATACAAACAAACTGGACATTACAGGTGAAATCAGTGTCCCATCTGGCGAAATTACAATCGTACAATTACCAGAGAATGGCGTACCATTATCAGACGATGTTGTATTTGATGACTCCATTTCAGCACACCAACAAACGCAAAACCCATATGAAGTGAACTCACAATTAAGTATCAACGTTGGAAATAATCTCAATGTAGATGGTATGGGCTTACAAGGTCAGCTCGTCGGTACGCTCAACCTGAACGATAGTGCTGGTCAGCCTCCCTTATTATTTGGTGACATTCGGGTAACCAACGGTAGCTATAAATTTATGGGCCAAACCTTGACGATTGATAAGGGTGAACTGCAGTTTACCGGTCCCATAGAAGTAGCCAACCTAGATATTGAAGCAACAAAAGAAATTAAAGAAGAAGATCTAACTGCAGGTGTTAGAGTCACAGGAACCACGATACAACCCGAAGTAACTATTTTTTCAAATCCAGTAAAAGAGCACGCTGAAGTCTTATCGTATATTTTAACGGGTAAAGGCTTTACCAACGCAGATAGCGACCAGAGTAATGCCATGATGATGAGTGCAGCATTTAGCTTAGGTACGCAACTCGGTGGCGGTGCCATTAATAATATTGGGAATACGGCGGCTAGCTTAATTGAGAGAATTGGTTTTTCCAACGTACAGCTTGATGCCAATGATGATGGCCGTGTTGCTGTCAGTGGTTATATTGGTGACGATTTGATGATCAAGTATGGTATTGGTGTATTTAATCCAGGCTATGAAATGACGGTCAGATACTATCTAATGTCACAGCTATATCTTGAAAGTGTCACAGGTGCAATCAGTCAGTCACTCGATATTTATTACAGTTATGACATCGAATAGCGGTTAATTGATAGCTCAAAAGTGAAAATTAAGTCATAAAAAAAGCGCCATATAGGCGCTTTTTTCGCAAACAGCTAATTAAGCATATTTGAAGTCAATGTGTTCAACCATAGGCTTGAACGAGTGACGTTGGATAGCTTGAGTGCGAACTTTGATTTCTTTACCTTCTAACACGATAGTTAGGTCAGTCGTGTAGAACTCATCATTCAATTGAATGTTGATGATATCTTTGTGAAGTAAAGTGATAGATACAGGCTCTTTACCTGGACCGTAGATTACTGCAGGAAGTTTACCTTCGTGACGTAGGCGGCGGCTCGAACCTTTCCCGATTTCAGAACGTGCTTCTGCATTAATAGTGTAAGACATGATTAACTCACTTATATAGAAAATAATAAATTGCCATCAGTGATAACGTTTGTTTTCGACCAACATCCGTTATGTGAATGACTCAAATAAAGCGCGCGAATACTAACATAGCTACACTCACGTCACAAGAGATTAATTACCAAGACCTCACTGGCCCCGAGTCCACATGAACAAAGCCTGAGCGTGGATAATAACCCACTCCACCTAGTTTGAGTGATAATGCGGCTTGACGAACATCGGCTAGATTTACTCCAGGTATAGCGATATCCATCGCCATCCCTTTCATATGATAACTTTTCTTTGCCACACCGTTACTACGAGATGCTAACATCTGGTTTGTATGGGGAGAACGATAACCCGAAATAACATGGATCTCTTTGTCAGTTTGCAATTGAGATTGTAATGTATATAAATATTCAAATAATCGCTTGTCCATTGGCGCTGCTACATTTTGCCTGTGATCACGCAACAAGTGATTAAATTCAGTAATAATATCGGCTTGATATTGGCCATCAACCCAAAAATCACCTTTGAACCTTTCGCCAGTATGACGGTTATAAAAACTTAATTGCTTAGCACCAACAGTTGAACGACTTGCAACTGCTGGTTTAGGTAACATAGTCACCAAAGCGGCCCCACCAATGCCAAACAACATTTGTCTACGACTTACACACTCAACTGACATTCACGCTCCGGAATTGCTGCTTTTTTAATCGATTGAGCAGCAAATTAAAGGTAAATGCGAATAAATGCAAGTTTAAAAAATCCCCTATAGCTAGCTATAATTAACACTTTCACAGATTTTGTACGTATTTTTAACAGGTTAAATCTAAAAAGACTATGATGAGCTCAACAATTAATAAAAGCCATCTATTTGAAATTGATCACATAACTTCCTAATAGAGGTTACACATCAATAACAAAATGTAGTGACAAACGACTAAGCGAATTTCCATTCCAATTTTATGGTAAATAAAAGCAATGTAAATGTGACAAGATAAGTGATTATGGGCGGTTGAGGCTCAACATAGACTCGGGGGAAGTATCAGCAAAACGATGATAAATGTCATCTCTATATTGGGCAACAAATTGCTCATTGACCCATGCTGGCCAATACACAAAATGCACAGGTAAGTGTTTCTTCAACGAAAACCATTGAGTGGTTTGATAATCATCTTGAAGCTTAATCCACGTGCGTTGGTCTTTCACTAGGTTGTTTGCAAACCATTGAGCCAGTTGATCAATTTTTTCTATGCGCACACAGCCTGATGATAAATCTCGTTTAGCTTCGTCAAAAAGTTGTTTGTCTGGCGTGTCGTGTAAATACACATTTAAATCATTTTTAAAATGTATTTTATAGCGCCCCAAAGCATTATGTTTGCCAGGTCTCTGAACCAAACGGTAAGGGAAACGGCCAGCAGCGAGTTGTTGCCACTGCAGTGGCTCATATTCAACTTTCGCCCCTTGCTCGTCAAAAACATCAAATTGCTGCTCAGCTAAGTAATGACCATCCTGATGAATTTTAGGTAACACATCTCGGCGCATTAGCTTACGCGGCACTGTCCAAGTTGGGTTGATGACAATATTAGAAATACTTCCTTTAAATACGGGGGTTTGCCTATATGCCCTACCGACAATGACTTTTGAGGTCATCACCAGCTGATTATTGTCTACAAGCATCATTTTGTATTCGGGGATGTTTACCAATAAGTAACTGGGTTCAATAGTGGCTAAGTAAATAGTTTTATCGACAAAACTTTGAGCTAAATATTGTGCCCTTTGATAGGGGGTTGTATTTAGCCAATGCAAGGTTTGAGGCCCAATAACACCATCAGATTTTAAACCGTGCCGTTGCTGGAATTGTAAGACTGCATCATATAGTTGATCATTAAATTGTCTATGAAGTTCAGGCCAAGGTTCGGCCATGTCACCTAGCCGATATAAACGTTCTGCAATAAAAGGAATGGAGCGATGGTCATCATTTAACCTTAATAAGCCTCCGGGTTGAATAGCAGGCCATTCATAGTGTTGCTGTAGCCAAAGTAACCTTCTAATATTATTTGTGATAGCAAGATAGTCTACCGAATTAGGTTCTAACGCAAAGACTCTTGATTGGGGTAATCCATCGGCGTCTAATTGGTGATAAGGCAAACTGACATGCTGACTTAGCCAGTATTGAGCAATTTGAGTCTGTATTTCATCCATATACTCCAATTGCTCAGCTTGAGAGCCTGTTTGCATCACATCTAGGTATTTACGCCATTTCATCGTTGGTGTAGCCAAAGAGAGCAATTGAAGCTGCTCGGTTAAACTTTTTTGTGCCGCAATATTCAATTGGCTAGCATGAGCCCTTGGAACACAAAGTAACGCACAGCAAAAGATGATACCGAGGAAGAAGGTACCGAGGCGGCTTGAGGTTTGTAAAACAGAAACAGCCCAGCAAGCATGAATGTCACAACAAATATTCAGTCTAAGCATACATAGAGTATGGCAAATATATCTGATTTAGGTGTGACACTCAGATGACACAAGCTAGCTTCATACCTTAGTGTGACAAGTTATAGCTATCTTTTGCACATTTTAAATAGTCTGCTAATTCAACAAACAGTTATAAATTTAATCAGTTAAGCTGCCTTCAGATGAATAACACTTCACCTTCCCTACTTTTAGGCAGTAAACCTTGGTATAAATCAGCCAAACACACATAAACACATATTTTTGTGATGAATAAACAGCAACTTTCAGCCTCCATGGCAACACAGGTGGACATCTCTAAAAAACATGCCCATGACCAACTATCTGTCATTCTATCGACAATTCATCAAGCACTGACTGAGGGGGAGAAAGTCTATATACCACAGTTTGGGACGTTTGAGTTACGTTACCATTTAGCCAAACAAGGTCGAAATCCACAAACCGGTGAAACAATCGAGATAGCAGGTTTTAATCAGCCCAGTTTTAAAGCTGCGCCGAAGTTAAAGACTGTCCTTAACCCTTAATCAATCGCCCACATAGCTTTAGATTAGCGTGTCGTACCAAGGCTATGTGGTTGATTAAACAACTTATAAATTGAGGTGTTTGATTAATGACTGATTCATTTGAGTGTTAGAGTCTAAAAACTCATAATCAAGTAGATGTGGTTTATCGTAGCTGATGTGCTGACATTGTCCTGCTACATTGCTGTTCATTTGCTGACAAATTTGCTCAGCCATTCGTGTTGCTGGCCAAATCTCATCCTGTTTTCCCGACATCAACAATACTTGCGCGGCAATATCCTGTACAGGAATATCTGCCCGACTTTGATCGTTACGGTTATCAAGTGACTGAGTGTATAAATCCACTAAACCATTAATTGGCCCAGTTGGATTAAATGAGACATGTTGTAATGATGTGCCATGTTCAGTCCAACTTGAATTAGGTACTTTGGTCCAATCTTGTAATATTCCAGCCCATATGACCGAACTGGGTGCAATAGCCACTACACGTGAAATACGGCTATCACGAGATGCGATTAAAAGCGCTAGTTCCGCACCTTTTGACCAACCCACGACCATTAACTTATCTGTTTGTACGTTTGGCTGAGCCAACAACCAATTAATCGCGGTATCAATATATTCAACAGGTATATTTTCTAGCTCATGTGGTAAACCTTCACTGTTAAAGTAAGCAAGTGCGAGTGTAGGAAAACCAGCATCAATAGAAACCTGAGCCAACTTATTTGGTACGCCCCCTTCAGAGCCACCCAGCACTAAAACAGGCACTTTGTTACTGTTAACACTTGAAGGAGTATATTGTCCAACAAAACCATGTGATTCAAAATCTAACCGTTCTGAGGATGCGTGAGCATGGGACATAAATACTAATATAAGAAGACAACAGAATTTCCAAAAATGCACTGACATAATTAACCATATCCTTTAGCTTAAAAGTGAAGTACCAATTCTAAACACTGAACAACGTAAATACTGTATTACACAAACGAAGACAACACAGTGACAACTGGAAACAATAAATGAGTCTGTAGCAATATGGTTGGGTCCCCTCTTTTAATTGCTTTGGGCACTCTAACTAAGCTAATAAAATATGGCAATAAATCAGTTGAATAGATTGGGTGTAGAAACTAAAACTAAATTGCCTAAAAACAAAACAAGCAAGTAGAATATAAGTGGCATGCTTTCTGTTCAGACAGAGCCCGAGGGATTCATAATTATAGATAACGGTTTGAATGGCAGATACAACTATTAATGGTAGATCACCCCGACTTGCGTTGAGGATATCATGACCGTCACTTTGAAGAGGTTAATAATGATACCCGAGGCCAGACTACTCTTTAAAACCAAAGTGGCATGCCTTCTGTTCAGACAGAGCACGAGGGATTCATAATTATAGATAACGGTTTGAATGGCAGATACAAAAAATCCCCAACTTGCGTTGAGGATTTTATGTCCATCACTCCGAAGAGTTTAATAATGGTACCCGAGGCCAGACTTGAACTGGCACGCTTATTCAGCGAGGGATTTTAAATCCCTTGTGTCTACCGATTCCACCACTCGGGCAAACTTTTAAAGCAAAGATTGGTATCGTTACTTTTAAATTTTGCTTCAACTAACAAGCTTGTTGCCGTTGAATGAGTGCATACTTTACTGATTTTTTTATCGCAATCAACTAAATATTTCAAATTTATTGTTAACTGCATTAAAAAGCAGCTATTAGCTTAATTATTTTGCACCAATAGCTGCATTTTCTATCAAAAATCAGAATTAAAGCGTGTTGCAAGTAAGCCACAAAAACCAAACTTGCTTATGGTTTAACAGGTGTTAAGCCCTTTTCCCTTGCTTCAATTGCTTCGTCTAACTCAAAGCCGCCTTTGATCCAGTTTGTTGCTTCTTCGACAGAGAACTTCTCTTCCATCCATTCTTTTGCAGCTTCTACGCTGAATTTTGATTGTGCCCATGCCTGAGCATCATCGACTTCAAAACCACCTTTACGCCAATGTTGAGCAGCAGCGGCATCAAAACCCGCCGCTTTCCAAGCTGATATATCACTTTCAGACATGCCTTCCCAAGATGGTGCTGAAGCACAACCTATTAAAACGAGACCCAAAAATAACAACAAGAATTTTTTCATGTACAACTCCTTTATACATAACGAAACAACTCATTTAACCCTAGTTCAGCATGTTGATTTCGCAAATAAAACAAAAGAATTCTTCACTAGACATAAAAAAGCCGCTAATTAGCGGCTTAATCATTTAATAAGAAGTTATCAGCTTCTTCTGCGTGAAGGCTTTGGCTTACTGCCAGTCACTTTGTGCTTACGGACTGCACGACGAATTTTAGCGCTTTTCACTTTCGAGCGAGAAACAGAATGTTTATCTGTACCCAAGAACGAGCGCGTTTCAAGATCTAAGCCTGCAAGTTGACGTAAATAGTTAACTTGCTCCATTGTTAGCTCAGTCCAACCACCACGAGGTAGGGATTTCGGAAGTTCAATCATGCCATACCTTACACGGATAAGACGACTTACCTGCACTTCTTGCGATTCCCATAAACGACGAACTTCGCGGTTACGTCCTTCGCGTAATGTAACATGCCACCATTGATTAATACCTTCACCACCAGCAGGCTTTACGCTATCGAAGTTGGCAGGGCCATCTTCTAGGGTTACACCATTACGTAAACGCTGTACTGCAGCCTCTGGGACTTCACCAAAGGTTCTTACAGCATACTCACGCTCAACTTCATGTGAAGGGTGCATTAAACGGTTGGCTAGCTCACCATCAGAAGTAAATAACAATAAACCCGAGGTGTTGATATCTAAACGGCCAACCGCTACCCAACGTGAATCACGTACTTTTGGTAATCGTTCAAAAACAGTTGGTCGACCTTCAGGATCCTTGCGAGAACAAATTTCACCTTCAGGTTTGTGGTAGGCTAAAACACGGCACACCACATCATCGGCAGACTTCACTGAAACAGCTCTGCCATCAATTCTTACTTTTGCATCAGACTCAATGCGATCGCCTAATTTGGCAATTTCACCGTCAATACTAACTCGACCTGCAGCAATCCATGCCTCCATCTCACGACGGGAGCCATGGCCTGCACGGGCCAAGACTTTCTGCAATTTTTCGCTCATTAGTTGACTCTTTATATAATCTTTTATCTGTCAGTACGTTAATCGCTCTGACTCGTAGCATCTTCATGCTTATTCATCTGGAAAGGCTGCTTGACTTAGCAAGCCCTAAAAGTGGCTAAAGTATACGCGTAATGTGCATTTACTCAAACTAGAAACTGATATCTGGGTTAACTTAAGGTTAAAAGTGACAAACTTGTTAACACAAGCCTTGTTTTATCACTTTATTTAACATTAGTCATAGCCAACTGAGTAATGCAATTGCACAAAGTCATTTGCAAAAGCAGTGGCTTTAGCTTGTTGAAGCTTTACCGAATTGGATAACTCGCCAAAAAGCGGTATTCCTTTTCCTAATATTACGGGTACTTGAGTTAACACCAAATTGTCAATTAGCTGTAGATTTAGAAATGCGGTAATTGTTGTGCCACCATCAATATAAGCATGTTGATAACCTTGCTCAGAGAGCCGCGCTAATATGGCTGGAATATCCCCTGATATCATGTTCACTTTGCCAATAAGGCTCGTTGGTGGCGCTGTTAACGTATGACTTAAAACAAATACTTTAACGCCTTTATAAGGCCATTGTTCATCGGTTAAATTAAAACTGGCTATCTTTTCCATGCATTTACGCCCCATGATCATGCAATCAACTGAGGCTATAAAATCACTGAAGCCCATGTCAGGGTTGTCACTCATGTAAGCTTGAATATTACCTGAGGTATGAAGCCAATCTACACTGCCATCTTCCGCGGCAATGTAACCATCTAGACTCGCGGCAATAAATACTGAACATTTCATGAAATAGTCTCGATAAAAAATTGAACATGCAAACCAGTAACAAAATCACTGTCTGTGAATGCATAATTATAGTTGCTAAATAGCTAAATTATTTAGGAAATGATGAGGGAAAAACATTTACACAAGGATTGTACTAATTTGGGTAGTTAATGTATTTCAGATTTTTGTGTGGCGTTAGGATGTTCAGCTAAAATACCTTCTTCAGTTACAACACCTGCAACATTTTCTTTATCAGCCGTGTTATCATCGCCCGTTGAATCATACTCCGTTTGTGAATCTTGCTTGTCTTGCTCCATTTGTTGAACCGCTTTAGCCTTCTCAAACATCGCATGCAGTGATTCAACATCATTTAATTGTGGTAAATCAGCCAATTTAGACAAACCAAAATACGCTAAAAAGCTGTTAGTCGTAGCATACAAAGCTGGGCGACCTGGCACTTCTTTATGGCCTACTGCTTTAATCCAGTGTCTATCCGACAAGGTCTTCATGATGTGACTACTCACTGCTACGCCACGGATTTGTTCTATATCACCTCGAGTTACAGGTTGCTTGTAAGCCACAACAGCTAAGGTTTCAAGCACGGCTCTAGAGTATTTAGGTGCTTTTTCTTTCCATAATCCTTGAAGCCAAGGGTTCAGCAATTCAAGTGTTTGGAAGCGATAACCCGTCGCCACTTTGACCAGTTGTACACCTCGGTCTTGATAATCTAGCTGTAAGGCATTAACAGCAGACTGAATACGAGTACGAGAAACTGTAAAATCGGCTAACACTTCTTCTTTGATAAACTTTATCGTCAACGGTTTAGCCAAAACAAATAGGCTAGCTTCAATGAGCTGTTTTAGCTGAATATCACTAATACTTTGTTTATCTTGATTTTGACTCATTTAACCGCTCGCTTTAACATATATCAGAGCATGAGGCTTAGCCTGCATCACGTCTACTAAACTGGATTTAAGTAACTCCAACAGGGCAATAAACGTCACTACAACCCCAGCTTTACCCTCTTCTATTTCAAACAATTGACCAAACTCGATAAAGTTGTCTTTATCTAGTCTTGCCAAAATTTGGCTCATTCGCTCACGAGTTGATAGATGCTCTCTGGCAATATGATGTTCTTCATTAGCTTCAATACGAGATAACACATCAGCAAAAGCGGTAGCAAGTTCTACTAAACTGACATCAGGCGATATCACCTGAGGTTTAATGCCTTTATCTGGCACTGCCTGTGCTTGAAATACATCCCGCTGCATACGAGGCAAGTCATCAATATCCTGCGCCGCTTGCTTGATAACTTCATAGGCTTTTAATTGCTTGATAAGCAACGCTCGAGGATCTTCTTCCTCAGCAGTATCTGAGTGTAATTTTGGTAATAACAGGCGAGATTTAATTTCAGCCAAGGTTGCGGCCATCACAAGATAATCAGCCGCAAGCTCAATTCGCGCTTGTGTGAGAATATTGATGTAAGTGAGATATTGTTCAGTGATTTGATGGATAGATAAATCGACAACTTCAAGCTTTTGCTTTCGGATCAAATACAGCAGTAAATCTAACGGCCCCTCAAAAGCTTCTAAGAAAACCTCTAGTGCTTCTGGTGGGATAAAAAGGTCATCCGGTAAAGCTGACATCGCTTTACCTCTGACAATTGCTAATGGCAGACTTTGCTGTTGACCTTGCATGACTATTGACCTTGCATGACTATGCCAAATATTCCCAGTTTAACTTAACCTTTTACTCAAACGCGCTGCTATCGCCTGCGCCATGACGCAATACTTCAATGTCGCCATCGGACATATCAATGACAGTAGTTTGCTTCTCAGCAAGGTATCCACCGTGTACAATTGCGTCCACTTGATGCTCTAGCAAATCACGAATGTGTTCAGGATCTGACTCGGCAAACTCTTCATCTGGCATCACTAAACTGGTAGACATCATCGGCTCACCAAGCGCTTCAAGTAATGCCAAGGCAATCAAGTTATTCGGAACTCGGATACCAATCGTGCGCTTTTTGTCGTTTTGTAAACGGCGTGGCACTTCTTTACTGGCTTTAAAAATAAACGTGTAAGGACCAGGAGTGCAGCTCTTTAATAAACGATAAGCCTGGTTATCAACGCGTGCGAAATTAGCCAGTTCAGATAAATCACGGCACATTAAAGAGAAGTTATGATCGTTTTCAATTTTACGGATACGCACCATGCGTTCCATCGAGCTTTTATCACCAATCATGCAGCCTAGTGCATAACCAGAATCAGTAGGATAAACAATGACCCCACCCTGTTTGAGAATATTCACCGCCTGATTAACCAAACGTGCTTGTGGATTCTCATCATGAATATAAAAAAATTGACTCATCGTAGTTCCGTCCAAGATGCTGATTGCCAAACCCAAGTCACACCTTGGGGTTGATACAAATTTTTGCCCAGTTCAATCCAATTACTCGGGAAGTGAAAGTCACTCCCTATTGAACCTAATAAATTATTTAGATGACTTAATGCAATTAAGTTATTGCGATCCTCTATGGTTTGTTGACCTAATACCACTTCCATAGCATCACCACCGGCTTCGGCAAACTCTCTTACCAGTCGTTTAAGCCATTTTGCTGATAGTTTATAGCCGCTTGGATGGGCTAACACCGCCACACCACCAGCTTGATGTATCACATCAATCGATTGTGCCATCGAGCCCCAATTATTGGGAACATAACCGGTTTTTCCTCTGGCTAAATACCGTTTAAACACACTCGGCATGTCTTTAGCGTAACCTTTGTCAGCTAACCATCTAGCATAGTGGCCTCGACTTATTGCTGCGCCATCAGCAAAGGCTTTAGCACCATCATAGGCCCCTTCTATACCCGCTTTGGCTAAACGGCGACCAATTTCTTGAGCCCGCTCATCACGTAAACTGATTTGATTCGCTAAAAACGCTAAAAGAGCGTCATTGGTAGTATCAAAATTTAGCCCAACAATATGAATATCGTAACTGTGCCATTGTGTTGAAATTTCAACACCATTGACCAACGTTAATGGCTCTGCTTGCTGTGCGTTATAAGCACGTGCAGCGGCAATACCAGCAACAGTATCGTGGTCAGTAATGGCCAACATCTGTACTTGCTTTTCCAGTGCTCTAGCCACTAATTGCTCTGGGGTTAATACACCATCAGAAGCAGTTGTATGGCTGTGCAGGTCAGCCAGTAAGCTTTGTGTCATCATATTCACATTGTACTGTACTCAGCTTATAAAGGGTTATGTTAAAAAATATATTTTTGTTTTTGATGAATATTTCAGCATAACCTGTGTTAAAAATCAGCAAACATGTATTGATTTCAACAAACACCAAAAAAATTCATTCATATTAAAATATTCAATTGACATTATTACTCAGCTGAGTTCTTCTATAGGCACTTAAATCAAACTTGCTGAATTAAATGACACAATATATCGCTTCTCAAAACATCTCTTGGTGGTGGCACTTCCCAAATTAACGGGTGGTGTGAAGCGTTGCACGCAAATTAAGCAACAAGATTCAACAATAAGCCCGCAATTATGTGGGCTTTTTTGTTATTTGGCCTGCAATAATCAGACACATATAACAAGTAAGCACAATGAATACAGATAACACGCTAAACAAAGGGGCACCGAATATGCAGCAAGATTTAGCTAAAGTTAGCACGGTAAAGCAGGGGTTAACTTACCATGCAGATCCGCTTAACTTATATCAGCATGTGACCCAAGATGCGCAACATACTATGTTGCTTGAATCAGCTGAAATTGACAGTAAAGATCATTTGAAAAGCTTAATACTGACCCATGCAGCTATAATGATCCGCTGTGATGGTTATCAAATAAGTTTCAAAGCATTAACTGATAACGGCCTTCACTTATTACCCGCTATCAGTCAGTTCTTCGGTCAGCAAACACAGAGTCAGCCAAGTAATGATCAATTAACGATTACGTTAACTAAAGCTGAACAGGGTCAAGATGAAGATGCGAGGTTAAAATCAGCTTCCCCCTTAGATGGTTTACGTATGTTTGTTCAACATGTAAGTCAATCTAAAGGCGAATTAGCATTTGAAGATTTGTTCCTCGGCGGCGTGTTAGCTTACGATTTAATTGATACTGTTGAGCCACTTCCTGCAGTACCTAATAGCGAAAATGATTGTCCAGACTATTTATTTTATTTAGCTGAAACATTGATAACGGTGGATCATAAGCAGCACCAAGCTCAAGTGATCACTCACCAATTTAGTGATAACGAGGCTGTAAAACAGCAACTAAACCAACGCGTAACTGACCTAGTCAAACACTGCACGCAGTTAAATCCTATTGCAACGCTTACGCCAGTTGATGCTCAAGAGCAAGTAAACATCTCAGATGAGCAATTTAAACAAACGGTAGTTAACTTGAAAGAACACATTGTTGCCGGCGATATTTTTCAGGTTGTGCCATCCCGTTGCTTCAGTCTTCCATGTCCAAATACATTAGGCGCATACCGTGCATTACGCATGACTAACCCAAGCCCTTATATGTTCTATTTTAGGGGCCCAGACTTCACTCTGTTTGGCGCCTCACCTGAAAGTGCACTGAAATATGAAGCCAATACCAATCAGGTTGAAGTGTACCCGATTGCGGGAACCAGAAAGCGTGGCAAAACTGCAGACGGTCAAATTGACTTCGATTTAGATAGCCGAATCGAACTGGAACTTCGATTAGATAAGAAAGAGTTATCTGAGCATTTAATGTTAGTTGATCTCGCACGTAACGATATTGCACGCATCAGCCAAAGTGGCAGCCGAAAAGTGGCTGAATTATTAAAAGTAGACCGTTACTCACATGTCATGCATCTAGTTAGCCGTGTTACTGGCCAACTAAGACAAGATTTAGATGCACTGCATGCGTATCAAGCTTGTATGAACATGGGTACGCTAGTGGGTGCGCCAAAAGTCAGAGCATCTCAATTGGTGCGCCAAGCAGAACAAGCAAGACGCGGCAGTTACGGCGGCGCAGTAGGTTATATCAATGGCCTTGGCGATATGGATACATGCATTGTGATCCGTTCTGCTTTTGTCAAAAATGATGTTGCCCACATCCAAGCGGGAGCTGGTGTGGTGTTTGATTCAGATCCACAGGCGGAAGCAGATGAAACAAGACAAAAAGCACAAGCCGTCATCTCTGCTATCAAACTAGGAGGTGGACAATGAAGCCTAATGTTAAACTGTATTTATTAGATAACTTTGACTCATTCACCTATAACCTAGTCGATCAATTTCGCAGCTTAGGCTTTGAAGTGGTGATTTATCGCAATGATGTTTGCGCTGACTATCTTGCAAAGAAGCTTACCAACCCAGAAGAACAATCAGCACTGGTACTATCGCCCGGGCCTGGTGCGCCACATGAAGCAGGCTGCATGATGCAATTGATAGCGAAAGTTGCGGGTAAAGTACCCATGCTTGGGATCTGCCTTGGACATCAAGCAATGGTTGAATACTATGGTGGTAAAGTAGAGCGCGCACCATTTGTGGTGCATGGCAAAGCCAGCCCAACTCAACACACTGGTACAGGTGTTTTTGCTAATCTGCCCTCGCCCTTACCTGTTGCAAGGTATCACAGCTTAGTTGCCACAAAGGTACCTGATTGCTTATCTGTCATTGCAACAACTGACGACATGCCGATGGCCATTCATCATGAACAAGATAAAGCAGTTGGATTTCAATTTCATCCAGAGTCGATACTCACGACTCTTGGCAGCCAACTGCTAACACAAACGTTAATTTACCTTACCTCTGATACTGCTAACGCCATGGGAGAGCAATAATCATGTCACAACTGCAACCACTTTTAGATACCTTATACCAAGGCAATGCTTTAACAACGGCGCAAAGCCAGCAATTGTTCAGCACTATCATTAATGGTGACATGGACCCAATAGTGATGGCGGGTATGTTAACGGCATTAAAAATGCGCGGTGAAACGGTTGATGAAATTACCGGTGCAGCACTCGCTCTGAGACAAGCAGCCAAACCATTTCCAAGAAGCCAAGCATCATTAACACAAGGTGTAGTGGACATCGTCGGCACAGGCGGCGATGGTTTTAACACTATCAATATTTCAACCACTGCAACATTTGTCGCTGCCGCCGCTGGCGCGAAAGTAACAAAGCATGGTAACCGCGGCGTTTCTAGTAAATCTGGCGCTTCAGATGTACTCAGTCATTGTGGTGTAGGACTTACTATGACACCAGAGCAAGCTGCTAAATGTGTTGATGATATCGGAGTATGTTTTTTATTCGCACCACATTATCATGAAGGTGTAAGACATGCTGTGCCGGTGAGACAAGCATTAAAAACACGGACTATTTTTAATATACTTGGACCACTGATTAATCCTGCCAAACCAGAGTATATGTTACTCGGTGTTTACTCACCTAAACTGCTCGCGCCAATAGTGAATGTATTGCAAGCACTTGGCGTTAAACACGCCATGGTTGTGCACGGTAGTGGCTTAGATGAAGTGGCGTTGCACGGGGACACACAAGTAGCAGAGTTAAAAGACGGTAAAATACTCTTTTATACCATTTCACCTGCTGAACTTGGTGTAGAACAAGCGCCAATTGATGCGCTAAAAGGTGGTGAGCCTAGTGACAACGCTAAAATTACCCAAGCTATTTTGGCCGGTAAAGGCACACAAGCTCAACAAAACGCAGTGGCAATCAATGCAGGCTGTGCCTTATATGTGTCCGGCGTCAGCACTTCACCTAAAGCAGGTACTCAACTGGCACTTGACGTCATTGCTTCAGGTAAAGCACTAAACTGTTTAAAACAACTAGCCAACGCTAGCCAAGGAGTATGAAATGAGCCCTAACCTATCTTTGGCTGACCAAGAAACAACTGCACCATTAGCAAGTGCACCACAAGCTAATGTTCTTACTAAAATTGTTGATACTAAGGCTGGGCATATTGCTCAACTAAAGCAGCGCTTTCCAGAGCAAAGCTTGGCGCCGAAAATCTCACATCGCAGCTTATTTGATGCACTGAAACAAGCTGATGCCCAGTATATTTTTGAATGTAAAAAGGCCAGTCCCTCAAAAGGCTTAATCCGCGAAAACTTTGATGCGGCTGTTATTGCCAGTATTTATGAAAAATATGCTGCGGGTATTTCGGTACTCACTGACGAGCAGTTTTTCCAAGGTGATTTTGACTTTATTGCTAACGTGCGCGCAAAAGTTGATAAACCGATATTATGTAAAGATTTTTTTGTTGATGCTTATCAAATTAAACTCGCTGCCCATCAGGGTGCGGATGCTATTTTGTTAATGCTATCAGTGCTTGATGACGCGCAATATCAATCATTAGCTGAAGTCGCTCAAGCCTATCAATTAGATGTTTTAACGGAAGTGAGCAATCAGCAGGAGTTGCAACGTGCTATTGATTTAAATGCTGCCATTATTGGCATTAACAATCGCAATTTACGTGACTTATCTACGGATTTAGCAACGACTGAAGAACTCGCGCCTCAAATTCCTTCTGACAGAGTTGTGATCAGCGAATCAGGTATTTATAACCATCAACAAGTGCAACGCCTTAATCCATTAGTTGATGGTTATTTAGTTGGTAGTTCATTAATGGCTCAAGATGATGTTGACCTAGCGTGTCGTCAACTGGTTTTCGGTAACAACAAAGTTTGTGGCTTAACCCAAATTCAAGATATTCAAGCTGTCGTTGAAGCAGGAGCTGTATTCGGTGGCATGATTTTCTACCCACCTTCACCACGTGCAATTTCCTTAGATGCTGCTATTGAACTTAAACAAGCCATGACCCAGCAGCAACTGGCACTTAACTTAGTTGGTGTATTTGTTAATCAACCCGTTGCTGACATCGTCAAACATGCCAAAGCCCTTAATTTATTTGCTGTTCAATTACACGGCAATGAATCAGAGCTTGATATCAATCAACTAAAGGCGTCGTTGACTGAAGCACAATTGAGCACACAAATTTGGAAAGCTTGCGCGTTAGATGAAAAACAACAATTGACGGCATTTGCCAAAGGCGCTGACCGCTATTTGTTCGATAGTAAACATGGTAATCAATTTGGCGGAACAGGCAAAACATTTGATTGGCAAGCCGACATCGATAATAAACATGATGCCATGCTCGCTGGCGGCTTAACCCCTGAGAATGCTTATCAGGCAAATCAACAAGGTTTTTATGGCTTAGATATCAATTCCGGCATTGAAGACAGCCCTGGGATAAAATCTGCCAACAAAATTAATCAGGCTTTTGCCGAGCTTCGTAAGAACTAAACAGCATGTAGCTTTAAACCAATTACCGGCATGCGCATCAATAACGCGAATGCTGAACACGTTTAATCGATAAATATGACACAGCACATTGAACTGGCTGTGCATGATAGGGAAACACAATGACAACCCTCAAATTAGACCCATATTTTGGTGAATACGGCGGTATGTATGTACCGCAAATCTTAGTACCTGCGTTAAAGCAGCTTGAAGCTGCTTTTGTTGAAGCCCAGCAAGATGATGACTTCAAAGCGGAATTTACTGATTTATTGAAAAATTACGCGGGTAGACCAACAGCACTCACCCTGACACGCAATTTGAGCCCTAACCCACTGGTTAAGATATATCTTAAACGTGAAGATTTACTCCACGGCGGCGCACACAAAACCAACCAAGTACTTGGTCAGGCATTACTGGCGAAACGCATGGGTAAAAAAGAAATCATTGCTGAAACGGGCGCCGGACAACATGGAGTAGCAACGGCGCTAGCCTGCGCTCTGCTTGATCTCAAGTGTAAAGTCTATATGGGTGCAAAAGATGTTGAACGTCAATCGCCTAATGTATTTAGAATGAAATTAATGGGCGCTGAAGTTATCCCTGTCACTTCAGGTTCTGCCACTCTAAAAGATGCGTGTAATGAAGCGATGCGTGACTGGTCTGCCAGTTATGATAAAGCCCACTACCTATTAGGCACAGCAGCTGGCCCTCATCCATTCCCGACTATAGTGCGTGAATTTCAGCGAATGATTGGCGAAGAGACCAAAAAACAAATTCTTGAAAAAGAAGGCCGTCTACCTGATGCAGTCATCGCCTGTGTTGGCGGTGGTTCTAACGCCATCGGTATGTTTGCAGACTTTATTGACGAAGCATCTGTGGCTTTAATCGGTGTTGAACCTGCAGGTAAAGGCATTGATACTCCCATGCACGGCGCGCCTTTAAAACACGGTAAAACAGGGATATTCTTCGGTATGAAAGCGCCACTGATGCAAGACACCAATGGCCAAATTGAAGAGTCTTATTCTGTATCAGCTGGTCTAGACTTCCCATCAGTTGGCCCTCAGCATGCCCATTTAAATGCAACAGGCCGTGCCAGTTATGAATCAGCAACAGATGATGAAGCATTAGAGGCATTTCAATTACTTGCCCGCAGTGAAGGTATTATTCCAGCACTGGAGTCAGCACACGCGTTAGCCTACACACTTCGTATGGCAGAACAAGCGACGAAAGAAACCATCTTAGTGGTGAACTTATCAGGCCGTGGTGACAAAGACATCTTCACCGTATCTGATATTTTACAAGGCAAAACTGACAGTCAGCCTGAACAGGAGAACGCACAATGAGTCAAAGATACCAACAAGCTTTTGCCAGCCTAAAGCAGCAACAGCGTGGCGCATTTGTGCCTTTCGTGACGATTGGTGATCCAAATATTGAGCTGTCTTTTGACATTATCAAAACATTGGTGGACAACGGAGCTGATGCCCTAGAGTTAGGTTTTCCATTTTCTGACCCACTTGCTGATGGCCCTGTTATCCAAGGTGCAAACATTCGCGCTTTGGATGCAGGAAGTACGCCTGACAGCTGCTTTGAGATCATCAAAAAAGTCCGAAACCTATACCCGGAAATCCCTATAGGTTTATTGCTATACGCAAACTTGGTTTATGCCAATGGTATTGACAGTTTCTATGCTAAAGCACAACAAGCCGGCGTTGACTCGGTATTAATTGCTGACGTACCCATGGAAGAAGCTCAGCCGTTTATCGATGCGGCGAAACAGTATGATATTGCGCCTATATTCATTGCACCGCCCAATGCGGACAGTGAAACACTACAGCAAGTTAGCGAAAAGTGTGAAGGTTATACCTATTTATTATCACGCGCTGGTGTCACTGGTACTGAGTCTAAAGCGGGTCAGCCCATTGATGAGATCTTGTCTAAATTGGCGCAATATAATGCACCGCCACCACTGTTAGGTTTTGGTATTGCAGAGCCACAACAAGTCGCGGCGGCCATTGAAGCTGGCGCTGCAGGTGCTATTTCAGGATCTGCTGTTGTAAAAATTATTGAGGCTAACCAACATCAACCTAAAGTGTTGCTCGAACAGTTAGCTAGTTTTACACAAAATATGAAAGCAGCCACTTAATGACGCATAGTCTTGTTTGCTTACAAACACATAGCAAATGCACCTGTCCAACAATTAAAGGCTATTAGTAACACCTATTGACTAAAAGTGGAGCTTAATGCTCCATTTTTTTATGCCCAGACTATACTCAATTTAATGGAGATCGATAGCAGGTATAAAATGGATAGAATCAAGCTATTTATGCTCACTGTATGGATACTTTTTGCTGCACCATCATTAGCACAGACGCATAGTGATGAGCAGGTCACCACAGTGAAATATAATATTTCGGCGCAGTTTGTCGACCCTAAACAAGCATATTATATTTCCATGCTAGAGCTGGCTTTGAGCAAAAGTAGTGATGAGTTTGGTCCCTATAAAATGCAAGCCGTGGTACTGGAAATGCCACAAGGGCGTACTCTGAAAATGGTACAGGAAAATGCGCTCGACGTGGTCTGGACGATGACGTCAGTTGAGCGTGAAACCACACTTCAGGCGGTTTATATACCGTTACTTAAAGGCTTAATGGGTTATCGTATTGGTATTATTCGTAAAGGTGAGCAGTACAGATTTGATCAAGTTAATAATCTAAATGATTTTCGTCAACAAACCTTTGGTCAAGGCACTGACTGGCCTGATGTACAAATCCTAGAGCGCAATGGTTTTAAAACCGTCACTGGCTCGGCAATGAATCTGCTGACGATGCTCGCTAAGCAAAGATTCGATTACTTTCCCCGAGCCATTCATGAACCTTGGGACGAGTTGCTTCGCCGTGAAGATATCGAAATTGAACAGCAGTTATTACTTAAGTATCCTGCGCCCATTTACTTTTTTGTAAACAAAAGCAATTCAGTATTAGCCAAACGCATCGAACACGGACTACATCTAGCCATTGAAGATGGCAGTTTCGAGCGTCTATTTGCCCAACATCCAATAACCACCAGCGTGTTGGAAAAAGCCAACATCGATCAGCGACAAGTATTTGAAATAGCCAACCCACTGCTTTCCCCCAAGACTGTTGAATTGTTATCTCAATCTCACCTTTGGTATCACCATTAGTCCACAAAGGGTAAAGCCGAATTTATTAAAGACTAAACTGGAAAATTTAAAAAGTAAAAAGCACTGGCACACTTACTAAAGAGTTAGTAATGCAGTAGCCTAAGTCACATTATTTAGCCAAAGCAATATTAGTAACTACTACTCGGTCAACTAATCAAGGTTTAGCGCTTTCTTTGGCTAAAAAGGCCGTGCTACACTCAGTCCTCTTTTTAATCGCGATGGATTTGCACTGACTAAGTGATTTAAGTTTACTATGAAACAATTGCTCGATTTTTTACCGCTCATCATTTTCTTTGCTATCTATAAGTTTTATGACATCTATACGGCTACTGGCGCCCTGATGGCTGCCACTGCAGTGCAAATGATCTTAACTTATGCGATATACAAACAGATCGAGAAAATGCATCTCATCACTTTCGGTATGGTGACCTTTTTCGGCGCACTGACCCTATTTTTCCATGATGATGCCTTTATTAAATGGAAAGTTACCATAGTTTACGCCTTCTTTGCCGTTGGTTTAGGCGTCAGCCAAGTGATGGGTAAATCATTGCTAAAGAGTATGCTTGGTAAAGAGATGGTCGTTGAAGACAAAGTATGGGCAACCGTAACTTGGTATTGGGTAAGCTTTTTTGTCATTTGTGGCATCGTGAATATTTACATTGCTTTCAGCTTGCCATTAGAAACATGGGTAAACTTCAAAGTGTTCGGTTTAACCGCCCTCACCCTCGTAAATACTGTACTCACGGTAGTGTATCTATTTAAACACTTACCGCCAGAAGCACTGGAACAAAAACAACAGGATACAGACAAAGACGCCTAAGCGTTTTTGAGATTCATCATATCGATAATGGAGCCAAATGATGTGGTATATGATTTCATCACAAGATGTGGAAAATAGTTTAGCCAAACGTTTATCTGTTCGTGAGCATCATCTAGCCAGACTGCAAGTATTAGCAGATGAAGGCCGATTACTCACCGCGGGACCTCATCCTGCAATTGATAATAACGATCCAGGTGAAGCAGGTTTTACTGGCTCACTAGTAGTTGCAGAATTTACCTCTTTGGAAGATGCACAAGCATGGGCAGATGCTGACCCATATATTGCTGCTGGCGTGTATGAAAGTGTGATAGTTAAACCATTTAAGCGAGTATTTTGATGAAAATTGTCTCATTTAATATCAATGGATTAAGAGCGAGGCTCCATCAATTACAAGCACTTATCGATAGCCATCAACCTGATATTATTGGTTTACAAGAAACCAAAGTACATGATGAAGCATTCCCTATTGCCGATGTAGAGGCCATGGGATATGAAGTACATTATCATGGTGGTAAAGCACACTATGGCGTAGCCATGTTATCTAAAAAGCCAGCCGTTGAAATTATTAAAGGCTTCGCTTCTGATGAAGAAGATGCACAGCGCCGTCTTATCATTGGCAAATTCGAGCAAGATAACGGCCGGATGCTGACCGTAATTAATGGCTATTTCCCACAAGGGGAAAATATTAACCATGAAACCAAGTATCCTGCCAAGCGTAAGTTCTACAAAGACTTAATGGTTCATCTTGAACAGAATCACACGCCTGATGAAGACATTGCTGTCATTGGAGACATCAACATCTCGCCTATTGATTTAGATATTGGTATTGGTGAACCTAATGCTAAACGTTGGCTCAAAACTGGGAAATGCAGCTTTCAGCCTGAAGAGCGTGAATGGTTAGCTAAGTTAAAAGATTGGGGCTTTGTAGACTCTTTCCGTCACTTGCACCCAGAACGCACGGAACGTTACTCGTGGTTTGATTATCGCAGTAAAGGCTTTAATGACAACCGTGGATTACGCATTGATGTGATTATGGTGACTAAATCTATGTTGCCTAGCTTGATTGAATCTGATGTAGATTACGATTTACGTGGCATTGAAAAGCCGTCAGATCATGCGCCTATTTGGAGCACGTTTAACTAAATTAAACTGTGAAACCACAAACTCATAAAAACAAAAAGCCCGAGAATAGAAATATTCTCGGGCTTTTATTTGAATAATATCAATATGTTGGCAGTATAGTTATTAACACAAACCGTTATCGAAAAAACTGGCTAGCATAAAGCCTTGGTAAATATCACCTAAGCAGCCATTAAGTTGTTTTATATTGGCTCAAAATATTTGTCAAACCATGGGATGACTCAGCTAACTCCTCGGCTACTTGCATCGCTTGTTGCGCATTGGTTTTAATCACATCTGATTGCTGGCGAATTTCATTCAGTTGTGTTGAAATATCGCCAGCAGACACACTTTGCTGCTCGGCTGATGCCGCTATTTGGCTGCTCATATCAAATACGGCATTAATTGAACCTGCCATATTAGTGATATCCTCACCTACACCTTGAATACCTTCCCGACCTTCATCAGCTTGCTCAACGATCACGTTAGTAATATGGGTTAATTTACTTGAACCGGTTTGTAGACCTTCAATCATGGATTGAATTTCGACTGTGGCCTGTTGTGTTCGACCCGCTAAGGTTCTGACCTCATCGGCAACAACAGCAAAGCCTCGGCCTTGCTCTCCAGCACGTGCCGCTTCAATCGCTGCATTTAGGGCAAGCAAATTGGTTTGCTCAGAGATACCATTAATGGTGATAACCACATCATTAATTTATGTCGCTTCTTTTGATAACTGCTCAACTGATGAAAATGCCTCTGCAATACGTTCAGACAAATACTGTATTCGCTCAACAGCAGCAGTAATCTTTTGCTGACTCGCATCTATTTGTTAAGCATTGTGCTTGGTATTAGTCCAGTACAAGCCGTTACGGTCGAGTTTTACCGTGCTCCATGAGTGTGAGGCAATCAAACTGACAAAGTAGCACTTCAAATCATCAGTTGAATGGTTATCAGGACATGCATCGAAATAAGCACTAATGCGCCTGACAGCGTAGTTTCGTTCAACAAGAGCATTACTGATAAATCACAATCAATACGAATTATCGTACAGCTTATAATCTGCATATTAGTTCTGAACAGTAATCTCATTACATCACCTATTGGTAACACCCGCATGCATATTGGTAATAACAGTAATCGCGAATTGGTAACACATCAAAGCAACTAGCTAACTTTGTTCTGTTATTTGGTAATGTTGTCATATCCATTGGTAGTGAATATAAGAACTATTCAACAATAACAGCCCAACCCTTCCATAAACCAATGTTTATTCACCATTTTTTTATTGCACAAAAAATATGTCAAGCCAATGCGTTAGTTTCATTCACACCCTCGTTACTACCAATTCTTACTTTTGGTAATGCTTTTGACACTATTTTGGTTGACAACGGTATGTTGTGGTGGTTATATTTTGTTTAACACAAGGTTACAGGTGTGAGCGAATTGTTAAGTATATAGCTGTGTTGGTAAGTTGTGTATGGTTCTATGCGTAGCAATAAATCATAGCTCTTTGGTCATATACAACAAAGAGTTCTGCTTCTTTTTACAACGAAATTAGATAATTTTTGATGTTAATTAGAAGCAAAGTCATACCGATTTTTATGACGTTTTTCAGGGTTAGTTAAGTTCATGTGTAGGTGCGCCACTATATGCTGCGCATATAGGCATTCTAAGTAAGCTTTGAAAATAGGTAAGCCGAACAATACACGAACATATTCAACAAAGAGATCGTAAATTTTAAAGGATTCCAATATCAACACATATAAATCTTACCGACCTTTTCAAAAGAAAATGTGTGACGTTTTCGCTGTACTAACTTTTGCTTTAGCTGTTTTTAGCGCATCACTCAATGCTCAGGAAATTGAGGAGAATACGCTTATTCCGAAGTCACACACTAGCCTTGCTGAAGGCGTTTTACTGGGGGATTTGTCAAAACTCGATCCGCTTAAAAAGCCAGGTGAAAATTTTGACTTACTCGATTGGTCGTTAACGTTACCAACCGATCTCAACAAAGATAAAAAAGCTGATACCGTCTATGAGAAATCATTAGCTAAAGGCTTCAACTTAAAGCCATTTTTTTATACAGCAGATGATGGTGGCTTGGTATTCGCTTGCCCAAACGTAGGTGCCAAGACCTCAAAAAATACAAAATATGCGAGAACCGAACTACGCGAAATGCTACGTAGGGGTATTAGTCGAATAAAAACGCGTGGCCTGACAAAGAATAACTGGGTTTTCAGTAACGCGCACGGTTCGGTGAAAGCTAAGTCTGGGGGTGTTGAAGGCAGTTTGGAAGGGACTTTAGCAATAAACAGAGTATCTACCACTGGTGATGAAAAAAAGGTTGGACGCGTGATCATTGGGCAAATTCACGCCACTGATGACGAACCCATCCGTTTATATTACCGAAAATTACCAGCCAACTCGAAAGGGTCTATTTATTTTGCCCATGAAATAAATGGCGGTGATGATATTTGGATAAATATGATTGGCTCACGTTCACATACTTTGTCAGATCCTGAAGATGGCATCGCCTTAAACGAAAAATTCTCTTATAAAATTTCCGTCGAAGATGAAGTGTTGTTCGTCACTATCATCAGGGAAGGTAAGCCAAATATTACTAAGTACTTTGACATGAAAGATAGTGGTTATAGTGCTAGTGACCAGTATATGTACTTTAAAGCGGGTGTTTATAACCAAAACAATGGCGGCGCTGAGGGTGATTATGTGCAAGCCACTTTCTATCATATCCATAACATGCATACAGGGTATAAATTTTAGCGAAGTTAACACATCAATTTAAAATTCATAACTCGTAACTTGTATCTCGCAACTACAATTATTGGTTATATTTTTATTTAGATCAATAGGTTAAAACTTTTGTTTGGATTTCGTCTGTTGAAATCAATTTAACTCTAATTTAAATAAAAAATATAAGAATTTAATAGCAGCAACCTGCTTTTTATAAAAAATATAAGAATTTAATGGCAGTAATCTGCTAGCAATAAAATATATACCAATATATGGCATTAACATGCTTATTAAAATACTAAGGGGAAGTAAGGTATGTCGACGAAATTAAGTAAAAAAACAAAACCCATCCTTGAAATAGGGAAGTTCAGGCTTTCACCTATAGCAAAATGGTTGAAGCTTGCTGCATTTACTTCTGTAACCAGCTCTTTTGCATTTTCGGCTACAGCACAAGAGGCCGAAACTGAAAATGTAGAAAAAGCCAAGGAAGATATAGAGGTTATTGCAATTGTTGGTACACGTAGAACAATTCAAGACCAAATTGCAATAAAGCGCGAGTCTACCACGGTTGTTGACGGTTTATCTGCTTCAGATATTGGTGATTTACCTGCACTTTCAATTGCTGAGGCGTTAGAGTCATTAACCGGTGCATCATCTCACCGTGAAAATGGTGGTGCTACTGAAATCAGTATTCGAGGTTTAGGCCCATTCTTAAGTTCCACTAACATCAATGGCCGTGCAGCGACCAATGGTAGTGGTGACCGTTCAGTTAACTTTTCTCAGTTCCCATCTGAGCTGATGCAGAAAGTGGCTATTTATAAAACACAAGACGCTTCCATGATTGAAGGTGGTGTTGCCGGTGTTATTACCCTGGAGACACTTAAGCCTTTAGATTTTGGTAAGCAACGTTTTCAGGCTGAAGTAAAAGCTAATTACAACCCAGACCAAGCAAACGTTGACTCTTCACTTCAAGGTGATTGGGGCTACCGTGGAACACTCAGTTATGTTGACCAATTTGAATTTGCTAGCGGCCAAGAAATTGGTTTGAGTGTAGGTTTTCAACGTCAAGATATTAGCCAGCCAGAAGCTGAATATAGAAGCTCAAGTCCAACGGGTTCATCTTTATGGGCATGTTTGAATGATCCAACCGATACCAATACCGGTTTTTTCCGTAGCTCAGCGGGCGACTGTGAAGATGAAATTGTTGGCTCGAATAACCAAGGTTATAATACTGATATTGATCCAGAAACAGGTCTTGCAGTAGATGATGGCAGAGAATACGCATGGACTGGCTCAAGCCGAAGCTTCCGTCAAAATGAAACATCTGATGAAAGAGATGCTTTATTCTTTGCTCTACAATACCAACCCTCAGAAAAATGGGATATCAATTTTGACGTGCAACTTTCAGATCGCACCCAAGCAGAAGCGCGTCATGATTTACTTTTCTTACAAAAGCGTGTTACACCGGGCGTAACGGGACAAAATCTGATCACAAACGATGTTGGCGGTATTCTACATTGGGAAGGTGAAGAACGCATCGAATCTGCGGGCGAGCAGTTTTCGCGTGAAGAAAACTATCGTGGATATGGCTTGAACGTTGAACATTTTTTCTCTGATGATCTAAAGATTAGTGTAGACCTTGGCTATTCTAAAACCAGCCGTGAAGAACTACAAATAACAAACCGAGGAAGAACGAGCTCTCGTCCTTTCTTATCTTGGGATTTAGGTGAATATATTCCTCATTTTACAGTGACTGATTTTGATGTGACTGATATTTCCAATTTTACTGATAGCCTTCGTACTCGTCTCGACAGAGAAAATGTCCGCGACAACGAAATTATGGGTGCACGCATTGATGCTCATTATTATCTAGACGGTGATGTTTTTAGTAGCGTTCAAGCTGGCCTTCGCGTTTCTGAGCTAACATATGTTCAATTTGGTGGCTCGAACGGTAATGGCTCAAGAACGACATATAATTTAGATGAATCTGTAACATCGGCCATTGATGTACTTGAAGGATGCCAAATAGCCTTCCCTGAGAGTGATTTTTTATCCAGTGTTTCTGACGGTGATATTATCACCCATGTTGATAGTTCAGGTAATGTTGTAGAAAGCGGTACAGGCGCTTCGTGGGCAACATACAATAACGAGTGTTTCTCTCAAGCACTAGCAGCATCACAAGGCGGCGAATTCGCATACCCAGAGGTGATATACGAGAATGCAGGTACTATTGACGTAACAGAACAAACTACCTCTGCTTACGCCATGCTTAATTACGACTCTGAAATGTTTGGTAAATTTATTCGCGGTAACTTTGGTGTTCGTGTCGTCAATACTGACGTTACCTCTATTGGGTTTAGAGAAGGTTTTGACGTTGTTACAGATCCCGCGACAGGTATCATCGAATTAGTACCAAACGGGACTGTTGAACAGATTGAAAGTGGTGGTGATTACACTGAAGTACTACCAAGCTTTAACTTAGTCGTTGATTATGATGAGGATATTCTTCTAAGAGCCGGTATTTACCGAGGTATGTCACGTGCAGATCCATCTGACTTAGGTTATAGCCGCACATTCGTAACTGATGACTCGGATGACCCTGAATCAATTGAAGACTTGTTGGTTGGTGTAAATGGTTCAGGTAATCCTGATCTTCAACCATTAATGTCATGGAACTATGACGCTGCTGTTGAATGGTATCCAAGCGATGATTCTATGGTAGCGCTAGGTGTTTACTACAAGCAATTCAATGGCGGTTACCAACAGCAAACACAGTTAGAGAATTTTATCGTTGACGGTGTGGAAGTTTCTTTACCTATTACTAATTCAGTCACTACTGACGAAAAAAGTGATCTTTATGGTTTCGAAGCGACATTCTCGTATCGTTGGGATTTAGGCATTGGTGTGAAACTTGGTTATAACTATGCAGACACAAACTATGAGTTTGAAGATAGTAACTACGGTGATACCTATACGACTGATTTAGACGGTGTAACCACTCAGCTTACCTCAGGTATTGTTCCACCAGCCTCAGTACCTGGATTTTCTGAGCATGTATTCAATGGTCAGATTTACTACCAAATAGGTGATTTTGATACTGCGCTTATCTATAAGTATCGTAGCGAATACTTCCAACCTTACACTTCTAACGGCACAAGACTACGTTATGTTGATGAGGCAGGTACGTGGGAAGCTCGTGCTGCATACAAAATCAATAAACACGTTCGTGTTAAAGTTTCAGCAATTAACTTGTTCAGTGAGCACCGCAGTGATGACTTCTATACCCAAGGTAACTTGGGTCAAGTAAGTGATTACGGTCCTCGCCTGTTCGCAGGTGTCAGCTTTAAGTACTAGCCAAATCTAGTACTTAAATAAAACAAGCTAAATTTGAAGAAAGAATTTTTGGAGTAATAAAAATGAATAATAAATTACTTATACCGCTCATCATTGCGACAGGCCTAGTAGGTTGTGGCGGTGATGACGGTGCTGAACTGGATGGTAATACTCGCGGTAGTATAGAAATAATCGGAAGTGACTTTTTTGCAGGCGCCTCGCTCTCAGCAATAGCTACTGATGCTGACGGAATTCAAGCAGACACCCTTACCTACGCTTGGTCAACAGGTACTATCGGCACATCTTACACAATTACAGAAGCTGACGAAGGCACGATAATTTCTGTTTCTGCTAATTATACCGATAATGCAGGCTTTACAGAAGGTCTAGGTGCATCTACACCTACTATCAACCCAACCCTAAATGTTTCTGCTAGCATTATTAAGGGCCCTATTGATGGTGCAACTTGTGACATATTTGAAGTTGATGGTAGTGGTGCTGCTGTTCTGCCTGCGCAAGGCACTGCAACCTCTGACACTTCAGGTGGCGTTACTTTTAGCGACGTACACTTCGAAGGTTTAGGTTTAATTGCATGTACTGGCGGTACTTATACGGATGAATCAACAGGTTTAACCTTAGATGCACCTCAACTACGATCTGTAGTGAATGTAGTTGAAAATATTATTGAGACTGATGATGCGGGTGTGGAAACCATACTACCTCCACCTAACTATGTTGTTTCTCCTTTAACCGAAATGGCTGTTCAAAACGCCGGTAGTGATTTAAACCAGTTTGCTGACGCAGCTGAAATAATTAATGCTCGTTTTGGTATTCGTTTTGATACAACAGAAGTGCTTCCTACTTTAGTTGGTACTGTTGAACTGGGTGCTGATGGTGCTGAAGATGCTGATAGATATGGTTCTGTGCTAGCGCTACTATCACAAGTTGATGCAGACAACGCAGACGCAGATTTAGCTACCGTTATGGAAGAACTTGCTAGTGACGTCGCTGATGGCTCATTTTCTGAAGCGTCTTTAGTGACACTTGAAACAGCTCAAATTAATTTGCAAACGACTTCACAAGTTGCCAGTTATGTTGATGAAGCGTTACTTGATGTAATTGGAGCCGCTGTTGGTTATAACAATGACCCTGTTGCGGCAATCATCGAAGGTGAATTTGGCGGTACTGTACAACATACTGCTATTAATCCATTAACTGGTTCACTCACCATTATTGATCCAAACTTTGAAGAAGATGCTTTTGTTGTGCAAACTGATGTGTCACTTGATTATGGTACATTTAGTATCAGCGCCAACGGTAGCTGGTCATACACGGTAGACACTGCAAATGAAACTTTAGCGAGCCTTGAACTCTTTGACTCTGTAACTGATTCAATCACTGTCGCTTCTATTGATGGTACGACTGCTGATATTGTTATTCGTGTTGCTTCACTTACTCAAGTTGTGAAAATAAGCGATACAGGCGGCGATACGGGTGAGATCAGATTTAGCGTTGATAACCTTCGTCAAGGTAAGCTGACTGCATCTATATCTAAAGAGGTTGCGCTTGGTAGTGATGGAAATATTAAAGATGCCTACATTACGCTTTATGGCTCATCTGGTAGTTCTAGTGAATCGCTTATAGATTTGCGTATACAAGGCACTCAAACTCAAGCCGATGGCACTGTAATTGAGCCACGTTTCTTTGTTCGAAATACTGACAGTGACGCTTATCCTGGCAATATCATCACTGCCCCATTTGTTGAAGAGCAGTTTTATGATGTAGAAATCACATGGGACTTAGATCAAGCAGATCAAATCACAGTGACTATTGATGGTGTAGTGATTGGTGGAGGTTCATTCTCTACTGCAGCAGTTGTTGACTCTGATTATACAGGCTTAGACCAGTGGTTCGCTGATGGTGTTAAAGCTATCCAATTTAGATTTGGTGATAATGATAGAACGATTCCTTTCGGTTCTTTCTATGTTGATAACATTGAAGTATTTTCTGATATCGCTGGCACAGCAAGCGTCTTTTCAGAAGACTTTGAAAGCTATGGTGCAGGTGAAACTTTAGATGGTGAAGACAGCAAGTATGGCTTAGCTATTTACTCAGAAGTTATTGTATTTGATGCAGGTGACGACACAGAAGAACCTACTCCAGCAGTATTCTTTGATTTAACGGGAAGAATTGCAGCTGATGAAGCAACGACTACAGGTTTAGTAAGTGTACTTGACCCAGATGAAGGCGAAGCATTTATTGTTCAGACAACCTTAATGGGTACATACGGTTCATTAGCAATATTAGAAGATGGCTCTTGGACGTATTCACTTAATACTGCAGATCCCATTATTGCAGCACTTGTTGTGGGTGAAAGTGAACTCGATACCTTTACTATTGAATCTTTGGATGGCACTACCGCTGAATTAGCCATCACTATTACAGGCACAGTTGTTGTTGATACTGGAGCAAATAATGTTGCCAGAATGGCTGATACCACAACAGACGCTGATGCTGAGTTACGCTTAACAACGACGGCACTTGCTGCAGGCTCTATTTCTGCAACCATTAAGCTACAAGCCATTGCTGGCTTCACTGCTACACCAGGTGTTGAAGAAGATAATACCGCTTACATCAGTATTTACGGTGATTCTGCCTCTTCAAGTAAGCTTACTGGCGAAATAATCTTTTCTAATGATGGTAAGGTTAAATATCGTGATGCAGCAAAATCACAACAAACCATTGAAGGCTTAACCTATTTTGATGATACTGAAATAAATGCAGTAATTAAGTGGACAGCCACAGGTTATTCACTTTCAATTGATGGTGGCACAACCTTCTACGGTCCATATGAAGCAATCAATACAGGTACAGCGACAGAGACGTATCAAATCCGTATTGGTAGCTCTTCGGATGAGTCAGCAAAAGAATTACTCGCTGATGATGTCATCATTGCTGATGAAACAGATATGGCAGTATTATCTGAAGACTTCGAAAGTTATGCTGACGGTGAAGATTTAAGCTCATCTTATTCAAGCTCTGCTGAAGCAACCGTTAGAACCATAGCGGGAACGAGTGTAAATAAAGTTGCTAGAATGGCGGATACCACAACAGACGCTGATGCTGAGTTACGCTTAACCACGACGGCACTTGCTGCAGGCTCTATTTCTGCAACCATTAAGCTACAAGCCATTTCTGGCTTCACTGCTACACCAGGTGTTGAAGAAGATAATACCGCTTACATCAGTATTTACGGTGATTCTGCCTCTTCAAGTAAGCTTACTGGCGAAATAATCTTTTCTAATGATGGTAAGGTTAAATATCGTGATGCAGCAAAATCACAACAAACCATTGAAGGCTTAACCTATTTTGATGATACTGAAATAAATGCAGTAATTAAGTGGACAGCCACAGGTTATTCACTTTCAATTGATGGTGGCACAACCTTCTACGGTCCATATGAAGCAATCAATACAGGTACAGCGACAGAAACGTATCAAATCCGTATTGGTAGCTCTGCGGATGAGTCAGCAAAAGAGTTACTCGCTGATGACATTGTTATTGCTGATGCAAACGATACGGCAGTGCTAACTGAGGACTTCGAAAGTTACACTGTGGGTGACGATTTAAGTACAATTTACTCTAATTCTGCCGAAGCAACAGTGCAACAAGACTAATCAACTTGCAGTTGTAAATTAATGTTTTAAACAATGTGTTAAAAGTGCCGCTTATTGATAGCGGCATTTTTTGTTCTTATTTTGTAGACCAAAGTGTGCTATTTGAATGAAACTTTCGCTCTTTTAAAAGTGATAAATAGCAAAGTATCTATTTTTTCCTCATTATTTTTTCGTCTTTAGCGAGTTTTTTAAATATCAGCCATAAGTATTTTAACAAATAGGTGAATGAAAATAACAGAGTTTAGATCAAGCTTGTAGAGCGCTTGAGGTAATTCAATGAAAGGCAACCATACAATAAAGAGACCTTCATGCCGTACCTGAAAGATCGGCCAAAATTGTTAACTGATCAGTATTAGATAATGACTTGATTGATACCTGTGGAATTGAAAGCATATTGCCAAGAGCAAAGCGATTAGAGAATAAAAGCTTACTAACTCAGTGCCTGGGTTCAATATAATGCATACACCATGATACCTAATAAAACCTACACTCTCGACATTACTACCCAAACTCAGGGGTTGATCATACTTGATCGTTTTCTATGCATTATTTTATAAACAAAGATATAAAAGTTAACTTGATTGATCTCGTCACTGTGATCAAATAGCCACCCATTTGCTTTACTTTTACACTCATTATGCTTAAACATCTCAATAATATTACTGTTTGTCGTTCCCATATAAATCAAGAATATGTTGGGTCAGTGTAAACTTTAATTTATTACCATACATTTTCTAATCTCACAGCTCACTTTTAGAATTTTTCACTTACTTACTTTTGTCAAAAAGTGAGTTTCAATCTTTATCACCATATTTAGCCTCTGCTAGCTAAAATAGAAACGAACTTCAGAAGTGAAAATACGTTAAACATTAATATCCTCCATCATTCTATTTAAATGACATAAATATGTGAGCAATATATGGTTAGTAAATAACCCACCTACTGAAATGGGTGGGTTTAGAGCTTAAAATAAAAGCCTTTACCGCAAGAAATTTGTAAGCAAAAGACGTGTTAACAAAAGATTGGCTAGCAAATGGCTAGCAAGCAAAAAACTGGCTAGCATAAAACCTAAGACAATATCACCTAAGCTGCCATTAAGTAGTTTTGTATTGGCTCAAAATATTCGTCAAACCATGGGATGATTCACCCAACTCCTCAGCCACTTGCATCGCTTGTTGCGCATTGGTTTTAATCACATCTGATTGCTGGCGAATTTCATTCAGTTGCGTTGAAATATCACCAGCAGACACACTTTGCTGCTCGGCTGATGCCGCTATTTGGCTGCTCATATCAAATACGGCATTAATTGAACCTGCCATATTAGTGATATCCTCACCTACACCTTGAATACCTTCCCGACCTTCATCAGCTTGCTCAACGATCACGTTAGTAATATGGGTTAATTTACTTGAACCGGTTTGTAGACCTTCAATCATGGATTGAATTTCGACTGTGGCCTGTTGTGTTCGACCCGCTAAGGTTCTGACCTCATCGGCAACAACAGCAAAGCCTCGGCCTTGCTCTCCAGCACGTGCCGCTTCAATCGCTGCATTTAGGGCAAGCAAGTTGGTTTGCTCAGAGATACCATTAATGGTGGTAACCACATCATTAATTTGCGTCGCTTCTTTTGATAACTGCTCAACTGATGAAAATGCCTCAGCAATGCGTTCAGATAAATACTGTATTCGCTCCACTGCTGAACTAATCTTTTGTTGGCTCGCATCAATTTGTTCAGCATTGTGTCTGGTATTAGACGACGTTTCGCCAGCATGGTGTGACACGTCGGCAATGGCAGCAGTCATTTGCTCCATTGCGTGAGTCACGGCATCAAGGTATTCATGTTGCTGGCTGATTAAGTTTTCATTGGTACTCGCCTGATGATTAAACTGATCGGCAGCATTTGCCAACGTCTCTGCATTATTACGAATAGCTTCAACCATCTCACTCATGTTGTCGGCACTGCGGTCAATCTCAGTGGCAATTAAGCTAAAATCGTCCGTTCCAAAGAAATTTAAACGAGTTGATAAGTCACCATCAGCTAAGCGTTTGATGGCCATATACATATCCCACAAGCCACCACCCAAAGAGGTAGATATCCAGTAGCTTAGTTGAAATAGTGGTAGTAAACCGATTAAAGCTAACCAAATTAACCAACGGCCTTCACTCAATGCCTCTTGCTCCCATGAGGCTACATTCTGGGTTAATGTGAAATATTGGCTACCTACCGTTGCCGACGCTTTCACACTGTTTCCATTGCGCGACACTTGATTACTGCGGCTTAATTGAAGTTGATTTTCTGCTGCAAAATCGCTTAATGCTTGACCGGATAAACCTAAACTATTAGCGGCTTTGGCATAAGCTTGTACTTCAGCTTGCACTCTATCAACAGATGCTTGCTTTGTGACATCTGCAAGGAGCTGATAATTTAAAAAAGCAATTGAGGCGGTGATAAGCGTCACCATGGAACAAACCACCCAAAACTTTCCGTTGAGGCTGAGTTTAATTAAAATTGCATCAATTTTTCGAAATTGGATAGCTTTCATGTACTTAGGCTTCCTATCTTATTTTTTGGGCCGGTAAACCATAACCTTTGAAGTATAGAATATTTGAACGTAAAACATAAAAAATACCCAAACTTCACAGTTTGGGTATTCATTCACAAATTTTTTAAGATAAATTTAAGCTCGCTTACCTCTGGCACTTACACCTTTAGGAAACGATTTAAAGGTAAATCACGGTATCGAGTACCAGTCGCGGCAAAAATTGCATTGGTTAAACTCGGTGCAACTGGCGGTACGCCCGGTTCACCAACACCAGCAGGATTTTCTCTAGATTCAATAATATAAGTTTCTATTTCAGGGCATTGTAGCATGCGGAGCAGCGGATAATTATGGAAGTTGGATTGCTCTACCTTGCCATCTTTATACGTTATTTCCCCCATCATAGCCAATGATAAACCAAAGATTATCGCGCCTTCCGTTTGTGAGTGCACTCTGTCAGGGTTAACCACCCTACCGGCATCTATCACAGCTATTGATTTCAACACTTTCAATTGCTTATCAACTACTTCAACCAAGGTTGCCACCGCCACATAACTGGTGAAACTTCGATGTACGGCAAAACCCCAACCTTGATTAGCTTTTGCTTTACCCTCTTTAGATAATAGTTGCTCAACCTTGTCAATCACACCTAGGTAGCGCGCCACATCTACTGGATGATCTTTAAGAGTTTCACCATAGTTACCATATTTAAACCCTTGTTCTGTGAAGGTTTCTAATCTAGGTTTACCCAAAGATTGACGCCACATATCCATACAAGGTTTATCGGCTTTTACCGCCAGTTCATCCATAAAACTGCCGATGCCGAATGCATGTTGGATATTACACACCGAGCGCATCCAACCTATGCGTGAATGAGCCGTCGCTTTTACCGACTCAAGTTGCATAGCATCGATTGCCAATGGTACGTCAGTAAAGCCTAGGTCTAACTCGCCCGCAGATGGTTCATCCACCCCTTCTGCAAATGTTGAACTAATTGAAGGAAAGCCTGTTCTCGCCAGCAAAGCTTGAACATCTCTCTCTTGATTTAAGCTAGCCTGATAAAACTGGGCACTAATCGCATGGTAATAACCATTTTGAATATCATCCTCTCGGCTCCAACTCACTTTCACAGGTTTAGCCGTTTGCTGAGCTAACCAAGCCGCTTCCACACTATAATCTGGCTTTGATTTACGACCAAAACCGCCACCGAGTAGAGTGACATTCACTTTAACCTGTTCTTCTTTTAGGGATAAAAATCCGGCGACGTTTTGTTGGGTACTTTGTGGCGTTTGCGTTGATGCCCATACTTCACAGCCAGACTCGGTCACTTTTGCTGCGGCAACGGCTGGCTCCATCATGGCATGAGCTAAATAGGGTACAGTATAAGTGGCTGATAGAGTGTCATTTTTAGGCCACTCGTTTGGGATCTCCCCCATTTTTCTAACCACTTTACCCGGCGCTTGTACTTTTTTCACTAGTTCAGCTAAGTACTTTGCTGAGTCATGGCTGTCATTTTCTGATCCAGACCATTGCACATTAAGCGCTTTACGACCTTGCTCAGCACTCCATGTGTTACTCGCTATCACCGCAATACCACCTAAGGGCTTAAATAAAGCTGGGCCACTAAGCGTTGGCATTTTGATGACATCGATGACACCGGCCACACTGCGCGCTGCTTTTTCATCAAACTTAACTGGCTCACTGCCTAGTACAGGTGGACGACTGATACTTGCGTATACCATGCCATCTAACTGAATATCGTAACCATATTGAGCTTTGCCAGTTAAAATATCATCCATGTCGACAATGGTTCGGGATTGGCCAATCTGGGTGAAATCAGCCTCTGATTTAAGCTTGAGTCCATCAAGTTCGGGCATCGTTAGCTGTGACGCTGCTATGGCAAGTTCACCAAAGCTTAATGATAACTGCGAGTCTTTCAAATATACCCGACTGGATTTTGCGTAAACCTGCTCTACAGTCACTTGCCATTGGGTTGCTGCCGCTTGTTCAAGCATGGTACGCGCCATCGCGCCCATTTGACGTAATTTGGTAAAGTGCTTTCTAATACTGCGGCTACCATCGGTATTTTGACTACCATAACGCTTATCAGCCAACCCCTGTACCACAACCACTTTTTCCCAATCAGCTTGCAATTCATCAGCAATAACTTGAGGAACACCCGTTCGGATCCCTTGTCCCATTTCTGAACGGTGGCACGTTAAATACACCTTGTCATCTTCACCAATAGCCACAAACAAATTCATGATGGCTTGTTTATCTTGTGCCATGGTCATCGGACTCCAAGCAAGTCCTGTCGCACCTAGCGCAAGCCCACCACCTGCAGCACCAAACATTTTCAATACATTGCGGCGACTGATATTTTCAACAGCTGTAAAATGATCCATTTGTTATGCCTCCACTGCATCATTAATCGCAACTTTAATACGCGGATACGTACCGCAACGGCAAATATTACCGCTCATGGCATCATCCACCTGCTGAGCTGTGGGTTTAGGTGTTTGTTTGAGTAAGGCTGCAGCACTCATCAATTGTCCAGCCTGACAGTAGCCACACTGAGGTACATTGTGCTTTTCCCAAGCCTGTTTAAGCTTGTCAGCCTCGAGCCCCTCAATGGTGGTGACTTGCTTACCTTGAACTTGCTTTAAGCTGGTTAAACAGCCACGCAGCGCTTTGCCATCAACATGAATGGTACACGCGCCGCACAGGCCTGAACCACAACCATACTTAGTGCCGGTTAAGCCAAGTAAGTCTCGAATCACCCACAATACGGGCATGTTAGGATCTGCAACAACACTGAACTGCTTGCCATTAATGCTGAGTGCTTGTGCTTGAGTTGGGGTTGGTTCTGTCATTTATCTCTCCTTGTTAGCCAACCACAACTTCAAATCGGCTGGTGTATCGATATCTATGGCAGCAGGGGCAACTGAAACCTGCTTGATTAAATTTTCTTTTTGGCATGCTGTTAACAGCGATTTTGCCCCTTTATCACCTGTAAGTGACAATAACGCATTAAAAGCTGAGCGTGGAAATATGGCTGGCACACCTAACTGGTTTTGATACTCACTACAGGTCACCTGTTTAGTTGACAGATATGCACTGATAAGCGCCGCATAATCTGCACTTTTAAGTGCAATTTGATCAGCTAATACCAACATAATGGCATCAGGCGCATTATGATCTTCTTGAGTATTCAGTTTAACCGCAGTGGTGATTGAACTAGATAAACCTTGCTGCCATTGCGGGTTGACTATCTGCCTTACGTGTAAAAACTTATCTCTTAGCTGAGCACTTATATCAACTTGATATCCACCCAACACAACCTGTGGCGCAGGCAAACTTAGCTGTTCACAAGTGGAAACCACCTCAGCCAAGCTATGCTCAATTAAGGACTTTTCTGGCTGAGAATCGTGATTAATCGGTGTGAGTAATTTGCATTGCCCAAATCGCTTACTGCCGCCTGCTGCGAGCATGACGACCTGTACTATATGGCGATCAGTGTTGCCATCCATGCTATGACATCACCTTATCTAGGCTAACGCAGTCACCTTGCTGTAATACTTGATGTCCTTGAAACAGCACACTGTGGCATTGGGATAAAATGCTTAATGCAATTGAACTGGGCAGTTCACCGCCTATCGCCAATCCAGCAGGTGCGGAGAAATAGCCTGAAAAGTCACTGTCTGATAATTCTGCCTTGGTGAGCACCTTGTCTTTTCTGTGCCCAGGTCCAAGTAACGCAACATACTGCATTGGATATGCAAAGAGCACCTTTATAGCCCGAGCATCCATATCAAGGTTATGTGTCATCACAATCGCGGCGTGAAGCTCAGACATTTGCTCAGACATAGCCTGTTCTACTGGTTGTTTATTTATCTGTGCACCTACAAAGTCATATTGCCTAGCATATGCACTGCGCTCATCAAATACAGTTACTCGCCATCCCAACTGCTGCGCCATTTCAGACACGGGTATTGCATCGAGTCCACCACCAAAAATACCTATGTGTATCGGCGCTCTTATTGGCACTGATAAAATTGCAGCATCATTGTGGTTATTTTTGATGAGCTTGGCTTTAGAGATAAACGCACGATTTTGTAGAGCTTGCTTTATCACTTCCACCTGTGCGGAACATGAATCACAATCAATAATTTTTTGCTGAACATCAATTTGATAGCTACACGACTGACCACTGTTTAGGGCATCATGTAATTGCAATAGCCCAAGATATTGATTGGCTTTGGTTAAACTCACCATCATGATTTGCACAATACCACCACAACCCAGTTGATAGCTGGTATCAGACTCATCGGTTGCATCGTAGGTAATATGACAAGTTTGCTGTGTTTGGATCACTCGCTGGGCGTGGCGGCGTAAGTCGCCTTCTAAACAGCCACCACTTAACATACCTAAGCTTTTACCCATAGGGTGAAATAGCATCATGGCACCAGGTTTGCGATAAGATGATCCACTGACTTGAGTAATGATAGCTAACACCCAATTATCTTGGTAACTAGGCAACCATGCATCGAGAATATCACTGAGGTGATGGGTCATATTCAATCCTTGAAACGCACTGCACATACTCGCCAGTACTTATTAGTAACACTTAAGCTAACAAACCTGTTAAGGCATTAAAAGCACCAAAGCGTTTCAGTTTATTTCAATGAAGTGATGACCCAATGAAGACTGCTAACCTAACAATTGATCAGCAACAAAAGGATTGTGTTGACGTTCTTCAGCAAAGGTGGACATCGGGCCGTGACCCGGTATAAATTGAGTTTGATCGCCTAAAGGCCACAATTTAGTCGTAATAGATTTAATTAAGTCTTGATGATTTGATTGAGGGAAGTCAGTACGACCAATTGAACTTCTGAAAAGTACATCTCCAACCCAAGCAATTTTTGAGGTCGAACTGAAAAACACCACGTGACCGGGTGTATGACCAGGGCAATGCAATACACTCAGCGTTTGTTCACCGACTTGTACTTCATCTCCTTCTTCTAAGTAAATACTCGGCTCAAACGCATTAACTAAAGGAAAGCCGAAGTTTTTACTCTGTGCAGGTAAGCTTTCCAACCAAAAGCTATCCGCCTTGTGTGGGCCAATAATAGGTACATTGGCCTGCTGTGAAAGATCATATGCCGCGCCAACATGATCAATGTGGCCATGTGTTAGTAACACTTTAGACAGTGTTAACCCCAGCTTTTCAACTTCTTTCAAAATTCGGTCAATGTCGCCACCAGGATCAACAATCGCCGCTTCAAGGGTCTGTTTACACCAGATAACACTGCAATTTTGCTGGAACGGCGTAACTGGTATAATTTGATACTTCATTTGTGATCCCTCTAATGACTTTACTTGCTGGCATTTGGTCATTATCGACCAGATTGGTGAAAGTATATTTGATCTTGAGCGGGCTTTTTAGCTTTTTTGCAATTTAAGCAATAGCTTTTAGTCGAATATGTTTGAAAATTAAACGCGTTAGAGTCCACGACAGGCAACAACTTGATGCAGATAAAATGCTATGTGCGCACTCGCTCATTTATGTGACATTACACACACTTCTGTTTAGCTAAGTGATACATTTTCAGTTTGGCTTAATACTCAAAATCTATACTAAAGCCTGCTCCACCTCTTTGATTGTTGTAAATTATTTGACATACCCTATTAGTATGTACAGTAGATAAGTCAGTAGTGGCTTATCTACTTTTTTATGTGTTGCTTTCAATATCAAACGTTCCTTATCTCCCCAATGGCTACTAGCAAACAGCTTATACTATTCAAAAAAACTTACTTTTACTTTTGTGTTTTTGATTTGTATTTTGAGCCTGTACGTCTTCGCTTACTCCATTTCTTTGTTGTTGCAATGGATTTGAGCCCTTGTAGCCCAGTTGGTAATTGCGCTGATGCTTGTTTAATCAATGCGTCTAATTGATGTTCTAATGGTGTCATAAAGCTTTTATAAGATTGTGCTTTTTGTGAAATAGCATCTAAGCTTTGTTCCCACAAAGCTGTCATATCTGGTGTTGTGGCTGATTCAGGTAAACTATTAATGAGAGCCATTCCCACGGGAGTTGCTATGATTGATTTACCTTGCCGCTGTAAATAGCCTCGCTTAAATAACAGTTCAATAATGCCCGCCCGAGTCGCCTCAGTGCCAAGGCCATCTGTTTCTTTCAATGTTTGTTTGATTTTTGGGTCGGACACAAATCGACTAATTCCCGTCATCGCAGTAAGCAAGCTTGCATCGGTAAAATGCTTTGGTGCTTGGGTCATTTTTTCAAGTAGCTCACCTTTAACACAATGCAGAGATTGCCCCAATGATAACTGGGGAAGATGATGACTGATATTTTCATCGTCGTCGTTTGGTTGACCTTGAGTTGGTGATTGCAGTTGTGATTGATGTGTTGATTCAGGTTTGCGTTTGTCTTGACTACTTTTATGGGAGTTAAATAGCTGCTTCCAGCCTAATGACTTTTCAACTTTAGCTTTTGTGGTAAATACCCCCCCTTCGACTGTCACACTCACCTGAGTTTCATCGTATACATAGGGCGGATAAAACTGCGCTAAATACTGCCTCGCAATATGGCTATATAATTTAGCCTCATTGCTAGGTAATTTAGTTAAATCCATTTTTTTTTCAGTCGGCACAATCGCATGATGAGCATCGACTTTACTGTCATTCCAAGCTTTTGAACGAATAGAAAGATCTGGACTATCTTTGCCTGAGGTTAAACTTGCATCATTACTATTAATGGCATTGAGTACACTGGGTGCTAGCGCTTGTTGGTCTTTCGGTAAATAACGGCTATCAGAACGAGGATAAGTAATGAGCTTATATTTTTCATACAAGCTCTGGCAAATGTCTAGCACTTGCTTAGCATTGAAACCAAATCGTTTAGCCGCATCAATTTGCAGGGCAGACAAGCTATAAAGCAGTGGCGGAGATTGTCGCTTGGTCTTTTTTTCAAGCCCTGTGATAGTAGCGGGCTTATCTTCAATACGAGTCACCACATTTTGCGCCAAGCCTTTAGCTATAACACACCCTTCTTCATCCATATAAGGCTGGCATGCCTCACTAGGCTGCCACTTAGCCGTAAAAGCTTCGTTGGTGTTGGTGGTTAAGTGAGCAAGTACTTGATAAAATGGTTTAGGCACAAAGTTAGCTATTTGCTCATCACGTCTAACGATTAACCCCAACAATGGTGTTTGTACCCTGCCGACAGACAACACACCTTGATAGCCTACTTTTTTTCCCTGAATGGTATACGCACGTGTCATATTCATGCCGTATAACCAATCCGCTCTGCTACGTGCTAAAGCCGAGGTGGCGAGTGGCACAAAATCACGATTACTACGCAGCTGGCCTAATGCACGCTTAACGGCGCTTGCGTTAAGATCACTAATCAATAGTCGCTCAACTGACTGTAATTTCTGGCCTTTGACACCTAAATGAGCGATCACTTCATCAACTAACAGCTGCCCTTCTCTATCAGGATCGCCAGCATTAACGAGTTGATTAGCTTGTTTAACTAATTTGCGCAATACCGTCAGCTGACTGCGTGTTTTAGGCTTGGGCTTGAGTTGCCACTTTTCAGGCACAATAGGTAAATCTTCAAGACGCCATGATTTGTATTTAGCATCGTAGCTATCAGGCTCAGCTTGTTCCAATAAATGGCCAATACACCAAGAAACGCAGTCACCATTCGCGGCTGTGATAAAACCCTCCGCTTTTTTTAATGGTTTAGGTAGCACATCAGCAATAGCCCTTCCTAAACTGGGTTTTTCGGCAATATAGAGTTTCATAGGTCACTACTGTCAATTACACTGTATAAATTAACAGTACTTTACCTATCTAACCATAAAACTGCAATAGCTTGATAGCTAACTGCCATACAGAGTACCAATTGTGGGTAAACGATACTGCTATGAGCTAAGCCACAAGATGATATTAGTTGATTTAAAGTGGACCGAGTTCCACTTGCCAAGGAGGATTTAAGCGATTTTGTCCCGCCCAATATAACTTTATCTTATTGCCTGACGGGTCAAAGAGCACAGCTTCACGCCACAAGTAGCGCATATCTTGAGGTAGCTGCTCAAATTCAATACCTTTTGCAACGAGTTGTGCCACCCACTCATCAAGTTGAGGGTGCTCGAAATATATGGTGATCGCTGGTGCTATTTGATGAGGCTCATCAGCTTGTTTATTAATTGACTGGTCATTTAACGCTAAAGAGAAGCTACTTTCGCCCATCGGCGATTTGAATCTTGCGTAATGCGCAGTGTCGACGATTTGAGTAAAGCCTAGTTTACGATAAAACAAACATGCTTCAGTCATGTTGGTCACAGGCAAGGTCACCTGATTAAGATTCATTTATGCTCCTGCAATGTATCCAAGTGAATTAATTTTTACATTATTTCAATTAGTACAAAAACTAGCACAAAAAACTAGCACAAAAAAACCAGCCGAAGCTGGTTTTCAAAAACGTCAACGATTGTGCCGTTTATGGGTGGCACACATTATGTAGTTCAAGGTTGGTACCAATATCTTTCATGCGATTCGCTTTAGCATCGTCATTACGCAGCTGGTTAACATGGTCAAGGTAGGCTTGATCTACGTCACCAGTAATATACGCACCATCAAATACTGATGTCTCAAAGCGTTTAATTTCTGGATTTTCCATTCTTACCGCTTCAACTAAGTCAGGTAAGTCTTGGAATATGATGCCATCAGCACCAATAATCTTCGCAATTTCTTCCGCATCTCGACCATGAGCAATCAACTCATTTGATGTTGGCATATCAATACCATACACATTCGGGAAACGGATTTCCGGTGCTGCTGAAGCAAAGTACACTTTCTTCGCACCAGCTTCACGGGCCATTTCAATAATCTGCTCAGAAGTCGTTCCACGTACAATCGAGTCATCAACCAATAATACATTCTTACCTTTAAACTCAGTATTGATGGCATTTAGCTTACGACGAACAGATTTCTTGCGCTCCTGTTGACCAGGCATGATGAAGGTACGGCCGATATAACGGTTTTTAACAAAACCTTGGCGGTAAGGTAAATCCATACAACGTGCAATTTCTAGCGCAATATCACATGAGGTTTCAGGAATTGGGATCACCACGTCAATATCATGGTCTTCCCAATTAGCCTTAATTTTCTCACCCAATTTAGCACCCATGTTGACGCGGCTACCGTATACAGAGATTTTATCAATGGCCGAATCTGGACGTGCGAAATAAACAAACTCAAAAATACAAGGTGCATAGCTTGGGTCGACGGCACATTGGCGCGTATATAGCTCACCTTCAAGTGAGATATAAATCGCCTCACCTGGTGCCACATCGCGCATCACTTCAAAACCAACGGCGTCAAGTGCAACACTTTCCGAAGCAACCATGTACTCAGTACCGTGCTCAGTTTCATGCTTACCCAGTACTAATGGACGAATACCATAAGGGTCACGAAATGCGACTAAACCTTGGCTAATAATCATGGCTACAACCGCATAAGCACCGCGAGTTTGAGCATGCACATTAGCAACAGCATTAAAGACTTCATCGGCCGTCAGCGATAAGCTACGGGTTTCTTGGAGTTCATCGGCTAGTAAATTCAGTAAGATCTCTGAATCAGACGTGGTGTTCACATGGCGACGTTTTTCAACCAAACTTGCAGCAAGATCTACTGTATTGGTTAAGTTGCCATTATGTGCCAGTGAAATACCAAATGGTGAATTTACGTAAAATGGTTGGGCTTCTGAAGCACTTGAACTACCCGCAGTAGGGTAACGCACATGGCCAATACCAGAGTTACCTTGTAAACGTTGCATGTGCTTGGTTTCAAACACATCTTTTACTAAACCATTGGCTTTACGTAGACGAAAAGCATTGCCATCAATGGTCACGATACCAGCGGCATCCTGACCACGGTGCTGTTGTACAGTCAACGCATCATAGATGGTTTGGTTAACTGACGATTTGCCTACTATTCCGACGATACCACACATGGGTAAGGTTCCTCATTGTAAGAGTTTTTATATTAAGTTTAATTTTTGGGTACAAAACTTGATGTATTTTCGAGATAGTCAAAAAACCACTGAATAACTACCCCGAATTCGGGTACAAGCACAGAATCCTGCCACCAATCGGCGTCAGGTAACCCTGTAAATGCATCCATGAAAAATAAGATTGCGCTAACAATAAGTGCGCCTCTAATAGCGCCAAAACATAATCCAAGCACTCTATCGGTGCCTGACAAACCAGTTTTGGACACGAGCTGTCCTAGCAGGTAATTCACCAACGCACCTAAAATCAACGTGGTGATAAACAAAATGGCTATGGCCACCCCATTTCGCACTAACTCATCTTGCATTTGAGTTAAGTAGACTGCGAGATCTAGGTAAAAATGACTAGCGATGAAAAAAGCAGCAAACCAAACAACCAATGACATCGCTTCTTTAGCGAAGCCACGGATCAAGCTGATCAGAGTTGAAATGCCGATAACGATAATAATTGCGTAATCAATCCAAACCATTTCGATGGGGGTTCCAATGTATGGGTGAAGACGGGCGCGATTCTACCAAAGACCAAACAGATTCTCACCTTTAGTCTTACAAATTATTCATGCGGAAATAAGAACAATCAATTCAGTAAAATCGGCCGGTTAATTTATTGATGAATCAGCGCTCAGTTGGGTTATAAGCCACAATTTTGCCCTTTAGGCCTGTCAGCTTATAAATCGGTGTCTGCGCTTTTTCAAGTTTAGATTTATTCACTTCGGGCCCAACAAACACGCGGGTGAGTTTCCCTTCAACTGGTTTTTCAGGCAATGTGTATGCCGTATAGCCCGATAACCTTAACTGTGCCAATAATGCCTCAACATTCTGCGCATTATTAAAACCACCAAGTTGTAAGGTGTACCCTGCTGTTACTGCATTACTTTTAACTGAGCTTTCGACACTAGGCGTTGTGGCAACTTGCTGACTGTCGTCTTTACCACTATTACTTGATGCTGTTTGGTCTTCTTCAGATGAGTCATTACCAAGCTTCTCTGATTGGCTAACTAACTCTTGAGTCGGCGCCACAGGCTCAACCTCAAATTGTTCAGGCTGACTTTCCGTTAACTCGGTGGACTCACGAGCTGTATCAGTTGTCTCAATGACTGGCCTTAGAGGAATTTCAGTAAACTCTTCAACAACATGTGTTTTTTTGCCGTCTAACAAGTCAGGCAAAAATATAACCCCTATCGCAACAAGGACGATGGTACCCACTAATCGGTTTTGAAATTGACGATCCAAAATACAATCCTGTAATTATGCCGCGTTGTAATGATTATGAAATGCCGCGACGGTAAAAAATGAACCAAATACAATTAACACGTCATCATCTGCAATGCTAGTACGAACGTATTGGTGAGCATGCTCCATTGTGTCAAATTGCTGAGCAGTTATACCTACCGGTAGCGCGTCCATCAGTTGTTTGGCACTGGCACCGCGCGGATTATCTAATGTAACAAGTAGCCAGTTGTCGATGCTTGCCGATAATTCAGAAAGCACCTTATCGATATCTTTATCTTGTAGCATGCCACACACAGCATGGATTTGCTTATGTTGATACTTAGCCAACTGCGCAGCTAAATACTTTGCAGCATGCGGGTTGTGGGCAACATCTAATAAAATTAACGGCTTTTCAGACAACTGCTCAATTCGTCCTGAAAGTGATGCATGCGCTAGCCCTTGCTTGATGGTACTTAAGCCAATTTGTGGCCACATTTGCCTCACTAGCGCGACAGTTGTCGCTGCGTTAGGTAATGGTAAGCTCGGGATGGGCAAATCGTCTAATGATTGTGACTCATCCTTATATTGCCATAATCTAGCTTCAGTGCGTTGAAACTGGGTTTGTCTTTGATAATTAAATTCGTGACCGACTTTAATTAGCTGACAACCTACGGTGTTAGCATGTTCAACAGCACTGTCTGGTAAATCAGGCTCACCAATCACACAAATACAACCACGGCGCATAACCCCTGCTTTTTCAATGCCGACTTTTTCTCGGGTGTCACCTAGGTACTCTTGGTGGTCAATGTCGATAGATGTGATCACTGTGGCATGGGAGTCAATAATGTTAGTTGCATCTAATCGACCACCTAAGCCCACTTCCAATAGCACCACATCAAGCTGTGCCTGCTTAAATTGCCACAAGGCTGATAAGGTAGCGAACTCAAAATAAGTCAGTGAAACATCACCTCTTGCAGCTTCAATGGCATTGAACGAATCAATGATGTTTTGATTGCTCACATTGTGCTGATTAATGCGGTAACGCTCGTTAAACTCATGAATATGGGGTGAACTGTATACGCCAACCGTCTTACCTGAACGCAATAAAATCGACTCTATCATGGCGCAAGTGGTGCCTTTACCATTAGTACCTGCCACAGTGATGATTTGCGTTTCGCCTAAATCTAACAGGCCTAGTTTTTCTGCAACCTGGGCGACTCTCGATAGTCCCATGTCGATTTCTGTAGGATGAATAGCTAATAAATGGCTTAGCCATTGCTCAAGTGTTGCGTGTGACATGTCTGTTTCAGTCATTGAATGTATCTACTATTAAACTTTTACTCTGTAAGGTAATCATTAACTATCGCAACATATAATTCTAAAGCATTGAAAATAAGACTGATACTGAATATTTAATCAATTTTATGTAAAGCAAACACCCTTTCTCATTAATCCAGCATGAACAATGGACCCAAGGCCAGTTTTGGCAATTGATACTGTTCAGGATAGGTCACATCAACAAGATACAAACCATTTGGCTTAGCAGTCGCAGCAGCCTGATTACGGTCTTTTAGCGCAAGCAACTCACTGATCCACTCAACAGGTTGATTGCCTAAACCCACTTCAATTAATGAACCTACAATATTGCGTACCATATGGTGCAAGAAGGCATTGGCTTTAATATCAACCATGATGTACATTCCCTGACGGGTGACTTTTACATGATGCACATTGCGAAATGGTGTGTTTGACTGGCACTGAACCGCTCTGAAGCTGGTAAAGTCTTGCTCGCCCAATAAAGATTGCGCAGCTTGGTGCATTAAGCCTTCGTTTAATTCACCGTGATAATGGCTAACACCTTGACGATGAATACCAGGGCGTAAGCTGTGATTGTAAATAATATAACGGTAACGCCTTGCTGTGGCGCTGAACCTGGCATGGAAGTCTTCTGGCACTTCTTTTACCCAACGTACTGCAATATCATCAGGTAAACGAGTATTGATCCCACGAGTCCAAGCTTTGAGTGGGCGCGATGCTTGGGTCTCAAAGTGAATGACTTGGCCTGTGCCGTGTACACCAGAATCTGTGCGGCCAGCACAAAACACTTCAATCGGTTCGTCTGCCACATAAGCGAGTGCTTTTTCTAATTGTGCCTGTACAGAGTCAACATCTGCTTGTCTCTGCCAACCAAAGTAGCGACTTCCGTCATACTCAATACCTAACGCAATGCGCATTTACTTACCTCTAAAACCGTTAATGGTCGGCATTTTAACATAGATTTTGTTGAACTTCGGCCAAAAAAAACGGCACTTAATTTGTGCCGTTTGATTGGGTTAAGACAGCATTTACTTAATATTTTTAAGTAAACTCTCTGCTTCAGTTTGTTGACGCTCGTTGCCATCAATTTGAACTTCATTTAGCAGTGCTTTTGCACTGTCTGCATCTTCAATTTCAAGATAGGCTCTGGCCAAGTCAAGTTTGGCGTTTACCGAGTTTTCTTCATCGTCGACATCAACCATATCAGCATTACCAATCAATGAATCAACTTCCCCCACGTCGACATCCACATCTTTGTATAGGTCTAAGTTATCATCGTCTTCATCGGCATCATTGAGTAATTTATCGATATCAATGAAATCGTTCTCGCGTTCAAAATGGCTTAATGCTTGTTCATTACTCGCATCATTGTCTGGTTCACTAACCGTTGAAGTGCCCTCGGCAGTCGATTTCGTATCGACACCTTTACCTTCATCCAACGCAGCAAGCGCTTCATCAATAGTTAACTTATCATCACTTAAAATGAAGTCGTCTTCAGAGGTACTGCTATCCAGTTCCTCATCGCCTACTGACTCAGAAAATGCAGCAAGTAAGTCTTCATCAGTGACACCAGCATCAAACTCACTAGTCGCTTTATTTTGCGCCTCTTGAGTAGGCTCAAGCGTAGACTCAGCCTTGTTTAAATCGTCAAGCAGTGCATCTAAATTGTTGCTGTCAGCATCATCGTTTAACTCCGTTTCATCGATGCTCTTAGAAGTTTCAACAAGGTCATTAGCACCTGAATCACTCGTACTTGAGTCATTTTGCTCCCAAGACATGTCTGCTAATAGCTCTTCTAACTCTGCAGCAGCGGCATCATCATTGACAACTGGCGTTTGCAATTCTACGTCATTTGATTCTGTGTTTTCGTCTTCGACCAGATCTTCTGTTGCGTCTATAGCTACATTCGAGTCCGTTTGCTCTGTTCCAGCGTTACTGTTATCAGCTGCACTCATATCAAAGTCAGCCAACATGCTATCAAGTTCATTAGCTAATTCATCTTGATTTTGCTGCAGTTCATTGGTTTCACTTTGAGACTCAGACTCTGTTGATAAACTATCTAATAGTAAGTCCAATTCATCTTCTGGCTCGGATACCGATTGCTCACCGGTTACCTCAGTATCATCAACAAGATTATCAGAGTCGGTATTAAGGTCAGCTAATAAGCTGTTTAAATCATCTGCTGTATTTTCAGTATCTTGTGTAGGAGTTGTTTCCTTGTCAGTGCTTGCTGAAAGCTCAGCAACATCATCAATAGGCTCGTCAACTGTATTAGCTTGTTCAGTGAGTAAAGCGTCTATATCTATATCGGAGGCAAGCTGTGTTTCAGCAGCATCTTCTGTAGCCGATACAGCTTGGTCAAGGCCTGTAACTGAGTCAGACTGTGTATCATCTTTTGCTAAATCAACATCTAAGTCAGCCAATAATGCATCTAAATCTTGATTTTCATCGCCGGAATCAAGCTGGGCTAACTCTTCATCAAGCTCTTTGCTAATCGGGTCTTCTTCAGCGGCATCAAGGTCTGCGAGTAACGCATCAATATCACCTTCTGCAACGGTTTCTTCGTCAGGTTCTATCTCACTCAGTTCGGCATCTAACTCTTGCGCTATCACCTTATCCAGTTCAGGCGTGTCACTGACATTTTCATCGACTGGGGTTTCTAACTCAGCGAGCAGTGCATCAACATCATCATTGGTTTGTTCTTCACCCAACATTTCATCAAATTCTTGGGTAAGTTCAACGTCTAATTGTGCAGCAGCTTCAGTATCGGAGGCGATATCATCGGCTTTTGCTTCTGCTTCATCGTCTGTAGCCATATCAAACTCAGCCAATAAATCATCGACATCAGACGTATCAACCGTGCTATCAGTTTGAGTCTCATCGGTGTTTAGATCTAATGTGAGATCGCTTTCATCATTAGATGAAGTCTCTAATTCTGCTTCGGTTTCAGTTTTATCTAGCGCTGATGGCTCTGATTCGCCTGTCGCTGAAGGCTCTGATTCACCTTGCGCTGATGGCTCTGATTCATCTTGAGCTAATGGCTCTTCACTTCCCGTGAGATTTTCATCTAAATCGAGGGTTAACTCATCCGTGCTACTTGTGTCAGCAGAAGTGGCTTCAGCGTCAGCATCACTACTTGGCAGATCGAACTCTGACAATAAGTCTTCCATGTCAGCTTCTGAAGTTTCAGATGTATCAGTATCATCTTCAAGTCCGTCTAGTAAGCTATCAAGATCATCGCTGTCATCAGCTGATGATTCGAGTTCGTGATCTTGTTCATCCATGGCTTCAGCCCATAGATCATCTAGCGATGTGGTTTCATCATCTTCAGTAATGCCGTCTTCTTCAGTCAGCACCACATCTGTATCAAGCTCTTCAGACAAGTCTGCTTCTGGGGTCATCTCGATATTATCTACATCGAGGAGATCATCAATACTTTGCTCGTCTTTGTCTTCATCATCTAGGTGAATAGCCAGATCAGATAAGTCATCTTCATTGTCATTCAAGTCCAATGCTGTTTCATCGACTGCGGCTGTTTCAGCGACGGTTTCAGTTTGGCTTTGTTGTTCTGCAACTGTATCGGCTTCTTGTTGCTTTTTCTTACGTCTTAACAAGAAGAACACTATCGCGAAAATTATGAGTAAAGGTAATGCTGCAATGGCAATAAGCATTAAAGTACTGCTGGTAATTGTGCGCCATAGATCGCTAGGTTGATCAACTTCAACAGGTTCAACGCTTGCAGCAATCATAGCTTGATGCTGATCATCCAATTGTTGATGTTTTTCTCTCAGTAACTGTAAGTTTTCTTCTAAACCTGAAATTACCCTAGCTTGCTCATCAATTCTGCGGCGCAATGCCATCATGTCGTTTTCAGACACCATGATTTGATCTTGTGCACGCGCCAGCTCGTCTGTGAGCATCAAGTTTTTGCTTTGTTCTGCATCTAACAGCTCGTTTATGCGGGTTAACTCCGCACCTTGTTCAATGGCTGGCTTATTAGCGTTTTCAGATGGTTTAGCAATTTGTAATGGCTTTTCTAAACTCGGTTTTGTTGGCGTCTGCGGTTGTGTATTTGACGGTTTTTGTGCGTTTGCTTGACCTTGAGGAACAGGGCTCACCTGTGTATTTTCAGTGGCTGCGGGCACAATTGGCTGGGTTGCCGCAGTGGATGACACGCGATTATTGCGCTGGTCATCTAACTCTGCACGTCGTTTAGCTTCCGCTTTGGGAATAGCCGCCATGACATCTGCAGAAGGGACTATTAATACCATGTCCTTTTCTAGCGTGTTGTAATTATTACCGCTAAAGGCATGAGGATTAGCATCAAATAGTGCTGACATGACCTGATAAACAGTAATGCTTGGGTCAGGACGAACTTTTAACGCAATACTCCAAAAGGTATCTCTGGATGTGGTAGGGCCATACTGGCGGGCAGGATCTTGTCTGACTTCACCATTAGGGCCAGTAATTTTCAAAGACTCAGCTTGGACGGATTGAATCGCAATCCCCGTTGTCACCATGACAGAAGTACAGAGTAAAACACCAGCTAAATATGAAGTTCGAAAAGTCATCCAGTTCTTCCCTTTATCACGCGAGCAACTTGACTAAGTTAATCATTTCTTTAATTAATTATTATTATCGTTAATAGCAGAGCTAAGTTAACTTTACGACTATAAACTAGATTCAACAACGCTGCTACTACTGCTAAATAGTAAAACAAAAAAAGCCTGCTAGCTGCAGGCTTTTTATACTAAATTGCGCTCATCATTATGAGTGATGTATTACAGGCTTTCGCGTTAGTAATAATCTCTGATCAGAATTTCAGCAATTTGCACACTATTTAAGGCTGCACCCTTACGAATGTTATCGGCCGTTATCCATAAATTTATACCATGAGCATGGGAAATATCTTTACGGACTCGACCAACGTAAACAGGATCTTGACCTGCTGATTCCGTCACAGCCGTTGGATAATCATCATCTGACTCAAATAGCACCACACCTTCAGCATTGTGCAGAACCGCTTTTACATCTTGCGCATCAACAGGTTGATGCGTTTCTAGATGCACCGCTTCAGAGTGGCCGTAGAAAACAGGCACACGCACAGCAGTAGGGTTCACCATGATACTTTCATCACCAAAGATTTTTTGCGTTTCCCACACCATTTTCATTTCTTCTTTGGTGTAGCCATTTTCCATAAATTTATCAATGTGTGGTAACACGTTAAATGCAATTTGTTTTGGGTAAACTTCAGGCTCAACGGGTAAGCCTTGTAAAAGCTTAGTAGTCTGCCCTGCTAGCTCTTCAATCGCTTGCTGACCAGAACCCGATACCGACTGATAGGTCGTCACGTTAATACGAGAAATACCAAATGCATCATAGATAGGTTTCAAAGCCACTAACATCTGAATGGTAGAACAATTAGGGTTAGCAATAATATTGCGATTGCGGAAATCAGCAATGGCTTCAGGGTTTACTTCTGGTACAACTAATGGTACGTCAATGTCGTATCTAAAGTGCGAGGTATTATCGATTACAACACAGCCCGCTTCACCTGCAATCGGTGCCCATTTAGCTGAGATATCTCCACCGGCAGAAAAGAAACCAATTTGTGCTTGGCTCCAATCGAATGTTTCTACGTCTAGAATTTCTACTTGTTTACCATGAAAACTTACCGTTTTACCTGCACTACGACTGCTGGCAAGTGGATATAAATTGGCAACCGGAAAGTTACGCTCTTCAAGGATCTCAATCATAGTTTGACCCACTGCGCCCGATGCACCTAACACGACAACATTAAACTCTTGAGACATAATAAACACTCGACTCCTAAAACCTGTATGAAACTTCAATCTACCTTACAAACCGACCACTAAGCTAGACTAAATTTCATAAAATAGTGCTTTTGATGCTGATTTTTTCTCAACTGCTCAAAAACACGCTAATGTATGGGGAATATTTCCGTTATTTATCAGCGATAACAGAAAAACCTAACTCAGTGAATACTGACAGGCTCTGACTCTCACTCACCCTTTCATTTTGCTTTGCTAATAAATTCAGCGCACTGAATTCACGGCGATGCTTATGCTGTTTTCGCATATTATCAAACCCATTTGGCCGTGAGTAAATCTGCCTGAACAGGCTATCGTCATCTCGAATGTCATAAGCCATACGGCACAGGGTTAACAATTGATTTTGTTGTTTCAATGACGCTAGTGCAGGTTTGCTTAGCGGTTTTTGTTGAGTTTGTTTTGCCGCTTTATCGTCCGTTTGCATCGGCAAACTAAATTGTTCGACAAAATAACGAGGTAACAACTCTGACAATTGTTTATCAGCAGCTTGATTGATGATTTCACAGAGCTTTTGATACAACATGTAAGTGCCTTTGGCTTTACCTTCAAGGCTATAACCTGCAATGTGTGGCGTGGCAATATCCACCAGCGGCACTAAAGCATCAATGGGCTGCGGTTCATTTTGCCAGACATCAATGACCAACTTGATGTCGTCTCTTTGCTGCATCACTTTGATAAGATCATAGTTATTGACCACATCGCCACGACAGCAATTAAGCAACCACGCGCCTTGTTTAAGCTGATTAAGTCGGGCTTCATCAAATAAGAATTGCGTTCTATGCTCGCCAGTTAGCGTAAGTGGTACATGTAAACTCACCACATCAGCACGCGCCACAATTTCATCTAAGCTCACAAAATCACGTTCATCACCTTGGGCCTGTAATAACGGATCACACAACAACACCTCGACACCATAAGCACGTAAACACTTTTCAACCGCAGAACCTGTGTTGCCAGCGCCAACTATACCGACAACTTTACCTTGTAATTGTTGCTGGAATTTTCTTCCCAGCTCCAACATGGCAATAAATGCATACTCACCTACCGCCGTTGCATTACAACCTGGCGCATTGGAAAAATGGATGCCGCGTTGTGCTAAATAGGCTTGGTCAACATGATCTGTACCGATAGTAGCACTGCCAACAAACTTTAACTGTTTTGCATCAGCGAGTAAGGCTTCGTTGACCTGAGTAATCGAGCGCACCAATAACACATCGGCATCGACTAATTGTTTAGGGTCAATAGAACGGCCATTGACAAAAGTCACCTCGCCAAAGTCGTCAAAAAGTGGGTTTACATAGGGCATGTTTTCATCGGCGATGATTTTCATTTTTGGTTATTATTCTCTTATCTATGCTTAATAAGGCGCTATTTTAGCGCGTTATTGTACGGCTTGCGACAGCTAAGCTTTGTCAGTCAAAGTGAAAGTGCACCCCAAAAAAAACCAGCACAATGGCTGGTTTTTATTCAATTCAACGTTTAGCTGCATCGAGATTTACCCGATAGATATCGCTTATTTGTATTTACGCATCACTAAAGTGGCGTTAGTGCCACCGAAACCAAAGCTATTGCTCATCACAGTTTCAAGATTCGCTTCACGCAGCTCAGTAACAACTGGGATACCTTGAGCATTCTCATCAAGGTTCTCAACGTTAATGCTCGGTGCGATGAAATCATTGTTCATCATAATTAAGCTGTAAATCGCTTCATGAACACCAGCAGCACCTAAAGCGTGACCTGTCATCGACTTAGTAGAACCAATCGGTGGGATATTGTCTGCAAATACTTCGCGGATAGCTTCAATCTCACGTACGTCACCTACAGGTGTCGATGTACCATGGGTGTTGACATAGTCAATTGGCGTATCGACATCTGCCAGTGCCATTTGCATACAACGCACTGCGCCTTCACCCGAAGGTGCGACCATATCGTAACCATCTGAAGATGCACCGTAACCAATGATTTCAGCATAAATCTTGGCACCACGCGCTAAGGCATGTTCAAGTTCTTCAACAACTAAAATACCGCCACCGCCAGAGATAACAAAACCATCACGATCTGCATCATAAGTACGTGATGCTTTTTCTGGTGTGTCATTGTATTTAGTCGACAATGCGCCCATGGCGTCAAAGCCCATGGTTAATGTCCAATCAACTTCTTCTGAACCACCAGCAAATACCATGTCTTGCTTACCCATTTGAATGAGTTCAACAGCGTGGCCAATACAGTGGGCTGAAGTTGCACAAGCAGAACTAATTGAATAGTTCATACCTTTAATTTTGAAAGGCGTGGCTAAACATGCACTGGCTGTTGACGACATAATGCGAGGCACAATATATGGACCCACGCGTTTAACGCCTTTAGCACGCAGCGTATCAGCAGCTTGTACTTGGTTAGATGATGAAGCACCGCCAGTACCAACAATCAGACCGACACGGTGATGAGAGTATTGTTCTTCCGTTAGATTTGCATCCGCTACCGCTTCTTGCATCGCAATATGAGCATATGCTGCAGCATCACCCATAAAACGTAGCGCTTTGCGATCAATGTGATCTGCTGGGTTGATATTAATATCGCCCCACACATTACTGCGTAACTTCATTTCTTCGAACTGTGCTGAATGGCTAATGCCACTTTTACCGGCTTTAAGTGACTCAGTCACTTCTTGCTTATTATTGCCGATACTCGATACAACACCCATTCCGGTGATAACGACTCTTTTCATTTTCTCTTCCATTTGGTACATGTCGGTACTTAATTGCGGCAATCATATATGCTTTGAAGCAATTAAGTGGTCAGCTTTCCATAAACGCGGGTAAAATAATGCCAACTTCTTGGCAATGAGTAAAATATTTTGAGTAATAACATCAATCTAAGGTTTTCAAAAAAAGCCAATAGTGTCATATCCTTGTTACATGAATGCGACACATCGTTGCTAATGCTCGGGTTAATTTCCAATCAACCTATGGCGGGCTTAAGTAATATTTTGTCATTGTTTAGCCAGCACTTAGCTGTACCAAAAGACAACCGCCGAACCCACTTAAGCATTTTTTGCCAAACTCCAATCGAACAGACGCTAAACTCATCTATTCAACAAATATTAGCAGAGCCAAGCCATATTGAGGTTTTACGACATCTGCAAGCTCACATTGCCCCAATTCATGGCTGCCAGCGATTTCACTTTCGCCAATTATCGCTCACTATCGATATTTACCAAGAAGATGCATTAACTCAACTTAAATCAATCAGTAATACAACCCATGGCATTAAGCATTGGTTCTATTGTCTAGATAGTGAAAGCACGCCACTACTTAATCAAGCCATATTTTGGCAGCTTGCACGCCTAAGCCATGATGATGCCCAACTCAGCGTACTTAGCCAGCAAGGTATATTGTGCTCGACAAGTTGCTTAACAAAAGGCGAAAACACTGAAGCAAGTTCAAACAATGATGATAACTCTCCCCTCCTCTGCGCCGCATTAACAGATGAGTTTGCAGCGTTAAACACGCTATGCACGCATGTGGGGTTACCGATAAATGATGTCCATAACGATAAAAGCGGTATTTATTGTGATCCGATTGCACAGGCTGAGCGAGTGGCTTTGCGCACACAACAAGCAAGTCAATCTGCTCACTGCCCACTACCAACCAGTAATAAAGCCCATGGAGATAAAAGTACGCCGACAGACATTGCTATTATTGGTGGCGGTATAGCCAGTGCCTTCTTAGCCCTGTCACTGGCAGAACGAGGCTGTAAGGTTACCCTGTATTGCAAAGATGAAGCATTAGCCCAAGGTGCATCAGGCAATAAACAAGGCGCCATTTACCCACTGTTGACCCCAGACAATGGCCCGTTAAGTCAGTTTTTCCAACAAGCATTTTTATATAGTCGCAGACGCATTCAAGCCTTGGTTGATAATGGCTTTAATATCAGTCATCAATTTTGTGGTGTCTTACATACGGGGTTTGATCAACGCAGTGAACAGCGCCTGCAAAAGATAATTGATGGCCAGCAATGGCCACAAGCGATTGCGCAGCCCGTTAACGCAAAACAAGCCAGTCAATTAGCCGGTGTTGCCATAGACCGGAGTGGTTTGTATTACCCAAATGGCGGCTGGGTATGCCCTTATGAACTGGCTCAAGCTGCTATCGAGCAAGCAAAACAAATTGCTGACGTAACCGTGGTTCATCATTGTCATGTCACCGAGTTAACGCCACACGGTAATGACTGGCGTTTATACACTGAAACCGAAGCACAAAACCAGCACAACCAGCCCCGCATGGTTGGTCAACATCAACACGTTGTTATCGCCAGTGGTGCACAGTTGAATAATTTTGATCAAACCCAAGCGTTACCTTTGAGTCCTTTTCGTGGCCAAGTGAGTCATATTCCTAGCCAAGGCGAATTAACCCAATTACAAACAGTGATCTGCGCCAATGGTTATCTCACTCCACAGCATAATCAGCAGCATTGCGTAGGCGCCAGTTATGTTAAAAACCCTGCCAATATTGATTTCTGCCCTATTGAGCAACAACAAAATCAACAGAAAATGCAGCACAGCTTTAGTGAGTTATCATGGCCTCAAGCTATTGATACATCAGATAATAAAGCAAGAGTCGGCGTGCGTATGGTGTGCCGAGATCATTTCCCCATGATGGGCAGTTGCCCTGATTTATCTCAGATACAGCAGCAATATCAACGAATGCTGCAAAGCAAAGCGAAACCGAAAACATGGGCAACGTACTGGCAAACCACGCCAGCACCAGTACATCAAGGATTATCGATTCTAGGTGGCTTTGGCTCTCGTGGGATCAGCAGTGCGCCCTTAACAGCTGAATGTTTAGCAGCAAGTTTATGTGGTGAAATAGCGCCAATCAGCTTACCGACTATGGCGCAGTTAAATCCAAATCGCATGTGGATGCGGAAGCTAATAAAAGGCAAAGTCATTGATGTTTAAAAACTAAAGGTGGTGTAGAACAATAGCAGTGTAGTGTGGAAGCAGTGGCTAAATTGACGTCAATATGGGTGTTTATTTAAGTGTGCTAGTTTCTGTCATTTATACATGGAAAACCGCATCAGAGTTATACCCCATTATGTTTACTCTCACTATATTGAATTGCATTCAGTTTTGTACATAAGCGGCTTTTCATTTATCACATATTTTAGATCCATGTGACCACATTTAGTCATCCACTACAATCAACACATTCTTCAAAAGCTTTCAAAGAAGTAAACCAACGGTTCAGTCATCTAGATAGGATTGTTCAGTGCATCACTAGAGTAATTATAGATCAGGCTATTCATCAAAGCCTGAGTAAGCAGTTCATTTACTCCACAGACCACCTTTCCAAGTCGCCATTCAACTTGGTATCAGTTGTTTCATGCTATTAACGAAGTCGGTTAATTCGCTAATAATACGCCCAACTTAACGAGATAACTCCTAACAACTTTTAAAGGTATTTATAATGAACAACACTAACTCAATTACAACACTAGGTTTAATCGCAGCACTGAGTCTTTCAGCTTCAGCAATTGCCGATGATAACCAAGTTCATGATGCAGACCCACGTAACACTTCTTGGCGTGGTGGTATTGCCGCTGACCAAAATGGTGAACTTAAACTTGTTGCTGGCGGTGGTTTTAACAACCTTTATGGTAATGGAGAATACCAAACACAAACTATCATGATTGGTGAGTATTTCACTCAATCTGAAAACTTCAGATTTCGTTTAGCTAACTTTGATGAGCGTTTCGGTGGCGTCTATGCTGATGTTAACCTAACTGATCCAGTTAATTTATACACTGCCGGTTATATGCTGCCTTTAACTGCAACAAACAACGTTACTTCGTTTTTCCCATCAGTTAACTACACCTACATCGACTTTGACACTAATGGCATTGCAAGTGATTTGAACGCTGGTTTTATTCAAGCGCCAGTGCAAATGAATGGATATGCAACTGGGAGTAACCAGACTTTTGCATTTAACTCGATGAATATTTCTGGTTCAGATGTAAAAGACATGCTTGGTGGCAGTGATGCACACATGGCATCAGTCAACCTTTATGCACTACAGCCATGGAATGACACCCACTATACTGTATTTCAAGCATTCGCAGGCTCAACATATGGCGGCGTTGACATGCAGATGGTAGACCTAGTGTTACTTCAAGGTACTCGGACCAAATTAGGTGACGCAATCTTGAACATCTATGTAGAAGCAAAGTACACCCATGTACAGTTAAATGACGTCAATAACCCTATGTCTGAAAATGGTTATCTTCGTGGCGAAGACACAAAGATTTCAGTTGGTTTTGACTGGCGCTTCTAGGCTCGTTTAATCACCCTTATTTAGGGCCTGCTTTGCAGGCCCTAAATGCATTCCTAGCCCACTTAATAAATCAAAATATCCCATAAGTCATAAAAAAGAGAAATAGTATGGAAAACTTAGAACTGAATACATTAAGAATATTAAACAGTTTGTATCATACTCAGAGTCCCACTCGTACATCAACACAGTTAAATATCTCTTTGTTAGAAGTTAATAAAGCAATTGAAATAGCGAGAAAGGACCTTAAAGATCCATTATTTAACCAAGTGGCAAATACACTTAATCCTAGCCCGTTAATGACATCTATTATGGAAAGGAAAATGCCAACGCTTATTAATCAAATGAATGAGGTAGACGCACTCAGTCAATTTGACCCAAAGACTCTAACGGGTAAATATCATATATATTTAGGTTCCCAGCTACAGCAGGCTTTCGGGCCTGCCATCTATAACTCACTTTCATCCAGCGCTCCAATGGCAACTTGGTGTATCACAGATTGGAAAACAGATGCTATTGACAAGTTAATTGATGGGGATGTGGCTATAGCTATCAACTATTTCAATAGTGATTTGCCTAACATCATTAATCAAGAAATCTTGTTGAAAGACAATTTGGTGGTAATGGCAGGTGAGCGACACCCATTATATGACGTGGAAAAGGTTGAACTGAAACATCTAGCTGATTTTAACTTCGTTACGCTCCCCCCCACTTTTCTTCATCAGAACTGCCACAACATTAATGGTTTGCTATCAGAGGTAGGACAAGTGGCAAAGGTTAAACTGGAAACTGATTCCATGGAACTAGCTAAAATGATAGCGCAAGAGCAGTCTCTATTATTATTAGGCTCTGCAACACTCACGAATAATGACTCAAGTCAACTAAAACCTATCGAGCTGTACATTACTCCGAACATGCCATTAGAAGCTGAAATCTCATGTTCTTATGCAAAAAAGCATAGTAAAAGACCATTTATTGTATGGCTAAAAAAGGAATTACTCAGAGCAATTCATACCTCTACACTCAACGTAGAACGGTATGGGGATTAACAAGCATTATTCATTCAAAAGTCGAGTTTCGACTTATAGACAGTCGCTTGCAGCTATTAACCGAGTCATGGGGTTGTTAGATAATATCAGCAACTTAACGAAGTAAATAGATGGACTGAGTTGTGATGATTACAACATAGTCCTCGATAGGAATTAAAATGAGAATCAATGATACGACACTGATATTTGAGGAAACGCCCTCCGTTTACATGCTTTTACAATCAACCGAGTTCATGTGGTTTATTGTGATTTTCACGATCGCTCTTTTAACCTGGGTTACTGCAAAACTATGGCAAATTCACTCGATTCCTAAACACCTTGCAAAAGAGAAAGGCTTAGCACAAGCGAAATTAGTTTTCTGGTTAAGTATTTTGGGCTTAGCTTGGAAACCATTATGGGTATTGGCTGTCATCGCGATTGTAACTGACTGGGATAAGGTTCAAGACTGGATTAAAGGAACAAGATAATGAAAGAGATAATGCTTCCATACATATTGATTGTATGGTTACTATTTAAGTTCAAGGTGCTTAAGCGTACTGCAGGTAATTACTTTATCACTGTATTTATCGGCATACTTATCGCATTGGCTCTATTTTTTGGTCACAGACTGTATTCACCAGCAGATTTAACTAACTCTACGACAGTCAAAGCTCCTCATGCAGTTCTGTCACCAGCTTTAGGACAGCACATTGATAAAGTGCATGTTGTTCATAATCAAAATGTCAGTAAAGGTGATGTTTTATACGTACTAAAAGATGACGCTGTAACAGCAAAAGTCTCAGATGTCGAATCTAGCTTGATTAAAGAGCAGAAGAAAAAAGAGTCTAAATTGGTTACGTTAGCGCAAGCGAAAAGGAACTATAACCGCCATATTGAAATGTCAGAACACATTTCATTGAAAGAGAAGGAAGAAGCGGCAGATCTTGTTGAAACGTTAAAAGCAGACTTAGCGATCTCAGAAGCAAAAATGCTCGGTCTGGATGCTCAGTTACAAAACCTTCATTTTGAGCTGTCAAGGTTAACAGTCACAGCCCCTTTTGATGGCATGGTTACCCATATTTTTGTAGCAGATGGTTCGCGAGTGGGGTCTCTTCACTTATGGGATACGAGTAAGAAATTTGTTGAAATGAGAATTCCAGATCAAGCATATCGTAATATTAAACCAGGGCAATTCAGTGAGTTTTTTGTTCACAGCCACCCAGGGGAGATATTTAGAGCCAGAGTTCATAGTGTCGTTAAAGCGACAGGTGAGGCTCAGGGGAGTTTATTACCGCAAGAGCAGTTTGTGTCAAACCATATACAGCGTGGTTCAGCACCAGTAGGCAGAACTATAATTTTGGAGATTGATGAAGACACAATGGCAGCCTTGCCAATTGGGGCGACTGGTTCTGCATGGGTAAGTGCACAAAAGCCAACACCTTTACTTGGATTTATAGATATAATAGGTGGCGCAACAGTGAGGTTATCCTCTGTTAAATCATATCTTCAAGCGCTTTAAATTACCTTTCTTCTCTATAGGCTGTAGTTAATCTGCAGCCTTTGCGATCTTCCCTGAATTATTACTAATTTCCTTGATATTTCTGTCATTACTTACGCTCTTCAAGCCAGACTAAAAGTAAATACAAAGCTTTCAACTTCGGAGGAATATCTATAGGCAATAATGCGCTAACCGATAGATTGAATACCCCTTCATTAATAGCATATCAATATACTCCCCCCTTTAAATTACCCCCGCTGAGTTAATCATGTTAGGCAATATCTAAAAATAGCCCTCCCCCAGCTCACCAAGTCGCCATTCAACTTGGTATCAGTTGTTTCATGCTATTAACGAAGTCGGTTAATTCGCTAATAATACGCCCAACTTAACGAGATAACTCCTAACAACTTTTAAAGGTATTTATAATGAACAACACTAACTCAATTACAACACTAGGTTTAATCGCAGCACTGAGTCTTTCAGCTTCAGCAATTGCCGATGATAACCAAGTTCATGATGCAGACCCACGTAACACTTCTTGGCGTGGTGGTATTGCCGCTGACCAAAATGGTGAACTTAAACTTGTTGCTGGCGGTGGTTTTAACAACCTTTATGGTAATGGAGAATACCAAACACAAACTATCATGATTGGTGAGTATTTCACTCAATCTGAAAACTTCAGATTTCGTTTAGCTAACTTTGATGAGCGTTTCGGTGGCGTCTATGCTGATGTTAACCTAACTGATCCAGTTAATTTATACACTGCCGGTTATATGCTGCCTTTAACTGCAACAAACAACGTTACTTCGTTTTTCCCATCAGTTAACTACACCTACATCGACTTTGACACTAATGGCATTGCAAGTGATTTGAACGCTGGTTTTATTCAAGCGCCAGTGCAAATGAATGGATATGCAACTGGGAGTAACCAGACTTTTGCATTTAACTCGATGAATATTTCTGGTTCAGATGTAAAAGACATGCTTGGTGGCAGTGATGCACACATGGCATCAGTCAACCTTTATGCACTACAGCCATGGAATGACACCCACTATACTGTATTTCAAGCATTCGCAGGCTCAACATATGGCGGCGTTGACATGCAGATGGTAGACCTAGTGTTACTTCAAGGTACTCGGACCAAATTAGGTGACGCAATCTTGAACATCTATGTAGAAGCAAAGTACACCCATGTACAGTTAAATGACGTCAATAACCCTATGTCTGAAAATGGTTATCTTCGTGGCGAAGACACAAAGATTTCAGTTGGTTTTGACTGGCGCTTCTAGGCTCGTTTAATCACCCTTATTTAGGGCCTGCTTTGCAGGCCCTAAATGCATTCCTAGCCCACTTAATCGTTCAATCTTCTTTTCAAGCTCGCGTATTTTTAACTATTCTGGTGTCATTGGAGTGGCTCTGGAAGCTTTACCTTGACGTTCATCCTTTAATTGTTTTACCCATTTGCTAATCGTTGAAAAGAATAACGTCATGGCCTTGCCTGCTTATTCATGGGTATAAACATGATCGACCACCAATTATCTCAATTCAGGACTGAAATTCTTACGCGACTTTTTAGCCATTATCTTCACCTAATATTGCTCCGAAAATGATCATAACAACCTCTAATTTAGGTAGCCAGAACCCCCACACCAAGTCGATATTCAACTTTAAAGCAGTTGATTAATGCTATTAACGAAGTCGGTTACACCCATGATAATAGCCTCAACATTTGAACACAGACATTCATTACTAGAGGATACAACCATGAGCAAGATTAATACATTTAGCACAATTGCCATTGCTATCGGACTTGGGCTAAGCGCTACTGCGGTAGCGCAAACCATTGATGGCCCTCACCAGTCACCAGTGCCTATGTTAGGTGACAACATTCCAACGGTTAGCTCTGAAGGTTGGGCTGTAGATACTCAAGCAAAGTGGGGCGTTAGCCCAATTGAATACATCCACATGGAGCACCAATTCTTTGCTAACTTGTTCCAACAACACGTTGGTGTGAATGAGTTTTTTCACTTTAAAGAGCTATCAACGAAAGACATGGTTTGGGTTGTATCACCAAACCAAGACACGATTTACTCTGTAGCGGTTGTTGATGCGCGTCATGATTTCTCAGTAACTGTTCCAGATACTGGTGATCGCTTCATCTCTATTCAAGTTCAAGACTTTAACCACACGTACGTAGACTACCAAGTAGGCGGTGGCGAATATGAGTTTAAAGCTGAAGACATTAACACCGATTACGTTATCGTAGGTATCCGTATTGGTACCACAGCAACACCAGAAGATGCGAACCACATTGTGGAAGAGTACCAACCACAGCTAGCAATTAACACTGAAGGTGAAGGCGAAGTTAACATCGTTGAGTTTGACTCTGCACTCATGCTAGAAATGCGTGGAGAGCTAGTTGAAGCATTCCAAGATGTTGACACTCCGTTTGGTTGGGTAGGTTACTCGCTAGATGACATCAAAAACTGGGAAGCAACAACCTATGTTATTGCTAATTCATTTGGTCTTTCTCATCACTCTACAGCGATGTATACCAATGGTTTCCCTGAAGCGAAAGGTGGTGACTGTTACTACGGTAAGTTCGAGGCAATTCCACATGGCGCATTTGGCTCTGTAACGGTTTACGGCCACGATCGTTACCTAATGACAAACTATGTTGATGCTGCAACGTCTGTCGGTACCTATCACCATAACTGGCTTGAGAACGAAGACGGTACATTCGAAATCATGTTTGGTGCACCTGAGTGTGCGGTTGAAGGAATGAACTTCCTGGCAACGCCAGATGATAACTGGCACTTCATGGTTCGTGCATACCAGCCTGACGTTGAAGCTATGTATCAGTACCAAGTTCCAGTACTACAGCGCGTAGAGAAGTAATCTCGTCGCGATAGTTACAAAAAGCGAGCAATTAATTGCTCGCTTTTTTTTATTGGTAACAAAGGGGCTATATCTGGTGAATTTCCGTAAAAAATAAATAGAAATCTCGAGATAGATAAAAGTATGAGGAACACCCTTCACAACCCGGTAATACCGTACAACCAGTTATATGTTTGCTCAGCTGAGTTAGATAAAGGAATTTAATTGACTCAGGCTGGGTGTTTATGGGTGCTAACCCACATGTAGCTAATCATCTTGACTATGTTACTTACGTCGATAATGAAAAAACGAAATATCATTACCACCAACCGTGGTACACCTTACATGATTTCGATAGTCCATTTGACCAATTATTAGCGGTATCTAGATGTAACATTAAGTCGAATAATGGGTTGGGATAAGTTGTTAGTGGCTATTAATGCTTTCAAAAAAATAGTCAATAATCTCTCCTGTTAGCACTTCATTCATCTCTATTTATTTAAGGTACTATTTATGAAAAAAACACTACTGGCATCTTTGATCACTTTTACCTCTATGGCTGCACTTGCAGCAGAGCCAGTAATCGTGACCGATGAGAATTACTCTCTCGCAATGCATGACATGGCAATGGGCGTGGAAGCATCTAACGGTGCAGTACAAAACTGGAACCACCACCGCAGTCCTATCGCACTTGATGAGCAACCAGCACCAATGATGAACCGCGATACGCTATACTCTTTCGTAATGGCAGACACACGTTCTGACCTTAAAGTGACGGTTCCTGAGCTAAATGGTCGTTACCTATCTGTTCACGTCATTAACCAAATTCACGACACGGCGTTTGTATTCTACGGAGCAGGCGAGCACATCATTAAAGCAGATAGCACGTCAGATTACGTAAATGCTTTCGCTCGTATTCAAGTTGATGCATCTAACCCAGAAGACGTTACAGCAGCGAATGCAATTCAAGATCAACTAAAGTTTGAATACGTTGACGCAAGCTACGAGCCAATCCCATTTGAAGTGTCTAACTGGGATATGGAAACTTTCATGCCAATCCACCAGAAGTGGATCGCAATCGCTCAAAATGAAGGTATTGCAAATGCAATGTCTGATCTACAAGCTGGCATAGTGGTAGACCAAGACGCACGTAACCGTGGCGTAGCTATCTCTACAGGTCTTCTACCAGATGCACACGCAAGCTACAAAGTGGCTGAGTACAACATCGATAAGAACGAATGTTACACGGCAACATACGAAACTCCGTCAATCACAGACACTGAGTTAGGTTTCTTCTCTATCACTATGTACGACGAAAACCAGTACCTAGCGACAGACGAGTACTCGACAACGTCTAACCGTGATATTAAGTTCAACGAAGATGGAACCTTCACTATCCATTACGGCAATGCTGAAACCGGCTCTTGTGGTGAAGTAGACAATCTATTACACGTTCCTACGGACAACATTTCAATCAACATGCGTATATACCTACCAAACATGGATAAAATTGACGCTTACACGTTGCCAGAATTAAAGTTAAACAAATAGCTATTTAGCTAACCTGAACTCAAGATAAAAATATGGGTTCTAAAAGCGCGTATGGTGATCATACCTTTCGGTAAAGAAAGGTTAGTCACCATACGCTAATCGTATTCAAACGGTTGGTAAGCCCCTAATTTCTTTTCACACTATAATGATTTAATTATTTAATGGTTCATAAAAAATAATATAAAATCAAATAAGTAAGAAGCCGATGAGACTACATTTGCTATAAACTTGTTTACAAATGTATAAAAATATCTGTTACTCTTTACTTGAGTTAATCTGGACTCAAATAGTACAGACCTATGATTTCAGGAAAGTAGGAAAGTAGCAAATGGATAATCTTGACCTTAAATCAATTAAAATACTGTTGAACCTATATAACACACGTAATACTTATATCACGGCTGAAGAGTTAGATATTTCTCAGTCAGCAGTCGCTCGAAACTTAGCAAAATGCCGCCAATCCTTTAATGAACCACTCTTCATTCGTACTGGTAACCAACTATCTCCGACTGCGTTTACTGAAGCTCTTGTTGAAAAGCTGCCTAACCTCCTCAATAGTATTGATGAAATTATAGCTACTAACCAAGAGTTTGAACCATCAAAATTAACAGACCGTTATCTGATTTATCTAAACCATCAATCTCAGCTCTTATATGGAGCAAAGCTTTTTGAGCTTTTGAATAGAGATGCGCCAAAAGCTACATGGTTTATCAAATCTTGGGACCAAACGTCAGTAGAACAGCTACTTGATAATCGTGCTGCCATAGGTGTTAACTATCACAGTGATACGCTTCCTAATTCAATTTACCAAGAAAAAATTGCCGATGACTACTTTGCTATTTTTGCTGGAGAAAATCACCCGCTACATAAGTTAAATGAAGTCACTAGTAAGGATCTAGAGCGGTTTAGCTTTGTATCTCTTGCTGTTCCGCATATTGATGAAAGAAATATTTATGTTGACTCAATTCTCGAGGATATGGGCGTAAGAGCAAAGGTTCTCTTTCAAACTGATAGTCTAATACTTGGTATGAAGGTAGCGGAATTACAAAATATGTTACTTCTCAGTACCATTGAAGTATTTAACTACCCTGATACAACTCTACAACCAATTAATTTTAAAGTTGATTCTAAATCTTTACCTGACTCTAAAATTGTCTGTACATTTGCGAGGAAAAATAGAAATAAACCGCTTACAAAGTGGCTAATTAAAATACTTAGAGAAACCGAGACTCACTTCCAACCTTTTGATCTTTAATCCAAAGTGAGACCAATTATCTCATCTGTTTTTCAATCTAAAGTATTTTTACTAATGAAAAATGTGGCTAAAATGAGATACAGTTCTTTATACACCCTATTCAAACCAAGCCTTATTCACCGCTTGATACTTATCAAACACAATCGAACATTGATAATTTTGTAGTGGCAGTTTTGATGTGGCGACTAATTTAGTGCCTGTGGGCTTTTCGATAAGGTCATAATTGAGATAGTGGCCTGTTTGCAATTGTGCTGTCACGCTGGTGAGATTGTCACCACGGCTAAAATTACCGCACAAGTAAAAAATCTCTTTGCGGGCTTCTTGCCAAAGAAACATGTATACCGCAATAAAAACGATGAACAATACCGCTAGAACAAGCTTTCCTTTACCTATCAACACAATCAATCCTTGATCCGTTTTTGAAACCAGCCTTACGTTAACACTTTAATAACATTTGTCAAAATCTGACCAGATGACTGACTTCAGATGCAATCTAGCTGGTCTGCAGATATAATACATAAATCAATGTTTTAGGTACTTGTATTATGACAACAAAACAGTATCACCATGGTGATTTAAAAGCCTCGCTAATTGAAGCCGCTAATCTGATTTTATCCAGAGATGGTGCTGATAGTTTGTCACTACGGGCGATTGCTGCTGAAGTGGGCGTGTCGCATATGGCACCTTACTCTCACTTTAAAAATAAGCAGCAACTTATTGAAAGTATTGTTGAATCTGGATTTTTAAAAATGGCAGAGACCATGGTGCAAGATAGCCAAGGCATGGATACTGACAACCCTAATGATGCGCCAGAACTGCTACTCACTTATGGCGCGAGTTACCTTGCCTTTGCCACAGCAAACCCACAGTTGTACCGTTTAATGCTAGGCCAAGTTGATACTTCAGGACGTAAAGCCATTGCCCAGCAACCGGTAGCGAAAACAGAAGCAAATAACCGCCCTTTTCAACTGCTTCGCCACGCTTTTGCATTACAAAGTAATGATGAGCAGCAAATAAAAGCCCAAGCAATTGGTGCTTGGGCTATGGTGCATGGTTTAGCGGCATTAATCACAGAGCAACGTATTCAAGTACCAGCAGGGTTGAGTTTAAAGCAATTTTTGGCTGCAGCCAGCGGCATTGCATTCGCCCCTGCTAGTCTTAGTTCTAGTGTTAGTGCTAGTCCTAGTGTTAGTCCTAGTGTCAGTGCCAACACAACCAAGGGCTAAATCATTATCTCAATGTTGCTGGTTGGAAACGCCACACAAGAGTGACACCAGCCATAGGCTTCATCTGTGGTACGTAGTTTAGCTTCACTTGGGTTAAATACAGTGCCAGTTAACACTTTAACTCTGCACAAACTACACTCACCAGAACGGCACGCATTCTCCGCGGAATAACCATGCCTTTCCATGCTATTTAGTAAAGGCTCATCAACGCGGGCTTCAAAACTGCCCTGATCTTTTATCGTCACCGTGATCACATCGGTTGGTTTAACATTGGCAGGCCAACCCGGTAAATTTTGAGGTTGCTTTGGTGGACCATTGCACTCAATACGCACTCGCCTTGCTTTTACATTGAGTAAGCGTAGTTGGTCGGCGCAAAAATCATGAAAACTGGTAGGGCCGCACACATAGAACATTTTATCCGTCAGCGGTTTATCATCACCGATAATATCTTCAAGCATCTGCGCGGTTAAATGCCCTGTTTTTCCAGTGTGTTGCTCAGTTGGCCTAGTGATTACCCAAGTAATTGTTAAAAAATCATGTTCCTTGGCTAATTGCTGTAATTCCTGTTCAAAAATCACGTCATCTTCATAACTGCTGGTGTAGACAAGATGCATTTTGGCTTGCTTATTGGCTGAAACAAATTGGTTATTGGCGAAGTTAATGATCATACTTCTCGCAGGTGCGATGCCTGAGCCACCAGCAATAAAGACCAAGTCTGTGCCATGGAATAATGGGTTGTGATAAAACGTCCCCATTGGCCCACTGGTTTCAAACTCATCTCCTGCAGTGACACTATCGAGTAAATAGTTAGACACAAAACCACCCGCGACACGCTTGATGGTTAAGTCATAATACTCTCGGGTTTGCGGCGCAGAGGATATGGCATACGGGCGCGCGGTTGCTGTAGCATCAATGTTCACGAATAGATTAATGTACTGCCCAGCCTGAAACGGCGGCAGCGTTTGACTGACACCAACCAGACGAAGGGTTTTAGTCGTGGGGGTATCTTCAATCACTTCACTGACTCGAACATGTAAACGTTTGGGGTGCAAACTGGCAACGGTATTGGCTACAGCGCCCTTTTGCTCGGTAAAGTCTGTGCCTGTTTGATATAACTGCTTTTGATGCGCTAAAGCCTGATCATAACCTTCTACTGCATGTAAAATATTCACTCGTGAAGAGGCTTGCTGTGCTTTTGGGTTTGAATTCGATTCCATTGTCGATGAATTAGACATTGGCGACCTCCTGTTTAACCTGAGTCATTACATTGGCTTGTTGTTGCTGATTGATCGCTTTTAATACCTGTTTTGCGGTAGTTTGCCCGACCATGTAAGTGGGTTGAAAGCCACCCATACCAAACCAACAACCGGCAAAGTGTAAACCCGTAATCTCATCAATACGGCGACGGAAAATATTGGCATCTTGTGTATTTTGCTGGAATCCATAAATGGCTCCACCTGGTGTATTCAGGTAACGCATCATAGTTAATGGCGTGGCAACCTCTACCTCTTCTATGTGCGCACGGATATTTGGAAATACCCTTTCAGCATGGTCTAGCAGCTTTTCTGCAAGTTCATATTTTGTTTTGGCGTACTGTTCAACATTAAGCTGTTGCCATGGTTCACCATATTGCAAACACAATAAAGACAATGCCGTTTTGCCCGGTGGCGCAAAGCTGGGATCGTCATAGTTATAACAGGTCAGCATGGTGTGTTTTGGCGCCGAAATAGATTGCATTAGCTCGTGAGCAACATCTTCATTTCTATCATCAATAATGAAACTCGACGCGGCTGTCACGCCAATGTCACTAGGTTCACAGTCTAAACCTATGTAAAGCACAAAAGCTGAAGTGCCCAAGCGGCGAGACTTCATATCCTGACTCGCCTGTTTGGGTGTGGGGACATCCAGTAACTCGTTAAAGGTGTGAATTGGGCTTGCATTCGAAACTACATGCTGACAGGTAATCACATCGCCATGTTCAGTTTCGACCGCCTTAATCACGTCATTATCTGTGATAATTTTCTTCGCACCACAATTAAACTTAACCTCGCCACCGGCTGCGATGAATGATTCGAGCAATGCGCTCGATATCGCCTGCGAACCGCCTTTTACATGACAAGGTTTAAAGGCGGCATAGGCATATAGCATGATAGCTAAGTCTCTGAAGGCGAAATCTTTTGGTGGCATTCCCACATAACACCAGTAAGCGGCTATCACAGCTTTTAAGTCAGCATTATCAAAAAAACCATCAAGCACTGACTTTACTGACTGTAAGCCATATTGAACAAACAAAGGACACTGACTCTTTAGTACGTTTTCATCCGCTGTTTGTCGGATTTTAGGCAATACCATAAAGCATTCCATCGCTAGGCCTTCGCAAAGCTGCATAAATTGCTCTATGCCACGAGCTTGATCCGGAAATTGTTCGACTAATGTGGCTTTTAGGCCTTTCCAGCTTGCGGGTAGCGTCACGTCAATTTCATGTTTGCCACCAGCAGGTGAAGGCATGACCATCCGATAAAGGTCTCGCTCTATTACCACATCAAGCTTATCCATGATGCCCAACTCAGCAAAAATTTTACGTAAGATGAAGGGGTTTTGCTCTGTTCCCATACCACTAAGTTGGTGTAGCGCGACTTCAAATTCAAAGTTACCTCTCACAAAAGATGTGGCACAGCCACCGGGGATGTTATGGCGCTCGAGCAATAAGGTTTTTGCTCCCCCTCGTTGTAACGTGGTCGCAGCGGTTAACCCTGCATTCCCTGCTCCAATGACAATTGCATCATAATCAGACATTTGTTATTCAACTCCCTCGTTATTATTGTGTTTGCTTTCCTATGCACCTTGAAGACACCAGTTGAACAGATTTCTTCCCGCCTAAACCTGCAGCACTATGTCGACTCATCACAATATAAGGATAAATCAAAGCAAACCTTACACTGTAAACTTTACAATATAAAGATACGCAGCGTTCTGGTGAGTTGTCAAGCCGCAATAAGGGAAAGGTAGCGAGCAAACGGGCGAAATGGTACTGAGTTACATAGCACTTAGTTAATGCTGCTGAGTTAAATGGCTCTTAGTTAATGGCTCTTAGTTAAAAAACTGAGAAAATACATCAATGAGTTAGCCTAAGCCTGATATGCCTGTTCGTGTGAACAGGTATCAATGCAGGCTTTTTGTGCAGGCTTTAGTACAGGGCTGGGAAGGTTTAGTGAAAAGCTAGAAGGCTCAATCCTTGGCTCAGTGAAACTTAGGCGTTATCAATCTTGAGACACATGTTTAGTCTAACGCTTGATATTGTTTGGTTAGAAAGAGTCTTTCAGGGCTGCCTGTAAACGCAGGCACGCGCCCGACAATGTCAAAACCGAGTTTTTGATAAAATTCAGGAGCTTGTACAGATAAAGTATCAACTTGGGCTAATACACAGCCTCTTTCAATGGCTAGCTTTTCGGCTCGCAGCATCACTTGTTTACCTAACCCCTTATCTCGGTGATGCTCTGCAACCCATAACACTTCAATTAAGAAGTTGCGGTAAATTGTACGGCCAGCAACACCGGCAATGAGTTCTTGATTGTCATCATATAAAGCAACCATTAAAGGTTCAGAACGCTCATTTCCTAGCTTACTATCATTAAACTGACGCACTCCCGCCACTAACGAATCAAATACGGCTTGGTTGTGTTGTTCAATTACTTTAAATTGCATTACAGCTCCTTGATTGCAGTTGCAGGCTTTAGCCAATACTGGCTAAAGCCTGCTCGATATCAGCAATAATATCAGAGACATCTTCAAGACCTACAGAGATACGCAGTAAATTATCCGTAATACCAGCTTGCGCTCTTGCTTCTGGAGTATAAGGTGAATGAGTCATAGAGGCTGGGTGTTGAATTAGGGTTTCTGCATCTCCCAAGCTCACTGCGATTGTCATTAACCTGCAATGATTGACAAACTTAATTGCATCTTGCATATCGCCATCTAGCTCAAAAGCCAGCACCCCGCCAGCGCGCTTCATTTGCTTGCCAATAAATTGATGGCCAGAATGCGAAGCCAAGCCCGGATAAAACACCTTTGAAAACTTAGGGTGAGAGTCTAAATAGTTTGCGAGTTGTTCAGCATTATCACAGTGGCGAGTCAGACGCACATCTAGCGTTTTCATTCCACGCAATATTAGCCAAGCATCATGGGGCGAAATGACTGCACCGAAATCTTTTAAAATCTCAAACTTGAGCTTGTGCATATGCTCAGCTTTACCGCAAACAATACCAGCAATTACATCGCCATGACCATTTAAGTATTTAGTGGCACTGTGGATCACCATATCCACGCCCATTTTAAGCGGCTGCTGCAACAAAGGGGTCATAAAAGTATTATCAACAATTGTGATTAATTGATGCTGTTTGGCGATATCGACTAATCGACTGATGTCAAACACAGTCAAATGGGGATTCACAGGTGTTTCACAAAACAGTACCTTAGTGGCTGGTGTGATAGCCGAGCGTATGGCTTGCTCATCAGAAAAATCTACCATGGTGCAGCTAATCCCTAACCGGTCAAGCTGAGTGGTCATCAGCGCAAAACTACAACCATAAACAGCATTAGATGCCACTAAATGATCACCGGCCTGTAAATGCGTCAGCAATGCACTGGATACCGCCGCCATTCCAGACGCTGTTGCTGCCGCATCATCAGCGCCTTCTAGCAAGGCCATCTTTCTTTCTAATTCAGCCGTGGTTGGATTACCTAAGCGAGTATAGATATAGCCGGCTTCATCACCAGCAAACCTAGCACCACCTTGCTCAGCATTATCAAACACAAATGTGGCACTTTGATGGAGTGGCGACACTAGGGCACCATGTTGATTAGGTTGATGACCACCGTGTATAGCCAAGGTCGAGGCTTGCCAGTCTTGTTGTTTTTGCTTGTTAAAATCCATTTGCACTCTCCTGCCCGAGTTTTATTTAGGTTTTATGTTGGGCAATATTCAAGATACAGATGGTGGTACTTTAGCCAAGTGAGTGAGAAAAATTTTACCACAAACCTTTGTAAAATCTTTGTTACGAGAAGAGAGCAAACCCAGTGCCATTGGCTTTTACCAATGGCACTTAATGTGTGCAGCAGACGCTTACTTTGCCTTAAATTCGATGGTATGAATCGCTTCACTTGGCAATAATGGGGTTTTGCGGTTATTCACATAATCGTTAAAACCACTGCGATAGAAATCAGACAATGGGTGACCTGACTGACCACCTGGAATCGTCATTATGCCTTTATTTTCATGTCCAGGTTGCACGATAAAGCGTTGTGAAGCACCAAAGGATTTACCCTGAACGGCTGGCATAAAGCTGTCACCAAAACCGGCACGCACTGGCATATCAAGCAAAGGGGCTAATATCGGCAGTTGCTTTGAGAATGGGTGTTGCACAGTTAATGCGTTCACACGCCCCCATGTTAAATCTGATAAACGCTGATTGTCACTGTACTTGGCTAACAGTTTATTGACGCTAATTTTGTAAGCATCAAATGCCATTTCATCCCAATCTGAATAAGTCTCAGGTAACCAATCATCTGGTTGATGCTTTATCAGTTGCCATAGCGCGGGTTCTAAATAACGCTTAACACTAGACAAACTCAAATCATGTTGCATTAAATGGGCTTCAATCGGCGCAAAAATCTGATTTATCATTTCTGCCCTAAAGTACTTCACCAGTGTATAACCTACTGACTCTTTACATGCGCAACCCTGCCATTCTTTAATCTGCTTCATGTGCTTAGTGACGTCGATATCATCACTTTGATTATATTGGCTCAATAAGCGCGTTAGATAACGATGCCAAGGAGACAAAAACTGGGCTTGGTTATCTAACTGCAAGTCATAAAAGTCATGTTCTGTAAACGACTTTTTAGCCAATAAACCTTTGCGAATTTGTGTGGCCCTTGCACCTAATGCATAACCACCATCGCCATACTGCGCCAAATCATCGGTTGACACCACTCTTGAGTTGGCTGTCCAAATGCGTTGCACTGCTGGGTTAACTAACTGTGGCTTGGTTTCAATATTGGTTTGCCAAGGTTTGCTTTGATATGCGTCGGCTGATATCGCAGTATTATAGGGTGTCGCTCTTTGGGCAGCAGCCCCCGCTAACGTCCACGCGATATTGCCTTGGGAATCGGCGCTGACTAAGTTTTGTACCGGTATACCAAATTGTTGCGCCAGTTGATTGACCTCTAGCACATCTTTAGCTTGCTCTAATGCCATTAATTGCATATCTACCGCATAGGTTTGATGCCCTACCCAGCTTAACGCATAACGCTGACCATCAAGCTCACGCACAGGGCCATATTCAGACATTTGCAATGGGTAAACATGCTCACCTGACGGGGTTTTAATAATTTCATCTACTGTGTTGATCTGTGTTTCATCGACTTTCACCCAATCAGCAGTATCGACATAGGCATTAGTGAAACCCCAAGCAACATGACCATTTGTGCCCACTACAATGGCCGGGGCGCCAGGTAAACTCACGCCTGTGATTTGAGCGCTCTCGCCTTGTTGATTTGTATAATTAAGTTGCGCACGATACCAAATAATCGGTACTGCAAAAGATAAGTGCATATCATCAGATAACATACCCGCTTGCTCGGAAGTTAATACTCCCGACACAGCCCAGTTATTACTGCCAACTTCGGCGATATCTTCAATGTCTATATTGTGTGTTAATAACGCTTGTTTCTGATGGGCTTGCAATTGAGGAATGGTTAATTGTTGTAAAGGAACTTCACTCGCATCAAGTGCAGCTTGATAAGGGCTCGGCTGGATGATGAAATCAACCATCTGTTGCCCAAACTGACGTTGTATTTGTGTCAGCACTAAATCCCGCTTAATCGTGTTGCCTTGTAAATCAAGGTACATACTGTAAATCACCAGTAAGCTGTCACTGGGTTGCCAAGGCGATGGCGAGGTATTTGTTAATACATACTCAAATGATTTAAACCGCTGTGCATTAACGGCATCATTGACACCTTGAGCATAACGCTCAAGTAATTGCTTATCAGCACTTGGCATAGTGTCGAATATCGCTTGCGCCCGCATTCTTAACTGATGAAAACGCTTTGACTCATCGAGCTTAATTGCTTTTTCACCAAAAATTTCTGCTAACTCACCTGCGGCATTGCGGCGCAGCAAATCCATTTGAAAATACCTATCTTGCCCATGGGCATAACCTAGCCCATAAGCAGCATCCGCTCTGGTGTCTGCCTTAATAATGGCTGTGCCTAATTGATCGCGAGAAAGCTGCATATAACTGTCAACGTTGTCAGTCATAATCGTGTCTGACAACTTAGGCAGGCTTAGGGTAAATACGCTATAAATTGCAATTGCGCTGATCAGCACCAAAAAGAAAATAACTGAGGCGACGCGCGTTATTATTGTTGTCATTCCATTGCCTGTTGATTGAGCTAACTGTAAGAGATTTCAGCAAGCATAATAACACTTGTAAACAGGGTGTTAAGTTGAATTCTGATAATTAGTGTAAATATTGGCTAAGTACTGTGAAATTAAAGTAAAGAATCCACCTTCTGAAGAAGGTGGCTTTCATTCAGCCCCCTAAAAGGGGGCGTTTCAGTTATTTTTAGCCTC
>NZ_JBHZSM010000005.1:0-233960 GCF_043643735.1 Shewanella maritima
GCAACATAGCTTTGGCCTTCCACCTCAAAACTGATCACTGATAGCTCAGTATCAACATCTGTGTCATTGGCTAACACGTTGCCGGTAGCGACTTCGTCTTCAGCAATGATATTGCTGTCATTTTGAGGAACTGTTGGGATATCAGTTTCAAAGCTGTATTGCTCTTGTTCTGTTAGGGTTGGGGCACTGACAAAACCTTGAGTATCGAAACCTGCTTGAGCGATTGTTTCTGCTGCATTTCGATCCAGAGAGCTAAACCCTGAACCACCTTGGTTGCTTGCTGCGGCTTCACCTGCTGCCGTTTCTGGTAACTCGGCAGTTGGATCTTCACCTGACTCAATGAGAGCTTGCAGTTGAGCAATTTCTTCAAGCGCGGCTAAATCTTCAAATGGATCTTGAGATTCTGGCGTTTCATCTATCGTAGTAGTCTCTGTGGAGTCTGAAAAAACTGTGCCATCATCAAACGTGATGACAAAGTTCAAGCCATCCTCGTAAGAAAGTGTTGCACCTGCAGGAATAGTGTCACCTGGAGTAAGAACAACTTGGCCATACTCAAGGGTTAAATTTATATCCCCTTCAGTAGTGGTAAGTACTCCAGATTTAGACGTTGTCATTAATCCCATTTTTTAGCTCCCAACAGCACAAAACAATAAATATAGTTAGTTTATATCGGCAAATTCATGATGAAATTAAGCAGTTGTTAACACTGCTTAACATGTATTTACCGCAATCTAACAATAATAACGTATTGATGCATAAAGTTCAATCGGGCTGGATTTTGTTATTGGATCTGAATGTGTGACTAAAAGTTAGTATTTTCAGTGTGTTAACTTGTACCTAAAAGTATTAGATTTGATATGTATCGCACTGGTACAGATTTGATCATTAGGTTGATGTTTTATAAATACTTTGATTGAAATATGTACAATTTTGATGATGTAAAAAATAAGAGGGTTCTATATCCGCCTTGTTATTCACTTGAGTTAACTTAATGAAATAAAATAGGTTAATTCTGACAGGAGGTTCAGAGATGCAGAATTTGAAAGCTGGGAGAGTAAATGGATTTGAATAGCCCCAAATGATGTATTAAGTCATTTGGAGCTGGAATGTGAAGTTGTTTACATCATTTTTCAGATTTTGCAGCTTTTCTATAGCAATGCATAGCATTAGGATTGTCGCCTAACTGCTCATGGATTTGCGCTAATGCTAGCCAAGCATCTGTACTTGGTTCTATTGAGCAAACAGATTGCCAATGCAGTTTAGCTTGCTTAACATCACGCGTTTGTTGGGCAAGTTTAGCCATACACTCATGGTATACCGCGTCTTGTTCATGTTGCATAGCAAACTGCTCTAGCTGCTTACGAATACCTTGATCATCAGCATTGATAATGTTGGGTAAGGACATCAGTAATTCATTAGTTAACCCTGACTTAATATGTTTGCTCATTAATTTTATTGCATCAGGCTTACGTTGATAACGGCATAAGCCCATAACATACAAGATGAATGTACGAGGGTGATTTTTTTCAGCCTTGGATAACCAATGCCAACGTTTGTCTAACTCGGCTTCACTGACACAGGTTGCTTCACGGATTAACGCTTGATTGGTTTCACATGTGAGCGTTTCTAATTCATTACTGTCTAGTATTTTCTTCTTGGATAGTATCGGTAGAAGTAGTTTGAGTGACTGCCAGTCTTTTTGTTTTAGGTACAGATCTTTAGCCAATTGAAGCACTGGCACTTTACTGCGACTGGTCGGATTCAATTTTGCTAAACAGGCTTTAGCCGTTTCAAAATCACCTTGTTGCATTAAGTAGCGCGTTTTTGTGGTCAGTGCCGCCGTTTCTGTTTTAGGCTCATTGGTGACACGTTCAAGATATTCATCTCGTAGCTCTATCTTATTTTGGTGATGAGCGGCCCTTGCGGCTGCAAACAAGTTTAATGCCGGTATTTCACCTTTTTCTGCACCCTTTACCATTGCTTTTTCGGCTATTGCCCAGTCTTCTTCAGCTAGGGCAAGTGCGCCTATTAAAGTATGTTTCTTAGCCGCTTGTTTACGCCATTTTTCTGGTAAATAGCGACTGCTTAAAAAGACATTTAAAATAAATACGATTAACCATTCAGCGACTTGTAATAGGCTGAAAAATAGTATTAAACCAAATACGGCAAACACCAATGACGTTTCAATTTGGTAGTCACCCGCAGCAATGTAGACATAGCCACTATGACCAATCAAATATGGACTAAGGCATAAGCCAATTAGGATAATAATCACATATGCGAGGGTTCTGATCATAACTCAGGCTCCTCCATTGGCATTAATTCACCATAAGTAATCAACTGTTGAAGCAGTTTTGTTGACTGAAATTTATGCTGCGAAATTCGTTCAATTTTTAATGTGCTCAATGCTTGAAGCGTGTCCAAACTTGCTTGAGTTTCTGTGGCTTCAAGGTCAAAATATTGGGTAATCCACTTATTGGCAAAAGAGATTGATTGTCGATAATTAACCTCGTCATAGTTATATAAGGCTAGTTGTGCTTGCAGTAGTTTGTTTCTGATATTCTCAACCAAATACCACTGCTGTTCAGGTGCAAGTAAGGGCTCTAAATCTGTTGTTCGCTTGCGCACAGTGATGAAGGTTTCTGTCATTTCCTGCCAGGTTTTTGCAAGATTTGACTGCCAATCACTGATTGAATCAGTAATGGGTTGCTGTACGACATCTTCTCCAGCTTGTGCTTTAGCACGGTTCAGCGGCAAAGTGTCAAGCTGCGAAATTAACGCATCGATGGCATAAACGGTGCCAACGACATCTGTGCTCTTTACAGATTTAGTTTGTTTGATATCGTTAGCCAGCGCTTGTCTGATCGGCATTAATGCTGGATCGCGCATAGACTTTATTCGTTCATCTGCCGCTTCAAGCAGCCCTGTTGCAGTTAATGGATCTTTTTCCAGCCATAATTTTCTCCCAGCCATTCTAACTAAATATTCAGCTTCTGAAGCCATCCAATGATTTGGGCTGCGTCTAGCCACAACAGACACTCTTTGGCTTAACTCTTCAGTGGTGGATTTAAGCTGCTGCAATTCTTGGTAGGCTTGAGTATCGCTGCGTTGTAACACTTCCAGTTCAGCAATTCGTTGCGACGTTTGGCTCAAAGATTGATTGAATTGGGATGCTGTTGAATCTAGTCGGCCGGTTTGGCTATTTAGCTGAGTTTCAATCTGGTTACTTGCTTGCTGCTGAGCATTGAGTGAAAAGTATAACCATGCTGAAAACCCGCTAACACCAATGGCAATCAATGCGATAAAAAACAAGCTAAGTTTCACGCCAATATGGGTTTTATTTTGCTCGTTTGCTGAGCTTGATTGGTTATCTTTTACCTTGGGTGCAGCTGCTGAACTCACCTCTGATACGGACTCAGATTCAGTTTTTTCCTCAATATTCTCTGAATGGTGCGCTTCTTGGGGCGTGTCGACAGCAGCGGTCGCGTTTTCCTTTTCGACTAAATCAGTCTCTGGAGAATTGGGCTTTTTGTTTTCCATGAACAGTCCTTGAAGCAAAATGAAACCAAAGTATTTCTGCAGCACAAACAATCGTCGAGGAAATTTATTTTATAATTGAGCTAATATCGCCTGAGTATTGGCACCTTGTGCATTACTCACATTTATCAATCCTAACTCAAGAGCTTGTAATTCGACTCGCGTACTAGGGACAATGATATGACATGAACGGAACCATGCAAATAGTTCTTTTGGTAATAGATTGACTAAGTTCGATAAAATTTCACCGCTGGTCACGACAATCGTATCAATATTGAAGTCTACCCATTGCTGGCAAGTATGGTTATCTAACTCTTGTGGTCGTTGACGTGTATAGGTTTCCCAGTAACTCACATGTGCGCCACGTAATCGTAATTGCTCGGCAATGGTCTCACGACCACCGTTACCTCTAACAATCAACACGTTTTGTTGATTTACTTGCTGAAGCTCAGTTAATGACAATAAACCTTCGCTGTCTTGGCTTGAACTCGGCGCGCGGGTGACTGCTAATCCAAATGATTCTAGTAAGTCGGCTGTGGCATTACCCACTGCAAAATAGTGGCAATGTTGTGGAAAGCCATTGGTTAATTGCTTTGCTGCAAATTCAACGGCATTTGTACTGACAAAAATCAGAATTTCAGCTTGTTGAAGCAAGTGGCTATCAACAGGCTGATTTGAGCTTATCACCTCAATCATTGGGGTGATAAGGTGAGCAATGCTACGTAGTTGCAATTGCTCACTCATCGCTTGATTACGTCCTTCTGGACGAGTTAACAAGACTCTCATTTAGGGTTAGTTTACTTATTGTAAACCGCATCCAAAATGGTTTTAGCGCCGCGGCTAAGTAAGTCTTCTGCAAGTGACTCACCTAAAGCAACAGCTTGTGTTTTATCACCTGTGACTGTGCCTTCAATGATTTGGCTGCCATCTGGATTACCCACTAAACCACGTAAAGTAAGACTATCACCTGTGATCTCAGCGTAAGCCCCAATCGGTACCTGACAACCACCTTCTAAGCGCGTATTCATAGCACGCTCTGATAATACTCTGTAGCGTGTTTCTAAATGCTCAAGCGGAGCAAGAAGTGCTTTAACGCGTTCGTCATTCGTACGACACTCGATACCTACAGCGCCTTGACCATTTGCTGGTAACGAAGTTTCAGCAGAAATAAAGCTGGCAATGCGTTGCTCAAGTTTAAGACGGATTAAACCTGCAGCAGCTAAGATAATGGCGTCATAATCACCGCTATCAAGTTTCGCTAAGCGAGTACCTACGTTACCGCGAAGATCTTTAATCACTAAATCTGGGCGTAATGCGCGGATTTGGCATTGGCGACGTAAGCTTGATGTCCCCACTACAGCGCCTTGTGGTAGCTCATCAATCGACTTGTAAGTGTTAGAGACAAACGCGTCACGCGGATCTTCACGCTCACAAATCACCTCTAGACCTAAGCCCTCAGGGAAATCTACCGGTACGTCTTTCATTGAATGCACGGCAATATCTGCACGATTTTCAAGCATTGCAACTTCAAGCTCTTTAACAAACAAGCCTTTACCACCGACTTTAGCCAAAGGAGTATCAAGGATCACATCGCCTTTAGTGCTCATTGGCAGTAGTTCTACTACTAAACCTGGGTGAATACGTTCTAATTCAGCTTTTACAAATTCAGCTTGCCACATTGCAAGTGGGCTTTTACGTGTCGCAATTCTTATTAAGTTCTCAGACATGCCAATAAATTCCATCAGATAGCGTAATTTCGATAATGCTAACATTGCCGCAAGCTTTATGTCACAAGCGGATAGTAATTGTTTGAACTCTGTTCATTAAATTTGCGTGATCAAGGTCACATTTACTGGCGTAATCGGATTTAACTGTTAATATGATCACACTTAGCCAATATATTTGACCTACTTCAAATAAGTTGAAGGTTAAAGCACACAAGCTGTGATGCTGTTATATGGAATAGGGATACCGTTAATGCCGTCTTCTTCAGTTGCACAACATGTTGAAGTTGCAGAAAAATTGAACAACGTGCGTTTGGCGCGCGTCAATGATGTTTTGTCTGAAACTCAGTCATGTTTGCTGAAGAGTATTCCAGTATTATTTCATGCAAACTCTCCCAATTTACCTGGCTATATTGATTCGCAAACCCCACGAGGGATATGCCAGTTTGTCCCAATGCAAGACTCTCTTAATGCCTGTAAACAATTACTGCTCGAGTTACCTTCTTCACAGCCCTATCAACCATGGGCATTTGAAGGTATTTACGCCATGGGGAGTACGGCAAGCTTTGGGCAAAACCCTAAAAGTGACGTCGATGTATGGCTGGTATATCGCCAAGATTTAACCGAGTCCGAGCTATCTGCTATTTCACAAAAAGCACAACGATTAACAGCTTGGTACGCGACTTTTGAATTTGAGGTCAACTTTTACCTGATCCATCCGCAACAATATATTCAATGTGACTTTTGTTCACCACAGCAATCTTTAGGTGCTGAGCACAGTGGTAGCAGCCAACATTGGTTGCTACTTGAAGAATTTTATCGCAGCCATATCCGCTTAGCGGGCAAACCTGTTGCTTGGTGGCCTGATGCTCCGCAAACTGATGAAAAATTATTGTATTTAGGTGCCGTTGAGGAATTACCAGCTGCAGAATATTTTGGTGCCTCTCTTTGGCAGTTGTATAAAGGCTTACAAAAGCCTCATAAAGCCTTATTAAAAGTACTGCTGTTAGAAATGTATGCAGCTGAGTATCCAAATAATTTATTACTCACCCAACAAATTTGGCGTTTATGTTTGGCCGGGAATTACTCTGATGCCAATGATGCTTATTTATTACTTTATCAGCGAATTGAAGCGTATTTACTGCATAAGCGGGACGTTAGGCGGTTAGAGATTGTACGCCGTTGTTTCTACTTAAAGTGCGGCATTAAGCTGTCTAAAAAGGCATCCCAATCCGCCGATTGGCGCACTGAATCAATGCGTAACATGGTCAACACTTGGAGCTGGCCGGAAAGCTTATTAACCACGCTTGATCAAAGTCAGCATTGGCACTCTGGCCAATTGAAATGGTTTAATCAACAGCTCAATGAACTGTTACTTGCTAGTTATCGCACTCTTTTAAAATTTGCTTCAAAACATACGCTTAGCGATACAATGAGAGTCGAAGAATTAGGTATACTCGCGCGTAAACTGCATGCCTATTTTAGTGAAGATGAACATCAATTATTACCTTTAAACCCACTTTGGAGTGAAGGGTTTGCTGAAAGCCAATTGTCGGTTATTTCATCTAAAAATAAGCAAGCCTATTTTTTATATCGACGCTTCGCTTCAAAAAGCCGACTAATGAGCGAATCGGCATTAGCCAGTGCTGATAATCTATGCGCGCTTGTTGCTTGGGCGGCTGTCAATCAAATAGCCATGCATCAAACCCAGTGGCAAGAATATGGTCGCAACAGATCACAGGCAGAAAAGCTCACTAACTTGTCGCGTATACTCGTACACAATATGTGTCGTCCCAATGTGTCGAAACGTGATTTGTGTCAGCCATGCTATTTCAAAAAAATTATTATTGTCGCAAATTTAGGGCTAGATCCTACCGAGCAATGGCAAGGCCAGGAAGTCATGCTGGATTACATGAATGCCACACCACTAGCATTAGGACCTGCAAAAGCCAATATGCTAGGTGATATCAATATTATTTGCCTTAATAGCTGGGGAGAGTGGCAAAGCCATCACTTTGATAACCAGCAAGGGATTTTAGAAGCGTTATCATTTATCTCTGTAGGAATGAAAACGGCCAAGAAAAGGGCTGATATTGTCACTGTGAGCTGCTCATTGAAATTGAAGTCGCACATTGAGCATCAATTAAATAATATTGTCGCAGAGTGTCAAAACTTACTATTACAAGCGGGTTCATCCAGTACATTTATGTACCCAATGCAGTTGGGTAAACAGCGCTATGGTTTGTATTTTAACTCTCGAGGCATGATTTATAAGAAATTAGAGTCACTGCCTTATAAAGACTTTTCGAGTTACTCCCAACCTCAGCAGTTTGAATCAGTGTTATTACCACGACCTGACTTAGGGGATGACCCTTTTTCCAGTATGCCAAGCGTGATCTTGCAGTACATCACTGAAGGTGCAGAACAATATTTTTTACGCCAAAGAGATGCATGTATTGATGTGTTTTTAATTGATGAGCATAACGGGCTGACGTATTTTGAATGTCATGATATGACAATGAGTGAGTTAGCTGTAGCGAAAACCAGTGAGTATGTCTTTCAAGCAAAAGACGATGCTAAACGCAACTATTTTAATATGCCTCAGTTTTTCTTATTAAAACGCAAGGATGGGGATTTAACGGTTGTTCCATTTGGTATTGATGATCAAGAATTAGGCTCAGAGTTTTAAGTCTGAGCCTAGGACCTGTTGATCTTTGCTGATTAGAATTTGTTCGAATTAAAAGCACTTTAATCGAGGCGTGAGCGATGACGTTTAGTAACCTAAACAAGTTCGCTCATAACAATCTGAACTATTAGCTAAGAGCTCAGTGCTTTTAAACGAACCTTACAGGCAGCGCTTGATGTCATTTCTACTGCGTTAACGACTTATCATGTGGAATAACCACACATCAAAGTCGTTGCCTTGTATTAATTTCCAACAAGTCGCTGCAAAAATAATCTTGAAAGATCAACAGACCCTAATCAAAACACTTCATGATAATAAACTTACGCAATACGTTTCCATCAAGCACAAATTCAACACTAAATCGATAGTTGAATACCTGATTGCTTAGTAATAGAGTCAAGTACAAAAGGCATGAATTCAAGGTTATTACGAGTATCTAACCATTTTCCGTCTTCATAACCAAAGTGATAACCACCAAATTTAGTGGCGATCCAAATTTCATGAAGGGGTTCTTGTTTGTTGATGACAATTTGTGAGCGATCTTCAAAGCTTAACTGAAGCACGTTTCCGCTAGCATCAATATCAACGTCAGCGTCTTGCTCATCAATGGCTTGCTCAATGGCTGTCTCTAATGCGGTAAACATTTCATCGGCCAAATGATGAAATTCTGAATCTGTCATAGCCATGTATATCTGTCCTTTGCTTTCTGCGAGATGAATGCGATTATAAGGCCATTATAAGACAGAAGAATAGATGTTGAGAAAAATGAGACTGCTTTTATTATTTTTGCTTGCTAGCCTAGCGATGACCGCATGCGGTCAAAAAGGGGATTTATACATGGCCCCGCCAGAACCTGTTGCCAATAAAACTGACGAAGAACCTAAACCCTCTGCCAAACAAACTGAGGTGCAAGCCCCAGAGAAGCAACAGCAGTAATTACCAACAAGCAAATTTAACAATAAAAAATATAGGAGTTTTCTCTTGGATTATTTTGGTTATCAACAACAATCGCTATATGCGGAAGGATGTAGTGTTGCTGAATTAGCAAAAGAACACGGTACACCTTTATATGTGTATTCAAGAGCAACATTAGAACGTCACTGGCATGCATTTGATAATGCCGTAGCAGAGCACCCTCATATGATTTGCTATGCCGTTAAAGCCAATTCTAATATTGCCGTGCTGAATGTATTGGCGCGTTTAGGCAGTGGTTTTGATATTGTTTCAGGTGGTGAGTTAGCGCGAGTGATTGAAGCCGGTGGCGATCCTAAAAAAGTGGTGTTTTCAGGCGTAGGTAAAACTGTTGCTGAAATGCAGCAGGCGTTAGAAGTCGGTATTTACTGTTTTAATGTTGAATCGAGTGCTGAATTAGAACAGCTTAACCGTGTCGCTGGCTCTTTGGGTAAAATTGCCCCAGTATCACTACGAGTGAACCCTGATGTCGATGCCGGCACACATCCTTATATTTCTACAGGACTGAAAGAGAATAAGTTCGGCATCTCCATGGACGAGGCTGAAGTCGTGTTCCAGCGTGCAGCTGATTTACCTCACCTAGATGTTAAAGGGGTTGATTGTCATATCGGTTCACAGCTGACAGAGCTGCAACCATTTTTAGATGCCATGGATAGAATGCTAGCCCTCATTGATCGCTTAGCTGACATGGGCATTAAAATTGCGCATTTTGATGTGGGTGGTGGTTTAGGTGTCACCTATGATGATGAAACGCCGCCACACCCAGATAAATATGCCGCGGCATTACTTGAGCGTTTAAATAAGCGTCCTCTCACTTTGATTTTTGAGCCAGGTCGAGCGATTGCAGCTAATGCTGGTATTTTTGTGACACAAGTGCTGTATCTCAAAGAAAACAGCGATAAACGATTTGCCATTGTGGACGGGGCAATGAACGACTTAATTCGTCCTTCGTTATACAGTGCATGGCAGAATATCATTGAAGTAGAGCAGTCTAATAAGCCTAAGCTGGCCTATGATGTAGTTGGCCCCGTATGTGAAACCGGTGATTTTCTTGGTAAAGATCGTGAGTTAGCTATTTCTGCAGAGGATTACTTAGCGGTACGTTCGAGTGGGGCATATGGTTTTACCATGGCGTCGAATTATAATACTCGCCCTCGTGCTGCCGAAGTCATGGTTGATAAAACTGAGCATTTTGTTATTAGACAGCGAGAAAAGTTATCGCAATTATGGCAAGGTGAGCAGTTACTCCCATAAGTTCTGCTAAAGCAGTATTTAGCGCAATTGTTTGCACAAGTTTAAAAAGGAAGATCATTTGATCCACTTTACAAAAATGCATGGCCTTGGAAATGATTTCATGGTGGTTGATGGTGTAACACAGAATGTGTTTTTTTCGCCGGATCAAGTGCGCCGTTTAGCAGACCGTAACTTTGGTGTCGGATTTGACCAACTTTTGTTGGTGGAACCGCCTTATGATCCAGATTTAGATTTTCATTATCGCATTTTTAATGCTGATGGCAGTGAAGTTGAACAGTGTGGTAATGGTGCCCGTTGTTTTGCCCGATTCGTAAAGAACAAAGGGCTTATTCAAAGGCATAAGATTAAAGTCAGCACCAGCTCCGGCAAAATTACCTTGCGTATTGAGCGAGATGGCAAAGTGACCGTCAATATGGGGGTGCCTGTAACTGAGCCGAATGCGATTCCTTTTAAAGCGAAAAAAGTAGAGAAAACCTACCTATTGCAAACGCCACTGCAAACGTTTTTGTGTGGCGCGATTTCAATGGGCAACCCTCACTGTGTGATTGAAGTTGATGATATAGACACGGCCGAGGTGGAAGAAATAGGCGCGTTGATTACCAATCATGAGCGATTCCCCAAAGGGGTTAACGTCGGTTTTATGCAAGTTATCAATGAAGGTCATATCAAACTTCGGGTATACGAACGTGGTGCCGGTGAAACCTTGGCTTGTGGTACAGGTGCATGTGCGGCCGCGGCAATTGGTCAGTTACAGGGCAAATTAAATCGACAAGTCAAAGTTGACTTACCCGGTGGTCAGCTCACCATTAATTGGGAGGGTGCAGGTAAGCCGTTATGGATGACTGGCCCAGCTGAGCATGTATACGATGGACACATTCAGCTATGACTGATTTAACAAAAGAGATCAATTCACTTGGAACAGATTTGAAAATTGACATGGAAGATATAGAACTAAAGCAACCGTTTGATGAAATGCTGATCCGTGAGTATTTATTAGATAACCCTGACTTTTTTAACCGATACCCTGAACTTTTGCTCGCATTAAGAGTGCCGCATCACGAACGCGGTGCCGTCTCTTTAGTTGAGCGTAGACAAGAAATGCTGTCTCAGCGGGTTGCCCAACTTGAAGAAGAAATTACCAGTTTAATGAATGTGGCGGTGCGTAATGAAAAGATATTTGAATTTAATACTCAGCTTTGCCTCGACGTTTTAGATAGCGAGGATTTAGGGCAGTTACGTATAACACTAGCCAATGGGTTGAAGTCAGAGTTTAATTTTAGTCACGTACGTTTAATTACTGTGCATGACATTGATAGTGAGCTTGCCAACATTTGGCGCAGCCGCATCAGCAATGATTACTACTTTGGCCGCCTCACACAATCAGAATCGAAACGGTTATTTGGCAGTGAGGTTGGTTCGGTCGCGTTGACACGCTTGAAGAGCGAAAATGGCCAAGTGATTTTTGCTATTGCCAGCAAAGATCCAGCTCATTTTCATCCAGAGATGGACGCATTGTTATTTAGCCAATTGAGAAGAATTCTAGCGCACAAGCTACCTAAGCTATAATTCATTGCATGTGGTCATATAGGTAAATGGTTTATGGCGAGCCTTGATAGCTCAACAACAAAAGCAATGTCTGAATTTCAGCGCTATTTAAGCGCTGAACGGCAATTATCAAACCATACTGTTCGTAATTACCTATTTGAACTTGAGCGAGTAGGCAATTTGCTTTTACCCACTTCACTGCCCCAAGCCGACCGGCAACAACTGCAGGCGGTGATAGCCAAGTTACATAGGCAAGGTTTAAGCCCTAAATCACTCGCTCTCAGCTTGTCGGCACTTAAGCAGTTTTATCGCTTTTTGATTGCTCAAGGTGAGTTAAACCAAAATCCTGCAGCCTTAATCAATGCACCTAAACAAGCCAAAACCTTACCTAAGAACATGGATGTTGATGCCGTCAGTCATTTATTGTCCATTGATGGTGATGACCCGTTAACTCTACGTGACAAAGCCCTAATGGAGCTTTTTTATTCCAGTGGTCTACGTTTAGCAGAATTGGCGCAACTTAATTGCCATGATATTGAGTTTGCTGCCAAGCAAGTTAAAGTACTCGGTAAAGGCGACAAGCATAGAATTGTGCCCATTGGTAACCAAGCACTTGCAGCCATTAGGCAGTGGCTTGCTTGCCGACATCAGTTACCTAATGTCGGGGCTGATGAAGCCCTGTTTACCAGTCAGCAAGGTAAACGTTTATCGCATCGCAGCATTCAGGCTAGGATCAATAAATGGGGTCAGAGCCAGGGGCTCTCGGTTAAAGTGCACCCCCATAAACTGCGCCATTCATTTGCAACTCATATGCTAGAAGCCAGTCAAGATCTACGTGCAGTCCAAGAGCTGTTAGGTCACGAAAACCTGTCAACGACGCAAATCTATACCAGTTTAGACTTTCAGCACTTAGCTAAAGTGTATGATGGTGCTCACCCTAGGGCAAAAAGGCGAAAATAAGTCTTAGCTCATCTGATTACAGCGATAGTTTATAAAGGGATAGTGATGATATTTCACCAGTCAATGCGGCCATTTTCTGCCATCAGTTTTGATCTTGATGACACCTTATATGATAACCGTCCATACATCATTGCTGCCGAACAGGCGCAAATACAATTTTTGCATACGCAATTTCCTAAAGTAAAAGGTTGGCACACTGGGAAATGGCGAGCATTAAAGACTCACTGTATCAATGCGCAACCAGAGTTAGCCCACGATGCCACGCTAGCAAGGTGGCAAACCCTCTATCAAGGGTTGTTACTGGCTGGATATGACACGTCCACCGCCATGCAAGGGGCTGACGCAGGTCTGCAATGTTTTGTGGAACACCGCTCAAATTTTACCGTCTCTGCTGAAGTCATCGATATTTTACAAAAGCTAGGCCAGTATGTTCCGTTAATCGGCATCACCAATGGCAATGTTGATAGTCAAAGAATTGGACTATCAAAGGTGATGAAATTTGTACTGAATGCCAGTGTAGATGCAAGAGTAAAACCCTACCCTGATATGTTTGAATACAGTTACCTGCAGTTGGGGATCCCACCTAAGCAATTGCTGCATGTGGGTGATAGCTACGCTGCAGATGTGCAAGGTGCACGCTTGAATGGTGCACAAGTAGCTTGGTTAAACCCAGCTGTAGGACGAACCCGCCAGCCATACGGTCAAGGTTGTTTGCCTCAAGTAGTCATTGAAGATATTGCAGAACTTATCCAATTATGCGAAGGCTTCGCTGTTAGGTAATTGAGCTGCTGAATCGATGATAATGCAGGTTGTTTTACTCAGACTTGTGTTAGCTGATTACTGTTAATTTGAATGCGTTGCAGTTAAAGGACGTGAATAAAACTTATCGGTGAAGAGGGCAAAAAAATGGCCCATGTTGACCACTTATCAAAGATAAGTGGGTGCAGAAAAAGTTGCACGCATGGGCTCAGTAAGCAGAGATAAAACAAAAATGGTTCAGTTAACTCCCCTAGGCTTGCGCCAAAGTACGAGTGAATAGTTGGTTATTTTCAATGTCGATATGCGCTAACAAGTCGGCCTCAAATTCTGCGAGTGTTTGGTAACAAAGTTTCCATGTTTTACATGCTGATTCAGGAGCTTGGTAGTTATCGGTTAACTCGCGCAATTTATTCAAAATATCGGTTGCATGATGATGTTCATGCTCCATTGCGGTGATTGGATTACCTATATGGCCAAAGCAGCTATTGACTTGATTACCTGTTTCCATGGCTTTAATAGCCGGAAACAATATTTGTTCTTCCTTCATTAGGTGAGGCATTAAATCTTCAACTAATGCATTCACCCACATTGACAGGTTGGTAAGCTCTGGGTGTTCGTCACTGTGCACTTCAACTAGGGTGCTAATGTATTCCAGTAACATGGGGGCCGTTTTGCGAACATACTGATGATGTGTTGCTTCAATATGATCGATTAACTGAGTCAAACTCAAGTTGCTAGTATCTAATGACATGGCCAACCTCAAAGTAACAATTGTGTCGCACTAAAGTAACACGCATATTATTTACCTGTTTTGGTCGGCACAATCTAAACCGAGTCATTCTGCTAAGTTGATCACATTGTAATAGGCAAAATATCCCTTAGGGAGTACACATTTCATCTGCCGCTAATGACTGACTTAACACGGCATCACTTACTTGTTGAGAGGCTAACATACCGCCGACCCTTAACAGCGTATTGTCATGGCATATTAGTCCTCGGTGATCCATGCTTGGTGTTTCTAGCTTTACTGCTGGCAACCAAGATTGACTGGCAAAATCAAAACTGTATTGCCACTGGCTAGGTTCACTTGGCTGGCCATTGTAGCCAATGCCTTCATAGTTATAGGGATTATCGCTGCCGCCCACAAAGGTGGCTTGACCTTGCTTAGTATTTGCCACACCGGTCGCTGCCATTCGGTACAGAGCGGTTACTGACTTTTGATTTGTTTCGCTGAAATGTTCAATGGCCTGCCAGCTAATACGCAGATGGTTGTTCGGGTTAATTTTGCCATATAAGCAAACGGGTGATGCTTGATAACTTCTGCGTTTATGCAAGTTGGCTTTCACTTTTACGCCATCACAAAACACCAGCTGGTTATCAACCATTGCCACTGCTTGGCCAAATACTGCAGGCGCTGGCATCGGGCTCGCTTGTTGCCAGGTGTTAGTTTGTGTGTCATAGACTTGCACTAAATTAACATTGCCATCGTTGTGCCAACCACCAAATAAATACAAATAACGGTTTTGATATACGCTAATTGCAGTGTCATCTACAGCGACAGGCATGTCTGCGATGCGCTGGTAAGTGTTGCTCAGTACGTCAAATCGATAGTTATCGACTGTGCTAATTTCTTGATGATTTTTCGCGACTGTGAATCCGCCAAATACATAGGCCATATCCGCAACGCCCACTGCGACGGCTGCAAGCCTACCAGCCAGAGGTGCAACATAAGGTACTGACTTAGCACTTTGCCATGTTGCTTGTTCATCATTGAGTTTTAATGACCAAACTTTGTTATGCACGCCAGTGTAATCTTTGGCATTGTTCAGACCCATAAATGACAGCAGATAACTTCCTTGTGCAGTAGATACTTTCGCGACTGCATTATTGGATACAGGTTCTGGTAAAGAAGGGTAAGCAGCTTGAGCATGGCTGCCCAAAATTACTGTGCTGGCAAGTACAGAAAATACTGTCCAATTGTTCATGAGATAATCCATTATTAATTTTACCCATAGCGTAGCGTAATTTTATGTTTGGTGTTGAACGTTTATTCGCCGCTTACCAAGATGATTAATCAGTCATTTAGATTAAAATGGCTGTTTTACATATCAAAAAATCTAAAATGGTAATGACTTTGTTCAAATTCTGAAAAGGATTGTGACCAGCTAGATTATTTACTCTATACATCATGGTCTTACACGTATTTCCGCGGCAAGATTGACACTCAAATTCATTTGTATATCACCACTTTATTATGCGAATTCATCGTTGCGGATTATATGCCGGCATTGCCCTAACAATATCGCTGAGTACGACTTCTTTAAATGCTGCAGAGGAAAACTTAGCCGCTGAAATTTCACCTCTTACTGTTGAGCGAATGAGCATTACCGGCAGTCGGATTCAACGTGAAGAGATGACATCAACTGCGCCAATGACGGTGTTCACCGCCGATGATATCGCTAAAACAGGGGCGACCAGTGTCGATGCCGTGTTACAGCGAATGTCTGCTTCAGCAGGTTTTGCCGGTAATCAAACTAACGCTTATTGGACTGATGGCGGATATGGTTCTACTCAAGTGAACCTTCGCGGCATTGGGGTTAATCGCACACTAGTGCTACTTAATGGCCGCAGAATGACCAATAGCGGCACAGGGGCTAATGCTTCTGTTGATTTAAATACGATTCCTGTCAGTGTTATTGAGCGTATCGAAGTACTTAAAGATGGTGCATCTGCCATTTATGGTGCGGACGCCGTGGCCGGTGTTGTTAACATTATTACCAAGCAGCATATTGATGGAGTAGAGTTTCAGGCGCGTACCGGAATAACCGCTGAAGGTGATGGTGAGCAATATAATTATGATTTAGCCATGGGGAAAACCACAGATCGCGGCAGCCTATATATGGCCATGAGTTATGACAAAACCCAAGCCGTGGATATGACCAGTCGCGCAGCATGTCCACTAACGGAAGTGAACGGAGAGTTAGTGTGTACAGGCAGTTCAAACCTCTCTGGTGGTTGGGGTGAAATATTAGATGAAAATGGTCAGCCAACGGGTGAGAAAATTAAGCTAACGCCAGATGGCAGCAGTGAATATGACCCAAGCGAGCGCGATAATTACTACAAGTACTTTAATGCCGTGCAGCCAAACGAACGCTTTAATGTGTTCGCCTATGGTGAATACGATATCAACGATAAAGTGCAGTTTTACTCCGAAGCAATGTTTACCCATCGCAACACTCATTTACCCGCAACCCCGCAAACAGTGAATGGTATTGTGGTATCAAGTGAACATGAATCAAACGATACCGGCCATGAGGTGATGATTTACGGTCGGCGCCTTGCTGAAGCGCCAAGAGAATTCCATATTAAAAGTAATACATGGCGTTTAGTGACTGGCTTAAAAGGTGAGTTTGACAATGGCTGGCTTTGGGATACCTCCATTAACTATGGCAGTAATCGTGGTACTGATGAAACCAGTAATGTCATCAATAATTCCCGCTTAGCAGAAGCAACAGATTATGCCAATTGCAGCAGCGACCCTGCTATTCCTTGTCCAGATTTTTGGGGTGAAGGTTCATTATCGCAAGAAGCGATGGATTACTTTCTTTTCGACATGAAAGATAGTGGTGGCAATGAGCAAATGAACATTAATGCTCAAGTCACGGGCGAATTGTGGCAACTTCCGGCTGGAACAATGAGCTTTGCAAGTGGTTACGAATACCGCAAAGAAAAAGGTTGGAGTGACCCAGATCCGTTGAAAATGTCTGGCGAGGCCGAAGCACCGCAACAGGATCCTATTAGTGGTAGCTATGTGGCTAATGAAGTGTTTATTGAAACCATGGTGCCACTTTTAAGCGATACACCTATGGCAAAGCAGGTAGAACTCACGGCAGCACTGCGTTATTCGCACTTTGACACCTTCGGTAGTGATACAAATTATAAGTTAGGTTTGCAATGGGCGTTGAATGACCAATTTAGAGTGAGAGCGACGCAATCAACTGCGTTTCGTGTGCCCAATATTCCTGAGCTATTTGGTGGTGTCAGCCAAGGTTATATGAATACGACTGATCCGTGTAGCAATTGGACATCACTTGACCCGAACTCAAACCGCTACCAAAACTGTCAGGCAGCTGGTGTGCCCGGTGGTTACATCCAAGAAGGTACCATTCTTACGGATCGTGGTGGTAATCCAGACTTAAAACCCGAGGAAGCAGAAACCTTCACTGCTGGAGTTGTATGGAATGTTGAGGCCATTAAAGGCCTGAGCATGACGCTAGATTACTATCGCATTGATGTCGACAATGCCGTAAACACAGTCAATGGCTCAAGCAAATTAGCTGCTTGCTATGATAGTGCGGGCATGAGTCATCCATTTTGTAGCGATGAACACTTTATACGTGACCCTAATACAGGGGAAATAACCTATCTACAGACTCAATTAGGTAATGCTGCAAATGAAACTGTATCGGGTGTCGATTTTGCGTTATTTTATCAGCGAGATTTTGGTGAGTATTCGACAAGCACCACGTTAGAAGTTGGCTATTTGGATGAGTACAGCATTCAGACCTATGAAGATGGTCCAGTAGAAGAGCGCGCAGGCACAATAGGCTATGACGGCAGCTATACTAAATGGCGTGCCAATGCGTACTTTGATGTCGCTAAAGATGATTGGCAAGTGAGTTATAACATCCAATATATTGGCGCTGCAGATGATCAATATGCGACTGCAGGAGACATAGGCGACTCGGTCGATGCGGTCACTTATCACAATGTACAAATGCAGTATCGCTTCAATCAACAACTAAGTGTGAATGGCGGTATTGATAATATCTTCAATCAACAAGCGCCTTACCATCAAAGTTATACCGATGCTAATACCAACACCATGACTTATGATCTCATGGGACGCCGTTTTTACATTGGGGTAAAAATGGCGATGTAAGCCAGTTGCATTATTCGGCGTTTAAGGTAATTTAAACGCCTGAGTTGATGAATTTGCATTGAGTAAACAGGAAACCTTAACTATTAACATCCGCACCAAACGTCTTACTGCTCACACTTTGCATCGCTGGCTGATGTTGCTGTTGGCAGTGCCTATTCTGATTTGGACGGTGACGGGTAGCTACTTTGTGTTATTTGATATCGGTTTTATTCGTAGCGATCATATTACTCCTGCGACACAAAAGACGCTGCCAGTCGCGAGTTTTTCTGTCTCTAAAGGAATAACAGTCACAGGAGCAACAGAAAAGTACCCCATTGCTCAGGTTTATCAGCGTTACCCTAAAGCACAGCAAATACATTTAATTCATGTTGCAGGGCAATGGGTTTACCAAGTCATGTTGACAGATGAAAAGCTCAGAATCGATGCGCAAACAGGTAAACAATTACCTCCTCTCACACAGCAACAGGCTGAATTAGTCGCCACGGCTCACCAGCATCAACAGTCAATCCCATCCTCAGCGAGTATTCAAATTACGCAGTTGATCACAGATAAAACCAGTGACAATATGCCAACCGAATTATCATCAAGGCACTTACCTGTTTGGCAGGTGATGTTTGATGATACAGCGCGCACCACTTTGTATATTTCCAGTGGTTCAGGCGAGGTGGTTACTCGACGTCATGAGTATTGGCGTTGGTTTGATTTATTCTGGAAATGGCACATCATGGATTATGATGACGGCGCTGATGTGGATAATAAGCTGCTGTTATTGACCACCTTATTGGCTTTAGTTGCCACAGTATCTGGAGGCTTGCTTATCTGGCAACGCCGCAAAAGGTACTGCTGATGCGCATGCAAAAATTGACTCGCACGGTTCGAATCATTCATTACTGGTTAGGCGTTATTGTGGGCTTACAATTACTTATTTGGTTAGGCACAGGGTTATATTTTAACCTTACTCCTTATGAGCAACTAAAGGGCTTAAATCAACAACAAGCCTTGCCAACTAGTATTACAGAACAATTTAACCCGAATCGTTTATTACCTCTTACAGAAATTTTGCAGCAGTTTGATTCAGTTGAAAAAGTCAGTATGACTGCAATGCTGGGACAGCCAATCTACCTGCTAGATACGCAGGTGACACGATACCCTCACGATTGCCAGCAACAAACCTTAGTTAATGCGTATTCAGGCAAACCAGTGAGCATTGATGCTCAAATGGCAACTCAGTTAGCTGTGCAAACTTATACCAGCGACGCGAAGGTAATTTCTACGCAGCAGTTGCATCCACCGATTGACGCCTGGCCTAAGCAGTGTAATGGCTTATGGCAAATTACTGTGCAAGATGAGTTAAATACGCGTATTTATATTAATGCCGTAAATGGTCAGTTGGTTGGCCATAAAAATGATCAAACGGATGTGGCTGACTTGATGTTTAAATTGCACTTTATGGATTACTTGCACCAAGGTAGCTTCAACAATCCATTCAGTTGGGTGTTTGGTTTAATGGCGTTATTGCTGTCTTTGTCAGGGGTATATTGGGTGGTAGAAAGTCTAGCCAAAAAGCGTTACCGCTTCAGTTAAACCATATTCAAAACATGGAAACATGAATGTCGGTAACGCAGTCGTGAGTATGTCAATTATTGCCAAAGCTGATTTAGCGTTTCTACCATGTGTTGGTTGTTTTTCGTGTCCATTGCATCAGGGTGAGGGTTAGCAAATGCGGCAATATCATTGTCATAGTATTTGCTATGTGCATCAGCGAACTCATCAGCGAGTGCCGCACTTACCAAAATATCAGCCCCAACACTTAAATCACTGCCTTTAATACCATAAGCATCTTGTACCATTTTACTGCCCAATAGCGATTTAGGATTAACCGACACAATCATAGGTCCAGTGGATTTATGCTGCTCACCTAGATATGCAGACCACATCGTCAATGCCAGTTTACTTTGAGCGTAAGCAGGGTTATCAGTTAACGTACGTTTGCCAAGTAGGGCATTATAATCAACCGTAGCTTGTGCGGCGGATGATAGGTTCACCACTCGACTGTTTTTACTCATTAATGGGAGTAGTTCAGTCGTTAATCGGTATGGCGCAAAGGTATTGACCACAAAGCGCACGTCAAAACCATCTTCAGTGTTAGCTTGGGCGACATTAAATACCCCAGCGTTATTGATGAGCACATCTAGGTGCGCAAAACCTTGCTTCACTTCAGCAATCATGGTTTCAACCGAACCAAATAAAGACAAATCGGCCACTAAAGGAGTTAGCTTAGCTTGTTTGTTTATTGGCGCTAGCTGATTAACTACCTTGTCCACCTTCACAGGATTACGGCCATGCACAATCACATGATGACCTAATTCAACCAGTTGTTTTGCCGTTTCAAAGCCAATACCGTCAGTTGCACCGGTCAGTAAAATAGTTTTTTGCATGGTGTATTCCTAAACAATTTTATGAATATACAAGAGTTAAAGGCGAACTCTGCTCTCCACTCTTTATGCTAGCTTACTTTCTGCAAAAGTTAGTTTAAAAATGATCAAACTCTTTGATTAAAAATGGCCTTTAACCTCAGATAAACTATCAAACACATGCGCAATAAATTAGTGCCTTTACCCTTGAGCAGATAACTCTTCCTCACGCTAAAGGCAAATTGCTGCTTGGCGTTTATAAACCGTTAATATACTGGCTGTCGGTCGACTCTGGCACCATGTTGGCTAAGTCTGTTTTAACGCTGTTATCACCTTGCAATAATTGCTCAAATTGGCGAATTAACGCGGTTTTGTCAGGCGAGACTCTATCGCCAGCACCAATATTGGTTAAATCAATCATAAAGCCATCAAATAAGTCACCTAAATCGGCAATGATGTCGGTATTCATAAATTGCTCTTGATGATAAATGCTCGGGTAACCGGCTTTTTGTTTATCAATAGCAAATGATTCACCTTTCAGGTTTTTAATGCTGGTGGATTTATCACAAGACAACATGCAGCCATTATCAATACGCGGTTTGTCACAGCCGACACTTTGTTGGAAAAAGCACTGTCTGCTGGCCATTAATAAAATGGGATGATAAATGCTGTAGAATAGCTTCATGTTTTGTGGACGCACAATTTGTTTGATTTGCTGGCGGTTAATTTCATTGGATATAAACGCGCCACTGCAATCAAACCCTTCTTTTAGTGCCATTAAGGCATAAGAGTTGGTGGTGTTTAACAGTGGCCCTGCAATCCAGTTAATGCCAAGTTGCTTGGCGTGGTAGGCAATGCCGGTATTGTTGGTGACAATTAGCGCAGGTTTTACTTGCTGTAATATGTTTAATGCCACATCAAAATCTTTGCCAATTAATACTGGCGGAAACCACGGGATTAACTTTGGATGCTGCTTGAACAAGTCCACATACTGAGTGCAACCACGCTTGTAAGCATCGGGTAACTTAAAGTAAATATCGGCGTCTGTATGGTCTGCAAGGCTGGCGTCGGCTTTATCACAAATGAGGATTGATAACGCCGCAGTATGCTCGCCCTCAGCGCGTGCTTGGCGGTTAAGTTTAGGCAGCTCAACTGGAGCCACCACGGCTTGGCCTTCATTTAAATAGGCTAACATGGCGTTTTTAAGCTGAGTGATCTCGCGATACGGAATGCTTAATCCGTCAGGTAGGCCACTGCAATCGAGTGTGACGAGGTCATAATTGGCGTTGTGAATATTCTTAAAGCGTTTTTCGAGTTCTGCTTTATCCACACTGAGTTTTTCACTGGGTAACATCTGACTTGTTGAATACAGTACCTGCGTATCCGTTTTTGCTTCAGCCAGCTGCGTTGCCATATGCTCGGTGATAATCGTTAGGCTTAACGGTTGCCCTTGTTCGCTGGCAAAAATCAGCGATAAGTTAATTTTATCAAGGCGTAATTGGGCAATTTTATCGTCGACCGAGGCATTGATTTGTTGTTTGTCTTGTTGCAATTGCTGCTTGGCATCGTGAATTTGCACCACAGAAATTGACTCGCCTTTATCGGCTTTTAATTGATCAACCATGTGATTTTTTGAATGATCACGCGGATTATCAATAAACATCGATTGGTTTAAATCGCCTCGCAAAAACGCATTGGTAAAGTCGCGATTAAATACTTTATATAAACGCTCACCTGTTTGGGTTAGCTCGCCTGTTTCAATATAGCCGTCAATTTGCTTACGAAAGCTATCAATTACGGTATGCACATAACTGGCGCCTTTAATGCGTCCTTCCACTTTAAAGGAGTATACGCCCGCTTCAATTAAAGCGGGTAGGTCAAAAAATGCTGAATTATCTTTTATATTGAGCGGAAAATTATTACCTGATTCAGTGGTTTCGTACTCATCACGACAAGCTTGGCTGCAACGGCCACGATTGCCTGAATTGCCTGCGGTTGCAGAGGTGGAGTAGCACAAGCCTGAGAACGCAACACATAGCGAGCCATGCACAAACACCTCAAGTAGCATGTCATGTTGTTTACTCACCGTTGCCAGTGAGGCGATTTCACGTAAGTTAAGCTCCCTAGACAAGTTAACCCGCGTGGCCCCTAGCTGTTTTAAGAAAGGAATTTGCCCAGCATTATGGGTCGTTAACTGGGTTGAGGCATGAATATCCAGTGTCGGAAAGTGTTTTCGCAAGACATAAAGCAAACCTAAATCCTGAACAATCACCCCATCTAGGGTGGTGTTGACTAGTTTATTGAGTAAGTTGATTAAGGTTCTAAATTCACGCTCTAGAATCACAATATTCAGGGTTAAGAATATTTTGCAATCATATTGATGGGCAAGGCGAGTGAGGCAAACCAATTGCTCGAAAGAAATATTAGCCGCGCGATTACGGGCGTTGAACGTATCTAGACCACAGTAAACCGCGTCTGCACCGGCAATAATGGCGGCTTTAATTGCTTCTGCATCACCACCGGGTGCTAATAATTCTATTTGGGGTTTCATAACTCACTAGCTCTATACATGTTAATGCAGGGGATCTTACGCTTATCTGTTGCGAAAGCCCACGTTTAAAGGGGATAATTAATTAGCAGTTTTGCATGTAGGCTTCAAGGAATGTGCTCTAGCATGAATAAAATCAGCCAGTTACCTATTATCTATTCGTTACGCAATTGCCCCTTTGCAATGCGTGCCAGAATAGCCATTTATAAGTCGCAACAGGCAGTACGGCTGCGCGATATTGTATTAAGCAATAAACCCGCCGACATGATCAGTGTTTCGCCTAAAGGCACAGTCCCTGTGCTGGTGACTCCTCAAGGGCAAGTAATAGAAGAAAGCTATGAGCTGATGCTATGGGCATTAGGGCAAAACGACCCTGATAACTTATTGTTTAGCGATGATGAGTCAAAGTTTACCGCCATGCTTGAACTCATTTACCGCTTTGACAGCCAATTCAAACCTTGCCTAGAAAACTACAAATGCGCCAAACGCTACAGCGAAGATAATATTGAGCAGTGCCGACAGGCCTGTGAAGTGCATATTGCTGAGTTAGAAAAGCGTTTATCGATGCATTCGTTTTTTATCGCCGACAGAGAAAGCCTCGCGGATATCGCCATTTTACCTTTTATCCGCCAGTTTGCTCGGGTAGAGCGCCAATGGTATTTAACTGCGCCGTATCCCAAGCTGAGGCAATGGCTGGATAGGTATTTACAGAGCAAAATGTTCAGTAAAGTGATGGCCAAACATCCGTTATGGATTGATTCAGGTGAGGAAGTCTTACTAGGTGGGCAACAGTAAAACACTGCGGCTATGGTTAATGTGATTGCCTATACAGCAGAAATCTAGGCCCCGAAAAGGTGACCTAGATTGGAGGGGGATTAGAAGTGGCTGCTTGATTCACAAACGTTTGAAACATAAAGAATCATGGTCACTGCATGATTTGCGAAGAATATTTGCAACCAAATTAAATGATTTAGGCATTGCGCCATATGTTGTCGAACAGCTACTAGGGCATTCGTTAGGCGGTGTAATGGCTATCTACAATCGCAGCAATTACTTGCCAGAAAAACACGCTGCACTCGACATGTGGTGTGAATGGCTGGAGCAACACATGAACCCTAGAGGTAATGTGGTCTTGCTTAACCCATCGCAGAGGTCACTAATTAAAATGGCTTAAGCCCTTTGTTACTTTCAATTGAGCACAAATGCTTTAACGCCTTTAGCGTGTAATCATGTGTGTAACGGTCAATAAAAAAGGGTTAGCCAATTACGGATAACCCTTTTCAATACATCATGTTAAGAATTGCTTCTTAGTTCATGCCGTATTTTTTTAATTTCTTGCGTAAAGTACCACGGTTGATACCTAGCATGTTGGCAGCACGAGTCTGGTTGCCACGAGTGTGCTGCATGATGATGTCTAGCAGAGGCGCTTCAACTTCACATAGTACCATTTCATATACTTCTTCAGCTTCTTGGCCGTCCATTTGGGCGAAAAAGTTAGTCACAGCGCGCTTAACTGCGTCACGTAGTAATTGTGGCTTGATAGTACCGTTAGCAGTTTCAATTTTGCCAACAGTAAGCTGATGAGGTTCTGTGTTAGTAGTAGTCTGATCAAACATTCGTATTCTGCTCTTTAATTAATTCTAAACTAATTCATCAAAATAGCGTTCTATAATAGAACGCTGTTGGGCGGCGCTTTCTAACCGATTAAACTCGGCGCGAATAGAGCGCTGCTCCTCTGTATTTAGGTACCATCCGATATGCTTTCTAGCAAAGCGGACTCCCTTAAATTCGCCATATAAGCCGTAAAGTTTTTCAAGATGTTCAAGCATCACTGTGCGTTGCTCTTCCATCTTGATTGGCGATAACTTTTCACCTGTTTCCAAGTAGTGCTGAATTTCTTTAAAAATCCAGGGCCTTCCTTGTGCACCTCTTCCAACCATCACTGCATCGGCGCCAGTGTAGTCCAAGACAAACTTGGCTTTCTCTGGACTGTCGATGTCTCCATTGGCGACAACTGGAATCGAGATATTCTGTTTAATGGCTTTGATTGTGTCGTACTCAGCAAAGCCTTTGTACATGCACTGGCGCGTTCGACCGTGAACGGCAAGTGATTGGATACCACAATCTTCGGCTATCTGGGCAATTTGAAGACCATTTCGGTTTTCTGGGTCCCAACCCGTGCGAATCTTTAAGGTCACTGGTACATCTACTGCTGCGACCACGGCTTGTAAAATATCTCTTACTAGCTCAGGTTTTTGCATCAGGGCAGAGCCTGCAAGTTTCTTATTCACTTTCTTTGCTGGGCAACCCATATTGATATCAATGATTTGCGCACCTTGCTCAACATTGAGTTGGGCAGCGTTTGCCATTAATTGTGGGTCAGCACCTGCAATTTGAACCGAGCGAATACCTTCTTCGCCAGAATGCATCATGCGCTGGCGGCTTTTATCTGTATCCCAAACTTCAGGATTGGATGAAAGCATTTCTGATACGGCTAAGGCTGCGCCATAGCGTAAGCAGAGGTTTCTAAAAGCTTGATCGGTGACACCTGCCATTGGTGCCACGATCAGCTGATTACTCAGTTGATAGGGGCCAATTTGCATTGCGAATTTCACCTTGCTCGTCAAAGGGGCGCTATATTATCCGTTTTTTACCAGCTTGAAAAGGTCAATAAATGACCTAAACGAAACTTTTTTTCTTGACTTTTGGCATTGGAGCTAAAAGCGCTAACTTTTTTGTGAACTGAGCATGTTTTTGAGTGCTGGCGCGAGTTACAGGGTAAAAATTTTGTTGAAAATGTTACTGTTTCGCATGAAAAGCGGGGGAAATGGCTAAATCTAATTTGGCTGTTTTTTATTCAAATTGTGAGGGGCGTCAAATGCCCCTCAGCAATAATATGGCTGACTACTTTCGAATACCGTTAAGTCGGCTCCAATCTTCCTTGTGAGTCACAGGTTCCATATCAAACCACTGACTGTAAAAGTCTGCCACATCTTGAGCTTGCTCTTGTAGCAGGCCTGATAAGGCTAATAAACCGCCAGGTTTCACTTTTTCTGCAATAAGTGGTGCTAACTCTTTTAGCGGGCCTGCAAGGATATTGGCTACCAGTACATCAGCTTGTAAGCCTGTGGGTTGATCTTCGGGTAAGTATAATGCCAGTTTATCAGCTACATCGTTACGCTCAGCATTGGCTTTAGAGGCATCAATCGCTTGATAGTCGATATCGACACCGGTGACTTTCTTGGCTCCTAGCTTAATGGCGGCAATGGCAAGAATGCCTGAACCACAACCAAAATCGATGACTTCTTTATCTGACAAATCCAGACCATCTAACCATTCAAGGCACAGCGCCGTTGTTGGGTGAGTACCTGTACCAAATGCTAAGCCGGGATCCAATATGACATTAACAGCATCAGGCTGAGGGATGTCACGCCAACTTGGGCAAATCCATAAACGCTCACCAAACTGAATAGGGTGGAAGCTGTCCATCCATTCACGTACCCAGTCTTTGTCTTCCACTTGTTCAATCTTATGCTTAAAGCCTTGGCCTAAAAATGGCATTGATTGTAAGAACTCAATGGTTGGGGTCAAATCTGTGCCGGCATCAAATAGTGAGATAACTACAGTGTCTTGCCACAATGGCGTTTCGCCTAGCTTAGGTTCAAAAATGGGTTCATCTTGGCCATCTTCATAAGTGATTGAGACCGCACCTTGGTCCATGAGTAAATCGCCAAGCATATCTGCATGGTCGCTGTGAGTGTGAATGCGAAGTTGGATCCAAGCCATGGTGTGTCCTAAAAATCAGAAGAAATGCAATTGAGCGGCATTATAACCTGATTGAGTCAGTGATGGGAAAAACCATCATCCTAGGATGACCCAAAAGGAAACAGCACCCAATTGGGTGCTGCTTATCGTAGTGTATGGTAGTGGCGTATTGCTAAAACCTTAATGACCAAACCCTTCAAGGACGATTTTGCCAACACTGGAGTTTGATTCGATTTGCTGGTGGGCTTTAATCAAATTAGTGGCATTGATTTCACCAAAGTGTTCGCCCATAGTGCCTTGTAGTTTTCCTTGATCAATGAGTTCTGCTACACGGGTTAACAAATGGTGCTGCGCTATCATATCATCGGTTGAAAACATGCTGCGGGTGTACATAAACTCCCAGTGCAATGATAAACTTTTTTGCTTCATTGACATGATATCTAAGGGCTTTGCTGGGTCGTCAATTAGTGCGAGTTTGCCTTGTGGTTTTAATGCTTTAATGCACTCGTCAAAGTGCTGTTCTGTGTGAGTTAAGCTACATACATGGGTCACGTCATTTAGGCCCACTTTTGCTAACTCTTCACTAATCGGTTTGCTGTGATCAATCACTACATCGGCACCTAGGCTTTTTACCCATTGTTGGCTTTTAGGACGTGAAGCTGTGCCAATAACCGTTGCACCGGTTAACTTAGCTGCAAGCTGAGTTAAAATTGAGCCAACACCGCCTGCTGCCCCAATCACGAGTACACGAGCATCTTTTGCACTGCCATCTTGAGGTAAGCCTAAACGATCAAATAGCATTTCCCAGGCGGTAATGGTTGTTAATGGTAACGCGGCAGCTTCCGCCATTGATAATGACGTTGGTTTACGGCCTACAATGCGCTCATCAACTAACTGATACTCAGCATAAGTACCAGATCGAGTTAAATCGCCTGCATACCAAACTTCATCACCTACATTAAATAGACTGGTTTTATCGCCGACGGCCTTAACCACACCGACAGCATCCCACCCCAGTATTTGTGCTTCACCAGCGGCTGGCTGCTTACGTTGACGTATCTTAGTATCAACAGGGTTAACAGCTATGGCGTTGACTTCAATTAACAGATCATGCCCAGTGGCTTGTGGCATAGGTAATTGAATATCTTCAAGTGCGTTATCGGCTTTTATTGCACCAGTGTGGTAATAACCAATGGCTTTCATGTTAACTCCTAGGTGAACATCGCTAAATAAAATGGCTATTTTGTCTAACGATACTGTTAAGATAAATAGGGTAAAGTTTGTTTGTTTTTCAAAAGGTTTTTGATAATCATGCATGTACAAGATTTGGCATTATTTATACGTATAGCAGATTGCGGCAGTATTTCAGCAGCAGCAATAGAATTAGACATGTCGGCTGCATCAGCTAGTGCGGCGGTTAAGCGTTTAGAAAAGGAGTTAGGTGCAAATTTATTTATTCGTACCACGCGTAATTTACGCTTAACTGAGCAGGGAGAGCGTTACCTTATTCATTGTCGCCGTGCGCTAGATGACTTAACCCTAGGTCAGCAAGCAATTATGACTGAGCAAGATGACTTTGCTGGTGCTATCAGTATTTCTGTGTCATCAGATTTTGGCCGAAACCTGTTCTTACCTTGGCTTGAACCCATTTTACAGCAACACCCTAAGTTGTCGGTGAGATTGCATATGGGCGATCAGTTATCAGACTTTTATCGTGACAAAATTGATGTTGGGCTACGTTACGGTAAACCTGAAGATTCGACTCAGGTTGCCTTTGAAATCTGCAAAGTCAGACGATTATTGTGTGGCTCTGCTAATTATATCGCCCAAAAGGGCGCGCCGAGTACGCCTGATGAATTACGTCAGCATCAATGTTTAATCTATAAACTGGATGAACGGACTCACGATCAATGGCAATTTAGTCGTGAACAGCAACAATTCAAAGTGAGAGTTACAGGAACCCGCAGTACTAATGATGCGGAAATTGCTCGCAAGTGGGCGGTTGCTGATCAAGGCTTGGTATTTAAGTCCACATTGGATTTAGCCGATGATATTATTAACGGCCGCCTGCAGCCAGTAATGCCCAATTATCTGGGTGAACAAATTAGCCTGTATTTGGTGTGCCCGAGCCGAGAACAAGTCACGCCAGTGATAATTATGCTCAGAGAAATGCTCAGACAGCAGTGTAAACGACTGTTACGGCAAGTATCGTCCTATTTACCAGAATAGCGTTTTAATTACAGAACAATATATGTTATTGATTTTCATCAAGTTGAATTCTTGTAATACAAATTAGTAATATATGTTGTTTGTGATCTGTGTCTAACAACTTTGGTGTGACCAGTGACCAGTGTCACGGTTTTTTTTACTGCTCCCTTTATTTACAGATAGTCTTGATATGCTCGTTGCTCTCGAGGGAACAACATAAGAGTAGTCATCATGAGTGTGAATGAATCGCAGCAGCCAAGTGCTGACCTGTGTGCGAACAAGGGGTTTTCACATCCTGTATGGGCGGCAAGAGCCGATCGATTACAAAGTGCTACTGGTGTGTTGCTTGGGCTATTTATTGTGGCCCATCTTCATTTCGAGTCTAGCATCATGTTGGGTAAAGACGCGTTTTACCATGTGGTGCAATTTCTAGAAGGTGGTATTTTTAGCGAATCGGGTCATGGCTTTCCCATTTTAACCCAAATCTTTTCGGTGTTTTTGCTGGTGGTGGTAATGATCCATGCAGCCTTTGCATTACGTCGATTTCCAACTCAAATCAATCAATGGCGACAGTTACGCAGTCAAATGCAGGTGGTAAGCCATCAAGATACCAAGCTATGGTTTTGGCAAATGGTAACTGGCTTTGTGCTGTTTTTCCTCGTGCCGGTGCATTTATACACCATGATTGCCACACCTGATATTGGGCCTAACCTCTCTGCTGAGCGGGTTTACCATGATAATGCTTGGATGCTGTATGTGCTGCTACTGCCTGCGGTTGTATTTCACGCCATTGTCGGCCTGTATCGCGTAGCGGTTAAGTGGGGACTGGTGAGCAATCGCTTTGCCTTACTTAAGTTTGCCAAAATCTTGATTGTGTATCTGATGGTATTAGGTATCGCTAGTTTAGTGACATATATCATTCTTGGCCGAGCGCTTGAATTACCAGTCGTGCCATACGTGCCAAATTAATGATGTCTTGGCTAACCGCTCAATGCCGTTAGCCAAGATGTATTAGTTCGCAAGATTTGAGTTTTAAATATTAAACAGTTGTCGAGGTAAACCTGTGAAAATTATATATACCGATTCACTTGTCGTAGGTGCCGGGTTAGCAGGATTGAGGGTAGCGATTGCTGCCAAAGAACGTGGCCTTGATACTGTCGTGTTATCGCTTATTCCCGCTAAGCGTTCTCATTCATCCGCAGCCCAAGGTGGCATGCAAGCATCCCTAGGAAATACCGTAAAAGGGATGGGAGATAATGAGGATGTGCATTTTCAAGATACTGTAAAAGGCTCCGACTGGGGCTGTGACCAAGATGTCGCCCGAATGTTTGCCCATTGTGCACCTAAAGCCGTGCGAGAACTTGCCAATTGGGGCGTGCCTTGGACACGTGTGACTAAGGGCGATCGCCAAGTGATTGTGAATGCTGAAAAGGTCACGATTACCGAAGCTGAACAAGCACATGGCCTAATTAATGCGCGTGACTTTGGTGGGACTAAAAAGTGGCGTACCTGTTACACCGCAGATGGTACCGGCCATTCACTGTTATATGCCGTGGATAATAAAGCGATTTCAATGGATATTCCTGTGCACGAGCGCATGGAAGCATTGAAAATTATCCATGATGGTAAGCGTTGTCATGGTGTCATTGCTCGGTGCCTGATCACGGGTGAGCTGCGTGCTTATATTGCCAAATCAACAACCATGGCCACGGGTGGCTACGGTCGTATCTATGAAGTGTCTACCAACGCCATTATCTGTGAAGGTGTCGGGCAGGGTATTGTACTTGAAACCGGCGTGGCAACACTGGGTAATATGGAAGCGGTGCAATTCCACCCAACAGCCATTGTACCTGTTGGTATTCTCACCACCGAAGGTTGTCGTGGTGATGGTGGTATCTTGCGTGATAAAGACGGTCACCGTTTCATGCCAGAATATGAGCCTGAAAAGAAAGAACTCGCATCACGAGATGTGGTTTCACGCCGTATGACTGAGCATATGCGAAAAGGAAAAGGCGTGGAAAGCATCTATGGTCCACACCTTTGGTTAGATATTACCTTACTTGGTCGCAAACATGTGGAAACCAATCTTCGTGAAGTGAAAGAGATTTGTGAAAACTTCCTAGGGATAGATCCTGCGAAAGATTGGATTCCAGTGCGCCCAACACAGCATTACTCAATGGGCGGGATCCGCACGACAGCAACCGGTGAAAGCCCACAACTGTCAGGCTTATTCAGTGTCGGTGAAGCGGCATGTTGGGATATGCACGGTTTTAACCGACTCGGGGGGAACTCGTTAGCTGAAACGGTTGTTGGCGGCATGATCATTGGCAAATATGTGGCTGATTATTGTGAAACAGCGACACTCGAAATAGACACTCAGCTGATTGAGCAGTTTGGTGAAGAGCTCGCTGGTGAGATTGATCAGCTAGTTGATGGTGACGGTACAGAAAACCCATTTGAAATCAAACAACAAATGCAACAAGTGATGATGGATTATGTGGGGATTTTCCGTAACGGTGAAGAACTCACTAAAGCTGTTGATGTACTTAAATCACTATTACAACGCGCCAAAAATATCGGCTTAAAATGCAAAAAACGTCACGCTAACCCAGAGTTAGTAGAAGCATTACGGGTAAGACGTATGTTGAAGGTGGCGCTGACCGTCGCTTGTGGTGCAAATGCGCGTACAGAAAGTCGAGGGGCGCATTCTCGTGAAGATTACCCACAACGAAACGACAGAGAATGGTTGAACCGTACCTTAAGCTCATGGCCCAATGCCAATGCATTAGAACCTATGCTTAGTTATGAACAACTTGATGTGATGAAAATGGAGTTGCCACCTGGATACCGAGGTTACGGCAATGACAATGCAATTGCTCACCCTGATACAGAGAAGCGTGAAGCCCAAATTAGTCAAATTTTGTCTGAATTAGGCGATGACGCTGATCGTCATCAGCAACAGGCGGCCATTATGCCTTTCGAGTTACCAGAAAGCTTGAGACCACATAATGAAAGGCTTGAAGATAGCCTTAGCCAAACCAGTGAAAAAACGGATAAATCAACCGTTTCAGGAGGAGCAAGCGAATGAGTACAGCGAGAACCTTAACGTTTGAAATTTTTCGCTATGACCCACAGTTAACTGGTGATAAGCCAAGGATAGAGACATACGAATTAGCAGAAGCGCCAGGCATGACAGTATTTATTGCGCTTAATATGTTGCGTGAAAAACAAGACCCATCACTGCAGTTCGATTTTGTTTGCCGTGCAGGTATTTGTGGCAGCTGCGCCATGGTCATTAATGGTATACCTACCTTAGCGTGTCGTACCCTAACGGCTAATTACCCAGATGGTGTGATTAAGTTGATGCCGCTACCAGGTTTTGAATTAATCGGCGATTTGTCGGTTAACACGGGTAAATTCATGCGTGAGTTGGCTGAGCGTCTACAGCTGTGGTTAAAACCAAATGATGCCGATAGCGATATTCACCGCATTGAGAAGCCAATGGACCCTGAAGAAGCTGCCAAGCTTTATGAGCTAGAACGCTGCGTTGAGTGTGGTGTGTGTGTCTCTGCTTGTGCCACTAAGCAAATGCGAGATACCTTTGTTGGCGCAGTGGGCATGATGAAAATAGCCCGTTTCGAGCTAGATAGTCGTGACAGTCGCACCAATGAAGATTTCTACCATGTGATTGGTAATCAAGATGGTGTATTTGGTTGTATGACCTTATTGGGTTGTCAGGATACCTGCCCGAAAGATCTGCCACATATGACACAAATCGCTTATTTACGTCGTAAAATGGCAACTACGATTGTGAGTTGTTAAATCAACTAATTGATAAACTAAAGCCGCATATCTGCAAAGATAAGCGGCTTTTTTGTTGGTGGGTTTTATACAAACAACCTAGTCGTTTCGCTTTGGAATCAGCCAGCGCTCCATAAGAAAAATGCAGAAGAAGCATAATTTTCGATGATGATTTCTACAACTGCTGATTTTGTTTGGCGTCCTAACTCATTTCTGCCCCCAAATGAGTTGGCTCGTAATTTCGGTAACTAAGGGCGTCTATCATAAAGTTAGAGCTGGGGTTGTTGACGAGCCGCAAAAACTCTAAAAACTTGTATTGCGGATGAGTGTTACGAATGGACGTTTTCTAAATCGGATATACTCCGAACTGGTGAGTCGAAGAATGAATTTTTTCACTTCAGATTGAAATAGTGCAATATTGGGCTTCTGCATAGTGAGAAGCCCTATTCCACGTCTATCTAACCGCCGTGGTGCCCACCCCCATGATGCCCACCATTACCGTTACCGCATTCATGAATGGTTTGCTGTCCCCCCTGAGATCCAGTCTCGATGATGATCTTGCCAGAATCTTTAAACATCACATACGGGCCACCACTGATATCGTCAGCTATTGGGTCATCCAGATGCCCTAAGCAGCTGTAGCCCACTCTGTACTCACCCGCAGGCAGGTATCCCATTGTGAAATACCAGTTACCGTTAATATCTTGCATCATCGGACTGACCGCCGAAGGCGCAGTACGTCCACTTGGAGGCGTAACTCCCATATCAGCCATCTGACTTATGTTGTTGATGGTTTTAGGATAAAGATAGGCTAAATGGGAAAACTGTCCGCCGATAGGTGCTAAGTTTGAGTAAGTCGACTCACAGTCGGCTATCCATTGAGGGTCGACTTCTCCTAGTAAGTGGCCCATATAACGGTTGTCTACACTCCACATCCCATCATGGTTTAATTTATATTGGCCTTGATGATATGAAAGCCCTCGATATAGATCAATCTCCACCGTTAGCGAAAGGTGCTGCCCTGCAGTCAGTTCGAAATCATGGATAGGTAGTTGTCCATCTGTCACATGGAGCCCATGGCGTCCCTGACCATTCTCTAAGTAACAACCTTGACCGCCGTCACCTTGATGAACGGTGATATAAACATCGTGATATCGACCTTGAGGCAGATCAATACCTGAAATCACCATATAACTGTCCATACCCTGGTAATTGAGCAAATTAAAAGACATATCTTGCAAATCATATCTATGCATAACGCCCGCAGCATCTGTCATGATGAGCTCGTCTAATACTAAGGCCAAATGAGAAATATCTGACATAGGGGAGTCAGAAACACCAAGTGATAACTTACCCATTGGCGACACCGTTTCTTTTTCAGGATTAGATCCGTCACTTCCACAGGCACTTACGAGTAGCAAAGAGGATAACAATAACAGCACTATATTAGTATTCATAGCAGGACCAGTGTTAAACAAATAGCACCCAAAGATAACCATTTGTAGGTAGTTTGTTACTGATCTGTATCAACACTTTCTGCTTTAGGATTGAAAATTTTACTGAGATATCCCTTCCGAATAAGAGTTAAATTAATGATGTAGCGGAATAGACAGCTTAGCCTTACTTGTCGTAATGTGGGCTGGAGTTTGTTTAATTATTAACTGTAGCTAATTTCTGTCCAGAAATGCGTTATATAGAATCTAATGTAGTGGCCAGTATTCATTGTCCACGACAAATTGCCACGACGTTTTTTGGTATTGATAAAATTTGAATACGCCAAATTGAAAATGTTGTTCAAATTATCAGGTGATTTATTGACTCAACCTCTGGTTGCTTAATGAGAAATTGATAGTCACTGTGCACGTTTTGCAAAGTACTTATGATTAATACGCACTATCTAAATGATATGTAGTTTGTGGACAGTTTAGTATCTCGAGGATAAAATTCGCGCTCGCGGCTGCACATAGGTTTCAGTCAATTTTAGAGAAAATACGATGATTGTAGAAAATGTGCTTCCTGAAAATCACGTTGAAATGCTTAATGTTTGGGAAAATTCAGTCAGAGCAACTCATGACTTCATCACAGAAGAAGATATTGAGTTTTTTAAGCCCATCATCATTGAGCAAGCTTTTCCGGCTGTCACTTTGAGATGTGTAAAAGATGAAAGCGGTTCAATACTAGGTTTTGTGGGCATCCACGATTCAAAAATTGAAATGCTATTCATTTTTAACGAAGCAAGAGGCAAAGGCGTTGGTAAAGTGCTACTGAAATATGCGGTAGAGCAACTAAAAGCAACCAAAGTAGATGTAAACGAACAAAACCCACAAGCGGTAGGTTTTTATGAGCATATGGGTTTCAAAGTTGTTTCACGTTCTCCACTTGATGATATGGGAAAACCATTTCCAATTCTGCATATGACACTGTAAAGCTCGGTTGTCGTCACCCAATTTGTTAGAAGAAACGCCCAAAGCTAATAACTTTGGGCGTTTCCGTATTTTGTGGAAATATCACCTAAATAAGCGTTATTGAGCGTTTTACACGGTGTTATTTGCTATGGGCGGAAATATACATATCGAGTATTGGCCGGTTCATGAGTTTATTCGTTAGTGAGGATTGTAGTCAGATTAACTGGCATGAAATAGAGGAATTTCTAGCATCAGAAGGTATGGCAACATATGGTGCAGAAAAGCACGAGTGAGCTTTTGAAGACAGTGATGCCAAAGTCTTCATATATGATGCTTTAAAACTAGTTGGTTTTGGTGCTATCTCTGATGGGGAATATTAAGCTGCTATCTATGATATTGCTGTATCCTCGGAAACCCAAGGAAAAGGGGGAGGTAAACGGGTCGTTCAAGAACGCTTTAATAGGTTACCAAACTGCAATGTTATTTTGTATGCAACAACTGGTATGGCTAGGTTACAAGTGAAGCAGCGCTGAAAAAGTTCACCAAAACATAAACCTAATAACTACTGTCATTTGAGCAGAGTGATATCAGCTCGATATTAGTTTTCATTTTAGTTTTAATTCCTCAGTATTTACTACTCAGCAATAATAAAAATGCTTCAACAAAAAAGCCGCTAAGTTAGCGGCTGTTTGATATTTATTAAAACGTTTGTTTTGGTGCTTCTGCTAATTCAGGGATAACATTTTTGTCTTTACCATCTTTCATATGCTTTGGATGATATTTGCCAACGGGAAGCGTTGTTACAGCATTTTCGTGTACGCGCCTTGCGACGGGAACATAATCAGTTGCAGCAGTAGAAACTGCTGTGACAATAAGGTCAGCGATTAAATTACCTGAAGAGCTTGAGGTATCTAACACAAAAGTGTTCTCATATGACCATAGCACTTGGTTTGTCGTTGAAGACATTAATATGTATTCCATACCAACAGTGACATTACCAGCGATGACCATATAGTTTGTTTCCCAGTCTGTTAGCTTAATGAATAGAACTGTATCAGCACCAAACTTCTCTTTATAGCTAGCCATTGGTATGCCTTTTAACTGTGCGCCATCGATAACTCCAGCCTGTTTGAAGATATGATTGACAATAGGAACAGGCATCACATAGTAGCCTTTGTTGGCTAGAGGTTGGGCGACAGTAGCATTCAGAAAGTCAGCAGCATCAGCAGCAGTTGTTTCATTAATAACAGGAACAATTAGCATAGCCTGACGATCAGAACCGTCATACATTGACGGAAAAGCTGATTCTTTGGTTGTAGTTGTTGCAGCGCAACCACTAAGTAACAGCAAAACGAATATAGATAATAAAAAGCGCATTATGAGTTTCCTTTCTCGTTATTATCAGCAATTAATCTTTCAATAAAAGGTTTTGACTCTGGGTAAAGTTGAGTTTCTTGTTGATAATAGTTAAAACTTTCTTGCTGTTTACCTTGTTTCGCTAGAATGTAGCCTAGTTCAGCGTAAATACCTGGCGGAACTTTTAAGCCATTTTTCTTTGAAAACTCAACTATTTCATATAGTTCTTCTATATGTCGATCAAGGGTTTTGTCTGAAGGTGTTTTAATATAATCATAATATGTTTCTGAATACCCTCCCCAGTAATAACCACTTTCAGTAACTGTGGCACATCCTGATATCAGCAGTATTGCAGAGAAAACACCTAGTTTTGCAAATATTCGCATTCTTATTCCTTAAAGTCTTATTGTTCTTATTTGGCCACTAGCTAAATATAATTCTTTAGCTAGAATGGTCGTTCCGTGAGCATTTTGAATAGATAATTTATGGTTACCTTTATCAACTTTGATTGATAAAATTTGCTTATTCTCATCAGCAGCATCTGCTGCACCCGCTACTCCCGTTTTATAAGGCGTTAAATCAGACTTTACAATAGTATGATTAGCCACTTTTCCTACTGAAATAGTCAGTCCTACAAGTTGATCGGCAATGAGGACAATTTTTTGTTCATGCTCTAGCCCAGACTGAGTATGCTGAACATTAGATCCACACGCAGTCAAAAAAAGAGCAGTAACAATAGCGATAAGATATTTCATCAAATAGTCCTTATTGATCAGATAAATAGTATTTAGAAAGCTCTTGAGACAATGAACCCTCAATCATTTCTACGAATGATATTTGTTCGAACTCATCCGTACCATAAGTCGAAATCACTTTAGCTTTACCGATTTTTTTCCCTGGTAGAGTCAGCATTCCACCAGTTTGAGGGTTTTTAACCAGTTTCCCTTTTTGATAAACAAATAGTTCTAGGTTTGGAGTGAGGCCTTGAGCATCGCCACCAGAAATTATCAAGCTATCATCTTCATTTGATAAGAAAAATGACTCCCAAGGTTCTGCTGTCATATTTTCAACTAAATTACTTATTAGTTGAGAAATTGCCTGAGAAAGTGCTTTGTCAGTAAGACTTTGGTCATAAGCTGCTGATGTACCTGCGCCGAAAGATTTTTTGGTTTCAGTAGTAGCTTCACCTGCGCCTTCTTCTGAGCTAATAATTCGGCCAGTTTTGATATCAACGAGGCGAACATTGACCTTGGTATAGGCTTTTTGTAGTTTAGAACGGGAAAATACACCTGTTGTGCTTTCTACTGAACGTCCAAATTCGCTCACCGAGCCAACTATCAGGTAATCAACCCCTACTCCTGCTTCGTTTATCCCTTGAAGAATGTTTTCTGCATTTACTTCATTTTGATCAATACGCTCAAACATGATGAACTTGTTTGTTTCTGCTAGCCTAGCGCTTAGTATATCGGCAGCTTGCTTACCAATTCTGTTACCAGCATCATCTACAAGAAAGCTGTTAGCTGCTTGAGTTTCATTTGAAAATCGTGAGATTGCAATTTTACGTTTTAAAAATGTTTGTGGATGTTGTTCTTGAGTAGTAACGGAAGCAGTTGTAGCGTCAAGCCCTGAAGCTGTGGATGATAAAGGTAGTAATACGAGGGCGGCCGCGAGATATAATGGCTGGAAATTCATAAAAGTCCTTTTTAGTAGTTTGCGGACAACTTTATAGAAAACTACACTATATTGTGTCTATTAAGTTAAATCCTTTTAAGTGAAATGAATATATCACTTATTTCACTTTTATGACAAAGACTTTTACGAATAACATTCTGATAAGAAAGTGATTTAGTGAAAAGTAATATACTATTTCAGTGAACTTTAATGATGATTTGTAAACACAAAAAAGCCGCTAAGTTAGCGGCTTTTTTAATGCGATTTTCAACAACTCAAATTATGATTTAGCGCGTTTCATTGCAGTGAAGAATTCATCGTTGGTTTTGGTCATCGCCAATTTATCGATAAGGAATTCCATTGCACTTACTTCATCCATTGGATTTAGGATCTTACGTAAAATCCACATCTTCTGCAGTTCTTCATTCGTGGTGAGTTTCTCTTCACGACGTGTACCTGAACGGTTGAAGTCAATCGCAGGGAAGACACGTTTTTCAGCAGCTTTACGAGATAAGTGAAGCTCTTGGTTACCCGTACCTTTAAACTCTTCGTAGATAACTTCATCCATTTTAGAGCCAGTATCAACCAGTGCAGTAGCAATAATGGTTAAACTGCCGCCATTTTCAATGTTACGTGCAGCACCAAAGAAGCGCTTTGGACGGTGCAGTGCGTTGGCATCAACACCACCTGTCAGTACTTTACCTGACGATGGGATGACCGTGTTATAGGCACGAGCTAAACGGGTGATTGAGTCAAGTAAGATCACTACGTCTTTTTTATGCTCTACAAGACGTTTTGCTTTTTCAATTACCATTTCGGCAACTTGAACGTGACGAGATGCTGGTTCATCAAAGGTTGAAGCAATGACTTCACCTTTCACCATCCGTTGCATTTCGGTCACTTCCTCTGGGCGTTCATCAATCAACAATACCATCAGTTTCACATCAGGGTTGTTGTTGGTGATGCTTTGCGCCATGTTTTGTAGCAGTAGCGTTTTACCCGCTTTTGGCGGCGCAACAATCAAACCACGTTGGCCTTTACCAATTGGCGAACATAAATCCAAAATACGCGAAGTGATATCTTCGGTTGAACCGTTACCACGCTCCATGCGTAAACGTTCTTCAGCATGCAGTGGGGTTAAGTTTTCAAAGAGGATTTTTGTGCGGGAATTTTCAGGCTTATCGAAGTTAACTTCAGACACTTTAAGCAATGCAAAATAGCGCTCGCCGTCTTTCGGTGGGCGGATTTTACCAAAAATGGTATCACCGGTACGCATGTTAAAGCGGCGGATTTGGCTTGGTGATACATAAATATCATCAGGGCCTGCAAGGTAAGAGCCATCTGCGCTTCTCAAGAAACCAAAGCCGTCTTGAAGGATTTCGAGGACACCGCCACCGAAAATATCTTCACCACTTTTAGCGTGGGCTTTTAGGATTGAGAAGATGATATCTTGCTTGCGAGCACGTCCCATATTTTCAAGTTTCATGCTTTCAGCAAGTGAAACTAGATCCGATATTGACGTGTCTTTTAATTCAGTTAAATTCATGAGTAGGAGGTCTTGTATTACGCGACAAAGCTTACCGCGATCAATCAGTAAGGTTGTTTAAGAATTTATGATTGATATGCGAGAATGGTTAGTTGAAAATCTGTAGAATAAATTAGCACTATCTGAGTAGTACGTCCAGATTTTTAGGGAAAAAGCGGCACAAATTGTTCATAACTTGTGCCATTTATCACTAATTGATGCTTGTCTACGGTTTATAGTTGCGCGTCGATAAATTCTTTCAATTGAGTTTTAGATAACGCGCCAACCTTGGTACCGACTAGCTCGCCACCTTTAAACATAAGCAAAGTAGGAATACCACGTACGCCGTATTTAGCTGGTGAAACGTTGTTTTGGTCTACGTTTAGCTTGGCTACGGTTACTTTACCTTCGTATTCTTGTGCGACGTCATCTAAGATTGGCGCAATCATTTTACAAGGACCACACCACTCAGCCCAAAAATCAACTAATACAGGTGTATCAGCATTAATCACGTCATTTTCGAAGCTGTCGTCGCTCAAGGTTACAATTTTATCGCTCATGTTGTTCTCCAGATTTGGTTCCATTGCTAGTTTATTAATGGCTTACCATGTATATTGGGTCAGCTAAATCGGTTTTCAAGAGACCGAATGAATATCCGTTTACTTATTTAACAAATTAGATGCATAGAAAAGATGCATTTTACATAAGAACGGATGAACAATGACGTTATTTCAAACGAAAGTTTATTTTTTTGCAACCCCAACAGGTATGCTGGTGCTATGAGCCAAACACATTTATCGACACAGAAGTTTGCCGACTTCCCTCTAAAAGATGAGGTTAAAGCGGCATTAAACGAGAACGGCTTTGAATTCTGTACGCCAATTCAGGCGTTATCACTACCAATATTACTGAATGCTAAAGATATTGCTGGTCAGGCACAAACCGGAACCGGTAAAACGATGGCCTTTTTAGTGGCCACTTTTAACCATCTATTGACAGTTGCAGCGCCAGAAGCGCGCACGGCAACACAACCTAGAGCCATTATCATGGCGCCAACCCGAGAGTTGGCTATTCAGATTGCTAAAGACGCGAACTTACTTGCAAAACATACCGGCCTTAAGGTCGGTATTGTTTATGGTGGCGAGAGTTACGAAACCCAACGTGAAGTGCTAGATAAGGGTGTAGATATTCTTATTGGTACCACTGGGCGCATTATTGATTATGTGCGTCAGGGAGTGATCAACTTAAATCACATTCAAGCTGTTGTGTTAGATGAAGCTGATCGCATGTTTGATTTGGGCTTTATTAAAGACATTCGCTTCTTATTCCGCCGTATGCCGGATGCCAATGCGCGTTTAAATATGCTGTTTTCTGCCACGCTTTCAATGAAAGTGCAGGAACTTGCATATGATCATATGAATGATCCTGAAAAAGTCGAAATTGCACCACTTGAGAAAACCTCAAAGAACATCAAAGAAGAGCTATTCCATCCTTCGATGGAAGATAAAATGCGTTTGTTGTTGAGTTTGATTGAGGAAGATTGGCCAGAAAAAGCCATTGTATTCTCAAACACCAAACACAGCTGTGAAAAAGTATGGTCATGGCTTGAAGGTGACGGTCATCGAGTGGGCTTGCTTACGGGTGATGTGCCTCAGAAAAAACGAATTCGCATTTTAGAGCAATTTACCAATGGTAACTTGGATCTATTAGTGGCGACAGACGTTGCCGCTCGTGGTCTACACATTTCTGATGTGTCACATGTGTATAACTATGACCTACCAGATGACTGTGAAGATTACGTTCACCGTATCGGTCGTACAGGTCGAGCCGGTGCAAAAGGTGTTTCTGTTAGCTTTGCATGTGAAGAGTATGCGTTAAATCTTCCTGCAATTGAAAGCTATATTGATCATCAAATTCCGGTCAGTAGCTATGACCATGAAGCGCTGCTTGATGACATTCCACCACCGGTGAGAATTCATCGTAAGCACCCGAGTAGTCGTACTCGTGATAACGCTTCTAGCCAAGGTGCCCATCGCAGTGGCGGGAAACGACCACCGCGTCATAGGACACGTCGTCATTCATAGTAGTAGTTGATATATGACTCAAGCTGCCTCGCCATTTTATGCGGCCATTACTTTGGGCTCTAACAGTTTCAATATGTTAGTTGCCCAAACGGTGGCTGGCCATCCAAGTATTGTTGCCAAATATAAGCAAAAAGTGCGTCTTGCTGAAGGCATTACTGACGCTGGTGCATTATCGACTGAGGTAATGCGGCGGGGATTAGATTGCTTAACCCTGTTTGCACAAAAAATTGCCGAACATCAAATTCTGCTAGATAACGTTGCCGTGTATGCGACAGCTACGCTGAGACAAATCAATAATGCTGACGAGTTTCACAAGCTTGCCTTGCCTATTTTAGGGAAGCCGATTGAAGTGATCTCAGGCTTGAAAGAAGCTGAGCTTATTTACCAAGGTATGGCGGCGACCACAGAGGGTGACGCAAAACGCTTAGTGATCGATATTGGTGGAGCAAGTACGGAGTTTATTGTTGGCGATGCTGAGCAATTGCTATTCAAGACCAGTTTACCCATGGGATGCGTCTTGTTTAACCGAGAGGTGTTTGCCAAAGGTCCATATACTTTAGCGCACTTTTCTCAGGCTAAAACCTTAGTCTCTGCTGCCATCAGTGATGACTATGATGATATTGCCCACGCGGGTTGGCAACAGGTATTGGGCGCTTCAGGTGTCGTGCAGTCGGTGATTTCAGTATTGAAGTATCGCCAGCAAGCTGAGCGAATTACCCTTGATGTATTGCTGCAACTGCGCGATGAAATCATTGCTTTACCCAGCACTGATTTAACACTTTTATCTGGGTTGGATGCAGAGAAAGCGCCTACATTCGCCTCAGGTATTGCCATTCTTTTAGCGTTATTTGAACTGCTAAAAATTGATCACTTAATACTCGCAGGTGGTGCACTTCGTGAAGGGGTGTTGTATCAGTTGGCAGCTAACATTCATTCCACTACAGATGATGAACCTGCCTGATTGAGCGAATAAGCTCAACACATTCAGTGAAGCTCATTTGTTCAAAGTTAGTGTGGCGACAATTAAAAATGCCTGTGATTATCACAGGCATTTTTCTATTGAGGCTATACACTTATGGGCGTAAAATTTTCAGCAAGTCTGCTTCTAAACTCACTGTTGGGCGTTCCACAATAGTTCCAATTGATTCACCTTTTTGGTGAACAATAAAGGTTGGAATGCGTTGGAAATCATACTGCGCAGCCAAACCTTCAGGATCTGTGCGGGTACGGTCAATACCGATGAACTTAAAGCTGATATTCGGGTTAGCCACTTGTTCCATAATACGAATGAAACGCGGCGTTTCTCGGTGGCAATCAGGGCACCAAGTACCAATGATAACCACGATTTCAGTAGGCTCATTAATTTGTTTTAGCTGTTCGATAATAGCTTGGTCGGCTTGGTAATCTCCATGTTCCATGGCATAACCAGGTGACTTCTGTTCAAGCTGTTCTTTTGTGACGATACCAGTAAGAATCACTTCTTGTTTTTCCTCGCTACAGGTTGCGATGAAGCCTTTGCTTTCTTCGTCAAAACCACAGCCACCTTCTGCAATTGCAGGTGAAATGAGGTTGGCTGAAAGAAGTAGTGCAGATGAAGCTAAGACTGTCTTTAGGGAATTATGCATATCAGAGTCTACTCAATGAACAAAAATTTCAAGTACTATTCAATCATTTCAGTGAGTATTTAAGAAGTTCCGCATGTAGTAGTTGCTAACTGGGTCACTAAAAAAGGGAAGCGGCTGCTTCCCTTTCACTTTGATTTAAGGTTTTGGCGTTACTTATCTTCTTTAAGCCACTGCGCAGCTTGCTTGGCGAAATAAGTTAAAATGCCATCAGCTCCCGCGCGTTTAAAGCAAAGTAGCGACTCCATCACGATGGCTTTTTCTGATAGCCAACCATTTTGAATTGCTGCCATATGCATGGCGTATTCGCCACTGACTTGATAGGCGAAAGTCGGCACGGCTAATTCTGTCTTAACACGGCGGACGATGTCTAAATATGGCATGCCAGGCTTCACCATTACCATGTCAGCACCTTCTTGAATATCAAGTGCGACTTCATGCAAGGCTTCATCACTGTTAGCTGGGTCCATTTGGTAGCTGTGCTTGTTGCCACCTTTTAGATTGCCTGCTGAGCCGACTGCATCACGGAATGGGCCGTAGTAGTTAGATGAGTATTTAGCTGAATATGCCATGATTTGCGTGTTCACATGACCCGCTTCTTCTAGTGCCTCGCGAATAGCACCAATACGGCCATCCATCATGTCAGATGGGGCAACCATGTCGGCACCGGCTTCTGCATGAGAGAGGGCTTGCTTAACTAAAATTTCAGTGGTGATGTCATTTAGGATATAACCTGTGTCATCAATGATGCCATCTTGACCATGGGTGGTGAATGGGTCTAAAGCCACATCTGTCATGATGCCTAATTCAGGGAAGGCGTGTTTCAACTCACGTACAGCACGTTGAACCAGACCTTCTGGGTTGTAGGCTTCCTCGGCCATCAAAGACTTTTTGTCACTCGGTGTCACTGGGAACAGTGCGATTAACGGAATGCCAAGTTCAACTAATTCAGCGGCTTCTTTAAGCAATAAGTCAATTGAATAGCGCTCTACACCTGGCATTGATGCAACTTGCTCAGTGCGATTATTACCTTCAAGTACAAACATCGGGTAAATAAGATCATTAACCGACAGTTGGTTTTCAGACATTAAGCGACGGCTAAAATCGTGTTTACGCATGCGGCGCATTCTGCGCTGTGGAAAGGCACTAGTAATAATATTCACATTTGGCTCCTAGACTGAGATTCTATTTCTGGCTCGTAGTTGCACACTTTATTGCGACCTGAGCGTTTAGCTTGGTACAGCGCCTGATCCGCTTGATCAAGCAATTCGTTCGGGTGGTTATCACTTTCAATGGTAGCCACACTGACGCCTATACTGATAGTGAGCTGAATTGACTGCTGTTGCCATGAAATATCTAACTCTTTGACGTCAGCACGCATTTGCTCAGCGACTTTCATCGCCCCTTCAGTAGAAGTGTTTGGCAGAATAATAGCAAACTCTTCACCCCCATAACGTGACACCAGATCGGTTGGGCGTTTTATTTGATGAGATAATGATTTAGCAATGGCTTTAATGGTGGTGTCACCGGCAAGGTGGCCGAACTGATCATTAATGGCTTTAAACTTATCTATATCAACCATTAAAATTGCAATCGGGGTTTGTTGTCGACGGCTAATTCTGCCTTCTGCTTTTAGTCTGCGGTCAAATTCGCTGCGGTTTTTGACACCAGTGAGTGAGTCAATGGTATTTTGCTCAGTCAATTTCTGGTTAACTTCGTTGAGTTCTCTAAGGGTGATTTCTAGTTCAAGGGTGCGTTCTTGCACCATATTTTCGAGCTTCTCATTGGCTTCTGCTTCGATACGGATCGCTTCTTCTCGGGTTTCTCGGATCCGCTGTGCTTGCTCAAGTGCTTTCTGTTGAATGCGCATTTTCTCTTTACGTTCATCTTGGTAACGTACAGCTAGCGCGGCTGACATAGTGATGACCTCAACTGTGAGCCCCAACATGATGGGGGTTTGCAAGTCCCAATTCAATGAAATCAAGCCAAAGTACATGCAACCACTGATGACACAGCCAAGCAAGAATAGTGTTCTGCCTGCAGCAAATAATGGTGCATTTCGCATACCTCTGAAGGCTTGTATGCTCGAAAAAACGACGAGGATTAATGTTGCAATGAGTACGAATGGTACTGCTATACGTATGGTGTAAGCGTAATTTATTACAGGAAATATAAGACACATGGCGAATGATATTGCTGCCAGCAAGCGGCAAGCTCTTAGCATGTTGATGCTGTAATATTTCAGTCGCAATAGCTTCTCAGTAAACATGAATGAGAAGCCAATTATCAATGGCACAAAAAAGGAAATGACAAATCGTTGCAGCTCAGGTGTATTTGGCCATAGGTACCGAAAAGTTAAGCCATGGTAGGTAGCAGTTAATACTGCAATGCCCATGACATAACAGCAATAGTAACTATAACTGAACGACTTTGATGCTAATGCAATGAACAGACTAAATAACGCAATAGCCGCCAATAGTCCTATTTGTAAACCTTGCAATAAGCTCTTTGTTTCAGTGTATTGAGCGAGCTGTTTAGGTGCCCATAATTTTATTGGCAAATCAATGTTGCCGAGGGTGTTAATTCTCAATAAAAAAGTATGTTGTTCACCAGGGCTTAACTCGATTGGCAGCATGAAGGTGTTGGCTTGTATAGGGCGCTCAGTATAAGGCAGTGAATCACCCATATGCTCAAAATTAACCAATCTGCCGTCTATCAAATGAAACAGCTTGATACTGTCGATCAACGGGTTATCAATAGTTAACACCCGTTCTAAATATTCATTGGGATTATAGACGCTAAAACCAACCCAGTAATTTCTTAACCCTATAGCATGTATTGGGTGTTGTACGACTTTATGCCAATTGTTTTCTGGCTGATCTAATAAGGTTGGCAGTCGTGTTATGTCGTTACTGTCATGAAAATAGAGCCAATCTTGTAGGTCTACTTTAGCTAAGGATGATGAGGTGATTCTGACAGGCGTAAAGTCTGGTGCATTATTGATATCTGTATTTGCGTTCGCAGGCGCTGGCAGGACGTTTACTATGACCAGTAGTAACATACCCAAATAGATATTAAAGATTCGGCGTAACCCATTACCAATCATTTGTATTCGCCTTACTCACATGGGGTAAACCAAAAAAATGCTGGCTATTTTGATAGCAGTGTTGTGCAAACTCCGCGACATTTTGTTGCCTTAAATTAGCCATATACTCGACTATATAGGGTAAATATTGCGGTAAGTTTTTGCTAGATTTTGGCTTGGGGCGCATACTCCTGGGTAACAAATACGGACTATCGGTTTCAGCCATAATGCGATTGTTGGGAATTAACGGCACCAGTTCAGCTAACTCTTTGCCCCTGCGTTCATCACAAACCCAACCAGTAACCCCAATGTATATATCCTGTGCTATGCACTCAGTAAGCTGCTCATGGTTGCCTGTAAAGCAATGCAATAACGCGTTAGGTAGGTGAGGGCGATACTGGCTAAGAATATCGATGAAATCATCATGGGCATCACGGCAATGCATTAACACTGGCATGTTGATTTCAGCGGCAATGGCGAGTTGTTTAGCAAACACATCACGTTGTTGAGCTCTGGGTGAAAAATCGCGATTGTAATCTAATCCACATTCCCCCACAGCGACCACATGTTCCTGCTGACATAGCTGCTTTATGATTTGTTCACTATGCTCATCCCAGTCTTTGGCATGATGTGGATGCACACCAGCTGTACTGTATAGCTGTTGGGGGTATTGCTGGCACAGGCTATTGGCATCTAGGCTTTCTTGAATATCGCTGCCAATAACAATTAATGGCGACACTTGATGAGATGCCGCATCATTAATCACATTATCTATTTTATCTGCAAACTGAGGGCTTAGCAGATTAACAGCAATATCAATATAGTTGGCCATTTACTTTATACGCTTGACTCGAATAGTCGTATTACGCTTGTCAGTACCGAGTATGAATGAACCTAGTGCCGCGGCTTCAATGTAGACTGTCTCGCCCTGTTTTACTTTATAGCGACGGCTTTCAATTTGTTTCCAAACTTGTCCATTGTCTAAAGTGACAATAAAGGCACCGTATTGATCTTTTTTAGATTCAGTGACAGTGGCATAGAGTTTTTCTACTTTTGCTTCAACTGGCGCTTGTTTAAGACCAAATTCGGCTTGTTGCTGAGCAACCGTCTTTGTTTGTGAAGTTGCTACAGCGACTTGAGGTGAAGTCACTTGTGTCGTGGGTACAGCTTGAGACGCTGCAACTTGAGGGGATGCCACTTGAACTGGTTGGTTTGAGTTCACTGAGGGTGATTGTACAGCCACAGATCCAGCTTGGGAGCTAGTTATTGATTGCGCCACTTTATCAAAGCAGATTAATCGCTCAAGTTTGTCTGAGTATTGAGTACATGCGCTGATTTGCTGTTCTAATGGGGATTGTGCAAAGGCGTTAAGAGACACAAGTAGAGCGGTAGCTGTCATCCACTGAAAACGCATAATAATCTTCCTTTTTTATTGTTTTATTTTTATCAAAAAAGGGTGGATATACCACCCTTTTTACAGTTTAACTTTTCTCTTGCTCGCTGTCGTTGACTTCATCGTCATCGTTTTTTGGGGTGTACATCTTCGCGGCAATGAGTCCACCTTCAAACAATATGAGCATAGGAATTGCTAGCATTGTTTGTGAAATAATATCAGGTGGTGTCAACATCATACCAGTAACGAACGCACCAACAATAATATATGGACGTTTTTCGGCTAAATCTTTAGGTGTTGTTACCCCAGCCCAGCACAGTAAGACTACTGCAACCGGAATTTCAAAGGCTAAACCAAAGGCAAAAAACAGTTTCAGAATAAAGCTAAGATAACTGCTAATGTCGGTGGCGACTTCTACACCTTCAGGTGCAACACTTGTAAAAAAGCCAAATACCACAGGGAAGACAACGTAGTAAGCAAATGCAATTCCCATATAAAACAACAAAGTACTACTGGTCAGTAGCGGCACTATCAGTCGTTTTTCATGTTTGTATAACCCTGGTGCGATAAAAGACCAGACTTGCAATAATACATACGGAATCGCGACAAAAAATGACAACACTAATGTCAGTTTAAATGGGGCAAAAAACGGTGCAGCAACATCGGTTGCAATCATGCTGCCAGTTTCTGGCAGCGCCTGCATTAATGGTGTCGCGACATATTGGTAAATGTCGTTGGCCCAATAAACAGTAGCAATGAACACCAATAGTACACTGGCTATGGCTTTGAGCAGTCTGGTTCTTAGCTCAAGTAAATGGCTAATTAACGGTTGCTGTTGCGACATGAATTACCCGTTAGGTTTGGAGTTACTATCACTTGCACTGGATGCTGTTGACTCTGATGACGGAGTTTTGGCTTCAGGCGTCTCTTTTGCTGCAGGTGCGACATCGTCAACGCTATAAGGACGATTCACAGACTGTGCGGCATCTTTCAGTTGATCAATAGACTCTTGCAACTCAGGTGAAAGGTTTGATAATCCCTTGCTTTCAGCTTTTTTCAAATCTGAATGCAATTGCTCGATCTTTAACTCTTGTTCAAGTTCATCTTTTACTGAGTTTGCCATGCGTTTTATTGCACGGATCCACCCGGTAATGGAGCGCACTGCGACGGGAAGTCTCTCGGGGCCAAGTACTACTAGCCCCAATATGCCAATCAGCAGCAGCTCTAAAAAGCCGATACCGTCAAACATAATTAATTACGCCTGTTCTTTATCCTTAGACTCAGGCTTTTTTTCTTCAGCCTGCTGTGAGGTTTGTGCTACTTCTTTCTCTTCTATGGCTTTTTTATCATCTTCATTTGCCATGGCGTTTTTGAAGCCTTTTACTGCGCCACCTAAGTCACCGCCCAGTGAACGGAGTTTCTTTGTACCAAACAATAAAACAACAATTAATGCGATGATAAGAAGCTGCCAAATACTAATGCCGCCCATGAAGGTATCCTCTAAATAATTAAAAAAGTAATGCTTTACTCTATATGCACACAAAATTAGCTAATCGTAAATTATAAGTGACTAAGTTGTGCGCTATGCGTACTTAGTATTATGAACTTCTAATAAATTAGTGCTAGCTAAAATTTGCGATTCTTTGGCCTAGATCGCCAACCTAACAACCAGAAAATAGTACCTAAGCTAATGCTTAAGTAAGCAGGCCATAGTGTACCGTTCTGGGATAATAATATTGTGCCGCAGATCAACAAAACGGCAGAAGTTAATAACATGTAGTTACTTTTATGTGACTTTTGCTGAAATTTCAGATACCTGTCAAGCATTTGCTGTTGTGAGCCGACTAATTTACGACCCATCTTTAGGTTGTCGTAAATCAGCTCTGGCAACTCTGGCAGTTTATCTGACCAATAAGGAAGATTACCTTTTACTTTATCGAACATAGCTTTAGGGCCAACTTGCTCAGCCATCCAGCCCTCTAAGAAAGGCTTAGCCGTTTGCCACAGATCTAATTGTGGATATAACTGTCGACCTAAGCCTTCAATGTAAAGTAAGGTTTTTTCTAAAAGTACCAGTTGTGGCTGCACTACAATGTCAAACTTTCTGGCTGTGCGGAATAGTTCAAGTAGTACATGGCCAAATGAAATCTCATCAAGTGGCTTGTTGAACATGGGCTCACAAACCACTTTTACCGCTTGCTCAAAGGCCAGCACATCAGTGTTTTCCGATACCCAGCCAGATTCAATATATAGCTGAGCGATCCGGCGATAATCGCGATTAAAGAACGCAAGAAAATTCTCAGCTAGGTAGCGCTTGTCTTGTTCGGTAAGGGTGCCCATAATGCCGCAATCTAGACCTATGTAGTAAGGGTTATCTGGGTGCTCTTTACTGATAAAAATGTTGCCAGGATGCATGTCAGCGTGGAAAAAGTTGTCACGGAATACTTGGGTGAAAAACAATTCAACACCGCGTTCAGCCAGTAGCTTTAAATTTGTTCCTTGCGCTTTTAGGGCTTCAACATCAGAAACGGGAATGCCGTAAACGCGTTCCATAACCATTAAACGAGTAAAGCAGTGCTCTTCGTATACGTAAGGCACATATAAGGCGTCAGATTCCAGAAAGTTATTTCTTAATTTAACGGCATTCAGCGCTTCAAGTTTTAGGTTCAGTTCACCTAAAATCGTGGTTTGGTAATCTTCAATCACTTCAGCAGGACGCAGACGGTTGCCATCGCCTAATAAGCGCTCAAGTAGCGCTGCACCTTGGCTCATGAGTTGTAAATCGGCTCGTATGTTAGCTTCTACATTCGGCCTTAATACTTTCAGTACAACTTCTTTACCATTTGATTTTAAGGTTGCTGTATGAACCTGAGAGATGGATGCGGAGGCCAGTGGGGTGTCATCAAAATCATCGAATAGGCTTTCGATAGGTGCATTGAGTTCAGTTTCAATGGCTTGCCGTGCAAGTTCACTGTCAAATGGTGGTACACGGTCTTGCAGCATCGCAAGTTGATATGCCCATTCATCATCAAGCAGATCACGTCGTGTTGATAACATTTGTCCAAGCTTAATATAAACCGGCCCTAGTTCTTGCATGGCTAGCTTAAGACGTTCAGCTGGAAGTTTGTCTTTATGCTTGTTGCGTAGCCAGAATAGGCAAGCGCGCATGAATGAAAAGTACCAAGGTGACTTATGTTTAGGGATTAAATCGTCCAAACCGTAATGGAGAACGGTTCTAATGATTTGATAGCCGCGCCTGATACTTGCAATCGTCATGGGGTTAATTTTTCTCTTATTTTATCGATTCGCTTGGCAATATCGTCAGTTTGCTTTTCTAATGTTTCGATGTTGTCGCAAAAATGCACAAAATTAATTTTGTGGATCGCCAGCTGATATTCTTCAGTGGTTAACTGACCAATGTGATCCCAGCTCTTGCTTGCTATACGCTTTGCTTGGTTGGATAACCATTTGCCATGCTCAATCGCAAAGTGAGTAGGTGCATCACCAATATATTTAGATAATGGCTCAGCAAAATCAAATTCAACCAATTGTAAAAACTGGCTAAAGCTTTGTAACAGTTGCAGATCGCCTTCTAACTTAAGTTTATCTTGTTTGATTAACTCAGTGAGATTGGCGCCTTCTGACACTTGATACAGAGTTGATGCGTCTGCATGGACAGCGACATCAACCTCGCCAGAGTATTGACTAAATACTTGAATTTGCTTGGCGAATACAAAATAGATAGGCCAGCTTAATTGGCTTAATTGAAAACAAAAAACCTTACCTTGTAAGGCTTTCTGTTTTTGATACTGCGCTTGAGCTTGGGGAGGTAACAGGCTAAAACCGGTTTCAATTGCCGCACAAGCGAGTATGGCAAGGTGGTTTACCTGCATTAAAATTTGAACCCTCGGTGCAGTGCAACAACCCCATCAGTCATGTTGGTGTAATCGACTTGCTCTAAACCTGCATCTTCCATCATTTGTTTTAATGTGTCTTGATCTGGGTGCATACGGATTGATTCTGCTAAGTACTCATAGCTGTCAGCATCCTGAGTGATCACTTGACCCATTTTAGGTAACACTTTAAAGCTATAAAGGTCATAGATTTTACGCATCACGTCATGCTTAGGCTTAGAAAACTCAAGGACTAGTAGCTTGCCGCCTGGCTTCAAAACACGCTGCATTGAACGTAATGCTTTGGCCTTGTCGGTGACATTACGCAGGCCAAATGCAATGGTGATGATGTCAAAGTGGTTATCAGGAAAAGGCAGTGCTTCGGCGTTGGCTTGTACATAACTCACATTATTGACGATGCCTTTATCGCGTAGCTTACTACGGCCAACTTTGAGCATAGAGTCATTAATGTCGGCTAAAACTACATTACCAGTTTCACCAACAATGCGTGAGAATTTTGCTGTTAAATCACCCGTGCCACCGGCTAAATCTAAAATGTTCATGCCTGGACGTGCTGCTGCCGTTTCAATGGTATGACGCTTCCATAGACGGTGGATACCGAATGACATTACATCATTCATGATGTCGTATTTGGCCGCCACAGAATGAAATACATCTGCAACTAAGTCGGCTTTCTTTTCAGAGTCGACAGTTTTATATCCAAAGTGGGTGTTTTTTGAATCGCCCTCAGACATCGGTAGTTTCCTATTTTGTGCATAATTTGGCTGCGAGTGTATGTCATTGTAACAAATTGCTGAAACACTGCGCATTCATATTGTGATGGCTATCAATGCAATGGATACGACACAAATAGTCATTTGGGTCGCTTTTGGCATATATAGCAATCAAATTGGGACTGCATTAGAGCATAAATCACGGATGAAAATCCACTTAAACACGCGCTTGCGATCGTCCTTGGATATAGGCATAAACCAATTCACTGAGTGATTGCCCTACATGCTTATAACCGGCTGCTTCACCAGCGCTATGGCAACAGGGGGCAGCCTCGGCTAAATGACAATAAGCACTTGGTGTATGCCGACCAAGATAAAACAAATAATGACAAGCATCTGCTAATGGCACTCCTGCGCAAGTAGATGCACTGCTTGGCATTGCTGTGATGGCATCAACATCTATTTCCACACCTACAGGCAGCTGTGTTCTATTGAGTTGTTTACAAGCATCTTCTAGCGCTTGCGTTAAGCTGATTTCACGGCGTAACCATATTTGTTGATAAGTATGCCAAGTGCCACCAAATAGACTCAATTGCTCTAGGCTAGCTTCACTGTTTTTTAGCTCATGTAACCCTAGTACATGATAATAATTGAGTGCGCCATTGGCTGCTGCGTAGCTAAAACCATTACCACTGTGACGTCCCTCTCGAGGCCTGAAATCACAATGAGGGTCAAGATTAATCGCTGAAATGGATTGATTAAATGCTTGCTTTGCTGCCATTAAAATTGGATAGGCATTATTGTGCCCTCCGCCAATGACAATGGGTTCTAGGCCTGCAGCAAAAATACTGTTGATAACAGGTGTCACAGCAGCATCCAATTGTTCAGTGGCTTTTCTGAGACTACCTATTGAAGCGGAATCCGTTGTTAGGCTGGCGCTTGTCACTTCATTAAGACTGACCTCACCTATCACAACACATTCATTGCCATTCAAGAAGCGGTTAGATTGCAGGTTTAACCATTGAGATAAAAATGCGTTAAAAGCGATATTGGCTCCACCGCGGCCTAAATTGGCTCTTGGACCTACATCCTCTGCGATACCGATGAGTGCGAATTTAGCACCAGACTGTTTGGCTAACAGTAATGATTGATCTAATGATTTGTCTTGAGGCAATAACTGCACTTGTTGGCCCAGCTTTATTTCGCCGTCTCTGGGCTTTAAGTGGTGCTGTTTTACCTGTTCATTAAAAAGAGTGAGCATACCGCATCCTTGGTTTTTATTATTGTGTGCTGAAGTGACTACGCAAAACCTAGCATCTAGGGTGGCGTATTGCTTTGGCTAAACATAGTAGATTGCTCGTGCAAAAAAACAAGCAAGATGGCTCATTGCAGGTAATAAAAAAGCCAGCAAAGCTGGCTTAAGTATTATACCCATAAACACAAGTATGTGATCATTCCTACTGGTTAAAATCGCTTATAACTTCGTTAGACATTTTGAAGTTAGCACAACTAGCTAGCCACAATTTTTGTCTTGTTCTAAGCGATTTTTCCTACGGAACATCTGGTCACTTAATTATCCCAATTGGTATTAGTTGAGCTTACAGCTCAGAGTCAACAAGGCGTATTGGCTATTATTCAATATCCAATGGTTCTGGCGATAGAATGATGCCCGTGTTGTCAGCGTATATATGATCGCCAGGTAAGAAAGTGACGCCGCCAAAGTTCACTGGGATTTCAGCCTCACCAACGCTATTGGTATCTGCGCCAACAGGAATAGACGCTAATGCTTGAATACCAATATCAAACTCTTCAATGGCATCAACATCTCTTACAGAGCCATAGACGATAATGCCTTCCCAATTGTTATTCACTGCTGCTTCAACAATGCTGGCATCAACTAGTGCACGGCGAAGCGAGCCACCACCATCAACAAGCAATACTTTACCTTCACCGTCTTCTTGCAGGGCTTGAGCAATTAAACCGTTATCTTCAAAACACTTGATTGTGCTAATTGCGCCGCCAAAAGAGCTGCAACCACCATAATTACTGAACATCGGTTCTACGACGTCTACCACATCAATATACATATCGCACAGTTCTGAGGTGTTGTATTCCATAGTTAACTCCTATTGGGCAGCAATATCGGATGCATTGCTGTATAAGGCAAAGTTTAATGAATTATATGAGTTTTTTGTAGAAATAAAAGCGCTATCAGTCACGACACTCAGTTAATTTCTCAATCTTTAAGTTCGCATTAAGAAACTCTTTGTTTTATAATTAGAACGTGAGGTGGTATTTTTAGTAATTTAATTTCACAATTAGGCGCTTATCAAATAACTGTTGCGCTAAATCACTATTTTTCGTTTTTTTATTACGAGTGTGGTTGTGGTTTTGTTATTATATTGCTCGGATTATTAACGTTTAATTTAACAGTTAGTCAGCTTTAGGGGCAGGGATCCCTCGTAACGCTTAGGGAAGGCAGAGAGCCTTAAAGAGGTTCTTATGGAAAATATCAATATGGTTGAAGTACTCGGCTACATGGCGTCAGTGATGGTCGCTATTTCATTAATGATGAAAGACATCATTTGGCTTCGCTGGATAAACTTCGTAGGTTGTAGTTTGTTTGTGATTTATGGTGTTCAAATCGAGGCTTGGCCTGTGGCGGGTATGAATGCATTTGTCGCATGTATTAATATTTATCACTTAACGAAAATTTACCGTGCTCGCTTAACCGGCAAACAAGCGGTAGCCGCGAGTTAGTATTTACTGCAGCGTAAATACGTCTACCTGTCCTAGAATGATATTGCGTTAAAGCCGGAACGCTCGCTTTGTATGATTCAATTAATCTACAAAGCGAGTGAGAAGGGTGGCACGTTTATGCTGAATGGCGAGTGTGCAGAATTTCCAACAATTGATCTTCCAGTTCAAATCGCGATTCCATCGCTTGGGCTAATTGAGATAAATCCCCATCGAGTTGATACAAGACTTGATCATCAATGACTTCAGAATATTTATCATTAAAGTCTAATGCCGAATCTGTGCTTTTACTGATTTTAGGTAATAACAGTTGCGCGGTTTGCTTACTCTGAACACCAAATTTTTCACAGGCTGATACGACGTTGTCATACACCTCAAAGTGTCCCTCAGAGACATAATCAACCAGTTGAGCACAAAATTGCTTTACGTCTTCTAAAGACGGTAAGGTTTTTTCATCGCGAGTGTAAGGTGCTAAGCCCGCCAGCATAAAATACTTGATCAGTAATTTACGTCTGTGGTTTAGCCATTGATCAATTAACTTGTTAGAACCACCCCAACGCTGCTCGGCTTTTTCTAATCTTGTAAGCATCTCAATCCTCTACTGATAACCTTCCCATAACATCTAATGTATGGGACAAGTTAGGTATTGATCAACTGTTTTATTTAACCAAGATAAATTATGCGAAGTATTCAGAGGGTTATTGTGTTTTATCTATATGCTAATTGGCTATAAAGAGATAATTCGGTGTGAAAATATATAAAAAACCCGGTGATAGTAAACTATCACCGGGTAAGTAAAATATACGGGCTCGATTCTTCGGGCTTCTTGATTGTTCTTGCTAGCGCACATTTTTTATATCAAACCCAGCATTGAGGTGCAACTATTTCTCCGCATAATTAATGTTTGTTGGTAAATATGGTGTTAAAGCACTGAAGATTATCAATTTGCTATCGAGATTTAGGAATAGCTCACATAAATTTACCTAGGCTAGTTACATTAATCGCGTAAGTGCTAAACTACCGCTCAGCGGATATCACAATAAGTAGGAAAGAAGCCAAATGGCAGAATTAAAGAATGATCGTTATTTACGTGCTTTACTAAAACAACCTGTCGATAGAACGCCTATCTGGATGATGCGTCAAGCTGGACGATATCTACCAGAATATAAAGCGACTCGCGCTGAAGCAGGTGACTTTATGTCTCTTTGTAAAAATAAAGAGCTGGCTTGTGAAGTGACCTTGCAGCCTTTACGTCGCTATGATCTTGATGCGGCTATCCTTTTCTCTGATATTCTGACGATTCCAGATGCGATGGGCTTAGGGCTATACTTCGAAACAGGTGAAGGCCCACGTTTTGAGCGTCCAACAGATACCATTGATTCAATCAAAAAGCTTTGCGTACCTGATCCAGAAGATGAACTGAAGTATGTAATGGATGCTGTGAGCACCATTCGTCGTGAACTAAAAGGCGATGTACCGCTGATTGGTTTCTCAGGCTCACCATGGACACTAGCAACTTATATGGTTGAAGGTGGCTCAAGCAAGACGTTTGAAAAAATCAAAAAAATGGCTTATGAAGAGCCTGCTACATTGCACATGCTATTAGATAAGTTAGCTGATTCAGTTACTTCGTACTTGAATGCGCAGGTTGCTAATGGTGCACAATCGCTGATGATCTTTGATTCATGGGGTGGTGCATTATCTCATCACGCTTACCGTGAATTCTCTTTACGTTACATGCAAAAGATCGTTGATGGCTTAACTCGCCATGCAGATGGTCGTCAAGTGCCTGTGACGTTATTCACTAAAGGCGGCGGTTTATGGCTTGAAGCTATGGCTGAAACCGGTTGTGATGCATTAGGTTTAGACTGGACTGTTGATATTGGTGATGCTCGTCGCCGTGTTGGTGAGAAAGTGGCATTACAGGGTAATATGGACCCATCTGTATTGTATGGTACGCCTGAGCGAATTCACCAAGAAGTTGACCAAATCTTATCTTCTTATGGTGAAGGTACTGGTCATGTATTTAACTTGGGCCATGGTATCCATCAGCATGTTAATCCAGAACATGCCGGCGCATTTATTAACTCAGTTCATGAGTTATCGCCGAAGTATCATAAGTAATCATCTACGCGTAAATGAGTTATTACGAATAAGATTGAAAAGGCGAGCCAAGTGCTCGTCTTTTTTATTGATTTAATTCGTGCAGTTGATCACAAGGCATTAGCTACGATGAATGATTATGTGATTACAAAGCATTTATTAATATTGGTGGTATGCTATTTTTTGGTGAGTTCAATTATCAACTTGTACTGTTACCTTTATAAAAAGTCATGATTCTCAAGATGAGTGAAATCAAGACCATTTTCATTTGATGGGAGTAACCCTATGAAGATTCAAATTATTGTTGCTTTGGTGTGCTTTGCGGTTTTTGCTGCGTTGTTACCAGGTTCACACTATTTCTATGTGGCGAACAGCGACACTATGATCGGCACATACATGTCATTTGTGGTTGTATTAGTTATGTGGGGAAGTTTATTTGCAGGTTTTGCGAGTTTATTCTTCCACAAACTAAAAGCGCTGTACCAATCCGTAATTGATTATCGCGCGGCATAGTTTTCTATACGACAAACAAGCCAACTTTCTGATGATAAGCCAACATGTATTTGTTGGCTTATTTTTTTGGATTACTTTGAACAAAGCTATACAACTTTGACCTCTTCAACCGATAACTTTCTTATCCTTTTGCTATGAAAACAAGCTTTTGAGCTAAGTTTGTATTTAATGGCCGATATTCATGGAATGTATGCACGAGTAGCAGGTACGCAATCTGAAATATATCTGGTCGCTGCGCTAGTATGCATGATCTGGGGGAGTTTATTTGCCAGCATTTCTAGCTTAGCATTATCTATGCTTCACAATGTTTATCATCAACGATGAGGGGGCGCCTTTGATGTGTACCCAAAATATCCAGTTAGCGTCATTAAATTACTGGGTTTATGTGGAATAGATTCAGGTCAGCTCAATCATAAATTCAGTGCCTTTTCCTGGGGTACTTTGAATATCAATTTTGCATTTCAGCAATTTAAGTAATTGCCGCACAATGGCTAACCCCACACCTAATTGAGGTAATGGCTGTTTAGCTTCAAAACTCAAGCTTGCGGGTTTGTCATCACTGGCAGCCAAAGACATCTGTTTTAACGCTTCAACTTCGTGTTGGTGCATACCGGCGCCAGTATCATTAACGGCCAACCAATGCTGTCCGTGTTTTTTGGCAGTATAGATTCGGATTGTACCGCCTTTAGGTGTATACCTTAAGGCATTATCAATTAAGTTATTGAGTATACGGCGCATTAAGTGCGGATCAGTGGTGATACGTTTTACTTTTATGTCGCAAAAATCCAATGTTATTTCTAGCTTATCGGCTCTTGGTAAAAATGTCTGCTCTATATCAGCTAGTAACTCGGTTAGTGATACTTGTTGAATTTGAGTGTTAATTTGACCATTTTCAAGTGCGGCCAGCTCCAGCAATTGAGCCAATAATTGTTGCAATGTTTGTCCAGAGTTGGCGGCGTATTGAATTAATGCCGCATCTCGCTCTTGTGGTGGTAATAATAGCCAGGTCTCTATGTAGCCCAGCAAGGCTGTGAGCGGTGTTTTTAAGTCGTGTGACAAGTGTAGAAGAAAGTCATGTTTGGCTTTTTGTTGGCGTTTAACTTGTTGTTGCTGGCGCGTAATTTCTGCCAGTAAGGTATTAATATGTTCACTTAATTGGCTTATCTCACTACTACCTTTGTAGCGTCTGGGCAGTGCAATATCTTCAGATAAAGGTTGTTGTTGTAACTGATTTAAGTCCCGAGTAAGTATGCCTAATGGGCGTGTGAAATAGCGCAGTAATATAACAAATAGCAGTAAAGCAAATATTACCCAGAAACCTAACGTTGCGCCCCACAACTTCGGTTGATTTTCAGCATTAATCAGTGCTTGCCAACTGTCATAGTTTTCGCCGCCAATGATGACGTATAAATAGCCACTATGTAGTCCTTCAGTATTAATTAGCTTACTTACCGAAAATATTTTTTGGGTTTCTCTAGAGCGCGGATCCGTGCCAAGTATCGGCAGGGTATCGCCAGAGAGAAACTGCTGGATATGTTGGAGGTTGACTCTGGATGTTTTAATCTTTTCTTCTTTAGCGTCATAAGCAATGACATTACCTTCAGGGTCGAGTGTATATATCTCAAAGCTGGGACCTAGCAACATAAAATCATGAAATGCTTCTTTTAGTGCTGCATCAGATGTAACCCCTTGAGATAAAAGCGGGTTAATGTGTGCCATGTGGTCTGCCAGCTCTCTATGTAGCGATTGTTGGATTTGGTTACGGCTAAACTGATGATTTAACTGCAGCCACTGCCAAAGCGCCACAAACAACAGTAAAACAATTGAGGTTGCTAATAAAAAAAGTCGGTTAAATAAGCGATTCATTAGTGTGCTAGTGCCTCAGGTGGAGAGAATTTGTAACCTACCCCCCATACTGTTTTGACCAATTCAGGGTGATCGGCGTTTTGCGCTAATTTATTGCGTAAGCGATTAATGTGGCTGTTAACTGTGTGCTCGTAACCTTCATAGCTATAGCCCCAAACCGCTTCTAATAATTGGTTACGGCTAAAGACCTGCTGAGGATGTTTTGCCAGAAATAGCAATAAATCAAACTCTCTGGCTGTGAGCTCTAAAGGGCAATCAAATGCCGTGACCTGACGTGTGCTAGGGTTAATGCTCAGGCCATCGTATGCTACTTCATCTATTTGTGCTTGCTGCACTATGCCACGTCTGAGTAGCGCTTTGACTCTCGCTCTAAGCTCTAAAACACTAAAAGGTTTGACTAGATAGTCATCAGAACCCGCCTCTAAGCCTAATACTATGTCAGCTTCAGTGTCTTTTGCTGTTAATAGCATGATGGGTAGGGGCTGCTGTTGTTGCCTGAGCTGCTGACATAGCATGATGCCATCGCCATCGGGTAGCATTCTGTCGAGCAAAATAAGGTCTATTCGCTTAGTTTCAATCACCTGTATTGCTTGTTGCAAAGTAGATGCGTGGATGACCTCGTAATCCATTGCTTTCAGATTTAGCATCACCAGCTTTGCTAAGTCTTGTTCATCTTCAACCAATAAAATCTGCTCGCGATGAGCATGTCCTTTTGTCGTTAAGGTATTCATTCTACTGTCTCCAGTCATAACCTATCTCGTGAGTTAGCTCACGATATAAGCAGACCAGAGTCAGATAGAATAAATTTCAGCAAGTGGCAAAATAATCATTTTGGATGATTACGATAGCCTGTTATTCAGTACGTGTAATAGTCACTTTAACGCCTGGGTTATCGAATCGGTGAGATGCATCGAGCACCGAATCCATTAAGCCATCGTACATAGAGATTACGCCTGGGTGTACATGAATAAAGTCCACGTCATCACGCATACTGTTGTAACCTTCGCCGCCATCTGCAGGGCCAGGTAAACTGCCTTTTGCTTCAGAGTTTTGCTCGGTACCTGCGTCATAAACCATCATGCTCATCATGCTGGTTTCGTCAACATCAAGCATGGTTAAGTTATAAGCATTCACACCTGCAAAAGCATCATTAGTATTGACCAGCATTGTCGCTAAACTCAAACTGGCAACGTCTTCTTCATCTAATGTCACAGAGATGGTTTCAGACATGCCCGGCATGATGACACCAGTGCCATTGGCTGAACTGGTTAAGCCATCTAACTCGGCAAGATCTGCACTATCGCCACCTTCAGCTAACTTCTCAAGTGCGACAGAGGCACTCATGCCCGCCTGCCACAGTGATAGGTCTGCACTGTGTGTTGCAACAAATACCGGTGATAAAGGCTGGTTAGCCGTTAAGTTAGTCACAGTGACTTCATAGGTTTGCATCACAGGTTCTGGCGTAGGCGGCACAGATGCGGCAACGGGATCATCATCACTGTCTGAGCAACCTGCTACTAATAGGCCTGTTAGCGTTACCGCCAGTAAGCTTGGTTTGAGTGAAAGTAAGTTCGCTTTCATGGTGAGCCTCCTTATTTCACTGTTACAACAACTTTAGCAACTGGATTTAACCAGCGGTGGATGCGGCTGTCTAGGTCACTGGCACCGCCATCGGCATCTGTGTCACCTAATACACCAGGGTGAACATGAACGTATGTATTGCTAGCACCATCCATTACACCTGTACCATTACTGCCACCATCACCACCTGGCGCCGCTGGAATACCTGCAACTCCCAGCATGCCACCACCATTGATTATTTCATCGTTAGCTTCGGTACCAGCATCATAAGCATTGACATAAACGGTATAGGTGCCTGCTTCAGATGGAATCTCCCAGCTGTCTAGGCCGATAAATGCATCATTAGTGGGTAGCACCATGGCAACAATTGATAAACGGTCATTATCACCCGTGTCTAGCATCACGCCGTCAACTGAATGGCCAGCGGCCAGAAGGCCCATAGCAGGATTCGCACTCGTCACACCATTGATGCCCATCACGGCCGAATCAAGATCGGCAATATCGCCGCCTTCAGCCATTTTTTGCAGCGCAGGTGTTGCCATTTCGCCTACTTGAAACAGGTGGTTGTCACTGTCATGTGCAGCCAACAAAATGGGAGTAAAGTGATTACCGTGAGTGAGGTTAGTGACACTAACTTCAATTTCAGCAGCATTAACAGATAAGCTTGATAGTCCAGCGAGTAATAAACCAGCATTGACAAGTGTACGTTTCATAACAGATCTCCTTTTGTTTGATTGCAAACAAGTATGGGAGGTAGACATCACTGGCCTATCGCTAAATTATCACAAAAGTTTAACATCGCTTTATTTTGACTTAATGTTCTGATTTTATTTGGAAAATGAAGGTTTACTTTTTGTGGTAAACTGACTGGAACACCAATAAATCTGATAAAAATAATGAAAATAACACAATTAACGCCAGCTGATTTTCACGCGGTTATTACCTTAGGTGAGCAAGTCCATGGGGCGGGTTATTTGGATATGGCTGAGCTAGAAAAAATTTACCAGCAGGGAATAAAAAATGGTATCAATGCGCACTTTGTTGCTATTGAGCAAGGTCAGTTAATCGGCTTTAGACTGACCTATGCTGCAGGTCAGTGGCCAAAAGATCAGTGGTGCAGTGTCGATAAATGGGGAATAGATTTTGAAGATGTGTGTTACTTCAAATCCAATACCCTGGCTGAACAAGCCAGAGGGAAAGGTTTAGGCGGTAAATTGCTGTCAGCGTCCATTGATGCGGTAAAAGCACAGGGGGCTAAAGCGGGAGTCAGCCATTTATGGCAACAAAGCCCGAATAATGCTGCGGTGAAATACTTCTCTAAAGCTGGTGGAAAGTTAATTGCAACGCATCCACAACGTTGGAACCAACGATATGTGGGTGACGACTACCATTGTGTGCTGTGTGGTGATGATTGCCAATGTGATGCATGTGAAATGTTGCTCGTCTTCTAGCAGAACCCCGTGGAAATAACGCAAGTCATATTGTCAGAGTTAATCATCATCAGGGGTAAGTTATGCATTATGACCCATTAATATCAGCATCCCCTCAAGGGCAAGCTAATGCCTCAAGCTACTGGGCAGATACCATTGATTTAGGTCAAGCTGAACCGGCATTAAAATATAGCCAGCACTGTGATGTAGCTATCATCGGTGGTGGTTACACAGGCCTGTTAACTGCCTATTATCTTGCCAGTGAGTTCAATCTCGATTGCCAAGTGTTAGAAGCTAATCAAGTCGGTTTTGGCGCAAGCGCACGCAATGCGGGATTTGTGTTAAAAGGGTCTGGTCGCTTGGGTTATGCAGCCATGACAAAACGATGGGACTTAGCCACAGCCAAGGGGATTTATCATGAATTCAGTGAAGCGGTTACACGTGTCCAACACTTAATTGAACAACATGAAATAGACTGTGATAAACAGCCAATGGGTTACATTAAAGTGGCCCATAATGCCAAAGCGCTACAGCAACTCTCGCAGGCGAATGACTTTATCACCAAGCACTTAGGCGATGATGCACAGCTATTGACACGCCATCAACTGTACTCTGATTACATGCATAACCAGCAAGCCCTTGGGGCGTTAAGGGTGAAACAGAGCTTTGGTGTGAACCCGCTAAAATTACTGCTGGGTTATAAATGTGCTGCACTAGCTGCCAAGGTTAAGATCAACGAGCATAGTTGCGTGCTTGATTGGCAACAACAGCATGGAAAACACCGCCTTGTTACAGCTGACGGTGAATTGCTAGCTAGCAAGGTTATTTGTGCTGGAAATGGTTATAGTTCAAAGCAATTGTCGAGTGCCATAGATAATAAGTTTCTGCCTTTTCTCAGCAATATTATTGTGACAGAACCGCTTACCCAGGCTGAGCTTGAACAAGCAGGCCTGCAAACCCATCAAGTGACCATGGATACCCGAATCCTTAAATATTATTATCGATTATTGCCTGATAATCGCATCTTATTTGGTGGCCGAGGTGCAGTTTGGGGGAGAGATTCCCATGATGATATTTATGCGCAGCGTTTAAAGCTCGCATTAGATAAATGCTTTCCTGTTTGTGCAAACAAAAAAGTGGATTATCAATGGCATGGTTGGATTGCTGCGTCTATGGACGATATGCCTCATGTGTACCTCGATGGTACAACAGGGTATAGCTTAGGGTATTGTGGCTCAGGTGTGGCATTTAGTGCTCAAGCGGCTTATCGTTTAGCTCAACAAGTTGCCGGAATAACCGTGCCTAACTTGCCCTTATACACACAACCCCTGCCTAAGCTACCATTCGCAAATTTACGACGTTATGGTCAGTGGGGGTACTACCATTATGGTTGGCTAAAAGATCGTTGGGGCTAATTCTAAGCATTTCTCTAGCGATAATGTCACATAATGCTGATGATGGTATAACCGTGATCAGCATTTTTAATGCATTTATAATTTTCTGGTATAAATCAATTTTAGTAATTGGCTAATATGGGTTAACTTAATTAAATACAGTTTATGTACATAGACATTTAATAGTATTCTTATCCTTCTTTGCAAGTTGCTTTTAGCCAACGGATATTGTCATGGATCTAAATCTACTTACTACCTTTTTGACTGTATATAAGCACGCTTCAATCACGATTGCTGCAGAAGAATTAAATATCACTCAACCCGCAGTCAGTGCAGCGTTGAAACGATTAGAAAAAGTGGTGGGTAAAAGATTATTTGTACGAGAGGGGAGAGGGATATCACCAACTGGAGCAGCAGTTGCTCTAGCGCATAAAATTGAATCTCCGCTAAGCGTATTAGATAGCATTGAGCAGCAACAAGAACACTTAAATATGTACTGTAGTGAGTCTGTGATGCACATGGTAGGTCACTTGAATGATATTTATTTTAGTGAAACCCCTTTAGATGAAGATGTCATTGTTGATGATCTCGTGACACAAAAAGTGGATTTAGTGATTGATGCAATGTCGAGTAAAAGGCATTCACTGATAGTGGAGGAGTTTCATCAAGAACGTGCAGTGTGCTTAACACGGTTAGCGCATCCAAGAATACAAACACAAATGACCATTGAGCAATTCTATGCAGAAGAGCATATTGCATTAAAAGTCAGACGTAACAACCTCAACACCTTAGGAAACTTGGCTCGTGAGCAAGTATTCAACCGCACGATTAAGATAGAAACTGGCTCAGTAGCGAGCATGTTAGCATTATGTGCTGAGTCTGATTATATTGCGGCTGCAACTACATCGATTGCTGAAAAACTCGCCCCAAAACTGGGCTTACGTATCCACAACTTCCCAATTGATTTAGCCCCTGTGAAGTACTTCATGCTTTACCATCGGCGTTATCTCCATGATCCTAGCCATAAAGAAAAGCGTGAGTTATTGAAAAGCACCATAGCTGGGGTTAAACATAAATGAAATTGATGTTTTAACTAAATCTTAGTTTATTTATCACTAAAGTAATTATCTCCATAATCCTCCCCACTTACTGATATGAGGATTAATTATGAAATTACGCACGATTGCAGCTTTATCAAGCACCCTGTTAGTTAGCTCAGCCTATGCAGCAGATGTTGAAGTATACCTTGAGCAAAATATCTCTTCTAATGCGACAGACCACGGTGTGTATACCACTGAAGCTGGTGCAAAAATTAATACCTCCGAAAATGGTTATGTGACTGTTCAGTTTGATGACCAAGGTTGGCTTGCTGCTGGCTACGGTCATCGCTTTGGCATTACAGAGCAAGCGTCTTTCACTCTTTACGGTGAGTTAGGAAAATGGGATGAAGCTAAAGAAATCTTAGTTGAAGCTATTTTTGACTACCAAGTGAATGAAAACATCAATGTATTTGCCGGATATGGTTTCAGCCAGATAGAGCAAACTAGCGGCCTAATGGGTGGTGATGACATTGACTCGCACAAATTTATCGCTGGTGCACATATGACATTCCATGGCTTCGATCTGAACTATGAGTACACGCATACAAATACTGACGGTAATAATGGTTATATTCACGGCCCAGGAAATAGCTTTTGGTATATGACAGAAAGCTTCAGAGCAAATGAACATGAGGTTATTTTGTCTAAAAAAATCGGTGACTGGAGACCGTACCTGAAATACACCTACTTCAATACTAGTGAAGGTAATTTAGGCTATGGTTATGGCCAAGGTATTGGTGATAGTAATGAATTTGCCCCTATAGATAATGACCATGTTTGGACATTAGGTGTGTCTTACACATTTTAATTTAAGAAGTCAGTAGTTTACGCTTGCTTAATCGTCCCCTCTATCGAGTTAAGTTGCTACTGACTTCACCCTTTAGCAACACTGAGGAACTTATGCTGCCGCTTTTTGTTTAGTGTGTAGGATTTCATCCGTCAAACCTGATTATCCGCTAGGGAGGTTTGCTATTACATTAGGGGCTGTTGATCTTTCAAGATTATTTTTGCAGCTACTTGTTGGAAATTTATACAAGGCAGCGGCTTTGATGTGTGGTTATTCCACATGAGAAGCTGTTAACGCAGTAAAAATGACAACAAGTGCTGCCTGAAGGTTCGTTTAAAAGCACTTTACTCTTTGTTGCGAGCGAGTTTGTCTAGGTGGCTAGACGTCATCGCTCACGCCTCGATTAAAGTGCTTTTAACTCGAACAAATTCTAATCGGCAAAGGTCAACAGACCCTAACCTCATTGAAGCACAACACACGAAATAAGAGACGGCAGCATGAACAAAGCAGTAATTGGTTTACTTGTAGCAACAGTGTCATTTAGCACAGTCGCACAAGAGAGTATTGAGCAACATCATTTAGATATCGCGATGGAGCAGTTAGAGCAGGTGGAAGCGAGTATTGTGGTTTTAGATAGTGGTGATCAGGATCATATTACTTTCACTGCTTTAACTGCGCCACGCTTTCGCGATGTTTACGTTAACCATGAAGCGGCTAAAGAACTTGAGCTAAAAGTGACTAAGCACTTTTTAGTTCAAAATCAACACAATGTTGAATCGTTGGCAGATGCAATTGCTACGCAGATTGAAGTTGATAATCCAACATTTTTCTCAGTGAAAATGCACCGTGAATATAATCGTATTAACGGCCATTACAAGCTGGGAGCAAAAGTTTATGAGTACCAGTAATGCCTGACTAGCATTAACCCTTTTTGATTAACCTTCTATGGATGGACTTTTGTATTGAAATCAACCCTAGTATTTCATACACCCTTGCCGAGCGCGTTGCTCGGCTTTTTTTTGTCTATGATTTAACCCTAAACGTAGCAGGTCATATTTGAAATATAAAAAATCCCTGTGATAGCAGTTGCCACCACAGGGATTGTATAATTTAAATAGGCGTTAGCTACAAACCTAGTTTATTTACCTTGCTCACGTGCAATCGCACGGTAAGCAATATCTGTACGGAAATACACATCGTCCCAATGAACAGCATCCACTAATGCGTAGGCACTCGCTTGTGCTTCTGTCACTGAGTTACCCAAAGCGGTCGCACATAATACGCGTCCACCATTTGTCACAATGTGACCGTCTTTTTCAGCAGTACCAGCATGGAAAACTTTGGCATCATTGTTACCTAAGTTTAAGCCTTCAATGATATCGCCTTTACGATAAGCTTCAGGGTAACCGCCGGCAGCCAGTACTACACCCACTGCAGCGCGAGAATCAAACTCTGCAGTCACTTTATCAAGCTCACCACGGGTTGCTGCAAGACATAATGCCACTAAATCAGACTGTAAGCGCATCATAATAGGTTGAGTTTCTGGATCACCAAAGCGGCAGTTATACTCAAGGACTTTAGCACTGCCATCAGGCGAGATCATTAAGCCTGCGTATAAGAACCCCGTGTATACATTGCCTTCAGCAGCCATGCCATCAACCGTTGGACGAATCACATTGTCAATGGTCCAATCGTGAACGGTTTGGGTTACCACTGGCGCTGGTGAGTAAGCACCCATGCCACCAGTATTTGGGCCATTATCGCCGTTATCACGGGCTTTATGATCTTGGCTAGATGCCATAGCTAAGATGTTGTTGCCGTCTACCATGACGATAAAGCTGGCTTCTTCACCTTTTAAAAATTCTTCGATAACAACGCGAGAACCAGCATCGCCAAACTTGTTGCCTGCTAACATGTCTTCAATAGCTGCGTCAGCTTCTGCTTGGTCTTGGGCGATAATTACGCCTTTACCTGCTGCAAGGCCGTCAGCTTTGATCACGATAGGGAAGCCAGTGCTTGCTGTAACTTCAGTTACATACGCTTTTGCTGGCTCAATTTCAGTGAAGTTTGAGTAAGCTGCTGTCGGGATGTTATGACGCGCTAAGAAGTCTTTAGTGAAGGCTTTTGAAGACTCAAGCTGTGCTGCCCCTTGGGTTGGACCAAAAATAGCTAAGCCTGCTTCTTTAAAGGCATCAACTACGCCTAATGAAAGCGGCACTTCAGGGCCAACGATGGTGAGTTCAATTTTATTGTCTTGAGCAAATTTAACCAGCTCTGAAATTGCTTCAACCTTAATGTCGACGTTTTCTAATTTTGGCTCTAACGTTGTGCCCGCATTACCTGGCGCCACAAATACAGTGTCAACTTGTGGTGATTGTGCTGCTTTCCAAGCTAACGCATGTTCGCGTCCGCCGCTGCCAATTACTAAAACTCTCATTGATTCACCCTCAAACAATTATAAATATAATCTTTTTAAAACGAAAAAAGCAGCCAAATGAGGCTGCTCTATTCAAATGCTATTTAGTGACGGAAGTGACGCATGCCGGTGAATACCATCGCCATGCCGTGCTCGTCTGCAGCTTTGATGATCTCTTCATCGCGGATTGAACCACCTGGTTGGATGATGCAGCTAATACCTGCTGCCGCTGCTGCGTCGATACCATCGCGGAATGGGAAGAAGGCATCAGATGCCATCACTGAGTTCTCAACCACTAGCCCTTCGTCAGATGCCTTAATGCCAGCAATTTTAGCTGAGTAAACGCGGCTCATTTGGCCTGCACCTACGCCAATTGTCATACCGTCTTTTGCATAAACGATGGCGTTAGACTTAACAAATTTAGCTACTTTCCAGCAGAACATCAGATCTTTTAATTCCGCTTCAGTCGGTTGGCGCTTAGATACCACTTTGACTTCATCAAGGCTTACCATACCTTGGTCGCGATCTTGTACTAGCATGCCACCGTTAACGCGTTTGTAGTCTTGGCTGATGGTTTGAGTATTCCATTGGCCACATTCTAATAAGCGTACATTTGCTTTGGCAGCGACTACTTCGCGAGCATCTTGACTGACAACAGGTGCAATGATCACTTCAACAAACTGACGGTCCACAATCGCTTTGGCTGTTTCAGCGTCTAGCTCTTGGTTAAATGCAATAATACCGCCAAAGGCTGAAGTAGGGTCAGTTTTGAAAGCGCGATCGTATGCTTCTAGTATGTTGTCACCTAATGCGACACCACAAGGGTTGGCGTGCTTCACAATGACACAGGCAGGTGCATCAAACTCTTTTACACATTCAAGTGCGGCATCAGTATCTGCAATATTGTTGTATGACAAGGCTTTACCTTGTAATTGCACTGCGCTAGCAACAGAAGCTTCATCAATGTGAGTGTCAACATAGAATGCCGCTTTTTGGTGACTGTTTTCACCGTAGCGTAGGTCTTGTTTTTTCACTAACTGAGTGTTGAATGTACGAGGGAAACTTGAATCTTCATGGCATTCATCTTTTGAATGCGCTGGTACCATAGTACCGAAGTAGTTCGCAATCATGCCATCGTATGCTGCGGTATGTTCAAAAGCAGCAATAGCAAGATCGAAACGCGTTTCTAATGTGGTGCTACCTTCATTTGCCTGCATTTCAGCAACAACGCGGTCATAGTCTTTCGCGTTAACCACAATTGTAGTGTCTTTGTGATTTTTTGCAGTAGAACGCACCATGGTTGGGCCACCGATATCGATGTTTTCTACAGCGTCAGCTAGTGTACAACCCTCTTTTGCCACAGTTTGTGCAAATGGGTATAGGTTTACTGCAACCAAATCAATCGGCTTGATTGCATTTTGCTCCATGACCACTTCATCAATGCCACGACGGCCAAGAATGCCACCATGCACTTTAGGATGAAGGGTTTTAACACGACCGTCCATGATTTCTGGGTGACCAGTGTAGTCAGAGACTTCAGTGACAGGGATATTGTTGTCAGCCAATAATTTAGCTGTGCCACCTGTTGAAAGTAATTCAACACCTTGTTCGTGCAAGGCTTTTGCAAAGTCCACGATGCCAGTTTTATCAGATACGCTTAACAGCGCGCGACGAATGGGTCTGATAGTATTCATGTAGGTACAGGGTCCACTAAGTTGTAGTTTAAAGATCTTTCGAAAAGCAGAAGCGATACAATTCAACTTTGCCAAAGATCCTCGATTACCTTGCCTATTATTGTTGTTATGAGGTTAACCGTGTTCGGGCGCGCGTATTTTAGCGTAATCCACTGCCCTGCGGGATTTTTATGCGCGATTTCACAATATTGAAATGCGAACAACAGAAAATACAATAAATCGCTTTCAAGTATTGACCTTTGATTTAACTCTAAGGTTTATACTTTACAATATTCGAGGTTATTGTCGTTAAATTTACGGCTATATAAGGTAGCAATTTATGTATCGAATTGGTGAGTTAGCAAAACGCTGTGGTATTAAATCTGACACCCTGCGATTTTACGAAAAGCAAGGCCTGTTAGCACCACTGCACAGATCAGATTCAGGCTATCGGGTATATTCCGATGATGATGAAGCTAGGTTACGCTTTATTCTGCGCGCCAAAGCTGTGGGTTTTACCCTGAACGAGATTGCTGAGCTGTTATCTATTGAGCTAGACAAGTCTAATTGGGCCTGTGCTGATGTGAAAGGGCTGGTGGATAGTAAGTTGCTGCAGGTGCAAACCAAGATTGCTGAGTTAATGCAATTTTCATCCTCATTACAAAGTTTGTCAGATGCCTGTTGTGGTGGACCCGACAGCGCAGAGCATTGTTCAATTTTAGAAGCCTTGGAATCATCAGATAATATGCAAGTTAAGCCTGAAAATCATCAACAGGTGATGGAGAAAACATCATGCTAGTCAGTAATTTTATTCACCTATTTTTAGAGTCAGCGCCTTGGTTGTTACTCGGTTTGATTCTGGCTGGCTTGCTAAAAGTATTTGTACCTATGCAATGGATGCAAAAGCAGCTTGGAGGGCACGGTTTTAAAACGGTACTTAAAGCCGCAGTACTGGGTGCACCTTTACCTTTATGTTCGTGCGGTGTTATTCCCGCAGCAGTGGGGCTGCGTCGTAGTGGTGCATCAAAAGCAGCCACCACATCATTTTTAGTGGCCACACCTGAAACAGGTGTTGACTCCGTCTCAGTATCTTATGTGTTATTGGGCCCATTTATGGCGATAATTAGACCGATCGCTGCCATTACCAGTGCCACAGTGGCCGGTTTACTCGTCGGCCGTGATGAATTAAGCGACACGAAAACCTCATCAGTTGAGCCTAAAGCGACGACAAAACAAGACTTAGCGACCAAAGCCGGTTCTACAGCAGCAACACAAAACAGTTGTTGCGCCTCAAAAAAAGCCGCTGAGGTCGAAGTGGTTAAGTCATGTTGTTCGAGTCAGCAAGCCGCTCCTAACGTTGCTTCTAATGTTAATAAGGAAAGTTGCTGCAGTAAGGGAGCAGCAAAAACGACTTCTCATGATAAAAATGAGAGCATTAATGAATCTGCTGAAGAAAGCTGCTGCGCATCAGCGCAAGACGATCTTGCTGCGCAATTAAAGCATCAATCTGTTATTGAACGTGTCGGCTCTGGCTTGCACTATGCTGCAACCGATTTAGTACGGGACACCACTTTGTGGTTGCTGGTCGGACTATTCTTTGCTGCATTAGTGCAAACCTATGTGCCGGGCGATTTCCTCGCGAAGTGGGGCGATGGTGTATTAGCCATGTTGGTCATGGTGCTAATCTCTGTGCCTATGTATATTTGCGCAACGGCATCCACACCGATTGCAGCAGGTTTGTTACTGGCAGGAGTTTCTCCTGGTGCAGTATTAGTGTTCATGATGGCAGGCCCTGCAACCAATGTTGCGACTTTAGGCGTGGTATCAAAAGAGTTAGGCAAGCGAGCATTGTTTGGTTATCTGGGAGGCGTACTGGGTGTCGCACTTTGTTTCGGTGTACTAGTGAATTATCTTGTGAATAACTTTGGCTTTGAAGTCATGCCACAAATCGGCGAAGAGCATGAGTTGCTGCCACAAGGAATTGTTATGTTGTCCGGTATCGTACTTGCTGGACTGATGCTAAAAGCCATGTGGGATAAAATCCCGAGAAAGTCAGCTGACAAATCTTGTTGTTCTTAAATTAGTACTTCCACCAGAAAAACTCTCCATATTGGGGAGTTTTTTGTTTTTTTTATTGTGAGCTGCAACTGCTTGTTGTGGTTATGTTGCTGTTGATGTTGTCATGTAATTATTTGGGGTGTTCTGTCGTGGTGATTTTCGAGATAAATTCCACTGTTAATCTATTTTTAATCTCTGCCACTTTTAAGATTTTTATCTTATTGTTTTTTAATAAGTTTAAAATATGAGGCAGTTTTGCTTAAAAAAAGAAATTGTTGATAATTTGCAGTGCTTCAATATTTTCAAATAAAGATTAAGTGCATGTTTTGATTGTACTTTGCTTGTGAATTGGCTCTCATCATAAATTATTAAAACCTAATAAAATGATTGATTATGGTACTAGCCATAAATAATAAATATGATGGGACAAATGATGAGACAATTTAATAAATGCAAAGTTGCATTAGTTATTGCATCAGCAATGACACTTGCTGCTTGTAGTGATGGTAAAGATGGCAATGATGGTGCACCTGGCGAACCAGGTCCTGGTCCAACACCTCCTTCAAGTGAAACTTCTCTAGAAACCAGTGTTAATGTACTTACTCACACTCTAGAAGAAGGTGTGATTAAGTTTGAGCTAGAAATCACCAATGAAGAAGATGTGCTTGTGACTGGCTTGCAAAAAGCCAGTGTAGAGTTTTCTGAGCTAACGGATAATGGTATTGCCCGCAGTCGTGATGGTCTTTTCGGTGGTAATGCTAATGAAGCAACAGAAGGTGCTTCACTCACTGAAACAGATCTTGGCCGTTATGAATTTGTCGCGCCAATTGAAAATATTAATGCCGCATCGGAAGGTATCATCCGTTTATCAGTAGGCGGTAGTGAGAAGGTTGCTTCTTCTAATTACATCGTGGTTGATAAAACAGACGGTATTCATACTACTAGCACTCAAGCGTGTTATGAGTGTCATATTGATTATGCCGAATTTGGTTCAAAGCACCCACACTACACTGCAATCAACACTGACGGTGAAGCTGACTTCCTAGGTGGTTGTATGTCTTGTCACGGTAACATTATTCGTGATGAAGGTGGTTATACCCGTAACACCATACAAAAAATTGGTCATATCAATCACATGAACTTCGAGAAAGGTTTCGAAGGCAGTAACTGTTATAGCTGTCACGTAGAACCTGTGACAGCAACATATTCAGATGCGACTTGCTCTGATTGTCACCAAGCAGCTGGTATGAGTGAATATGTTGATATGAATTCATTTGCAGCTGGTACAGACTTCCGTCGTTTGCACACTAAGTTCCCTGAGCAAGTGAAAGTGAACGAAGTACATTATTCGGTAATGTCTGAAGTAGTAGAAACTGAAGATGGTCTATCTTCTTGTTCAACCTACTCGCTATACAACACCGAAGGTGAAGAAGCGGTCATGTTGAATGCTGCAGAGATGGTTGTCGATGGTGACATTTCTCTAACCATTACCTTCCAACGTTTACTGCATAACATCATTGATAATGCATCAGGCACCACTACCTTTACTGATAATGAAGACGGTAGCCGTGAGTACTGTATTGATGCACTAGCAGTTGATGGTGAGTCTTTCTCAGCATTAGCTCGTACTGTGTTTCAAACGAATGAAGATGACAAAGTCATCATGGCAACATTGTCTGAGAACGGGCGTCGTTTAGGAGTAACACAAGAAAGCTGTTCAACTTGTCACAATGTGGCTGGTGAATACCACAGAACAGCAGGCTTTGCTGACGGTGGTGCTAGCTGCTTATCATGCCACTATGCAGGTAAAGATAGAAGAAGCGCATACTCAGGGCCAGGTTTCGGTCCAATGATACACAGCATGCACTGGGGTAATGGCGGCGAAGGCAACTCGGCTGATAAACTAGCAGCTAAAGGTTGTGTGGCTTGTCATGATGGTGTAATTGATTTATATGAAGTGCCTGCACAATACATGCCTTCTAAGTCAATGAACAACAATGTTTCAGGTGTTTACACTTCTCAAATTACTGCTAACTGTGCCGGTTGTCATACTGGTAACTCGGCTCGTCAACACATGCAAGATAATGGTGGTGACATCAATAAGCCTGAAGATGAGTTAGGTGGTGATGAATGGTTCTTAGCACCAACGTCAGAATCATGTGCGGTTTGCCATGCTGAAGGTAAAACTTTTGGTATTGAGAAATACCACACGTTTTAAGTGATAGCGATGTAAACTCAATTAAGGGTTTAAACCATAATTGAACATGGAGGCAGCGATGCCTCCATTTTTTATATCTATAGTCATATTTTTTATTGCTGGAACGATAAAATAATTAATATCAGTTCAAAGGTACATCCTGATACATTTGTTGGTATTTTGGGGGTGTTTATGAGTTCTATCATACTGATTTTATGACTTAATTCTCATTTGTGAAATTGGTAATTTTGATTAAACGAAAATTGTGAACAAGGTCGTCATCCACCATTGATTCTTCATTTAATATTCAGTTTCGTATACCTATAAAGATATACGGTGATGAGAAAAATAAAATGGTGAGGTAACGATGAGACAATTTAATAAGTGCAAAGTCGCATTTGTGATTGCTACGGCAATGGCAATGACCGCTTGTAGCGGTGATGACGGTAAAGATGGTGATGATGGTGCTCCAGGCGAACCTGGTCCTGGCCCAACTCCACCAGTAACTGAAGTTGCTGAAGTGACTAATATCAACGTGATTAGTCACACAATCGAAGAAGGTCAAATTCGCTATGAATTTGAAGTCACTAACGAAGAAGATGTGTTAGTGAATGGCTTGATGAAAGCTGAAGCTAAGTTTGCAGAAAAAACTGACAAAGGTGTTGTACTAAACCGTGACGGTGAAATCGGTGGTTACACTGATACTACTAAAGAAGGTTCAGTTCTTAATGCTTTAGGTGATGGCCATTATGAATTTATCGCAGCAATGCCAGCGGTGAATGCCGGTTCTGAAGGTATTGTTTGGTTACGTGTTGGTGGTGATGATTCAACTGAAATCGCCCGTTCTGCACCAATGGTCGTATCTAAAGCTGATATGGTTCACACTTCAACCACTGAAACATGTTTCAGCTGTCACGTTGACTATGGTACATCGAGCCAACGTCACGCAAGCTATACAGCAATTAATGCTGAAGGTGAGACTGACTTTGTAGCGGGTTGTATGGTGTGCCACAACAACGTATCACGCAATGAAACAGTTGGTGGTGGTTACGCTCGCGCTACTTTGCAGCAAATCGGCCACATTAACCACCAGAAGTTTGAGCAAGATTTTGCACCAACAAATTGTTATTCATGCCATGCTGAGCCAGTGATGAACACCAGCATTAATGGAAATGGTTGTAGCGATTGTCACTCATTAGACACTGCTTCTGATATGTTAGCGTCAATGAACGAATTTGATGCGCGTGCATTCCATGCTGAAAAAACAGGCCTTACAGAGAGTCAAGCTATTCGTGCTGAACACTCAACTAGCCTTTCAGCTGTATACATGAATGAAGGTGCATACTGTACTGATTTAACTCTTTATAAGGGTGAAGAAGTGCTAGATATCGAAGCATTGTACGCAGATGGCACATTAAGCTATGCAAGTACTTACCTTCACGGTTACTACAACGAATCTATCGTTGGTCGTGAGTCACGTAACTATGCAGAATCTTACAAAGGTGATGGCACTAAGACTTTCTGTCACCCAACGTTGGATCTAAACACTGCTCAAATCATGGCGAGCTCGCGCGTTACTTTCGCGATTGGTGACGATCCATCATATGAAGGTGTTTCATTCACTAGTTACTCTCCAGTAGCTGAGTTAGCAGATTTAACGCAAGTGACTGACTATGACCGTCGTCATGCTGTAACTGCTGATAGCTGTACTACTTGTCACACCAACAACTCTAACTTCCACAAAAACGGTAGTTATGCTGAAGGTGGTTTAGACTGTGTAGCTTGTCACAACAACGGTCAAGACCGTAATGCAAGAGGTTCTGCACCAGGCTTTGGTCCTATGGTTCACAGCATGCACTGGGGTATCGGTAATTCTTTAGGTGCAACAGCTCCTGATGCAAACTCAGCTGCAAGCTTGAATGCAGATAACTGTGTGTCTTGTCACGCAGACGGCATTGAATTGTCAGAAATTCCAAATCAATTCATCCGTGCTAAAGCATTCCACGGTGGTGATAACACTAAGATGGCTAGCCCAATCACAGCTAACTGTTTTGCATGTCATGACAGTGCTCAAGCATTGAACCACATGGAGCAAAATGGTGGTGAGATTGATGCTGAGGTTGTAGCTGATTGGTACATGCAACCTACCTCTGAATCTTGTGCAACTTGTCACGATACGGGTAAATCATTCGGTATCGAGAAGTTCCACGTATTTGAGCGTTAATTTGCCTAAATAAAATAACCTGCTAAGAGGGACAACCTCCCTTTTAAACAGTGTGATCAAATCAAAATGGGAGCCTTTGGCTCCCATTTTTTGTGCTTGATAATAAAGAAGGTTACTTAGTTGTCTGTTAGCTAACGGTCAAAAATAGTATCTAGATCACATTTTTGACATTTGGTTTAAACACTAACGCTGTCGTTTTGTCGTCATCCAATCGAATGCTCCACTATCTGCTTGGTACCATCACAACTAGAAGTACTAATGGCTGAAACTCACAACCAAGCGGTATTTGCGGTAACAGGGGCGCCCTAGTTGTGTTGAACACCTCACTAATTACGACCAATGTCTGATACATACAAACTGACTTGGTGATACATTTGGCTACACCTTGTTCTTAACTAAGTTTATGTTTTTAAGTAGTAATTTTCATGGTCGATAACTCTGTTTCTGTAATGTGAAATTTGTGAGCGAGGTCGACCTATTTTAACTATTCTTAAGCTATTGTTTAACCAAGGTGTATACCTAAAAATATATACATAGATATATAAACCACGGATTAGCAACAAGTTGTATTTGGCACGGACGGTTTTTGCAGTGAATTAGCAATAAGTGACCCAACAAGAAACAGGCTAATCAGCAAGTTTACAACAGTAAGATGATGAGGCATAAGATGAGACAATTTAATAAATGCAAAATCGCATTTGTCATTGCAACCGCAATGGCAATCTCCGCATGTAGTGACGGTAAAGACGGCAAAGATGGTGAAGATGGTGCACCAGGTGAACCTGGTCCAGGGCCTACTCCACCAGTGACAGAAGTTTCTGAAGTCACCAGTGTAAATGTGATTAGTCATGCTATCGAAGAAGGTCAAATTCGTTATGAATTTGAAGTAATGAATGAAGAAGGCGTATTAGTTGACGGTTTAGTAAAAGCTGAGGCCAAGTTCGCTGAAAAAACCGAAAAAGGCATGGTGTTAAATCGTGATGGCGTAATTGGTGGCTATACTGACACCAGTAAAGAAGGCGCTGTATTGACAGCCATGGGTGAAGGTAAGTATGAATTTGTCGCACCTATGCCTGCAGTTAATGTTGCATCAGAAGGTATTGTTTGGCTACGAGTAGGTGGTGATGATACTACTGAAATTGCACGCTCAGCCCCAGTTGTTGTTGCGAAACCAGACATGATCCACACGTCAACCACTGAAACATGTTTCAGCTGTCACGTTGATTATGCTACTTCAGACCAACGTCACGCGAGTTACACAGCGGTGAATATGGATGGTGAAACTGATTTTGTTGCTGGTTGTTTGGTATGTCATAACAATGTTTCTCGTGCAGAAGAAAACGGTGGTTATGCAACAGCTACACTTCAAAAAATTGGTCATATCAACCACCAAAAATTTGAAAAAGACTTTAACCCAACTAACTGTTACACCTGTCACGCTGAACCTGTAGTCAATACAAGTATTGCTGGTAATGGTTGTAGCGATTGTCATGGTGATGGTATGTCGGCGCCAATCGTACCTGCTGATGGCTTCGATGCACGTGCATTCCATGCTGACAAATCTGGTCTAGACACGCTTCAAGCAATGCGTGTAGGTTACATGGCTGAAACGACTGACCCGTTCAAGAATGATCTTGGTGAGTGGTGTACAACTATGTCGCTATATGAAGTTGAGGGTGAAACAATGACTCAACTAAATATTGGTGACCTGTATAACCCAGGTGATGAGAATGGCGATCAAGTTCATATCGCTGAGCAGCCGATTGTATACGCTGGCGCATATCTACATGGTTACTATGACGAGTCAATTGTAGGTCGCTTTGGTGGTCACACTACGGGTGAATACAAGGTTGACAATGATGACGGTACACGTACCCATTGTTACCCAGTGACTAATGCTGGATTTGAAAGTTCATCAATCATGGCTTCAGCACGTATTGGTTTAAGCTATGACGGTTGGATGGACAGCGATAATGAATACACTATCTCATTCACTGCTTATTCTGATGCAGTAGACTTCGACACTCTTGAGCCTGCAATGGCGTATGAGCGTCGTCTATCAGTTTCTAGCGATAGCTGTACTACATGTCACACCAGTGAAACTAACTACCACAAAAATGGTGCCTACAATGATGGCGGCATGGACTGTGTAGCGTGTCACAACAATGGTCAAGACAGAAGAGGTGCATACTCTGCTCCTGGTTATGGCCCAATGGTTCACAGCATGCACTGGGGTCGCGGTAACATGCTAGGTGCTAAAGCGCCAGAAGCTAACTCTGCTGACAGCTTAAATGCTGATAACTGTGTGTCTTGTCATGCTGAAGGCGTTAGCCTTGCTGATATCCCTAACCAATACATGCTTTCTAAAGCATTTAATGAAGGGGTTTCAGGAGTAATGACTAGCCCAGTAATGGCGAACTGTATTGCTTGTCACGATAGTGCTGCAGCTCAGAATCACATGGAGCAAAATGGTGGTGAGTTCAATGTTCCAGCTGTAACTGGTGAGTGGTATAAGCAAGATACAATGGAATCTTGTGCAACGTGTCATGATACTGGTAAGTCGTTCGGTATCGATAAGTACCACGTATTTGAACGTTAATTGTTCTGAGACTTAGACATCTGTTAAATAACGCTTCATCACGTTACACAAGGATGTGATTATAGCCCTGATGTTTGAGTCACTTAAAGGGAGCCTGTAGGCTCCCTTTTTATATTTATCTATCCGACAATCACTGCTTAATTAGCAGCATCATTATTTCTACATGGCACCACTTCATAATCACTTTCGATTAAGCTTCATCCTTAAATCGGTTATAGCTAGCTAACGGCTTGATAGATCGGGGAGTCGACATTCGTTACAGACATCTCATTTATTGAGTCTTTGAACGTGACTTTTAATGTGAACGTGACTTTGAGTGCGAGCCTTATTTTAAGTGCGAGCCTTATTTTAAGTGCGAGCCTTATTTTAAGTGTGAGAGTATCTAGACACGATTATGAAAATGAAAAAGCGCAGACCATATGTTGCGCTTTATTATAGGAGACTCAACTAGAAGGCTGGTTAAGTTTAATGACTCGTAAGCATATGAGAGTTACTTGGCAAAGAGAGTATTAAGCTTATCTGCTAAACGAATGCCAGCTTGTTGTAAGCGTAATTTAATTGTTGGAGTATGGTCGTACACATATTGCCAACATAGATCAGGTTGTCCATCACGGTTCTTTTCTAAATTGTAGGCGGCAGCACGCAAAGACTTAGACTCATCGGCCCAATCGTAGTAGCTTTTTCCTACCCAGTTTTTCATGTTTTCATCTGAGATACGACTGATGAAGTCAGTGAACTCTGTATAACTTAATTTTTGATGTTCAATCAGCTTGGTATCCCAAACAGAGTGTAGATTTGTCTCTTCACCAAACCATTTGAGCTTAATTTTATTACCACCATGATCATGATTGTAGCCAACATGCAATGGCTGATGAATATCACCAACAAAGTGGACGTAAAAAGCCAATGCCTGCCATTTTTCTAATTGGCTTGCTTTAGGATCGATTAACACTTTTTCAAACCTCTTGAGGCCTTCGATAATATCGCCCTTTGGGTTTCTATCTAGTGTTTTCCAAGTTTCATCATCTTCTATTGAAACATAATGCCACGGTGATGCGTGATGCCAGTTTGGGTTTGAGCGTATTTCATCAGCCCATGTTGACATTTGTGCTAGTGATTCGCCTAGTGTCAGCTGGTTAATATTGTCCTGTGCAGCTTGCGTGAGGTTTTTTTGCGCTAACTCACCTATTATGCGGTGACCATTTTGTCCCCACGCATGAGCATGAGAATTAATGAAGCTTGTTAACGCGACGGTTGCAGTAAATAAGATAATTGTAGTTTTCATTATAATTCCATAAATGATTTAGGTGGCTTGGCGCTTTTAGAGGCACCGAATCATGAAGTTAGAGTATTATGAAAATATCTTTTTTAAATTATATTTTTGTGACAAATTTGATTGGGTAGTGCTTGTATTCTTAAATAACTCATTGAGTCTAATCAAGTAAGCTGCCGCGGTGTAACTGCGGCAGAATCTAATATGTGCTGTATATGTCACTTTAATTCAGAATAAAATATGAACTGAGTGCTCTATAATTCTTAGCTGATCATACACTAGCTACTCTAGTAAAGTTGCCATTTTGTTTGATTTTATTTTCATGTTTGTAAGCGGCTTGTTTTGGGGTTGTATTGAGTCTTTGACTTTTAACTTAGTAGTAAAACTTTAAACAAACAGTCATAAAGCAATTTAAATATAAACACGTTCTTAAATGTCTCGCATTATTAATAAGATTAAAGTCTGTTAACCGACATTGTATCGGCTTTCTAGCTCGATCAATAAAAAAGAAGCAAGAATAGCCCGTTACATAAATGGGCAATCTGTAAATGTATAATTTATTTATCGATGCGTTTTTCTACAAACATGAAATATCTCTGAAATAAACGATTAATAGCATCCGCCCTGAAGTTTTATTACGGCTTCATATAAGGCTAAACCAATTAGCTAATTATAATTTTTCAGGGGTAACAAAATGATAAACCATAAAATAAGTCGTTTAGCGCTAGCGACTTGCTTTGCATTAGGTGTCGTATCTTTGCCTGCGACCGCGTCTCAAACAGCATCTAACATTCGAGGTCATATTGTTGGTCCGATGGGGAATGCTGTTACTGATGCAACTATTACCATTATTCACGAACCAACAGGCACTGTTACTGAAGTACCCGTCGGTGATGATGGTCAATTTTCGGCTCGAGGATTACGTGTTGGTGGGCCATACATCATTAAAATTGACTCTGACGAATTTGCCGATGATGTCGAACAAGGTTTGTTTCTTAATGTAGGTGAAACATTACGCTTTAATCGAGCGTTAAAGCCAGTAACTGAGATAGAACGTATTGGTGTTGTGGGAAATGCAAATTATTACCGCTCAGCGGGAAGTAACAGCGAGTTTGGTGCTGATGATATTGCCAATGCACCAGGCATTAGCCGTGATCTTAAAGATGTATTACGTCAAAACCCCATGGCCGTAGTGGGGAATGATGGCATATCGATGAGTGTGGCAGGGATAAACCCGCGTTTTAATACCTTTGTCGTTGATGGTGTATCACAAAATGATGATTTTGGTTTGAACTCCAATGGTTACCCGACTCAGCGTTCGCCAATTTCCATTGATGCCGTAGAGAGCGTAGCACTGAATACCTCACCGTTTACTGCGCGAAGTGGTGGTTTTTCAGGTGCACAAATTAATGCGGTAACTAAATCAGGCACCAATGAATTAACCGGCACCATGTTTTGGGAGACAACCAATGACAGCATGGCTGGGGATGGTAAAGATCAGTCAACGGGTGAAGCACTGAAACAAGATTTCGAAGAAACCACATTTGGCGGCACCATTGGTTTCCCGCTGATTAAAGATAAGTTGTTTTTCTTCGGTTCGTACGAGAACTTTGATGCTCCTCAAGCGGCTGAATGGGGACCAGCAGGTGCTGGATTCCCTAATGATTCAAGGGTAACACTTGAAGAATTAGAACGCATAAATAGCATTGCTAGCAGTGTATATGGCCTTGATAACATTGGTAGCTATAATGCGACTCCTCAAGAAAAAGATGAGAAGATCCTCGCTAAACTAGACTGGAATATTAATGATGATCACCGCGCATCGTTAACTTACCAAAAAACCGTCGGCAATATTACAAACCGAGTATCAGATACTGAAGGCTATTTAAACTTATCGAGTTATTGGTACGACAAAGAAGAGGATTTCGAGTCATTTGCGGCGATTTTATATAGTGACTGGAGTTACGACTTTACCACTGAGTTTAAAGTTGCATATAAGGATACTGTCAGTAATTCCAATCCTGTGGACAACCTAGGTATTGGCCAAGTAGCAGTGAAAACGGAAGGTGGCACGGTTACTTTCGGTACCGAACGCTCACGTCAATCTAATGAGCTAGACAATCAAAACTTAGAAGTGCGTTTTGTAGGTGATTACTACTTAGATGATCACAAAATTGGCTTTGGTTTCCAATACAACAATATTGATGTATTCAATTTGTTTGCTCAAGACACGATGGGCACATGGGACTTTAATTCGATTGAAGATTTTGAGCGCGGCATAGTCGCTCGTTTCCGCTATCAAAATGCACTATCGGGTAACCCTGATGATGTCGCTGCTCAATTTAACATGGAAACCCTCGCGATATTTTTAGAGGATACGTGGGAAATTAACCATGACTTGGAAATGACCTTTGGTATGCGCTACGAAAGGATCATGATGTCTGATTCACCTGAATTAAATGAGAACTTTGTTGAGCGCTATGGCTTTGCAAATAACAGTACCATGGATGGCTTAGATATTTGGTTACCTCGTGTAGGGTTAACTTATGTCATGAATGATAATGTGACTTTAAGAGGTGGTCTTGGACGTTATAGTGGTGGTTACCCTACCGTATGGATGTCCAATAGCTTCTCAAATGACGGTAACAGTTTATTAAGTTATACCGGTGGTTGGAATGATGAATGGGGTATCCCTGACTTTGGCAATGTGCCGGGCGGAGCACAAGATGGTCTTGTGGGTGGCGACGGGAATACTAACTCACTAGACCCTAACTTTGAGCTGCCATCTGACTGGCGTTTCAGTGTCGGTTTTGATAGTACTTGGGACTTAGGAGCGTTGGGTAAAGACTGGTTCTTCGGCGGTGAATTCCTTTATATCCAAAAAGAGAATGACGTTGCATGGGTTGACTTATCCCGCCGTAAGGTGAGAACAGATGATACCGGCCGCGTGATTTATGAAACCTGGGATCCATTAGCCAATGATGGTCAAGGCGGGAATACAGAGCGCTCAGATCTCATGCTGACCAATGCTGATGAAGATGGCTCAAGTAAGACATTGAGCTTTTCATTGGCAAAAAATTGGGACTCAGGACTGAACATGCGCTTTGGTTATGCATATAACCAAGTTGATGAGGGTAACCAAGGTTCTTCCTCTACAGCAGGCTCAAACTACCAATATCCAATTGTTGGTTACGACCGTAATGGTACAACAATGGGGCCTGGTTACTATGAAACGCCTCACCGATTTACCTTGAGCTTAGGCTATGACACAGAGCTGTTTGCGGGCTACAAGTCTAGTTTCAATATGTTCTATGAGGCGCGCCAAGGTAATCCTATGAGTTGGGTATTAGGTTCATATAATGACCGTGGTTTTGGTGACCAAGGTGATTACGCCTACTCAAACGCTTACTTGCCTTATATTCCAACTGGCGCTGATGATGCCAATGTTGAATATGCTGGTGGCCTAACCTATGAAGAGTTCAAGAGAGCGATTGATGAACTTGGATTAGGTAAATACGCGGGTGGATTAATTGGTAAAGGCACCCATAATCAACCTTGGGTTCATCAATTAGATTTCCGTTTTACTCAAGAACTACCGGGCTTTACTCAAAAGCATAAAGGCATGTTGTACTTTGACATTAAGAATGTGCTGAATTTACTCAATGATGATTGGGGTCGAGTAGAGTATCAAAGTTATGGTAGCAAGGTGCTTGTTGACCACAGCTACGATCCTGAAACAGGGGTTTACACATACTCAATCCCATTTGGACAAGATGGCATTGATACTTCAACGCATAATACTTATGACATCAATCAGTCTGCATGGCAGATGAAAATCGGTGTGAAATACATGTTCTAAGATGCCGTACCTTGTCAAAAATGCCGAGCATTTGCTCGGTATTTTTTTGATTGTTTAGATGTGTGTGAATGACACTATTTTTTCATGGTAAGATTAGCGGATAAGCCTCTTTGTTATTATTAATCACTATGCCTTTAACAGATTCAATAAAGTGGAAATTCCTCAGTTTTAATGAGCTTAGCCTTGATGAGCTTTATAACATTATGCAGTTGCGTGTGAATGTGTTTGTCGTTGAGCAAAACTGTCCCTATCCGGAGTTAGATAATAAAGACAGACACGCTGAAGCCGTACACGTATTTGCGGTTAATGACCAACAAGACATGGTTGCTTATGCCCGAGTACTGCCGCCGGGGCTAAGTTATCCGCAAGCAAGCATAGGCCGAGTGATTGTTGCGTCAAAATACAGAGGCCACAATTTAGGCGCGCCATTAATGCATCATGCCATCAATACAGCGTTAGCTAAGTGGCCAAAGGCGGGTATACAAATTGGTGCACAACAAGCGATAGAACGCTTTTATGTGGAGCTTGGTTTCAAAACCATATCCCCCATGTACCTTGAAGATGACATCCCACACATTGATATGGTTTATCAAGCTGAATAGTGATTAACAACTCAATGCTTTAAAGCCTTACGCAATATAAGCACTCACCATATTTACAATTAAAAATAAGGATTTACATGTCTGACTACACTATTAATACAGCACAATTAGTTTGTGTGGCGCAATTTGTTGCAAAGCCAGGTAAACGTGATGCGTTAGTGGCTGCATTGGCCGCACTTATTCCTGATACTCGTCGTGAATCAGGCTGTATTCGCTATGAGCTGAATGTCAGTTTAGAAGATGAAAATAAAGTCGCATTTGTGGAAAAGTTTGTAGATAGAGCGGCTTTTGATATGCATTGTCAAAAAGATGCCATCCAAGATTATTTTCATAATGTGATGCCGCAATTAGTTGAGTCACATCATGTGGAACTATTCAATCAGGTGATTGCGTAGCGCATATCATTATATGCCATTAAGCTTTTTTCGTGTGGAAGATGTTAGGGAGCTGGAGAGAGGTCGTATTTCACTCGACTCGTTTGTTAGAGAAGGGCAGTGTGCCCTACCTACGGGTAAGGCATGAATCACATTGGCTATTTATATTACTGCTTAGTGCTTAGTGTTCAGTACGCAGTGTAATTTTGGGTCTTAAATCAACCTCTCCATCTGCATGAATCACAGCAATGTCATTATTTTGAGTGACGACTGCCAGTGGCCCTTTTGGGGTTTGTCTGACAAACATCAGTTGATACCCGTAACGATTCAGATCATATAGCGCGACTTTTTGATCTGCAGTTGTGTTATCCCAGTGTGCTTCATTAGTTAAACTCGTTTGGCGACGATCATTTAATTGATGTGCGACTTGGTTCATAATCAATGCTACCTGTATATTTATTATTGTTAATAGAAGGTTAACGGAACTAATATAACAATAAAAATGGGTTTGGAAAGTAGTTTTAGTCAAATACTCATGCAAATACCTACGTAAATTATGCATATTGAGTTCACTTTTAATGTGTTATTGATCGTGAATTTGACATTGTTCAACAAGGGATGCCTGTGATCCAGTATATTGAGCCCGTGTTTCGACCTCCTTCTGAGTGGAAATCATTAATTTTGCAAGTGACTAATGGTTGCAGTTGGAATCGCTGTAGCTTTTGTGACATGTATACCCAGCCTCAAAAAAAGTTTAGGGCTCAGAAAGTGGATAAAATTGAGGCGGACATCTTGGCTGCTGCACAATCGAGTCAGCCTATTTCAAGGGTCTTTTTAGCTGATGGTGACGCGATGAGTCTACCTTTTGCACGGTTAAAGGCCATTTGCCAACTGATCAATACACATTTGCCCAGTGTGACGCGAATAAGCAGTTATTGCTTACCTAGAAACTTGAATAATAAGACGGTAAGTGAGTTAACTGAATTACGTGAAATGGGCTTATCGCTTATGTATGTCGGTTGTGAGAGTGGTGATAACGAGGTACTTGAAAGAATTGCAAAGGGTGAAACTTATCAGAGTTCGCTTACCGCGTTACAGAAAATCCGTGATGCCGGCATGAAGTCTTCAGTCATGATATTAATGGGGCTGGGCGGTGAGCAATTATCGCAGCAACATGCTCGCCATTCTGCGTTGCTAATGAATGAAGCGCAGCCAGACTATTTATCCACACTCGTCGTCACTTTACCCTTAGGTACTGAAAAAATGGATGCCGCATTTGATGGTCAATTTTTATTGCCTGATCAGCGAGGTCTATTAACGGAAATGCATACCTTATTGGATGGTTTAACGCTCAACAAAACGATATTCCGCTCTGATCATGCGTCTAACTACCTCGTATTAAAGGGCGTGCTAGGCAAGGATAAACCAACATTGCTTGCTCAAGTAGAGCAGGCACTGCAAGGCATGGTGCCATTAAGGCAAGAGTGGCAACGGGGTTTGTAAGACGATAATTTTGTACTTTAACCTATTTCTCATCCTTGGGCTTTTAGCACTTAGTTTTAGCACTTAGTTTTAGTACTTAGTTTTAGCTCTTAGAACTAAAACTTTATTAAGAAGCTGTGCATTAGCGAATATTCCAATACAAGCTTCATGGCACCCGAGCTTGGTAGCGCGAGTGCCATTAAGGCTATACCTCATCTTGAAATATCTCTTCAATTTTTAGCTCAAATAAGCGGGCAGCTTTAAATGCTAAAGGTAAACTAGGGTCAAACTTACCTTTTTCAATAGCGTTAATGGTTTGTCTAGAGACACCTAGTAAATCTGCCAGTTGTGCTTGAGTGAGATCGCGTTCAGCTCGTAACACTTTGAGTCGATTCTTCATTGATATTTCCTATTGCCCAGTAAAATGCCCGACATATATGTTAGCGACATTAAAATGACCAAGTGTGAGATCTCTGCATGGCTATTAATAATGCCAGTGGTATCGAGTGTTGAATAACTGATACCAGCCACTAATCCGATACCTAAACTGAGCCCCATGGCATTTAATTGTATGCGCTGTTGTAGTTCATCAAGACCAGTTAAATGTTTCTTGTTAGCAATAATCATCACTAAACCCACTGCAAAATTGATCAGAATAGCGGATAAGGTCATTGAAGGATCTTGCCAAATAAATTCTGGGCCAAAGACGGCTACCGCTAACGAAACGACCCATGCAAAGGTCCAACGAGCTAAACGTTTGGTATTAACACACTGCTGTTGCTTCCATTCATTGTCTGCTGATTTCATTTCTTTCTCCTTAAAGTTACCTTGTCATTATGTAAAGCTAGCTTGACCTTTACTATGTGCTGAAATATCAATCATGTCAAGTTTGTTTTACTTAATGTTTTGTAAAGTTGACTTTTATGACTTTAATAATCGTTTTGTAAAGATTTTAGGTATTTGATTAGAAAAACAATGTGTCAATAGCCGAGCTGGAAGTTGGGCGTGCTATTAAAGAGGAAGGTGGCTATCTAGGTGTGCTGCAGGCTTAAAATCTTGTATCAAGCTGAGTGCTTGAAAAGTGCTAAAATGCTTGGCCGCCAGTTGCACTGATGCGAAATGGCGGCCTTGTGTAGGAGCTAAAATTAGTGTTGTATATGAACTTCTCTGACCGGGCATGGGATGCTGATGCCAGCGCTGTGTAATGCGTTAATCACAGCGAGGTTTGTTTGATATTTGGCTTCAAAATACTGCGGTGTTGGCACCCAATAACGAATGCCGATTTCGATGCCGATAGAGTTAAAGGCATTAACACCAACCAGAGGTTTCTGCTGTTGATTGACAAAATTTGACTGGGCGAGCTGTTGTTCGATGATGGCAATGACTTGGTCTGTGTCGGATTGGTATTCAATATTCAAGCGGGTTTCAACAAGCTTATATTCAAAGGAATTATGTAAAATCTCGCCCACAATATGCTTATTAGGAATGCTGATTTGCTCACCTTCTTCATTGGTTAAAATTGTTTGTCCAAGTTTGATTTCATCAACAACACCTGCAACACCTTTGATTTCAATCGTGTTTCCCACAACAAAGGGGCGGGTCACAATGATAGTGATACCTGCGGCATAATTAGACAACATGCCCTGCAATGCAAGACCAGCACCTAATGAAGCCGCACCGATGGCGGCAACCATTGGCGTTACACTTATCCCCAGCTTGCCTAAACAAATCACCGCAACCATGATGATGATGGTTATTCGAATTAAATTCGAGGTGAATTGGGTTAAGGTAATATCGATATTGTGCTTTTTCAGTTGCTTGGCAACTAAATTTGAAACCTTGCTAGCAACGAGGAGACCGATCAAGAAAATCACAATCGCGCCAATAAGTTGTAAGCTATAGCGCATTAAAAAGTCGAGAATAAAATTGTAGGCATTTTCGAGTTGTTGCAATTCTTGGTCTAAACTTGCTTGGTTCATTGGATTGTCCTTTATCACATGTGGCTTACAGCGGTTGCCAGAGTGAGCATGATAACAATTTTTTTATCTTTGATCGAAGTTGTTTCTGGGTGTGACACACTTCAAGGAAAACTCTCCTGTTGCTAGTTAAATCACTGAGATAGTGCAAGATACCATCAACAAATATCATTTATAGGATTGAGCATGGCCTCATTATTAAAATCTGCATTTTTATGTATCGGCTTTTTAGCCAGCTTCGCTGCTGCAGCCCAAACCATCAATGTGGGTAGCCAGTTGGCTGAAATTAAACTGGAAGACCAGTTTGAGCAATCGTTGTCACTCACGAGCGAAACACAATATTTACTGTTTAGCCGGGATATGAAAGGGGGCGAAGTGGTACAACTTGCGTTAGAGCAGCATGAAAATAACGATGCCGTTGACATTATTTATCTTGCGGACATCAGTAAAATGCCTGGTTTGATTTCTCGATTTATTGCGGTCCCAAGAATGAAAGACTATCCATTTTCAGTTGGGCTTGATAGAGAAGGTGATGCAACATCAAACCTGCCAAGCAATAAAGATGTGGCGACATTGGTGACATTAGATAACTTAACCGTTAAAAGTATTCAGTTTATTGATGATGCGGATGCATTGGCAAAACTATTACGTTAAGTCATTAAACTTAGGCAATAAAAAGGACGCTTAGCGTCCTTTTTTATTTTCAGCCCTAAACCACCAACTTCAGTAGGTGGTTATCATCAATTAGGGTTTGCCTGTATCTTTGTTTGTATGGCATGCCAGCTTGAGGTTGATTCAGCTATGCAATGATATTTAAAGCACGCAGCAAGCACATCCCTGTGGGCTCGACGAAAACATCCATGTTTTCAACGGCTTTAAATATCATTACTCATAGATGCTACTGAGGCTACAAAATAACTGAAACGCCCCCTTTTAGGGGGCTGAATGAAAGCCACCTTCTTCAGAAGGTGGATTCTTTACTTAGTAAACACGATTACGAATAGTCCATGACTGCTGCGTAAGCCTATGCTGATTTTTTGCGCAATATTTCGAAAATTTCTTCTTTTAAATGGAGTTTTTTGGATTTAAGCACTTTGAGCTCAGAATCTAGATCGGTACTGCTGTGGGTTTCAAGTTCCTTTATTTTTTCATCTAGTTGATTATGTTCGGTAAACTTTCTTGAGAAGTAAGCGTCACTGGTCTTTAGTTGGCTAATAAGTTCGCGATATTCTGGAAACATAGGCTGGGCTCCGTGAGTCTTAGAAAAATCCTTATTGATTAATTTAACCCTATGCCTTTATGGGGAATATATATTTGATATAAATCAAATTCACAGTTAATTCACAAATGAAACCAGATAATTGGACTATGCTAGCTGCCTAGCAAATGAATTATTTGATAGCAAAATTTATCTACAACTCAATACTGGTGGGCGTTATCCGTAATATCAGTTGAATGAGGGTAATTGTGAAGTTAATAGAGGGTTATCAGAAGATAAAAGACATTATGTGATCCAGTTAACCTTTTTTCAGTGTAGACTAGTATACAGTTTTTAAAACAATGAATTTCATATACAAGATAATTAGAGGTTCCACATGTCTGATGTATTTCACTTAGGACTGACCAAAAGCATGTTAGATGGGGCGACACTGGCAATTGTGCCTGGTGACCCAGAGCGTGTTCAGCGTATTGCCGAACTGATGGATAATGCTACTTTTCTTGCCAGTCATCGAGAGTACACTTCTTACTTAGCGTACATTGACGGTAAGGCTGTTGTAGTTTGTTCTACAGGTATTGGTGGACCTTCGACTTCTATTGCTGTTGAAGAGCTAGCACAGCTTGGGGTAACCACTTTCTTGCGCGTGGGTACTACTGGTGCAATTCAGCCAGAAGTGAATGTGGGTGATGTGATTGTGACACAAGCTTCAGTACGTTTAGATGGTGCTAGCTTACACTTTGCACCACTAGAATTCCCAGCCGCTGCTGATTTCAATTGTACTACTGCAATGGTTGCAGCTTGTCGTGATGCAGGAGTTGAACCTCATATTGGCATTACTGCTTCTTCAGACACTTTCTATCCTGGTCAAGAACGCTATGACACCGTTTCAGGCCGAGTGACTCAGCGCTTTGCCGGTTCAATGAAAGAGTGGCAAGCCATGGGGGTGCTGAATTATGAAATGGAATCGGCAACCTTATTTACCATGTGCGCATCGCAAGGTTGGCGTGCAGCTTGTGTCGCAGGTGTGATTGTTAACCGCACTCAACAAGAAATTCCTGATGAAGCAACAATGAAGAAAACGGAAGTAAGCGCCATTTCAATCGTGGTCGATGCCGCGAGAAAACTGCTGTAGAGAGTGGTGTTTATTAATAATAAAAAGGTGCTTAGGCACCTTTTTTTGTGGTTTTTTTAGCTTTGATATCATGTCAGACAAGGCATTTTTTTCATGGATTAAAAGGTAAAAGTAGCAGAGTGTATTTGAGGATAAATGGCTTTTTTACCGATAATATTTTGCAGTATGTCAGAGGTTAATATTTTGCTTTTAAGTGCAATTGCTGTATTGTGACATATTATGTCTCGCAGTGACGTCGTACAATTATGCTGTAACGTTATTGAATGGTAGGTTAGCTTTTTTAAATATATTCATGGGCTTATCTTTGGAGTAGAGTTAACCAACATTTTTATAGTTAGCTGCCTTCATTAACTATTTCTATTAGGCCATATTCAAGGAGTTGAGATGGATTTATCAAACCCAACTGTTGTGTGGTTCACCATCGGGGTACTCCTGATGCTATCAGAAATTATCCTGCCAGGTGGGATAGTGATTTTGCTCGGTGCGGCGTGTGTCATAGTCGCAGCAGCGTTAGGGCTCGGTATAGTGGAAGGGCTTGCGCAGAGTATGACCTTGTGGTTTATCGTGTCGATAGTGCTGCTACTTAGCTTTAGACATGTGACACAACGTCTTATTGGTGGCGATTCACATGTAGATAATACTGACGAAGAATTAGATTTATACAATCAAGTTGCCATAGTGAAAGACCAAATTGGACCAGGAAATAAAACAGGAAGAATTAGTTGTTTAGGCTCAGATTGGGTCGCGTTAGGTGACGGTTCCGTCATCGATAAAGGGATTCAGGTGAGGATTATTTGCCGCGACAATATTGGTTTCGTGGTGGAGCCAGTTACACCCAAACAAGATTAAATTACGGCTGAATATAAGGAAATAATATGTTCGTTTTTACCATCGGATTTTTGTTTATCGCGTTTATTTTATTCAAACTCATGCTCATTGTGCCAATGCGTGAAGTGAATGTCATTGAGCGCCTAGGTAAGTTTAAGAAAGTCTTAAAACCCGGGTTTCATTTTTTAATCCCCTTTGTTGATCGCGTGGCTTATCGCCATGATACACGTGAAGAAGTACTAGATGTGCCACCACAAAGCTGTATCTCAAAAGACAATACACAGTTAGAAGTGGATGGCCTCGTTTATCTTAAAGTGATGGATGGCAAGCTAGCGAGTTATGGTATTGAAGATTACCGACGCGCGGCAGTGAATTTAGCACAAACGACCATGCGCTCTGAGATTGGTAAATTAACCTTATCGCAAACCTTTTCAGAACGAGACAGCTTGAATGAATCCATTGTGCGTGAAATTGATAAAGCCTCAGATCCTTGGGGGATCAAAGTACTGCGTTATGAGATTAAAAACATTACGCCTTCACGCCATGTTATTCACACGCTTGAGAAACAAATGGAAGCTGAGCGTCAAAAGCGCGCAGAAATTACCTTAGCCAATGCTGAAAAAGCAGCCATGATCAATATGTCTGAAGGTGAACGCCAAGAAGCGATTAACTTATCAGAAGGTCAAAAACAAAAGCGGATTAATGAGGCTGTCGGTACGGGTAAAGAGATATCCATCATTGCCAATGCTAAGGCACAAGGCATGGAATTAATCTGTCAGTCATTGGCGACAAAAGGCGGCAATGACGCCATGAACATGCTGCTTAAGGAGCAGTTTATTGAGCAGGTGGGTCATATCTTATCTGAAGCACAAGTCTCTGTGGTTCCCGCCGAAATGGCAAAGCTTGAAGGCTTCTTCGAGGGGATGGAACAAGTGACAAACACAGTTGCTGGTAAAGCAAAAGGAGCACGCTAATGATTAATATCAATGGAATTGATACCGACATGATTGTGATGGTGATTTGGGGGGCTATTTTTGCCATTTTTGTGGTGAAGCTATTCCAGTCAATTCGTTTAGTGCCGACTAAATCTGCTTATATTGTTGAGCGTTTAGGTAAATACCATTCAACCCTCGATGCGGGTTTTCATGCCTTAGTGCCATTTATTGATAAAGTGGCTTACATTCATGACTTAAAAGAAGAAACCATTGATGTGCCACCGCAAGAGTGTTTCTCAAGCGATGAAGTGAATGTTGAAGTGGATGGTGTGATTTATATTTCAGTGACTGACCCCGTAAAAGCTAGCTACGGTATTACTGATTACCGTTACGCAGCGATTCAACTGGCACAAACTACCACACGTTCAGTGATTGGTACATTGGATTTAGACCGTACTTTCGAAGAGCGTGACATTATTTCTGCCAAGGTTGTTGAAGTGCTCGATGAAGCCGGTGCTATGTGGGGTATTCGCGTACACCGTTATGAAATTAAAAATATTACCCCACCTGAAACCGTTAAAAATGCGATGGAAATGCAGGTGAATGCAGAGCGAGAGCGCCGTGCATTATTAGCGAAAAGTGAAGGTGATAAGCAATCTAAAATTAACCGCTCTGAAGGTGTAATGGCAGAAACCATTAACTTATCAGAAGGTGAAATGCAGCGCCGTATTAATGAAGCTGAAGGTAAAGCGGAAGAGATTTTAACCCTTGCAAAAGCCACGGCTGAGTCGATTGAAAAACTGGCCGTAGTCATTTCTGCTGAGGGTGGTCAAAGCGCGCTAAGAATGCAATTAGGTGAGCAATACATGAAACAGCTAGATGGCTTAAGTAAGTCTGATAGTCGTATTGTGCTGCCGGGTAACATGGTTAATTTTGAGTACTGGCTAGACAGTATTGGTTTGAAGGATGATAAAACTTCAAATTCATAATTGAGACTAGAAAGCCGGCCCAGCCGGTTTTTTATTTTCAGCCCTAAACCACCTACTTCAGTAGGTGGTTATCATCAATTAGGGTTTGCCTGTATCTTTGTTTGTATGGCATGCCAGCTTGAGGTTGATTCAGCTATGCAATGATATTTAAAGCACGCAGCAAGCACATCCCCTCTTTGTTTTAAAAGATGGCTCGACGAAAACATCCATGTTTTCAACGGCTTTAAATATCATTACTCATAGATGCTACTGAGGCTAAAAATAACTGAAACGCCCCCCTTTTAGGGGGCTGAATGAAAGCCACCTTCTTCAGAAGGTGGATTCTTTACTGCATAATTGTCGGGTGCGGTTATTCAATTGCAGGGCGTTATAGTCCTGTTTTTACAGAAAGTATTGATGTATTTTTTTAGCTGTTATCGCTTTGAGTTATGTGCTAATCGCAACTGAGAAGCTTCAGTTAAGAAAAAGCCCCTGTGACATTCACAAGGGCTGACTTTATCAACTTAAGTTCATTATCTAATGTTGCTTAGCTAAAATGGTATGAGCAAGTAACTTACTCTGCCACCTTGCTTGCTGCAGCACTATTTACGTCAGCGTTTTCAGCTCCTGCATTTTCAGCATTAGCATTGTCAACATTAGCACCGTTCGGTTGATTCTCGACTTGCCAGTCACCGCCTAGCGATTTGTTGACCAATAACAGGTTATTAGCCACGTTTAACTTGGCTAATACCATGGCATCTTTGACTTGATTATCTTGCCTTTGTGCATCCAGCACTTGTAAATAATCAATTAAACCAGCTTGATATAAGCTTTTGGCTTTGGTTACCGCCATTTGTGATTGTTCGGCAGCTTCAGCGAGTTGCTCGTGGAACATCATGCTGTTGCCATACGTCATCAAGGTGGTTTCCACTTCATTGAATGCGTCATTCACGGTTTGTTGATATCTCAGGCCAGCTTGTTTGAAGCGAGATTCTTGTAATTCAACCATGGCATCACTGCGACCACCATCAAACACATTCCAAGTTACACCAGCCACACCTAACCAACTGCTCGAGCCAGAGCTAAATAAGTCATCGGCATTTTTCGCTAAGGTTGCCGGTGATGCCGTGATGTAAAAGCTAGGATACTTAGCTGCGATACTGGCACCGAGTTCTTGGTTGACTGCTGCCATCTCACGTTCAGCAAATGCAATATCGGTTCTTCGCTTTAACAAGTCAGACGGTAAACCAACAGGGATTTTTCCGGTAACTGTTGGCAAAGGTGCATCTTCAAACTTACCTTCTAAGCTACTTGGGTGTTGTCCTAGCAGCGTAGCAATACGATATAAATGCACTTTCTCAGCAGTTTCAAACACGGTTTGTGAGGCTCTAACGCCCGCTAAAGCCGCTTTGGCTTTGGCTAAGTCTAAATCAGAACCATAGCCTGAATTAACTAGGCTTTTGACCATGTCTAATGTTTGATGCTGTTCGTCTATATTTTGCTTGGCAATGTTGAGCCTTTCTTGCGCGCCACGGTATTGAATGTAGTTATGAATGAGATCCGTAGTAATTAAGGTCACCATGCCTTGCTGCATAATCTCAGCTTGTTCAAGTCGAATGCTGGCAGCTTGGCTAAGAGCATCTAATTTACCAAAAATGTCCATCTCCCAACTGATGTTTGCACCGACCATAAAGCCATACTGATCTCTGTCAACTAAATCGATAGTTTGCCCGTTAAGTGGGTTGTCTATGCCTGAGACAATGCCACCTAATAGTGGGTCTTTCTCAGAGATGCCATATGAAAAACCGCCAGCCCCTAATGAAATTGTCGGGATGTTAAAAGAGGATACGGCTTGTTCATAGGCTTTGGCCGCTTGGATTCGTTGGGCAGCAATACTAATGGTTAAGTTTTGCTGCTGAACTTGTTCAATTAACTGGTTCAGTTGGGGATCGTTAAAACCTTTCCACCAATGATCCGTGTTTTCTTCAGAGGAAGTCACGGTATCCGCTTGGTTAAGGTAAATCTGATCCATACCAATTGTTTGTTCAACTTCATAATCTGGGGTGACACTACAACCAGCCAAAAGCAATGCGATAGCAAGGGTTAAGTTACGCTTTTTCATTCACATACTCCTGAGATGAAATTGAAGCTGAATTGCTGAACCAGACTTTATAAAGCGCTGGCATCAATAATAAGGTTAAGGCTGTTGCCACCATAAGACCGCCAATAATGGTGGCTGCCATTTGGTCGAATAGCAGATCGCTTAATAGCGGGATCATGCCCAATGCTGTGGTTAACGCACCCATGGTAATGGCCATCGTACGATTTAAGGTGGCATCGAGGATGGCATCATCCAGTGACTTACCGTTTTTACGCTCCAGTTCAATTTGGTCTGCTAATACGATACCGTTTTTGATGATCATGCCAGACAGTGCGATAGCACCAACCAAGGCCATGAAACCAAATGGTTTATCAAACAACAGTAGTGACCAACACACGCCAATGGCTGCTAATGGCACTGTGGTTAAAATAATCAGCGGTTGTTTAAACGAACCAAATAAGGCCACCAAAATGATTACCATGATCAAAAAGGCTTTAGGTGTTTGCAGCAAAATGTCGTCAATGGCTTCTTTTTCATCGGCATACTCGCCGCCCCAATGCATGCTATAGCCTGGTGGAAGTGCAATGGCTTCAATCTGCTCACTGACCTGATTGCGTACGTTACCAATCGTGTCACCATGAACACCTGCTTGAACGGTTAAGGTCGGTACTCTATCTCTACGCCATAACATGCTTTGCTCACCTTGAATTTCAAAGCCGTCGATAACGTGGGATAAAGGTACACTGTGCATGCCTAGCATTGAGCGCACAGGAATGTCACCCATGTCATCAATACTGGCATTTGGAGAGCGCATAATAATCGGCATTAATGTGTCGTTTTGACGTAACTGACCTATGGTAAAGCCGTCTGTGGCGCGCTTAATCGCCAGTGAAATATCGGTACGATTAACACCAGCCAAGCGAGCTTTTTCTTGGTTGATTATCGGCACTAACACTTTACTTTCTTGGCGCCAGTCGTCACGTACATATCGAGTATGTGGATGTTGATCCAATATCTCTTGCGTTTGACTTGATAACTCATGTAGCACTTCAGGATCTGGCCCTGAGTATCTTACTTCGATACTGAACTTATCTTTAGTTGCCAGTTTTAAGTCGCGAAAGCGTGGTTGTGCTTGCGGGAAGTTTTCTGATAACCATGCATTACCGTCACTTACTAACGTCGTTATGCTGTCGTAATCATGAGTATTGATAAGAATTTGGCCATAACTGCTGTCCAACGGCTCAGGTTCAACCGTTACCGAGAATCGTGGTGCACTTGCACCGATGTAGCTGGCAATACTGTCAACTTCAGGACGCGCAAGTAACCATTGTTCGATGTCTTTCATGTCTGCAGAGACTTGCTCTATCTGGCTGCCACTGGGTAACCAGTAATCAAGAAAGACCATTTCCCTGTCAGATGTCGGGATAAAGTTTACTTTTACCATTGGCGCAATGAGTACAGTTAATGCGACTGCTAACGCTGCCGATGCAATAGAGCGTTTCGGATTGCTGATAGTCCACTTAATGATATGGGTAAACTTTTGAGTTAATTTATTTGGTTTTGCGTCTTCGGTCTGTGGTTTGACTTTGACAAACAACCAACACATTAATGGTGTGAAGGTCATGGCAATGACCCAAGAGAGCATCATTGAACTCGCTAGAATTTGCACAACTGAAATAGCAAACTCAGATGCATCCGTGGTTGAGAAAATCACTGGGCTTGCACCCATAATGGCAATTAATGTTGCACCTAATAATGGTATCGCCGTTTCACTGATACTTTCTGTTGCTGCAGCTAAACGCGCCTTACCTTGTTTGAGCTTTGAGGCAAACATATCGGTGATCACAATGGCGTTATCTACCAGCATACCCAGTGCCAGAATAAATGAGCCTACTGATACGCGCTGTAAATCAATGTTAAATACATTCATGAAAATCAGCGTAGCAAGGATAGTCAGTAATAAGCTACTCCCTACAATCAGTGCACTCTTCCAGCCCATAAATATCATCAGTACCACGACTACAATCGCAATACTTTCGAGTAGGTTGTTGATAAAGGTAGTGATGGAGTCGTGCACTTCTTCAGGCTGAAATGCGATGGTGCTAATCGTTACGCCTACAGGTAATTGGGCTTGATAGTCGTCAATGATCTGCGTGAGCTGATCGCCCAAAGATACCACATTAATCCCATTTACAGGGCTAACGGCTAGGGTGATAGCTGGCTCGCTATTATAGCGACTTTGTGTCAGTGCCGGTTTTTGATAGTCATAGTAAATATTGCTGATGTCGCCTAACTTGATTAACCCAGTTGAAAGTGGGCCAACGCCAGATTTGATCATCAAGTTTTTGATGTCATCAATGTCATTAAATGCACCGGTTTGCGCCACTCTTAAGCGCTCAATACCCATTTCGAAGCTGCCGGCATCGAGTGGAACATTTTGACTGTTTAGCTGACTAATCACTTGCGCAGCTGATAAGCCTGACTCTGCGATGCGTTCGTCGCTGATATCAATATGCACGACACGATTTTGTACACCATGCAGTTCAATTTTTTTAATGCCAGATACGCTTTTTAAGCGACGCTGTAATTCTTTTGAGTAATCTTTTAATTGATGTGGCTGTGCATCGGTGCTGTGGATCGCGAATAACATGCCATACACTTCAGAAAACTCATCTTGCACAATACTGATTTGCGCTTCGGGTGGTAATAACAGTTTAATATCACCTACCTTTCTTCTGAGTAAGTCCCACTCTTGTGGTAACGCATCACTAGGCAGCTCGCTGACTAAATCAACAAAAATCATTGATACACCAGGCTTTGACAATGAGCGTAGCGTTTTAAGTGAGGCCATTTCTTGCAACTTGGTCTCAACAGGATCGGTAACCAACTGCTCAACTTCACTGGCCGATGCACCTGGGTATAGCGTCACAACCACCGCTGTTTTCACAGTAAAAGATGGGTCTTCAAGTTTACCTAGATCGAAGTATGAGTAGATACCTGCAATCGCCGCTAATACAAAGAAGAAAATAACGAACACACGTTGTCTAATCGCAAATTCAGCTAAATTCATTTTTTATCTTCCTAAATCAACAATATTGGTTGCGTCAGCTCCATCAGTTAAGAATGAAGCGCCAGCAATAATGATGGTTTCTTCTCCGGTGAATTCCCCTTGGATGCAGCTTGAGTTCATCCCCGCACTGACCAAGGAAACTGGCATAACCTTTACTTTGGCCGATTCAACTTTAGAAACATGGATTTGCTTATCAATGCTGAAGATGGCCGTTGAAGGAACGCAGTAGGTTTTTGCCGATTGTTGTGCAGGTTGGATGCGCGCATTGACAACCTTGCCTGGGTAAAAGTTTGTATGTGGCGGCTTAATGGTAATCGTCGCGCTATAGGTGCGTTTAATCGGGTCGGCAATGGTGGTGATCTCGGTGATATTACCTAGTACTGTTTGCTCAGTGTCTGAGCTGCTTATCGTGGCTTGTTGACCGCGGTAAACATCACGTAACTGGGCTTCTGACACATCAATAACTGCTTGAATTGAATCAGGTTGGTGCATGATCACAAAGCTGATGCCAGGTGAAACTTGCTCAAAGTTATCAAAATTGCGCTTACCAATAACACCGTTAAATGGCGCGGTTAACTCGGTGTAAGCTAATGAATCTTGTGCTTGTTGTAAATTCAGCGACACAATATTAACCGCAGCTTCTGCTCGTTCGACACTGGTTTGTGCGCGTTCGACATTCACATCGGCAATGGCTTTGTCTTTATTGGCTGATAATGTTCTAGCTAGCTCATTTTGTGCTTGTTGATAACTTGCTTTTGCTTCTACTAAGCGGGCTTCAAGCTCGTTTACTCTTACTTGAAAATCATGTGGGTCTAACCTCGCAATCACTTGCCCAGCTTTTACGTGTTCACCTTGATTAAACAGAATTTCGTTTAAGGTGCCTGGTACTCGAAAAGCCAAACTTGCCTGCTGCTGAGACTCGATTACGCCAGAAAAACGTAAGCTCTGCTGTTGATTAATATGGTCGATATTAATCACAGCAATAGGTTGTGATGGCTTAATGTCTACATTTGTTTGGTTGTTACAAGCTGTCAGTGAAAGTAGTCCGACGGCCACTAGCGTGATCTGTTTCTTTGGCATTTTCATGTGCATCCCCTTAGTTTGCGGGGGCATTTTAAGTGCATTGGCTAGTGCTCATAAAGCCACCATTTTGGGTTTAATTGTCTTGTAAAATGAGACAATTGGTTTTTAAAGCAATTAGCTCATTTCATTTTGGTTAATCTCGTTGCTGGTGTTACCCGCTATTGTTTAATGATTATTTTCTGTTATTTAAAATGTTACATGTTTGGGTTAGGAACTTTGGGAAAATGTATCAAATTAATGCTTTTACCTTTGTCTCTATTTTGGAGACAAAGAGAGTCGGTTCAGGCGGTTAATAACCGCAATGGTTTGAACTAATATTGACCTCGTTAAACACTCACTCATTGAAAATTTACGTAAGGTGAAAATTATGAAAGCAAAATTATTTAAATCATTAGCATTAGCAGGAATGGTATTAGGTACAACTTCAGTCGCTAATGCTGCTGATATTGAATTCTTTGCTGGTGTTGGCGCTGGTTATCAAATGGATACAATAAAAGGTGATTTACGTAAGGATACGGAAGGCGCAGCATGGCAAGGCCGCATCGGTATGATTATCGAACAGCAGCACCGTATCACAGGTACTTTCAGCTACATGGAAGATAAGTTTACTCAAGGTGGCACCGAGTATAAGCAAGAGCAATACAGCTGGTTAGCTAGCTATGACTACCTTATTCCAGTTCATAAAGACGTCAACTTATTTGTAGGTGTGACAGCAGGTGCCAATGACAACAAAGTGGCTGGTAAAGCTTCGGCAGACTTTGTTTGGGGTGGTCAAGTTGGTATGCAGTACAAGTGGAATGAGAATTTCTCATCAGACCTAGGTTATCGCTACCTTGATCAAGACTATGACAAAAATGGCATCCAAATTAATGATAGCCAACAGGTCTATTTAACGCTTGATTACAAGTTTTAGTCGTTACCCATTTATCATTTAGGGTTAATGGTGTAACGCACCATTGCCCACCTTATATTTACATTCTTAGTTTTGTACACATTGTAAGGCATAGTGATTATCACTATGCCTTTTTTGTATTTGTGTGCCGAGTTTACGGTAGTTAAGAGGGGTTAATCGATGATAAATGAATTCGATTTAGTGCTATCAAACTGTTGAGCTACATCGATAATATTATTGGCAAATATTTTGGCTGCAGACGTCATATGCTGCCGACTTGGGTAGACCAAGTAAGAATCCAGTGGCTGTGACTCTATCTCTGGAAGTATGTTGACCAGCGCTCCCTTATCGACATAGTCACTCACGATACTGAACGGTAAAAATGCAACCCCGGCACCCGCTAAGCAAAAGCTAAATAACGAATTAAAGTCATTCGTGACTAGGCTGTAGTCAATAGCGATAGGATGCTCATCCACTAGGATATGGTTTTGCAGGGTGCTACCGCTAGATGAAAGCATCGAGTGATTGGCTAGGTCTTCCACGTGTTCAATAGGAGGATGTTGTGCAAGGTATTCTGGGGTTGCAAATAACTTTAACTTAAATGACGTGAGCTTTTTAGCAACGAAGCTGCTGTCTTCAAGTTCACCCACATCAATGACAAAATCCAACCCCAATCGAGTGAGTTCGCGATAACCGCCTGACACCATGAATATTTCTAGCTTCACTTGCGGGTGCTTGCGCATAAACTCGGTAATATGTTTGTCGAGCAACTTATCCATAAAAGGTAATAAGCCGATTCGCAGTTTACCTTGCAATTGTGATTGTTGATTTTCCACCAGACGTGCAGCATTAAGAAGCTGATCCACAAGGGGCTCAACTTGTTCTAAAAACTGTTCACCACTGGGTGTGAGCGACATGGCTCGAGTTGTACGGATAAACAAAGGAGCACCCAGCTGTTTTTCCAGTTCACCAATCCGTCTACTGACCAGTGCTCTGCGAGTATCAAATGAGTCTGCTGCTTTCGAGAAACTACCTAATTTTGCTACTGCAATAAATAGTTCTAAGTCATTGATATTCAAGTGGTAGCCTAATAGTCATGTGATAAGTTAGTGTAGGTGTATCCTAAGTTTACTGTCAAATAGTGCGTTGATAAGCATGATAGATCTCACAACGTCATATGGCCTTATGGTTCAAGTGCTTGCTTAAAATCAAAAACATGACAAATGTATATGACAGCTTTTTCTTTTGGGTTAACTCACTAATACCCATATTGACTTTAACGCCAGTATGCTAGCGCTCGTGCCACAGAGAATGAATGTCAGTTTACGGGTGATGTCTTTATCAATGGTATGAACCCACTTGCCCGCCACTTTATAACCGAGTACCACTGCTGGTAGTAGCATTATTGAGATTTGCAGCTGTGCTATTTCGACTAAACCCAGACTAAATAAAATCGCTAAAGCGATGAGCGAGCTAAATACAAAAAAAGCGGAAAGCGCGGCGCGGAATTTGGCAGGATCTTTCCCCGCAAGTAAGATCGCTAATGGTGGGCCACCAATAGCGGCAATGTTACCGAATATGCCAGACACTATTCCGGCGATAAACAATGAGATTTTATTGACTGGTGCTTGGATACGGTAAATGCTCAGTAAAATAGCAAGAAACACAATGCCAGCAATGATTAGGCCTAATACTGCCTGAGGTGCAAACAACAATAATCCAGCCCCTAAAAAACCACCTGGCACTCGCCCAATTAGAGCATATTGAAGACCATGAAACTCCAGTTGGCCACGATCACGCAATAGATTGAGTAATGAAATTGAAAACCCCATAACAATAACTGGCACTGGCACCAAAGCGGGATCAACAATATATAGCAGTGGGCTGGCCACCACGGCAAGACCGAAACCAATAAGGCTTTGGGTTAACGCGCCAGCAAAGATAATTACTGAAGCCAATAAAAACGTCATTGGGTCAATCATGGTGTTATATCACCTAGTTAAGGAAACGCATTAGGTACAAGGTAGAGTCGCGTTGTTTAGGGGCATTGCATCAATGTGGTTGGAAATTTACGCCGCGAAAATTTTTCATCATCTATAAAAATGCTCCAACCACGCTTAGGCGATTGAAGCACTATTTTACATTAAGTGGGGCTAATGGTGGGTGACACCAAAAGATTTATTCTAGCTCTTCCCACTCAATGCCCATCTTATCCATCAGCTCTTTGGCTTCTTGAGGGATACTGTCAGGCAGCTCTTTTGATAAATCGCCATCATTGGGTAAAGGCTGGCCTGTGTATGCATGCAAGAATGCTTCACACAGTAGTTCACTGTTGGTTGCATGGCGCAAGTTATTCACTTGGCGTCGAGTACGCTCATCTGTCAGTACTTTAAGAACCTTCAATGGGATAGAAACAGTAATTTTTTTTACTTGTTCATTCTTTTTACCGTGTTCAGCGTATGGGCTGATATATTCGCCATTCCACTCAGTCATTAACTCACCCTTTACTTATAATTCGGTGCAGATTTTAACCCCTTACAACCTAGTGTCAAATTATTGCAGTGAATATGTGCTCAATGCAAATAGAATTCTTGATGTTTAGACGTCTAAACGGCTGATAATGGTTGACTGATCTCTTAAGGTTAGGTAAATTTAGCCATCTAGACATCTCTATGTGTATTCTTCAGGAGTGAATTATGGCTAAACCTCAGCTTGACTCTGCCCTTCAAAGTGCAACTTTGGCAGTGAGACAAGGTATTGAAAGTGATACACAGTATGGCGCCATCGTGCCGCCGATTTATTTGTCTACCAATTACTCATTTGATGGTCATCAGACTCCAAGAGAATTCGATTATAGTCGCTCAGGTAATCCAACGCGTTGCGTGTTGGGCGAAGCCATTGCCAATTTAGAAAAAGGCGCAACGGGCGTCGTGACATGTACAGGTATGGCAGCGATTACTTTGGTCACTAGCCTGTTAGGCCCTGATGACCTTTTGATTGTACCTCACGATTGCTACGGCGGATCTTATCGTCTGTTTACCAACCTTGCGGCAAAAGGGCAGTTTAAATTACAAGTTGTTGATCAAACAGATGAGCAAGCGTTAGCAAAAGCCATTGCTGATAAGCCTAAAATGGTGTGGTTAGAAACGCCTTCCAACCCTTTGGTACGCGTAGTTGATATTGCTGCTATCGCAAAAGCCAGTCATGAGGTGGGAGCTCTGGTGGTGGTTGATAACACATTCCTTTCCCCCATTTTGCAGCAACCACTTGAGCTGGGTGCCGATATTGTGATCCACTCAACGACCAAATATATCAATGGTCACAGTGATGTAGTGGGTGGTGCTGTTGTCGCCAAAGATGCAGAGGTTGGTGAGCTACTACATTGGTGGTCAAATACTCTGGGGCTAACGGGTTCTGCCTTTGACAGTTATCTTGCATTGCGCGGATTACGCACCTTAGCGGTACGAATTCGTGAGCATCAAGCGAATGCGCAGCAAATTGTAGAAGTGCTAACAGCCAGTGATTGTGTTGCTAAAGTCTATTATCCAGGCTTAAAAGATCATCCAGGTCACGAAATTGCAGCCAAACAACAAAAAGGCTTTGGCGCTATGTTAAGTTTCGAGCTTGAAGGTGGTGAGGCTGAAGTTGTGGCATTTTTAGATGCGCTTAAATTGTTCAGTGTTGCTGAAAGTTTAGGCGGTGTGGAAAGTTTAGTGGCCGTTCCAGCCACTATGACACATAGAGCAATGGATCCAAAAGCAAGGTTAGAGGCTGGTGTTAAAGACACATTATTGAGATTATCTGTAGGGATAGAAGATAGTGTCGACTTGGTCGCAGATATTCAGGCTGGTTTAGCTGCTGTAGCAGCTTGTCGTAGTTAGTTGTAGCAAGTTTACATAGGGTGGTGGAGCATCATCCTGTGCTGATAGGAGTCAAAAATGGCGCGTGGTCATTTACATAAGTTTGGTGGTTCAAGTCTAGCAGATGCTGATTGCTATCGCCGTGTCGCCCATATTTTGCTAACTCACGGTCATAGTGATGACTTAGTCGTGGTGTCGGCGGCAGGTAAAACCACAAACTTTTTATACAAGCTGCTGCAACTGCGTGAGGATGGCCAGTTTTGGCAAGAAGAACTCCAAGTCTTAATTAGCTTCCAGCAAAAGCTGATTGAGCAACTGCTTTCTAATGAACAAGCCCGTAATTTGCGCGAGCGTTTATCAACCGACAAATCGCAATTAATCGCACTACTATCACTTGATACGCTGACTTCATATCAATTAAACCAAGTTGTCAGTTTTGGTGAACGTTGGTCGGCTAAGCTGATGGCTGCTTTGTTACGTGAATCAGGGGTTGCTGCATCGCACGTAGACGCTTGTTCAATTTTATTAGCAGACGAGCAAGCTGTACCCAATATTCGACTTCAAGCATCACGCGACAAGGTGCAGGCATTACTCGCCAAGCACCCAAATGAGCGTTTGGTCATTACAGGTTTTATTTGTGCCAACGATCAGGGTGATACCTTGTTACTTGGGCGTAATGGCTCAGATTACAGTGCCACATTGATTGCGAGTTTAGCTGATATTGGCCGAGTGACCATTTGGACAGATGTTGAAGGCGTATTTAATGCCGATCCGAATAAAATCAATGATGCCAAGTTACTCAATAGCCTTTCTTTAGCAGAAGCTGATCGCCTTGCACACCTTGGTTCTCCAGTACTGCATTGCCGTACATTACAGCCACTGTTTAATACTGAAGTGAGCTTAGCGGTTCGTTCCAGTTATGCTTCTCATACAGATTTCACCTTAATTGCACCACAAAGTTCATCAGCCAGCGCGCCTGTGGTAACCAACTTAGCTAAAGTGGCATTGTTTAGTTTTAGCCAAACAGCCCCTGTACCGCAGCTGTTGAACCTGTTGGAAGATAAAGAACTTCTGCCGTTGGCACATTGGCAATATGCAAATAATAAAGTGGAACTGGCATTTACTGTTGAGAACATAGCGTTAGTTCAAGCATTATTGCAAGCGCATGCTGATACACTGGGCATAAAGCATCTTGAGCATCACTGTGATTTTGGCTTAGTTGCATTAGTTAGCGCCGATGCTAAGTTGTTCCGTCGCAGTTTTGCACGTTTATTAAGTCGTGAAGCTAAACCTATTTTTGAAGATGGGTTAAGTCTAGTGACCTTAGTGCCACAGTCGCAAATCAACTTACTCACCCAAAAAGTACATCGCCGCTGTGCTGGGCCAAGAATGCGTATTGGCGTGTTGTTGTTAGGTGTCGGTAATATTGGTGAAGCATGGATTGATCTATTTAAGCGTTCAAGTCTTGGATTAAACCGTGAGTTAGAAGCCTCTGTCGAACTTGTTGGCTTAGTGAGCTCTAAAAAAGCCTTAGTGACCAGTGAAGGTATTGAGTTAGATAATTGGCAACAACAGTTTGAGCAACACTCTGATGAGTGGGACTATGCTTCTTTGTTTACACAAATTGAAGCATTAGGCTGTGATGAAATAGTGGCGCTTGATATTAGTGCAAGTGCTTCACTAACCTTGCAGTACCCAGAGTTATTTACCCGCGGTATTCATGTTGTTAGCGCTAATAAGTTAGCAGGCTCTGGGCCATTACCTTTTTATCAAGAATTAAAGCAGCAGTTAAGTAACCGCCGTTTATTCTGGCGCTACAATGCAAGCTGTGGTGCGGGTTTACCTATTCAACATGCATTAAATGATTTGCATAACAGTGGTGATACCATTGAGGCTGTTGGCGGTATTTTCTCAGGAACTTTGTGTTGGTTGTTTGAGCATTTTGATGATGTAAAACCTTTCTCGGAATTGGTGATTGAAGCCAAAGGGTTAGGGATCACTGAGCCAGACCCAAGAGACGATCTTTCCGGTCGAGATATGCAGCGTAAGCTATTGATTTTAGCACGCGAAATTGGCTTCTCTATTGAATTAGATGACATTAAATTGAATTCCTTAGTGCCTCAAGAACTGGCCGATGTGCCACTTGATGAGTTTTTAGCTCGGATCGGGGAGCTTGATGCGGATTTATCGCGTCAATTCACAACAGCTGCGGAGCAGGATAAGGTGCTGCGCTATGTCGCGTCTTTAGATAAAGTGGATGGTGAATTAGTAGCTGAGGTTGGTTTGCAATGGGTTGATAATCACCATCCATATGCCAACTTAACACCAGGTGATAACGTCTTTGTTATCCGCAGTGCTTTCTATCAAGGTAATCCACTGATTATTCGCGGCCCTGGTGCAGGGCGGGAAGTGACGGCTGCGGCTGTACAATCTGATTTAGTGCATATTTGTAAAGATCTCTTGCAAGAGTAACAACTAAGTCATGCACAATATTTAAAGGCTCTTCGGAGCCTTTTTTGTTATATAAATTATTAAAAATGCGTTGTTGACTATAATTCATCATCAAAAGCCGTGTTTTATCGACTTTATGGCTTGACTTCATTGTTGGATAATCTAGTATGTAGACATATAGACGTCCAAACGGCTAAATATGTATGTGTTTTACTTATGCTTAACTGCGACTGTGACCGATGTCTTTCTCATTTTGAAGTTGAAGGAATTTGAATATGGCTTTTCATCATGCACAACATGCACAATCTCTTAACCAAAGTTTGACCGAGTTAAGTGATATCAATGTTTCATTTGAATTCTTTCCACCTTCAACACCAGAAATGGAGAAAATCCTTTGGAACTCGATTCGTCGTCTTGAGCCGCTAAACCCTAAATTTGTGTCTGTGACTTATGGGGCCAATTCAGGTGTACGCGACCGTACTCATAGTGTGATTGAGCGTATTCAACAAGAGACTAACCTTGTGGCTGCGCCGCATCTAACCTTAGTTGATGCGAGTGATGAAGAGCTGGTTGAATTAGCCAAGCATTATTGGAATTCAGGTATTAAAGATATTGTGGCATTGCGTGGTGATTTACCTGATGGCAGCCCTAAGCCAACACGTTTTGCTAATGATTTGGTTAGCCTGTTGCGCTCCGTGGCTGACTTTGACATCTCGGTGGCAGCTTATCCAGAAGTGCATCCCGATGCCAAAAATGCCCAAGCTGATTTAATTCACCTAAAGCGTAAAATTGATGCGGGTGCTAATCGTGCTATTACCCAGTTCTTTTTCGATGTTGAGTCTTATTTACGTTTTCGTGATCGCTGCGTTGCTGCCGGCATTGATGTTGAAATTGTTCCTGGCATTTTACCTGTCACTAACTTTAAACAAACCAAACGCTTTGCTGATATGACCAATGTGGCTATTCCTTCATGGCTTCATAAGCAGTTTGATGGCCTCGATGATGATGCCAGTACGCGTCAGCTAGTAGGGGCAAATGTAGCAATTGATATGGTGAAAGTACTCGCTCGTGAAGGAGTGAAAGACTTTCATTTCTATACACTAAACCGTGCAGAATTAACTTATGCGATTTGTCATACCTTAGGTGTGCGTCCTAAATAGCCGGTTGTGACTGAAAAACTAAAGCCTAGCTCTGCTAGGCTTTTTTGTTTTCAGCCCTAAACCACCAACTTCAGTAGGTGGTTATCATCAATTAGGGTTTGCCTGTATCTTTGTTTGTATGGCATGCCAGCTTGAGGTTGATTCAGCTATGCAATGATATTTAAAGCACGCAGCAAGCACATCCCTGTGGGCTCGACGAAAACATCCATGTTTTCAACGGCTTTAAATATCATTACTCATAGATGCTACTGAGGCTACAAAATAACTGAAACGCCCCCTTTTAGGGGGCAGAATGAAAGCCACCTTCTTCAGAAGGTGGATTCTTTACACTTGCATTTGGTTAAGGTGCTATTATCGAATTAAGCTATTTTCTTTATTGTGAGCTCACCACCATGTCCAGTTCAGCCGCGTTATGTCCTATTTGTTTGCATGAAAATGGGTGTGCCATGGTTCGAGGAGAATCGATTGAGCAATGCTGGTGCCTTGAGCGAGGTGGCGATATTACACAAGCACTGAACGCCTATCTGCAAGCTAACCCTGAACATAACATTAAAGCTGATAAGTGCCTTTGTGCTAACTGCTGTACCAAGTTACAAGCGATGTTTTCCACGAAAGATAATTCGCTACCAAGCCAGTTAAATACAGATCCTATTGTGAAGCACTACAAGCCTTAACGGGTCGTAAAAGTATAATGTAAACTATTTGTTAGTCGTTATTGTGGCTATTGTTGAACTGGGTATACTTAACCATTCAGCGTAACTGTCTAATAGAGAATAATAATTATGTTTAAAAAGTTACTTATCTTCTTCATCATGCTTTTTGCCTCGCCATTTATTGTGGCCTTATTTGTCCAAAAAGATTACTCAGTTGTGAGAAGTGTGGTCATAGAAAAGCCACTCCCTGAAGTGTTTGCTTATGTAAAGCTGTTGAAGAATCAAAACGAATACAGCAAGTGGGCGCAAATTGACCCTCAGATGGAGAAAAGTTTTACCGGCGTTGATGGTACCCCGGGCTTTATATCTGCTTGGGCAAGTGAACACCCTGATGTGGGGGTGGGTGAACAAGAAATTTTATCCGTTGTTGATGGACAACGCATTGAGTATCAACTGCGGTTTATCAGCCCATTTGAATCTACTTCCCCTGCGTATATGCAAACAACAGCTATTTCAGGGCAACAAACCCAAGTTGATTGGGGGTTTAGCGGCCATATGAATTATCCAATGAATATTATGTTCTTGTTCATGGATTTTGAAGCTATGATTGGTGATGACTTACAGCAAGGATTAGATAACTTAAAAGTCATTGTTGAGCAATAAGACTGATTAGAAAAAGCACTGCATTAGCAGTGCTTTTTTTGTGGCTTTCTCCGATATAAGTTTGGCAAATAACTTACTGTTTGTACTGTATTGGAAACATTATTTAGCTGATAACAGACTGAGTTAGCTTGGATTGCTGTTTTTTAAGCATAACTATGGTTTTGCTTGTTGCTAAATTTAGTTTAATCGAGGTAATCTAAAAAATTGCTGCTTTACTGAATGTACTGCATTTTAAGGAAAATGACTTAACCCTTTGGCTGAGTCATTTTACAGAGCATTTTAAATACTCTAGTACAGCAAATAACAATTAAAACGATAACAAGCATGCTAACAAGCAAGCGTAAAGAGGTTTTGCATGGAAGTGGTTACAGATATAGTTAATACGATCAATGGCGTAGTGTGGGGTGTACCTATGCTTGTCATGATTTTGGGTGTGGGTTTATACCTCTCTATTGGTCTTAAATTGATGCCCATTTTGAAACTTGGTCGAGGGTTTAAATTATTATGGAGTGGCCGTCAAAGTGACGGCAAAGGCGATGTCAGTCCATTTAATGCATTAATGACCTCCCTGTCAGCCACCATTGGTACCGGTAATATTGCTGGTGTTGCCACTGCGATATTTTTAGGTGGGCCAGGTGCATTATTTTGGATGTGGTGTACGGCACTCGTAGGTATGGCTACCAAGTTTTCAGAAGCCGTATTAGCCGTAAAATTTCGAGAGACAGATAGCTCAGGTAATCACATTGGTGGCCCAATGTATTACATTAAAAATGGCCTGAGCAGTAAATGGGCTTGGTTAGGTACTGCTTTTGCCTTTTTTGGTGCCTTTGCTGGGTTTGGTATTGGTAACACAGTGCAAACCAATTCAGTAGCTGATGCCATGAGTGCCAATTTTGGTGTACCAAACTGGGTAACTGGCTTAGTGTTAATGGTACTTGTGGGTGCCGTTCTCATGGGCGGCATTAAGCGCATTGCTGAAGTTGCCGGTAAGTTAGTTCCACTAATGACGGTATTTTATATCACTGCAGGGTTAGCTGTGCTGGTGGTTTACGCTGATAGAATTCCAGATGCAATTAGCTTAATTATTCATTCGGCATTCAACCCCGTAGCTGCACAAGGTGGATTCGCAGGAGCTGCAGTTTGGGCTGCGATTCGCTTTGGTGTCGCTCGAGGTGTATTTTCAAATGAAGCGGGTTTAGGTAGTGCGCCGATTGCACATGCTGCAGCGAAAACAAATGAGCCAGTTAAGCAAGGCTTAGTGGCTATGTTAGGTACCTTTATTGATACCATCATTGTCTGTTCTATTACGGGTTTAGCGATTGTGGTATCTGGTGCGTGGACTTCAGGTGAAACGGGTGCAGCACTTACTTCGCAGGCGTTTGCACATGCTATTCCTTTAGGTAATTATATTGTTGCTATTGCATTAGCTGTTTTTGCATTTACCACCATATTAGGTTGGAGCTTTTACAGTGAGAAATGTGTGCAGTACTTATTCGGTGAGAAAGCCATAAAACCATTTAGATTAATTTGGACAATTGTGGTGCCGATTGGTGCGGTCAGCTCGTTAGAATTTATCTGGTTATTAGCTGATACGCTTAATGCTATGATGGCGATTCCTAACTTAATCGCGCTGGCATTATTAAGCCCAATGGTATTCGCTCTCACTCGAGAATACTTTATCAAGCAGCGCCAGATAAAAGCAGATTCAGAACAAGCTTAATCGCTGTTAATCGATATAAAAAAACCACCTTTATGAGGTGGTTTTTTATTGGGTACGTCCTGTTAATTTAAAAGAAGTCATCTTCTCCAATATCCTTACGTAGCTGTACATCAGCCAGATAATCATCAATTTTTCGCCTAACTTCACGTTTATGTTCTAATGCTTTGGCCGCTTTTTGGTTACGCGGCGTTGCCATTGCATCAATCTCAGCATCATTGGGCACACGATCAGCAAGATTAGCCATAACAAACCTCATCAATTAGTGTTGATATGAACCGGACTTACACTTTCAGCATAGCACTAAACTTGGTTGTTGCTAGAAGGTCGCAAAAGATTTTGATGGTGGAAAAATGAATACGCCACCCTGTTAATGGTGGCGTATTTGAACATCAATGATAGGTTTTTGTTAGCAAACAGCTTATAAAGTGAAGCCGTATGAGTAACCTAAGACTAATTTAGCATCATCATCATCGAGGTCAGTTTTAGATACCATAAAAGATACTGTGCCAATATCAGTATCTGAACTTAGTGTGGCATTATATTCAGAGTAATCCTCTGTGCCATACCAGCTTTGGATAACATCACCCTCAGAGTAGCCATAGTGCAGACCCAATGACAGTTTCTCAGTTAACGGATAGCTAAAGTTTACCTGGGCATACATCATGTCTTTAGAATCTAGTGGTGACTCAGCGATATCATCGCCACCATTCACTGTGTAAGAGTATGAAGCATCAAACCACTTCCAAGCTAACCCTACAGTGACCTCACCGAAGTCTACGCTGCCTGGCGAATCAGGATAAGCGTAATAGAGGTAATTAATATCATATGAAAGATCTTCTGTGATATTGCCACCAAAACCTGCATAAATATCCAGCTCATAAGATGTACCATCACCAAAATCAACATTTGATGCCCATGAGCCAACATAGAAACCAGACTCGTGGCTGTAATCAATACCACCTTGAACCGCAGCGCCGCCTGTTTGAGATACACCGCGCCATAGGTAATCAGACGTTGCACCAATGTTGCCTGTTACTTCAGCTGATGCACTGGCACTAGCAAGTAAAGTACTGATTAATAGCGCAGTATAAGTTGTGGTTTTTTTCATGCTCATCCCCTTAAGATTTATGTAGCTAACATTTGTGGTGCAGACCACTCAGTTAGGCTTGTGTTTTGTTATTGAATGAGCGAAACCTGTGCCAATTTTAAAAAATCCATAAAATCAGTAGGTTATATAATGTACTGTTGTAGCAATATTAGTTTTTGCTACTTAATGAGGCGTTGCTGCACTTAAGTTGTGCAAAGATTGAGCAGGAATTTGATTGGAGGGCATAAGTCATATTTGCGCGGAAGACATAAAAAAACCTCCACTTTGGGAGGTTTTTTTTTAAAGAAGCTAGGTTTAGTTAACACTATCTTTAAGTGTTTTGCCTGCTTTGAATTTCGGTACAGTTGCTGCAGGAATTTGAATTTCTTTACCGGTTTGTGGGTTACGACCAGTACGAGCAGCGCGTTGGCTTGTCTCGAATGAACCGAAACCAACGATTGAAATCTTGTCACCGTTTTTCATCGCTTCAGTTACTGCTTCTTCAAAAGATTTAAGAGCGCGACCCGCTTCAGCTTTTGTTAAATCGGCATTTTCAGCCATTTTTGCAATTAGTTCACTTTTGTTCATTGTAATAATCTCTGCTTTCCATAGACACGTTTTGTTAAAACTTAGTTAACATGCCACAAGCCTGTAGGGTTGAAAAGCCTTTTATGCGATAAATAAAGGCTTCTCGAGACTTTTTCAGGTTATTTTATTAAAAAATGTGGCGTAAAACCTGTTTACTCTTCAAGCAGTTGATACAGAATTTGTTTCACTAATTTAGGCTCAAATGGTTTATCGCACAGTGCGTTGACGCCAGCACTGGATACATTACTCAAATGGGTATCATTGGCTTCTGACGACACCATTAAGATTGGCACATGCGATTGGGTGCTTTCATTGCGGATAAACTGAGTGAGCGCTAACCCATCAACACTGGGCATGTTGTAATCGGTAATGACTAAGTCAAACATTTGCTGCTGCATTTGATCTATGGCTTCTTGACCATCGGTTGCCTCTGTAATATTCACTATGCCTAAATTACCAATGGTACGCTTGATGACATTACGTGCCATACGAGAGTCATCTACCACGAGAACACGTAGGTTTTGAACATCAAAGTGGGTTAAGTCGAGCTCTTCATGGGAGATAAGATCGATCGTTGAGTTCAATGCAGTGGCTAAGTGATGTGCATCAAAAGGTTTAGGTAAAATAGCGACCACACCTGATTGACGAAACACTTCAAGATTTTCTCGGCGGCATTCACTGGATACCAACATAAATTGAATATCTTGCAATTGCGGGTCACTTTTAATGTAATGCAAAAGCTCTGTTGCTTCACCGTCATCAAAGTGCAACGCGCTGGCTATAAGGTCGGGCTTGTAGCGGGTAATGGACTCAGTGGCTTGTGCTAAGTTAGCAGCGGTTTTAATTTGAGTGACGCCTTCTTTATTTAGCAATGATCTTATGATCTTACGTTGTGTTTCTGAAGGTTCAATCAGTAATATTGACAATTCTTCTGGCGAAAGTTGATTCATACTCTCAATCTCAATGTTTGCTTATTATGGGGCAGAACCCCTTATGTTTTTATGCTTAACTTATTTGTTGACGTTGCTCGTAGTTTATTGCTGTTTATTCACTTGGTTGGCTGGTTTTATTGGAGTTGTTCGGTTTGTAAGTACTTTTTAGCAACTGCTGACAGCGCTACCCACCATTGAAAAATAATTAATGCCAGCAAGGTGAAGCCAAAGGGAATCACTGGAATATTGATGCCCATAAAAGTCAGTTTCACATCTTCTGGCGTTATCTGGTATGCAATCAGTGCGACAACTGACATAGCGATGAGGCCAATCGATTGGATAATGATAAACATAAACCAAACGACACGTGCCCACTGTGCTTTTATCCAAAGTCCTATGATGACAGGAAATACTGCGATACTTAACAGGTCATATGCGCTGAATGTCGCTGTTCGCCATAAAGTAATGATAGCAAGCACAGTATATAGCACAAAGATGAAAGACATTCTTACAGGCATTGTTGTGGACATAGAGCAGTTCCAAATCGTCTCAATAGATAGTTTTGCTGTAGAATACCTCATTCATTTTTATTTGGGTAAGATTACATCATGACTGAAGAGCAGTTTTGGCAAATAGTGACTCGGGGATCTGCACAACAATCATCGCAAGAGTGTATTGCTAGATTAAGTGCACAGCTACAAACCTTAAATGATGAAGAGTTAACCGCGTTTGATAAAATGCTGGGTCAACAATTGCGCCGCAGTTATTTATGGTCCGTGTGGGGCGCGGCTTATGTCATTACAGGTTGCGACTCTGAACATATGTTTACTGAGTTTCAATGCTTTTTATTGTCACTAGGGCAAGATGTTTATGAGGATGTGATAGTTAATCCAGATAATTTAGCTAAACTTGAACAGTGGCCATTAAAAGATGATTACCCTTACCCGTTTATTGAAGATTTTGACTTGATTGCTGGCCAAATTTTTGAGGATAGAACTGGGGATGAATTACCGTTTGTACCAGCAGGTACACATAGTCCTGCTGGTAAAAAGTTTAATAATAAGCCTAAGTTTTTACGTAAAGCCTATCCGCAGTTAGCCGCGGCATTTCCATTTTAGTGACGATGAGTATTTAATATCAAAGCGAGAGTAAAATAAACAGCCCGCACTTAGTGTCTAAGTGCGGGCTGCTTTTAGAAATATGTATAAGGTAAGCTTGACCCACTTTTAGCTTCTGAGCTGTTTAACCATGCTAAAGGTAGCTATCCAGTCTCAATTACTCGATGCAGATATGGCTGTCGGCGTCATATTTCATATCATGCTGCTCACAGATATCAGCTACGAAACCTTGTTCTGCTTTAGCTAACGCAAGTTCAAATTGATCTTCTTGCTGCTGCTCTAGTTTATTTTCAGCTTGTTGCTGCTGCTCGGCCAAAATATCCCAATGTTTGGTGACTGCTTGGTCGATTTGGGCTTCTGTTAATCCTTCAGCCTGACTGGGTAGCGCAATAAATGCTGCGGCAAATAAACTCATGGTTAGGGTAAGTTGTTTAAATGTAGGTAACTGAGTTGTGTTAGTCATGTTTTTCATAGTTGGCTCCAAAGTCTTTAAATATTATTGGCGACGTTGAGTCCATTAAACGTGCTAAAAATGTGGTGAATAATTCGTGTCTGTTGACGTTGAGGCAAATACTATCATCGACATGTTGAACGTAAACTGAACAAAGTGTTCAAAAAAACATCTGCTTTGTTCTGACTGAATAAACGTATGAAGAAGGAAATTAACGGACAAGTGTTAAGGGAGTGTACAGGTTAATTTTTGTATAGTTATGCCATCAAATGTAAAACAACGTCATTTTGAGTGATTGAATTTACCCTATTAAGATGACTTGCTCGAAGAGAGAGGAGCTGATTATGAAATTAAGAATGCTAATAATGCTTGGGGCATTGGTTTGCCATACTAGCTTTGCAGATGAAGCGAAAGATGAACATCCTATCACTGAAGATGGCATGGTGAAAATTGAATGGCAAGATCCAAGCAGTTACCGAGATATTAAAACTTCAAATGAACGTCAGTCGCGTTTCGAAGTTCGCTTATTTGATACTTTGACAAAAAACTTGAATAAGGAAGCTGAGAAAACCCTTAAACCCGAGCAAAAATTGGTCATGCAGGTCACTAATGTTGATTTAGCCGGCGACATGCGTCCAACCTTTGGCGCAACTGCTGGTGACTTACGTATTATTAAAGACTTATATCCACCGCGTATGACGTTTACATATCAGGTACTTGAAAATGATCAAGTCGTCGTAGCGGGTAGTGAGAAGCTAGTCGATATGACTTTCATGAATAGTGTTCGACGTTCAAACCCTCGTCCATTTGAGTATGAGTCGACGATGCTTAAAAATTGGCTGAACAAAACTGTGGTACCCCAATTAAACTAATAATAGCCCACTGATGATTGTCAGTTGATGGCTGTGAATATTCAACAAAACCGCTTAGTATTATCACTAAGCGGTTTTTTGTTGTTTCAGTGCCGCTAAAGATTGCAGATCATAGCTAGCTGACTGGCTTAACTGGGGTAATATTGCAAAACCAGTTTCATTCGCCTTAGCCATTTTCTTTGCTTGAGCACTGAGCATAGATAATTGATGTTCAGTCACTTGGGTCGTTAATTGGGGCGCGATAATACCGACACACAAGGATAATAGAGGGTGTTGATATGGTTGCCCTTGACGGTCACTGGCGAGCATTGTTTGAGCCAACCAATGTTCACTATTATAAAAACTAGGCTTCTTTTGCTCAAACTGGCTAACAATGGATTGGCATTGGCTAACGATTTGCGTTTGAGTACAAATCATCACAAAGTCATCTCCGCCAACATGACCGACAAAACAATGTTCACTTTGATATTGTCCTAATAAGTTTGCCACGAGTTGAATGACTTCATCACCACGACTAAAGCCATAGATATCGTTATATGGTTTGAAGTGGCACAAATCAAAATATGCCAAATAAAATGGTTTCTGTTGACTCTTTAACCTTGCCAACTCTTCCTGAATGGGCACATTGCCTGGAAGGTTTGATAACGGGTTTGCATGGCGAGCGATCTTGATTCTATGTTCAGTGATCCTTTGGAGTAAATCCTTCGTGAGTCCAATTCCGAGTAATTTTCCATGACGTGTGATCACAAATTGTTGTGCCACAGTGTTAGCTGACTCAGAGGTGATTAACTGACTGACATTAGATAAGGGTTCACTTGCTTCAATTTGAATGATGCGTTTTTCCATCACGGCATTGGCTTGATGGTTTTCGTGTAATGCACGGCCGTAAGGTGTACTAAATAGCTCAAGTAAGTAACTGCGATTGACTATTCCCAGTGGGCGTTGCTGATCGGTAATGACTATACCTTGCAAACTAGGACGCTCAATGAATAACTGGCTGAGATCTTTTAAACGGCTTTCTGGTGTTGCCGTTATCGCCTTCATACACAGACTTTCAGCCGTTTCGCAGTAACGAGGTTGGAACACTTGGTTAAGATTGGTGAGCGCAGAGTTGAACGTCGACTCAGGTGCCAATGCTGGCCGCCCCAGTAAATAGCCTTGGCAGTATGTGACGCCTAGCTGCTTGATAATGGTTAACTCTTGTTGTGTTTCTATGCCTTCAGCAATGACTTTACAGGTGAGGCTTTGGCATAGATCGACAATCGATCGTACGAACTCTTGTTTGACTGGGTGTTGGTCAATTTGGTGGATGAAATGGCGGTCTATTTTCACGTAATCTGGTGCGAGTTCAGACCATAACCTTAACCCAGAGTAGCCTGCTCCAAGGTCATCAATAGCCGTTAAAAAACCTTGTTCACGATAATAGTTTAAACAAGATTTGAGTAGGTCAATATCATCAGCTGGATGTTGTTCTGACAATTCGATAACCACATCAGAAGCGGGGATGCCCAATTGCTTTATTAGCTGAAGCGTTAAGCCTTTAGGGTGCTTTGGATCGAGCAATGCTTTAGGAGAAATATTAATAAATAATTTGCCTCCTAATTGCCTTTGATGAAACGCATCAATTGAAATTGAGCGGCACAGTGTTTCTAAATCGCTCAGCATGCCATGGTGTTCAGCCGTTTTAAATAAGGGCACTGGTGAAAATAACGGACTGTGCTCAGGGCCGCGGGTGAGGGCTTCATAACCATGTAGCTGATGGCTATTGATATTAAAGATAGGTTGGAAATATGCGCTGAGTGATTGGCGCTTCACTATTTTATGAAGCTCGCTAGCAAGGTCAATGACGCTCATAATATGTTGAATATGGTCGAATTATAGACCCAGCGTAAGCAATCAGTATGACAAAAAGATGTCATTTAAAATGAGCAGAGTTCAGATTCTGGCTACCAAGTAACACCAAATGGTAGCCAGAGCAGTGTTATTTACTGGATTGCTTAAATGCCTGCATTGTTTGCAGTAAGGTAGCTAAGCGCTTAACAAAGCTTTCTAATGCTTCAGGTTCAATATGCGTGCTGTCTTGAAATGTTTCAAACTCAGTAGCGAGTTCTTTTACATAAGGCAGAAAACGGTTACTTTTTTGGCTAAAACCTTGTTCTTCTGTAAAAATAGCGACAAACTTACCATGTCCAGCTTTACGCAGCTCATCGAGCCTTGTATCGCAATCAATCGACTGACGATAAGCGGTTTGAAGGTTTTCTTTAATTTGCTGGAGCACTTTAGTATACGGCATGACAATCTCAAAAAACGGTAATAATCGTTAATTATACCTAATCCATACTAAGATGCGAAAGTCACAACCGTTATGGACAATGGATATCAGTAATAGTGAGTTTTCGCTAACAGTATGATCAAAAGGAAATCAATGTGAAACGACTCTTGATATTTATTCTTGTTTCAAGCCTGTGCTTGGTTGCGCAGGTTGCATCTGCCACAACTAATCCTGTTTTTTATAAAGTGACTAAGCAAGGTAATACTGCTTACCTGTTGGGGTCTATTCATGTGGGTAATACAGACTTTTATCCGCTAACCCCCGTGATTGAATCAACATTCACTGCTTCTGATGCATTAGTCATAGAAGCGGATATTACCAAGGCCAACGTTGCCCAATTACTACAACGTTTTGGCATGATAGAGCCAGACATGATGGCGAAAGCAAATCAGGTAACCGCTAAATATTGTCAAGATAAGCAGGTGATTTGTCAGTCGTTACAAGGCTTTGCACCTTGGTTACAAGCTTCACAAATTAGCATGGCGAGGTTTGCTCAATTAGGTTATTTGCCCGATCATGGCGTGGATCTATTTTTACAGGCTCGGCACGGCACAAAGCCACTTTATGAGTTAGAAAGTGTGGCATTCCAGTTTGATTTGATTTCATCTTTTTCTGAGCAAACTCAACTGACGATGCTAGATGAAGCTGTGAATGCATCTGATGAAGAAATGTTAGCCTTAATTAATGCATGGCGGCAGGGGGATAAGCTGCAACTTGCTAATATTATGGAAGGGCAAGCTGCAGATTCGGATGAGTTGTTGGAAAAGCTATTGTGGCAACGTAATCATTCAATGGCTGCTAAAATTGAACAGTTGATGACTCAACACTCAGGTAAACAGTTATTTATCGTTGTAGGAGCAGGGCATATTGTGGGGCGACAAGCTATCCCAGATTTATTGAAGCAACAAGGCTTTACGCTAACGCAATGCCAGGAGAAACTGTGTGATTAACGGTCTTAGTTTCTGTGCGTTAGCACATAGATAAGGAATGCCTTAGTGAACAATGCACCTCATTCACAGCAGTTAGTTGCTTCCACGAGAAAGTTTAATCGTGAGCAAAACGCGATGATGGTGCGCGTCGATCCTGGGCAATTCTATGTCAGTGGTCAAGATGAGTTGATTTTTACCCGTTTAGGTTCTTGTGTCGCAGCCTGTATTTGGGACCCTGTGACGGGAGTGGGTGGCATTAATCATTTCTTATTACCAGGTAATGAGCAACAAAATGAGTGGCAGCAAGTCACCAGTTACTCTTGCCGTTATGGAAACTGGGCGATGGAGCAATTGATCAATGGCATACTAACATCTGGCGGTTTACGTTCTCGTTTGCAAGCTAAAGTGTTTGGTGGAGCGAGGATGAGTGCGCATATCCAACAAAATATCGGACTCGATAATATTGAATTTGTGAAACACTATCTCGCACTGGAGGGGATAAATATCGTGAGTGAAGATTTAGGGGGAGAGCAACCTAGGAAATTAATGTTTCATCCACAGACTGGTCGTGTGTTATTAAAGTGGCTGCCTGCCAATATTATTGAACAACTTCAACAACAAGAAACCCAATACATTAGCCACCTTAAAGATGATGATGCGGATACCTCTGATATCGAGTTATTCTAATCAACTTTGTCGTGTTGAATAGGTTGTCCAATAAAGTGTATATAACGGCCTAATGACAAATAAGGTTGGCGTTGGGAGTATTTCAGCTCCATTTCAATCAGTTGTTGTTTATCAAAATTTTCTGGCAAATGGGTTTTAAGATAATCGTTGATCACTCTAACACCTGACTGACATTGCAGCGTTAGTTGCCATTGATTAAACCAGTCAGTGACTTGGTCAATGTACAGAGGGTAAGTTGGCGTGAGACCAATTTTCTTTTTTACCTTCAAGCCTTTGGCGACATAATCAAGATTACCCGATACCAAGCTGTGAAAGCGCAACGCCTCTTTGTTATAAAACATCAGCGAGAATAAGCCGGTGGGTTTAATAAATGCGAGTAAGCCTTGCAAAGTTGCTTGTGCATCACTGAGCCATTCTGCCACAGCATGGCACATAACGAGATCAAATTGCCCTAGTTGTGACACATCTAAATCTTGAATCGCGCTGTGTACTAGCGTGATATCAAGCGGTGTATCACTAGCATCAATCTGCTGCTTAGCCTGTTCAAGCATGTTTTCAGATATATCACACAACACAACTTCGTGTCCCTGTTGGGCAAGCTTCTGGCTTAGATAACCAAAACCGCCACCCGCATCCAAAATTCGAATCTTGGTTTTTCCTAACTGTTCTATTGCAGGCATCAGATCGCGCCATAGCACCGCAGCACGTATTTCGCCTTTGGTGGTGCCATAAATATTCTTGGCAAATTTTTGGGTGAGCTTGTCGAAGTTTTTATCTTTCACGGGTATTGAGCTTCTGGTATCGGGCATTTGGGGTTTCAGGATACGAGCAGTGTCATATAAAATGGATTGTCGCATTGGCTTAGACTGTATGCAAATGCGATGTTTGTATGATGTACTTTGTTGTCATCTCTTACCGAGATAGACATGGTTTCATCAAACACTAAAGCCATATTGTGTATGGTATTTTCTGCACGGTTAGACCGAGCCGCAACAGTCAGCTATAATATGCGGCTAATTTTTAGCTGTGCATATACATTTTAGGTCTATTTAGGGGTTTATTACTTTGAGTCACGACTATTCCATCGAGTTTAAATCGATGCCATCTTTGTTTTCCTTGTATCGCAAAATATTTTTTAGCCGCAAGCCAGGATGGGACCAACAGCCATTACCAAACATTTTCATTTCTGCTGATAATGTGCAATTGGCTGAAGATAAAGTCGCGCAATATGCCAAAGTTTGCGAGTTTAACTTTGATGGTGAAACCATACCTCCCACCTATTTATACGTTTTAGCCTTTAGGTTACATGCCAGCATTTTCACCCATAAGGCGATCACTTTCCCATTATTGGGCATGATCCACTTAAAAAACAGCATCACTGTTTATCGCCCTGTGAAAATGGATGAAAAATTAACAGTACAGTGCGAGCTAACTTCTAGCACAACGACAGACTCAGGTTTGGAATTTGAGTTAACCTCGAAAGTGTTTGTCGGTGATGAGCTTGTTTGGCAGGCATTATCGACTTACCTATACCGTTTTGAATCTAAAAAACGTGTCCGCCCACCAAGAGCATCAGATATGGCGTGGGAAAATGTTCAGCATTGGCAATTATCTGAAGACTTAGGATTAAGATATGCCAAGGCATCAGGTGACTATAACTTGATCCATTTGCACCCAGTACTATCAAAGCGTTTTGGCTTCGAGCGCGTATTGGCGCATGGTATGTGGTCAAAAGCCCGCTCAATGGCTCACTTAATGACATTTGTAGGTGATAAGCCATTTAAGTTGGACGTTGAGTTTAAACTGCCTGTGTTTATGCCGTCTGAAGTGACCTTCGGTTATGAAAGTATCGAAGGTGGAAAACGCTTTGAAATGCGCGATGTAAAAGGCCGCAGACCTCACTTAAAAGGTGAACTCAGTTACCTATAAGCTTTTCAGTTTGCCATTTCTGTAGTGATACTAGAAAAGTCCAAGGCTTGCCTTGGACTTTTTTGTTGCCGTAATTCCTAAGTGTATCCACGTCTACCTTTGTTTGTAGCATCTATCCGTCCATAAATCTTAAACGATAAAGCTGCGATGTTTATGAGGGATTATTCATTTGGGCTGCATTACAATTGTGTTAGATAAGTCATTAAATGATAACTAACCACTACTTTGGTTAAAAAATTTTATTGACTCAGCAGGCATTCAACATTAATTTCTCAGCAATTATTAACAATCAGTCGTTGCGACATAATCAAGGATAAATGTAATGACAGAGCCATCAGCAATCAGTTTAATTCCTCCTGTCGTGGTGCTAATGCTAGCAATTACACTGCGTCGCCCGATCTTGTCACTGGTGATCGGTGCCATTGTAGGCTTGCTGTTGTTATCACCTGCTGATGTATTGCATAACTTTTCAGATATTTCACTTAAAGTGATGGCCGACGAAACCATAGGTTGGTTGATTTTAGTGTGTGGCACCTTCGGGGCATTAATTGCACTGCTAGTCAGGACTGGTGGCGCTTTTGCTTTTGGAAAGCATGCACTAACCGTGGCAAAAGGGCCTAAATCATCGTTATTAATGACCTACTTGTTAGGTGTGGCTATTTTTATTGATGATTACTTAAACGCACTGACTGTGGGTGAAACCATGAAGCGGGTGACGGACAAGTTTAAAATATCCCGTGAAATGCTAGCTTACGTGGTTGATTCCACCGCAGCACCAATATGTGTGTTAGTGCCACTGTCAACTTGGGCAGTATTTTTTGGCGGTTTGCTGGTGGATAATGGTATTGCCGAAGCTGGCCAAGGTATTTCGGTTTATATGCAGGCGATTCCTTATATGCTGTATGCTTGGGTGGCAGTGTTGATGGTGCCATTGGTGATTTTGGGCGTAATACCGATTTTTGGGCCAATGAAAAAAGCGCAAGCATTGGCGCAGCAAGGTGATAGTAAACCTGTGGGCGAAACCGATGTTAATACGGCTGACGATTATGCCGTTAAAGCGATTGAAGATGAGTTTGCAGGAGCAGAGCGTAAGGGCAAGTTACACAATTTTTTAGTGCCCATCATCATGCTGATTAGCTTTACTGTGTATTTTGATATTGATGTTTGGTTAGGATTGTTAGCCACAATGGCATTAACTATTCCGTATTATGCCGTGCAAAGATTAATGCCAATCTCTGAAATGATGGAACAAATGATCGATGGCTTTAAGAGTATGCTCCCCGCGATTGGTACTGTCGTTGCGGCTTTCATTTTCAAAGATGTGTGTGATCAATTGCTGCTACCTCAATACGTGATTGATAGTTTAAGCCCATATATGACCGCGCAGTATTTACCAGCGGTCGTGTTTGTTGCGATGGCCATATTGGCATTTGCTACTGGCTCTAGCTGGGGGATTTTTGCTGTTTCAATTCCGATAGTGATGCCGTTATCGCAAGCCGTTGGTGCTGATACGCCATTAGTGATTGGTGCATTGTTATCTGCATCATCTTTTGGTAGCCAAGCGTGTTTTTATAGCGACTCTACCGTACTGGCAGCGCAAGGTGCGGGTTGTAACTTGGTGAGTCATGCTGTCACGCAATTGCCTTACACACTGATAGCAGCAAGCATTACGCTTGTTGGGTTTATCCTGTTAGCGTAAACCCCTCTTCATGACAAAAAAGCTGTCCTACCTGGACAGTTTTTTGTTTTCAGCCTACTGATAAAGCATAACTTTTTCGCTGTCTTTACTTATGGCCTTATTTCAAACTTGGCACTTTGCTTAATGTCATCGGATGATGCTGCAGCGTGCACTTTAAATTTGCCCGGTTCGACGACCCACTTTTTTAACATTGGGTCGTAAAAGCTAAAATCATCGGGAGTTAAAGTCATTGACACTGTTTTACTTTCGCCGGGAAGTAGGTGGACTTTTTCATATCCTTTAAGCTCTTTTATTGGGCGAGGTAGACGGCTTTCAATATCCTCAACATAGACTTGAATCACTTCTGAACCTGCACGTTGGCCGATATTTTTAATGGTGACTTTTGCCGTTAGGTTTTCAGTCGTGTTAATTTTGTCGGCACTAATTTCAAGCTGAGTGTATTCAAATTGGGTGTAGCTTAATCCATAGCCGAACGGGAAGCGTGGTTTTTGCTGCACTTTGTCCCAATAACGGTAACCTAGGAAAATACCTTCACCATAGAACACTCGCAGATCGCCATCGTCGTCAAAATAGAAAGGGTATGCTGGATTTTCTTCAATACGTTTAGCAAATGACGCTGGCAGTTTTCCACTCGGGTTAGTGTCTCCATAAAGGATTTCGGCAAGTGCAAGCGTGCCTTCTTGTCCTGGATACCATGCCATTAATACGGCATTAACCTTATCAATCCAGCTTTCCATTTCGACATTTCCACCAGAGTTAATAATCACAATGACATTGTTATTTACCTCAGCAACCTGGTTAATGAGTTCACTTTGGTTATAGGGCATTTCAAAGCTACGATCATAGCTTTCGCCCTCTGTTTGCCAGTCAAACCCGACAGCCATGATGACATAATCGACGTCTTTCGCTAAGGCAATGGCTGGTGCAGAGTAATCATCTGGGCTTTTACTCATCTCAGCAGGTTTGATACCTAATTGAATGGTTGCACCGCCGCCAGCTTGATAAAATTCAACAACAACTTTGTACTCTTCTCCGGCGTTCATGAAAACTTCGTGTTTCGCCGCAGTCGGGCCTTGGTTGCGCCATAAACTGACGACTTCAATGTCATTCAATATGATACGATAACCGTCGTCACCTATGCCTCCAATACTGTAATACCCAGTTGTTTTCGGGCTATAAAAACTGGTGAAACGCACTGAGAAATCTGTTTTAGGCACTGTTGGAAATTGCCATAACTGTTCATTTTCGAGCTTCAGCCAATCGAAAAATTGCTTATGAACTGGGTCTCCTTGTAATTCAGTTCCTAGATAAAACTCAGCATGGGTACCTTGTACTTTTTGATCATCTTGATAAATGTACAGTGGAAAGTCATCCCAGAGATTTTCAGGATACGGTGCGCCAGTAAACACGCCGCTATCGGAAACAATGTCAGTACCTTGGTGTGATATCTGCTTTAATGCATTGACTAGTGAAAGTGGGTGCAAGGGGGCTACCCCAGAGCTGCCACCGCCACCAGTAACCACACGATTACCATTTGGGCCTATGACACCAATACGTGCAGGCTTATCACGTTCAAGAGGCAGAATGCTATTATTTTTCAATAACACGGTACCGGAACGTGCGGCATCAATTGCGACTTGCCTTACCCAAGCTTCATCTAATGTAAAGCCTTGTGATAAGTCACTTTGTTTGAATAAGCCAAACCTGTCATAAGTGCGCAATATGCGTCTGACTTTGTCATCAATAGTTGCTTCATCGACTGCGCCAGAGTTTAATAAGGGAATTAAATTTTGCTGGTTCATAAAGGCAGCCGAAGGCATTTCTAGGTCGAGTCCTCCATTGGCTGCATTTTTGGCATCATATGTCGCCACCCAATCAGAGACGATAAAACCCTCAAAGCCCCAATCACCCTTTAAAATTTCGTTATTAAGTTGATGGTGCTCGCTCATATGGATGCCATTGACTAAGTTGTACCCTGCCATCACAGTCGCGACATTTGCTTGTGTTACCGTTGGCTTGAATGCCGCTAAGTAAATCTCGTGCATGGTTCTTTCATCCATGTCTGAAGATACATGATTACGATTAAATTCTTGGTTATTCGCTAAGTAATGCTTGGCATCAGCCATGACGCCTTGGTCTTGCATACCATTGATGTAAGCCACAGATGTTTGCGCTGCTAGATGTGGATCTTCACCGAAGTATTCGAAATTTCTACCTGTAATAGGTAAACGGTAGATGTTTAAACCAGGTCCTAATAATAAATGAACATTTTTAGCGCGAGCTTCAAGTGCAATGGCTTTGCCGAAATCATAAGCTAATGATTTATCGAATGAGGCTGCCAGTCCGATTGCAGCAGGATAGGCAGTTGATTTACCAAAATTGCGAACGCCAACAGGACCATCAGAAATACGAATTTGCGGAATGCCTAAATGCTCATAACCTCTGATATAGAAATCATTGTAACCACCAATAAAGTCAATCTTTTCTGACAGTGTCATAGCTTGGATTTTCTTCTCTATGGCTTGATGACCAATCGTTGTCTGAGAGTTTACCGAGGTAAGTAGACTAAAAAACAACGTGATACTCATGAGTAATCTGAACATTTGATGAATTTCCTTTCCCTATGAATGTTTCGTGTTCATTTCAAACTACAATGCTTTTTCTAAAGATGTGTAAGCGCTTACATTTCATGGTTAAACTATATTAGAAAAACACAAAGCAAACTAGGCTTCCTGAGAAAACATTGCAAATAAGAGTGTTTAGGTAAAGGGATATCGTGGTTAACTCATTAAGCTGAACAGGTCATTGTCTCTGTGGCGCCGATGCTTAGTGGCTTTTATCATTAAAGCTATCTAGAAGGAATCAGGCCAGACAATAAGTCTGACCTGTGTTTCAGCTTACTTACCAATGATTAGTCGGCTTTGGTTTGATAAATATGCACATCGCGCTGCGGGAATGGAATAGAAATACCTTCTGCATCAAAGCGCATTTTCACTTCACGGGTAATGTCCCAATAGACATTCCAATAATCTTCTGGGCGAACCCAAGGACGGACAACAAAATCAACTGACGATGAGTTTAGCGTGTGTAATTTAATGGTCGGTTCTGGCGAGGTTTGCACGCTTGCATGCTTGTCTACAATCTCTTTTAATACACGTTCAGCATGTTCAATATTGTCGCTATAGCTAATACCGAAAACCATGTCTACTCGGCGTAAATGCTCAGCAGTAATGTTATTAATCGTATCACCCCAAATTTTGTTATTTGGAATGATTAGTCTTTGGTTATCAAGGGTTTTTACTGTCGTCGAGACTAGGCTCATATGGCTGACTGTACCTGTGACTCCTGCAGCATTGATTAAATCGCCCACATCATAGGGGCGATAGATTAAGATCATCATGCCCGATGCGAAGTTAGACAGGGTGTCTTGCAACGCAAAACCAATAATCACACCAGCAATACCAAAACCTGCTAGTAATGGACCCAGTTCAAAGCCTAACTGCGATAAGGCAATTAACAGCCCTAGAGCGTAAACTGCTTTGGTAGACAGTGAGATGAAAAACTCTTGCAGTAATTTACTGAAGTTGAGCTTCGAAGTTCCCACCGCTTTTGAGACCACCTTGCTCACCACTTTTGAAATAAGGTTTGCCACGACCAATATGAGTAGGAAAATAAATATCTTAAAAGTCATGCTTGGACCATTCTCAATGACCTGATTTTTAACGACTTCTCCCCATTGTGTCAGTAAGCTGGTAGCAAAGTTAATACTGAGCACATCTTGAGTGATATCGCCTGACACGTTGAATAAGGTCTTCTTGATGGATGTTGTATCTTGGCCAAGTTGCTCAAGGACTTCTGCGCTGACAGTCAGGCTTTCGATATTTTTTTCAACGCGGGTTTTTAAAAATAACACTAAGGCTTTTTGTTCAGATGAGGCATCCGCACCAGCATTTGCCACATCTTCCACTGCCGTTTGTAATTTGCTCTGGTTATAATTAACCAGGCTTTCAAATTTATCCGCTCTGACAGTTAAATCCGCTATTAAAGTTTGTTTTTGTGTTTGGGTATCGATGCTTAATTTGTCAGCCCACAGTAAGGTTTCAAACTGTGCTTTGATAAATAAATCTCGCTGATTTTCTCTGTCTGACATTTGCAAAATGGTTTCAGCATCATTGTCTGTGCCCAACTGGCTATTCAGTAGAAGTAGTTGCTGATCAAGATAGTTTTGAATGCCTTCAAGAAACTTAAGCTGGTGCTGCACTAGAGGAGTGACGTATTTTGTGTCTATTGGAGAAACATCCATTAATTGTCGAATATGTTCTCGCAACTGCATAGTTTTATCAGTGATGCGATATTCAGTGATGGTTTGCATCTCGCCTTTTCGAGAGGGCAGAGCATCAACATCTTTGTCGATAAACTGCTGTAAGCTGGCTATTTCAGATTGAGTCGTTTGTGGTGTGTCAGCCAATACAGATGGCGAACTGACAAGGCAGGCGAGGGCGATGATAATTGGATAAATGGCACGCAACATGATGACTTCCATATGCAATTGTTGGCTTGAATCCTCATCATAGGTGCTAGCTAGTCTAAGCTCAACCAAGGAATTTACATAATTTACAAAAAATGGCTCTTTATTGTTAAAGCTGAGCCTGTATTGCGCTGAAAATACCTATTATTAATAAACTTTGATAAAATCGTGCCGGTTTTTATGAGGATAAATCAATGCAATTAAAGTGTGCTCACTGCTACCAGTCATTTAATGCGACAACAATTGAACAAACCCGTGGTAAAGGGTTACTTACCCAAGTGCAATGCCCACATTGTGATGCCTGGTTGTCGCGTCATAAATGGTTAACGTTAGGGAAGCTTATTGGCTTTTATATTGCGTTATCCATGGTGATATATGGTGTGTTTTTTGGTGGGAAAATGATGGTGGTAGTGCCGTTATTGATACTCTCGGTAGCGATGTTTGTTGCGAGCCATATGATGGATCACTTAGTCGTGATTGAACCTGGTAAGGATGCTGAGCAGCTAGAGGCAGAGAAACAAGCTAACAAAGGGGAAGGAGCAGAAGAGTAGGATACTCCTCTGCACAATGCTGATATTTACTCAACAACAATCACTTGGTTTTGTAGTGATGTTTCTACGTAGTAAATGCCGCCTAATACTACAACACCGATGACTACCATCGCTGTAATGATACCAATGTTTTCACGTAAAAAATTAGCCATATCTTTGTCTCATCTATGTTGAAATAGGCAGTCAAGCTGCATAAAGTCGTTCATTAGTAATGTTGTAATTTTATGCAGTTGAGCTTAAAGCTATCTTAAAAAAAACTTACTTTAGTGCTTTGAAATATAGTCTGGCGCACACAATTAACATTAAGCATAGCAAAAGCCCAAAAATGTTTCGCTTGTACGGTTTTTCAGCAATGTGTGATTTGTAACATTCTACTTGTTGCAAAATTAGCAATGTCTTTTAAAATACGTGACAACTTATTTGGCTCGCTTCACAAACGGACATTGCTTTTATGCGCCAATCAACGACAAAATCGCTTTCAATATGGCTAAGTGCCATATTATTGCTATTGTCGTTTTCTACCTCGGCACATATCGCAGAGCTTGATCATGACCATGATCTAATTAGTGAATGTACTCTGTGCTTTAGCCAAACCCAACTTAGCCAAGCATTGCTAACCGATGATTTTGGCTTACTTCCACAAAAGCAAGTGCAAGATTTTTCCCCTTGTGCCAGCTACACATCTATTACTCACTTCTTCGCTGTTTACCACAGCCGTGCGCCACCTGTTATCTCTTAATTCAACATTACTTACACATTTATCTATTTTTTTCGGCTTCATTAAGAAGACCGAGGTTTGTTGTATTAGGAGACAGTATGTCTGTTTTAACTGCGCGTGTTTCAGCTGTAGCGATTGCTTGTATGTTTGGTTCTGTGTCAATGGCTCATGCCAACTCAACCTCTAGTTTGTCTAATCCCAATATCAGTGCGGTACTAGACGGCTATTATCAGAGCGGTGAGCGCGCTATGTCAGAGCGTGTTGAAGGATTTGGTCTAGGTGAAACTGAGCTTGCTATTAGTGCCAACATTGATGATATGTTCTACGGTAAGTTAACCACAGTATTAGAAATGCATGACGGTGATACTGAAGTTCATTTAGAAGAAGCCTTTATTCAAACCTTAGCGCTACCAGGTGGTATGTCTATTCGTGCGGGTCGTTTTTTATCTGATATTGGTTATTTAAATAATCAACATCCTCATACAGATAGCTTTTCTGAGCGCCCAGCTGCATACCGTGCGTTCTTAGGTGGTCATTATTTTGATGACGGTGTGCGCTTTAGTTACGTTGCGCCAACCGATCTTTATTGGACTATGGGGGCAGAAGCCTTCAGTGGTAAAAAAATGCGCGCTGAAGATGAGCATGGTGAGCGTGACTTCAAAGATGTAGGGATTTATACCGCCTTCACAAAAATTGGTGGTGACATTGGTCAGCATAGTTCATGGCAGCTAGGCTTGAACTATATGCGCAATGAGAATGGTAAAACCATTGGTGAAGAAGGGCATGAACATGAGCTTGTTGATGAAGATGAACATGATCACAGCCATAGTGCACATTACATCGGTGAGAATACCTATATTGCTGACTTTGTCTATAAGTGGGCTCCGCAAGGCAATTACAAGTACCAGCATTTAACCTTGAGTGGAGAGTACTTCCGTACCACTGACATCTTTGCGGTTGAAGAGCATGATGATCATGAAGAAATGCATGAACATGATGATTATTATCAAGGTTGGTATTTAAGCGGTGCTTACCAGTTCTCACCTAGTTGGTCTGCTGGTATTCGTTATGGCGAAGTGGATGGTTATGAAATCCATGGTGATCACCTTGATGAGCAAAAACTAAAAGAAACAGAAGTGAGTTTAGCTTGGCACAGCAGCCATTTCTCAACGGTACGTTTACAATATACCAATCAGCGCGGCACGAATTTCGATGGTTTTGAAGACGATAATATTATTACACTTCAATATGTCATGACATTAGGAGCTCACGGTGCACATCAATTCTAAATGGTTAAAGATGGCTGCAGTTGCTGCCATCACGCTATCTAGCTCAGCTCAGGCAGACATTAATGTGTTTGCATGTGAGCCAGAATATGCAGCGCTTGCAAAAGAGTTAGCACCTAATGCGAGTATTTATTCGGCAACGACAGCAATGCAAGACCCACATTTGGTGCAAGCTAGGCCGAGCCTCATCGCGCGTATGCGTCAGGCCGATATAGCTGTTTGCGCAGGTGCGGATCTTGAAATTGGCTGGTTGCCAATGCTGCAAATGAAAGCCTCTAACTCAAAAGTGACTTCAACAGATCGTGGCTTGTTTTTCGCCGCGGATCATGTTGAAACATTAGATCAGCTAGAGCATGTTGATCGTTCAATGGGCGATGTTCATGCGCAAGGAAATCCTCACTTACATTTTGATCCGATGCGTTTACTGCAAGTCGCTAAAGCGCTGTCGGCCAAACTCGGTCAAGTTGATGCTGATAACGCAGCGCAATATCAAGCTAACTATGCTGATTTTGAACAACGTTGGTTAGCTAAAGTACCTCAGTGGCAGGCACAAGCTGAAGGGTTAAAGGGTAAAAAGGTTATCGCATATCATTCAAGCTTTCGCTACTTATTTAAGTGGTTGGGCATTGAGCAAATTGCTGACCTAGAACCTAAGCCTGGCTTAGCGCCGACCAGTGGTCATTTGGCTTCATTATTAACCCAAGTGCAAGAGCAGGATGTGATGGCTGTATTAGTTACATCATATCAGGATGTGCGTGGTGCTAATTGGCTAGCTGACAGGGCTGATCTTAATATGAGAGTCTTGCCTATGTCTGTTGGTGGTAATGCTCAAAGTCAGGATCTGTTTGGGCTATACGATAGTGTCATAGCCTTACTTAATGAGGTGAAATAGGCCTATGGTCGATTTCCAGTTAGTGTCGATTTTACTGCCAGCGTTTGTTGCTGGTTTACTGGTGTTATCCACTCATGTTGTTCTAGGTCAGCAAGTGCTGAAGCGTGGCATTATCTTTATCGATCTTGCTATTGCTCAAGTTGCTGCCTTAGGGGCTATTGTGTCGCATATTAATCACGATATTGAAGCTTTGCCCTTTTCACATGTTTGGATGCCAGCTATTTTCGCACTAGCTGGGGCGGGCACTATTGCTTGGTTAGCGCGACATTTTGAACAAGAGCTAGAGGCATTTATTGGTAGCTTCTATGTATTAAGTGCTGTCGCAGCCATGCTTTTGTTAGCTAATGACCCTCATGGTGCTGAGTTACTTAAGCAATTAATGAATGGCCAAATACTATGGGTAAGTTGGGAGCAGCTCACCTTACCCGCTATTGCTTATGGTGGCATTTTGTTGCTGATTGCCTTGAAGCCACAAGTTTTAGAAGGTGTTGGTTTTTATTTCTTGTTCGCTTTAGTTATCACATTATCAGTAGAGTTAGTGGGGGTTTACTTAGTGTTTAGCACATTAATTTTACCTGCGTTGGCGTTGAATCAGTATGCAGGCAAAGGCAAATTAGCCATAGCCTATGTGGTCGGTGTTGTCGGTTACATGCTCGGGTTGCTATTGTCTGCCAGTCTAGACTTACCCAGTGGTGCCGCAATTGTGGCTTGTTTAGCCGTAAGCGCTGCTGTCTGTCGAGGCTTGTTTGCCGTTAAGGCCAGACGTACACTTGGTTGAGTTATTGTTATTGTAATGTAACTCAATCTTGAGTTTCAGCGTACAGCTGTAAACAAAATATTGAGTCTGGTGTCTAGCCTGTTTATACTGTCGCCAACTTAAATGCAGGAGTATGCTGTGCTGCTAATTCTACGTTCTATATTGCTAGGCTTGATGCTTTGCTTAGCGTTCATATTTTCTATTGTATTTTGTCTTATTCGTCCTATGCACCGTGACAATGTACATGTGATCGCTGGTTTATTCGCATCTGCAGCCCCTATACTTGGGGTAAAGGTTATTAAGCGTAATGCGCAAAAACAGCAATCTGAAGCGCCAAACATCTATTTGGCGAATCACCAGAATAATTTTGACTTATTCACTTTAACCTCTGTTGTGCCTAAATCTACCGTGAGTATGGGTAAGAAGAGCCTTGCTTGGATGCCGTTATTTGGCCAGATTTATTGGTTATCAGGCAATATTCTGATTGATCGTAAAAACCGCCATAGTGCATTCGACACCATGGCAAAAACAGTCACTAAAATGAAGCAAAAGTTGTTGTCTGTTTGGATTTTCCCAGAAGGTACTCGCTCTCGCGGTAGAGGTCTACTGCCATTTAAAGTGGGAGCATTTCATACTGCTATCGCTGCTCAAGTGCCTATCATTCCTGTGATTGCATCCTGCCAGAATCATATTAAGCTCAACCGTTGGAATAACGGTGTTGTCATTGTTGAGATGATGGCACCGATAATGACCAAGGGTCTTGAAAAAGCAGATGTGAAAGATTTATGTAAACAAGTACATGATAAAATGTCTCAACGATTAGCTGAGCTGAATAACGAAGCTAAATCGTTGATGGTGAAGCCAACTAACGCCGCCTAAACACTGTATTGAGCAAGCATAATAATTGCTTGCTCAAGCAGGTGATTGTTCATGTATAATCCCTTGGTTGAGAATTTCATTACGGAGTTGACCCATGTCTATTGAACGTCTGTTAAAAGAGCAGCAAGAAGAAAACCGCGAAATTGTGGAAGCGTTGCTTGGTGATGGTTCAGATCCTGATGCGGAATATACCATTGAGCATCACTTTTCATCGAGTCACTTCGATAAGCTAGAAAAAGCGGCGGTAGAAGCTTTTAAGCTAGGTTTTGAAGTCAATGATGCTGAAGAAATGGAGCTAGATGATGGCTCGGTAATCTTCTGCTTTGATGCGATTGGCTACCACAAACTAGAAGTGGCATTACTTGATCAAGCCAGTGAGCAACTTATTCAACTTGCCGTTAAACAGAAAGTCGATTATGACGGTTGGGGCACATATTTTGTCGGTGACGAAGTAGATGATGAAGATGATATTGAAGAGTAGCCTTTTCTAGTTTATTGAGCTCAATTGGCTAAAATATATAAATAAAAATGCCCAAACAAGACTGTTTGGGCATTTTTATTGGTCAATCTAAGCGTCTATTCTTCAATGCTATCTTCTTTATTGATAACACTGCAGTTTCGGCCCTGCTGTTTAGCTTCATATAAGGCTTTATCTGCTCCTGATAACCAATTAGAACTGCTCTTTATGCTAGGGGTTAAATCATTAATTCCTAGACTGATTGTTACCTTAAGCTTGCGATGGTTATACACCACTTCTGATGACTCAATCTTTTTACGTAAGCGCTCAGTAAAGTGTAATGCTTCTTCTGCATTGGTTTTAGCCAATACCACAGCAAACTCTTCGCCGCCATATCGTCCTGCACAATCGGTTTCTCGCAAAGACTGTTTCAGCAAGTGGGCAATATGTTGGATGACTTTATCACCAGCAGGGTGTCCATACTGATCATTTACTTTCTTAAAGTGGTCGATATCAAGCATCACTAGAGTGGCACTGTCGTTATACCGCGAGAAACGTTCAAACTCACGCTCTAAGCAATGCTGCCAATGGCGACGATTGTGTAACTGAGTCAACCCATCTGTTTGGCTTAGTTCCTCTAAGCGTAAGTTGGCATTTTTCAGTTGTAACTTGTTGATGGCGATATCGGTTACATCGTAAATAATGATGCTGATATGGGTAATTTCACCTGTTAATGATGCCAGAGGTAACAAGGTGATATTTTGGTACATGCTATCTGCACGACCAGTAATAGGGCGGTAGTTTTTGAACTTAAATACGTAAGGTCGTTGTTCCCAACTAATGAAAGTACGGTTTTTAAGCAAAAATACCGACTCCATTTTTTGTTTCAGCCATTGCTCAGGTAAGTCAGAAAACTGCTCGAAAACATTTTTGCCTTTAATGGCATTAGGTGACACACCACTGTGGTTTTCCATGAAACCATTCCACAACTGAATGTTGTATTGGCGGTCTAACACGACTAAGCCTACTTCAATGGTCTGCACCATATCAATTAGCCAGTGAAGTTCATTCATCGCACTTTGGTCTTTTGACATATTAAAGCCTAGCGTTAATCGAGTAAGTACCCAAGCTTATAATTAAGCGTGGGAATTGAGTCTTCAGTGAACAACAGTAATAAATCACATTGAATGTTGTAATCTTCAATACGGTAGTTAATTTCCATTGCCAAAGTGCGTTGCCATTTTTCAGAGTTATCGTGGATAAGGTCATTAACGGTACAGTGTCGACCAATGACCACCGGATGTGATTGGCTAAATTTCATGTCTAGTTGCTCAGAGATCCCGTTAAGAAAAGCGCCGATGAGGACATTACCGGTATCCATCATCACTTCTACTTCGTTGTTACTGTCTTCAGGGTTAGCCAGTCCCATTAGTTTAGCCATGTCTTCAAAGCTTGAATCATGAAATAACAGCAATGCTTCACCCGCTACACCTGCACCAATAAAGCCCTGACAAAGTGCAGAGACCATTGAGCTTTCTTCAGTCGCTTTGAGCGCCATAGTGAGCTCGCTCACTTCGAGAACATTGACGTTAGGGATAGGCAGTAGCACGAACACATCTAATAATTTTGCCAGTAGATCTGCTGCGCGCCCCATAGCGACGTTCGCAATCTCTTGACATGCGTCGCGCATGTCAACTTCGAACATGGGTTGGCTATTTTCTTGTGAGGTTTGCGCTAAAGTCAGGATGCCATATTCTTGCAAAATATTGCTGATAGCATCGGCGCTGACAGGCTTTTGAATGAAATCGAGTGCGCCTAAAGCTTTGACTCGCTCATGGGCTTTAACTTGAATATCACCAGAGACAACGATGACCAATGCGGGTAAATCTTCACTTTGAACGGTTTGAAGTACTTCATAGCCATCCATCACAGGCATATTCAAATCGAGGAAAACAATCTCCCCTTTACCTGCGCGAATGACTTCTAAGCCTTCAGCACCATTCGTAGCAAAAGTGACATCAACATCCCACTCTTTGGGCAGGGTTCGTGCCATTTGCTTTCTGGCTAATGCAGAATCGTCGCAAATTAATACTGGGATTGTCATATTGAAAGGTTGTCCTTATTCGCCAATGGCTCTGACTCAAACGTTTGCGTTACGCTGCAATCATTGGGGCGTTTTTATAATTATAAGACAGAGGTATAAAACAATGTTGTTATCCTAGTAACACTTTCTATCGTTAACGCTACGTTAACATCAAACCATTGTTGTCGTTAAGGTTTAACTTTAGACGCTACTTCATTTGACGCCACTTCATTGTACACCTGATTATAAGTAAGGTGATATTCACTTTTGTCGACTTTTTGACTGATGACAATAAACTGCCATGTTATAACTATTCGACACGCGCAACAATTATGCTACCATGAAAACTGGACTGACCAGTAAGGGATTGTTTCATGGAAGACAAGTTAGTGAGTGTGACGGTGGATAATGGCATAGCTCAGGTACAGCTGAATCGACCTGATAAATTTAATGCCCTTAATTACGATATGTTTGTCGCCATTGATCGCACCATTAAATCATTAGCCAAGCAACGGCATGTTCAAGTTGTGGTGTTATCTGGAAGTGGTGGAAATTTTAGTTCTGGCCTTGATGTGAAAGGTATCTCTAAGTCGCCGATGACCGCAGGTAAATTACTATTTAAATGGTTACCAGGTAATGCAAATTTAGCTCAACGTGTATCAGTCGGTTGGCAACGCTTACCGATTCCTGTCATTGCTGTGTTGGAAGGTTTTTGTTATGGCGGTGGCACTCAAATTGCGTTGGGTGCTGATTATAGAATTGCAGGAAAAGACGCTCAGTTATCCATTATGGAAGCAAAGTGGGGCTTAGTTCCAGACATGGCAGGGTTAGTGGGGTTAAGGCAAATTATGCCTAAAGACCAAGCTATGCGATTGACGTTAACGGCAGAGATATTAGATGCACAACAAGCTTTAGCTTTTGGTTTGGTAAGTGAAGTCAGTGCTACCCCGCATGAGCAAGCATTATTGCTTGCAGAACAAATCAAACATACCTCACCAGATGCATGTGCCGCCATAAAATTAAGTATCAACAAAAGCTGGACAGCAAGTGTACGCAGCCTACTTAGCCGCGAATCGCTCAGTCAGGTTAAGTTACTTGCAGGTAAAAATTGGCGTATTGCTGCACTAAGACAAACTAAAAAGCCAGATAAGCAGTACAAGCCTCGTGCTGGCGGCTGGTGGTAATCTGAGTCAAATCTTAGCTGTAACAGCCTTATTTCAATTGTAATCACTCTGTATTATGCTGCCTGCGAGATATCGTTGAAGATACTTCGTTTTTAGGTGGCTTAATGCCTTAATTTATAATGCGTTACTAATGTAAAAAGTTACTAGGTAATGTGTTGTATGCAATATAGGGAATGTGTTGGTTATGATGGCTTTTTTTGAACGCCTGCTATGGGGGAGCCGTTTATCGGTAGTCACAGGAGTACTTGCCTGTGTGTTGGCTGCGTTTGTTATTTTTGCGTTGGGTCTTAAGGACCTTATCCATTTATTTGCTTTGTTATGGAGCTACATTGTCACCAGTAATCTTGATGTTAGGGTTGAGTTAGTGATGGTGGTCGTCGAGTTATTAGATACGTTTCTATTAGGCTCAGTATTACTGATATTCGCATTTGGTTTATATGAACTCTTTATCAGTAATATCGACGTTGCTGACAAACAAGAGTCAGGTGGAAAAATTCTGGTTATTTCGAGCATCGATTCTTTGAAAAGTAAGCTCGGTAAAGTCATTCTCATGATGCTGGTTATCAAGGTATTTGCATACTTTAATGAGCTCAAACCTACCTCGATGATTGAATTGCTCTATATGGCTATTATTGTGGTGTTAGTCGCTTTGGCATTAATGCTGAGTAAAGATAAAGCCAAGCCATAATTGAACACAATCAATAGAAACCGTAGCTAGATTGTTTTGAATAGACATTGCTGCGGTTTTTTATTGTCTGACAATCGCTGGGCTATTGCTTCAATACTCGATTACTAAAGCCTTTTAATACATATAGCACTTCTTCCCATGCACTTGGGGTGTCCATGTTTAAGCTTAAGGTGTATTGATGGTAAAAGCTGACCGGCTTGATCTGATTTAAGTTGTAACGCTGAGGAGCATGAAGCTGTGACAGAGGGTGTCCGTCAGGCGACTGAATATCCAAAATAGGTACTGATAATGCAGTGAGTTGTTCAGCAATGCTTGCTGTTTGTTGTTCTGCATCTAAGTCTTGCTCAAACTCGCGATATGGGTTGATGACTGCCAGAAGGTTGGGGAATGGTATGGCGTTTTCATATAGCAAATTACTGATTAACCCTGCGCTATCATCGACCACAATAATCATTCTTTTCCCTGGGTAAGCCTTGCCAATTTCGGTCAGCTGCGCCAGTGCACTTTTTAAATAGTCTTGTTGGTAGTTTCTCAGTTCTAACAGTTGCTGTGCTTGGTATCTAGGCGTGGTTTGATTAGTTGCCAGTGCTAATTGCTGCTCTCCCGCTTTTTCGACAGCTTCTGCTGACGTCGCAAAGTTGGGGTAAAACATGCCTTCACTGGGCTCGATGCTGATTGTTGCCCAACCATATTGATTAAGTTGTTGGCGTAAGTAACTAATGATGCCAGCAGTATCAGGGTGGTGATCTGTTGGGCCAATAATAATCGCAGCGCCATGACGTGTTTTGCCTGACCATGGCCTGACTAAGACATGTGCGTCTTTCTCATTGACCGTAATGGATTTGACTTCGGATGGGTCAAGGTGAACATAAAAAGGTTGTGCAGACAATTGATGAGAAAGCGTAAAAAAAGTCAGCAGCCCAGTTATCCAAACTAGGATAAGGCGTAAGAATCTGTTGTGTTGATTTGTGGTTAACTCAATCAATGGCTACTCCAACAGATTGCTAATAATAGTGTAAGTTTAACAAGTGATAAGCAAGAACACATCATTTTAGGCAGCTTCCTTGCTACCTAACATGTGTCTTATGGATCAACTATGCATGGCTGACTAATACCATTCTAATGGCATCAAGTTGCAGCTGAGCATCATCCATATAATCTGCCAGTTCAAGCATTTGGTTACGTAAATAATCTAATTCGTCTTCACGAATATTTGGATTAACGGCCTTTAGCCCTTGTAGACGTTCAAGTTCAGTGGTGAGCTGTTGCGTCATAGACTCTCTAGAGGCGCTCACTAACTGATCCAGCTCTGTTTGTGCGTGTGTTTCACCTTGAGCAAATAACGGATGCAGCAATGTCTGAGAGGCGCTCACTAGCTTACTGGCAATATGACGATTTACAGCACTGAGCTGTTTGTCGAAGCTGGTGTAGTCAACTTTATCAGCCATATTATTACCGTTTTTATCCAGTAATACTCGGATAGGTGTGGGTGGCAAGTAACGGTATAACTGACTTGATTTAGGCGCAGATGCATCAGCCATATAAATCAATTCTAAAAATAGGGTACCAGCAGGCAGGGCCTTATTCTTTAAAATAGCCACACTCGTGGTGCCCGTTTCTGAACCTGTGATTAAATCCAAACCGGTTTGCACAAGAGGGTGTTCTTGTGAGATGAAAGCAATATCGTCACGTGATAACGCGGTCTCACGATCAAAGGTTACTGTGATGCCATCTTCTGGTAAACCTGGATAGGTTGGGAACATCATGTGCTCTGATGGACGCAAAATAATGGAGTTCTCACCGCGATCTTCTTGATCGACACCAATAATGTCCCATAAGCGGATCACCGAGCCAATGAGGCTAGTATCGTTGTCCTGTTCAGCTAAGCGATAAATAAGTGCATTAGCACGCTCGCCGCCGTGAGAGTTAATCTCTAGCAGTTTGTCGCGGCCTTGTTCCATTGCTTGCTTTAATGCTTTGTACTGAGATTGGGTATGATTGAGCAGCAAGGTCATGGCTTGCTCATCTTCAGACAACAGCACTTGCAGTAACTCTTCACTGAATTCTTGGAATAACAGGTGACCACTGGGGCAGGTAAGCTCGAATGCATTTAATCCTTCATGGAACCAACGCATTAAGCGTTCTTGGGCAGTGCCTTCTAGGTATGGCAAATGAATTTGTACATCATTTTGTTGACCAATACGGTCTAAACGTCCAATGCGTTGCTCAAGTAAATCAGGATTAAGCGGTAAGTCGAACAATACTAGATGGCTGGCAAACTGGAAATTACGCCCTTCTGAGCCAATTTCAGAACAAATGAGTGCTTGAGCGCCGCCTTCTTCTTGGGCAAAGTACGCGCCGGCTTTATCGCGCTCAATGATCGACATGCCTTCGTGGAATACGGTAGCTTGAATGCCTTCACGGGTTCTTAATGCTTCTTCAAGGCTCAGTGCGGTTTCTGCTTGGCTGGCGATGATCAGCACTTTTTTGTTGCGGTGTTGCTTTAAGAAATCAATTAACCAATCAACACGAGGGTCAAACTTCCACCAAGCTGCACTACCTGCATCAAAATCTTGGTAGATTTTTTCGGGACATAGTGCTTGTTTGGCTTGCTCATTAGCGCCTTTATTGCCATTCATCATGGCATTAACGCGTGAGGCGGTTACATATTGCTCAGGCAAGGTTTGCGGATAAGCATGGAAAATACGTTGCGGGAAACCTTTCACTGAAGCGCGACTGTTACGGTATAACACGCGACCCGTACCATGGCGGTCTAGTAACTCTTGCAATAATTCTTCACGCGCAGCTTGTTGTAACTCTTCATCCACATCATCAGCCTGAATGAGACGAATGCTTGGGCTAATGTCTTTCTCTGATAATAACTCAGTGAGATTGTTAATGGCTGTGTCTGGCAGCTTTTTAGCATTTGCTAGTGCTTCTGCCGCTTCAGCAACTTCTTTATAGCTGTTTTCTTCATTCAAAAACGCTTCATAGTCGTAGAAACGATCTGGGTCGAGCAAGCGTAAACGGGCAAAGTGACTTTGGTGGCCGAGTTGATCTGGGGTTGCTGTGAGTAGCAACACGCCCGGAATAGTTTGGCTTAAAGCTTCAACGGTTTGATATGCGCGACTCGGTTTATCTTCTGACCATTGCAAATGATGGGCTTCATCAACCACCATCAGATCCCAGTCAGCATCCATCGCTTGATCTAAGCGGCGCTTACTACGCAATAATTCCAGTGAGCAAATCACCAGTTGCTCGGTATAAAATGGATTGTCATTGTCTGCATAAGCTTCAACGCAGCGGTCTTCATCAAACACGGAAAAGCGCAGGTTAAAGCGGCGCAGCATTTCAACTAACCATTGGTGGCGAAGTGTATCTGGCACAATCACTAAGATACGTTCCGCTCTGCCAGTCAATAATTGCTGGTGGATAATCAATCCAGCTTCAATGGTTTTACCTAGGCCTACTTCATCGGCTAATAGCACTCTGGGTGCATAGCGGCGTCCTACTTCATGGGCAATCCATTGTTGGTGGGCAATTAAGCCAACGCGTGGGCCTTGAAGGCCTAGCAAGTCTGAGGTGGCTAATTGATGGCGTAATTGCTGGCATTGATAACGCAGGCCAAAGCGATCTAAGCGGTCAATTTGTGCGGCAAATAAGCGATCTTGTGGCTTATTGAAACGAATATTATGATTCAGCTGCGTCTCACGCAAAGTGACCGTTTCTTGGGTCTCGACATTGGTCCCATGATAAGTGACCAACTGATTTTGCTCTTCAATGTCACTGATCAATAAATGCCAGCCTTCACCACTTTCCACTGTATCGCCTGGATTGAAAATGACCCTAGTAAGCGGTGCTTCACTGATTGAGAACATTCTATTCTCACCCGTAGCCGGAAACATCAAGGTCACCATGCGACCTTCTATTTGCACCACGGTGCCTAATCCTAATTCTGACTCGGTATCACTGATCCAGCGTTGACCTAAGGCAAACGACATTGCTTCACTCTCATTTTTGACTGCAAATAAAAAAGGGGGCGTATGGTAAACCAAAGCTATCTAGAATGAAATTCTAGCATTGATATTAGATTTAAATGGCGTTTATTTGTACGTAATGACACATCAGTGTCATTTAACCTAGCTAGCTTGGTGTTGGTATGGCACCGCTTGTGGATAATCTTGGGTATTTATCTGGGCGATTAGTGATGGAAAAACGTCATAAAGTGATGTAAAAATAATGATGACAGTTGTTTTTTAAGTTATGCCATTGAGATTTTCAGGAGACGATGTACCCACAATAACTATCATCTAAACACTCTGGAGGCACCATGAGTCAAAACGACAAGAAGTTGTTTGTATTGGATACCAATGTGTTACTGCATGAACCGTTAGCGATATACTCATTTAAGGAACATGATGTTGTCGTACCCATGACGGTGTTAGAAGAACTCGATACCATTAAAGACCGAAAGCGCGACGTTAGCCGTGATGCCCGAGTCGCAATACGCGCCCTAGAAGATATATTAGGTGGTAAGATTACCCCAGAGGAAATTATCAGCGGGGTGCCCTTGCCCACCAGAGAGGGGCATACCGATGCATCAGGCAGCTTATCCATTTTCCCCGATCACCAGGTCAACTTTGAAAGCCACTCTCTCCCCGATAGCAACAACGACAACCGCATTATCAATACCGCGCTCTACCTTCAACAGCAATATCAACCTCGGCAAGTCATCCTAGTTACTAAAGATATCAATATGCGCCTGAAAGCTAAAGGCGCGGGTATTGAGCAAGTGGAAGACTATCGTACCGATCAGCTAATTGATGATATTCGCTTTTTAGCTAAAGGCTTTTATGAATTTGAAGGTGATTTCTGGCAGCAGTTCGATGATGTTGAAACCGAAAGAGCAGGCCGCCACACTATGCACCTTGTACCTAGGGAGCAATTGGGCAAAGAACCGTTTTACATTAACCAGTACCTCATTGATGAAGATACCGAATTTTGTGCCAGAATTAGCGGACATACTGATAGCCAACTTCAGCTTATTGATAGGGGTAGAGACAGGTTAAACCATTACGAAGCATGGGGTGTTAAACCTAAGAATATTTATCAGGGAATGGCGTTAGATGCCTTACTTGACCCAGATATCGAATTAGTCATTCTCACCGGTCCTGCAGGCTGCGGTAAAACCTTACTTGCAATGGCTGCAGCACTTGAGTTAGTGGTTGAACGTAAGCAATACGACAAAGTGATCGTGACGCGAAACACCCCAGAAATTGCTGAATCTATCGGTTTTTTACCAGGAACAGAAGAAGAGAAAATGGCGCCCTGGCTAGCCGCCATTACCGACACGCTAGAAGTGTTACATAAGAATGACGTCAATCCTTCTGGTAGTGTGAATTACATTATGGAAAAGGCGAACATTCAGTTTAAATCAATCAACTTTATGCGTGGCCGCTCAATTCAAAACTCTGTGGTATTACTCGATGAATGTCAAAACCTTACAGCGTCGCAAATTAAAACCATGATTACCCGTATGGGCGAGGGGACTAAATTAATTTGTAGCGGCAATTTGGCGCAAATTGATTCCACGTATCTAACTGCTGTCACTTCGGGGTTGACGTATATTGTGGAACGCTTCAAGGACTTTGAAGGCAGTGCCAATATTTATCTCAATGGCGTGGTGCGTTCTCGCCTCGCTGAATTTGCTGAGGAACATTTATGATTTAACCATAAACAATCGTGATTATTTTTAGGATAACCATCATGCAAAAGGCATGTATGCTGGCGTCAGTATGCATGCTTTTGTTATTTGAGTGAGCGATTGTGGTAGTCATTTGCACTTGTATTGATGCGCTCACTTTACGGACAAAAGTAAAGTTTTGACAAAATGCTTTCTTCTAATCACATTTTTTTTGTAATTTACTCACTTTATGAGTGATATGGGTGCGCATCTTAATATGTTCCTGATATTATGAAAAAATGATGGTTTTAATGCGCGCGATCTATACTTAGTCGCTGCATCCAGCGCAACCCAAGGTAAGTGAATGCTTTCTAAAGACTCAGATCCACAATTAAAAGCACCAATTCAAAAGAATTATAACCGTGCGGTGTTTTATACCTATATGGGCGTGATTGTCATGGCCCTATTGACGGCGGTGGTGTTTTTTGAGCGTCAAAAGGCGCAACAAGTTGAATTGCGTGAAGATCAAATTGCACGTCATGTGCTGCAAATAGACTTATTGTTGGAGTCTGGCATTCGGGCGGTTAAGAGTCTGCGAAATGTTGCAGTCGATCATTTGCGCTTAGGAGAGCTCGTTCGTAAAGAGCGTTTGCCTCAGTATGAAAAATTCAACGAGGACGGACAGTTTTTTACTCTTGAGCCAAGTTATGCCCTCTCGGGCGAGCCATTTACTAATATGGGGCGCATCACCGGTATGGGCTCCCTCGATGGCAGAACCGAACAGTTCTATCAAGAGTTGGAAATGATGTTTGAGTTGTCACTGTCGTTTCCAGTCGCCAAAGAAGCCGCGCCTAAAGCTTCATCTATCTATTATATTTCCAACCGTAAAATGATGTCGCTCTACCCCTGGCCGAATGAAGAGCAAAGGTTTAGAGAAGAGTCACTTAATAAACAACAATTTAAATTAACCACCCCAGAAATGAATCCACAAAGAAATGTGGCATGGAGTGGCGTATACGTAGATGAAGCTGAAGATGGCTTATTAACTACGCTAGGTATGCCTGTGTATTTAGATGATAACTTTATGGGGTCAATTAACCTTGATATGAAGTTATCATCGCTGGCGAAACAAATTCGCACCTATTTCAAAATGCCGGGTACGGTAATTTTACTCGATCAGCGCAATAACATCGTGTCACACAGTGACTTTAGTGCGAATGAAATGGGTCGGGTTTACCATATTAGTCAGCGTATCCCATCCGAGTTGCACTCACTGCAAGAATCTGAATTACTTGATACTTCTGATGGGGTGATCCGTAACGGTTACTACATTCAATCAATCCCGTTGCATAATCCACCTTGGCGCTTGTTGTATTTACAACCTGAAACCGAGCTATTTAAGGACTCTTGGGAAAAGTTACAGATGACTTTCCTGATGGTTGTACTTGCCTTGTCGATCCTTGTGACCATAGTACATTGGCAGACTCGCCGTGCATTCGTAAGCCCTGCATCGAGACTGCTTTCACACCTTGATGCTTGTTCGCAATCGCCAATCAAACCTCCTGAGAAAATGACTCAGGGCTGGGAGCCGTGGTTTGCCTTGGTCAGTCGCATTTTTGATGAAAACCAGCAGTATACCAAAAACCTAGCTGAGCAAAATAAACGTCTTGATAACCTTGTGGCAAGACGTACTCAGCGTTTACGAGAATCGACTGAGCGCCGCGAGCGAGAATTTGCATTGTTACGGTCACTGATTGACTCCTTACCAGAAGCCATCATTTTCAAAGACAGAGAGGGTAAGTTCTTAGGTTGTAACAAATCTGCTGAGCGAATGTTGGGTCATGCTGAAGATGAGATAATTGGCCTATCTGCTGATGAGCTTGATTTGCCAGTGCAGGGCAAGCAAGTGCAATCGGAAGACCGTCAGGTATTGCGTGATAAGCAACCTCTACGATACCAAGAAAAAATTGATATCACGGGCAAGTCCATTTTATTCGATACCCTTAAATTGCCATTTTACAATCGCCGCGGTGATTTATTAGGGTTAATTTCTGTATGGCGTGACATTACCCATGAATTTGAGTCAGCTGAACAACTGAGGTTGTCCGAAGAGCGTTACCACTTGGCCATGGATGCTGTAGAAGATGGACTTTGGGATTGGTATTTAGACTCAGAGCAAATTATCTGTAACCCTGCGTTTTATTCCATGTTGGGCTACACGCTTAATGAGTTCCCTGCATTGATGAGCTCAATTGATAATTTGGTGCATTCAGATGACATCGACAGACTGCTTGAGTCGCGTAAAGCCTATCTAGAAGATCCGCAAGGCACTTATGAGATTGAATTCCGTATGCTCAGTAAAAATGGCGAATACCATTGGATACTGTCTCGTGGACGGGCTGTAGAGTTTTTCAACAATGGCTGCGCTAAGCGTATGTTAGGTACACACAAAGATATTACTCGCCAAAAGAGCAACGAAGTGGCCATGTTGGAGGCGAAGCAAGATGCTGAATCTGCCAATATGTACAAGAGTGAATTCTTGGCCAATATGAGTCATGAAATCCGCACGCCAATGAATGCCATTATTGGTATGTTGCAATTGGCGCAGCGAACTCAACTCACAACACAGCAACAGGATTACCTAGATAAAGCAGGATTTTCGGCACAGTCACTGCTGCGGATTATCAACGATATTCTTGATTTCTCAAAAATTGAGGCAGGTAAGCTTGAGCTTGAGCGAGTGTCATTCCCGCTTGATAAAGTGCTGGATCATGTGATTGATATGAACGCCCTGAAAGCACAAGAGAAAGGTGTAGAGTTATTATTATATGCGCCAGTGACTGCGGGTTTAACCCTAAAAGGTGACCCATTACGCTTGGGCCAAGTCCTCATTAATCTATTGTCAAATGCGGTTAAGTTTACTCAAGAAGGGGAGGTTGAACTGGGCTGTGAGGATGTCGGTGAGCGCGATGACCGTATCACGATGACATTCTGGATCCGCGATACCGGTATTGGGATCAGTAAAGAGCAGCAAAGAAAGCTATTTGATGCCTTTGCACAAGCGGATGGTTCAACTACCAGAAAGTATGGTGGTACAGGACTGGGCTTATCTATCAGCAAACATTTAGTTTCCTTGATGGGTGGCACAATGCAAGTGTCTTCTGAACCCAATGTTGGTAGTACTTTCAGCTTTACAATCAGTTTTGAAATTGCAGAAGAGAACACCGCGCCGCCGTTGGTTGTGCCGGAGCAATTAAATAACTTATGCACACTGGTGGTCGATGATAATCCGAGTGCGCTGCATATCTACTCTTCAGTTATGAAAGAATTCAGCTTTGAGGTTGAACAAGCCGGTGGCGGTCAAGAAGCGTTGAATATCCTACAACGCAGCGAGATTGACCTGCTATTGCTTGATTGGATGATGCCTGAGCTCAGTGGAGCGCAAGTTATCGAGACAATCGATCAGATGGTGGCTGATGGTCGGATTAAAAAGCGTCCTGTGATCATAATAATGACAGCTTACAGTGCGGAGCCATTAGAGAAGCAACTGGACGATGAAGCGGTCTATGCCGTGCTCCAAAAACCATTCAAGCCTTCGGCATTGTTCGATTTAATCATTGAAGCTTTTGCCAAAGTCCCTAAACTCAATGCGATACCAGTGATTGAGGAAGTAACAGAAGCGAAAGATTCAGGTCTCGTATTGTTGGTTGAAGATAACTTTATCAATCAGCAAGTTGCTTCAGAATTACTAAAAAGCGCTGGCTACGAAGTTGTGATGGCAGATAATGGGCAAATAGCGTTAGATCTGATTGATACTCGTGACTTTGATGCGGTATTAATGGATATTCAAATGCCAGTCATGGATGGTTTAACCGCAGCAAAAGAGTTGCGTAAACGTTATACCAGCGAACAAATGCCGATTATTGCCATGACCGCCCATGCGATGACAGGCGATAGAGAGAAAAGCTTACAAGCGGGCATGAATGCGCATATTACTAAGCCGATTGTATTACCCGAGTTGTTTGAAACATTGACTCATTGGATTGATTATAAAAATAAACATAAAGGCTCTTAGCTTTGTCTTGAGACAAGGATGTGAGTGATTTAGGGAGAAAACACCATGAGACGACGCAGTATATCCTTTGCGTTACTATTACTGAGTACACCAATGGTCATGACAGGTGCCGCCCCTGCTCTGGCAGCTTCTGAGGCGCAAACTGTTGTTAAAAACAGCGTTGCTGCCAATGGCTTTTTAAATATGTTTTATCACACTTCAGGTGAGTTATACCTTGAAGCGAATCGTCTTAATCAACCCTTTTTACTGCTCACTAGCTTACCTCAAGGTGTTGGCTCAAATGATATTGGGCTTGATCGGGGGCAGCTAGGTTATACAAGAATGGTGCAGTTTGAGCAGCAAGGGCCGTATATTGTGCTCAAGCAGCTCAATACTGATTATCGCGCGAGTGCAGAAAACCTTGCCGAAAAAAATTCAGTAAAACAGGCGTTTGCAGAGTCTATTTTGTGGCGTGGTAAGTTGCTCGAGGGTAAGCGTGCGATTGTTAATATAAATGAATTAGTCGTTAACGATTTACATGGTGTTGCTGACCGACTTGAAGCTACCAAACAAGGGAACTTTAGACTAGACACGCAGCGCTCAGTGCTTATCAAAGACAGCGTGAAGTCGTTTGAAAAAAATGCTGACGTGGATGTCAATCTCACCTTCACAACAGGCAAACCTGGTGAATATGTGTCGTCTGTCACGCCAGATCCTAAGTTTGTTTCGGTTAGAATGCGCTACTCCTTTATTGCCCTTCCAGAAGAGGGCTACCAAGCACGTTCATATCACCCCATGAGTGGTTACTTGTCTAACTCGCATTTAGATTATTCAGTGCCGGTTGACCAAGATATTACTCAGCGCTACTTACTTCGCCATCGTTTAGAAAAAGTCAATCCAGGGCCCGAACCAAGTCCTGTGGTAGAGCCTATTGTTTACTATCTAGACCCAGGTGTACCTGAGCCAATTCGAACGGCATTATTAGATGGTGCGCGCTGGTGGGAAGATGCCTTTAACGCCGCCGGATTTATTGATGGTTTTCAGGTGAAAATGTTACCTGAAGATGCCGACCCACAAGATATACGCTACAACATGATCCAATGGGTGCACCGTGCCACACGTGGTTGGTCATATGGTGCAGCGATTACCGATCCGCGCACGGGTGAAATCATCAAAGGCCATGTGACCTTAGGCAGCTTGCGTGTTAGACAAGACCACCTTATCGCACGTGGTTTAACCGCCGGTTGGGAAGACAGAGAGGCAGCAGAACAAGCGGCTATGGATTTATCTTTGGCGCGCATTCGACAGCTCTCGGCACATGAAATTGGCCATACATTAGGTTTAGATCATAACTTTGCAGCATCGAGTAAGAATAATGCCTCTGTGATGGATTATCCACATCCGAACGTCACCATTGAAGGCGATAGAATCGATATTTCTGAGCCTTATACTGAAGGTATTGGCCCGTGGGATAAATACACGATTGCTTTTGGCTATGGTGATGAAAGCCAGCAGGCAGAATTGCTTAATACTGCATTATTAGAGGGCTACCGATATATTGGTGAGGCGGACTCACGTAGTCAATCTGCAAGCCATGTTTACGCCAGCCTTTGGGATACAGGCAATGATGCTGTTGCCGAACTCGCTAGATTAGAGCAAGTAAGGCGTAAGGCAATTAATGAGTTTAATGCAGATGCGTTACTTCAAGGTCAACCCATGGGTGAGCTTGCAGATGCATTTGTCCCTATTTACCTATTAACGCGTTACCAAATACAAGCTGCAGCGAAATTTGTTGGGGGTACAGAATACAGCTATCAACAGGTGGGTTCAGGTCTACGCTGGAACTATGTTTCACCAAAACTTCAATTGCGAGCCTTAGAGGTCTTATTACAAAGTTTGCATTGGCAAAGTCTGGTTATTCCGGCAAATGTGGTGGAAATGCTAGTACCTAAAGCAGGTAATTATCGCAAAACAAGAGAGAGTTTTGATTCGCAACTTGGGGTCGCAACAGACCCATTAGCTATGGCAGAAGTCTTAGGTCGCCATGTAACAAAGTCATTACTTAATTCAGCTAGGTTGAATCGCGTGAATCAGGCTTACATGGGTGATAATGAACAATTGTCTGTGCCTAAGTTGGTTGATAAATTACTCGCGGCAAGCTTGTATAGTGATTTAAAGCGAGGTGAATCTTTAGGGATTCAAATGCGCATAAATGCAGTGGTCGTTGATGAGTTGCTAGTAAGTTATCACCATAAACAGACCGCAGTTGAAGTCAAAGCACAGCTTAGGCAAAAGCTGCAACAAGCAGCAAAACAATTAGAGCGTCGCTCCCGTCGTGCCAGTGATTATCAGTCTGCACATTATGACTGGCTAATGCTTGGTTTGAAAAAAGGCTTAGCAGATCCTAAGGTGAAAATTTTGTCGCAACCGATGAAAATGCCACCTGGTTCACCTATTTAAGTTTGAATCAGTTTGAAAAAAGCGAGTCTTATGACTCGCTTTTCTGTTTAATTTTCCTCAGTCCCCATAACCGATTTAGGGTTACGAGGATAGAAGTGGTCAGCTTTTTTATCGATATGCTCAAATTTACGGGTATTCTTATAGGGCAGTTTCATAAAACCAGAAATACCATGGCCTTGGATGCGATTACAGTGCGCCATAATCCTATCTAAGCTGGCTCTAAATGCGGCCTGTTTGCGTGGATTGAGCAGTCGCAAATAGCTGTGTACCTTGAGATGATTGGGTAAAGCTTCAAAAATAATACAGCCGGTATGGTGGATCTGGTTAATCCGATTAAGTTCAGCAATAATCTCGCTTGGCAATTCAAGGTTCTCTTCTGGATCTCTGCCATCTTCAAAGTAAGAGTGTAAACGAGACTTATCTTCTAGTAATGGTGCATCACCTATCTCAAAAGGGAGTTGGGTATCACCAGTAATTTGGTAAGGTTCATCAGTCGAACTGCGCTCTAGATGTAAGGTGTCTTTAGCATTGAAGAAGCAGGCTTTAAATACCCCTATGCGACGGATCCCGCGGGCTAATGTCACAATGTTATTGATGGCTTTAATCACTGAACTGCGTACGTCACGGTCGTATATCGTTAAGCTCGAGTCGATGAACACTCCTGTTTCCTGCCAATGAATAACAAGGCCACCTACCATGGGGTATTGGGCTAAACGGCTCACTGCGGCGATAAATCCTTTTGCGGTATCACCCATGCCGACCATGAAATTACGATAATATTTCTCAATCTGAATATCGTCCATTTTGGCTACTGGATCATCGACATTGTGTTCTTTTAAAAAGGCTTTACGCGAACTATAAGTTACGGTTTCAATCGCGCGTGTGCGTGGGTGATGTAATACGGGAATTTGCGCAGGTTCCGGCGTTAGTGGAATATCAGGTAAGTGAATAGGGTGGTGGGTACGCAGCGTCTTTAAAAAGTAATCACCGGCTTTATTACGGGTTTGCACGCAGTCACTTAGCATGCCATCCAGTGTTTTAGCGAGCTCAATGGGTAAACCAATACTAGTGGCAGGGATCACCTTGCTACCAAAACGGCTGGCTTGTCCTGAAGCAAGTGCGTATAAGGTGGCAGCGACGCCTTGTTCATCAAATCGTGGACTGGATAATGCGCCATTAAGCTGCTCGTCTCCAATAAAATACACATCGCCCATGCGTGCGTTGGTTTGATGTTGATCGCTTGACATTAATGACATGACATTGTCTTCAACAGGGCGGTTATACTCATCTCGTTGGGCAAACACCGCTGAGCCCCAATCAATCAGAGACAAATGATCATTATCAATGTCATAGACTAAATTTGATGGTTTGATATCGCCATGAACCAGCGGTTTTCCGGTGCGTAGGTAGAACAAAATATTGGCCAGTTGCCGTGCGATACTCATTATCATGGCTGCTGGTAAAGCCCCCATACGTAGGCAAACTTGCTCTAAATCTTCGCCTTGTGCACGCTCCATGACCATGATGCCTTGTTTACCCACCCGCTGAAACTTTATCGCACTCGGTACATTTGGGTGATCAACTTGACTCAGCATATACGCTTCTTCTTCGAGTCGGTCTTGGATATTTTGCGGTAAATTGAGGCGAGAGAATTTAAAAACGTGTGATTCACTTGAGGTATTCTCACCAGAAAATACGAAACCATAAGCGCCTTTACCAATAAACTCTATGTCTTGGTAACCTAACTTACTCAGTTGCTGCTTACATAAACGGATCCACGCCTTGTGTTTTCGTGCATCGGTCGCTCCTAGCAAATAGATGGATTGCTCTTCGTTAATATAAAAGTGCTGTAATTCTGGCGTTTGCAAGGTTTACTCCTTTACTGGCATAGGCTCATTAAACCTTTTTATGACCTTGTTGGGCAAGTTTCCCTAACGAATTTCTCACAATATGTAAACCTTGACCTGTATCAATAATTAACATGCCTATAATCGGTAAGATTAACTTACGCTAATTAAAGTTGTCGAAAGGAAAGCAGCTATGGCAGAAATTAAAAAAGAAGAACTAATTCAACTATTTGATTTTCCGAGAAAGCGAATTTTGCAGTCAATGGAAGTCACTCACTGCCCCCATGCCGTGTTCTTTAATGCCGCTGACGAACAATGCATTAACTGTCACCAAGGCGAAGAGTGCATTTGGATGAATCACAATGATGAGCTGGTTGCCTTAGAGAAAAAATCAGTGGATGAGTTAAAGCAACAATTGTTGATTGCTGTGGATTTTGTTGACTCTAACTTGAGCCCGCATCATTTATCTCGACGTAATTGCGATTGTGATAACTGCGCGTGGTTACGTAAAGTGAATGCCACTCTTGCTTCTAAATAGTCACTCCTCAACCGTTTATCTTGTCATCAGCTAAGCCTGATAATGATGGCACCTCGCTTTAGCTATGGTCAGTGTTGAAAAGACTATAGCTTGGCTTTGTTTATTGATTATCAATTAAAAATGTTGCCTTATAACCGAGTATTATGGTGCGCTTTGTTGCATCTCAAAATTGCATCTCAAATTTGAAGCGATTAAAGTAGCCGCATCTCACAATAATGGTAGAGCAATAACATGGAACCGAGTTTTTGGCATCAAAAATGGGAATCAAAACAAATTGGTTTTCATCAAGATCAAGTGAATCCTTTTTTAGTTAAATATTGGGCGAGCGTGAAGGCTGACCCAAGGCAAAGTGTATTCGTCCCCCTGTGTGGCAAGTCTCTTGATATGTGTTATTTGGCTGAACAAGGCCATCGGGTGATAGGATGTGAGTTGAACCTAACCGCGGTAAAGGATTTCTTTGTCGAAAACCAACTGAGCTATCAAACTCATCAACATGGTGAGCATACTGTACTTGAGGATGACACTATCAGCCTCTATCAAGGTGATATTTTTACTCTACCACCTGAGGCGACTCAACATATTGGCAGTTTTTATGATCGAGCAGCACTGATTGCTTGGCCAGATGATTTACGTCAACAGTATGCAGCTAAATTAGCGCAACTTATTCCCGCTGGTACTTCAGGTTTACTGGTTACCTTGGATTATCCGCAGGCAGAGCTTAACGGTCCACCATTTGCAGTTAGCCCGCAGTGGATTGAGCAATATCTTGCTACTCACTTTGACGTTGAATTACTTACCTGTGAAGACGTATTGGCTGAAAATCCACGTTTTGTAAATAAGCAGGTATCTTGGCTGAATGAAGCCGTGTACCGGCTAACACGTAAATAGTTAATTTTTTTAACATATGCTCATAAAAAAAGGCGACCTTAGGTCGCCTTTTTTGAAAGAGTATATTTAATTAGAAGTCGTAACGTAAGCCGACAGTGAATACGTTGTCATCTGTTAAATCAAATTTTGTACCAGCAACTTTGTGGTCGCCTTCGTACATTGCATAGTGGCCATACACTAACGTTGACTTAGCAATACGGTAGTCGGCACCAACAGTGATATTAGTGACGTTAACATCAGTACCAGCTTCTTCAGTGATGTTTGAGTAGTACTTACCAAAACCGGCTTCATCTTTACCGTATTCAGCTTTTAAGTTCACACCATTTAAGTTGTAAGCAATATTCACAAAGTACGTGTTACCATCAACACTGCTATCTGTTGAGCTTTCAGAGTTTTGGAATAAACCACCTACTTTGAACTCGCCAAACTTAACTTGGCCTACAACACGGTATGCATCAATATTTGAAATACCTTTGTTGTAAGCACCTGCAATATAGTAATTTTGTGCTTTAAGCTTCTTGTCACCAATCGTTGCACTAATTGCATACTGGCTATCGTCGCTAGATTGGTTATCTTCCATTAAGTAAGTTGCATTGAAAGTAACAAGATCAGCTAATTTTGGTGAGTAGTACCAAATACCATCAGCACTACGAGTTTGGCCACCGACTAAACGGTCGATATCGGCGTTTGAGTTACCAAATAGGTCAACACCACCTTCAGACTGCTTAAATACCGTGTCATTACGACCAACTAACAGACGGCCAGCATCGGTTTTAATACCTAAGAATGTGTTACGCGCTTTGAACACATCGCTGTTGGTAGATGTATTTTCTACCTGGAATTCCATTTGGTAAATGATATCAACGCCATTAGCAACGGTTTCGCTGCCTCTAACGCCTAAATGTGAAAAGTTGTTTTCGAAAATCGTGCCATCTTTACCTTCTTGAGTAGTAGCACCTTCATCAGAGCTGGTTACTGCGATATCTAAACGGCCATAAAAGTTAGGGCCTTCTGCCATAGCGCCAAATGATGCGAGTGTTAATACTGAGGCTACTGATGCAGAGATTAATGCTTTTTTCATGTTCATGCTCCCTAGAACGCGGCGTTCTAATTCCATTTTTACAATGGATATTATGTAAATTAAGCTGAGGATACAGCGCGTTAACAACTAGGTGCGAATGGTTACAGTTTTTACCTATGTTAAGTGTGCACTAGATCAAAGTTTGTAGCGGACACATGGCTAAAAAGCCCAGAAATGTGATCTAAATTGGTGTTTTGGTAGGTTCTTAGTAGCTTTTTTGTGTTCAAACGGTGTTTTTGTTACAGGCTGGGTGCTTGTATGTTGCGGTGGTTTGAGTGGGGCTAAGGAACAAAAAAGCGGCAATCAATGCCGCTTTAAACTTTATGACTATCTAACTTTAAAATAGCTTATAGGGCTTTCTATATTTAGAAGTTTAGACGTAAACCAACAGTGAAAATATCATCACTGATGTCATGCTTGACTGTTTCAAGTGTCATGTCACCATCGTATTTAGTGTAGTGGCCGTAAAGCATCGCGTTTTTGCTTAACTTGTAATCAGCACCAACACTGAATTGCTTAAGATCAAAGTCAGTCATGTCTTCATGAGCACCGTTGTCATTAGCAAAGCGTTTTGCGTAGTGACCTAGGCCAGAATCATCTTGACCGTACATAGCTTTCAATTTCCAGTCACCGATAACATACGCAGCGTTAACAAAGAAAGTATCACCCTTGATGTGCGACAGTTTCTCGTCAGTACTTTCACTGTTTTGGTACATTGCACCTACGATGACATCACCGAACTTAGCTTGACCTACAGCACGGAAAGCTTCAATGTCACCAATTCCGTCTTGATAGGCAGCCGCGAAATAGTAGTTTTGAGCACGTAATGCTCTGTCACCGAGGGTAGCACTAACAGCATACATAGTGTCGTCACTCTTGCTATTGCCGTCTGCATCTACATGGTTGTCATCCATTAAGTAGGTAGCGTTAAGAGTGATAAGATCGGCGATCTTTGGTGAATAGTAAGTTACGCCGTCTGCTTCACGGTTTTGACCTGCAGCCATACGGTCGATGTCTGAGTTAGTGTTACCAAATAAATCTACACCACCTTCAGATGCTTTGAATACAGTGTCGTTACGACCAACAACTACAGTACCGTAATCGGTTTTAGCACCCACAAATGAGTTACGTGCAGAGAAGGTGTTACCAGAGTTGTCGAAGTTCGTTACGCCAAACTCCATTTGGTAAATGATTTCAACGTGCTCGTTTACTTTTTCGGTGCCTTTAACACCTAACCAAGAAAAGTTGTTTTCTAGAACAGTTCCTTCCTTTTGGTTGTTTGTAGCATATTGATTGTCGGCATTAGTTAAAGCTAAGTCAGCACGACCGTAGAATTGTGGTCCAGAAGCAGCTGCGCTAAAAGAGGTAATTGCAGCGCAAGAAATGATTGCGGTGGTGATCAGGTTTTTTTTCATCTCATCTTCCCTTAATACAAGGTTTATTTAAGTAAGCGGCAAAAAGATTTGCCTGTTATAACCTTTTTCTGGCACAGAGTGTCGCACATAAAATTCAGGTGTTTTTGTGATCAAAATCATAAGCTGATAATTACAATGTTATTCAAGCTATTGTTTTACTTTAATTTTAATTTCTTGCAACAAGGTGTGGTGGTGGTGGTAACTGAAAGTGTTTTTTTGGGTACAAGTGGTGCTGGGGTGTAACTTGAAGCAAACGAATTTCACCAAAGCGAGATATGTGTAACGGTGTTTTAGGGGTTACTTAAGGTAGCAGCTTTTGCTTTAGCTTATAGATACGTTAAAATCGCCAGCATCAAAAGTATATTTATCAAATATAAGGCTCTTTTATGCTTACAGACGCGTATCTTAATCGGTTTAGTGGCATTGGCCGATTGTACGGTCAAGCGGCGCTATCACAGTTTGCTAAGACACATGTTGTTGTTGTTGGTATTGGTGGCGTGGGTACTTGGGTAGCAGAGTCCTTAGCGCGTAGCGGTATTGGTCAAATAAGTGTAATTGACTTAGATGACATCTGCGTGACGAATACCAACAGACAATCGCATGCTGTGGCAGATACAATTGGTCAGTCAAAAGTGGAAGTGATGTCCGCACGCATTAAAGCAATTAACCCTGAATGCGTTGTGAATGAAATAGAAGACTTTGTCACATTAGATAATTTGGGAGAACACTTTCCAAATAAGGCTAATGGTGGCTCGATTGATTATGTTATTGACTGCATTGATGCCGTGAAACCAAAAGCCGGTTTAATTGCTTGGTGTAAGCGCAATAAAATCAACATTGTGACCATAGGTGGTGCCGGTGGCAAAACAGACCCTAGCCAAATACAGGTGACAGATCTTGCGAAAACAGTTCAAGACCCTTTATTAGCAAAAGTGCGTAATATTCTACGAAAAGAGTATAACTTCAGTAAAAATTTACAGCGACGCTTTGCTGTAGATGCGGTGTTTTCAACGCAGCACCTTGTTTATCCGCAACAAGACGGTAGCGTATGCTCAACCAAGGCATCAATGCAGGGGAGTGCCAGAATGGATTGCGCTTCTGGTTTTGGCTCGGTCACTATGGTAACTGGGACCTTCGGGTTTATGGCTGTTGCACGGGTTTTAGACAAAATTACTGCTAAGGCTAATCAAGCCAGTTAATCGCTTAGGATGGATTAGCAGTTGCACTTGACGTTTATTGCCTAACTGACGCTTATTCGAAATGCTCGATGTTGTTACCCATATCGGGCTCTTTTTCGCAGGTGAAGCCTTTCGGGAAGCTTAGCACAAACGCTGGCCCGCCCAGAGAGTGACTCTCAAAATATTGGATGGTCCCTTTGAGTAATGTAGCTGCATTAAACGCAGCAGAGAGGCCTAACCCCGTTCCTCCCTTATTTCGCGTAGTAGTATAAAAAGGTTCAAACATGTGCTCAGCCACTTCTTCTGGTATCGGCACACCATTATTTTGGATTTCTATTTTGACCACCCCTTCCTCAACGTAGGCATTAATCAATATTTTGCTGTACTCGACCCCAATAAAAGCATGAGTGAAAGCGTTTGATAGGATATTACCAATAATCTGATTTAATAAGCTTTGATTGCTACTGACATAAATATCTTTATCGACGTTTATGCCAATCTCAACATCTTGCGGTGAGAACATAATCTGTGTTGATTCAGCAATGTCAGTGATGAGTTGCAGCAAGTTAAATTCGGAATGCTTTTCATTGCGTTGCTCAGCAGCCATAGACTTAAACTTTTGGATCAAGCCGCTAGCACGGGTAATATTGTTGACGATCAACTGACAACTTTGCTTGTACTCTTCCAATATGTCATTAATTTGCTCTAACGTAGCATGATCGCTGTGAATTAATTCAATTAACTCTTCAACGTGCGTCAATTGCGAGCTGGCCGCTGTTAAACAAATACCAATAGGCGTATTAATCTCATGGGCAACTCCAGATACAAGCCCACCCAAGGCGGCCATTTTTTCTTGTTCAACTAGCACTTGTTGTGCACGTTTTAAGATAAGTAAAGACTGTTCAAGCTCTTTGGTTTGCTCTTTTACTTGTCTGGCTAATTCATCTTTATAGCTTCTTTCTAACTCAAGCAAACGTTCTCTATCTTCTAGTGCGGCTTGTAACTCATCTTTAGATTCTTGTATTGTTTTAAAGGATGCGCGTACTTGCTGCTGCATAGTATTGATCGCATCAGCCACCAAAGAAAATTCGTCTTGTTTGTTTTTTCGGTCAAATTCTAAGGGAGTGAAAGGGGTGTCTAAGCTAATTTGCTCGCAATATTGACTTAGTTTGAGTAGATGCTTAGTGACGTTTAACCAGACTAAAAACAAAATAAACCCGGCAACCAGGAATGTTTTTATCGCATTGGATAACAGAATAATAATGGCTTTGTCGTATAGGCGCTGGTAAATCGTGTTTAAATCGGCTTGAACAACTAAGGTACCGACTTGTACATTGTCGGTATTTTGATACATGAGTGGAAAGCTTCGCTCAATCACATCGCGGTTTTTGAGTTCACCATAAATCCACTCTTGGCCACTGTCGTCTTTTATCGATATGTAGGAAAAGTCAGGTAATTGGCTCAAACCATTAAGTTGAGTATTAATTAAGCGCTCGTCAATCACCCATATACTGGCAGCTAAAACGTCTAAATTTACTTTTTCGATACTTGAAAACGCACTATCAATTCTAGAGATATCGCTTTTATAGTCATTAATTAATTGATAAACCGTAGTGAGCAAGGTAATTAACGAACTAAACAGCACAATGGACAGCATGAGTTTGCGGCCAATTGGACTTTTGAGTAGTTGTTTAGACGAAGAAATCATGGCATTTATCTAATCATTATAATTACTTGGCTATAGTATTACCCAAGTTACTCTAGTTTGCCGCTTTCGGCCACAATTTATTCACATTTGCTCTTTGCCAACAAAAAAGTAGCATATAATTTTGGCATCAAGCTTGCTATGAATTAGGAAAGTAACAATTTTCTGACGCAGTGAGTGATATATGAATAAAGTTGAAGTGACCAAAATCGTCAAAAACAATAATAAGCGCCATTTTGCCAATGTGATGCTGTGGTCGGTAATTGCGTGTGCCAGTTTATTGTTTATTCCACAGCACATATTGCAAAAGCTCGCGCTAGCGGAGTTTGTATCGCAAAACTCGCATTTCATTGGTTTGGGGATGTTAGTTGGGATAGCTTACTTTTTAAGTCAAATGTTATCTTTCTTTGCCGATGAATCGATTGCCTACTTGAAAGAGAAAAAAGTCACCGAAAACATTGAGTCAAAAGTGCAACTACTTGACCCGAGTGAACGTGCGCTTCTCAGAGAGTTCTTTTTACAAGGTGCCACCATTTTGACATTACCGCAAAATGAATTAGCAGTTAAAAACTTAGTCGCGACCAACATTCTAGAAATGTTAGGTAATGAACGCCATTATGCGATTCAAGGACCAACGGCTGAATACAAAATTTCCATGCAAGCACGTCACTACCTAAACCGTGATGTATTACGCTTACCAAGTGGTGAACCTAGTCAGGAAGAAATGACTTACCTAATGAAAGCCCGACCACAATTTATTAATGGCTTAGTACAAGCCCGCAAACATGCCGCATAGACCGAATGTGGTTTGAATAAGTGGTGAAATGACCTTGCTAGGTATATTTGAATTGTTTGGAAAAGAGAAAAACAAAAGGGGCTAAAATTAGCCCCAAAATGATTTACTTTCACATGATTTGTGGAGATGAGCCACTCATGTTTAGTTGTTGATTTAGCTATTTGGGAGCTGATTTCACAACAAACATCCACATAAGGTACGAGATGATACCTATTGTGCTGAAAATCACGATCATGGAGAGTAATCCTATTGGGTTACCGAACATTAAATCTAACCAAAATGCCATGACTGCTATCCTCTCAATTGTGAAATCACAGTTATCATAATGCTGCAGAATGATTCGGGTTATGATCTAAATCAACTTTATGTTGCATTCGTGTAACGGTTGGTGGCAGTGGGACATTAAGCTGCTATTTAGATCACATTATTCCGGCTGAATTTTACTGAAAATCTAATCTTGAAATTGCTGTTTAACTAAAATGAACCAATTAAGATTTTGCTCAGTATTCTAATGCAAATCATGATTTCATCGCACTTTTGAATAGCACATAATAAAGTTGCATGAGAAATAAGCGGTCATGTACTTTTTCATTAAAAGGCTTCGTAAAGGACTTGCCATTCAATAAGGTAAAGGTATAATCCTTGCCACTGATTAGCGTCTTGCTAAGCAGTGTGTATAAAGCATTAGGTTTTTCGCCAGCAATGGCACCGAGAGTTTAATTCTTTGCATACAGTAATGTTTGCTCATCGCTTTGCCGGAGTGGTGGAATTGGTAGACACGACGGATTCAAAATCCGTTGCTTTCGAGCGTGACGGTTCAAGTCCGTCCTCCGGTACCATTATTAAAAAGCCTCAACTTTGTTGAGGCTTTTTTTGTGCCCGCTATTTTATCAAGTATGTTGGATTTTCTTAACTTGATGGAAGCAAAAGTGTATAACGATTGATGTGGGCGGTTAATCAATACCTAGCCATAATTTTGTTCACAGTGAGATCATTAGGCAATAAAAAAACCGGCTTAAAGCCGGTTCATGTATGTGTTTATCAATCGTTTATTTATTTGATAAACGCAAATGCATCGCCATAGAGGTGCGCTTCGTCTACCCCTATTTCTCTGAATACTTCTCTTGCAGCACCGACCATATCAAAGCGACCCGCAATGTAGATGTCATAAGGGGTTAAATCTGCGTAATCTTGCTTGATCTGTGCCAGCAAATTAGCGGTTTTGCCATCCCAGTTTTCATTGGCTTGCTCAACCACAGGCACAAATGTCAGCCAGTCATGCGCTTCATGCCACTCACGGGCAATTGATTGGTAGTACATAGCTTCTTCAGTACGGCAGCCCCAATAAAGCGTTGTGGGGATATGCTGTTGGCGATGTATTTGATCTTCAACAATGCTTTTGATGTAAGAGAATCCTGTACCGCCAGCTACTAATAAGCGGGATCGTTCACTTTGATGGCGCAATTGAGCATTACCAGCAGGGGCTTCAATGTCGATATAATCACTGTTTTGCAGGCGCTCAACTACTTGCATTGGGTAGCTTTCTGTTACGGCAGCACCAATATGGAGCTCAATCGTTGTTTGTGATGGGGCAGAAGCAATCGAGAATGGGCGCTTATCTTGTTCGCCCATAACAATGCATAGGTATTGTCCAGCATCAAAGTCAAACGCGACTTCAGGTGTCAAGATGACTTGATAGACGGCTTCATTAAATGCGTTAACTTGTTCTATTTTACAACGAATGGTGTTCATCTAATTTCCTTTAGACCTTTCTGCTGAAGGCTTATATTTGTTTATCGCGCTAGCTCTTCATAAGCATAGCGCGTGGTACAGTCAGTGATTACTTTGCTGGATCATCAATACCGAGATCTTGCCAGATTTGATCAACTTTATCTTTTACGGCTTGCTCCATCACGATTGGAGTACCCCATTCGCGATCGGTTTCACCTGGCCACTTATTGGTGGCATCTAAGCCCATCTTGGAACCTAAACCTGCAATAGGTGAAGCAAAATCCAAATAGTCGATAGGTGTATTATCGACCATAACCGTGTCTCGTGTGGGATCCATACGGGTAGTGATCGCCCAAATAACATCATTCCAATCACGGCAATTGACATCGTCATCGACAACCACAATAAACTTGGTATACATGAATTGACGCAAGAAAGACCAAGCGCCCATCATGACGCGTTTTGCGTGCCCTGGATATTGCTTACGTATGGATATCACTGCCATTCGATAAGAACAACCTTCTGGCGGTAAGTAAAAATCGATGATTTCAGGGTACTGTTTACGCAAAATAGGCACAAAAACTTCGTTCAATGCCACACCTAGCATTGCTGGCTCATCAGGTGGCCTGCCGGTATAAGTGCTGTGATAAATAGCATCACGTCGTTTGGTTATGTGAGTGACGGTAAAGACTGGAAATGAATCAGTTTCATTATAGTAGCCTGTATGGTCGCCATACGGGCCTTCTTCAGCCATCTCATCAGGGGCTATGTAACCCTCTAGAATGATTTCGCTGGTGGCGGGCACTTCAAGGTCGCAGCTGATAGCTTTACAAACTTCAGTGCGCTCGCCTCTCAATAAGCCTGCAAAGGCATACTCACTCATCGCATCGGGTACTGGCGTAACAGCCCCAAGAATCGTCACAGGATCACTGCCGAGTGCAACCACTACAGGGTAACGTTCACCTGGGTGTTTTTCTTTAAAGTCTTTAAAATCCAGTGCGCCGCCACGGTGATCTAACCAACGCATTATTAGCTTGTTTTTACCCAATAGCTGCTGACGGTAGATCCCTAGGTTTTGCCTTTTCTGACGCGGGCCTTTAGTGATAGTTAGCCCCCAAGTGACAAGTGGTGCTACATCTCCTGGCCAGCAATGCTGTATGGGTAAAGCTGTTAAATCAACATCATCCCCGCTAATAACCACTTCTTGGCAGCTTGGGTTACGCACTGTCTTAGGAGGCATGTTCAAGGCTTGTTTGAACATTGGGATTTTTGATATTGCGTCTTTAAACCCGCTTGGTGGCTCTGGCTCTTTTAAAAAGGCGAGTAACTCACCTACATCACGCAGTGCAATAGGGTCTTCTTTGCCTAATGCCATGGCGACACGTTTTGGCGTGCCAAATAAGTTAGCTAATACAGGCGTACTATTGTTGGTAGGATTTTCAAATAGCAACGCAGGACCGCCTGCGCGAAGCACGCGATCACAAATTTCTGTCATCTCTAAATGGGGATCGACAGGGTGGCTTATGCGCTTCAACTCACCTTCTTGTTCTAGGTGATTGATAAAGCTACGCAAATCTTTAAAGCTCATGATTGATTATCCATATGAAAGACCCTGTAGGGGCGCACTATAGCATTTTTATAAAAGTGGGTTAAGGCATTTAGTTTGTTGGCATAGCTTATTGTCATTGTTTTTTAGTGTAGGCGAAATAGCTTGATTTAGGACTTGGGTAAATAGACAAAGGAGGATGATGGCGTAAAATACAGGAATGGGGTAAACGTTTGGGGGAGTATGTTGATGCAATTTCGTATTGGCGTAATGTTTAGTGTGACAACAATGCTGTTGTCTGTCACTGGGGATTGCTTGGCAAAATCTCCAGTTGATTATGACACCCTTGAGCAAAGTCGACATAAGGTCTCTCATTCGGCTTCACATCGCTACAATTCTAATGCTTGGCGTTGGGGTGGGCACTGGAATAATCGCTGGGGTTCAAGTGTTGGTATTAGCTGGGGCAATGGCTTTTATGATCCTTGGCGCAGGTATAGACCCTGGTATGGACCGTATCGTCACCGATACTACCGAGACGATTATCATTATCGTCAGCCTAGGATTGAACCCAAAGTGACACCGGTGCAGTCAGCTCCTGTCACACGCTCTACTACCAGTCTGACTGTTGATGAAGGGCTAAGAAGTTTGCCTGCTAATGCGCGCGTGGTGCAGCGTGATGGACAAACTTATTATCAATGGCAAGGTAACACTTACCGCTTTGATTGGATTCAAAATAAGTATTTGATAGTGAATGACTAAATCTGAAATGAATTAATGTTGAAAGTAAAAGAATTCACGGCCGTTGAGTTCTTTCGCTTGATACATTGCCGTGTCTGCGGCGATGATTAGGCTAGCACTATCGCCCCCATCTTTGGGAAATTGGCTGATACCGATACTTGCTCCAACAAATAACGTTAAGTTATTGACATGTATCGGCTGTTTTATGACTTCCAATATATGATGAACTTTGAGCTCTACATCTACATTACTGTTGATCACATCTAACCAAATGACGAACTCATCACCACCTAGTCGACCGACAACATCGGTTGTACGCGTGGCTGACGAGAGCCTTTTGGCGATTGCTTCAATGACTAAATCGCCTACCTTATGACCGTGGGTATCATTAATAATTTTGAATTTATCAAGATCGATAAAAAGTAGTGCCGCGCCATCGTTGCTGCGCATATCCCGAGCGATGGCGTGATCAATCTGTTTGATAAAGGCGCGTCGATTAAAAATACCTGTCAATTCATCATGCTCTGCCAGAAAGGTTAATTGCGCTTGTTGCTCTGTTAATACTTGGGTTTGTTTTTTCACTTCTGATTTTAATGCTTCTTTGCGAATCGTGATCTTATTTAATGATATTTTCATTTGGTTAAAATCTTGCGCCAGCTTTGAGAACTCATCTGTTTTGTTAACGGTAATTTGGCTGTCTAAGTCACCTTTAGCTAGCGCTTTCATACCTTGTTTCAAAGAAAAGAATCCACTGCGAAAGCGGGTTAATGAGGTAAACGACCAAGCTATAACTAAGGTGGTTAACATCCCAAGGATGCTACCACTCACTATGATGAGCATATGTTGCGTATACCTAGCTTGGCTAATAGTTTGCTGATGAAGCCGAGACATCTCACCGCTCATTTCCTCAATAAGAATATTGTACTTTGATTGCAGTAAATCAGCAGCAGAGGTAGATAACCCCGAATTAGCTTGAAAAGCGTTAGTGCTGATTTGGGTATTAATTAATGCTCGAATATTGGTATTTAAACGGTTTAGATTTTTGAGATGCTGTTGCTGACGCTCACTCCAATCAATGCTTTTCATTAATGCGGTTGCTAGGTCGGCTTGGCGAATATTGATGGCTTCTAAACTCAGGTTGTCGCTGTACTTTTGGTGAAGCCATAATTGTGCCCGTAAGCTGTCGATGCTCATTTGTAATAGCATGGAATGCTCAAGTTGTGTGTAGATGATTTGCTGATAGCGGTGGGCTTGCCAAAGCGTTGAGGCTATGACTAAGCCTAATAATGTGCTAAATAATACTGTCAGTTTTAATCTTTTTGATAGTGTCATATTACTAGTCGACCCTCCGGTTTAAGGTCGTTTCTAGTAAGTGCTTATCTATGATTGTTCTAAGGTCAGCACGATTATCTTTTGCCACAATACCAGACTCCATCGCCCACCTGGCTTGAGCCTCAACACTAGAAATGAGTGCATTACTCATTGATAAATTAAATACATAGTCATCCCAAGAATATTGAAGTTGTTCTTGAGGAATGGATAGGGCTTGGCTCATCCCTTGTTGGCTTTTTATCGGGTTATCAGCAATGTATTCAATGGCATCATCTAGTGCATAAAGCACACGGGTTTTAGTGTGATTATCAATATTGGGGTTATTTTTCATGGTGATTAAGTTAAAGAACAAATGATTTAATCCGCGGGTGCTCATGAGTTGTGTCGATTGGGGCTCAGATTTAACGGACAATTGATATCCAATCGGCTCCCATGCCGAGATGATATCTACTTGGTTTGCCATCAGTGCAGGAATTAAGTCATCTGGCTTAAGGTATATGCGTTTGATAGGAATGTGTTGTTTGTTAAATAACAATAACAGACTATCTAAAAAATATTCGCTGGCACTATTTTGGATAATACCAAATCGTGCGTTTTCAATATTTTGTAGGTTATGAAATTTACTTGGGGTAAGGCTGAGTAGTTTGAGATCGTTATCGGATTCAACAAAGCTGCTTATTACGGTAAAGTCAGTACGGCGAAAGCTTTGGAACATGACTACCGAGTCTGATGCAGTGGCAAAATCTACTTGTCTCTGAGTTAATAAGTCAAAACACTTAACGCCTCCAGAGGCTTCAATGAGTTCTACATTTAAACCATACTTTTTAAAAAATCCTAATCTTTTGGCAAGAAAGACCGGACTAGACAGTGGTGTCGTTGAGACTGCTATTGTTAGGCTTTTAGGCTGAGTTTGAGGTGATGGTTGATTGTCGTTACAGCCAAGCAACAGCATCCATGTTACTAACAATAAGCTGAATCGAAATCTATCATTCATGACTGTTACTCCAATCCTTGGGATGTAAGTCTAAGTGATACGGGCGAGTTCATTAGCACAATCAACGAGCGCATTATTGGCAAAGATACTCAAAACCTTGTTGGTGACTATCTGGTATTGAATAGTATTTGATAGTTATTAGCTAAACACTATCTCGCAATTAATAATTAAATACTATATTCAATGTTTTAGTGTAGTTGTGATTCATGAAAAAGGCTGATTTTTTAGCCGTGAATTGTAAATTTTGTTGTTGATACTACAACTATACACCTGAGCTAGGCATGAGTATTACGTCATAGGAAAGGATTTATCTGTGGCGAGTAGTATTATTGAACACACTGCAATTGGTGACAATGAAATGGCACTTTATTGAAAATAGAAAATGGCAAGAACATAAAGGCGGGCAGACAAAATATGCGTTACCGATGTTGATAATCGTGGTGGGGGGACACTAGATATCAACCTTCATGTTCTTGCCGAAAGTGGGGCGCTTATTGCGGTTCTGGTAAATAAGTGCCTAAAATATTTTTGCTAAACAGGCGCTATCTCAGCTGCTCTTGGTTATATAACTCTTGATTTAGCAATAAAATCTTTTGCTGTAAGTAAGCAATTTCATTCCTGAGTTCACTTTGGTTTTTCAACTCACTTGTTTGGGATTCTTTTATCCACTGATAAATCTTTTTAGCTGAAATACCATACTCTCTAGCCACTGCCGACAGTAGTTTATTTTGCAAAGTCACTTCTTCAATAACTTTAGATTTTAACTCTGGTGAATAGCGTAGAATTCTGTTCATTTTGTTGACCCTATACTGCTGGCGTTAGTTGACTTTCCAAGTGCTTAATCCTAAATGACGGTAGAAAAAATATTCTTGCTGATAGCGCTTTTTAGCTTGTTTAATAAGTATGTTTAGGTTCGTGTAATTGAATATATATAAGACTTTATTCATGACGATCTCCTTGTTAAATTAAACGTTTTATCTATCAAAACATTGCTTTTTTTATCTAGTGACTGCCCAAAAGTATGCGTCGCTGAATAAAAAATGAACTACCTCTTTAGGGGTACACTGTTGTATATGAAATTCCTGTGCCAATTTTAAAATAATTTTTTTGTCATAAATATCAGCTGTTTATGGTTGTAGTGGTATTTGAGTCTAAAAAGGGAAATATTAGAAATGGTGCAATTGCACTAGACTGGTGCTTTAGCAGGTATAACTTTTGGGGCGTAAGAGTGAGTTAGTGAAGGCCGTTCTGTTGAAGGAAGTTTATTTTAGCTGCTATCGGTATTATTTTTGGTAACGAGAAATAGCTTTTAAAGAAATAGCTTTTAAAGAAATAGGGCGCCACTAAGCCTACAAAGCACAGCTCCGAGTAAGCACCTTTTGTCGTCTTATGAGGGGGTTAACTTGATAATTAGCAGCCAAGCTAGCCCATAAAAATCGAGTTAGTTCATTAACAACTAGTGAGACTATTAATAAACGGGTTAATCAATAAAACTAAGTCCATTATAAACTTACGCCATTAACCGCTTATGCGATTAAGAACTTAGGTCATTAAGAACTTAGGTCATTAAGAATAAAGTTGCTAGGCCAAGGAATGCAAATAAGCCTACAACATCAGTGATTGTGGTTAGCACCATGCCGCCAGCAAGCGCGGGGTCAATATTAAACTTTTTCAAAATAAGCGGAATACTGGCACCAGCTAATCCGGCAACTGTCATATTGATCATCATTGCGCCGCCAATCAATCCACCGAGCGCGATATCATCTTTCCAGAGCCATACTGCTAAAAATACCAATACAGACCACATCAAACCATTCAAAAAGCCAATGGCAAGCTCTTTGCCTATTAACCAGCGGGAGTTACTTTGGCCAATATGACCAAGGGCAATACCACGGATCACAAGTGCAAGAGTTTGATTACCCGCTACTCCTCCCATACTTGGGACAATAGTCATTAAAATGGCAATGGTTGCAAATTGCTCCAAGGTTCCTTCAAACATGTTACTCACAGAGGCTGCGAGCAAGGCTGCAAATAAATTGATGGTTAGCCATAATGAGCGGCGCAAAGTACTTTTAAAGACTGGGCCGAAGGTATCTTCATCATCATCCATACCTGCCATTCCCATCATAGAATGTTCAGCATTTTCACGGATAATATCAACAACATCATCAATGGTGATACGGCCGAGTAACTTAGCATCAGTATCAACCACGGGGGCAGACATCCAGTCATGGCGCTCAAAGAGCTGAGCAACTTCCGATTCAGGCATATCTGCAGGTATGGATTCAAGTTCCGGGTCCATTACACTGCGAACAGTATCACTTGGGTTACAAGTTAATAAGTCGGCTAAGCGCACACCACCTAAAACATGATCATTACGGTCAACAACATAAAGCATATCAGTGGCTTCTGGAAGGTGGCCGCGTTGGCGTAAATAGCGTAATACGACATCGATGCTCACGTCAGGACGTAAGGTTACTGTGTCTGTATTCATGATACTGCCAGCAGTATCATCAGGATAGCTCAAAGCTTGTTCTACCCTATGTCTGTCTTGTGAGCTCATCGATTGCAGTACTTGCTGGTAAACCGTGTCAGGCAGACTACGTAAGATGTAGGCTAAATCGTCGGTATCCATGCCGGCTGTCGCTTGAGCCAGTTTTTCAGGAGACATGGAACTGATCAATGTATCTTTTAGCTCTTCGCCCAGTTCTTCCAGAATTTCACCGGTATGCTCTTGATCAATCAGTTGCCATAATACTTGGCGGCTTTTAGGTGGAGAGGATTCTAGGATGAGGGCAACATCTGATGGTGCCATGTCATGCAGCATGTTTCTTACATGGACAAACATACCGCTACCAAGGGCTTGAGTAAGTCGGTTTAGTCTTTGCTCTGTTAATTCAGCATCCAGTACTTCGACACCCATTGATAGACTCCTCAAATGAAACTGTGCTAATGGTAGCTTAACAATGTAAAGGCTACTAAGTGTTTTTAAGATAACTGATAAAAAAGAAGTGTTTAATCATTTATTGCGTTTTACGGGAATAAGCTTTAATGATTAAGAAGTACAAGTAATAGGTTAGCTGTTTTCGTCAAACTTAGCTTCAATAAGGCCGCTAATAGCATTAATTGCTGCTAAGGCATCCGGCCCAGATGCCGTTAGCGTGATGGTTTTTCCAATACCACTTTCTAACATCAGCAATCCTAGTACGCTGGCTGCACTGGCGGTTTTCTCACCATTAGACAAGGTGACATCAGCATCAAATGTAGTGGCTAACGTCGCCAGTTTAGTCGCTGCTCTAGCATGCAAACCGAGTTTGTTAGCAATGTTGACCTGGCGTTGATAGGTATTAGTTTGTTGGTTCATCAGCGTAATTCACTTTGAGCTTATCCAGCTCTCTATGGCTAACATTTACTTTATGTTTAACATTCGCAGTGAGCTGCTTAGCAAGTTGTTCAGCAATATATACTGACCGATGTTGGCCTCCGGTACAGCCAATAGAAATTGTCACATAACTGCGATTGTTTCGTTCAAGGTGCGGCATCCAAGTTTCAAACAAATTATCAATTTGAATAATGAGTTTATTGACGAGGTTACTGCTGGCTAAAAAAGTCTGTACCGGTTTATCTAAGCCTGTAAGAGGTCTTAATTCAGGTTCCCAGTGAGGGTTGGGTAAAAAGCGTACATCAAACATGAAGTCAGCAGCGCTTGGCATGCCATGCTTAAAACCAAATGATTGAATATTGATGACAAGCTCTTTAGCAACACTGCCTAATAATATTTCTCGGACCGTATCACTGAGGTCGTATATTGTCAGTGCCGAAGTATCGATGTAATGGTCAACAATTTGAGCAATAGGCTCAAGCAGCTTACCTTCTTGTACAATGGCGTCTTTTAGTGACAAGGCGGCTTTTGAAAGAGGGTGTAATCGGCGGGTTTCACTGTAGCGCTTTAAGAGTACTTGATCACTTGAGTTTAAAAATAGGCTAGTTAATTCGATACTATCTGAAAGTAATTCAAGCTGGGCTTTGAGTACAGTGCCTTGTTCTTCAATATTTCTTACATCAACACTGATGGCGACAAGTTCATTACTGTCTTTTAGCTGTTCTAATAAAGTATTAATTAACGGGACGGGTAAGTTATCAACACAATAGTAGCCAAGATCTTCTAGGACCCTTAGCGCCACTGACTTACCTGAACCTGAACGGCCAGAGACAATAACAAGTTTCATTGAGTGATTACCTGATACAGTTGTTGATCATCGTCTATCTTGCGTAATTGTTTTAGCATCTGTTTATCACTGAGTTTTTCGGCCATGGCAGCTAAAGTACTCAAGTGCTGTTCACATTGATCCGCAGGTACAATTAACGCAAATAATAAATCGACAGGCTTTTTGTCTAGCGCATCAAACTCAATTGATTGGTCACATTTTATGAATGCTGCAATCGGCCGTGTGATGCATTCAAGCCGTCCATGTGGAATAGCAATGCCATTACCGATACCTGTGCTGCCCATTTTCTCCCTCGCAATGAGGCTTTCAAATATTTGCTGAGAAGAAAGAGGTGGGTACTGGGAAGCAGCCAACTCGCTGATTAGCTCCAGCACCTTTTTCTTACTGCCTGGAGTAGCACAGGTGGTGCATTCCGGCAGCAGTAGTGTACTTATTTCCATTGTTAGTGCTTAGTCAACTTCTCTTTATGTTTGATAACCTGACGGTCTAATTTGTCGATTAAGGTATCAATCGCGGCGTACATATCAGCATGTTCTGAGGCTGCAAACACCTCTGTACCTCTTAAACTCACTTTTGCTTCGGCTTTTTGTTGTAATTTCTCAACATTTAATACTACGCGTACATTGTTGATTTGATCAAAATGACGTTCCAATTTTAAGAATTTGCTACTGACATATTCGCGCAAGGAATCGGTGATCTCGACATGGTGCCCAGTTAGGTTAATGTGCATATATCTTCCTCCAATTTAGTGATGAGCTATAAGCTCTTACGTTGGTTTGAGGGTGGGATAAGCATTGCTTCTCGATATTTTGCGATCGTACGGCGGGCAACATTAATCCCTTGTTCAGCTAAAAGCTGCGCCATTTTACTATCACTTAATGGCTTCTTTTGGTTTTCGGCTGCAACGAGCTTTTTAATAAATGCGCGTATTGCAGTAGAAGAGCATTCACCACCGTCATCAGTACTGACGTGGCTTGAAAAGAAGTATTTTAGTTCGAATAAGCCGCGAGGGGTATGCATATATTTTTGCGTGGTCACTCTTGAAATTGTTGACTCATGCATGTCTACAGCCTCGGCAATATCGTTAAGTACCATAGGTTTCATCGCTTCTTCACCATACTCGAAAAAGCCTTGTTGGAATTGCACGATACAATTTGCCACTTTTAGTAGTGTGTCGTTGCGGCTTTCTAAGCTTTTGATGAACCATTTGGCTTCTTGTAAATGACCACGAATAAATTGACCATCAGCCTGGCTTTTAGTGCTTCTGGCCATCGCAGCATATTGCTGATTGACGCCAATTTTAGGCATGTTATCAGGATTCAGCTCAACCACCCATCGACCATTCTTTTTAAGTACCGAAACATCGGGTATGACATACTCATCTTCAGCGGGCGCGATAGCTTCACCTGGGCGAGGGTTAAGAGACTGAATAAGGTGAATAGCCTCTCTTAAATCATCCTCTTTTAATTTGGTTTTACGCATTAGCAGTCGGAAGTCTCGCCCTGCAATCATGTCGAGGTAATCTTTAATGAGGAGTCGTGCATTTTCAAGGTGAGGTGTATCTGAGGAGAACTGGGCAAGTTGAATGAGTAAGCAATCTCGTAAATCTCTAGCCGCTACACCAATGGGGTCAAAATGTTGAATACGTTTTAATACCGCTTCAACTTCTTCTAGTTCAACCTCTTCATCGCCCATTGCTGTTAAAATATCTTCAGTTGTTTGGGTAAGGTAACCTGTGTCATCAATGGCATCAATAATAGCGGTTGCAATCGCCAAGTCAGTATCAGAAAACGGTGTCAGATTCATTTGCCACTCAAGGTGCTCATGCAAGCCGACAGTCGTTTCGCCTTGAAAAGGCATATCATCATCACTTCTTATTGCTGAGCTTGAGCCTGTACTCGCGGCTGGTGAAGCTGAATAGACTTCATCCCAAGTGGTATCGACAGGTAAATCATCAGGCATAGATTCTTTAGTGAGCGAGTCGCCAATATCTACGTTCGAAGTGTCTTGTTCTTTGTTCTTTTGATTGGTTTCGCTAAAGTCAGTGTCGGCGATATTTTGATTATCTTTCGGTGTGTCTTTAGCATCAAAATACTCATCCTCGACTTCTAATAAGGGGTTCGAGTCTAGGGCTTGCTGGATTTCTTGTTGAAGCTCCAAAGATGATAATTGCAATAGACGGATGGCCTGTTGCAATTGAGGGGTCATTGTCAGGTGTTGACCCATTTTTAGTTGGAGAGACGCTTTCATTTACCACTATTCCCTAGGTATTGTTTGAGAGAGAAGGCCGTGGAGGGAAGATTTTTTATATAATAAATTTAATGATTTACTAAAATAAAAAATAATTCAGCCTATCTCTTACTGACTCGTATACTCTTAACTATAGCTTGAATTGTTCACCTAAGTATACAGCTCTAACTTGCTGATCGCTTAAGATCTCATCAGGTGTACCTTCGGCAATTAAATTACCTTGGCTAACAATATAAGCGTGCTCACACACATCGAGCGTTTCACGGACGTTATGATCTGTAATTAATACCCCTAAGCCGCGACTTTTCAGTTGTTGAATAATTTTTTTAATATCAATAACTGAAATTGGGTCAACCCCGGCAAAAGGTTCATCGAGTAGGATGAATTTGGGGTTCGCAGCCAGTGCTCGCGCTATTTCAACCCGGCGACGTTCACCGCCAGACAAGGCCATGCCTTGGCTATCACGAATGTGGGTAATATGAAATTCTTCAAGTAGATGTTCAAGTTGTTCAAGGCGCTGCTCTTTGGTGAGTTCGTCTCGGGTTTGCAATACGGCCATGATATTGTCGTGCACAGTGAGCTTTCTGAAGATGCTTGCTTCCTGTGGGAGATAGCCGATACCTTTACGTGCTCTAAGGTGCATTGGGTCCGAAGTTAAATCATCACTATCGATAAAAATGGCACCATTATCACTTTTAACTAAACCTACAACCATGTAGAAAGTCGTGGTTTTACCTGCACCGTTCGGGCCTAACAGACCCACAATTTGTCCAGTTTTTACTTTGAGGCTAACATCTTTGACGACTTGGCGGTTTTTATAGCTTTTTGCTAAATTCTTTGCCGTTAAAGTGATTTGTTCAGTCATTCAAATTCCTACTGATTATTGTCAGTGGTTGTCGATTCAGCATGTTGATTTTCGAGCTCATTTGCAGGCTGTTCTTCTTGCTGCTCTGGCAAATCATCTTCTTCTGGTTGCTGTTCTTCACTTGGATCTTGGAAGTTTTGCGGTTGAATGATAGTAATCACGCGATCTTCACCAGTACCTGAGCTTTCTGCAATAAGCTCCTGTTTGCTGATGTTATAGCGGATCATTTTACCTGTAACCTGACTACCCGCTTGGTCCAGTTTAGCATCACCCGTTAATGTTAACGTTGTTGTTGCCAGCTCATAACGCACTTCTTTAGCACTTGCTGTGCCCTTTTTGCCATCGTCTAATGTTTGTGAAAATGTGGCAGGATTACCTGTAGCAACTAATGTTTTAGTGACGGAGTTTTCATTGGTATAAGCGCGTAATTCGTCAGCTTGAATATTGATACTGCCTTGGGTGACTTTAACTGGGCCAAAAAAGATAATTTGGTTGTTTTTAATATCAGCTTTCTGACTCACGGCACTGATTTTCACTTCCTGCTGCAGATCGCCCTCTATAGCATGACTGATACTCATGCTAAAAAATGCAATTATGGCAATCGGTATAAGGTTGATTCGCTTGCGTTGCACGCGAGTATTAATGTGGTTCATAAATTCCTTCTACCTGACTAAGTAGTGTTAATTCCTGAGTATTCAGATCGGCATGCAAGCCTAAACCGTCAATGATAAACCCTTTACCTTTAATATTCACTCTCTCTTGAGAAGTTCCTATCATGGTGGTCAGGTTGAGTGTCATATCTTTAGTACGAAGAGATTGCAGCGGTTCGTCTATATCAATGGCATCAATCAGCACATCGTCAAATAAGGTTACTTCACTGTTTTCTTTGTCTAACTGGCCTTTCGTGGCGCTGAGTCGCCACTGCGCCTCACCATTTTCAGGGAAAATCAAGTAGACAGGATCGGTAAAGTGAGTGAGATTTGTTGATTCAAAATGCTCCATATGGGTCGCAGTGACTTTACTTTCGATATATCCCTGCTCATTAAACATGGTTGTTTTCAAATCATTGGCGATAAAGTCTGGGCGCTCCACCGTTTTGACTTTACTATCTTGCATGGCATTACGTTTGACTTGTACTTGCCAGTACAAGGCAATTGCCGTAGAAAAAAAGATAATAATGGCCAGTGTGACGCGGTTCATATACTCATTCCGTGGGCAGACTCAAGCTTTCCTTGACTGAGTAATATTAAATCAGTTAACTCACGTAGGGCACCATGACCGCCGTTAATGCTGGTTGTCATATCACAATGTTTCATCACATATGGGTGACCGTCGGCAACACATACGGATAACCCAACCGCCTTCATAACCGGTAAATCAACCATATCATCACCAATATAAGCTACTTCGTCAGGGGTGACTTGATAGCTCTCTAATAAGGCCTTAAAAGGTACGAATTTATCATCAATACCTTGATAAATATGCGTGACTCCTAGCGCTGTCATGCGGTTTTCTACAATTTGAGACTTTCGGCCGGTAATTACGGCAACTGCAATATCACTAGATAACAGTGAGCGCACGCCATAGCCATCACGGGTATGGAAAGCTTTGGTTTCTTCGCCTGCGTTGCTTAAGTAGATACGGCCGTCAGAAAATACCCCGTCAACATCACAAATGAGCAATTTAATCTTTTTTGCCTTTTGCCAAATGTTGTCGCTGACTGGCCCATATAGCCCTTGATGTACATTCATTAAATGACTCCTGCTTTGACCATATCCAGCATGTTCAGTGCGCCAATTGGTTGATTTTGGGCGTTCACAACAATTAAACCATTAATGTTTTTATCATCCATCACTTGCAGTGCTTGTGCTGCAAGAATGCCTGCTTGGATAGTGACGCAGTTTGGTGTCATCACTTCGCTGATATTTGTACTACGTAAATTGACTTCAGCATCAATGACTCTGCGTAAATCACCGTCGGTAAAAATACCGACTAAGGTATTATTGTTGTCAATGACGCCAGCCATACCGAGGCCTTTCTTGGTGATTTCATACAGAGCGTCGGTTACGCTAATATCTTGCTGCACAAGCGGTAAGCTATCACCTTGATGCATCACATCATCCACTTTAAGCAGTAGCTTTCTACCTAGAGAGCCTCCCGGATGAGAGAGTGCAAAATCATCACGGGTAAATCCGCGAGCTTGTAATAAGGCAACAGCGAGTGCATCGCCCATGACTAAGGTTGCTGTTGTGCTTGATGTTGGTGCGAGACCAAGTGGGCAGGCTTCTTCAGGCACCTCAATGCATAAATGTAATTTCGCAAGTTTTGCCATGTTTGATCGTGGTTTGCCCGTTACAGCTATAACAGGTACGCCCATGCGTTGAATTACAGGCATTAGCGTGAGGATTTCACTTGATTCACCAGAGTTAGAGATGGCTAACACAATGTCATTTTTGGCTAATGCGCCTAAATCACCGTGGCTTGCTTCTCCGGGGTGAACAAAAAATGCAGGCGTGCCGGTGCTAGCAAAAGTGGCTGAAATCTTATTACCAATATGGCCTGACTTACCCATTCCCATGACAATGACTTTGCCTTTACACTGCAAAATCAATTCACAGGCTTGGCCGAAAGCATCAGAGTCTACATATTGGTATAGGTTTTCCAGAGCTTTTTTTTCAATATCAATTACATTGCGGCCCCATTGGCGCAACTGTGTTTGGCTGGTCATTCGCTATCTCTTTTGAAATTAGTTCAACTCAGTCATCGTTATGATTGAAAAACGACAACTTGATAAGCAATAAAGGTGGCTAGTAAAAGCAGGCCGTGGAAACGAGTGAGCTGTTTCTTCGCCCCTGTAGATAACACCAAAACTGCCAAAGCGGCACTGGTTCCCAGTACCATATAAAAGTCACGTCCACTTGCCGATGCATCAATTTCACCTGGGGCAATTAAGCCTGGTAGCGCTAATACAGCAAGAATATTAAATAAATTTGAGCCGACAATATTACCGATGGCTAAGTCATCTTCGCCTTTTAATACACCAGCTATGCACGCTGCTAATTCAGGTAGGCTAGTACCAACAGCTATAATGGTTAGACCAATGACTAAGTCAGATAAACCGAAGAACTTCGCAATACCTACAGCGCCATCAACCATCCAACCAGCTGAAAGCGGTAATAAAATCATGCCGACAATAATCCATATAATAGCATGAAGTGTTGAGACATTTTTTGGGATTTCGGCTTCAAGGTCTTCATCTAAAGTATCTGGCGAATCTTTAGACATACCTTGCCAAACAAAATATGCCATTAGCGCGATAAACGCGCTCATCAGTATTACCCCGTCAACAAAGGTCAATAGCCCATCATGGATCAGGTAGCCTGCCAGAGCTGTGGCAGCCAACATCAATGGGATTTCACGTTTTAGGGTTTTTGAGTTAACACTAATAGCACCGAATAAGGCTGTAATACCTAAAATTAAGGTGATATTGGCGACATTTGACCCTAATACATTTCCGATTGCGGTATCTAGCATGCCTTCTTTTGCTGCCGTCGCTGCCACGAACATCTCAGGTGCCGAACTACCCATTGCTACAATGGTTAGGCCAATCAACATTGGTGGTAACCCCAAATTACGAGCAAAGGCGGCTGCGCCATACACAAACCGATCAGCACTCCATACAAGCACTAATAAACCGACAATGAGTAAACCAATATTTAGTAACATGATATTTCAGATAATATAAGTAATAAGCGGGCATTTTCGCTGGAATTTAACAAAAATGAAAGCTCTGAAATGCAAATGTTCATCTTTGGCATGTCTTATGTGCAGATAATGTTGTTTGTATTAACTAAATTGCGTACAATTTTATTTTGAATTTATTGCCAGGAAGGCAGTGGTCTCATACTAATCATGTCAGATCTAAATGCATTGCACTCACCCCCTTTAGTTGAAGTCAAACAAATGGGCTTCAGTCGTGGATCTCATGTCATCTTCGATGAAATATCGTTAACTATTCCCAAGGGCAAAGTTACTGCCATTATGGGCCCCAGTGGTATTGGTAAAACAACCTTGCTCAAACTCATCGCGGGGCAATTAGTGCCAGATCAAGGCCAAGTCCTTTTTGATGGGCATGACATTCATAAACTGAATCGTAAATCTTTGTTTGAAATTAGAAAACGGATGAGCATGTTGTTTCAAAGTGGCGCTTTGTTCACCGACATAAATGTGTTTGACAATGTTGCCTTCGCCTTGAGAGAGCACAGTGGTTTGCCCGAGGCGATTATTCGTAAAATTGTGTTGATGAAGCTGCAAGCTGTTGGTTTAAGAGGTGCAGCCAAACTGATGCCAAACGAATTGTCTGGTGGTATGCAGCGTCGCGCTGCACTGGCTAGAGCAATCGCATTAGAGCCAGAGATGGTGCTCTATGATGAACCGTTTGCAGGCCAAGACCCAATTTCAATGGGTATGTTAGTCAAATTAATTCGCGAGCTGTCCGACTCGCTTAATTTAACTTCAGTCGTGGTCTCCCATGATGTCAGAGAAGTGTTGGATATTGCTGATTATGTTTATGTCATTGCAGATAAAAAGATTATTGCTCATGGAAGCCCACAAGCGCTGCAGCAAGCTGACAATCCGCAATTGCAGCAATTTGTTAATGGTAGGCCAGATGGCCCAGTACCATTTCATTATCCTGCCAGTGATTATGACGAGGAGCTGTTAAGTGAGCGTGATTGATCGTATTGCCTTTATTGGTGAAGCAGCAATGAAGTATATCGCTGGTCTAGGCCGCGCAACCCTTATGTTATGGGGCGCGATTGCACACCTTCCCAACTTTCGAAAAGGCTTTCCTTTACTCGTTAAGCAACTGTATGTGTTAGGTGTGCGATCAATGGTGATTGTCATTGTATCTGGGCTGTTTATCGGCATGGTATTGGCATTACAGGGTTATACGATTTTAGTGGACTTTGGAACTGAGGAAAGCCTTGGTCCTATGGTAGCGCTAAGCTTGTTGCGTGAACTTGGCCCAGTAGTGACTGCGTTGCTCTTTGCCGGTCGAGCGGGCTCTGCGTTGACGGCAGAAATTGGTTTGATGAAATCAACAGAGCAACTATCCAGTTTAGAAATGATGGCCGTGGATCCATTAAGACAAGTGATTGCCCCACGTTTCTGGGCTGGTGTCATCAGTCTGCCACTATTAGCAATGATGTTTACCTTAGTGGGGATATGGGGTGGTCATTTAGTTGGCGTAGAGTGGAAAGGCATTGATAACGGTGCTTTTTGGTCAATTTTGCAAGCTTCGATAGAGTGGCGACAGGATATTGTTAATTGCCTAATTAAGAGCGCCATATTTGGTGTCGTGGTGACTTGGATTGCACTGTATCGAGGCTATGAGGTGATGCCAAATCCAGAAGGAATAAGCAAAGCAACGACATCGACTGTCGTGCAAGCCAGTTTAGCGGTTTTGGCATTAGATTTTTTACTGACAGCTTTAATGTTCGGCAGTTAGTCTGCAGCAATCATTGTGTAATTACGCTGATGGTTAATACTGAATAATAAAGTTGGCTGAAATAAGTCAGGGTTGTATGAGTTAGCTCTGATTAAGTTTGTTTCATTTTATAGATAAATTTGAGTGGTTCTATCGTATGTTGTCAAGGAAGCTAGAAGTACTGGTGGGTGTGTTTGTATTAGCAGGAATATTGGCTTTTTGTACATTGGTGTTCAATGTAGCCAATGTCAAAGTTCAAGCTAATAGCAGTACCTACGAGCTAAGAGCAGAGTTTAATAATATTGGTGGCTTGAAAGTGAGGTCACCAGTCAAAGTGGGAGGTGTTGTTGTTGGCCGAGTAAGTGATATTACTCTTGATGATCGAAAGTTAGTGCCAATCGTGACCTTAACTATGGATAAACGCTTTGACCAGTTTCCTGAAACCAGCAGCTTATCTATTTTGACTTCTGGGTTGCTGGGCGAACAGTTCATTGGTTTGACACCTGGTTTTTTGGATGACGATATTGAAATGCTAGCAGATGGTGACAAGGTTTATGACACACGTGGTGCCCTTATTTTAGAAGATTTGATCGGACAATTGTTATATAGCATGTCATCAAAGGATTAGCAGGAGGCTGAGATGAAGCGATTTAGCGTAAAGCTTATTTCATTAATAGCAGGGGTGTTGGCTTGTATCTGGTTACCTGTTCAGGCGGTTGAGCAAACTCAGTTAAATCAAACAAATCCTTATGCGTTAGTACAACAGGTCGCAGACAAAACCTTTGCTCGATTTGCTCAGGACAAAAGTCTCATAGAGGCTGATTTAGGTCACTTAAAAGTCATTGTTGCTGAAGAGCTTATTCCGCATGTAGATTACAAATATGCTGCTTACAAAGTGATGGGGCAATATTTAAGGGAAACCTCACCTCAGCAACGAGCAGATTTTGTTGAAGCTTTCAAAGGCTATATGATTGCTACTTACGCTCAAGCGTTAACTGAGTATACAGATCAAACCGTTGAGTATGCGCCAGCAATGGATTTTACTGGTGAGAAAATAGTTGATGTGAATGTCCAAATTGTTGAGCAAGGTCGTCCTCCGATTAAAATACAATTTAAGGCCAGACGCTTGAAAGATAATACTTGGAAAGCCTTCGACATGGTGGCAGAAGGCGTGAGCTTGTTGGCGTCTAAACAGGCTGAGATTTCGAATTTAATTCGCAAGCAAGGTATTGATGAAGTGATAGTTTTATTGCGAAGTAAAACGGATCAAACCATTGATCCTGAGCCCCAAAAGGATAGCTAGCTTGGTCAATTTTCAACAACAGGATTACACAGTCTTCGTCGATGGACGTCTGACTCAGTCTCAGGTCGCACAATTGTGGACAAATCGACATCAGCTATTTACTGAAAAAACTCAAGTGGTAGACTTGTCGGCTTTGGAATATGCAGACAGCGCGGGAATTGCGTTATTAATCTCGTTGATCAGAGCAGACGACCGTTCGCCGGCAAGTGATACAGACACTAGAAAATTGGTGAACCCAAGTCCACAGCTTCAAAAAATGATAGCGCTTTATGACTTAGATGCGTTTTTCACCATTCAATAGAATTCATACAAGGTATATTTTCATGGATTGCAAAGAAATCGAGCAATTATTACAAGCTGCCATTGAGGTTGATGAAGTACACGTAACTCAAGATGGTAGCCATTATAAAATTATCGCAGTCGGTGAGATGTTTGATGGCATGAGCCGAGTGAAGCAGCAGCAAACTATTTATGCACCATTATCTGAGCAAATAGCAAGTGGTGCCTTACATGCGCTGACTATCAAGACATTTACGCCGACACAGTGGAAGCGTGAAAAAATGTTCAATATGTAAGTTGAGATATTCCATTGGATAAATTAACCATTAAAGCCAGCCAACCATTGGCGGGTAATGTTGTTATTTCAGGCGCAAAAAATGCTGCGCTGCCAATATTAATGGCAGGGGTATTAGCCGAAACAGATTTTGTTATTTCGAATGTGCCTAACTTGCGCGACGTAAACACCAGTTGTAGTTTGCTGCGTTGTTTAGGTGCAGATGTAGAGCAGCGAGACGATGCAACTATTCGTATTTCTACGCAAAACTTAAACGAGTTTTGCGCGCCCTATGATCTTGTTAAAACCATGCGTGCCTCTATTTTGATTTTAGGGCCGTTACTCGCTCGTTTTGGTACTGCAGATGTTTCTTTACCTGGCGGTTGTGCCATTGGTGCTCGTCCTGTGAATCTTCACCTCAATGGCCTTGAGCAAATGGGTGCCAAGATTGAAGTTGAAGAGGGTTACATTAAGGCGCGAGTGGATGGTCGATTACAAGGTGCGCACATCATCATGGATATGGTGAGTGTCGGTGCCACTGAAAACTTGTTAATGGCTGCAGCCTTAGCTGAAGGCACAACAGTGATTGAAAATGCCGCCCGAGAACCTGAAGTGTCAGATTTAGCACATTGCTTAGTTGCAATGGGGGCTAAAATTTCTGGCATTGGTTCAGCTACGCTGACAATTGAAGGTGTTGAACGACTCATGGGCTGCGAGTACCGTGTGATGCCTGACCGCATTGAAACCGGTTCATTTCTAATCGCAGCAGCTGTTACGCGAGGCAAAATTCGTTGTAATCGTGCGGACCCTAAAGCCTTAGAGGCTGTGTTAGTAAAACTGGAAGATGCAGGTGCTGTTATTCAAACAGGCGAGGACTGGATTGAACTTGATATGCAAGGCCAGCGTCCTAAAGCAGTTAATATTAAAACGGCACCATACCCTGCTTTCCCAACTGATATGCAAGCCCAATTTTGCGTGCTGAATGCATTAGCAGAAGGAACGGGGCGTGTTACTGAAACCATTTTTGAAAACCGCTTTATGCATGTGCCTGAGCTCAGCCGTATGGGCGCAAAAATGGAGTTAGAAGGCAATACTTGCATCATCGAAGGCATTGAAAAGCTAAATGGTGCACAGGTAATGGCCACGGATTTACGTGCGTCGGCAAGTTTAGTTATTGCTGGGTTGATGGCTGAAGGCACAACAACAGTTGATAGAATTTATCATCTTGATCGTGGTTATGAGCATATTGAAGAAAAATTCAAAGGTTTAGGCGGAGAAGTCATCCGTGTGAAATAATGGTATTTTTCCAACGGTGTCTTGAGACTTGACTCTCAATTTGAAAAACCATCAGCTAATGCTGGTGGTTTTTTATTTTCGTTTGCAAACGGGATCACTCTCAATTGTCTTTGTAAGTGTTAGTTTGTTTAAATGTCGACTTTTCTGATCTTTAATATCTACCTTTTCTATGGCCTCGTATTCTTTGCGATTGGTTGTGTAGTCGTATTTCGAAATTTTAAATACAGTCAATTAGCAATATCTCCAACACTTTGGGCTTTGGCTTTATTTGGTTTTTCTCATGCGTTCCATGAATGGTCAGAATTGTATGTTATTTTATTCAACCATGAATTGAACCGCTTGTCTCAACAGGTGGTTCAATGGCTTATTTTACTGAAGCTTTCACTGTCTTTTGCTGGCTTGATGATATTCGCTTGGCTACTATTTCATATTGATCACTCTCGTTTTTCGAAGCTTGGTAGAGTACTGGCAATAATTGTGATTGTGGTTTATTCCTTGTTAATGCTGAATTACTACTTTGATGGGTATTGGTTTGCAGAAACATATTCTGATGCGACCACTTATACTCGATTCTTGATGGGCTTTGGTAGTGCAACATTAGCTGGTGTTGGATTAATAAAGTACGGATATGATTTGGGTCAAGATGATCACCAGTACGGCGGCTACTTTATGGCTACAGGTGCGAGTCTATGTTTATACGGAGTATTGGCTGGGCTAGTGCCAACTGATGCGCATTTTTCCGTACCGGTATATAGAACAATAGCTGCTGCATGTGTACTAGTGTCACTTTACAAAGCATTAAAAATTTTCGATATTGAGAAAGAAAATGCCACAGAAGCAAAGCTGACTAGAGCAATAGAAGCTGATAAATATAAAGCGATTGGCCACTTAGCCATGGGGGTGGCTCATGAAATAAATAACCCGTTAGCCTCCTCAAACCTTGCACTGGATCTCATCGAGCGTAAATTACCGGATAATAGCCAAGCAATAACACCTTATATCGAAAGGGCACGTTTAGGCATTTCGCGCGCATCATCAATCAGTAAAGAGCTTTTGACTTATGCGCGACCGGATAGTGCGCCTGAAAGTAATGTGCAGTTATTAGAGGTGATTGAAGGTGTGACGCATTTATTAAGTCATAAATTCAATGATTATGATATTGAATTTCATTGCCCTGTATCAGCCCGTATCTGCGGTCGTAAAGTAAAACTTGAAGAGCTGCTCATCAATCTCATCAACAATGCTATGGATGCTAGTCAACGAGGACAACGCATTCGCGTCAATGTTACTGACACTGATAATGCGATTACTGTCACTGTGAAAGATGAGGGAGAAGGCATGGCATTATCGGAGCTAAAGCGTGCGACAGAATTGTTTTATACGACTAAACCTATTGGTGAGGGTACAGGGTTAGGTTTGGCCATTTGTGAACAAATAGTCAGTGCTCATGGCGGTACTATGGAATTACACAGTGAAGTAAAAAGTGGGACTGAAGTGTTACTTACATTCCCTAAGCAAGGATTTATTAATGATTAATGTTCTTATTGCTGAAGATGACTGTGACTTGCGTGACAACATGACAGAGTTACTTATCTTAGAAGGCTACAATGTCACTGATGTTGGTTCAGCCGAAGAAGCCATTGCTGAGTGTGAAAAAAATACGTTTGATATTGCTCTCCTAGATTTGGTGATGCCTGGTATGACTGGTGTAGAAGCTATTTCAAATATCAGGCAACACAACCCATTTATGGCTGTGGTAATTGTCACTGCTTATGCCACAGTAGATACCGCGGTTGATGCTATGAAGAAAGGAGCAGACAGCGTATTAACTAAACCGTTTCAAAGTAATGAACTGATTATTACTTTGAAACGCAGTATTCAAGAAAAGCAGTTATTAAAATGTAGCCATGATATTGACCCTGATACCGTTTATGCAGCGTTAGCCAACAGTATTCGTCGAGAAGCCTTAAAGCATCTAGCCGTCAATAAACAGCTTAAATTTATGGACTTATGTCGGTTGCTTGAAATTGAAGACCACACCAAATTTAATTTTCATTTACGTCAGCTTAAGAAGGCGGGTCTAGTTATGCAGAATGAGAGCAAGGTCTATATTTTGACAAATACCGGTCAATTTGTACTGCAAAATCACAATCTAATTTAGTTATTAAAACTGTTTTATATCAATAGATTACCTTTTCTTTGTGAAGTTTGGTTCACAGTGAACAAATGAGTTGTGAAATTCGTTTATCTATTTCTTTTTATGTAATCCACAAATACTAATTGCATGTCCAAAGAGACATGGCAGTTGCTAAACAAAGTGATTTGGCAATTGGATATTACATTTGAGGATGACTTATGATGAACGACATTCCGTATAAAAAGCTCGTACTTGCAAGTACGATTACCATGCTTGTTGCTTGTAGTAGCGACAACGACAATGATGTAACTCCTCCTCCCGGAGATAATACGCCACCTGTTGCTGACAATAGCACTAGAGTTACTGATGCAAATCAATCAATGATTATTAACCCCATGTTGCATGTCTCTGACGCTGATGAGTCAGATGTGTTAACACTAGTCAGTGCCACGAGTGATAAAGGTAATGTAACACTACTGGATGACAATAAAATATTACTCGATCCAGAGCATCAGCAAGGTGATATCGTGATTAGCTACACGGTAACCGATGGCACTGATGAAGCGAGTGCTGAGATAGTTGTTACGGCTAATAAAGCCATTTTTGCTGGCACACAAAGATGTTTAGATTGCCATGGTGCAGGCAGCCCTATCAGTGATATTTCAAGTCATCAGTTACATGGTCACAATTTTAAAATCAGTAAAATTGATAATGATGAAACGCCGTCATTTCCATATTCAAGTGTTGAAGGGGCAATCGATAAACTATTGGCATCAAGCGAAGGCGTCGACAATAGTTTAGGTAAGCCAAACAGTTATGCCGACGTTAGTTACACCTCTGGTGGCTACGGCTGGAAATATCGCTGGATGGATAAAGATGGTTACTTGGTTACTGGTAGCGAAGCTCAATTCAACATACATGCAGAAAATTTAGGTTTAGATGACCAAATCATGGTGAACTACAACGGAGGCTCAGTAGACAAACCTTATAATTGTGGCCACTGTCATACTACAGGTTGGAAGCCTTACTCTGCGGAACTTCATGATCAAAAACAAGATGATCTTCCTGGCATTCATGGTAGCTTTTTTGAAGCTGGCGTTCAGTGTGAGGCATGTCATGGTGCAGGTTTAGCGCACTCAAATTCTGGTAATCCTGATGATATTGTTAGAAAAGCGACGCCAAGAGCAACAGCATCACTGCAGTCAGAAAGCATGGGGTATGGTGAGCCGATCCACTGTGCAGAATGTCATACTCGGGATGGCGATCGTAATGTCAATAATGGCTATATCAGTAGTTTTAACAAAGCTTTTCCAGAGGGGCCTGAGTACGGAGCGCGTGTTGCAGTCCGCAGCGGCTTACCTCGCCATCATCAAGGACATGATGAATTCATGCGAATCGACCCTGATACTGGCGAAATCATGAGTAAGAAATTGCAAGCTGGAATGACTTGTAGCTCGTGTCATGACACACATAAGTCAGTGTTAAATCAAGATCAAGCAGAGCATATTGGCGCCATAAGCACAGATTGTACTACCTGCCACTCTGATAAAGTTGATTTGAATGCAGGGCATGGTCCTAATGGTTACTTTGCAAAAGCCTGTATAGATTGTCATATGCCAGATGTAGTGAAAAATGCAGTGGCATATGAAAATGAGCATGGCAATAAAGTAGCAGATATCCGAATTCATACATTTGCCATTGATTTATACAATGAAAAAGGCCAACTGCAGGATAGCGAAGCTAAGGACACCTACATGTATCCATACTTGCAAGATGGCTTTGCTTGTGGAGAGTGTCACGAGAAAGGTTCGAAATTAGACAGCCTTCAGAACAACTATGGTGGAAAAATGCACCAAAATTAAATGTAACTCCTCAACTTAAATCTTACTCATCACTTTCAAGCCCAACATTCGTTGGGCTTTTTTTATACTGGCTACGTAACACTCTCAGTTTCTGTAGAAGGTCGTTTGAGGATATACAGGGAGGTATTCAATATAAAGGTAGCTACTGTGGGTGTCTTATATTGAAAGTGAGTTTGAGTCTGCTGTATTCAACATTAAGATACTAATCGGGATTTAATCAATGATAAGAAATGAAGCCTCTTGGAATTGACTTTATATATTTAGAATTGATTTATCAAAAGGAAAAGCTGAACCTGATAAGTCGTATGAGATGCGACACTGACTGAGCAAGAGTTATCAACCATAAAACTCGCTCGGGTTGGTATTATAGTGTATCGGATGAATGCAGCTTTATATTTAACGGCACGACTACTGCGTATCTACAACGGCGAGTATTTTTCGCCAACAATCACTTCAATGGCTTGCTCTTTACCGCCGCGAATAACGGTTAATATTGCCTTATCTCCCGGTAAGGTTTCTGCAATTCTGTCCATGAGGATTTCAGTGCCAGGTATATCTTCACCATTATATCTGATGATGACATCTCTAGGCATGAGATCTGAGCGGGCAGCAGGGCCATCTGGATCTATATCTGTTACCAAGACACCATTCAAATCGGGTAAATTCAAAATTTGAGCTACGACAGGGTTTAAGGCTTCACCAGAAAAACCTAACGCCCCACGTATTACACGGCCGTGTTCAATGAGTTTACCCATAATGCTGTGAGCAAGTTTAATGGGGATTGCAAAGCTAATACCGTTACCACTACTTTCGCCACCAACTTGGAACGCTGCTGTGTTGATACCGATTAACTCGCCTGTGGAATCAATTAACGCACCACCGGAGTTACCTGCATTAATTGCAGCATCAGTTTGTAAGAAATCAAGAAACCCAGAGCTTAAACCGTTACGACCCGTTGCACTAATAATACCTTGGGTGATGGTTTGACCTAGGTTATATGGGTTACCAATAGCCAGTACAAGATCCCCCACTTTCGGCGTTTTGTTAAGATTGATTGGTACTAGGGGTAAATTGTCGCCTTCAATTTTAATGACAGACAGATCTGTTTCAGGATCGGAGCCCACCACTTCAGAAGTGAACTTGCGACCATCTTGCAGTGCAACCACAATTTCATCAGCTTTTTTGATCACATGGTAATTGGTCAGAATGTAACCTTCATGACTCATAATGACGCCGGAACCTAATCCTTGGAGTGAACTTGAAGTGAGCGGTCGCTGCTGATCAATGCTTAAACTGTAAATGTTCACTACAGCAGGGGCTGCATTTCGTACTGCTTTAGAAAAAGAAATAACCTTGGTTGATTGTTGAGTTTGAATCGACAAGTTAGGGAATGAATCATGCTGCCATAATTTATTGAACAGTAAAAATACTCCAGCGATCACTAGACCGAAAAGCACAGCTTTTGCTAAATACAAAAATATATTTTTAATGTTCATGGTAAACAGTAACTGGTTAATTGGCATGGGGATCTTATCATTAAACCAAAAAATAAGCACTGCATGAGACCATTGCAGTGCTTAGTTGATAAGCTGTTGTACTTTTATTCACATGGTCTCGTGATCAAAGATTCACTTTTACCACTATATATCTAATAAGCACTTAACGTAATACAAGATACATTTGATTATTATCCCGCAGAATCTTCAGTGCAACAGTACCTTGCTCTTGCTCAAGCGTTGATTTAAGCGACTTAATACTGTTGATCTTGGTGCGGTTAAGACCCGTTATCATGTCACCTTTGCGTAATCCACTTCTCGCAGCTGGAGAGCCATTAGCTACTTCAGTAATCTCAATGCCGTCATCAGCGTTTTTCAATGTCGCTCCCTCGAGCATAGGGTGCACACCACCGTTAGCATTTTCTACTTCATCAGCCGCCCCAAGTGTGGCACGCACGGTTTTTTCATCGCCATCTCGGATCAAATCAAACTTAACTTTTGCACCCGCTCCCATGGTTGCGACACGTGCACGTAACTCTTGGAAGGACTTAATTTTCTTACCATTGACAGCAATGATGACATCACCGGCTTTAATACCTGCATCATCAGCAGCACTGTCTGGCATGACTTCGTTTACAAAGGCACCGTGTTGAGACTCAAGTCCAAAGGCTTTAGCGAGTTGGTTGTCTAAGTCGCGGCCAGCGACGCCTAATACACCGCGACGCACTTCACCATGCTCGATAATCTGTTCAACTAGGCTATTGACCATATTGGCAGGAATCGCGAAACCAATACCCACATTGCCACCGGTTGGTGCGACAATTGCTGTGTTAATACCGATCAACTCACCATTAAGGTTGACTAAAGCCCCGCCAGAATTACCACTGTTGATAGCGGCATCAGTTTGAATGAAGTTTTCAAGCATCTCTATGCCTAAGCCACTTCGTCCAAGCGCACTCACAATGCCAGAGGTAACGGTTTGTCCCAAGCCAAAAGGGTTACCAATAGCAACGGCAAAGTCACCGACACGAATGGCATCAGTATTGGTTTGTTTAATTTCAGTGAGGTTATCAGCTTCAATTTGTAGAAGAGCAATATCCGACTCAGCGTCAGCACCAATCAATTTAGCTTCAATCTCACGGCCATCTGATAGACCAATTTGAATATTGTCGGCACCATTGATTACGTGATTATTGGTGACAATATATCCTTCTTTAGCATCAATAATGACCCCTGATCCTAAGCCTCTAAACGGGCGCTCTTGCACTTGCTCTTGTGGTGCATTTGGGCCAAAGAAATAGCGAAACATATCTGGAATTTGTTGCTTAGAGACTTGAGTACCAGAAACCGCAACGGACACAACTGCCGGTGTTGTTTCTTGTAACATAGGAGCAAGACTAGGTAATGCCTGACCATCAACTGAGTGTGGCAGGGCGGCATGCGATGCAATTGGCGTTAATGCGAGTGAAGCAGTTAGTACAGCTGCAGAAAGTAAACTGAGTTTAGTTTTCATTGAATAGGTTACTCCTTAAAACAATTCAAGCTTATCCATTGATATAGTGGTGAATGGCCAAAAGTCAAAATTAAACTTCTTTCATCGAATAATACGTTGAATGTAATCCCAATAGATTAATTGTTGAATGACAATATATTTAAATGCTCGGTTACCTCATCAGAGTAGACTCAACTTGGATAGTTCCAGTGGGATTAACAAAGGTTAATTTTATTTTTCAAGGCAGTTATTCAATCAGTGCAATAGTGTTATTATCTTGAACATAATCAGCGTTTAAAGAGATGTGGCAGTGACACAAAGTAGTACTCAGCAGTTAAGCCCTTGGCAGCACTATCAACAAGACCTTACCCGTGAAGATTTCTCTCATGACAGCGCACAAGAGCGAGCTGTGCAGTCTTTACAACGAGTTTATGATGAATTGCTCGAAGCAAATATGCCGCAAAAAGGCCTGAGTCGCTTGGCTAGAGTATTTAAACGCCAGTCATCGGCACAGGTCAAAGGGCTTTACTTGTGGGGGGGGGTAGGTCGCGGTAAAACCTATTTAATGGATACCTTTTTCGACGCGATCCCAGGTGATAAAAAACTTAGGGCGCACTTTCATCGCTTCATGCATCAATTACATCAAGAATTAGACAAGCTAAAAGGTGTCCAAGATCCACTGGTAACCATAGCTAAAAAGATGGCAGAGCAATATCAAATTATCTGCTTTGATGAGTTTTTCGTATCGGATATTACCGATGCAATGTTGCTAGGCACTTTATTTGAACAGTTATTTGCCAACGGTGTTGTGTTGGTTGCTACATCCAACATTATCCCAGATGACTTATATAAGAATGGTCTGCAACGTGCGCGCTTCTTACCTGCCATCGCACTGATAAACCAACATTGTGAAGTGTTAAATGTCGATTCTGGTATTGACTATCGATTGCGTACGCTGGAGCAAGCTGAAATTTATCATTACCCATTAGATGAGCAAGCTGACTTAAATTTAGTCAAATATTTCGGCCAGCTGGCGCCTGAATCTGAAGTGTTCACCGACGACATTGAAATTGATGGCAGACATATTGCGATTAGGCAACAGTCGCAAGGCGTATTGTTAACCAACTTCAGAGATCTATGTGATGGGCCGCGATCGCAACGTGATTATATGGAGATCGCAAGAATTTATCATACGGTTCTACTCAGTGGTCTTGAGCAAATGGGCGCGCAACAAACAGGTGATGATATCGCTAGACGTTTCCTTGCCATGGTCGATGAATTTTATGAACGTAACGTCAAATTAATCATATCGGCTGAAGTGGATTTAGATGGCATTTATACAGATGGGCAGTTGTCTTTTGAATTTCGCCGTTGTCGCTCAAGGTTAATTGAAATGCAGTCTCATGATTATCTGATGTTGGAGCATCTACCTTAAAAGGTAGCGTAACCGGACAGCACTTCTTTACTTCATTTTGTGCCGCAGTAACCCAATATTGAAGGATGCTAAACATCAGCATCGAGCAATTCTAATTTTTCTGTAAAAAGCAGGTGATTTTTAATGCGATATTACGTATAATCCGCGACCTGCCCACGTTAATCCGCCGAGTGAGGCGGAAGTTGTAAGCCAATATTCTTGCTCGAAGGGGCACAGAATCGGCATCTTTGTGTTGATTGCAGGTGCATTCAACATGTGTGACAGAATTTAAACTTTGGGTTTTTGAAATAATGAAAACTTTTACTGCTACGCCAGAAACTGTAACTCGTGACTGGTATGTCGTTGATGCAGACGGCAAAACATTAGGTCGTATCGCTACTGAGATTGCTTCACGTTTACGTGGTAAGCATAAGCCAGAATACACTCCTCACGTTGACACTGGTGATTACATCATCGTTATCAATGCTGAAAAAGTAACTGTAACTGGTAACAAAGCAGCTGGTAAGACTTACTACTCTCATTCAGGTTTCCCTGGTGGCATCAAGCAAATCAGCTTTGAAAAGCTACAGGCTCACAAACCTGAAATGATCATCGAGAAAGCAGTTAAGGGTATGTTACCTAAAGGTCCTTTAGGACGCGCTATGTTCCGTAAACTTAAAGTTTACACAGGCGCTGAACATAACCACGCTGCACAACAACCACAAGTTCTTGATATCTAAACGGGAGTAAGAAATGTCTGCAACTCAGTACTACGGCACTGGCCGTCGCAAAACTTCTACTGCTCGCGTATTCGCAAAAGTAGGTAGTGGCAATATCGTTGTTAACCAACGTCCTTTGGATGTTTACTTTGGTCGTGAAACTTCTCGTATGGTTGTTCGTCAACCACTTGAGTTAGTTGAAATGACTGACAAATTAGACATCTACGTAACTGTTAAGGGCGGTGGTACTACTGGCCAAGCTGGTGCAATCCGTCACGGTATTACTCGTGCACTGATGGAACTAGATGAGTCATTACGTCCTGCATTACGCGGCGCTGGTTTCGTTACCCGCGATGCTCGTAAAGTTGAGCGTAAGAAAGTTGGTCTACGTAAAGCACGTCGTAAGCCTCAATTCTCAAAACGTTAATTCGTTTTATGGAATTACGAAAACCCAGCATTTTGCTGGGTTTTTTATTGCCTGAAATAAATCGACTTGCTTCGCTCTGTTGACAATTTATTAGTTTGACAACGTCAGGTATGATGCTCTCAAGTTAGTGAAACAGGCAGAAAGTTAATGACAACTCAAACAATTGTGATCGCTTTGGCATTAGTTTTGATCGTTGAGGGGATCGGGCCGTTATTTTTTCCCAATCGATGGAAAAAATATCTTGCAGAGATTTCAGTGCAAAATCAAAATGTTCTCAGACGTTTAGGTGGATCTTTAGTCACGATCGGCATCGTGTTATTGATTATTTTTTCATAAAAAACTTGCCTAACGCCCCCTAAAATCTGTTAAAATTCCCCTTTATACCACAACCTTGCAGCAAACAATGGGCAAAAATGTAGTCGTACTCGGCACTCAATGGGGTGACGAAGGCAAAGGTAAGATTGTCGACCTTTTAACAGAACAGGCAAAATACGTAGTTCGTTACCAAGGCGGCCATAATGCCGGCCACACATTGGTCATCGATGGTGATAAAACCGTTCTTCATTTAATTCCATCAGGAATTTTACGCGATAATGTTAAGTGCATTATCGGTAATGGTGTTGTACTTGCACCTGATGCATTAATGAAAGAAATCAGCATGCTTAAAGAGCGTGGTATTCCGGTTGACGATCGCCTTCTTATTTCTGAAGCATGTCCGCTAATTCTTCCATTCCATTGCGCACTTGATATGGCTCGCGAAAAAGCGCGCGGTAACAATGCAATTGGTACCACTGGTCGCGGTATTGGTCCAGCATACGAAGATAAAATCTCTCGCCGTGGTTTACGTGTGGGCGATTTATTCAATGCTGAGTTATTTGCTAAGAAACTGAAAGAAGTGATGAAATATCACAACTTCATGTTGACCGAATACTATGGTTGCGAAGCAGTTGATTACCAAAAGACCCTTGATGATGCATTAGCGATTGCTGATTACTTCAAGAGCATGTGTGTTGATGTAACAGAGTTGCTAGATACTGCGCGTAAAGCTGGTGAGCCAATTTTGTTCGAAGGTGCACAAGGTACGTTGCTTGATATCGACCATGGTACATATCCATTTGTTACGTCTTCAAACACGACTGCTGGTGGTGTTGCGACGGGGTCTGGTTTCGGTCCACGTCACTTAGACTACGTACTGGGTATTATGAAAGCCTATACCACACGTGTTGGTGCAGGTCCTTTCCCAACTGAATTAGACAATGAAATCGGTGATTACATCGGTGAAAAAGGTCAAGAGTTTGGTGCGACTACCGGTCGTAAGCGTCGCCCAGGTTGGTTAGACGTTGTTGCTATGCGCCGCGCCGTACAAATCAACAGCATTAGTGGTTTCTGCTTAACTAAGCTTGATGTACTTGATGGCCTAGAAGAAGTTAAAATCTGTGTTGGTTACCAATACCCAGATGGCACGATTGAAAAAGTTACGCCATTGGCAGCTGAAGGCTATGAGCAGGTAACACCTGTGTATGAGTCAATGCCTGGTTGGACAGAAAATACCTTTGGTGCTACGTCGGTTGAGCAACTACCTCAAGCCGCTCTAAACTACATTAAGCGTATTGAAGAGCTACTTGAAACACCTGTTGATATTATTTCAACCGGTCCAGATCGAAATGAAACGATGACATTAGTTAATCCTTTTAACTAATTTCAACATTTTGATGAATAAGGCCGCAGATAGCGGCCTTTTTGTTGGGCGTTAACTAATGAACTGACTCATGGAATAAGAGATCCAGTTCAAGAAATGCGCTATACTGCCGATGCAATAAGTAACAAGATTGTCATCGAGAGTAAGTATGTTACGAATCATATTAGTCCTATTAGCAGTGATCAGTTTTCAAGCTCAAGCAGAGTTAGAAGCCATTGATATTTATGGTGACGAGGAGCTGATCTCACTTATCCGTTCAAATCAATATTTGCAGCGGGTAAAAGATGATGACTGTCAGTTAGTGCAAGATATTGAGGCCAGAGCAGAAGTGCTGCAACAGCCAATGTATCAATTTTTATGGGGTGAAATGCTCAATCATGGTGTGTGTGTTGAGCGCCACTCATCCCGTGGCATGAAAATGCTACAAACGTCAGCGGATCAAGGTAGTGCTGAAGCAATGCTCAGGTTAGCAAGATATTATTATCAAGGTAACTTGGTAGTTAAAGATAGAAATCGTGCCGTGAATTACGTAATACCTGCCGCAGCAAATGGCAATGTAAAAGCGCGAATATTATTAGTGAGACTGTTTGGTGAAGGTTATGGTAGCCCACGTGATTATGAATTGGGTTATCACTGGCTTTACAACAGTTATTTTGATGACAAGGCACAACATACAGAGGCCATGTCATTACTCGACATGTTAGCGGCAAAGATGCCTGAGTCCATTGTAAGGCGGGCACAACAGTCGCAGATATATACACAGTAAGGCGCCAAGTGTGCCTAAATAATGGAAATTGAATGATCAACGATCCTCATTTTGAGAGAGAACAAGACAAGTACCAAAACCCAATCCCAAGTCGCGAATTTATCTTAGCGTACTTACGCGAGCAAACCTCGCCAGTCACCCGCGACAATATAGCCAAAGCGTTAAATATTGTAGATGAAGAACCACTAGAAGCATTGCGTCGTCGCTTACGTGCGATGGAGCGTGATGGCCAGTTGGTATTCACTCGTGGCCAGAGTTATGGGTTACCTGAAAGAATGGATCTGATTACGGGGACAATTATTGGTCACCGTGATGGTTTTGGCTTTTTTAAACCAGAAGAAGGCGGAGATGATTTATTCATCAATAACCGCGATATGCTTAAGTATTTTCATGGCGATAAGGTATTGGCTCAAAAAGCGGGTACAGATCGTCGTGGCCGCCGTGAAGCAAGAATTGTACGCTTGGTACAAGAACGCAGTGCAGCATTAGTTGGCCGATATCATGTTGATAGTGGTATGGGTTTTGTGATTGCCGATGATAAGCGAATTACTCAAGAAATATTAATTGCCCAAGAAGACAAGAGCGGTGCACGTGCTGGTGATGTGGTGGTGGTTGAGCTAACAAGACGTCCAGGACGGTTTGTAAAAGCTGCAGGCAAAGTGACTGAAGTGCTAGGTAAAACCATGGCGCCGGGGATGGAAATTGAAATCGCCCTGCGTAATTATGATTTGCCTCATACTTGGTCGCCTCTCATCGAGAAAAAGTTACGCAAAATTCCTGATGAAGTCCCTGAGTCAGATAAGCAAGGGCGCGTAGATTTACGTCACTTACCGTTAGTGACCATTGATGGTGAAGATGCACGTGACTTTGATGATGCGGTATACGCAGAAACTAAGCCAAGCGGTGGTTGGCGGCTATGGGTTGCTATTGCCGATGTCAGCCATTATGTCAGAAGTGATTCTGCATTGGATAGAGAGGCACGCAGCCGCGGTAACTCGGTGTACTTCCCATCGCAAGTAATCCCAATGCTGCCAGAGAAAATCTCTAATGGTTTATGTTCGTTAAACCCGCATGTTGACAGATTATGTATGGTGGCTGAAATGACAATTTCAGCACGAGGTAAGCTATCGGGTTATAAGTTTTACCCAGCCGTGATGCACTCACATGCCAGATTAACTTATACCCAAGTGGCTGACATGTTAGAAGGTGGCCATGTTACTGCTGAACATGAGCCGATATTACCGCATCTTAAATGCTTACAATCCTTGTACTTAACCTTGGATGAAGTTCGCGCACAACGTGGTGCGATAGCATTTGAAACTGTTGAAACGCAGTTTGTTTTTAACGAGCAGCGTAAGATTGACAAAATTGTGCCAAGAAGCCGCAATCAAGCCCATAAAATCATCGAAGAATGTATGATTCTGGCCAATGTAGCCTCGGCTAAGTTTGTACAAAAAAATAAAGGCGAAGTACTGTACCGCGTTCATGAATCGCCATCAGAGCAAAAGCTCACCCAGTTTAAAGACTTTTTATCTGAACGTGGGTTGAGTTTAGACGGTGGATTGGAGCCAGAGCCCAGTGATTATCAAGATTTGATGCTGCGTATTACTGACAGACCTGATGCCGAGTTAATTCAGGTGATGTTATTGCGCTCTATGCGACAAGCCACGTATACGCCCGATAATGAAGGCCACTTTGGTCTAGCGCTGGAAGGCTATTCACACTTTACGTCACCTATTCGACGTTATCCGGATTTGGTTTTGCACCGTGTGATTAAATATTTGCTGGCAAAACAGCAAGGCAACGTGACGGATAAGTGGACTGCCGATGGTGGTTTCCATTATGAACTTGATGAGCTAGATAAGTTAGGTGAAGAGTGCTCTAACACTGAGCGACGTGCTGATGAAGCCACTCGCGATGTCAGTGATTGGCTTAAGTGTGAATATATGCAAGACCATGTAGGTGATACCTTTGATGCAGTGATTGCCTCTGTCACCAATTTTGGTTTATTTGTCCGCTTAAGTGATTTATTTATTGATGGCTTGGTGCATATTTCAAGTTTAGCAAGTGATTACTATCAATATGATGCTAGTCGTCAACGTTTAATCGGTGAACATTCACGTAAGATTTATCAAGTGGGTGATGAAGTCACAGTAAAAGTTGCGGCAGTAAATTTGGATGATAGACAAATTGATTTGGTGATGCTGGGTGATAATGTCAAAGGCCGTGGCCGCAAACGTAACCCCAACAAACCGCTTAATGCCCGTGAACGTGCCAATTTAGAAGGTGCTAAACGAGCAAGCAAAGAGCAGCGTGGTAAACAAGCTGAAAATACATCTTCAGGCAATGAGGCTAAGAGCGCTGGTCTTAGCGGGTCTGATAAAAAAGCTAAATCGCCGAAAAAGTCTCGCGTAAATAAGTCGAGTAACAAGAAACGTTCAGCTAAGAAAACAACAGCTAAACGCAGTAAGAGAAAGTAATTGATGAAAAAACAACAAATGATTTTTGGTATTCATGCCTTAAAAGCCCTTTTGAATAATAGTCCTGAACGGGTTATTGAAATGTGGGCGCTGCAAGGGCGTGAAGATGAGCGTCTTGAGCCATTACTTGCTTTAGCTGCAAGTATGGGAGTGACGGTACAAAAAGCCTCTCGTAAAGTCCTCGATGAAAAAGCGGCGAGTACGCAACATCAAGGTGTAGTGGCGCGTGTGAAACCAGCTAAGCAATTGGGTGAGAATGAGCTGGACGATTTATTGGCAAATACCGAAACGCCATTTTTATTGATCCTTGATGGTGTAACTGACCCACATAACCTAGGCGCCTGTTTACGTAACGCAGATGCCGCTGGCGTGCATGGCATAATTGTTCCGAAAGATAATTCGGTGGGGTTAACCGCAACCGTCAGTAAGGTGGCTTGTGGCGCGGCAGAAGCTGTGCCGTTATTTCAGGTAACAAACCTTGCTCGTACTATGCGCCACATTCAAGATAAAGGCGTATGGATCGTTGGTACCGCGGGTGAAGCTGAAGGTAATGTGTATCAAGCAGATCTAAAAGGTTCTCTTGCGATTGCAATGGGCGCCGAAGACAAAGGTTTACGTCGCTTAACTCGTGAAAGCTGTGACTCATTGGTTTCAATTCCAATGGCTGGAAGTGTTTCTAGCCTAAATGTGTCAGTGGCGACAGGTGTATGTTTGTTTGAAGCAGTAAGACAACGTTTAAGCTAACTTATACTCTGAACAAAAACGGCGCTAAGCGCCGTTTTTTTATGTTCTCAATATTGGTGCCTTGTACAAATCAGCTAACAAAACGAGTTAACTCATATATTAGCGGAACGTATAAAGTAGATTGAAGGTGGTAATGGTATCGAGCTTTTCAGAATCTTCAGGCACATCACTGTTGTATTTGAAGTTCATTCCCACTTTAAACGCCCAGTCTTGTATAAAGGTATTTTTGTAGCTTAAGTCGAGAGTTAGCGTGTTGTTATCTTCACCAGTTTCGGCTGTTAAGTCAGCATTTAAGCTAGTGTATTCCTGCAGTTTAAGTGAGTACTTGGCAGCAGAACGTACAATGATCGAGCTATTGTCACTCGGATTAGGCTCAGCCTCACTTGATTGCGGTTGGTCATAACGATAACCAGGACCAATCTCAAAGCTCAGTGTCGTGGTGCTGTCGTTAATGATATCGAAACCGTAACCGGTAGACACAGTGTAAATGCGTGTAAATGAACCAAACTTGTCCCAGGTTAATTCACCACGGCCGTATAAATAACTGTCGGTGAATTTATAATTAGACTGTAAGTATATATCAAACTTTTCAGCCGTCGACTGATCGCCATCTGCAGCATAGTAAGCTTTTAGCGTTGCTTCTTGTTTGGCCTGGTCTGTGTCATAAGAAAAGAAAGTGCGGCCATTAAAGTTTTTAGTTGAGTTATTACCACTATTTAATTGCAGCCCAGCCTCAACTTCTGCAGTAAAGTCACTCGGCGGTTCTTTATAGTCAGGCGGCACCAGTGCCCACGCTTGCGCAGGAAACAATAAAAGGCAGGTGATATAACACAGTTTGTTCATTTATCTTTAGTTCTTCTTTATTCGCTGGGTATTTATAGCACTTAGCTGCCACATCATACTCGCTATCTATAGTTGAGAAAAGGCCTAGCTATTGAAGTGAATATTCATCATCTATTCTTTATAAACATCGTGCGTATAAGTGGCGAGGGATAGGTTTCACACCGATATAGTATGTAGCTTCAGCGGGTTATGCCTAGGCGAGACATAAAGATGATCCCAGCTTCGTTTATTTCTTGAGTTTTGGATTGTTTTTCTGTAGTATCGCGCGCTCAAATCAGTCACTTTAATTCGTTCCTTGCCTCAAACTTGGTCTGACTGAGCCAAAACGAGGCTACATAACCGTAAGGAGCAATAAATGCGTCATTACGAAATCGTATTTATGGTTCACCCAGATCAAAGTGAACAAGTCCCAGGTATGATTGAGCGTTACACCGGTGTTATCACCGCTGCTAACGGTACAGTTCACCGCTTAGAAGATTGGGGCCGTCGTCAATTGGCTTACCCAATTCAAGACCTACATAAAGCTCACTATGTTCTTATGAATGTAGAGACTACTGCAGAGTCTGTAGAAGAGTTAGAAACAGCTTTCCGTTTCAACGACGCTGTTCTGCGTAACATGGTAATGCGCACTAAAGCTGCTGTTACTGAAGCTTCTCCAATGGCTAAAGCAAAAGATGAGCGTGATTCACGTCGTTCACCTGCTGCTGAAACCAAAACAGAAGAAAACGCTGAAAAAGCTGAATAATTTACTCTGTGAATAACCACTTAGTGTTGTCGGGCGAAATTAAGCGCAGTAGACAATTTGAAAGCCCAAGCGGAATCAAGCACACAGTGCTGACCCTTGAGCATAAATCACAACGATATGAAGCAGAGTTATTACGAAACGTATACTGTTTAATCCAAGTGATATTAAGTGGCCCACGCTTTATAAGCGTAACAGATGAATTAAAAGCAGGTATGCAAGTTGATGTTGAAGGGTTTCTTTCACTACAACAAGGGCGAAATGGCCAAAACCGTTTAGTCTTGCATGCTGAAAATGTCGAATTGAAAACTTAGGAGACTGTCAAAATGGCACGTTATTTCCGTCGTCGCAAGTTCTGTCGCTTCACTTCTGAAGGCGTTACAGAAATTGATTATAAAGATATCGTAACTTTAAAGAACTACATCACTGAAAGCGGCAAGATCGTTCCTAGCCGTATCACTGGTACTAGTGCTAAATATCAACGCCAACTAGCTCGCGCTATCAAGCGTGCTCGTTATCTTTCTCTTCTGCCATACACTGATTTACATCAGTAATTGCAGACTTTAAACAAGAGGATTAGATAATGAACGTTATTCTACTTGATAAAATTGCTAACTTAGGTGGCTTAGGCGACCAAGTATCAGTTAAAGCTGGCTACGCACGTAACTACCTTTTACCACAAGGTAAAGCAGTTGTTGCTAACGCTGCAAACGTTGAAGTTTTTGAAGCTCGTCGCGCTGAATTAGAAGCGAAACTAGCTGCTGAACTTGCAACGGCAAGCGAGCGCGCTGAAAAACTTGCTGCATTAGAAGCTGTTGTTATTGCTTCTAAAGCTGGTGATGAAGGTAAGCTTTTCGGTTCTATCGGTACTCGCGATATTGCTGATGCAGTTACTGCTGCTGGTGTTGAAATTGCTAAATCTGAAGTTCGTCTTCCATTAGGTGCATTACGTACTACTGGTGAGTTCGAAGTTGAAGTATCAGTTCACACTGAAGTTCAAGCTGTTGTTAAAGTTTCTGTTGTTGCAGAAGACTAATAGCAATTTGCTTTGAAGAAAACACCGCCAATTGGCGGTGTTTTTTTATGTCTGAAATAAGGTTGTTCAAGCGCTGTGATTTTACTCGTAAGTGTGACGGATGTTATTTTTATATCCTGTTACTCGCACCTGTCTCACCGTTCCCATTGCTTATTATTAATCACAGCAGTTTACTTACAATGGCATTAAGCTAGCTTAGCTAAAAGAGCTACATTGCTAATCTAATTGAGTTATTAGGCTGTATGCATAGCTGGTAATATTCAGCCAGGTTTTGGTTTGAAAGTGCCATAAAAAAGCCACCAGAATACAGGTGGCTAATACTTGAAGTCTTTGGCTCTAGGATTAATTAGTCACGAGTTCTAATTCTTGCATCAAGTTTTCAGCATTATCTACCTTGTCCATCATCCACAAGATATAGCGCACATCAACATGTACAGCGCGAGTGATAGTAGGGTTGAAGAACCAATCTTTAGTGATTGCTTCATAGGTGGAGTCAAAGTTTAATCCAACAAGCTCTCCTTTACCGTTAAGTACGGGTGAGCCAGAGTTGCCTCCTGTGGTATCAACGCTTGACAAGAAGTTAACCGGTACGGAATTAAACTCATTCGGTTCAGCTTCACAGGACATCAGCTTACACATCCAAGAACGTGGGTCTTGGTAAACAGATTGAATACGGTGTTGTCCATGCTCGCCTTTGCTAATCGCGTCTAAGACTTTTTGCGGTGCATTAAACGGTTCTACACCCGTATGCTTAGCGACAATACCCTCTAAGCGCGTAAATGGTTGCTTGTACAAGGCATCTTTAGATTGATAGCCATCAACCATACCGTAGGTGATACGCAAGGTTCGGTTAGCATCTGGATACACAGGCCAATTATTGGCTTTGTAGTAGCTAATTACTGCGCTCATATATTCTGGGCGAGCTTTGGATAACTTACCTTGCAGCGTTTTTTGCTGCTTTTCTAGTGTCATATTTGCATCATGCAGCGCAACGGCTAAACGAATGAAAGGATCATCGCTGGTTTCAAAGTCTTTCGCTGGCTTTTCCATCCAAGCTAAACGAGCTTGTTGATCTGACAACTCTGTCAGCGCGTAAAAACCGTCAATTTTTGCAATCAAATCTTGCTGATCCGTTGACTGGCTTAAAGCGTTATCTAGCACTTTTACTTTTAGCGGTTGTGCGATGTATGCATTAAGATCTTGCAGCCACAAGGTTTTATCTACGCTCGCGTCAAAGCTTGTGTCGAGACGTTTTAATCTCGCTTTGAACATTTTCATGTCACGTTGTTGATAGCCAGACTCTCTTTCTTCGTCAGGTAACTGATTTTCTTTAGCTAAACGATATAAACGTTTTGCGGCATCAAGTAATGAGCTTGATTGTGCATTTTCAAAATAGTAGTTGGTTTGAGCAAGTGTTTGTTGCTTTTCAAGTAATGCTTCAAGTTCGCTGATCACCTGTTGATTAGCATTTTCATCTTGTTTCAACCAAGTCAAAAAATCATCTTCACGGCTTTGCTTAATACCAACGATATCAGTAGCTTTAAAGCCATCTAATAATCCGTTAAGTTTTTTCATGCGGTTAGCCATTGAAGCAAGCGTGCCGGCATATTTTATTTTAACTGCTTTATCTTCATTACCCATTCGCTCAATAGTATCGATGCGTAATTGATAGCGTTCTGCATGTGTTGGGTATAACCAATTGCTGGCAAATTCTAGTTCGCTAGTTAAACGGTAGCGGCTAGTTGAACCTGGGTAACCTGCCACAAACACGCCATCGCCTGCTTTGACGCCATCACTATTTATCTTTAAATAGCTTTTAGGTTGGTAAGGTACATTGTCTTCAGCATACGTGGCAGGCTGTCCATCTTTGCCCACGTAAGCGCGTAAGAAAGTAAAGTCGCCTGAATGACGAGGGTATTCATAGTTGTCGATATCGCCACCAAAAGCACCTACGCTTTCGGGCGGTGCGTATACTAGGCGAACATCACGAATGATTAACTGCTTAATTAAGTAGTATTCAAGACCATTATGAAAACTACTAACCGAGCAACGATAGTTTTCATCGGTTTCACAGTCTTTAATCAGTGCTTTACGATTACGTTGAATATCTTGGTAACGAGTGAGTGGGTCATCAGATAAATCAGCCGTGACTTTTTGAGTTACATCTGTGACAGACTCAGTAATGTATAAACGCTCGTTAGGGCCTGCAGAAGGCTCATCTGCCATAGCACTCGCTAAGAAACCATCAGCGAGGTAGTTATGTTCAGTTTTACTGTTATATTGAATGGCTCGATAAGCGCAATGATGGTTTGTGACAACAAGTCCTTGGGGGGAGACAAAACTGGCTGTACAATACCCTAATCCAACAACCGCATTCATTGGGTATTGAGTTAGATCAGCAAGTTGTTTTGCAGGTATTTCAATACCTCGTTGTTGTAATTTATCAGCTATCGAAGGCATTTGATGAGGTTGCCATTGGCCTTCATCGGCATAGGCAAAACCAGAAGACAGCACTAGAGCCGCAATCAATGCAGTACGCATGTTTATTCCTTAGGTTTTATTGTACTTATTAGGTGGATATTCTTAGTTATGGAGGCGTTAAAATTGTGCCCCAAGAATCTCTAGGCTGTTATATCATATTTCATTAAGAAAAGACGTTGTTAATTGGGAGATTTAATGTCACAACAAGGTATGTTTAAGGCAAAGAAAAGGCCTGTTGACGCAGAAGTTAATGCGTTAAAGCTACCTCCGCATTCTATTGAAGCAGAGCAGTCAGTATTAGGTGGGCTAATGCTCGATGCCGATGCTTGGGATAGAGTTGCTGAAGCTGTGGTACCAGAGGATTTTTATTCTCGTTCTCATAAGATGATTTTTAATGCCATGCAACGTTTGATGGAGCTTGGCCAACCCATCGATTTGATTACTGTGTCTGAGCAGCTCGAAATTGAAGACCAACTCGATGATGCTGGCGGTTTTGCTTACCTCGGTGAAATTGCTAAAAACACGCCAAGTGCCGGTAATATTTTATCTTACGCCGATATTGTGCGTGAACGTGCCGTTGTGCGAGACATGATTGGTGTCGCCCATGAAATTGCCGATGCGGGTTATAACCCTGAAGGGCGTGACTCTAGCTCACTCCTTGACTTAGCTGAATCCAAAGTATTTAAAATTGCTGAGATGCGCGCCAATTCTAATGAAGGCCCTGAAGGCATTAAATCCATTCTTGAAAAAACCGTCGATAAGATTGAAGAGCTCTACAATAACCCGCATAACGGTGTAACGGGTGTCTCTAGTGGTTTCCGTGATTTAGATAACATGACCGCAGGTTTCCAATCTGGTGATTTGATTATTGTGGCAGCTCGTCCTTCTATGGGTAAAACCACCTTTGCGATGAACTTGTGTGAGCAAGCTGCCATGAATGAAGATAAGCCGGTGCTTATTTTCAGTTTAGAGATGCCTTCTGAACAGATTATGATGCGTATGCTCGCCTCATTAGGCCGAGTGGATCAAACCAAAATTCGTACTGGCCAACTCGATGATGAAGATTGGGCGCGAGTATCATCCACTATGGGGATCATGCTTGAGCAAGGCAAGATGTACATTGATGATGGTTCAGGCCTTACACCAACAGAGGTTCGAAGCAGAGCAAGGCGTATTGCACGCGAGTATGGTGGGCTATCGATGATCATGATCGATTACCTCCAATTGATGCAGGTACCTGCGTTAAAAGATAACCGTACCTTAGAAATCGCCGAAATTTCTCGCTCGTTAAAAGCGCTTGCTAAAGAGCTGGAAATCCCTGTCATTGCGCTGTCACAGCTTAACCGCTCGCTTGAGCAAAGAGCCGATAAACGCCCAGTAAACTCTGACTTACGTGAATCAGGCTCTATTGAGCAGGATGCCGACTTAATCATGTTTATTTATCGTGACGAAGTGTATAACGATGATTCAGAAGATAAAGGTACGGCTGAAATTATTATTGGTAAACAACGTAACGGTCCTATTGGTCGTGTCAGGTTGGTATTCCAAGGACAATTTTCGCGTTTTGACAATTATGCTGGTCCACAAATAGAAGAAGATTAACGGGCACAAAATGCCACGTTATCAATGAACGCCCTGTAACTTTTAAAGATAAAATGGCCCATGACTGATGGGCTAGAGGCAGTCGTATTTGAAACCCTTTCCACGTGCTGAGATTAGCCAGCAAGCTATTCAACATAACTTGCAGCGGCTAAAACAAATTGCACCCAATAGTAAAGTGATGGCCGTTGTGAAAGCTAACGGTTATGGCCATGGTTTACTTAATGTTGCTAATTGCTTAACCACCACAGAGCATCGAGCCGATGGTTTTGGTTTAGCACGTTTAGAAGAAGCATTGCAGTTAAGAGAAGGCGGAGTAAACGCTAAGCTGTTATTACTTGAAGGTTGTTTTAGGCAATCTGATTTACCTTTGTTGGTTAATCACGATATTGATACTGTTGTGCATCATGAATCACAGCTGGTCATGTTAGAGCAAGCAGAACTCTCTAGCCCTGTCTCTGTGTGGTTAAAAATCGACTCTGGTATGCATCGATTAGGGATTGGTATCGATGAGTTTAAGTCGATTTATCAGCGGTTAGCGAGCTGCAGCAATGTCAAAAAGCCGATTAATCTAATGACTCACTTTGCTTGTGCAGATGAGCCAGACAACCCCATGACAGCAAAACAAATTGCCGATTTTGAAGCCACAGTGGCGCATTTAACCGGTGAGCAGACACTTGCCAACTCAGCCGCAACATTATTTTGGCCTCAAAGTCAGGCGGACTGGATCCGCCCAGGAATTGCCCTTTACGGGGTTTCACCTGTTACTGGCGATCGTGGCTATCAACATCAGTTAATCCCTGCAATGGAATTGGTCTCTAACTTAATTGCTGTACGTGAACATAAGCAGGGGCAACCTGTCGGCTATGGGGCGTATTGGACTGCTCCTAGGGACACACGTTTAGGCGTTGTGGCAATTGGCTATGGTGATGGTTATCCGCGAAATGCGCCTGAAGGCACGCCTGTGTGGGTCAATGGCCGCAGAGTCCCCATTGTTGGCCGAGTATCGATGGACATGCTCACCGTCGACTTAGGGCCGGATGCCACTGATGTCGTGGGTGATAATGTGCAGCTTTGGGGCAAAAGCTTAGCTGTTGAAGAAGTCGCTGAGCGTATCGGTACCATCGCATATGAATTAGTGACTAAGCTCACCCCACGCGTTATAGTTGATTTGATTGAATAATATAGGGATATGTCTTGAAAAAACATTTCTGGTCAGTTGTTTTTTTGACAAGCAGCATTTTCTCCGTAAGTGCTTATGCTGAGGTTTCAGAGAACCATCATTTGCCTTCAATGCCTAATGCAGAGCCGGATAAGGGCCAAATTGTTGAATTTGACCCAGAGCTTGAGCTAAAGCAAGAGCCTGGCGAAGAAGTTGATGAGCTAGAGGAGCTCGAGGCTGAATACCCAATGGCTTTCCAAGCAGTGCCGATTGTTTTACTTTCTGAGTCGATGAAAACAGCGTATGGCGCAGCAGGTATCATCAAACATGCTGGCCAAGTTCAAGCGAGTATTCTTGGTGTCGGCTTATACTCCAGTAATGATAGCTGGATTGGTTTTACCGGTCTCTACAACTACCAATTGCCTAAAATGGATCAATGGTTTTTCTCTTTTGAAGCTTACCAAGGTCATATTACAGAAGCTGTGATTTTTCTAGATCCAGATGACTCACAAGGAGATTTATCAGGTGCGCAAAGCCCTGAGCGAATTATATCTTTGGTCGATGAATCTTCTTATAAGTTCCATGCTGAATATGTGTTGCCTATTGGTGCTGGCCGTAATGGGGCTTTATTCAGTATGTTTGAAAGAGATAAAGAAGTTAGTTGGAACCCTTTAAAATCAGGTGTTTCTAGTATTACATTTACGCCTTTTTATGAAACTCGCGAATTAGCTTACTTCCCTGAGGTGCCTGATACCGCAAAAGGTATGCAAGTTAAGTTTGAGTGGGATAACCGCAATAACACCTATAGCCCAACTCAAGGTGGTAGAAGTCAATTTATTGTAAAGCATGGTGTTGATGTCGATGATGAGGCACATTGGACGACGTGGGAGTTTGAGCAGAGTTTCTTTTTTGATCTTTCTGACAATGATTGGTTTAAAGAGCAAGTTATCGCGACCAACTTCTATTTGGCTGATACGCCTACTTGGAATCATTACGACAATAGCACTGGCAAGTACCGACGCCCGCAAGATTTTTCTGGGATCAGCCTTGGTGGCTTTGACCGACAGCGTGGTTACAATACTCAAGAGTACACTGGTAGAACGGCATTGAATTACTCTTTGGAGTATCGTGTCAAACCTCATTGGCAACCTTTACCTAATTGGCCGCTGTTTAAGCTGTATGACATTCCTTGGTGGCAATGGGTTGCTTTTGCTGAAGTCGGTAATATCACTGATGAATTTAGTTTTTCACAGTTGCATTCAGATATGCTTTATACCGTAGGCGCTGGTGTGCGCCTTGAAGTAGAGGATCTTGTTATCCGTGCTGATTACGCTTTCAATCAAGATGGTGATAGTCACTTTTGGGTGATGGTAAACCAACCTTTTTAAGGTTGGTTATGTATCCTCAAAACATATTTCAATGTATGCATTACCACTTTCATGGGTAAAAGGGACAAGTAACTTTTTACCCTTAGATTTATGGGCAATCGTGTGGTTTTTTCCTGCTACGACAACCGGTGTGGCCATATCAAAATTATAGCCTTTTTCACCTAACAAATTCTTAGCGCCGCCTGTGACCATATTAGTAATTTCGCCAACCAAATCGCTGACTTCTTCGTTGATATTAGAAGGCTTTTCTCCCAGCATCTTATTCATGACTTCTAAGATCAAACCTTCTTCAAACGTAATAGACATTGAACCTTTTGTTTGCTGTCCAACCATGCCTATTAAGCCAGAAATATCACCTTTTGCGATATCATGACCTTTTAATTGGGGTTTCCCTGGAGTCAGTTCCATCATTGCCATCGTGGATGTGACGTTAAGTAGTGAGGTTAAAAAAGGGTTGATAAACTCTACATTCATGAAAAATCATCCGATAAAAAGCTTGGAAAAGTAGCTAAATTATAAGTTTAGTCTTAGCTAGGCTAAATGCATAACTAGTTAGTTAATCAAATTTTCATTACAACAATTAACTACATACCTCAGAATACAGGATACAACATAAAAATATAGCTAATCGCTCACATAAAGCCGTGAAGACGAGTCTGAAAAATGTATATTCTCTTCATTGTTACTTCTGTCATGGTTATAAAAGCGGTGTCTCATCAAATAGCTGATATTAATGGCATAAGATCCAAATGCAACTTTAATAAACCGCAGACATTATTGAACAACCTGATATGCCAATTGAAGCTAAGGTATCTGAGCTGTATAATCCTCCGCCTTATTCGCAAATTAGTTGCTGGCAGTACAATAACACTCTTTTGTTCGTAAGGGGGTTAGGCTTTGCGTTGTACATCCGTTTACATTGAAAATGAACATATCATAAAGTGAAATCAGCTTTTTCTCTGATCATTAACTAGGTTACTTATATGCACTTATCATCACGCTTTTCTGTCGCACCTATGCTTGACTGGACAGATAGACATTATCGTTATTTTGCGCGAATTATGTCGAAGCAAACCTTGTTATATACGGAAATGGTGACAACAGGGGCGATTATTCATGGCAAGGGGGATTACCTCCAGTTCAATGAAGAGGAGCACCCCGTTGCATTGCAACTTGGCGGCTCAAATCCTGAAGATCTTGCTAAGTGTGCGAAGTTGGCTGCTGAACGTGGTTATGATGAAGTGAACCTCAATGTAGGCTGTCCATCGGATCGAGTGCAAAATGGCCGGTTTGGGGCTTGCTTAATGGCTGAGCCTGAATTGGTTGCCCAGTGTGTTGATGCAATGCAGCAAGTGGTCGATATCCCTGTGACGGTAAAGTCACGCATTGGTATAGATGAACAAGATAGTTATGAGTTTTTAACTCGTTTCATTGACGTGGTATCAGCCGTTGGCTGCCAAGACTTTACCATTCACGCTAGAAAAGCGTGGCTACAAGGCTTAAGCCCCAAACAAAATCGTGAAATACCTGAACTGATATATGAGCGTGTTTACCAAGTGAAACGTGATTATCCTGAGCTAAATATTGGGATCAATGGTGGTATTACTAGCCTTGAGCAAACAAAGCAGCATTTAAACTTTGTTGATGGGGTGATGGTAGGGCGTGAAGCCTATAATAATCCTTATATACTTGCAGAAGTTGATCAGCAAATATTTGATTGCACTAACCCAGTGGTGACTCGCGAGCAAGTGGTCGAGCAAATGTTGCCTTATATTGAGCGTCATTTACAGCAAGGTGGCCGATTAAATCATATCACTCGACACATGATTGGTTTATTTCAGGGATTACCAGGTTCAAGGAGTTGGCGACGTTATTTAAGTGAAAATGCTCACAAAGCTGGGGCAGGTATCAGTGTAGTGACCGATGCCATTGAAGCCATGAATGCAGGTAAGTAATGCCGCTGTCAGCAATGAAGCATTAATTCACTGTAGGTTATGATGATAACAGCAGCATGATGCTCTAGATTAAGCGCCTAATGGCGCTTTTTTTATGCCTCAAATAACCAGATATAGTCGATATAGTGAATTTGACTAAGCAGGTAGTGAATTTCACTACCTGTTGGTTTTTTGGCCTAAGGCATAAATGTATAATCAGCGAATATTTTACGATTTGCTTGATTAAGCAGTTGTTTTTGTTTGCTTTGTTAAAGTTGGCACGTAGGTTGTAATACTAAGTCTGTACCCAGTTAAACAGGGGTTTAACTGAAATAACATACAAAAGGATTGCATTATGTTTACTTTAAACTCAACCAATATTATTTCTCGTACTATTAAGTCAACGATTGCTGTAGCGGTATTAGCAACAGCGAGTTTATCAGCACAAGCTACTGAAATTTCTGTCTCAGATACGCTAGTGTCAATTGAACAAAATATCTCACGTGCTAGCCAAGACATGATAGCCAATATGCAGCAAGAAATGATGCTGACATTACAAGCGCAAATTGCGGAGCAACTGTTCGAAGTTGCACAAGATACATCAGAGCAAGAGTCTGTATCTGAAACCCAAATTGCTGCGGCTAAGGACGAGTAATGCTAGAGAATGTCGGATTTGTGGCCCCATTAGTTTCACTGTTATTGCTACCGGTTTTAAGTTTTATGGTGTGTGCATTGATGGCCAGTGTAATGTGGGGCGCAACTTGGAACAAAAAATAGCAAACATTGGTCAGGTAACGCTAAGGAGCGATTATGTTAGATAGCATTGTAGACAGACTGAAAAATGATAAGCGCATAGTGTGTGGTGTATGTGCTAGATTAGCGAAACAGTACGATTGGTCATTAACGGTGACAAGGTTAGTAGCAGTAGTGATTTTATTAACTAACCCAAGTTTAACGTTATTAGCTTATTTTATTATCGCAGTAATCTTTACCCAGAAACCAACTCGTTATTAGCATCAATTATTTTCATTGATGCTAATAACTCGAACAAATTAAATAGCATTGATGAGCATTCACTCGTAAATACGAGCTTCTTGTTTATCGCTTATACAATCCGCGTTACAGCATTTGATAGACAAACAGACAACTCAGCTACCTGGTTAGAAACGTTATTTAGTTAGAAACGCTACTGAGTTAGAACAGCTATTTTGAGAGAAACTGTTTGAATTTAGCCTTAGCTTCATCACTGTGTAAACGTTGATCGAATATTTCCAACTCTTTTTTCATCTGCTCAACCACCTGCTGCTGGTTATAGCGCAATAGTTTTTTTGATGCCTGCATGGCTAATGGTGGCATAGAGGCTAATTGTGTAGCCTTGGATAAAGCGAAATCATATAACTCATCTGGCGCCACAATTTGATTGACTAAATTCAGTGAATGGGCCGTACTTGCCGTGAATGGCTCTCCCAGTAAAATGAGTTCAGCTGCTTTTTGCTGACCAATAAGTTGCGGTAGCAATAAGCTTGATGCCGCTTCAGGTACCAGCGCTAAATGCACAAATGGCATATGCAGCTTGGCTGTTTTATCGGCGTATACTAAGTCACAATGTAATAGTAGTGTGGTACCTATGCCGACAGCGGCGCCAGAAACCGCCGCAACTACAGGCTTAGTTAATTGGGCGACGCACATTAAAAATTTTACGGTTGGATGATTTGCATCTAAACTGCCACTTTGTAAAAAGTCACTGATATCATTACCTGAAGTAAAACAGTTATTTGTACCGTGAAACATAAAGGCACGAATATCATTGTCCGCTTCACCTTGGATCAGGTATTCTGTGAGCTGTTGATACATTTCCAGATTAAAAGCATTTTTTTTCTCTGGACGATTAAAAGTGATGATGCGTACCCCTTGCATATCATTAACCTGTATGAGACTCATTCGTTATTTCCTTATTTAAGCGGATAGGTATTAAATGGAGTTTAAGACATTGAAAATAATATTCAAACACTTGTTTAAGTTTATTGCTGTTGCGAGTTTCTCAATCCCAGCTTTCGCAAACATTATTACCACTGACGGCTATGTACGAGCGATGCCACCAAGTGTGCCTAATACTGCCGCTTATCTCACCATCCAAAACCACGGCGATAAACCCGTAAAATTGATTGCTGTGAAAACGGATGCCGCTGCCAAGGCTGAAATACATACCATTGTTGAAGAGAACGGTATGGTGAAAATGCGTCAAATTCCACATATTGAAATTGCCTCTCATGGTGCAAAGAAGCTGAAGCCTTCTGCAGAACATATTATGTTGCTATCGCTAACAAGCCCATTAAAAGAACATGATAAAGTGAAGTTGCAGCTAATATTCGAAGACTTAGAAGCCGTAGATGTTGAATTACCCGTGATGAAAAAAGCCGTCGAATCAGCTGATGCACATCACCATCATCACCACTAATTTATGTATTGCCTGAGAGGGTGTTCAGTTACCTTAGGTACAACAAGGAGTGAGTATGCAAATTACCAGAAATAGGATTCTTGGTGTTATTGGAGTGGTATTGCTTATTGGTCATTTGCTCAGCGTATGGTGGAGCATTGAGCCTTCCCCTATAGAGCCTGAGACCTATGCAGGTTCATCAAAGCATGTTGTTGGTTATGCCACAACAAGCTCGATTATTAATACGATGGAAACCTTATTAGATAAGCCAGGAGGTTGGTTATCGAATGATGTTATGCCACCTTCAGTGTTAATGGACAATATGCCTGCGTTTGAGTTTGGTGCTCTAGAACAAACGCGCGATTTGGCTTTGATCATGCGTAAAGAGTTTAGTCGCTCTCAATCTCAGTCAACAGCAGACTCTGATCTTTCAGAAGCTCACTCTAAGTTGAATATTGATCACACTAGCTGGCTCGTACCTAGCAGTGAAAGCCAGTATCGTGAAGCCATAAAATTGTTTAAACTTTATCGCGCTAAAATCAGTGATACTGAAAACAGCGATGCACAATTTTATGCAAGAGCAGATAACCTGAACGAATGGCTTAAAGAAGTGCAAAAGCGTTTAGGCAGTATATCGCAGCGATTGTCGGCAAGTGTTGGTCAAGAGCGAATCAATACAGATTTAGCCGGTGAAACTGCCGCAAGGCAATCAACACCAGGCTATGCAATAGCTGAAGTCAAAACGAGCTGGTGGGAAATTGATGATGTGTTTTATGAAAGCAGAGGCTCAGCGTGGGCATTACTGAATTTCATGAAAGCCGTCGAAGTTGATTTTGCCGATGTATTGCAAGATAAGAATGCAGAGGTCAGTCTGAAGCAGATTATTAGAGAGCTTGAGGCGACTCAACAAACAGTTTGGAGCCCTATGGTGCTCAATGGCAGTGGTTTTGGTCTTGTGGCCAATCATTCACTGGTCATGGCTAACTATATATCACGTGCCAATGCGGCAGTGATTGATTTAACTAACTTACTTTCTCAAGGATAAAGATGAAAAAATCACTGATTGCCACAGCCTTAATTGGCATGTTGGGTGCAACAAGCGCACAAGCGGCTACCTTAGTTGGCTTCAAAGTCGGCGGTGATGTATGGCGTGCAGACACTTCAGGTACCTTCAACGATGACGATGGTGGCCAACAAGCCTTTAATTATGAGTCTTCAACTTCAGGTAGTGTTTGGTTAGCAGTAGAACACCCAGTCCCAATTCTGCCTAACTTGAAAATTCGTGAAAACAGATTGGACTCTAAAGGCAGCATGGCTGATGCCGACTTTACTTTTAATGGTTATGATTTTACCGGCAATGTCACTACCTATAACAATCTCAATAATACTGATTTCATCTTGTACTATGAGTTGCTGGATAATGATCTAGTTGAGCTTGATTTAGGTGCTGCATACAAAAAAATGAATGGTTCATTACGTGTGCAAACTGAGCAAGGGCGTCCTGAAGACAGAGATGTCGATAGTGGCGTCATTATGGGGTATGCCAGTGGTAAAGCTGGGATCCCAGGTCTTGGCTTATATGCATTTGCAGAGCTAATGCAAGGTGTTGATGAAACTGGTGTTCATGACTATAGCGCTGGTTTAGGTTGGGAGTTCGATGGCATAACTGTCGACACACGAATACGTGTTGGCTACCGTGATTTTACCTTTGATGTGAGTGATTTTTCTAACGTGACTCAAGACATGCAGTTTAAAGGTGCATTTGCAGGTTTAGAGCTCAATTTTTAATGTTGAGCTGATGGGACTTGATTCATATCGATAACAAAAAAACCGCCATATTGGCGGTTTTTTTATTAAGCAATTTTGCTTATTAGTTTTGAGAAATCAAACCATTGTTGATGGCAATGACATCATCTTCATTTAACGTACCAGCAGCCTGCTTAAGTGCGACGATAGAATTGATGTAGCCATAACGTGCTTCAGATAGCTGACGCTTTGAATCGTATAAATCACGTGTACGGTTTAGTACGTCAACAATCGTACGCGTACCCACTTCAAAACCTGCTTGAGTGGCTTTTAGGGCCGATTCGGAAGAGATAACCGATTGCTCGTAAGCTCGGATAGAACTAATTGAAGCGGCAACGTTGTTGTAGTTGTTACGCACATCACGAACTACGCCGCGGTGAGTTTGTTCAAGCTGTTCACTCGCTGTAACAAAATCATACTGTGCTTGTTTAACCTGTGATGACACACGGAAGCCTTCAAACAGTGGAATGCTCAAATTTACTGCGATATTTCCATTATCGTAGTCAGGCCCAGGTGTACGCTCAAAACCTTTAGAATAACCCGCATTAAGGTTTAGTGATGGCATGTGACCTGCTTTATATAGGTCAATGGTTTCTTTGGCAATATCTCTGGCAAGACGCTGTGTCATCAGGTCAATGCTGTTGGTTTCAGCCATTTTTAACCATTCATTTGATGAGCTAGGTGCAACTGATGATGCTGAGAAACGGTTCGTATCGAGTACATTAATCGACTTGTGGTCGATACCCGTAATTTCACGTAGTGCTTCATAGCTATTGAATAGTGTATTTTCAGCTAGAATTTCTTGAGCAGATGCTAAGTCATACTGCGCTTGAGCTTCATGTACGTCTGTAATTGCAGTTAAACCAACGGCAAAACGCTGTTTAGTTTGTTCAAGTTGACGCTCAATGGCACGTTTCTCTGCACCTTGGAACTCAAAGCTATCTTTAGCTGTTAGTACGTTGAAGTAGGCTGTCGTCACGCGAGTAATCAAAGATTGTAATTGCGATGCGTACGCAGAGTCAGCTTGCGAAGCTGCCAACTCAGCCAAATTTAAACCAACCCATGCACTGTGATCGTAAATCACTTGGTTTAAGCTCACATTACCCACAAAGCCGTCTGCATCATCAGACGGGTCATTCCATGCTTTGTCATAACCTACATTAGCACTGATGGTAGGTAAGAGTGGTGCTCGGTTTTCTTCGATTGCTTCATATAATGAGTCACGCTGAGCTTTAGCTTGCAGCACAATTGGGTCGCTGGTTAGCGCTTGTTGGTATATTTGCAGTAAGTCATCAGCTTGTAGTGCTGGTGCTGTAAAGGTAAAAGCCAATGCAGCGTATATAGAACTCATTTTGAATTTCATGTTCTGCCCTTATAGACATGTCTCAATAGAGATGATGGTAACTCATTAACGTTTAGCAAATTAAAAATTTGGTTTTCACTTGCTGAAAATCAATATAGTTGAACATTCGGTTTAAACCATATTCAACAGATTTTTTATCTACTATAAAACACTAATATATTTAGTATAAAATAGTAAGAAGACTTGTGATTTCAAGTCAACTTATAAGTGTAACAGATTTTATTTATATATCGTTTAGATCACATATAAATAGTGTGACAGCTTTACAATTTTTTACCTAACACCCGGTTAAATAGCCAAATATGGGGCTTTTATGTCTAAAAACTTACAAAATTCTCCACTGAATGCCAAAGCTGATGTTGAAATTTTAGAGAAAAAGTCGCTATATCAAGGTTTTTTTCGTCTGGAACAATACACATTTAGACATAAATTATTCGCAGGTGGCTGGAGTCAGCCCATAACACGGGAAGTATTTGAGCGTGGACACGCGGTGGTTGTGCTGCCATATGATCCAGTAACCGACCAAGTTGTGCTCATTGAGCAAATTCGTATTCCTGCCATTACCACGACCGATAAGGTGTGGTTATATGAATTAGTGGCTGGCATGATAGAACCTAATGAGTCGCATATTGATGTAGCAAAGCGTGAACTACAGGAAGAAACAGGATTAAGCGCCAATACTTGGCAATACATTAATAGTTATCTTTCAAGCCCTGGTGGCACTAGTGAGCGATTTTACCTTTATCTTGCTCATATTGATGCTACACAAGCGGGAGGCGTGCACGGTCTAGAAGATGAGTCTGAAGATATTAAAGTGCATGTGGTATCACGTCAGCGGGCGTATGCCATGACGCAAACGGGTGAAATAGATAACGTTTCCACGGTATTAGGTATTCAATGGTTGATGCTCAATCACTCACAAGTAATTGAAGATATGCAGTAATCATTGTACAAGCCACATCACAAACTTTTTCATAATGGGTGTTATGTGAACGTTAGTTCATTTATAATTATCACCGCTTCGCAGGTCAGTTAAACTGCCTTCGTTGAAATACAAGAGCACACATTTATCAATGCGTAACAAGCAAAAGTATCAACCAAACCTGAGTGCGTTCCTCGCATTATGTACACGCAATTATGTGAACATACTCAAATGGTTACCTGAAAATATTCAGGAAAATGATACTTGGGTAGTTAAAGGGCAATTTGGCGACTTGAACATAAAACTGATTGAAAACACCAAATATACTCAGTTATTGTCGCTTTCTCGTCATTTACCAACGAGTTACTTTTTTAAGTCTCCCAGCGCTTTGGTACGCGTTTATCATGATGCGAAATTAGCAGAAGTGTTAACTAGCCAGCAGATTTTCAGGTTAAAACCTGTGTATGATTATCCAAATCTGTACATGTATCAATCTGATGAAAAATGGCGCGTAAATGCTTTTCTTGAGGAATTACTTAAGATTGGTCGCTTACCTGTGTCAGATTTTTCTTAATTATTTACACAACTTTGGGAATGTTGCGTGTTGCAAAATGAAATGAATTATTCCAATCACCAGAATGATTCTGTGCGTATAGTCCAAATGACCGACCCGCACCTATTTGCTGATCCTGAATCTCAACTGTTAGGGGTGAATACCTTTAATAGCTTCAGTGCTGTGATTGATACTTACCTTCAAAGTAAAGTTGAAAGTGACCTCCTATTGGCGACAGGTGATATTAGCCAAGACTATTCTCCTGAGTCCTATCAAAGCTTTACTAAGCATGTTGAACGCGCAAATGTGCCTTGTCACTTTTTACCGGGCAATCATGATGACCCACGTTTGATGAATCTGCATATGCAAGGTAAGCATATGTTTGGTCATCAAGTGGTAACCATCGGTCACTGGCTTATTTTAATGCTAGATTCAACGGTTAGGGGGAAGCCTGCAGGTTTCTTAGGTAAATCTCAGTTTGAACTTATTGACAAAGCTATTGCTGACAACCCTGACAAGCACGTATTGCTGGTGATGCACCATAATCCAGTATTGGTCGGCTGCAAATGGTTAGATCAACATTGTATGGCTAACGGTGAGCAGTTTTTGAGTCATGTTGGCCAATATGCTCAAGTCAAAGGCGTGCTTTGGGGGCATGTTCATCAAACCTATGATAAATTTTACCAAACTGAGCATGGTGCGATTCACTTAATGGCGACTCCCTCTACCTGTATTCAGTTCAAGCCAAAGTCTTCTTATTTCGCATTAGATGGTTTGCAACCGGGTTACCGTTTGCTGGACTTAGCGAGCGATGGTAGCATTCAAACTCAAGTTTATCGTGTCGAAGGTGACCGATTCTCTCCAGATAATGAAGCTAGCGGTTATTAATAAAACCTGCTTAACAATTTGTCACTTGAGTTATCGGTTGTAGCGTGAGGAAATATGCTGCTTTATATACATGGATTTAATAGCTCTCCAAAATCGGATAAAGCGGTACAAACAGCCGAATATATCCAACGCCATTACCCAGATTTAATCTTTCATCAGCCGCAATTGCCCACATCTCCGAATGATGCAATGTCGCTATTGTGTGGTATAACAGAGCAAGCGAAACAGTCAGGGCAACCGCTACGCTTTTTAGGCTCGTCTTTAGGCGGGTATTTTGCGAGCTTTTTGGCTGAAAAATATGGTGGTAAGGCGGTTTTAGTCAATCCAGCGGTAAAACCGTTTGAATTATTTGAAGAGTTCATTGGAGCGCAATACAATCCTTATACTGATGAACATTATCAAGTGCTTGGGCAACATAAAAATGATGTTGCGCAATTTAATACACCAGTGATCCGCCACCCTGATAGATTTATGGTGCTGTTGCAAAGCGGCGATGAAGTGTTAGATTATCGACAGGCGCTACATAAATACCACTGTTGCGAGATGCGATTAGAGGCGGGAGGTGATCATAGCTTTGTTGGTTATGACAAGCATTTAAACCAAATCTGTCAGTTTCTTGAACTGGGTAAATAATAATGAATGAGTCCTGTGAGCCTTATCTCCAGCGACAAACAAACAATATGTGTGGACTATGACCAACCAATATACCTCTGATGCCATTGAAGTCCTTAATGGACTTGATCCTGTAAAACGCCGCCCAGGCATGTACACAGATACCACTCGTCCCAATCATCTAGGCCAAGAAGTTATTGATAATAGTGTTGATGAAGCATTAGCAGGGCACGCGTCAAAAATTGAGGTGACACTGCATCAAGACAACTCACTTGAGGTTGTAGATGATGGCCGTGGTATGCCTGTTGATATTCACCCTGAAGAAGGGATCCCTGGGGTTGAACTTATTCTGACCAAGCTGCATGCTGGTGGTAAATTCTCCAATAAAAACTACCAATTCTCAGGTGGTTTACATGGTGTCGGTATTTCGGTCGTAAATGCCTTATCTACCCGTGTTGAAGTCACTGTCCGCCGTGATGCGCAGGTGTCTCAAATTGCCTTTGAAAATGGTTTTAAGGTTGAAGATCTGCAAGTTATTGGTACATGTGGTCGCCGTAATACAGGCACTAGAGTGCATTTCTGGCCCGATACAAGTTACTTTGATTCTGCCAATTTCTCGATTACCAAACTGATTTACCTGCTGAGAGCTAAGGCCGTATTGTGCCCAGGTTTAAGAATTAAATTTACCAATAAGCAAACCAATGAAACCCATGAATGGCATTATGAAAGCGGTTTAACCGACTATTTGAAAGAGGCGGTTAAGGGGTCTGAATTATTGCCGCAAGAGCCATTTGTAGGCAGTTTTAAAGGCGACTTAGAGGCTGCGGATTGGGCGATTACTTGGTTGCCTGAAGGTGGCGAAAGTATCAACGAAAGCTACGTTAACTTAATTCCCACACCATTGGGCGGCACCCATGTTAATGGTTTCCGCCAAGGATTATTAGAGTCAATGCGCGAGTTTTGTGAGTTTAGAAACTTGATACCTCGCGGGATTAAATTATCACCAGAAGATATCTGGGATCGAGCATCTTTCATTTTGTCGATCAAAATGCAAGATCCGCAATTTGCTGGCCAAACCAAAGAAAAGCTCTCTAGTCGCCAAAGTTCAGCGTTTGTATCTGGCATTGTCAGAGATGCCTTTTCACTATGGCTAAATTCCCATACCGATCTGGCACAACAATTAGCTGAACTGTGCATTAATAATGCGCAGCGACGTTTGAAAGCCGCCAAAAAAGTTGCCCGTAAGAAAGTCACTTCAGGGCCTGCACTACCCGGGAAATTAACCGATTGTAGCGGACAAGACCCCATGCGAGGTGAGCTATTTCTGGTAGAGGGTGACTCGGCAGGCGGCAGCGCAAAACAAGCTCGTGATCGTGAGTTTCAAGCCATCATGCCGCTTCGAGGTAAAATTCTAAATACATGGGAAGTTGATGCTTCTCATGTGCTTGCTTCTCAAGAAGTACACGATATCTCTGTCGCGATCGGCTGTGATCCAGACAGCGAAAATATTGATGAGCTGCGCTACGGAAAGATTTGTATCCTAGCGGATGCTGACTCTGATGGACTGCATATTGCCACCTTGTTGTGTGCATTATTTTTAAAGCATTATCGTGTGCTGGTGGAAAATGGCCATGTGTATATTGCTATGCCGCCACTCTTTAGAATCGATATCGGCAAAGAGGTGTACTACGCCTTAGATGAAGATGAGAAAACCGGCATTTTAGACCGCCTCGTTGCAGAGAAGAAAAAAGGTAAAGTGCAGGTAACTCGCTTCAAAGGATTGGGTGAAATGAATCCTTTGCAGTTGCGGGAAACCACAATGGACCCCAATACACGCCGCTTAGTGCAGCTAACTATTGATGATGCGCAAGAGACGTTAGCTGTCATGGATATGTTGTTAGCGAAAAAGCGCTCTTCTGACAGAAAAAGCTGGTTGGAAAGTAAAGGGGATTTAGCGCAAATCTAGTTTGCACTAAAAACAAGATGCAAACATTACATCAAAAAATGTTTACGTATAAAAAATTGAACCAAATGGGTACAGGGATGGACTGTTTTCGTTATCTTTTAGGTAGCATTGTACTATCACTGGCGTTAGCGCCGACTAAACAACTCTACGCTGCAGATTCTGTCACGATTACCGTGACCAAGGGATTTGGCATTAGCCTCTATGCGTCAGAGCTTGGGGATGTAAAACAAATGGCATTGGGTGATAAAGGCACACTCTTTGTTGGCTCAAGGAAAAAGGGCACGCTTTATGGGTTAGTTGATAGCAATAATGATGGCAAAGTTGATAAACAATATTTGATAGCTAAAGGGTTGAATTCACCTGAAAGCGTCGCGTTTAAAGATGGCCATTTGTATGTCACTGAAGATGATCGCATTGTGAGATTTTCTGATATTGAAAGTCGGCTTCGTAGGCCGGGGCGCGCGCGCGAAGTCTTTTCTAATCTGCCCGATTTAGGCAAGAAAAAATATACTCGCTCAATTCGCTTTGGCACAGACGGCTTGTTGTATTTAGCCATAGGCTCACCTTGTAATGTGTGTGAGGCCGATATGCCTTATTCCAGCATTTTAGCAATCGACATTGAAACGGGAGCTTCTGAGCAAATTGCCGCGGGTGTGCGTAAAGTTATCGGATTCGATTGGTCGCCAAAAGATGGCAAGCTTTGGTTTGCAGACCTAGGTCGAAATTGGATGGGTGATAATATTCCGCCAGATGAAATAAATCGATTAGATACAGCAGGCAGTCATTTTGGTTTTCCCTATGTTCATGCAAAGAGCATTAATGAGCCTGCCTATAGCAAACCAGAAAACTTAAATGTGGTCGCGCCAGTTTTTGAGTTGCCCGCACATGTTGGCCCAACCTCAGTGCACTTCTATGCAGGTGACCAGTTCCCTGAACGCTATCAAGGGCAAATGTTCATTGCTGAAAATGGTTCATGGAATCGTTCCAGTAAAGTGGGTTACCAAGTCGTGATGCTTGCTGAGCAAGAAGATGGTAGTTTGAAAAGAGAAACCGTAGCCAGCTTTTTAGACGGAGGTTTTCCCGTTGCTAGACCATATGACTTAGTCACAGCACCCGATGGGAGCATGTACATTTCAGATGATTTGAAAGGCAATATTTATCGCCTTTATTATAAAAATTTAGAAACTTCACAGGATTAAAATAATGAGTGATGCGATCGAGTTAAGTCTTGATGGGGTTGAGCAAATGCCGATTAGGCGCTTTACTGAAGAGGCCTATCTTAATTATTCAATGTACGTGATCATGGACCGTGCATTACCGCACATTGGCGATGGGTTAAAGCCTGTTCAGCGTCGCATCATTTACGCCATGAGTGAGCTGGGGTTATCAGCACAATCTAAGCATAAAAAATCTGCTCGTACTGTTGGTGACGTACTTGGTAAATATCACCCACATGGTGATAGCGCCTGTTATGAAGCGATGGTATTAATGGCACAGCCATTTTCTTATCGCTATCCGCTTGTTGATGGTCAAGGTAACTGGGGTGCACCAGATGACCCTAAGTCATTTGCCGCAATGCGTTATACGGAAGCAAGGTTATCCAAGTTTTCTGAAGTATTGCTTTCTGAGTTAGGGCAAGGGACAGTCGATTGGGGCGTCAACTTTGACGGCACCATGAAAGAACCGCTGACGTTACCTTCAAGACTGCCACATATCCTACTTAACGGTATCACGGGTATTGCTGTGGGTATGGCGACAGATATTCCCCCACACAATGTCAAAGAACTAGTGGGTGCTTGTGTTGAATTACTAGAAAACCCGAAGGCCGATCTTGAGCGTCTAATGGAGTTTGTGCCCGCTCCGGATTATCCAACCTCTGCAGAAATCATCACGCCTAAGCGCGATATTGAAAAGATTTACAGTACCGGTCGCGGCTCAATTAAGATGCGAGCGGTATATAGTGTTGAAGCTGGTGAGGTGGTGATCACCGCGCTGCCACACCAGGCGGGCAGCGGCAAAATCCTTGAGCAAATTGCGTCGCAAATGCAGGCGAAAAAACTGCCAATGGTGTCTGATTTACGTGATGAATCAGATCATGAAAACCCAGTCAGACTGGTCATTGTACCGCGTTCAAATCGTATTGATTGTGAGCAGTTGATGGCACATTTATTTGCCACAACCGATTTAGAAAAAAGCTTCCGCGTTAATTTAAACGTGTTAGGACTAGACGGTCGCCCACAGGTTAAAGGGCTGAGAACGCTACTCACAGAATGGCTAACGTACCGTATCTCCACAGTAACTCGTAGACTGCAATTTAGATTAGATAAAGTATTAGCGCGTTTGCATATCCTTGATGCGTTAATGGTTGCCTTCTTGAATATTGATGAAGTGATTGAAATTATTCGCTTCCATGATGAGCCAAAAGCTGAATTGATGTCGCGCTTTAACTTATCGGAAAAACAAGCTGAAGCCATTTTAGAGTTAAAACTACGCCACTTAGCTAAGTTAGAAGAAGTTAAAATCCGCGCTGAGCAAGAAGAGTTAGCTAGTGAGCGAGACAAGCTACAACTGACATTAAGCTCAGAGCGTCGCTTAAAGACACTCGTTAAGAAAGAGTTGATCAAAGATGGTGACACTTATGGTGATGAGCGCCGTACACCGATTATTGAGCGCAGTGAGTCTAAAGCCTTAACCGAACAAGAACTCACACCTGCAGAAGCTGTAACCGTTGTGCTGTCAGAAAAAGGCTGGGTACGTTGTGCTAAAGGCCATGATGTTGATGCCAAAGGCCTAAATTATAAATCCGGTGACAACTATTTATGTAGCGCCTCGGGCAAGAGTAATCACCCGTCGGTGTTTATTGACTCTTCAGGTCGGGCCTTTGCCACTGAAACCCACACGCTACCTTCCGCACGAAGTCAGGGTGAGCCGATAACAACCCGGTTTAATATCGCCGCAGGTGAGACTGTTCAGCATGTATTGCTCAGTGATAACAAGCAATGTTATTTGGTGGCAAGTGATGCCGGTTACGGGTTTATCTGTTCTTATTCAGACATGGTTAGCCGTAATAAGGCAGGTAAAGCGTTATTGTCATTACCCGCCAATGCACAATCATTAGTGCCGCAGAAAGTCGAGAAAAACAGTGAGCAATCGTTACTGGCGATTACCACTGAAGGGCGTATGCTGATTTTCTCACTGGAAGCCTTACCGCAATTATCAAAAGGTAAAGGTAATAAGATTATTGGTATTCCAACCGATAGGGCTAAGAGCCGTGAAGAATTGCTATTACATATTGCTATCGTACCGCAAAATGCCGCAGTGACCCTATGGGCTGGCAAGCGAAAACTGACGCTCAAAGCATCTGACTTAGAACACTATCGTGGTGAACGTGGTCGACGTGGTGCGAAGTTACCGCGAGGTTTACAGCGTGTTGATAGTGTTGAGATTGAAGCTACGGTCAATGAAGTTGAGCCTGATTCTGAACAGTCTTAACGCTTCTACTATATTGTTTAAAATGCTGCCTTAGGGCAGCATTTTTGTTTTCAGCCCTAAACCACCTACTTCAGTAGGTGGTTATCATCAATTAGGGTTTGCCTGAATCTTTGTTTGTATGGCATGCCAGCTTGAGGTTGATTCAGCTATGCAATGATATTTAAAGCACGCAGCAAGCACATCCCTGTGGGCTCGACGAAAACATCCATGTTTTCAACGGCTTTAAATATCATTACTCATAGATGCTACTGAGGCTACAAAATAACTGAAACGCCCCCTTTTAGGGGGCTGAATGAAAGCTACCTTCTTCAGAAGGTGGATTCTTTACTTTCAGCCTGCAGCGAACTTATTTGATAATGCTAACGCTTTCGATGTAGCGGTGCATGTTTTCGTTCCAAACTGCGTTTGGATTTACTTCGTGGCGCTTCGCCCACACCCGAGCAAGAAGGGGGAAACTGCTCCCCCCCTCTAGCATCTCCCGCGAAGTGCTAATCCTCATGCTACAGAGTTAATTCACTAGCGCCTCATAATCGCCATCTGATGTATATGGATATACGAATGTCACGGTGGCATGGATGCCAAGGAGCGACCATGGCTCATCTGAGGCTATGTCGGCGTCGATAGGTAGGACATCTGAATGTCATGAAGTGCATGGATGCACGAGAATGACCTGCCTCCATCACGTGAATTAACTCAACGCATTCGGGCACTTCCAAGGGAGGAAATTGAGCCTGCAGGTGCATTTGTATTAGTTCAGTTTACTGTCGTTTAACTGTGCTGAATTAGTTAGAAAATAAATAGAGGCTGCAGCCTACGGCTATTCCCCATTCCAAGTTGCTGAAATACCGTATAACTATCATGGATGATGGTTAAAGCTCAGGGGCACATGGATGTGTTATCTGAGCTGTTAGGTATTTTTATTGGAGTATGAAGCTTATTCGCTTTGAAAGAATAACTTGGTCGGGTGTGGGCGAAGCGCCACGACATTAATGTATATTGATAAAAATTTGAATACAACAAGTTGTCACACCTTGCTCGATTTACCACATGGTGTATTGAACTATTCTCTGTTAACTTAATGAAATATGGATAGTTAGCCGTATAAACTTTCAATACTTCGAAATTAATTATCATGCGCGTTAACAGCATTATTTAAGCATGTGCACTCTACAAATGTTAGGTTTCAGGATGAATGATAAAGCAATGGAAGGTAAGCAAAACTTTTTCAGAAGAATCTACTCTGGTGGATTTGAATTATTTGACGTTTTTTGGGCAGGCTTTGTTCTGGTTGGTGGTGTAATAAGTCTATCCGCTTCTAAATTAGAAACAGTTGAATCAATAATTATTGGTGATTGTTTGAAGTCAGGATATTTTATTTTGATCAGTGTTGCAGTATGGAAATCAGCAAGTGTGTACCAAGGAAAAAAAGTTTGGAAAATCCTAGCTAAACTAACCGCTGTATTAACTGTTATCGGTAGTATTTTTACGTTGGGTTTGTGGGCGATTTACTTATCACCCAACTACACTCCCTAAAAATACACAAAAAAACCGCTTGCGCGGTTTTAGTGTTAACGAGTGGCTTAATCAGTTAAGCAAATGACATCAATTAGGCCACTTCGTAGAAATTGGGTTCAAACTCTAGTTGTGTTTGAATAATCTGATTTGCCATTCTGGCACACTTGCCACATTGACTGGCCACACCTAAGCGTTTTTTAACATCAGCGAGTGAGCTATCGCCTTGGCTGACAGCTTCTTTGATTTGGGTATCTGTGATTGCATGACAAAGACAAACAAACATAAGTAACCTTATTTAAATCAATATTAACACTAGAGAATAATGCAATTGTAAATGAAAACAGTTCTCATTGCTAATAACTTTTTGTTTGTTTCTTATCTTTTTTCGAATGACAGGGTTATAGCAAAGTATGAAGGCGATCAAACTTCTTAGTAATATTGCACTTAGGATCACCTAAACTTGTCATATAGGCTTAATAGCCTTTATCAAAATCGACCACACTTTCTAATGGTTGTTGCTGGTGCCAACGTTTGTAATTATCGCAAAAGATTTCCACGACTTGTTCAGGAAAACTCGGCGCTGCAATGTGGGGGGTGATGGTGGCGTTAGCGCATTCCCAAATGGGCAAATCTGCTGCCAGAGGTTCTTGATTAAAAACGTCTAGTACGGCGTATTGCTTAGGCTTTTGCTGCAACTGTGAGGTAAGTGCGCTTAAGTCCAGCACGTTGCCGCGACCTAAGTTAAATAGCACGACATCATCTTGCAGTAGTGAAAGCCTGTCTTGGTTCAACAGCCCTGCAGTGGCAGGCGTACTAGGCAGCACGCTAACAACACAGTTCGCTATAGACAGGTGTTTATCTAGCTGGCTTATGCTATCAACCACATCAAAACCTGCTACGGCAGTGCCATGTTGATTAATACCAGTTACATGCATGCCAAAATGTTTGGCTGTTTTGGCGATGTGCTGTGCAATGGAACCTGTGCCGAGTAGCAATAAAAGCTGCTTTTGTAGGCTAATAAAGCTTCTTGGCTGCCAAATTTTTTGTTGCTGTTGCTGGTGGTAATGTTGATGCTCACGGTAATGAGACAGCAAATAACCGAATAGATACTCGCTCATTAATGGGCCAAAAATGCCCTTGATGTTGGTCAAATGATAATCGCGCCTTTGCCTTTGACCTGTGAGCTTATCTACACCAGCAAATGTCGATTGCAACCATTGAAGCTGTCGTCCGTGCCCCACTAAGGGTGCTGCAAGTGCCGGTTCTGCTAGCCAGATATTAGCTTGAGTAATACAAGCAGGTGAATCGTCCATGATTTGTATATCAGGTAAATGGCAATGGTTGAGTAATTCTCGATAATGCTGATTGTCATTGGTGAGCAGTAACAGTTTATTGGGCATGGGTATCGATATTTCACAGTGAATATATAGAGTAAGTATAAGAGTTAAATCAGGGTTAACCTTGTATTTGGAGGGCAAATATAGCAAATAAGTATAATCATCTAGCAACTAAAATAATGCTAGATAAAGACATTGTTAAAGCTTATTCAAACCACGATTTATACTTGTCTTCGTCAACCGCTAGTGGTGTTGAAGCATATTGTTCTATCACAGCTTGCGCTTTATCTGGGTAGTTACTAAAAATGCCATCCACTTTTAGGTGCATTAATGCTCTGATATCGTCAGCGTCATCAACTGTGTAAACATACACTTTGGCTTTTCTTTGATGAGCGTCATCCACCATGGCTTGGTTGACAAAGTTGATTGATAAGTGCACAGAAAATGCATCTAAATCCGTGACTGCCTGCGCTAAGTTTAACGGTACACCGTCAATGAGCGGAGCAATAAATGCTTGTGGGAATCGAGTACGCACGGCGAGTAAATAATGGTGATTAAAAGCCGAAATGAGTATTTGGCGAGGGCTGAAAGATAGTTCATTTAAAATTTTGGGATAAAGTTGTAGAAACGGCTCTAGGCAATAACAGCCTTTAAGCTCAATATTGACCATGCATTTTCCATCTATTAATTCAAGCACTTGCCATAAAGTGGGGATGGGCTGCCCAAGAATTTGTGTCTGGTCTATTTCATCTTTTGTCGCATAGTGAATGGGCCCCACACCGGTCGTTTTATTGTCTAAGCGGCGGTCGTGGAAGACATACAATTCATCTTCAACATTATGAACATCGAGCTCGATGGCTTTTACTCCTAGTTCTAATGCCATCGCCATAGCGCTAAGGGTATTCTCAACTTGATAGCCACTGGCTCCACGGTGGGCAAACACTAACATAGGATTTCCTAGACCTTAATTAATGAATTAGCTTCTTTGCTTTGCATACTGTTAATGTGAATTTCCATTTGTGGGTATGCCAGCTCCACCTGATTTTCACGTAGTTTCTTGGTGATACGTTTATGTAAGTTATGTCTTAGCGGCCAACGGTCGTCCATATCTTTGGCATAGGAACGCACTTCATAATCTTGTGTGTGTTGACCGAAACCAGCAAACCACACTTCTGGCTCAGGCGTAGCGAGCGACATTTCACATTCACGAACTGCTTGGTGTAATAGCATTTCCACTTTAGTTGGGTCGGAGTCACGGGCAACCGCGACTTTGACGATAACACGCGTAATAGGATCTGATAGTGACCAGTTAATCAGTTGCTCGGTAATAAAGGCTTTATTGGGCACAATAATTTCTTTTCTATCCCAGTCAACAATAGTCGTAGCGCGAATTTGAATTTTGCTGACTGTGCCGGTGAGATCGCGGATGGTAACCGTATCGCCAATGCGGATCGGTTTTTCGAATAATATGATCAAACCCGATATAAAGTTGGCAAAAATTTCCTGTAAACCAAAGCCTAAACCAACAGATAAAGCGGCAATCAGCCATTGCAGTTTGGACCATTCAACACCAAGGCTAGAAAAGGCGATCATTAAGCCAATGAAGATAACCAAATAGCTGCTGACTGTAGTAATCGCGAAAGCTGTGCCTGGGGTGAGGTCGAGTTTTCGTAAAATGGTTAACTCAAGTAAACCGGGTAAGTTCTTGGCTATCATCATAGAAAAACCTGCCAAAATTAACCCAAATAACAGCGACTTCAATGTGATTGGTAATTGCTGCTCAATGCCATTAATGGTGCTATTTGTGGTCCATAAATCAATGCCATCTAGAAATGACAATACCGCGGTATGAGTGTGAGATAGTGAGCCGATTAAGCTGGCGAAAAATGCCAGTAGTATGATAGAGCGAACTAAGCCAATAGACTGACTGGCAATCACATCTAAATCAATTTCAGGCTCTTCAAAGCTCTCTGGGGTATCTGTATTAGTCTCGCCTCGTTCACGTTGAGCCAACTGCTCGGCACGTTTCGCTTTTGCGCGTTCAAAGGCAATGACGCGCTGTTCTAGTAACATCCAGCGTTTAATGATGTTGTAAAGTAAGACGAAGCTGAGGCCTAAGGTAATGAATATTTGCAGCTGAAACAGTAATTGCGCCGCAGTAAAGTAATAACCCACAGCGGCTAAAACAGCACAGACAACAGGGATGGTGATAATTAAGATCCAAATCAGCTTTTGGAATAAGCGCATGTTCTGTTTATCAGGCATGATGGCGAGTTTGTTACCGATAAACACAAACATATTGCGATAGAAATTAAACAGCACAATACACAACAGAATAAAGGCGACTCGACCAATACTGTTATGCACAAAAGGCACATCTAATGATTCTGAAAATAAGATAAGCCCCACCAAAGGAGAGGTAATCATGACTATGTTGAGTATTTTGCTGCGAATTTTGGCAAAGGTATCTTCAGACTGTTTAAAGTGATTGATAACAATGCCATTTTCTGCACAAAGTAAATAGATCAGTCTGAATGCGAAATAGTTCAAGCCTATAGCAATTAATCCATAGCCAAGCGAGTAGACAAAACTGACTTTAGAACTGATCAAAATAAAACCCGCAAATACGATTGGCAAAGGTTTTATCATTGCGTACACCGCCGTGACCAGCAGTGTTTTGAAGGTATATTTGATTTTATCTTGGGTGACATTACCGACGAGACCAGCGTATCTTTGGTTTAGGCGATCAAATTTCGGTGTAAGCATATCTTGCGCAATCAAACACAATACCACCAGAATCGCCAACCATGCCCAGTAGAGATCCAATTGTTGCCTTTCTTGCAATAGTTGCTGCCAGTGATCAGCTTGGATAATCCAAGAGATACTCTTAACAATGTCGGCGAGAATACTTGGGCCAATCCTTGGGGCATTTGGTACCCAGAATAGATGCTCACTTAATGTGTTCTTTAATGTGTTGTGCTGCTGGGTGAGCTGTTCATATGCAACGCGTAATTTACCTAACTCAGTTAAGTAGTGGTAATTGTTATCTATGATGCTATCGAGTATGGCGGCTTGCGATTGCATTAATTGCAACTGTTCTTGAGTATATTGCCCTTGATTGACCAGTTGGTTATTCAGCTCTAATCGAGCTTGCTCAAGTTGATAGCGTTGAATGCGAGTATCAGCCAGCTCGTTAAGCAATTGCGCTTGATTCGGCAATTTGGGCAAGGAATGCAATATCGATAAAAAACGTTCACCAAACGCCGCATTATTTCGCACCCAGGTGACTTGCTCTTGCACATTACTTAATTGAATTGCCTGAGTTTGATAGCGTTTCTCAATGGTTTGCTGCTCAGTGATCGTGGTATTAATTTTGTCATTCAGTTGAATGAGTATCTGGGCATATTGCTGGTTAGTTTGGTTGAGCTTATTCGCCATATCGTCTTGATAAAAGCGATTATGAATGCTGGCGACGGTACTATCTGTATAGGCTTGACGTTGTTGAACATTCTTTTGATTTAACTTCTCAATCAGCTGCTCTTGTTGTTTTAGTGAGTAACGTGAAATTTGTTGCTGTAATTGATTAATTTCAATTTGGATTGGTGATGCAGACAATTGAGATTGTAAGGTGGTTATCTGCTGCTCAAGTAATTGTGCTTGAAGACGATACTTTCTACCTGTAGGCGAATCTTCAGGAGGTTGAGGTGTGCGAAGGTGTTGAGTGAGTGAAGACTGCGCTTCAGCAAGCCGTTGACTGAGGTTGATGCTTTCTCTAGCGAGTGCATGACTTGTTTGATTTAGGGTCGCTTCTGTTTCTTTTAACTCTGATAAATGGATGTAAGCCATTGAGGCTTGTTGAGTTAAATTGCCCTCATTAATGACACTCAGAGATTGTTTACTCTGTTTTAATTGCAGCTCCAATTGCGCCAGTGTGTTGTTGCGTTGATGAATAATCTCATCAAAGCTTTGTTGCTTCGTGCGTAATTGCGCAATGCTTTGTTCTAGATCTGCTATTTGTGCATCGATGCTGCTACTTAGATCTGAGTTGGAGCTGTGAATACCTAAACGCTGATTCAGTGGTGATGAAGGCGAAGCAATAGCTTGCGTAGATAATGCAAATAGTGTCAAACAAATAAAGCAAGAATGCGCTAAACGGAACATGTCGATTAACCTAAGTGTAGATAAGGTTATGTTAGCTAAAATTAGTGGTTTATGCTTTCTTTTTTTGCTGATGTTTTAAGGTTTCAAACACCGCAGTTGCGACAATGATGATCCCACCTAAAATCGTGCTGTTTGATAAGGGTTCATTGAGAATTAATAATGCCAAAATAGCACCATAACAGGGCTGCAAGCAGGAAACTAACCCTACTGTTTTTGCTTGTAACTGTCTTAATGCCGATGCAAATAACGCATGAGGTGCGGCAGTAAAGAACACCCCAAGTACGAGTATTAATAGCCAAGTTGAATTAGCTACATGTGAAAACTCAACCTGTTGCCATGGTGCGAGTATCACCACAGCGATGACAGTTTGGTAAAACATTGCTTTAGCGCCGCTATAACGTGAAAACGCTTGTTTGTGCAGCAGGTTCCTTGCAGTAAAAAGTACGGCAGATAATATACCGACCGCGATACCTAAGGTGACATCATTCGCTAAGCTGGCTTCTGGAATTAATAGACTCACACCAAAGAGTACAGCGAGTCCTGAAATCACATCCACTAGCTGAAGCCGTTGTTTAGTGAATATTGGCTCAACAAGCACTGTCATTACTGGATAGGTATAAAAGGCTATCATGCCAATGGCCACGGTGGAGAGTTGCATGGCAGCAAAGTAAGTCACCCAATGAGTGCAAACCAGTAATCCTAAAATCAGGGCGACGCCATAGTCTTTTTTACTGGTTAAACTGACTTGTTGTTTTGATAGTTTTAGTAGAAGTAGCAATGCTATCGCGGCAATGACACAGCGAAAGAGGGTGATATCAACCGCGCTGAGGGGAATGATTTTAGAAAATAATGCCGTACCACCAAAAAGGAGTACGGCAATGTGCAGTTCTGCTAAACCGTGGTTACTAGAGGCGTGTTGCGGTTTGGCTGACATTAACTGGATTAATCGTCAATGCGAGCAAATGGTTGACCCATTCGGGTTGTTTCACCAGGCTCAACGCCTTCAACAAAGTTTTCAATGGCATCATTGCCCCATAGCATCACAACAGTACTGCCTAGTTTAAAACGGCCCATTTCAGCCCCTTTTTCTAGGGTTAGTGCTTCTGGGCCTTCTGTTGGGTAGTCCCAGCTAAAGACTTGTTTACCCGTTGGCGGTGTAACTGTACCCGCCCAAACAGTTTCAATACTGGCCACAATAGTGGCACCAACTAACACCATGGCCATTGGTCCAATGTCAGTCTCAAAAATCGCTACAACACGCTCATTACGCGCAAATAAACCAGGTACGTTTTGTGCGGTTAGTGGATTGACAGAAAACAGGTCGCCCGGGACATAAGTCATTTTCGACAAAGTACCTGTGATTGGCATGTGAATACGGTGGTAATCTTTTGGTGCAAGATAAATAGTCGCAAAATCGCCATCTTCAAAACGTGCAGCATCTTTTTGATCTCCGCCTAAAAGGGCGAGAGATGTGTAACTGTGACCTTTTGCCTGAAAAATATTCCCTGATTCAATAGGACCTAGCTGACTAACTGCGCCATCTACAGGGTGAACCATGATATCTTTGTCTTGTTCAATCGGGCGAATGCCATCTTTAAGTGCACGAGTAAAAAAGTCATTAAAAGTTTTATAAGCTTCAGGCTCTGGCTTAGCGGCTTCAGACATATCAATTTTATATTGTTTAATGAACCACTTAATCCCTGCAGTGGTGACAGAGCCTAACTCTGCGGCAGCAAACTTGCCCACTAAGCGTGATAAAAAGTGTTTTGGCAGAATGTACTGCAAAGCAATTTTAATTGAGTCCAATGTGTATTCCTGTTGTGTCTAATACGGGGTGAATGTCACCCGAGTTAACAAATAGTTGCATCATACCTTAATGTGTCATGGCTTTCATCGACCGTGTGAGTCAATGTATGGGTAATTTAAGGCGAAAATGAATATCTTTACAGTATTACTCTTGCGGTCGAAAATATCGAGCGTGTCTCGACTCATCTAAGCTAGCAATGATCCTCTGATAATTAGCAAATCTATCTTGAGTGATCTTACCTTCAGCAAGTGCCTCTTGAAGCGCACAGCCAGGGTCATCGCCATGTTTACAATCTCTAAATTTACACATGCCAATATATTCACGAAACTCAATAAAGCACCAACCAACGCGGTCTGCGGGTAAGTGCCACAAGGCAAATTCGCGTACACCGGGTGAGTCAATAATATCGCCGCCACTTTGTAAGTGCAGTAGCTTAGCCGTGGTGGTGGTATGTTGGCCTAAACCTGAGTTATCTGAAATATCACCTACTAATAACTCGGCATCTGGCATTAACGCATTGATCAGTGAAGACTTACCCACGCCTGATTGGCCAGCAAAGATACTCACTTTATCATTGAGTAAGGCTTTAATGGCTGCTACGCCTTCTCCGGTATGGCTGCTCACCTGAAAAACCTGATAACCAATTTGCTCATAGCGAGACAATGCTTGCTCGATTTCCTCGCGGTTATCATCATCGAGTAAATCCATTTTATTCAAAATAATAATGGGCTGAATATCAGTGTCTTCACAAGCGACGAGGTAGCGATCAATGATCTGGGTGGTAAAACTGGGTAAGACAGAAGATACAATCAAAATTTGATCGATATTAGCAGCAATGATTTTCACCCCATCATAAAGATCTGGGCGAGTTAATGATGATGTTCTAGGGTGGACAGCTTCAACTACGCCGCCGATACCGGAACCTGCTTGTACTTCTGTTGCCAAGCGGACAATGACTTTATCCCCAGTCACTATGCTGCTAATATTACGACGAATATTACAGCGGGTGATGGTGCCATATTCAGTTTCAATATCCGCATGTTGGCCAAAACGAGAAATAACTACGCCCGCTTGTTCAGGGCCTAGCAAGTTATCTTGAATTTCTTGATTGTCGGCGTTGGCCTCTTTACGTGATAATCGTTTATTCTGATTAGCACGCATACGGCGTAATTGGCCTTTGCTAAGTGGTTTCTTTTTACTCACAGACTCATCTTCATTAAAATAAGGTGTTTTTTTGTGTTTCAAAAACACAGTATGATACACCCTCTTAAATAAAAAAGCCTGAATTTAGGGCGAAAGACGAAATAAGGCAGATTAATGGCTGTTGATGCGAACAACTTGATTTGGATTGACCTTGAGATGACCGGCCTTGAGCCTGAGGTCGACAGGGTCATTGAAATTGCCACCTTAGTAACAGACCAAGATTTAAATATTATTGCCCAAGGGCCTGTATTTGCCATTCATCAAACAGATGAAGCACTTGCTGTGATGGACGATTGGAATCAAAAGCATCATGGTGAGTCAGGCCTCATTGACCGAGTCAAAGCAAGTAAGGTTGATGAACAACAAGCTGTACGTGAAACGATTGCGTTTCTTGAGCAATATGTGCCTAAAGGTAAATCGCCGATATGCGGCAATAGCATTGGCCAAGACCGCCGTTTTTTAAACAAGTACATGCCAGAGTTGGAAGATTACTTTCACTACCGCAATCTTGATGTCAGCACGATTAAAGAGCTTGTAAGACGTTGGCAGCCTGAGTTGATGAGTGAATTTACCAAGAAAAATACCCATCAGGCATTAGAAGATATTAAAGAGTCTATTGCTGAACTGCAGTTTTATCGTAGTAAAGTATTTAAAATTTGAGCAAACAAACCTTTTTTTGAAAAAATAGGTTGCAGCAAGCCAAATATTACATATAATTCGGCCTCAACTTTCAGCGAAGCACATTAGCAAGCTGTAAGTTGAAGCGAAAAAAGGCGACATTAGCTCAGTTAGTAGAGCAAAACCTTGACAAGCCAATTAGTTTGGTAAAAAGCGTCATCGGTTCGAACCTCTCTTAACGAAAGCATGGGTCGCTCAAAACTCTTTTCAATAGAGTCTAATCATTGAAATGCGACATTAGCTCAGTTGGTAGAGCGAAACCTTGCCAAGGTTTAGGTCATCGGTTCGAACCCGATATGT
>NZ_JBHZSM010000006.1:0-94671 GCF_043643735.1 Shewanella maritima
ATTAGCTCAGTTGGTAGAGCGAAACCTTGCCAAGGTTTAGGTCATCGGTTCGAACCCGATATGTCGCTCCAAACTCTCTCATTGCTAGTCTACAATATTCAAATGCGATATTAGCTCAGTTATTAGAGCGAAACCTTGCCAAGCCAATTAGTTTAGTAAAAAGCGTCATCGGTTCGAACCTCTATTAATGACAGCATGGGTCGCTCCAAATCTCTTTTCGCTGTATTTTCACATTTCCCCTTTAAAAAGCTTTTCGATAGATTTCATCTTTTCAATCTTGTGTTCTATTAGCAATTTATAAAGTATTTACTGCGTGACGCTCAAAATTTGAACCTGTTCAAATTAAAGCGCTGGCAAATCAATGATAATGCGTTAAGTATCTTCTGATTGACCACCTTGGAGTGATGACATGCGAATTCAACAATTAAGCGAGCTTCTTGAATATATTGCCGAATGTAGATTGAGTATGGGGAAATTGTATAGCCGTTTACACCGAAATGCTGACTCGTCTCGTGTGAAGCTTATGTTGGAGTATTTTCAGCAGCATGAACAGCACATCCATGACACCCTAATACGGTATATTGATGATGCTCCCAAGCGTATTTTGGACACTTGGTTTAAAGATGTGGTGTTTGAGGACTTTGCTAAGCGTTGTGAAAATACAACCCTACCAGCAAACATGTCTGAAGAAGAGGTGTTGGAACTTCATCTTGATTTAGAAAATCGTTTAATTGACCTGTTAGAAAAAACGGCAACAAACTGTGCGACGAATGAAATTACCGGGGCCTTAACTGATTTAGTGACTGTCGCGCGTACCCAGCAAAAACGCCTTGTTCATAGCGCCATGCGGATGGATGATATTTAAAATCCACAATTTTGAATAAAAAACCAGCATGCATGCTGGTTTTTTTTGGTTTATTTACACTGTTGTCAGTGGGAGTTGTTAACATTGTTCTGGTATATTAAACGGTTTAGTATCAACAAGTATTAACTTTGCTTTGGCAGTAATTATGACAGTTTATGAATCCAACCTAGAGAATGAATCTGCAACCGTCGCGTTAGGGCAGCAAATTGCACAACATCTAACAACGCCTACTGTGATTTATTTATCAGGCGATTTAGGTGCAGGTAAAACGACATTTAGTCGCGGGGTGATTCGCAGTCTCGGGCACCAAGGCGCTGTAAAAAGCCCGACTTATGCGTTGGTTGAGCCTTATGAACTTGAGATAGGCGAAGTCTTTCATTTTGATTTATATCGCGTTGCAGACCCAGAAGAATTAGAGTTTATGGGGATACGTGATTATTTTACCGATAATTCAATATGCCTAGTAGAATGGCCTAATAATGGTCATGGGCTCATTCCCAAAGCTGACTTAGAGATATATATCAGTTATAAAGATCAACAAAGACAGATAACAATTAAACCTGTGTCAGAAGCAGGTCAAACTATTGTGAGCAAATTAAGATAATAATGATTATAAAGCGCTTCTTTGTATTTTGTGTTGTATTGCTTGGCTTGTTGATGACAACACAGGCCAGTGCGGCAAATAGATTGGACAGTGTGCGTATTTGGGCCGCTCCTGATACGACACGTGTTGTTTTTGATATGTCCAACGGTCCTGAATATACCTATTTTACATTGACTGAGCCTTATCGGTTGGTGGTTGATGTCAAACAAACTAGTTCTAAAATTGATCTAAAAAAAATAGAGAATAACAGTAAGCTAATTAAACGAATTCGTCTGAGTAAACCACCCAAAAAAGGGACACTCCGTTTGGTGCTTGATTTGACCAAACCTGTTCAATCAAACCTCTTTACTTTGCCACCCACGGCCCCTTATGGTAATCGACTTGTCGTTGATTTAAATGATGCTGAAGGTGGTAATTCACCATCCAAAACGGTGCGTAAATCGACCAGTGATTCAGCCAGAGACATCATTGTTGCCATCGATGCCGGTCATGGTGGTGAAGATCCTGGTTCAATCGGCCCCACCGGAATGTATGAGAAGAAAGTGGTACTGGCTATTTCGAAAAGACTTGAGCGATTAATTAATCAAACGCCAGGTATGCAAGCGGTGATGACCCGTACAGGGGATTACTTTGTCGATTTAAATCGCCGCTCAGAAATTGCTCGTAAGAGCCGCGCGGATCTGTTGCTGTCAATCCATGCCGATGCATTTACTACGCCTCAACCTCGAGGGGCTTCTGTATGGGTATTATCAATGCGCCGTGCAGATTCTGAACTGGGTCGCATGCTGGAGCAAAAAGAAAAACATTCCGAGTTACTCGGTGGTGTAGGCGATATTATTCAAAATTCAGATGTAGAAAAGTATCTTGTTCAAACCCTTATTGATATGCAGAAAAATAACTCTATGGTGGTCAGTAATGATATCGCCAAGGATATTTTGCGTGATTTGGATGATGTGACTCATTTACACAAGAAAGCCCCAGAAGCGGCAAGTTTAGCTGTGTTAAAGTCACCCGATATACCTTCAATTTTGATTGAAACTGGTTTTATTTCTAATCCGAAAGAAGAGCGCCAGTTGAAAGATGGTAATCATCAGGAGCGTGTCGCGAAGGCGATCCATAGGGGGGTGCTACGTTATTTCCAGACTAACCCTCCCACGGGGACCTTATTAGCCAAGCAATCTAATATTAAGCACAGTGTCAAACGTGGCGAATCTTTGTCTGTGATTGCACAGCGATACCAAGTAAGTGTGACTAATTTGAAAAAGGCCAATAATCTAAAGTCTGATATGCTTAAAATTGGCCAAAAACTGATAATTCCGAGAGCTTAGCCATGGCCATTGAACTGTTACCGCCACAACTTGCTAACCAAATCGCGGCAGGTGAAGTGGTAGAAAGGCCCGCTTCTGTAGTAAAAGAACTGGTGGAAAATAGCTTGGATGCTGGTGCCAGTAAAGTGGAAATTGATATTGAAAGAGGTGGCAGTAAGCTCATCCGTATTCGTGACAATGGCAATGGAATTGTCAAAGAAGATCTCTCACTCGCTTTGTCGCGCCATGCAACATCCAAAGTTCATACACTAGATGACTTAGAGGCTATTCTCAGTTTCGGCTTTCGTGGCGAGGCATTAGCCAGTGTTAGCTCTGTATCTCGCTTATCGTTGACATCTAGAACTGCTGAACAGACAGAAGCTTGGCAGGCTTATGCTGAAGGTTCTCAAATGGCGGTGAAGGTGGTGCCTGCGGCTCACCCTGTGGGAACGACTATTGAAGTGGCTGATTTATTTTTCAACACTCCCGCAAGAAGGCGTTTTTTAAAGAGCGATAAAACAGAGTTTACCCATATTGATGAGTGGCTAAAACGCATCGCTTTAGCGCGAACCGATATTCATTTCATATTAAGCCACAATGGCAAGCGCATTAGGCAGTATCGTCCAGCCAACACTAACATCCAATTGCAGCAACGTATTGGGCAGGTTTGTGGAAAAAGTTTTGCAGAGCAAGCTTTATCCGTGAGCTGTGAGCATGATGGGTTAGAGTTAAGTGGTTATTTACAATCGCCTTTTGATAGTGTGTATTCAGGTGTGCACTATTTTTACGTTAATGGCCGCTTGGTACGTGATCGCCTAGTTAATCATGCTGTAAAACAAGCATTCAATGAATTTGGCTTTGAAATTCAACCTTCGTATGTGTTGAAGCTGACATTGGATCCTCATCAAGTTGACGTTAATGTACATCCAGCTAAGCATGAGGTCAGATTCCACCAAGCTAGGTATGTTCACGACTATATTTTACAAGCGCTACAATCTGTATTAGCACAGGTAAACCATCAAGAACAGCAACCACTCATTGCTGAGCATGGTCTTCATTCTGAAGCTACTAAGGCTAATTATGCTGGCCCTGGTTCTAGTCAAGCTGATGTTAGTCATAGCAGTGTTAGCCAAAATGTTTTTAGCCAGAGTGAAGTCAGAAATGACAGTGCTGATCCATCAATCCAATCGCGAGATGATGCTGTTGTAAGCTCAGGTGGATTTAACAGTCATAGTCAGTATGGACGTATGCGGATACCAGATGGTTCTTCATCAGGTTACACCCAACAAACGAGTCAACCAGTAGACTCAAACCATACCGCTGCTGCAGGGTCACAGAATACTGATGTTTCTGGTGGTGCTGGGAAAACTGGTTACCAATACGGCCAACCTCAAGCTGTGTCAAAGACTGCTATTGCCAGTTATGGTCAATTATTATCAACGACTTCAGCCCAGAGCAACTCGTCATATGTTGAAGAGCAACCATTGAATTCAACGGGTTTATCTCAATCTACAGTCAACATGCCTAACGTCTTAGATGGACAATATTGGGTAATGGTTAAGCAAAACTCATTGTCGCTACTCGCCATCTCTAAAGTCGCTACTGTCACCATAAAGTCAGAAATATTAGCTAAGCTAAGTAATGGTTTAGTTGGGCAACCTTTGCTCATGCCGGTATCAATTAAAGCAGATAGTGATTGGCAAGCACTGATTGAACAACGTTCCATTTTACTGAAAAAATTGGGTATTGAACTTGCTATTCGTTATCAGCAGTTGATTATTAAAAAAGTGCCCCAATATATAAGAGATACCCATTTAGCAAGTGTTATGCCTGAGCTACTCCAGTGGATAGCACTAGAAGAACCGTCTGATGAAGCGATTGCTCACTGGATTGCGCCATTGGCTAGTGAGAAATTCGAATCTGCGCAAACTATTTGGCAAAAGTATTGTCAATTAGATAACGATACACAACTGCAATTAGTGCAAAGCGCGATACATATACCTTGGCAGAATTGGATACAAGAGCAAACCTGTGAACAGCAACAGTAAACCCAAAGTCATTTTTTTGATGGGACCCACTGCTTCCGGTAAAACCGCATTGGCCATAGAAATGGCTAAGCAGCATAATTGTGAAATTATTTCGGTGGACTCCGCGCTGATTTACCGTGGTATGGATATTGGTTCAGCTAAACCGACAGTCGATGAGTTAGCACAAGCACCTCATCGCCTAATTGATATTTTAGATCCAAGTGAGAGCTACTCTGCTGCCGATTTTAGGCGAGATGCACTGCAAGAGATTGAAGTGATTCTTGCAAAAGGGAAAACACCACTGCTTGTAGGTGGTACTATGATGTATTTTAAGGCCTTACTTGAAGGTTTATCACCACTACCGAGTGCTGATGAAGCTGTGCGTGCACAAATCGCAGACGAAGCAGAGCAACATGGTTGGCAGGCCTTACATCAGCAACTTTGTGATATTGATCCTGTTGCTGCTGAAAGAATACACCCTAACGATCCGCAAAGGCTTTCAAGAGCATTAGAAGTCTATAGAATATCGGGTAAAACCATGACTGAGCTCACTCAGTCAAAAGCACCTGCTTTACCGTATGATGTCGTGCAGTTTGCTATTGCACCATCCGATAGAAAAGTGTTACATGAGTTAATTGCCAAACGTTTTAAGTTAATGCTTAAGCAAGGATTTGTTGCTGAAGTGGAGCAGTTAAAAGCAAGAAGTGATTTACATATTGATATGCCATCTATGCGCTGTGTAGGTTATAGACAGTGTTGGCAATATTTAGATGGTGAGTATGACTATTCGACTATGGTCGAAAAGGGTACCGCTGCGACTAGGCAATTAGCCAAACGTCAATTAACATGGCTTAGAGGTTGGCCAGAGTTAATTTGGCTAGAAAGCGGTGCAAGTGAGAATTTAGTTACACTTATGCGCCAAAGCCACTAGCATATTAGTGAGTGCTGTATAATACTAAAACTAAACAATAAAACGTGAATTGATAATTTTAAGAAAAGGATATTAGAAATGGCTAAGGGGCAATCTTTACAAGACCCATTTTTGAACGCTTTGCGTCGTGAGCGCGTACCTGTTTCAATCTACTTGGTGAACGGTATCAAGCTACAAGGACAAGTTGAATCATTCGATCAGTTTGTCATTTTATTAAAAAATACTGTAAGCCAAATGGTTTACAAGCACGCTATTTCTACAGTTGTGCCTGCTCGTCCGTTTAATGTATCTAATCATCAAGGTGCCAATGCACAAGGTGATGATGCCGGAAGCGCAGAGTAATAATTAAAAAGGAAATCGCTTTTTGTTTGAGCGTTATGAAGCCGGTGAGACCGCAGTACTTGTTCATGTTGACTTTTCTGACGATGAACGTCGTGAAGATGTAGTCGAATTACAATTACTGGTTGAATCTGCTGGTGCCCGCGCTGTAGGCGTGGTGACTGGTAGTAGGCGCTCACCCGACCGCAAGTTCTTTATCGGCACAGGTAAAACTGAAGAACTTGCAGCATTGGTCGCTGCCACAGAAGCCAATGTTGTTATTTTTAACCATGCACTGAGTCCAGCTCAAGAGAGAAACCTTGAAGCTGTATGTCAGTGTAGGGTGTTAGATAGAACAACATTAATTCTAGATATTTTTGCTCAAAGAGCCCGTACCCATGAGGGTAAGTTGCAAGTGGAGCTAGCGCAATTGCGCCACATGTCGACTCGCCTAATTAGAGGTTGGACTCACCTTGAGCGTCAAAAAGGCGGTATTGGTATGCGCGGTCCTGGGGAAACCCAGTTAGAGACCGACAGACGATTACTGCGTGGGCGTATTAAGAATATTAATCGCCGTTTAGAAAAAGTTGATAAGCAACGTGAACAGAGTCGACGCGCACGTAAACGTAGTGATTTAGCCACAGTATCCCTAGTCGGATATACTAATGCGGGTAAATCAACGTTATTTAACGCGCTCACGACATCTGATGTTTACGCGGCTGATCAGCTTTTTGCGACGTTGGATACTACGTTACGTAAGTTATCTTTGCCTGATGGTGAAATTATTCTTGCTGACACAGTAGGGTTTATTCGTCATTTACCTCATGATTTAGTTGCAGCATTTAAAGCAACGTTACAAGAAACTCAACAGTCAGAAATTTTATTGCATATTGTTGATTGTGCAGATGACAACATGAGTGACAACTTTGACCAAGTTCAATTGGTATTAGATGAAATTGGTGCAGGTGATATCACCCAGTTGGTCGTATGTAATAAAATAGATTTACTAGAAGATTTTTCGCCACGTATTGATTATGGTGAAAACGGTAAACCTGAACGCGTGTGGGTTTCAGCGCAACAGCGCCAGGGCTTTGATTTACTGTTACAAGCCATTACCGAATTAATCGGTAAGGTGATTCATGAGTTAACACTAAAAATTCCAGCAACAGCTGGACATTATCTCGGCCAATTTTATCGGCTGGATGCAATACAGCAGAAAGAATATGACGATCTGGGGAACTGTATTTTATCTGTTCGAGTTTCGGATGCCGATTGGCGCCGATTGACTAAACAGAGTCAAGGCGAGTTAGCGTCATTTGTTTTTGAATCACCAGAAATAGATGACACAAATTAAACTCTTTTTTTCATCCAACTTGGAGTGCTAGATGGCTTGGAATGAGCCCGGTAACAAGGGTAATAAAGATCCTTGGGGAAACAAAAGTGGTAACGATAAGGGACCACCTGATCTTGACGAAGTATTTCGTAACTTTTCAAAACGCTTTGGCGGCAAAGGCGGTAACTCGTCTTCAGGTCAACCGTTTAGTTCTGGCGCTTTCATTGCCATTGCTGTTGTTGCGCTGATCATATGGGGTCTTTCTGGCTTATATACCATTAAAGAAGCGGAGCGTGGTGTGCAACTGCGTTTTGGTCAATTTATTGGTGAAGTAGGCCCAGGTCTTCACTGGAAAGCAACCTTCATTGATGAAGTTTACCCTGTTGATGTAGAAACTTATCGCTCATTGCCAGCTTCTGGCAGCATGCTAACTTCTGATGAAAACTTAGTTAAAGTTGAATTAGTTGTGCAATACAGTGTGAATGATGCGTATTCATACTTGTTCAGCGCTGTTGATGCGAATGCAAGTTTAAGTGAAGCGACAGATAGTGCTTTCCGCTTTGTGATTGGTCACAACAATATGGATGACATCTTGACTACGGGTCGTGATGCTATTCGCCGTGATACATGGCGTGAGCTTGAGCGTATTATTGAACCTTATAAGCTTGGTATTCAAATTCGCGATGTCAACTTCCTGCCAGCGCGTCCACCTGAAGAAGTGAAAGATGCATTTGATGATGCCATTTCTGCGCAAGAGGACGAACAACGTTTCATTCGTGAAGCAGAAGCCTATGCTCGTGAAATTGAACCTAAAGCTCGTGGTCAAGTTGAACGTATGGCGCAACAAGCAAGTGCATACATGCAGCGTGTAACCCTAGAGGCACAAGGTCAAGTCGCCCGCTTTGAGCTATTACTTCCTGAGTATCAGCAATCGCCAGAAGTGACTCGTAAGCGTTTGTATTTAGATGCAATGCAAGAAGTGATGAGTGACACCAATAAAGTGCTTATTGATACGAAAAACAATGGCAACTTAATGTATTTACCGCTTGATAAACTGATGGATTCTTCTCGTAGCAATCAAGCTCAAGAGGAACCAGAAGTGGAAAGACACATTAATTCCAACTCTGCTACAACTAATAGCAACTCGTTCACGCGCATGCCAACCGATGGCAGAATGTCTCGTGAAGAACGTGCTCGTCAAGGGAGGGATTAATCATGGGTCGTATTAGCTTAATTGTGATTATTGCTCTACTTGGTGTGGGATTCTCTTCATTGATGGTTGTTAATGAAGGCGAACGTGCAATTGTATCTCGCTTTGGTAAAGTGGCTAAAGATATCGTGGATGGTGAAGAAGTGACGCGTGTATTCGGTCCTGGACTTCACTTTAAAATTCCTATGATTGATAAGCCGCGTTATTTAGATGCGCGTATCCAAACCTTAGATGGTGCAGCTGACCGCTTCGTAACATCAGAGAAAAAAGACTTAATGGTCGACTCTTATGTTAAGTGGCGCATCAAAGATTTTGAAACCTACTATCTTGCTACCAACGGTGGTGTAAAAGAAAACGCTGAGCGTTTACTACAAGATAAAATCAATAACGATTTACGTACTGAGTTTGGTCGACGTACGATTCGTGAAATTGTCTCTGGTAAGCGTGATGAACTGCAAACTGATGCGTTAGAAAATGCGTCGGAAAGTGCATCAAATTTAGGTGTTGAAGTCGTTGACGTACGTGTGAAGCAAATTAACCTGCCTTCAAACGTCAGTAACAGTATCTTCCAGCGTATGCGTGCAGAGCGTCAAGCGGTTGCTCGTGAGCATCGTGCACAAGGTCGTGAGCAAGCTGAAATTATCCGCGCAACCATTGATGCAGATGTGACGATTAAAATAGCAGAAGCTGAGCGTAAAGCACTTACCGTTCGAGGTGAGGGTGATGCGTCAGCTGCTAAAATTTATGCTGATGCATTTAATAAAGACGCTGAGTTTTATGGTTTTCTTCGCAGCCTAGAAGCATACAAAGAAAGCTTCTCTGGTAGCGGTGATATCATGGTGCTTGAGCCTGACAGTGACTTCTTTAAATACATGAAGACGATGGAAGGCAAATAGCTATTTATTCCAATTCAAAAAAGCTCGGTTTAATACCGAGCTTTTTTATGCCTGTGATATACAAATATTCACAAACAGATTTAGCTAAAATCAAAAAAAATCAATTTTTATTGAAATAGTGCTGTTAACTATATTAGCAACCAATGTCATACTTAAAAAAGCTTATGGTTCAGTGCTTTATTGATTTTATTCTGCAAGGTTATGTTGTGAAGTTGTAGCTTGATGTCACTGTTTGGCCGCAAAAATTAAAAAAACAGGTAATATCCTCAACTTAGTTGTGTATTTTAACTATGATCTGCCTCTAGTTTTTCGCTATAATGAGCCCCGCCTCAAACTATGTTTTTAGCTAGTTACTGATTTTCACTGCTAAAACATTGAATTATAAAAATTCCAACACCCTTTGGGAGATAAGTGGATGAGCAATGCGCCAGTCGATACCGGACGTCGCAGATTCTTGACAGCCGCCACCGCCGTAGTCGGTGGTGCTGGAGCCGTCGCTGTAGCGGTTCCGTTTATAAAGTCATGGAACCCTAGCGCCAAGGCAAAAGCTGCAGGAGCACCGGTAGAAGTAAATATTAATAAAGTTGAACCAGGTCAGTTAATTCGTGTTGAATGGCGCGGAAAGCCTGTCTGGGTTGTACGTCGTACAGATGCTGTGCTTTCTGAGCTTAAAGGCTTAGATGGTCAGTTACGCGATCCTGATTCAAATGAAGAGCAACAGCCTGAATATGCTAAAAATGCGGCACGTTCAATCAAGCCTGAGTTTTTCATTGCCGTGGGTATTTGTACTCACTTAGGTTGTTCACCTACTTACTTACCAGATTCGTTTGGTGAGCAAGTTCAAGGTGTCACTGCCGGTTTCTTCTGTCCTTGTCATGGTTCTAAATTTGATATGGCTGGTCGAGTATTCTCTGGTGTACCTGCACCATTGAACCTTGTCGTTCCACCTCATCAATATGTGGATGACAATACCGTATTAATCGGTGTCGATAAGGGAGAAGCATAATGGTTAAGAATGTAATTGATTGGATTGATGCTCGCATCCCAATGACGGCAACTTACAACCGTCATGTTGGCCAATACGCAACACCTAAAAACTTCAACTTTTGGTACTTTTTTGGCTCGCTAGCCCTACTAGTACTCGTCAACCAATTGTTAACTGGTATTTGGTTAACAATGAACTACGTACCGACTGCAGAAGGCGCATTTGCGTCGATTGAATACATCATGCGTGATGTTGAATACGGTTGGTTACTGCGTTACATGCACTCCACTGGGGCATCCGCCTTCTTCGTGGTTGTTTATTTGCACATGTTCCGTGGTCTTATTTATGGTTCTTACCAAAAACCAAGAGAGTTACTTTGGTTGTTCGGTATGCTTATCTTCCTCGTGTTGATGGCTGAAGCATTCATGGGTTACCTACTGCCTTGGGGACAAATGTCTTACTGGGGTGCACAGGTAATTATCTCATTGTTCGGTGCGATTCCATTTATTGGTGATGACCTAACATTGTGGATCCGTGGTGACTATGTTGTATCTGGTGCGACGTTGAATCGTTTCTTCGCACTGCACGTGATTGCATTACCATTAGTGTTAGTTGTGCTTGTATTCCTACATTTGATTGCGCTGCATGAAGTAGGTTCAAACAACCCAGATGGTATCGAAATTAAGAAGAATAAAGATGAAAATGGTTGGCCAGTAGATGGCATTCCATTCCACCCTTACTACACAGTGAAAGACATCATGGGTGTAGCGGGCTTCTTAATCGTATTTTGTTATGTGTTGTTCTTCATGCCTGAAGGTGGTGGTTACTTCCTAGAGAAGCCAAACTTCGAAGCTGCTAACCCGATGAAGACGCCAGAGCATATTGCGCCAGTATGGTACTTCACACCATTCTACGCCATCTTACGTGCTGTACCTGATAAGTTATTAGGTGTTGTGGCGATGGGCTTAGCAATTGCAGTACTGTTCATCTTGCCTTGGCTAGATCGTTGTAACGTTAAATCTATTCGTTACCGTGGTCTGATCCATAAGATCAACATTGCACAGTTTACTGTTTCATTCCTTGTGCTTGGTTACTTAGGTGCAGTACCAGCTACACCAACGTTAACTATTGCGGCACGTATTTTCACTTTCACTTATTTTGCATTCTTCGTTGCGCTGTGGGTTTACAGTAAAAGCGAGAAGACTAAAGAAGTGCCAACGAGGGTGACACACTAATGAAAAAGTTATTAATTGCATTAGTTGCATTGTTACCAACGCTAGCAATAGCGGCAGGTGGCAACAATGAATTTGTTAAGAGTCCTGAGCAAGCGATAAACCTACATGACAATGAGTCACTAGAGCGTGGTCTTGGTTTGTTCCAACAATATTGTAGTGGCTGTCACAGCACTCAGTATCAGCGTTACGGCCGTGTTGCTGAAGATCTTGGTATCTCAGTCGAAGATATGCGTAATAAGTATATGTTCACTGACGCTAAAATTGGCGAGCTGATGGAAAATGCCATTCCAGCTGAGGATGCTGCAAAATGGTTTGGTGCAGCAGCCCCTGACTTAACGTTGGTTGCACGTGTTCGTGGTGCAGATTGGGTATATTCATATCTGAAAGGTTTTTATACAGATGAGAGTCGTCCTTTCGGTACGAATAACTCAGTGTTCCCATTAGTGGGTATGCCGCATGTACTACAAGACTTACAAGGTCTTTCAACACCAATCTACGAAACCGTAAATGAGAATGGCGTTGAAGTACAAAAGCTGGTAGGTCTTGAAGCGGCAACAGGTGGTAAATTAAATGCCGAAGAGTATGACCAAGCAGTACGTGATATTACTGGTTTCCTCGTATATTCTGCTGACCCAGTAAAATTAGAGCGTGAAGCTATGGGCTGGTGGGTACTTGGTTTCCTCTTCATTTTCTTCGTGATCTCATATTTCTTGAAGAAAGAGTACTGGAAAGATGTACACTAGCCATCAATAACGGGTAGAATACATTATCCGCATAGTGTAAACGGGGGGCTCTGCCCCTCGTTTGTTTTGTATTTTTTAGATTCTGGAGGGTATCAATGGCTGTTGCTGCCAACAAACGCTCTATCATGACACTGTTTTCTGGTGCCGATGATTTGTATAGCCATCAAGTACGTATCGTACTGGCTGAAAAAGGGGTAACTGTTGATGTATTGCAGGTAGACCCAAGTGAGATGCCTGAAGATTTACTTGAAGTAAATCCATATAACTCAGTACCAACACTCGTTGACCGTGAGTTAGTTTTATATGAATCTCGCATTATTATGGAATACTTGGATGAGCGTTTCCCACATCCACCATTAATGCCTGTTTACCCAGTATCTCGTGGCCAAAGCCGTTTGATGATGCACCGTATTGACACTGACTGGTATGTGCTTGTTGACCGTATCCGTAAAGGAGACCGTGTAGAAGAAGCGCGTAAAGAGCTAACTGAAAGCTTAGTGGCATTAGCGCCAGTATTTGCAGAAATGCCTTACTTCATGAGTGAAGAGTTTGGTCTAGCAGATTGTTATCTAGGTCCATTGTTATGGCGTTTACCTGAGCTAGGTATCAACCTAGATATGCGTACATCTCAAGATATTAATGCTTACATGACACGCATTTTTGAGCGTGAATCATTCAAAGCTTCATTAACTGAGGTTGAGCGCGAAATGCGCATGGGTATGTAATGAAACCATTAACACCTAATCGTCCATATTTGTTGCGTGCTTACTATGAGTGGTTAATGGATAACCACTTTACGCCTCATGTTGTTGTGGATGCTTTTGTGAAAGGGGCGGAAGTACCTCAACAATTTGTCAAAGATGGCCAAATTGTTTTAAACATCGCATCGGGTGCTGTGGGTAATTTACAAATGAACAATGATGCCGTGCAATTTAACGCCCGCTTTGGTGGTGTGCCGCATCAAGTGTATCTACCAATGGCATCTATTGTTGCTATTTATGCTCGTGAAAACGGTGCAGGTACAGTATTTGATATGGAAGAAGCTTACGCGGCTGAAGATGACAGTGAGTCATTAACGTCGGTACCGCAATCCACAGATACTGAAAAATCTGAGCCAGCACCTAAGGCTGATAGCAAAGCAACTGAAGTTGATAAGTCGAAACGCAAAAGCCACTTAACGTTAGTGAAATAACTTTTGTGTGTTGAGAGAAAACCAGTCATAAGGCTGGTTTTTTATTGCCTAAATTTGTGGTTATAACAGGTAATATATGCTGCTAGTGATTGATAATTATGATTCGTTTACGTTTAATCTTGTCCAGTACTTACAGGAGCTGGGACAAACCGTCTTAGTCAAACGTAACGATCAGATTTCATTGCAAGATATCGAAGCGCTATCCCCAAGTCACATTGTGATTTCTCCAGGCCCCTGTACTCCAAATGAAGCTGGCATATCATTAGCGGCGATTGAAGCATTCGCTGGCCGTATTCCGATTTTGGGTGTTTGTCTTGGTCATCAAGCTATTGGCCAAGTGTTCGGTGCAGAAGTGGTTAGAGCGAAGCGTGTGATGCATGGTAAAACGAGTTTTATCAATCACAACAACAATAGTATTTTTGCAAAGCTTAATCATCCCTTAAGGGTAACGCGTTATCACTCCTTAGTGCTTGAGCAAGTCCCACAAAACTTTGTCTTAGATGCTTGGTTTGATGATCCTGTTCATGGAACAGAAATTATGGCAATGCATCATGTCTCAATGCCATTAGTTAGTGTTCAATTTCATCCTGAATCAATTCTATCTGAGCAAGGCCAAGACTTGCTAAAAAACTTCTTACTGTTGTAAGTCCATTTCATCATTCCCAGAAAGTTTCAAGTGTCTGCTAATTTCGTTACAAATATGGTTAATATTGTTGAGGAAATTGGCGTATAAGTTGTGATATAAAGACTGCTTATAAAAATAATAGACACAGGAAGGATTATTCATGAAAAAGCTAATGCGACACTTTGCAATTAGTGCGCTCTCTTTAGCTGTGATTACTGGCTGTAACAGCACTCCGAGTTCCACAATTAGCACAGCTGTAAAGCAAGATAATGCTATTCAAGTTCCCTTGGCTCAACCTCCTCAAGCCGAAACCGCATTAACTTTAAATCAAATCATGGCTAACCCAGATTGGATGGGCATTTTTGCTAAAGGGCAATATTGGGCTGACGACAGTAAATCCATCTATTATGCGCGTCAGGCACATCAGGCTCCCATTACAGATTATTACCAGTTAAGCTTAAATGATGGTGCAAAGGCGCAAAAACTAGCAATTAACCAGTTGCATCAAGCTGATCAACGCTTTGGCTCATTCAATGCTGATCACTCTAAAAAGGCCTATTTATATCAAGGCAATGTGTTTGTAAAAACACTCGCGACTGGTGATGTGCAACAGTTGACTAAGCTCAACGGCAAAATTTCTGATATTCGCTTTTTAAGTAACGGTGATATTGCCTATTTCTTAAAGGATAATATTTACCGTATCCATGCAGATACAGGTATGGTTGAGCAGATAGCCGATATTCGTATGTCGAAAGCTCCTAAAGGTGTTAATGAGCCAGAAAGCTATTTAGCTAAACAACAACATCGCCTCATTAATTATGTATCGATGCAACATGAAAATGCTAAAGCAAAACAGGCATTCAAAGACGAAGTTGCAGCTACTGATCCAAGCTTTGCTTCGAAAACTTGGTATTTAGGTGACTCTGAGTCGATCACTAAAATGAGCCTGTCTGCCGATGGTCGATATGTGTTTATGGCACTTATTGATAAGAGTTATAGTTGGCGCAGCGAGCACGACATTATGCCTGATTACCTTGGTAAAGACGGTTATGTTGACGCAGTGCCTGCGCGTGCGCGTGTGGCTGAAGATGACTTCCCTGGTCACCGCTTTGTTTTATTAGATTTACAAGAGCATCAACAAAAAGACATTACCATTGAAGGTTTAGATGGCTTTGATGAAGATGTGCTAGCGAAAGTTAAAGCTGAAAATGCTAAAGCAAAAGGTGAAACTTACCGCAGCGAATCAGAGGTGCGTAAAATCCAGCTTATGCAGGACTGGGGCTGGAGCCAAAGTGCAATTCAATGGCATCCGACTGAAAACAGTTTATTAGTAATGTTGGAAGCCGTTGATAATAAAGACCGTTGGATTGCAAGTGTTGACCTGAAAAAGGGAAGTTTAACCACTGAGCATCGCCTACATGATACGGCATGGGTAAACTACACTTTCAACCAGTACGGCTGGTTAGGTAATTCTAGCAATTTCTATTACTTATCTGAGCAATCGGGTTATTCTCAGCTTTATGTCAAAAATGCCAATGGCAAAGTAACGCCATTAACTGATGGCAAGTATGTGGTAGACCAAGTTACTGCTAGTCGCGATGGTAAACATTTATATTATCGTGCAAACCCATCTCATCCAGGTATCTATAATGTCTTTAGAGTGTCCACTGATACTGCTGAAATTGAGCAGCTTACTGATTGGAAAGGGACTTTAGATTACACTGTTAGCCCAGATGAACAGCATTTACTTTTATCGGCTTCATCAAGAATTAAACCAGCTGAATTATATGTTCAACCGATTGGTGGCAAGCTGACTCAGCTAACCAATTACACTAGCAAAGCATTCAAGCAATATCCTTGGCAAGCCCCCCAAGTAGTGGCTGTTCCATCAAACCATGGTGCAGGCGACGTATATGCGCGAGTATATTTGCCACAGGGTTATGATGCTGACTCAGCAGATAAGTATCCTGCGGTTATTTTTAACCATGGTGCTGGTTACTTGCAAAATGCTCACTATGGTTTCTCAGGTTACTTTAGAGAGTTTATGTTCCACAACATGTTAGCTCAGCAAGGTTATGTTGTGATGGATATGGATTTTAGAGGGTCTAAAGGTTACGGCCGTGACTGGCGTACTGCCATTTATCGCAACATGGGTTATCCAGAAGTGGAAGATCTTAAAGATGGCGTGACTTGGATGGCTAGCAATGCAAATGTTGATACTAAGCGTGTCGGCACTTATGGTGGTTCTTATGGTGGCTTCTTAACCTTTATGGCACTGTTTAATGAGCCAGAGTTATTCCAAGCTGGTGCCGCGCTGCGTCCTGTGACAGACTGGGCTCATTATAATGCTCCGTACACTTCAAACATCCTTAATAAACCTGATGTAGATCCAATTGCTTATGAGCGTAGCTCGCCAATTGAACACGCTGAAGGGCTACAGAAACCACTATTAATCATGAGTGGTGTACTAGATGACAACGTGTTCTTCCAAGACAGCGTGCGTCTAGTGCAGCGATTGATTGAACTTGAAAAACCAATGTTTGAAACGGCAATCTACCCAGTAGAGCCTCATGGTTTCAAGCAACCATCAAGTTGGTTAGATGAATACCGCCGTATTTATAAGTTGTTTGAGCAAGAACTCAAGTAATCCGTAATCGTTAAATCAAGGCTTCCTTCGGGAAGCCTTTTTATTGGCGAGCAGAAATAAAACAGTCAGCGCCTGTCTGTTTGAAAAACGTACCGTTAATCAGTTTGTTATTTAACGTGTTGCTTGGTTCAATCGTGTAAGAGCTTAAGGTACACTCTACAGTAGGTTTAATGATCAAATAGGACGTTTGAGTGGCAGTGTCGATAGCTGGTGGAGTAAAGCCGGGAAAAATCATCCAAATAGAACGCAGGCTTTATCGACAAATGATAGTCGGTAAACGCAACAAAGATACCATTACAGATAAGGTGTTTATTGAAGCTGCGGATGACGCCAATAAATTGGAAATTGAGCGGATTGCGATTAATGAAAGGTTAAAAAAGCAAGCTGACGCTCAAGCTACCTATCGTCAAATATCGATGCAACTGACTAACACTGTCAATAATGCCATTGAACATGAGCTTGCATCCCCTGAACTTGTACTCGCAAATTCGAATGTAACTGAGTCGCAAATGTTAGTGCTGGAAATGGTGCTAGAAAAAGATCCTAACCTAGCTCGTTTAAGACCTCTAGTGAGTGGATTAAGTTGGTTAGCTCGTGATTTAACAACCTTGATCAATAGCCCCGCGTCTTCTCATCGTCGTCCTAAATCCGCAGATGTTCAGGTAACAGACCTTAAATTGGTGTTGAACTATATTGGTGTTGAAAACCTTCGCCTTCTCATTCCATATTTTAGTTTACGTTATTGTTTACCTTCTAATAATGCCAACTTAGCCTGGCCTACCCGCAAGCTATGGCGTTACAGCATAATGACGGCCATAGCTGCTAAAGCCTTAGCTGAAATGCATCGACTACCGACAGGTTTGGTTTATACCGGTGCGTTAATGAATCAATTTGGCTCAGCAGTTATTCTCAATAATAGCGCTAGCATATTCTCTAAAACATGGGGTAACTGGTTACGTGAAGCTAGCGAGGAGGGTAATCGGGAAGTACATGATGCCGTTATGGCAACAGAATTTCCTATTGAGTCTGTGCTTGAGCATGTTCTCGAACAAGGGCAGCAATTAAATTGGCGTTTACTCACTTTATTGAATTTCGAAGAGAGTCGCTTAACTAAAGTGTTAAAAGAGCTCGATGAACACTTTAACTTATCTGACTTATCAGCTGAAGCTGCGGTCATTGCAAAGGCAAGTTGTTATGCCAAGATGCGCCTATTAGAAGAACAGAATCTCATTGATAATAAGGAAAAGCGTTTAATGGCTGATTATTATCAGTTCTTACCTGAAGAGCTGATTCGCCTCAAAGCGCAAAATTATCGTAAGGTCGATCTCATCTAATTAAATACCACAACACAAATATCCTAGTACTTTTGGTTAGCTTATAACTGTGTAGTTATGCATTTTCGGTGAATAGCTACACAAAAACAGTGCAACGAAGTTTTTTTATGACTATTTATGCTGTAAATCCACCAAATAAGCGCTTTGTTTGCATGTATTTTTCAATCTTTATTCAGATTAACTAGATGAGACCCACAAGGTAAATGTCAATTACTGGCATTTTGATCACATTTTCGCTAATAATGTCCTGTTAGGTAAATAAACATGGGTCTTTTCACTAACAGAATAAAAAGAAAACACCCGATATTGCAGCGTTTACGCCGCAAATAACTAATTAAGGATTATAAGCGATGAGTGTTGAAATGAACTTAACTCGAGCCCAATTTGATGAAGTCATGGTGCCTAATTATGCGCCTGCAGCTGTCATTCCAGTAAAAGGCGAAGGTAGCCGAGTCTGGGACCAACAAGGCACAGAGTTTGTCGATTTCGCTGGCGGTATCGCGGTTAATTGTCTTGGTCACTGTCACCCTGCTTTAGTGTCTGCATTGAAAGACCAAGGTGAAAAACTGTGGCACCTTTCAAATGTCATGACCAATGAGCCTGCATTAGCATTAGCGACAAAGCTAGTGAATGCCACTTTTGCTGAGCGTGTATATTTTGCCAACTCAGGAGCTGAAGCGAACGAAGCAGCACTTAAATTAGCTCGTCGTTACGCGCTAGATAACCATGGTATAGAGAAAGATCAAATTATTGCATTTGATAAAGCCTTCCATGGTCGTACATTCTTTACTGTCACAGTCGGTGGTCAAGCTGCTTACTCTGATGGCTTTGGCCCTAAACCGCAATCGGTTACACATCTACCATTTAATGATGTTGCTGCATTAGAAGCTGCAGTGTCAGATAAAACTTGTGCCATCATGTTAGAGCCACTACAAGGCGAAGGCGGCATTATTGATGCCGACCCAGCGTTCCTTAAAGCGGTTCGTGAATTAGCTGATAAGCATGATGCACTTGTGATTTTTGATGAAGTACAGACTGGCGTTGGTCGTACTGGTGAGCTATTTGCCTACATGGGTACCGACATTCAGCCTGATATCCTTACTAGCGCGAAAGCGTTAGGTGGTGGATTCCCAATCGCTGCAATGCTGACCACAGCAAAAATTGCTGCGCACCTTAAAATTGGTACCCACGGTTCTACCTATGGTGGTAACCCACTTGCATGTAGCATTGGTAATGCTGTGATGGATGTTGTGAATACACCTGAGGTTTTAGCAGGTGTGAAACATCGTGAGCAACTCATCCGTGATGGTTTAACCAAAATCAATGACAAGTACGATGTATTCAGTGAAGTCCGTGGTAAAGGTTTACTTTTGGGCGCGGTATTGAATGACAAGTACACGGGTCGTAGCCGTGATTTCCTGGTAGCAAGTGTAGCTGAAGGCTTAATGAGTCTGATTGCTGGTGCCAATGTCATCCGTTTCACTCCTTCTCTTGTTATCCCTGAAGCAGACATCACTGAAGGCTTAGCGCGTTTTGAGCGTGCTGTCGCTAAAGTGGTTGCTGGTTAATACAAATCAAATGCGTCGAGATTCGGCGCATTTTTGTATGTTGGGATGGCATAACAAGTACTCATAAACAGTGCTTGTTATGCGCTTAGGAGAAATGAATGTTAATCATACGTCCGATCCGAGCATCTGATTATGATGCTCTCCACTCAATCGCAATTGAGTCGGGTCATGGTTTTACCTCACTGCCTGTGAACGAAGAGTTACTACGCTCAAAAATTGCGCGCGCAGAGGCTTCATTTACTAAAAATGTCGACACACCGTTGGATGAAGGTTATCTGATGGTGCTTGAAGACACCAAAACAAATGAAGTCGTTGGGACTTGTGGTATTGAAGCTGCAGTAGGGATGGAAGATGCCTTTTACCATTATCGGTTAGGCACAGAAGTCTATTATTCAGAGCAAATATCAGTGCGTAATGAGGTTGAAACCTTAACCTTATGCCATGACTACACAGGCGCTGCTGAGCTGTGCACCCTGTTTTTAAAAGATCGTTACCGTAAAGGTCGAAACGGCCGCATGCTATCGCGCTCACGCTTCTTATTCTTAGCACAGCACAAAGCTCGTTTTGGTCATACCGTCATCGCAGAAATGCGTGGTGTAAGTGATGATAAAGGCGATTCCCCTTTCTATGAGTGGTTACAAAAGCACTTTTTAGGTATCGACTTTGTCGAAGCAGACTATTTATCTGGACTGGGTAAAAAGGCTTTTATGGCAGAAATGATGCCTCGCAGCCCAGTTTACGTATGTATGTTGCCGTCTAAAGCTCGCCGAGTGATTGGTGAAGTTCATAAAAATACCAAACCCGCTTTACGTTTACTGGAAGCGGAAGGTTTCAGGTTCAGAAACTATGTTGATATTTTTGATGGCGGACCCACCGTCGAATGTAGCTTGACTGACATCCGCGCTGTGAAAAACAGCCGATTATTGACCGTCAATATTGGCAAAATGCCACATACGGATCAGCATTTTATTATATCTAATACCTCAGTGGCTGATTACCGTGCATCTTCAGCAAAAATCTTGATTTGTGAAGAAAGTGACAGTGTCACTCTTACACAAGAGATTGCCGATGCGCTGTTAGTGAAAGCGGGTGAGCAAGTTCGTGTATTAGCCATGTAGGGAGATTGAAACATGACACAATTTATTCAAGGACAATGGCTTGCAGGGCAAGGCCATAGTGTAAGTTCAACCAATCCAGCTAACCAGCAAGTGATTTGGCAAGGTAATACCGCCACGGTTGAGCAAGTTAACCAAGCGGTTGATGCGGCGCGCAAAGCCCAGTTTGACTGGTTTATGTTAGGTCATGAAGGCCGTTTAGCAATTATCAATGCTTATCGTGATCAACTAGAAGCCCACAAAGCAGAAATTGCAGAAACCATTGCCCAAGAAACGGGTAAGCCACAATGGGAAACTGCCACTGAAGCTGGTGCGATGATTGGTAAAATTGGTTTATCTATTCAATCATATGATAAACGTACAGGCACTGAAACTAACGAATTACCAGCAGGCCGTGCGGTATTGCGTCACAAGCCACATGGTGTCGTTGCCGTATTTGGTCCATATAACTTCCCTGGTCACTTACCGAATGGCCATATTGTGCCAGCGCTTATTGCGGGTAACACTGTGGTATTTAAACCATCAGAATTAACCCCGAAAGTGGCTGAGTTAATGCTGAAGTGCTGGGAAAAAGCTGGATTACCAGCAGGTGTGATTAACCTTGTTCAAGGTGAAGTTGAAACAGGTAAAGCACTCGCTTCTCATCCACAAATTGATGGTTTGTTCTTTACCGGTAGCTCACGCACTGGGCATATTCTGCATGAGCAGTTTGCAGGGCACCCAGGTAAGATTCTGGCATTAGAGATGGGGGGTAATAACCCACTGATCATCAAAGATGTTGCCGACACGAAAGCTGCGGTTCACGACATCATTCAGTCAGCATATATTTCTGCCGGTCAGCGTTGTACTTGTGCACGCCGCTTATATGTTGAACAAGGCGCGAAAGGTGATGCATTAATTGCTCAGCTTGTTGCAGCGGTGAAACAAATTGTTGTAGCCCCTTGGGATTCGCAACCACAGCCTTTCATGGGTTCAATGATTTCTGAAGCCGCGGCTAAAGGCATGGTGGCAGCACAAACAAACTTAGTTGAGTTGGGTGGCCAGCCTTTGATTGAATTAACCCATATGCAAGCTGGTACAGGTCTCGTTAGTCCAGGTTTGATTGATGTTACTGCGATTGAACAGCTACCTGATGAAGAATACTTCGGTCCATTGCTACAGGTTGTACGTTACAGCGATTTTGATCAAGCTATTGAATTGTCAAATGATACTCGTTATGGATTATCAGCTGGCTTATTAGCAGATAGCCGTGAAGACTACGATTACTTCTTAGCGCGCATCCGAGCAGGTATTGTCAATTGGAATAAGCAAATTACTGGTGCGTCAGGTGCTGCGCCATTTGGTGGTGTTGGTGCTTCAGGTAACCACAGAGCGAGTGCTTATTACGCAGCCGATTATTGTGCTTACCCAGTTGCTTCTATGGAAGCTGATAGCGTGAGCTTACCTGCAAACTTAAGCCCAGGTCTGAGCTTATAACAGCAGCTTGTTGGGCTACGCGTCAAACTAGTAGTCCATCATATTTTTACAAGGAGTTTTAGCGTGCATACAGATGTGAATTCGCTCTTTGCCGAGTTATGGCAAGACTATATTAAAATGACGCCTTCAGCGGCAAAAATCCACCAACTGCTTGGTCAAGGTGCGCCGATCATTAACGACCATATCGCACTAAGAACATTCAATATTGCTAAAGTCAATTTAGCTGTGCTGGCTGAGCATTTTCTGTCAATTGGCTACAAGGCTTGTGGCGACTACAATTTTGAGCAGAAAAAACTGGTTGCTAAACACTTTGAGCATCCTGACCCAACCCAGCCAAAAGTGTTTATTTCTGAGCTTTTAGTCGAGGAGTTTAGCCCTCAATTACAAGCAGCAGTTAAAGGCTTTGTAGAGCAGATGGATGCAAGTGTGACTACCGCGGATAATTTCATCTATTCAGGCCGTCATTGGGATGTTGATATTGCCACTTATCATGCTTTACAAGCTGAAAGTGAGTATGCAGCTTGGGTTGCTGCGTTAGGTTATCGTGCGAACCACTTTACCGTGTCGATTAATCATCTGCCAAATTTTGACGATATCATTGCAGTGAATCAATCGCTTAAAGATGCTGGTTTTGTATTAAATAGTGCTGGTGGTGAAGTAAAAGGTTCTCAAGAGGTACTACTTGAGCAGTCATCGACCATGGCTGACAAGATGGTAGTTAAGTTTTCTGATGGTGAGCTGGAAATCCCAACTTGCTTCTATGAATTTGCTAAACGCTACCCTATGGATAATGGTGAGATTTACACTGGGTTTGTTGCGGCCTCTGCCGATAAAATCTTTGAAAGTACCAATGCTCAATAGCATGTTGGTATTTCAGTAAGCTATGCAAGCTGAAAATAAGTTTGCATACTAGCCAAGCAAAAAAGGTCACATAATGTGACCTTTTTTATATCTGTACTTTAGGTTAATTGGTTACTGGTAAACCTGATATGCACAGCTAAACCTGACAGTGTTTGGCTGTTATGGAAGCGTAATTCAAAACCATATTGTTCGCAGATTTCTTTTACAATTGATAATCCAAGTCCATGACCTATAACTGCTTCATCGAGGCGAGTTCCCCGATCGGTTAATAGCTGTAATTCTTCTTGTTTCACACCTGGGCCATCATCTGAGATGACAATGCACTGTACTTGCTGTTCATCCTTATACAGCTGAACAGTTACATTGCTCTGCGCCCACTTAAACGCGTTATCAAGCAAGTTACCAAACAACTCCATGCCATCTTCGCGGTGGATAGGTATACGCAGAGTATTAGACTGATTATCTATCGTTGCTTGAATAGATTTATGATGATGGACTTTATTAAGTGTTGAAAGCAGACTTTCAAAATCTTTAGGGACAGCCATTTGAGCTGCTGGAAGCATGTCTCCAGTGACTCTGGCTGCAGCAAGTTTACGTTCAACCATTTGTCTAATACTGTCTAACTGCTGCTGCATTGCTTGAGCTGCTTCAGGGTCGCTTAACCCTAGTGCCTCCACCTGTTGTTGCATAACGGCGAGTGGTGTTTTTAAACCATGGCTTAAGTTGCCCAAGTTGTTTCGACTGCGTTCAATCTGTTTAGATGTATAGTCCAGTAATTCATTGTAGGTTTCTGCAAGCGGGATGATTTCTTGGGGTATTTGATCGACTTCAAGACGATCAATTTCACCATCTCTTAGCTTAGCTAAAGAAGCTTGCACTTGTTTTACCGGCTTAAATGATTGACGCAAAATGAGAATAATGCCGACTAACATTGAAAACAGCATGGCAATATTAATCGCGAGTTTAACGCCAAAGACTTCACTGAATACTCGTCTACCAATACTTAAATCTTGGGCAACGGTCAGTGTGGCAGTGAGGTCTGTATTAGGGGCACCAATTGCAATAGATAACAATTGAATATCATTATTCTTCGGACCTTTGGCTTGCCAAGAGCGAGTTGCATTGGCCTCTAATAATTTCACATTGAGCTCAACATCCCACAGTGAGCGTGAGCGAATCACTTTATCAGGCAGGTTTAGTTGATAATAACGCCCTGAATAAGCTGGATTATAAAAGCTGGAGAGTTGGCTTTTATCAATGAGTAGCTCACCGTCTTCTAAACTGGTGGCTAAGATAATATGTTCTAAGTCTTCTTCTAAGCGATTGATTATGGAGTCATGAAAAGCTTCTCTTAGCATAGACTCAAATAATATCAGCCCAGTGACAGTACCAACAATGATAAGGCCACTAAGCCAAAGACTGAGCTTAGAGCGAATGGAGATCATTCAGTCAAACCGTGGAAGATATATCCTTGACCACGACGGGTTTCAATAGCTGTTTTGCCGAGTTTTTTACGTAAATGGGTCACATAAACCTCAACTACGTTACTCTCTTTTTCATCGTCGAACTGATATAACTTATCGGTTAGTTGCGCTTTAGATAACAGCTTTTTAGGTGACATTAAAAAGATTTTCAATAATCTAAATTCCATTGCTGTTAACTCATACTCATCTTCACCAATAATGACTTTTTGCTCGTTTTCATCAAGGGTGACACCAGCATAACTGAGCTGGTTCGATGTGGTATTCATACGACCATGAGCACGGTGAATAAGTGCTTGAATGCGAGCGAGCAGCTCTTGTGCATGGAAAGGTTTGCCTAAGTAGTCATCGGCGCCAGCATTAAAACCTTCGACTTTTTCATGCCATTGGCTTCGCGCTGTTAGCATGATTACCGGTGTCATAATGCCTTGTTCTCGCCAAGATTCCACCAAGCTAAGGCCATTTCCATCAGGAAGGCCAATATCAAGGATAACGCAATCGTATTGAGTTTCTTTTATGAGGTAGTCAGCTTCAACGGCTTTATCAGTAATGTCAGTGACATAACCTGCTTGTTTTAGCTGCTTTTCAAGCTCAGTGACTAAAAGTGGATTATCTTCAACGAGTAACAGTTTCATTTTGAGTACATTCACTTGGTAATTGTGTCATGGATTCTAGCATACCATTGACTGCATTGAGTTTAATATCGATCAATTGATTTTCATTAACTCTTAATTGCAGGTTGTAATGTAATTTATCGAGACTTTGATAGAGTCTGGCGTCGACCAGTTGGCCATTACAAAACTGGTTAATCCAATTCAGTGAGTAATCAAGAGACTTGATTTGACCAGATGCCACTAATTTTTGCGCCTGATCGTGCTCAAGCTCTAACGGAGTAATAATTGTACTTTGGCTAACGATAAGTGTGCTTAGGCTAAGTAGAAGGCCTGAAGACGTACTCATGTTTTACTCCCAAAAAAAGTGGTGACCAGAATGACTGAGCACCACTTTAAATATTTAGGCTTAAAACAAGCTGAACCTTAAATTAACGCGTGCCGTACACCACGATTGTTTTACCGTGAGCTTGAATAAGGTTTTGTTCTTCAAGCATTTTTAAGATGCGTCCTACCGTTTCACGTGAACAACCAACAATTTGGCCAATTTCTTGTCTCGTGATCTTGATCTGCATACCGTCTGGGTGCGTCATGGCATCAGGTTGCTTCGCTAGGTGCAACAAAGTTTGAGCAATACGGCCTGCAACATCTAAGAATGCAAGGTCACCCACTTTTTGGCTGGTGCTTTGTAAGCGGTAAGCCATTTGTGATGACAACTTCATTAAAATTTCAGGGTTGACTTGAATCAGCTGCTTAAATTTCTTGTAAGAGATTTCAGCAATCTCACAAGCTTGTTTAGCACGTACCCAAGCAGTACGCTCAGCTTGTTCTTCAAACAAGCCCAATTCACCGATGAAGTCGCCTTGGTTTAGGTAAGACAATATCATTTCCTTACCTTCTTCGTCCTTGATCAGCACGGCGACTGAACCTTTAACGATGTAATAAAGCGTATCAGAGTCTTCACCAGCGTGGATCAAGGTGCTTTTGGCTGGGTACTTGTGGATGTGACAATGTGAAAGAAACCACTCCAAAGTAGGGTCTGGTTTAGGTTTACCAATCAAAGCCATAGTTAAGCTCCTAGATTTAAATAAATTAAGTATTCTCTAATTAAGTATCATACGCAAGAGGCAATCACAAAACATTGATACAGATCGAATAATTTCGAGCGCATATTTTATTATAACTTGCTAAGCATTTGAGTTATTTTGTCTTATTTGCGAGCGAGGTCAATAAAAATGTGTATTTTACCGCATATGTCACGGATAATTATGCTGTTAGTGGGTGTTTTTTATTGCGTTACCCTTATGAGTTGATTAGTGTTACTGATAAGCATTTTCAGTTGATGTATTGTCGTGTGAGGTTAGGTTTGAATTTGTCTATGTTTTCTCGATTCACTCGAGGTTTCCTCTTAGTATCAGTGTTTACTATAAGCGCTCAGGTTCAATCGTTTTCTATTCCGCAAACTGAACAAACTGCTATAGCAAGTAAGGTCCTAGGTATTCAATATCGTGCGGCTCAAGGTGACAAAGATGCACAATACCTATTTGGGCTAATGAACCTTGCTGGGCGATATGTAGACAAAGATATTGAAACTGGCCGACTGTGGTTAGAAAAAGCCGCCAACTTGCAACATGCTAAAGCGCAACAGGCCTTGGCTGATTTAACCTATGAAGGTAAATTGTTTGACCAAGATTTGGCTGTCGCCGAGCACTGGTACCAACTGTTAGCTGAAACAGGCAACAAGTGGGCTAACTTTCGATTAGGCTTTATATATTCTGCAGGCGGTAACGGTGTTGAGCGTAACTGTGGTAAGGCCATGGAACAATTTACTGCAGTGGGTGATGATATCTCATTGGGTAATGTTGCTTGGATTCTGGCTACCTGCCCAGAAGCTGAGTACCGAGATGGAAGTAAGGCGTTGGATTTATCGTTGCGCTTATTAGAGTCTAATCAAAATGACCCAACCATGTTAGATAACTTGGCCGCTGCCTATGCTGAAATAGGGGACTTTTCTCTCGCTGTGGATACGCAGCTAAAAGCCATTGATGCGTTAGAGCAAAGCCAAGACATTGCCAACCTAGATGAATTTCAATTGCGATTAGAGCAATACCGTAACCAGCAAGCTTACCGAGAAATTATCCCTCTACTTAATTAAGATTTTAATAGAGAAAAAGTTGGTAGGTTTCTAAAGTGAGTATTTAATGAGACTCGCGAACGCAGATGATCGACAAGAAGGTTAAGGTGCGTCGATGTACTCATGATACCAACAAAACAGATGGGGGAATCGATACCCGAGTACATCAACTATCGTTATTTCTTTGAAATTCCGATGGGCGCTATTTTAGCGATGGATACTTAAATCAAACTTAACCTTGTTCAAGATCATCTAGCTTTTGCAGCTCAAGTCGCTTATCCATTAACGCTTTGATTAATGGTGTTAAAATCAATTCCATTGCTAATGACATTTTACCACCAGGCACAACAAGTGTATTCACTCGAGACATGAATGAGCCTTGGATCATGTTGAGGTAGTATTGAAAGTCTACATTTTTAATCCCACGAAAACGGATCACGACAAAGCTCTCATCTAAGCTAGGAATATCTTTAGCACTAAAAGGGTTCGAGGTATCAACTGTTGGTACACGTTGAAAGTTAATATGAGTGCGCGAAAATTGTGGCGTCATGTGTTGAATATAATCATCCATACTGCGAACAATTGACCCCATGACTTTTTCGCGACTATGACCGCGATCTTTGGTATCGCGAATGATTTTTTGGATCCACTCTAAATTGACGATTGGCACCATGCCAATCAGTAAGTCCACATGCTGGGCCACATTCGCTTCATCAGTCACAACACCACCATGCAGACCTTCGTAATACAACATGTCAGTATTAGGTGGTAGATCGCGCCATAAGGTAAATGTGCCAGGCATTTGATTGAAAGGCACTGCTTCATCAAATGTGTGCAAGTAACTTCGGGTTTGGCCATTACCAGTACTTGCATAGCTAGCAAAACATTCTTCAAGCTTGACGAAATTATTGGCTTCGGGGCCAAAGTAGCTAATATTCTGGTTTTCAGACTGGGCTTTGCGGATCAATACTTCCATTTCTGCCCGAGTAAAGTTGTGAAAACTGTCGCCCTCAACAAAAGCTGCATTGATCCCTAGTTGTCTGAAAATATGGGTAAATGCAGTGGTGGTTGTCGTTGTACCTGCACCTGAAGAACCTGTTACAGCAATAATAGGGTGTTTGGCTGACATGCTTTCCGCCTAATGTTAAAGAGGGTTAAAGTGATGTTGTTGTTTTTATTTAGAGCAATAGTTATACGGTAATCTAGTCTGTTAGGTCAAATTACCTCACATAAGTGACAGCGCAAAGACAGACTAAAAGATACATCTCGCATTAGCGAAAGTTCAGCTTTGTATGAACTTTGCTCTTCCAAGCAACGATTACAACAGTTGGTCTTTCGCTTTGATAGCAATCGTTTCATCTTCTTCACTGAATTCGACGACTAATTCACCTGATTTTAGTTTCTGTTTACATAGTGCTATTGCTTGGATTAATTGCGCTTTACTGGCTTGATCAAAACCACCATCTTCCACTTGCGTAATCAGATGCTCCTTGATCATTTGCTCAAAAGTTTCTTGGGGTAAATTAAGTAAAGCATCAAAAGGTACTATCACGAATCACCTGAAATATTGAAAAAGTCTAATACACGTTGCTCAATATAATACCTTGGATTCCATGGGGAACCACCATTAATAAAGCCGACATGCCCACCACGATGATGCAGCTCATATTCCACTTGTTCGGATAGCTGCTCCTGTGTTGGGATAACATCATCAGTCATAAAGGGATCGTCTTTGGCATGAATAATGAGTGTTGGCACGGTAATATGTTGCAAATACCCAATACCACTTGCTCTTTGGTAATAGTCTTGAGCTCCTTTAAAGCCGTGTAATGGGGCGGTAATTTGATCATCAAATAAGTAGAAAGTGTTGAGTTGCGCCAATTGCTCTTGTGCAATAGGCATGCTGGCTACCATTGATGGTGTGTCTAATTTATCTTGCATTTTTTGCTGCAGCTGTTTGATGAGGTAGCGTTGATACACAGTGGAAAATCCCCCCTCAAGACGTTTTGCGCACGCGCCTAGTGCTAAAGGTGCTGAAACGACAACTGCGCGAGTCAATCGACTGCAATCTTGATAAGTACCCTGATATTTAGCCAGTACGTTACCGCCTAAGCTGTAACCCACTGCATAAAGTGGTGAATTAGGATAATGCTGATGAAGCTGTTCTAACGTAAAGGCGACATCTTCAATATCACCACTATGATAGCTGCGCGTCAGTCTATTTGGTTCACCTGAACAGCCACGGTGGTGATGCACCACAGCACAAATACCAGCCTCTTTGGCTGCATTAAGCATACGTCTTGCATAGTGACTGCTTGCACTGCCTTCTAAGCCGTGAATTATCACCATTATTGCTTGACCGTCTAGCGGCGTACCTTGCCAATCTAAGTCAATAAAATCACCATCAGGCATTTCTTGTCTTTGCCTGCGTGTTCTTGGCTGAGTCACTTTTGTGAGCACGGGTAATATGGTTTGAATATGTGGGTTTAACGCCCACCAAGGCGGTGAAAATGCAGTTTTCATACTGAGCTATAAATGCCGGTGTTGGTAAAAGTTTAAACGTATGTTTAAATGAAGGTGTAAGCTACTTTAACATATTCAACAAACTAACAACATGTTAGCGTTTTTTGGGGGGGAAGATGAAAAGACGCACCTTACTGACAGGCGCTTTTGTTGGCACTGCAGCACTTGCGCTTGGTGTGCAGCTGATACCATCTTCCTTTGAAAGTTCTGAGCAAGACACTGAACAAAATAGTGAACATCGTCTTTTATTTGCCGCGCTCATTCCTGTGCTACTTGATGGTGCGTTACCACAAATTTCAAGTCATCGTGAACAAGCGATTAATCGAACCTTAGATGCCATAGGGGCAACTATTTCAGCGCTCCCAGAAACGCAACAAGAAGAATTGGAAGATCTTTTACAAAAAATGGAATCACGTTTTTATTTATTGTTCCTATCGGGCAGCATGACGCCCGTTTTGTTAAAGCAACCTGATGAGCTTATCGATATGCTTGAGTCTTGGCGTAATCATTATACTGCGTTATTGCAAAGTGCTTATGTCGGTCTAAGGGAAGTCATTATGGCGAGCTATTATTCTTGTCCTGAGCACTGGGCTCGGATGCAATATGCTAAGCCTAACTTTATTGTAAACGCCGAGTAATCTCCCCGAATTATCAACATACTTTTTGTTGGTTCATTGTATTTATCTGGCGTCTTAAGCAGAGTATAAGGAGTTTTTGTTGGCCATTTCAGATCCTATAAAAGTTGGTTTAGCGTCAGGTTGGAAGCATATTAATGCAAGTACGTTAGTCACTGATACTCACTTAGAAGCCGATGTTGTTATTGTTGGTACGGGGGCCGGTGGTGGGACCGCTGCGGAAATATTAACCCAAGCTGGACTTTCTGTGATTATGGTTGAAGGCGGCGCATTAAAGTCTTCTAGCCATTTCGATATGGAAGAACGTACGGCGTATCCAAACCTATACCAACAAGCTGCAGCGATGAAAACGGCAGATAAAGGCATAGGGATTTTTCAAGGGCGCAGTGTCGGTGGCTCAACAACCATCAATTGGACTACTTCAATCCGTACTCCTGAACCAACATTAGCGTATTGGGCGGCGAAGAAGTCAGTCCAAGGCTTGTCCGGTGATGAACTCAAACCTTGGTTTGAGAAAATGGAACAAAGACTCAACATTAGCGAATGGACATACGAGCCGAATAAGAACAATGCTGTGTTGAAACAAGGTTGTGAAGCGCTAGGTTGGGAATACACTGTTATTAAGCGTAATGTCAGTGGTTGCTGGAATACAGGATATTGTGGCATGGGGTGCCCAGTTAATGCTAAGCAATCTATGTTAGTGACCACCATTCCAAGTGCACTTGAGCAGGGTGCTACGCTGGTTTCCCAAGCTAAAGTAATTGATTTACAGCATGATGATAACAAGGTGTCAGGGCTCACAGCCATTGCTCAAACTCAATTAGGCAAACCGCTCACAACTAAGATCCACTTTCATGCAAAACATTATGTGTTGAGTGCTGGTGCGATCCACACTCCAAGTATTTTAATGCGGGCTCAAACTCCCGATCCATACCAATTGCTTGGTAGAACATTTCTGCATCCTTCATTATTATCTGGCGCTTTATTTGATGAACAAGTCAATGGGCACAATGGTGCGCCACAGTCTATTTACTCAGATCAGTTTGTATGGCCACAAGGCGACCCTAACAAGATGGGCTATAAGCTGGAGTCTGCGCCAGTTCATCCTGTGTTGATTGCATCGAAAACCATTGGCTATGGGGAAAGTCATGCACAATTGATGGAGAATTTTAATCGTATTCAAGTGCTTGTTGCGCTTGTGAGGGATGGCTTTAACCCTGATACCATGGGTGGCCAAGTACATTTGACTGACAATGGCTTTAACTTAGATTACCCATTGACTGATACGTTCTGGAATACTGCGCGAAATGCCTACCTTTCTATGGCTGAATTGCAGTTTGCGGCTGGTGCAAAGCAAGTGTTGCCGATGAATGACGGCTTAGTATTTCAATCATCATGGCAGCAGGCGAAGCAAACGATTGAAAATATGGATCTGGCTTTATTGAAAACCATTGTGGCTTCAGCGCATGTGATGGGTGGTTGTCCTATGGGGGAAGATAAATCTCAATCAATGATTGATAGCTATGGTAATTCCCATTATCTGGAAAATTTATCTGTATTTGATGGCTCTATGTTCCCGACTAGTTTAGGGGCTAATCCTCAACTATCCATTTATGGCATAGTTGCTCGTAATGCTACTGAGTTAGCTCGAAGGCTCAAAGTCTAACGGTTTGTATTAACGTGGTTTTGGTCTAAAATTCAACCAAACTTGTTGAAGGGCTAGGCTATAGTGGTTTTCACGGGGGGTGCTAATAAACTTTTTCGAATTATTATTCTGCTCACAGTAGTGGCTATTGCCAGCTACGCTATGGCATGGGCAAGTGAAAACCCCGTCAAAGATACCATTAAAATTGTTAAAGCTCGCAAGATTAATGACCTTCGGGCTCAGTATAACTTTACCGTATTACGCCGGGCAATGGAGCTAACCAAACCTGAATTTGGTGAATACAGTATCCAAACGGTTGAACAAAGGATCCCCAGTACACGACTTAGACAGCTCATTGTTGAAGGAGATGTCATTAACACTGCGATGGCTGTGACCAATAATGAGTGGGAGCGCTCAGCGCTGCCTGTCCGTATTCCATTACGTCGGGGCATATTGAGTTATCGCTTACTACTGACCCATAAAGAGCAGTTGGTAGAATTTGCAAAAATTACTACAGTCAAACAGCTTAAACAAAAAAAAGTAGGGCTACTACGCCATTGGTCAACTTGGGAAACAATGACAAACCTTGGTTATCATGTGGTGAATTCTTATAGTTATGAGTCTATTTTTACCATGCTAGATAGGCAACGGTTTGACTATGTGCCACGTGGTATCCATGAGATTTACGAAGAGCTTGAGTTACGTGAGCAGCAGTTAACTGGGCTAACAGTAGAGCCTAACCTTGCCCTATATATTCCTGCACCTTTTTATGTGTTTGTTTCCCCTAACCAACCTCGTTTACATCAAAGGTTAAGCCAAGGGCTGGAGCTTATGGTGCAACAAGGGGAGTTGGCCAGCATGCTAAAGCTATATTATGCAGACTATATTGAGCGAGCAGCAATTGCTAAGCGGGTAATATTGGATGTTGGAAACCCAGTATTACCTGAAAAAACGCCTATTGATCGCAAGGAACTCTGGATTAGCTGGGATGATATGAGTAAGTAAGCACTTTTTCGCTTGCGCGGTAGGCATTAGTTATATTGCTCGTCAGCTTATAAAGTAAGTACAAGGTACATAATCCAAATCCACATCTTTATAAATCTTATGACTATGTTCCTTTCTTTAGCTGTGATGTTAATCGATGCCCTAAGGTTTAGAGCAACATCTAGTAGTATTCAGTCTCAATTCATATTATTCACTCGCCCAGCTAATTCATAATATGAGTGAAATTATTGGTCAAATATAAAATAAAATCTCTCAAATCCATACCCATGCCTATACCCACATGTGGCCTTTTTCGTTAAGACTGGAGATTACTGCATGATGAGCACATCTGTCATCAAACTGTCACTTTACATATATGATATTTCATATATACTTTTGCGCATATATTAGCCCAGCCTATTGATAGGTACCAGTTTCAAACCGTATCGTTAATTCAAATAGGCATTTTGATGGAGTCACTATGCTGACAGCGATTGATTTTTATAAAGCACTTGCGGATGACACGAGGCTGAAGTGTATTTTACTTATTACTCAGGAAAATGAGCTGTGTGTGTGCGAGTTAATGGAGGCACTTCAGGAAAGCCAACCTAAAATTTCGAGACACCTCGCTCAGCTACGCAAAACCGGCGTGTTGCAAGACCGTAGGCAAGGACAGTGGGTGTTTTATGAATTATCAGCTGAGTTACCTCAATGGATGAAACAGGTATTAACGACGAGTTTGACTAATAACCAAACTTATTTATCAAACAGTTATGATCGCCTAGCAAAGATGGGTGACAGACCACAGCGATTGAATAGTTGCTGCAAATAATCAGGTTGAACTAAGAGGAAACCCTAATGACGATTAAAGTAGGTATTAATGGTTTTGGCCGTATGGGGCGTTTAAGTTTGCGTGCCGCATTTGACTGGCAGGACGTCGAATTTATTCAAATTAATGACCCTGCAGGTGATGCAGCAACCTTAGCGCATTTATTGAACTTTGATTCTGTACACGGCACTTGGCAGCATGAAGCCACAGCAGAAAATAATACGATTAATATCAATGGTCATCGTATTTGTTGTACTGCCAATAAAGCCATTGCTGACACAGATTGGTCTGAATGTGATGTTGTGATTGAAGCTTCAGGTAAAATGAAAACCAAAGCTATTTTACAATCATATCTTGATCAAGGTGTTAAGCGTGTTGTAGTAACGGCGCCGGTGAAAGAAGAAGGTGTGTTGAATGTGGTAATGGGGGTAAATGACGACCTTTATGACCCACAGCAACACCCAATTGTGACCGCAGCATCTTGTACCACCAACTGCCTAGCGCCAGTGGTTAAAGTACTCCACGAAAAGTTGGGGATTAAGCATGGCTCAATGACGACGATTCATGACATCACCAATACTCAGACGATTATCGATGCGCCGCATAAAGATTTGCGCCGTGCTCGCGCTTGTTCAATGAGTTTAATCCCAACGACCACAGGCTCAGCAACGGCAATTACACACATCTTCCCTGAGCTAAAAGGTCGCTTAAATGGTCATGCTATTCGCGTACCGTTACTAAATGCTTCTATCACAGACTGTGTGTTTGAAATGAACAAACCCACCACGGTTGAAGAGATTAATGCTTTATTGCAAGATGCTGCAGATAATGAGCTTAACGGTATTCTTGGTTTTGAAACTCGTCCGCTAGTGTCGATTGATTATCGCACCGACCCACGCTCAGCCATCATTGACGCCATGTCGACTATGGTGGTTAACGATACTCAAGTGAAGCTTTATGTTTGGTATGACAATGAGTGGGGTTATGCAAACCGCACAGCAGAGTTAATGCGCAAGGTTGCTTTGTTGGATAAATAATGATGTCAATGCTAGCTAAGTTACAGGCACTACCGAGTGCCGTAAAACAATATTTAGTGGTAACCGGTAATTACTGGGCGTTTACCTTAACAGATGGTGCACTGCGCATGCTGGTGGTGTTGTACTTTCATCAGCTTGGGTTTGACCCATTATCGATTGCAATGCTGTTTTTTTTTTATGAGCTCTTTGGTGTTGTTACTAACTTAGTTGGCGGATATTTAGGGGCCAAGATCGGCCTCAACCGCACCATGAATATTGGCTTAGGTCTGCAAGTGTTTGCCTTAGCGATGTTACTGGTGCCGACAAGCTGGTTAACCATTGTGTGGGTGATGATAGCCCAGGCGTTATCGGGTATTGCTAAAGATCTCAATAAAATGAGTGCCAAGAGCAGCATTAAGCTGCTTGTGCCAGATGATGCCCAAGGTAAGTTATACCAATGGGTCGCTATTCTTACTGGTTCTAAAAATACCTTAAAAGGGGTTGGCTTCTTTTTAGGTGGTGTGCTGTTAACCTGCTTTGGATTCCAGCTCGCTATTTTAATCATGGCGGTCGCATTGGCTTTGGTATGGGTGTTAAGCCTTGTTTTGTTAAAGCAGGATTTAGGTAAGGCAACAACTAAGCCTAAGTTTTCTCAGCTGTTTTCTAAAAGTCGTGCTATCAACTATTTATCAGGGGCAAGAATGTTCCTGTTCGGCGCGAGAGATGTCTGGTTTGTGGTGGCTCTACCTGTGTTCCTTGCAAGTCAGTTTGATTGGGATCATTGGTATGTCGGTGGCTTTATGGCCTTATGGGTGATTGGATACGGCATAGTACAAAGTTTTGCGCCTCATTTTACCGGTAAGAAGCAAGGTAAAGTGCCTGATGGTAAAGCAGCGTTTATCTGGGCTGCGCTTCTGGCTGGTATTCCCGCGTTAATCGCATTATCGCTTTCCTATGAAGTCGCGATAGAGACGGCGCTGATTGGTGGTTTGATGCTGTTTGGTGTGGTGTTTGCCATTAACTCTTCATTACATAGTTATCTGATCGTCAGTTATGCTGACGGTGATGGCGTGTCGTTAGATGTCGGCTTTTATTATATGGCCAATGCTATGGGTCGTCTTATCGGTACCGTTTTGTCTGGCTGGTTATTTGGCAGTTATGGCTTGGTGGTTTGTTTATGGGTATCTGCAATATTTGTGGTGATGGCCGCGCTATTATCATTAAGCTTACCAAGGCATACTCATTCCGAGGTTTAATACTCTCATCACAAAAATGTATTGCTGAGGGAACTAGCGTGTTAAATCTTCAGCAGCAAGCTGATAGCACGCTAGATATGCCTGCAAATTATGTTGGCTCTTAGCTAGGTGCTTGGCTTGGTCTAACTGATTGGTGTTAATGCTGAACTCTCGTAATTGCTCATGCTCGTCTGGCGTGAGCAATTTATCCAGTTGTAGTGTGATTAACCTTTGGCATTGATGCTCAAGGGTTAATTCTACAGTCAGCATTTGCTGGTATTGTGGCTTGCCCAACTGCTTTTTTGCCTGTCGTCGCGCTTGGCGATAAGGTTTCAAAACTTGTTTATCCCAATTTGAAATAGCATCAATCAGGCTATGCCATTGAGCTTGGCTTAGTTCAATGTCGGCGTTATCAAGACATTGGGCTAGCAATAACAAATTCACATTTAGCTGGTGGTTATCTTGCTGGTCAACATAAAACGACGGCTGTTGCAGGTATGTGTGCTCGCACAGTTGCCAAATTGCATCATGCCACTGTGGTAATAATCGTGATAATACCTGCCCAGACAAACTCATGGTTTATTCAGCTTCCATGGCTTGTTCAATCTGTTCAATTTCTTCTTGGATGGTTAACCAGTCCATCTCACTTTCTTCCATTGATTGTGTCAGCTGGGTGCGTTCGTCTAACACTTGCTTAAGTGTGGTTTTGTTTTCTGCATCATACAAGCTTGTATCGGCGAGCAAATTCTCTAACTCTGCTAATCGACTGGACCACTTTTGTTGCTCAGTTTCGAGTTTGGCCTGACGTTTTCTAAAAGGCGACAGTTTTTGCCGAAGTTCGGCTTGTAGCCTCTTTTGCTGTTTCTTATCAACTTGTGGTGCACTGGCTTTTTGAGGTGCATCAGCCGCTTGCTGGGCTTTAGCTGCATCTAATAACCATTGATGGTAATCATCTAAATCACCATTAAAGGGGCTGACATTCCCGCTATCAACTAGGTAATAATCGCTACAACTCAACCTGAGTAAATGACGGTCATGGGACACAATTACCATGGCACCTTCAAAGGTCTGCAATGCCACGGTTAATGCATGGCGCATTTCTAAGTCTAGATGGTTAGTCGGTTCATCGAGTAACAATAAGTTGGGACGTTGCCAAACCAGCAATGCTAATACAAGGCGTGCTTTCTCACCGCCTGAGAATGGTTTAACAGCTGATAAGGCCATGTCTCCATCAAAACCAAAGCCCCCAAGGAAGTTTCTAAGCTCTTGCTCTCTAGCATTGGGTGCGAGGCGAGATAAGTGCTGCATTGGCGTTTCATCAAGGTGTAAGAATTCAATTTGATGCTGGGCAAAGTAACCAATGTTGAGGCCTGGGTTTGGTTGGTAAACCCCTGAGCTGGCATTTAACTGTCCTGCTAGTAACTTTATTAAGGTGGATTTACCCGCACCATTACGTCCTAAAAGGCCAATACGAGCACCGGGTACCAGATTTAGCTGAACTTTATTTAAAATAGTAATATCGCCGTAACCCACAGCCACTTTTTCCATCGCAACGAGTGGATTGGGTAAGGCATCAGGTGCTTTAAATGCCATTTGGAAAGGGCTTTGTGCGTGAGATGGCATTAACTCAGCCATTTTTTCTAGCGCCTTTAGTCGGCTTTGAGCTTGTTTGGCTTTACTGGCTTTATAACGAAAGCGATCAACAAATGATTGCATATGCGCGCGTTCTTTTTGCTGGCGTTCATAAGCGACTTGTTGCTGCGCCATTCGCTCAGCACGAATACGTTCAAATGAGGTGTAATTGCCTTTATAGAAGTTTAGCTTTTGATGCTCTACATGGACAATTTCATCGACAATACCATCGATAAAGTCTCGGTCATGACTGATGAGGATTAACGTACCTTGATAGGTCTTAATCCAACTTTCTAACCAATATGTGGTGTCTAAGTCTAGGTGGTTAGTGGGTTCATCGAGTAATAATAAATCTGAGCGGCACAGCAGCGCTTGTGCAAGGTTTAAGCGCATGCGCCAACCACCAGAGAAGCTTTTTACCGGATTAGTTTGCTCTGCCTCATTAAAACCAAGGCCCGCTAAAAGTGCGCCTGCACGAGCATGAATACTGTAACCACCTATGGCATCAATTTTACCGTGTATGGTTGCAATGGCATTGCCATCGTCTTGTTGCTGAGCCTTGGCCAATTGTGTCTCAAGTTGGCGGTACTCGGCATCACCATCGATGACATATTCAATGGCGCTGGTTTCTAATGCTGGCGTTTCTTGTGCTACCGCAGCAATTTGCCAGCCTGAAGGTAGGCCGAACTCACCTTTATCTAATTGTAAATTCCCCATGATCAATGCGAGCAACGACGATTTACCGGTACCGTTTGCACCCACAAGGCCCACTTTGTGTCCTGGGTAAACAGTGAGTGTGGCTTCGTCGAGTAATGTCTTACTGCCGCGAATTAGTTGGGCTTGGCTGATGTTGATCATGAATAGCAACTTGAGGTGTACAAAATAAGTGGCGCGATCATACCTGAATTCAGCATTTTTTCCCACTAAGGTGGGACGTACAATGGTCATCCATGGCAAAATGTCACCAAACAAGAATGCAAACAATGAGCTGTGGATGTCAAAAATTAAAAAACGCTTTGTGGCAGGGGCTAAATGCCCGAAATGTGCCGCCCAAGATAGCATTGTGTTATTTATGGACAATGGAATAGAAACGGTTGAATGCACTGATTGTGATTATCGTGAACAGCAAACGGATAACCAGGTTAAGCAGCAATCGAGTGGTGATATGATTGGGGTATTTAAGCCTGATTAAATACCGGTTTAGCCCAAGAACAGAAAAAGGCGCGTTAAGCGCCTTTTTGGTATTTGATGAAGCCGTTTACTGACTCATAAATAAGTCGGCTGGTGTATCAGAGGTAATTTTCATTTTATGTTGATTAAGAAGTTGAATCACACTGAGATTATTATTCATTAAGTCATCATAACGCTTATTGATTTCTGCTAATTCAATGCCGTAGCTTGGATCGTCTTTATTGCCTGATTGCCAGTAGTGCTTGCGATCAAGTTTCTGTAATTCACTTGCTCTCAAAATATCGTAATAGCTATTTTCTTGTTGTAGACGATATATTTCTGCATTAAGTAGCTGCAGTAGTTTTTCTTTTGAGATGGTTTGTTTTTTGAGTAGTGCTTTTAACGGATCGTTTTTAATGGTTTTTTTGTCAGAGTCGGTTTCTGTGGTGATCCCAAGATCGTACTCAATTTTGTGCTGACGAAACTCTTCAGGACAAACAGTATGGCTAAATACAACCTTATCATTTTGCATGCATTTGTATATCGTATTCGTATCCGCCTGAGCTGAGCAGGGGATAGCGAGTAGCATGAATATGAACAGTCTTTTTGCCATGCGGCCACAGATCCTTTTGTAAAGCTATAATGCACCTATCTCGAGGGGTATCACAGTTTTACCGCATTAAAAGTGTAGGAGTATTCCATTTAGCGTCGATAAACTTATGTGATCCAAGCATTTCCGAGAGGAATTGTTAATCACTATGGTTCAATTTTACAGATAAAACCAGTTTTTTAACAACTGATTTTTGACATTTGACGCTAAATGTCATTAATTTTTATGTGGTTACGCTGTTTCCTGTTGCATAGTGTTACAAAGTGAATGTTTTTCAAGGTAATTAGCGAAAGAATTAACGGTTAAAGCATTGATTGTCGATTAACCTTGCTTTACCTAAATAGGCTGCTGCGACAATCACTAGTTCACTATCACTGGGCTGGGCTTTAGCGAGTGTTTTAGCACTGCGTACTTCAATATAATCTACCCTAAATCCAACTTGGGTGATGTATTGTGATGCGGCTGATATTGCTTGTTCAATAGGGATGCCTTGCTGAATATCGCTTGCTATTTGATCCATTGCTTGTTTAAGGCTAGCTGCGCGGTGTTTCTCACCTTCAGTTAAGTAGCCATTGCGAGAACTCATAGCAAGGCCTGAAGCTTCCCTAATGGTTTCTACGCCGATGATTTCAATGGGCAAAGATAGGTCTTCAACCATGGTTTTGATGACGAGCAATTGCTGAAAGTCTTTACGTCCAAATAATGCGACATCTGGCTGAACAATATTGAATAGTTTATTAACAATGGTGGCGACGCCTTTGAAATGCCCAGGTCTACTTGCGCCGCACAGCTCATCGCCAAATTCAGGGACTTCAACATAGGTTTGTTGTGCTAACCCTTTCGGATAAATGATGTCAGGCGTAGGCATAAATAACAGATCTGCACCCGCGGCGATGAGCTTTTGGCTATCCCGCTCATAAGTACGAGGGTAACCATCAAAGTCTTCATTTTGACCAAACTGCATTGGGTTAACGAAAATAGACACCACAATATGATCAGCGTACTGCTTTGCTTGCTCAACTAACGTGATGTGACCTTGGTGAAGATTACCCATGGTCGGCACAAACGCAACACGTTTTCCCTCGCGCTTCCATTGCGTGACTTGGGTACGTATATCTTTGATGAGTGCCGTCGTTTTCATGCCGCTTGCCTATGTTTGTTCTTATGTAATGTTCGTCGCTGCGTTCTTGCTGCTGATTATTTTAGCCAAGTAAACGTGCTGCTTAATCTTTGTATATTGAGCTTAGTTAAACGTGTGTTCGTCACCAGGAAATAAGCCTTGTTCAACTTCTTCAATATAGGCCTTCACTGCCGAGCGAATTTCACCAGTTTGTTTTAAGTAGTTCTTTGAAAAACGTGGAATATAACCGCTGGATATGCCCAGCACATCGTGCATGACTAGAATTTGGCCGTCAGTGTCTTTACCCGCACCAATACCAATTACTGGAATCGTTAACGCTTGTGAAATTGTTTTGGCTAACGCTGCAGGAATACACTCTAGTACTAGCAGTTGCGCACCGGCAGCTTGCATTGCTTTGGCTTCATTAATGATACGCTTTGCATTGTCGCTGTCACGACCCTGTACTTTAAAGCCACCAAACACATGAACAGATTGCGGAGTGAGTCCTAAATGTGCACAAACAGGAATGCCTCGTTCAGTCAGCATTTTCACGCTTTCAAGTAACCAATCTCCACCTTCTACTTTGACCATGCTCGCACCAGCTTGCATTAGCTTTGTTGCGTTGGTTAATGTTTGCTCTGGGGTGGCATAACTCATAAATGGCATGTCAGCAATCAGTAGTGTTCGTTCGATACCGCGCCTTACACAAGCTGTATGATAAGCAATATCATCCACAGTTACTGGCAGTGTATCGCTGTGTCCTTGTAATACCATGCCCATTGAGTCACCGACTAACAATACATCAATGCCTTCACTGTCAAATGCGCCGGCAAAACTCGCGTCATAGGCGGTTAATGCTGTGATTTTTTTTCCTTCTTGCTTGAATTTAATCAAGGTTGAACTGGTAACTTTTGACATATCTGAACTCTTACGGACTAATGAATGAACATGAAAAGATATTGGCAGAGCTTACCGTGTTGCCGAGTTAGGTTAAATAGTCTAACTAATTTTTTCTAACTCATCTCGCATTGTTGCACTAATCAATTGTTGGATTGCTCTGCCGCAGGGTAACACTAACTCTGGTGAAATTTGTTCAAGAGGGATAAGTACAAAGCTACGTTGTTTCATCCCGTAGTGCGGCACGATTAACCTGTCGGTAATAATGGTTTGTTGACCATAAAGCAACACATCTAAATCTAGGGTTCGAGGGCCCCAGCGCACTAGGCGTTCTCGGCCCTGTTGCTGCTCTATTTGTTGAAGTGCATCGAGCAGTTCGATAGGCGTTAATGCTGTTTCAAAGTAAGCAACAGCATTAACGTAATCAGGTTGAATCACATCGCCCATCGGTACTGAGCGATAGTAAGATGACACTGTCACTTGTCCATTTTCAGCCAGTGCTGTTAATGCTGTGACAGCTTTATCTAATTGTTTTTCGGGGCTGTTGAGATTAGCTCCGAGTGCGATGTAGCAACGGGTAAGCATGGTTACTCACTAGCAGGCTTTTTACTGGCAGGCTTTCTGCGACGTTTACGCTGATTGGCGTTTCGGTTACGCGAATTACCTACACGGCTTTTCTTTGCAATTTCTGAGCGGCCTTGTTCATCAGCGTTAATAAAGTCAGTCCACCATTGTGCATTCTTAGCTGGCGTGCCGCCTTCTGCTTCACCGCGCAATAGCAGTAAGTCATAAGCTGCTCTGAACTTAGCATTTTCTAGTAGTTTAAATGCTCGGGTATTTTGGCTGCGCTCTAAACGTAACTGTAATAACCAAACATCCTTCGCTGGTGTGCTAAATCGTCTTGGAATGCTGATGGTTCGGCATTGTTGTTCCATGACATCACCCATAGCAGCCACGTGCGCATCATATGTGTTCAATCCACTTTCAACGGCAATATCATCAGCACGTTGTTTTAATGGGTACCACAGCATCGCCGCATAGAAAAAAGCAGGGGTGACAGGTTTGTCTTGGATGACTCGTCTATCCGTGCTGTCCATAATGGCTTTAAGCATTTTTGACATAGTGCCGTTTGGTGCTTCGTTCAGTAACTGCTGCACCTGAGGGAAAAGCGGTGCAAATAAACCAAAGTCTTGCATCATGTCGTAATTAGCTTTTGCTTTGCCAGAGAAGAACAGCTTAAGTACTTCTTCATACATGCGTGCGGCGGGGATATCACTCAGCAATGGCGCTAATGCAGGGATTGGATCTGCAGTACGAGGCTCAATTTGCATATCTAGTTTGGTGGCAAAGCGCACTGCTCGTATCATGCGAACAGGGTCTTCACGGTAACGAGTTTCTGGGTCGCCAATTAAGCGAATGGTACGGGCGCGAAGATCTTGGATACCGCCACTGTAACTGTGGATAGAAAAGTCGCTGATATCGTAGTAAAGCGCATTGACGGAAAAGTCACGGCGTTCGGCATCTTCATCAATTGTGCCGTAAACATTGTCTCTGAGTAATCGGCCTTCAGCATTGGATTTAGAAATTTTATCACTCTTGTTGTCGTGATGACCTCTAAAGGTGGCAACCTCAATGACATCACGACCAAACACTATGTGTGCTAATCTAAATCTGCGTCCTACTAAACGACTATTTCTAAATAGGCGTTTGATTTCTTCAGGTGTTGCATTGGTTACGATATCGAAGTCTTTAGGTTCTAGACCCAATAAAATGTCACGCACACCACCGCCAACCAGGTATGCTTTATAACCTGACTTACTTAGGCGATATAACACTTTCAATGCATTTTCACTGATTTGTCGGCGTGAAATATCGTGACTATCGCGTGGAACGATTGTCAGGCCTGATTCATCTGCTTCAGGCAATATTTCTTCTGGGGCTGTTTGATTATTGTCAAAAAGCTGCTTGCAGAATTGGCTAATGCGGCGAAAAATAACACACCTCGTATTACAAAATTGGATTGATTAAAAATCTGGCGGCTATGATATACCCAACGCAGTTAATATGCGAGTTTCACAATGGGCTTAAATCAATATTTCAGCTTGTTTTGGCACCAAATTAATATCGAACTGTGATACAGCTTGAGCCAACATGGTATCAACGTCATCAATATCAACTTGAGATTGCCCTAAAAATTGCAGCGCTGCATTAATACTCGCTTGTGGTGCTTTATCATTAATTGCTTGTGCATGGTTTTGTTTAGACAGCTTAAATCCCGGCTCTAAACAGGCTACAGGTAAGTGTAACCAACTTGGATGTGGCAAGTTGAGCTGATTGAACAAGCTAAGTTGCCGGCAACTTGATGTCAGCAAATCACTGCCTCTGACAACTTCAGTGATCCCCTGAAAAGCATCATCTAGCACTACCGCCAATTGATAGGCATAGAGTCCATCTCGACGCTTGATGATGAAGTCTTCACTGGCAAAGGCGGTATCAACACTCACTTGTCCCATAACTACATCAGTAAATTGTGCCACTTGTGCCACATTACATACGCGTACAGCGCCTTCTTGGTTCAACGGTGTTAATGATTTGCAATGGCCATTATAAATGCCTCCCATTGCTTGCACCTGTTTGCGAGTGCACTGGCAATAATAGGCTTGTTGATGACTAAGTAAATCATTAATACATGATTGGTATGCATCATGGCGCTGGCTTTGATAAAGCACACTGCCGTGCCAATGCAGGCCAAAAGCGTCGAGTGTGCGCAGGATATTATCACTGGCGCCTGCAACCTCTCTTGGAGGGTCGAGATCTTCCATTCTGACCAACCATTGGCCGTTAAGTGAATGTGCTCTTAAATAACTGCCAAGTGCAGCAATCAATGAACCAAAATGAAGTGGACCTGAGGGGGATGGTGCGAAACGACCGATGTAAGCTGACATATTGGCTTTACTTGTCAGAAAATAAAAAAGGGTGAGCAAGCTCACCCCTGATTAGCTGGATTAACCCGCCATTTGCTTTTCTTTGATCTCTGCGAGTGTTTTGCAGTCGATACATTGGTCAGCAGTAGGGCGAGCTTCTAAGCGGCGAATACCAATTTCAATGCCGCAAGAGTCACAATAGCCAAAATCGTCATCTTCGATTTTTTGAAGCGTTTTCTCAATTTTCTTGATCAGCTTACGTTCTCGGTCACGGGCACGAAGCTCTAAGCTAAACTCTTCTTCTTGAGCTGCACGGTCAACAGGATCCGGGAAGTTAGCCGCTTCATCTTGCATGTGGTTCAATGTGCGGTCGACTTCTTCACGTAACTGGTTTCGCCATGCTTCTAAGATCAACTTGAAATGCTCAAGCTGACCATCATTCATATACTCTTCACCAGCGGTTTCCTGGTAAGCTTCCACACCAGCGATAGCGAGTACGCCAAGTTTTTTATTGCCTTCAGGCATAACGCATCTCCTGTAAATAATTGCGTTTTAAGGGCGTCTTTATTTTAAGGCCGATATCTATAGCAGAATCTAATATGCGTGGCAAACTTTTTAACAGCTAATTTATTGTTTTATGATCTATACAATAAACTGACATGGGTGAGTTATTTGCCCGCCTTCAACTGACATCTCGACTTTATATGCCAGTACTTCTACGCCCTTATCAAGCGCTTGCATGAGTAAGTCTGCGTACTGTGGGTCAATATGCGCTGCTGCTTTGACGGTTGAAATTCCACCGTGCTGTACCACAAACAATAATACAGCGCGGTGACCTTGCTGCACCATTGCCATTAATTCTCTTAGGTGTTTTTGCCCACGAGTGGTAACAGCATCAGGGAAGTAACCTTGGCCATCTTCAAGAAGTGTGCAGCTCTTAACCTCAATATAACACTTTGGTCTTAATTGGCTAGTCAGTAAGATGTCTATGCGGCTTTTTTCATCACCGTACTTTACTTCTCGCTGCAGTTTTTCATAGTCGCGTAACTCTTCGATAGTGCCATTATTGATTGCCTGTTCAGCAAGGGCATTAGCATTACCAGTATTGATACCAATTAAATGGCCTTGATTATCTTCCATCAATTCAAAGGTATGTGGGTATTTGCGCTTAGGGTTGTCGGACGTCGAATACCAAACGCGATTACCTTCAAACAAACAGTTACGCATAGAGCCTGTATTTGGACAGTGGATAGTAATGTGTTGGCCACCATCAGTGACAATGTCTGTTAGAAATCGTTTGTATCGCTTAATGAGGCGACCTGATTGTAGTGCTGGTGAATGTTTCATCAATTACAAGTAGATAAGAGAGAGTGGCATGATGTTAACAAATTTTTTGCTTGGTAGTTGATCTGTTAACTGACTACACTAAGCATCCAAAATGTAGATCGCATTATTATTTACTCAAATTGAACAGTGGGTTCCCCCTAATAATACGAAATTATAATAAGCCAGCATCAGTTTGGCATTTAGCTTTCACAAGGAAAATACCATGGCATTTATGAAGGTGACATTAACTCATGAGGCGATTAGTGGCCCATGGGGAGCATCAGATATTAGTTTCAGTGGTGAGCAAGCAAACATTCACTTAGGTGTGGCGCAGCCGCTTCGCCAAGTTCAGTCTGCGGCGCGCAAATTACGCTCTCAAGGCATTAACCAAGTAACGCTGATTGGCGATGTATGGGATGTGCATTCTCAATGGGCTTTTGCACAAGGTTTCGCGACAGCTAAGCCAGCTTTTGAGATTCAATGGACAGGCAGTGAAGCAGATAAGCAACTATTGACCAACCAGTTTGACGCTGCATCTTTTGCTAAGGCGCTTACCAATGATACACCAGAAAATGTTTCACCAATGAACCTTGCAACACGCGCGGCAGATTGGTTGAAGGCAATTGGCGGTGATGCTGTTACGTATAACATTATCGAAGGTCAAGCGTTACTTGAGCATAAATGGGTAGGTATTCACGCTGTCGGTCGTGGTAGTGAGCGTCCGCCAGCTATGCTGGAACTGGATTATAATCCAACAGGTGATGACAATGCAGAAGTTGCTATCGCGCTAGTAGGCAAAGGCATTACTTTTGATTCAGGTGGTTATAGCATTAAGCCTTCTGAAGGCATGCTAACCATGAAGTGCGATATGGGCGGTGCTGCAACCGTGACAGGGGCGCTAGGTTTAGCAATCAAGTCTGGTTTAAATAAACGCGTCAAGTTGTTCTTATGCTGTGCAGAGAATCTGATTAGCGGTCATGCATATAAGTTAGGTGATATCTTGACTTACAAAAACGGCGTGACTGTGGAAGTGGTAAATACCGATGCTGAAGGGCGTTTAGTATTAGCTGATGGTCTACAAGCTGCGTGTGAATCTGGTGCCAAGTTGGTGATTGATGCTGCGACATTAACGGGCGCAGCGATGATGGCTGTGGGCAGTAATTACAATGCAATTTTCTCGCCTCAAGCTGAGACCTTAAATAAGGCACAGCGATGCGCATCACAAGTCGCTGAACACGTGTGGCCACTACCACTAGACCCGTGGCATAAAGACATGTGTCCATCTCCTTATGCTGACACCGCTAATAGTCGCCCAGTCAAAGGTGGCGGAGCCGGTGGCGCATCTAATGCTGCAGGCTTCTTATGGCGCTTTGTGTCAGATGATGTGAACTGGCTGCATATGGATTTAGCTGCTGCATTTGAAAATAACCATGGTGCTATGTGGTCAGCCGGTGCGACTGCACACGGTGTATTAACTATTTCTCAAATGCTTCAAGAGTAGTGAGCAACGGTGCTTGGGAGGTGAATTAGTTAATAATTTGCTTCCCAAGCGGCCAACTTGCTAAGGCTTGGTAACAAGGCTTAATTGATAAGTTTTCTCCGGATGATTGGTAGAGCGTCAACATGTCTGGCGTGAAAGTAATTGGTTGCGCTAATGTCATTGGAAAACCATCATTCGATAAACCTTTAGCCAAATCTTTCACATTTCTAATTAAACTAATATGCGGTCTAAATGGCTGCGTTGGCTGGAAGAATTTCAAAGGCTCAATGAGCTGTTGTAGTGTTTGATGCATGATATCGAGTTCGGCAGATTTTATGCCTGTTAAGCAAATGAGATTTGCTGTTGGCCAATGTTCAACTTTCGACATTGGTAAGCTAAAACGCGGTTTTTGCAGCTGCTCTATTCTATTGCAAAGCGAGACTACCTTCTCTTGTTCAACTTGACCCAAAAAACGTAATGTTAAGTGTAAGTTACCTGGATGGATGGCGGCTAAAGGCTTAAAATGTCGCTGCGTTGTGTGCCAGTGTTGCTGAATATATTGCTGTAATTGAATGAGTTGTCCACAAACGTTGTTTGATAAGCCAAACCCTAGGAATAATCGTACTTTTGTCGATGCCATAATGGTCCTTAAGTTTGATTGAAATTTATCTTTGGATATAAATTATTACAAAGCAGTCAATTTTTTAATAAAAATGATTGGCTTAGATAGCTATCAACTTTAATAAATGCAATTATCATCTATGATTAATTTTACACGGCCATCGCAGTACCAAAACAAATAAAATAACTGCAAAATATAAATGGACCGACTCCCTAGCATTTTGATTGAGTAACGACATGTTCATAAGCACACCACAACTACTTAAAAGCGTCCTTCAGGATGGCGCTTTTGATAGCGAAGAGACTTCCACGTTATCCATATTGGATCATGCACTGGAATATATTTGTGAGTCTTCAGCTTGTGGTGGTGCATTTATTATAACTAGTCAACAAAATAACGTATTTGCGCCTAGCCTCAATATCGTCGATACCGCTAAGAAGCAGGTTGCCAGTCGCTTTATCGATGAGCGTTCGCAGCAAGCTGGGTTTACTCAGGCAGTCACTGAAGATCAAGCCTTAATGGATGCGCTATTAGATAGTCGCTTAAACCTTGAGTTGAATATTGAAGATTTTGGGGCTGAACATGACGATCCTCAAGTACAAGTTATTCTACAGCGGCTGCCCTTTGCATTGTCGCAACTATCCAGTTGTCAGCATGTTGAAATAAGTCCTGCAATCACAGTGGGCAATGTCACGGTTATGGTCGGTACGTTATATTTTTCTCACATGTTGCAAAGTACACAAGAGCAAGGAAACACCTTAGCTTGCCGTCATTTTATTTTGGAAGATATGGCATTTCAGGTGGCATCTTCCAAAGAATTACAGCGTGTTTCTTCGCTACTTGATAGCAAAGAAAAGCAATATCAAGAGCTGTTCCAGCAGCTACCTATGGCGTGCGCCTTAATTGACACAGATAACTGCGTCGTGATGCAAAACCAAGTAGCAGAAAATAGTTTGCCTTTGTTAGTTGGTCAAAGTCTATTTTCTATATTGCAGTTAGAAGATCATTCACTACTAACCGATACTTTACATATCGTTCGTACAGGAGTGCTACGCCAGGCATATTGTGAAATCCCATTGCGTACCAGCATCCAGCAGCATTGGTATAAACTCAGTTTTTGCCAAGCATTAAATAGCCAAAAGCAATTATTGTTGATGGTTGAAGATATCTCTGAGCGATATCGATTAGCTGATGAATTATCATTCCATTCCAATCATGATGCACTAACTGGCCTACCTAACCGTTTACAGTTTGAAAGCATGTTGGAAGAGCTGCTTAATGATAAAGACGATATTCCTGCTTGTGTTGCCTTCCTAGATTTAGATCAATTTCAGGTGATTAATGATTTAAGTGGCCACCAGGCTGGTGATCAGTTACTGCAAGAAGTGTCTAAGCGCTTGAAGCAGTTACTTAGAAAAGGGGATATTGTTGCACGGTTAGGCGGCGATGAATTTGGCTTATTAATGTATTACGCCGATGAAGAGTCAGCCAAGCAAGTGGCTAAACGGATATGTCATCAATTATTTGATCATGAGTTCATGTGGAATAAGGTCAAACACAATGTCAGTGCCAGTATTGGTATTGCTACATTTGATCGCAACGCTACCGATATTTATGATGTAATGAGCCAAGCTGATGCCGCTTGCCGAGTCGCTAAAGAAGAAGGCCGTAACCGGTGGCATTACTTCAGCCCTGATGATCCCCAAACCCACATACTTTATAACCAAATGGCTGCTTCTGTAGACATTACTGGTGCGTTAGCGAACAACAAATTTGAGCTTTTTTATCAGATTATTGAGCCGCTTGAAATGGCAGAGGATGGTCTGCATTTAGAAGTGTTGTTGCGTATGGTGCAAGAGGAAGGCAATTATGTCTCACCTGGCGTCTTTTTACCTGCTGCTGAACGTTATAATTTGGCATCCCGTGTAGACCGTTGGGTGATTGATAATTTATTACGTTGGGGTGGTGAGAATTTGCACGTTTGGAATGAGTTGTCGATGGTATCGATTAACTTATCTGCCATTTCTTTAGCTGATCAAAAGTTTATGGGATGGCTTGAAATGCGTTTAATGGTTGAGCCTGAATTGGTTGATAAACTGTGTTTCGAAATCACCGAAACAGCCGCGGTGAGTCAATTACAGCAAGCTGCAGCCCTCATAGAGCTATTACGACCATTAGGATGTAAATTAGCGCTAGATGATTTTGGCGCAGGCTTCTCTAGTTTTGCTTATTTGAAAAGCTTAGACGTTGATTTTGTCAAAATTGATGGCCAATTTGTAGTCAATCTTTGTCAGGACAAAAGTGATGAAGCTATTGTGAAGGCTATCTGTCAGTTGGGTAAAGATATGGATTTTCAGGTCATTGCTGAGTTTGTTGAAAGTGAAGAAATCGGCAGGCGATTAAAAGCGTTAGGTGTCGATTATGGTCAAGGATACGCCATTAATAAACCGACCCCATTAGAGGAATTACTCACTGGTAAGCGTCAAAGATGGTTGACGTAACCATGCTAGATTTTCACAAAAATTATTCAGGCTTTAGTAGACAAGATTCGTGTTAAAGCCTCTCTTTGATTGTCATACTCCACTGCAAAGGTTTACCATTGCCTTCATCGTTAATGAATAACTAAGCATTTATGAGCCAGTTACCCATTTACCAAGTGCTCAGCGAGTTAAAAAGCACCCTTCATCATCACCAGCAAATCATTTTAGAAGCGCCTACTGGAGCGGGTAAATCTACGGCTTTGCCTTTGGCCATGATTGATTGGCCAGAAATAAAAGGCAAAATCCTATTGCTGGAGCCTAGGCGAGTTGCAGCGCGCAATGTGGCTCGTTTTGTTGCCCAATCATTGGGTGAAAAGCTGGGGGAAAGGGTCGGTTATCGTGTACGTGGTGAGTCAAGAGTCAGTGATAAAACCCGCCTTGAGGTCGTCACAGAGGGGATACTGACACGAATGATCCAACAAGATCCGGAATTAACCGGTATTGATATGATCATTTTTGATGAAATTCATGAACGTCATTTAACAACTGATATCGGTTTAGCACTGGCACTAGAAGTGCAAGCATCTTTGCGTGAAGACCTCACTATTCTAGCAATGTCAGCCACACTAACAGGTTTAGCGCTTGAATCTGTTATGCCAGATGCAGTGCAAATTAGCTGTGAGGGACGAAGCTTCCCCGTAGAGACACTTTATAGACCTGTTGCTGGGCAGCAAGCTTGGTTAACTCATCTGCAGCAGGTGGTCTTAGGCGTCATCAACAATCCAACAGAGACTGAAAAGCCTTATCATCAAGGCTCAATATTGGTGTTTTTACCTGGCAAGGGAGAAATTCAATCGCTAGCTGAGAATCTAGCATCATTATTACCAGCGCATTATCAAATATGCCCATTATACGGTGAATTATCGACCTCTGAGCAGCAAAGAGCGGTTGAAGCCGCGCCTGATAACAAGGTTAAACTGGTGCTGGCGACCAATGTGGCCGAGTCGAGCTTAACCATAGACGGCATCAGTATCGTGATTGATGCTGGTTTTCAACGTAGCGCTAAATTTAATCCGAAAACTGGGGTGAACAAGTTGAGTTTGGCTCGAATTAGCCAAGCATCTGCAGCCCAGCGTGCCGGTCGCGCAGGGCGCTTACAGCCTGGTCTTTGTATCAGGTTATGGAGTCATGAGCAGCAAGGGCGGTTGCTCGTTGCTACGCCACCTGAAATCACCCAAGCAGAATTAACCCAAGTCGCATTAGAGTGTGCTTACTGGGGAGAGCGAAGTATCAAGCAATTAGCCTTGTTGACAGAGCCTCCAGCGGTACATGAGTCTTTAGCGTGGCAATTATTGCAACGACTTCAGTTAGTGGATGCTAACCACAAAATAACGCCTTTGGGACGCCAAGCATATCAACTAGGTACTCAACCTCGATTGGCGCATATGTTGTTAAAATCGAAAGCCTTAACAGAGGGGGAGGCCACAAAGGATTTAGTGGTGCTAGCTTGTGTGTTGGCTGCGATAGTAGATGCCAGAGGCTTACCTCGCAAAGGCGCTGATATTTATCATTATTTGCCTTTGGCGCTAAAAGGGCAAATATGCCAACAAGTTAAACAATATTTAAAGCGATTGAATGTATCTGCTGATCTCAGCCAAGTGCTGCAACATGCCAATACCCAAGATATTGGTTTTTTATTGGCATTAGCTTACCCAGATAGAATTGCCAAGGCGCGGGGTAAACAAGGTTATCTATTGAGTCATGGCTGCGGTGTGATCTTAGCGGCAGAAGATAGCTTAGCGGCTGAAGATTGGTTAGTCGTGGCAGACTTTCAAGAGATGAACCATCAAAAAAGTGGCCGTGTATTCTTGGCGGCTAAATTTCATCCCTCATTGTTACAACAAGCGTTAGCCTATTTAGTCACCGAGCAAGAGTATGCTGGTTGGGATGAACAAAAAGGTCGTTTCTATGCTGAAAAACGTCAGCTATTAGGTAAAATTCAATTAGCTACAGAGTCAATCTCACAGCTTGATAAGCGGTTATTGAACCAAGCTTTATTGACTCAAGTACGTGCTAAAGGGTTAAGTTTATTTAGTGATTACCCTCAACTACAGCAGTTGCAATTACGCGTTAATTTAATGCGAGAACACGATACTCAATATGACTGGCCTAATGTCGATGACGCTCATCTACTTGTTTCACTAGATGAGTGGTTAACACCTTATTTATCACAAGTGCGCACTTTATCCGGGTTGGCTAGATTAACGGTTGCGACACTGGTGCATAACAGCTTACCTTGGGAGCAACAACAGAAGCTGGCGGGTGCGGTGCCAACTCATTGGTTGATGGCGACAGGCACTAAAGCGCCGATACGTTATCAGCAGGATCAATCTAATGATCAACAAGCTAGCCAAACACGTGGATTATTGAGCGTACGTCTTCAAGAGGCTTATGGTTTATCTGAAAGCCCATCGTTATTTAATGGTAAGCTTAATATCACCATGGAGCTGTTATCCCCAGCACAGCGACCTATTGCCGTCACGGCTGATTTAGCCAGTTTTTGGCAGGGGCCCTATGAGCATGTAAAAAAAGAAATGAAAGGGCGTTACCCCAAGCACCTTTGGCCTGACGACCCAGCAAATACCAGTGCGACTAAGTTCACCAAAAAAAGAACATTAAATTCGTCACGCTGATTACTATCTAACGTTTACCCAGTGAATAAGCAGTAAATAAACATGGCAAAAGCAAAAGCAGCGGCAAAAAAGACAACCAGAAAACCCGCTAAGTCATCAAAAAAGAAAGTGTCCCAAAAAGCGCATTCGAGCCGATTTCGCAAAGTGATAAAATCGCTTTGGGGGCTGACGTGGAAGTTAGCAATCATCGCTATTGCTGCAACCAGCTTTTATGCCATTTACCTTGACCAGATTATTGCGCAAAAGTTTGAAGGACAAAAGTGGCACCTACCCGCTCAAGTGTTTAGCCGCTCTATGGCCCTTTACCCGGGTGCAGCGGTAAACCATCCACAATTGATGGCTGAACTTTCTTTGCTGGGTTACCGTAAAGTGGCTAATCCTACTCAGGTTGGCGAGTTTTCTGCCTCCAAAACACGCATAGAATTATGGCGTAGGCCTTTTTTACATCCAGAAGGCGATCAAGTCGCACAACGGGTGATGATTAGTTTCGATCAACAAGGCGTGGATTCTGTTCAGCGCTTACCCGATAACCGCGAAATGGCCGTATTTCACCTTGAGCCAGTATTACTCGATCGCATGATTACCACTGGAGATGAAGATAGGTTATTTGTTAAGACTGAACATATGCCATCGACCATTATTGATGCGCTGATTTTAGTCGAAGATCGTAGCTTCTATGACCATTATGGCATTAACCCAGCAGCGATTGCTCGCGCAGCTATGGTTAATATCAATGCGGGTCGAACAGTTCAAGGTGGTTCTACATTAACTCAACAGTTAGCTAAAAACTTCTTCCTATCCAGCCATCGTAGCTTAGTTCGTAAAGCACGTGAGGCGTTGATGGCGTTGATTATTGATTTTCGTTATAGCAAAGATGAAATTCTTGAAGCTTATTTGAATGAAGTTTACATGGGACAAGCAAAAGCCCGCGGCGTACATGGTATGGGGCTCGCGTCGCAGTTTTACTTTGGACGGCCCATTGCGGAATTAACCATAGATCAACAAGCCTTTTTAGTGGCGGTGATTAAAGGTCCTTCCTACTACAACCCGTGGCGTTTCCCGGAACGTGCTCAAGCAAGACGAGATTTAGTATTACGGATTTTAATGGAGAACGATAAATTAACGGTTGCGCAATACAAAGCAGCAGCAGGCGCGCCTTTAGGGTTGAGAAGCGGCAAACACTCGGTGAACAAAAAGTTGCCAGCATTCTTTGCAAGAGTACGTGAAGAACTCAATGAACGTTATGGTTCAAGCTTGTTACAACAGTCAGGTGTGAAGGTGTACACCACTTTAGACCCGATAGCGCAGGAGGCCGCCGAGAAAGCTGTCATAGACACCTTAGCGACGCTAGATAAGCGCACCAAGGATGTGCAAGTAGGAATGGTTGTCACTGATAAGTACACTGGCGGTATTGCTGCGATGGTGGGTGACAAACAGCCAAGTTATGACGGTTTCAATCGCGCAGTCAACATTAGAAGGCCCATTGGCTCATTGATGAAGCCATTTGTTTATGCAACCGTGCTGAACAATGGGAGTAAGTACACCCTAGCCAGTCATATTGAAGATAAGCCTATTACGCTTGAGAATGGCCAAGGACAAACTTGGTCACCGCGTAATGTCACCAACGAATTCAGCGGTAATGTACCTCTATTACAAGCATTTAAAGATTCTATGAATGTGCCAACCGTAAATGTGGGTATTGATGTTGGTGTAAAAAATGTGGCTAATACATTGTCTAAAGCGGGTTGGTCTGAGGCCGTACCAACTTATCCTTCAATGCTATTAGGGGCCGTAAATGGTTCTCCGTTAATGGTGGCGCAAGTATTCCAAACGCTGGCTGATGGCGGTCGATATCGTAAATTGTCTTCTGTGACAGCTGTGTTAGACAGTCAAAATAATCCCTTGCCGGTTAAGCGTGTGCCATCTGCGATGGCCTTAGACCCTGCAACCGATCACCTTGTACAGTATGCCATGAGTGAAGTGGTGCGTCAGGGGACAGCGAGGCGCTTAGGCAATGCATTTCCACATACACGATTAGCGGGTAAAACTGGTACGAGTAACGATAGCAGAGACTCATGGTTTGCAGGCTTTGATGAGCGTAACGTAGCGGCAATTTGGGTAGGCCAAGATGATAATAGTAAAACAGGTTTATACGGTAGCAGTGGTGCCATGGCTGTTTATCAAGCGTTTTTGCAGCAGCGGCCCCCTCTAAGTTTACGTATGTCACCTGTTGATGGCATTGTAAATGGCTATTTTGATGTGAATACTGGTGTTGCAATGCAGCCAGGTTGTGGTGATGTGGAACTATTGCCTGCATTAGAAAGCAGTTATCAACCTGCAAAAAACTGTGGCGAACCATTGTCTTGGTGGCAAAAGCTGGTCGGGCAGTAAATAGATAGTGATAAATAGATAGCAACTAAATGAAGGCAGTAACTGGCTGGAAAATTAGGCGGAAAACCTAGACGAAAATAATCAAAAGGGCAGTCGCTGAATCAATTGATTGAATAGCTTTAAGCAACATTCAGTTAGTCAATGTTCTATGATTACTTGATGGCATATTCGTACAACTACTCATCTATATTGCCTGTGTGATGGATAAGTTAACGACAGAATAATTAGAATACTTAAGAAGGTTACTACATGGGTAGATTCTGGCAGGGTCTAGTTATCTATAATAAGTCCTCAATGGGCCATTATCGGTTCAAACATTTTCATATCCACCAAGTGATGCTGCCTTATTCTAATTTTATTCTCACCGCTGTGGTGGTTTACTTTTTATTCATTGGATTTGACTTTGCTCACTTAGATGAGCATTTCGAGCAAGCGGTGCTCATCCGTGTTGTTTTATCCATTTGTTGTATTTCTGCCATGCTTTATTTCAAGAAGCAAAACCCTAAATATCTTGATGTGGTTGAACTCATACTCATTTGCCTTATTTACTGGTCTTTAATGTATATCGGTCAACTGGCGATGGCACAAAATGATTATAACTATCAATTAGGTGGTGTGTTGGTGATGGCGTATGTAGCAGCGTTATCTCGAATGCCATTTGCATTTAGCTTTATCAGTTTAAGCTATATGATGCTCTTGTATTGGCTGATGATTGCACCTGATCGTTTAGCGATGAATTATGATGCTGAAGTCGATCGTTTATCTATTTATTTTGGCCTGTATTGTTTTGGATTGATTGCCAGTATCAGAAGAGATTCTGAAACCAACAAGGCGTATGAGCAATATCGGCAAATTCGCCGTCACCAGTTGCATTTAAAGGCCAGTCGTCGTGATTTAGCCGATCAAGCTGTCACTGACCCATTGTCAAAATTAAGAAACCGACATTACTTTTCTCAACAAGCTTCGGCCGTTGAGAAGCATGCCAAACAAAATCAATATCCTATTAGTGTATTAATGATAGATATCGATAATTTTAAAATCATCAATGACTCTTATGGTCATCCATTTGGTGATGAAGTGATTCAACAAGTAGCAAAAGTGATTCAGCGTCATTGTTCAGTGCTGACAGACATGAACATACGTTATGGTGGTGAAGAGTTTTTATCTGTGTTTATCCGGTTATCGCAAGATGAATTGGCAACGTTGGCTAATCTATTAATCGATGACGTAGCTAAGCTACAGTTGTCTATGCCTGATGTACAAGTCACAGTGTCGATTGGCGGGGCTTCTGCACAAGCACGGTCAAGTTCGTTAAATAACTTAATTATCCGTGCAGATAATGCTTTATATCGAGCAAAAGAAGAAGGTAAGAACTGTTTACGTATGTCGCAGTGACATTGTTAACGCGCATTTTAGTTACTTACATCTATCTCTGGTATCTCAAGGGATAGCGTGATTAATCTTGCTTATTATTGTTGTGAAGCTTTTGCTTGAGTACAGATTTAAGAGATTCAATCTCGCTCAACATTTGTTGCTGATTCTGCTCCATTTTCAATTGTGTTTTTTCCATATGTTGCTGGTTTTGCTCCATGCGCTCTAATGCGTGTTCAATGTCCGATTTTATATCTGCACGCTCTTCTTGTGCTTCTATCCGGTCTGCTTCATCTGGGGCAACGAAAACAGATGCCATGTAACCTGAAATGATACCGAAAAAGCTCACTCCACTGATTATTACAACGCTACCAATGATATGACCAGCGGTGGTGACAGGATAATAATCACCGTAACCTACCGTTGAAATGGTCACCAGCGCCCACCACAAAGCTTGTTCTGCTGTGGTTATATTGGCATCAGGTGCGCCAGATTCAACTAGTAGAATAAAAATTGATGAGAAGCTGAGGATTAATATCATCGCTAGCATCAAGCTTGAAAGCGTTGTCTTTGCTCGCTGTTTGATTAATGGTAAGAGTATGGATTGACTCATTTTTAATAGCCGTACCACCCTTAAAATTTGGAATATGCGTGCAAAACGCAATGCTTCAATAGCTGGAATGCTGGCAATAAAATCTATCCAATGGTTGACCAAATAATGCTTTTTGTTATGAGCGGTAACCAAGCCGGAAAAAAAACGCGTTAAGAAGATAATACAAATGCCGGTGTCAATCATCAGCATCAAGCGGTAAATTTCTTGGTTGAGCTCACCAAATGTCATGGTTAACACGATGGCCACAGAAACAAGTGACAATATCATCATCGCAAGGTCAAAAGGGCTGAAACCGGAATCGTTTTTACTCGTCCACTTCTGTTTATTTATCATAAAAAGATCCGTTTTCACTTAGGCAATACGTTGCTGATATTAGGTCATTACTGAAACTATCATAGCAAAAGATAAATATGTTTCAGTAACTAAATCATCAATTAACCTAAGCTGATTTTCTTACATGCTCAGAGCCAGGTATTTTAGGGGCAATAAAAAACGCCTGCATAAGGCAAGCGTTCTTAAGGTTATGTATTCGCGCTATTGTTGTACAACAAAAACGGCTAAGTCGTCGAGTACCCGTTTTTTGATTTCCAGTTGTTGATCGGGTGAAAGATCGTATTTTTCAGCCAACAGTACATAATCTGCAGGACTGAGTGACACTGTTAACCTGGGTCTTTTAGGGCGTTTGGATATCTCTAAACCTAAAATGGTTCGGATTTGGTCTGAAGGGCTTAACCCTTCATCCAATGCCGCTTTACGAATGGCGTATTGAAACTTTTCATCCAAATCAAAAGCGACTTGGGTTGCTTTCGCGGCTTTTTGATTCTTTAACCACTCTTCTGGTAATGTTTTCGACTTAGTCATGTTTGCCTAATTATTCCGTTAACTTCCCGGCCAATAATCTCTGATATCTGAAAGTGGGCGATATAAAGTTAGCATTATTTCAGTGTCTCCACATTCATAAACTTCAATATCAATAGCATGCGTATCTTCATTGTTGACTAAACAGTAACTCTGAAATGGCTGAGCTTGCTTGTCATCTTGTGGAGGCATGTTGTGGCGGTAATCACCGCGATGAAAGTAACCAAAGGTAGCGAATGATACTTGATGATATTCATCACTTAGCCAGTTACTTAACTCGTTGTCTACTTCCGCTGGAACATCTTGCGTGTGTAACGTTACCTTACCTGGCTCTTCAAAGATGTTGGCAAACTCATCAAGGTCAAATAAAGCTTCAACAACGCTTCGGTTGATTTTCAGGGAAAAGCTTAAGTACTCTTCATCTTCTTGCACATGAGACATGAAGATGGCGTTACCATCACTACCACGCAGTAGAAACTCACACTGTTTGCTGCGCTCATACTCGTACGTATGAATCGCTTCTACTTTAAGTTGTTGTTTGCGCAATTGTGGTGGCAAGGCAAAGCTGTCATCAAGGGTGACCATGTCACCCTTGAGCAGCTCTTTGGGATGACTAAGCTGACGCGTTGGAGCTTCTTTCTTGCCAAACAGGCCTTTTAGAAATCCCATAATGGCTTAGCCTTTTTTCGCTTTAAGGCGGTCTAATACCGCGTTTGCGCTAGACTTTTGCTCGCCAATACCCGCTTCAGCTAGTCTGGCATGTAGTGACTTGTCACTGTCTTCTTCTGCAAGTGCTTCAGAAGCTTGTAGACGATCGTCAAACTGTTGCTGACGTGCCTTGATACGCTCTAAAGAGTCTTTGGCATTAAGCAACTTAGAGTTACTTGAAGCAAAGTTATCAGTGATTGTAGCAGTGGCTTTTTGCACGCTTTCCGTGGTTTTTACCATGCTTAACTGGCGTTGGTAATCAGACAGTTGACGCTCAGTCTTCTTCACTAAGGTTTTGAGACGTTCAGCATGTGCACTGAAGCTTTGGTTTGCTGTTTGTTGCTCAGCTAACTCTTGCTCAAGTTGTGAAATTTTCTCTGCAACTTCAATGGCAAGTGCTTCGTTGTCTTTTTCAAGCGCTTGTACTGCATAACCTTCGTGCTCGGTGATGCTACGTTGAATACGTTCAACTTCGCGGCCCGCTTGCATCTCTTTAGCCATTACGTCTGTCAATTCACGTTTAGCTTTAGTTAGGTGCTTTTCAGCGTCACGAATTTCTTGTTCAAAAATACGTGTAGAGTTTGCATCAACGATGCTCTGTCCGACTTCATTTGCGCCACCGCGAAATGCGGTTAAAATTTTATTTAGAATGCCCATAGTTGGCTCCTTATTTCAAAAAGTCGACGAGTTCGTCGATGACTTCTAGACAGTTGTCTGAAAGTACGGCTAATTCTTGTTCCACCTCTTCCATGCTTGAGTGCACAGATAAGGCGCCGTAAACCACATATTTATCGTCAATTTTTGCAAATGAAGATAATGGCATTGGAATATTAAGCTCCAACATGGTCTCGAACATCTCTAAACGACGTTCAGGGTTTACTTCGTCTTCACCCCATAAGTAACTGATGCATAGAATTTGAGTATCAGTTACAGATACGAAAACAGGGATTTCTTCACGGCCAATAATGTTGGCTTGTAATACTTCAACATCACCCTCGACTGGGTAACAGTCGAATTGGAAACCGGTGCTGCTTTTGTCACATAAACCATTTAGGTGGTTTGCAATAGTATGAATGTTCATAGTTGTCCTTGTTGACATATTATGTCTGCGAATAAAGATAGCACTTAGACATAATATGTCAAGCGCATTTATTAAGATTAAAAAAGATTAATCACTTGTTCTTCGGACCATGCCCCTAGGTGGTAGCGGTACAACTGTAATGATCCAATCTCATTAATTTTGATCTGGTCTAAATCGTCGTAAAAATGTTTAGGGAATTCAAATGAACTATTTATTAATCCCATCGTAATCCAGTCTGTTTCTACCGGCAGTTCAGGTAATGCTGTCAACCTGTCACGGGCATTGGCACCTGAAAGTGTGCCGGCTGTCCAACCCCATTGGCCAAAACTCGGTACATTATGATTGTATTGTGAGGTGGTAAAACCTGCACTGGCCAAGGTTAAGCCAATCGATTTAAATGCCTCGGGTGCATGGTAGGGAGAAGTAGATTGAATACTCACCACACCATCAGCACTTAGCAGTTCACTGATTTTTCGATAGAACAAATCAGAATATAACTTGTTGAGATCCGGATGGCTTGGATCTGGTAAGTCGATAATAATGGCGTCAAAGCGTTGATCACTCGCTATTAATTTGTCGACACCATTAAAGGCATCATCAAAGATCAATGAGATCCTTGGATCATTCAATGCGTCCTCATTTAACCGAATAAGTGCTTGGCTAAGACGTTTTGGCATCTCTTCTGGTGGATGTTTGAATAGTGTCACTAAGTCTTCATCCAAATCCATCAATGTGACAGATTTAGGGTCCCAATTAAGTGCTTGCTTTAACCCTAAACCATCACCGCCACCGATTATCAAAATATGGTCTTGTCTTGCACTAGCAGCTAATGTTGGGTGGACTAAAAAGTCATGGTAGATCTGCTCATCACTACTGGAGAACTGCAAACGACCATTGATATATAAGTTATACACTGGCGGCTTGTTATTACCGCGCAGTCGCTCTGTAAATGTGAGTTGCTGGAACCGGGTAGACTCCGAGTAAATGACCTTATCTTTATACAATAGGTTATTGAAGCTTTGTTCCCAATTAGGTCCTTTTACTGCCAAAATACCAATGAGCACACTAGCAAAAATATGGCCAACTAACAGTAATTTATTAAACTTAATATTGGGCCAAAAACGCCAAATAAACAGTAATCCTGCAATCAGGTTCACAGATGCAGTCATCGCGGCAGCTAGCTGGATATCAATGGCCAGCATGAAGCCAACCCAAATGGCCGCGCCGACACCAGCACCGATGTAATCAGCGCCATAAATTGTCCCTGCATTGTGCAATAAATGCTCTTCAGAGAGGGATTGCCTTACTCTGGCAATTAGCGGTATTTCCATACCAATCATTAGCCCTAAAATTACACCCCAAATATACGGGATATAATGGCTTAAGCGTTGAAGAATATGGATAAAACCGCCATCAGGCAGTTGATCGCTTGGCAGATTTAACTGGGTGGCAATAGCAAAAGGCAGCTGGTGGCCAAAGCCAATCATAGCTGCAGTGAGTATGATGGCGAAGGCCCCACACAAAGCGACAGTTAATTCTAAAATGGCAAAGCCGGTGAAAGCACAGCGTATTTTTCTGGCAGCAAATGCACCGACACCCATGGATACAATCATCAGGCCTATCATGGTGTATATGGCGGCTTCTAACGCACCTAAAATTCGGCCGGCATAGTGTGACAGTAAGTACTCATAAATCAGGCCACAGCCGGCTAATGCGGCCATGATCCCGAGTAATAATACATCGTCAAACCAAGATACTCTGCGTTTTAGAGGTTGCGCGGATGAATGAGGGGAGGTTTGCTCCTCCCCAGTTTGCTCAATTGCCTTAGGGGAGGAAGAGGTATCAGACATGATTACGCCATTAATGCGGTTAACACTAATGCCACAGCAATACTGATTGCCATTTCAACGGCAGCAGTACCAATGTTGTGTTGTTTTTCCACTTCGTCCGTCAGGTTAATTCCCATCAATACTAGTTTTTTCACTATTGCAATGATGGCTGATAATAGGACTAACATGATCAGCGAGAACATTAACCACGCGCCAATGTTGTATAAGTAAGCACTTGGTTCATAGTAAATAAAGTGGCTCGCGGCGTTAAAGCTCAATGCCATTGCAATCATGTAACCACTTTGACGAAGGGCTAGGGCCGTTTGACCTTGAACAAGTGCGGCTTGCATTGACGCCCCTTGGTTACGCGAAGCATAACGTTGCTCACGAAAGCGAGTTAACACCACTAGCATGAGTTGTGAAATCATAAATGCAATAAAGATAGAAATGAAGGTATCGACAGTGAGATCTTCTGCCCACATTAATACGGAGCGAATAATGATGGCAGTGGCAATGGCTGCTGCGGCATCAACAATCGCTACCGAGATATTACCTTTTAAGATTTGATCATTTTTAGCAAACTCATTAAGTGCCACTTTATCAAATAACACACGACCTAATTTAATCAGCACTAAACCAAATAAACCATAAAGACTCATGCCAATGGCTTCAATTAAAAACGAGTCTGCTGCTTCACCTGTAATCGCACCTGTTAGTACAATACCTAAAGCAGCAATAGCACCAGCGGTACTGATACCGAAAGCAAAGTTATCTCGTTCAGATAGTTCTTCACGGCTGTTAACTTTTACTGTCCAACCTTGCAAAAAACGCATGAATGTCAGTAAGCAAATAGCGATCACTAAATCGATAGTTAAGATGATCATCAGATCCGATGAAATCCCATATTGTTGAATAAAGTTCATGACGATTCCTTACCTACTTACCTAAGCGTATACCGCGTGATGTGCGGTTGGATGAATTTCTAAGACTGCTATTGTTTCGATTACTGTTACTGGCGTAATTAGAGCGGAACTTCCTATTTTGAGTGGTTCCGGCTGTGCTGGCTCTTGGGGTACTTGTTGATTGTCGAGACAAGCTAGTTGAGCCAGTTCTATTCTTAGCGTACGGGCTATCAAAGCGTTTACCTTGGCGATCAAATTGTCGACGGGTTTGCTCATAAGTACGATTCTGTGCCGTCGCTTGTTTCGGTGATGTGTAGCGATATCGGCCAACGTCATTGTAATAGCTATAGCCACGACTGCCTGACCAACGGTCGTAGTGAATTGGGCGATGGAACATGTTAGAGAACATAGAATACATGCCATACCAAGCCCAGAAAGACATACCACTAGAGTTAGTTTGCCAAGATCCATAAGCAGGGTTGCCAACCAGTTGGCTACCTGCACCGTAATCTTCGCTGCCATTGGCAAGCGCTTCAGCTTCACGACTCATGGCATTAACACGTGCCAGTGTGCCTTGTGACATATCTGCAATCACATTAACGGGGTCAGATAGCATGTCATTAAACAAAGACACATCAGCAGCTTCATGGAGGTTTTGTGCTTCGCTGAGTTGCTGGTCTAAATTAACAAAATTGGCTTCAGAACCGAGCTCTGCAACGCGACGCTTAAGCGACTGATACATCGGGCCTGTTGTCGTTGCATCTTTGGCCAGTTCATTAATTAATGGGGCTAATTCCGGCTGTTGGTTAGCCAAAATGCCTGAGTACTGGCTTAATAAATTCGCATTGCGAACTTGGCCATTATCTAATGCCGAAGCTAATACAGATAAGCGCTGTTCTGACAATTGCTGATACTTGGCGATTTGCTCAGGTCTATCATCACCACAACCGGTTAATGATAACCCGATAAACATAACCATCGCCCACTTCAAAGGGCTTAGGAGTTTGCCAATCATGATTTCTCCAAATTGTATATTTTTCATGTGCTAATTGAACATGACACAGGGTATAGTAACCCAATACATCAAGACGTTAACGAGTAATAGATATAACACTCGCGACATAATATGTCTAATTTCATTGCGTAAGAGGATATTATCGCTATGGAAAATCAAAGTCACAAGACTTTATCTGCACAAATGCAAAGCACGTCAGAAGCTTACTGGAACCGATTTTGCGAAATTTGGCCTAATGTTGATTCTAGTTTATCTGCCGAAGATGAACAGGAGCTTAAGCTAATATTTAGTCTAAGTGACTTTATTGCCGAACAGTTGTGCCGACACCCGCATTGGGTGCCCTTGTTATTTGATGGCCTATTAGCAGACGTTAAACGTGTTGAATTTGAAACTGAACTTCATCAAAAACTGTCTATTTTAACTCATGAAGATGAAGTCAAACGATGCCTTCGTGATTTTAGAAATTTACATATGGTGCGTTTAGCATGGCGTGATTTCCTGCAATATACCCCTATAGAAGAGTCGCTACTTGATTTATCGACCCTAGCTGAATCGTTAGTGATTGCCGCGCGAGATTGGCTCTATCAAGATATGTGTCAGCAATTGGGTACGCCAATGGACAGTGAGGGTAATCCTCAGCCGCTATTGATATTGGGCATGGGCAAGTTAGGTGGTCGTGAGCTCAATTTCTCTTCAGACATCGATTTAATTTTTACTTTCCCAGAACATGGCGAAACCGTTGGCGGAAGACGCACTCTAGATAATCAGCAGTTTTTCATTCGAATGGGGCAACGGCTGGTCAATCTATTAGACCAAGTCACTATTGATGGCTTTGTATTTAGAGTTGATATGCGTTTAAGGCCTTATGGTGAGTCAGGTCCATTGGTCGTCAGTTTTAGTGGTTTAGAAGATTACTATCAAGAACAGGGGCGAGATTGGGAGCGCTACGCTATGGTCAAAGCTCGCGTGCTTGGGCCTTGGACTGGTTATAGCGATGAGTTACATGACTTACTCAGACCTTTTGTGTATCGCCGCTATATTGACTTCTCTGCAATTGAATCATTACGAAAAATGAAGCAAATGATTGCTCAGGAAGTCAGAAGAAGGCAACTAAGCGACAATATTAAACTTGGTGCTGGCGGCATTCGTGAAGTGGAGTTTGTGGTGCAAAGCTTTCAGCTCATTCGTGGTGGGCGTGAACCATCATTGAGGCAGCAAAGTTTATATGCCGCTATTGATACCTTATACAAACTAGGACAGTTAGAGTATTTAGCCGTAGATGAGTTGAAACAGCACTATACCTTTTTGCGACGCGTAGAAAACTTGCTACAGGCCATTGGCGATCAACAAACTCAAACTCTGCCGAGTGAGCCATTACACTGGCAACGCCTTTGCTATAGCTTAGGTTTTGAAGATGAGATCGATTTAAGGCAGCGTATTGGCTTAGCTATGAATAAAGTGCATGGGCACTTTCAGGCCACCGTTGGCGGGGAGACCGCAAAAGACAGTCAAACACATTGGTCAACGCTGCTATGGAATATGCAGCAAGATGAAGATGTTGAATCATTGATGTTGGAACAGCAAGTCGAAGATGAAGCATTGTGGCCATTATTAAAGAGTTGGCGTGACACTGTGCAAAAGCGTTCAATTGGCCCAAGAGGACGTGAAACCCTCGATAAATTGATGCCCAAATTACTCGAGGAATTATTACATTCACCAGAGCCGAGTCAGGCATTTAAGCCTGTGTCTCACGTGCTTGATAAAATTTTAACTCGCACCACGTATCTTGAATTATTGTGTGAAAACCCTGGGGCGAGGCAACAATTGGTGCGCTTATGTAGTGCCAGCCCATGGATTGCCCAAGAGCTTGCCAATTTCCCCATGCTGCTTGATGAGCTTATTGATCCAGCTCAGTTGTATGACACCACATCTTTAGAAGATTACCCGAACGAGTTGCGCCAATACTTGCTGCGTGTCCCTGAAGATGACATGGAGCAACAAATGGAAGCCTTGCGCCAGTTCAAGTTATCTCAGCAGTTGAAAATTGCCGCGGCTGATGTCACAGGTGTTTTACCTGTGATGCAAGTGAGCGATCACCTCACTTTTCTCGCTGAAGCCATTATTGAGCAGGTAGTATTACAAGCTTGGCATCAGGTAGCGAAGCGCCATGGTGTGCCTGAAGGTACCAATGTTAATCAAATGGGCTTTGCAATTATTGGCTATGGCAAGCTAGGTGGAATAGAGCTTGGTTATGGTTCAGATTTGGACTTAGTTTTTCTGCATGACAAATTATCAGCTGGGGTGACAGATGGTGCGAGGCCGATAGAGCACAATCACTTTTACTTGAAACTGGCACAGCGCATTATTCACTTGTTTGCAACCAGAACCAACTCTGGCGAGCTATATGAAGTAGACATGCGTTTGCGACCTTCAGGTGCATCAGGCCTATTAGTCAGCGAGATTGAACGTTTTGCACAATATCAAGCGACTGAAGCATGGACATGGGAGCATCAGGCGCTGGTTCGCTCGCGTTTTGTATTTGGTGATGATGCGCTGGCATCGCAATTTAGTGAGCAACGTGCCAAAGTGCTCCGGAATCAGCGCGATCAGCAAGCGCTTGCTAAAGATGTTCGCGACATGCGCATAAAAATGCGTGATCACCTACTCAAAGTGTCTGACGATACATTTGATCTCAAGCAAAGTCCTGGTGGTATTGCAGACATCGAGTTCATTGCACAATATCTAGTATTGGCGCATGCACATCAATATCAAGGCTTGACCATATGGTCTGATAACGTGCGTATTTTTGAAGTGCTAGCTGAATTAGAGTTAATGCCGTTTGAGCAAGCTGAAGTGCTGACGACAACCTATTGTCTACTTCGTGATGCTAACCATGCATTGACGTTGCAACAGAAAAAAGGTCATGTGTCAGTGTCTCGTTTTGATGCTCAAGCACAAGCTGTGGTGGCGATATACCAGCAATATCTTAATATCTAGATATAAAGGTTAAATTTCACTGATTCAATTTGAATTTAGTTCAAGTTGCTGCTTATATTAAACTTACCTATTACCAATTGCGGCAGTCTCTTTGCTAAATATCGAAAGGGTTTTATATGCTAGCGGCGCCGATTCCTAAAAACGAACAAACTCGAATCGATACATTGAAAAGTCTCAATGTATTAGATACTGCTGCAGAGGAACGTTTTGATCGCATTACTCGGCTGGCACAACGATTGTTCTCGGTGTCGATATCCTTAGTTAGTCTCATTGATACTGAAAGGCAGTGGTTCAAATCCTCCCAAGGTTTAGATGCCAGCGAAACCCCGCGTGATATCTCATTATGCGGCCATGCTATCGAACAAGACAGCGTTTTTGTTGTGGAAGATAGCACAGCAGATGAACGTTTCGCTGATAATCCACTTGTTATTGGTGTACCCTTTTTACGCTTTTATGCTGGTTATCCACTCACCATGCCAAATGGCGTTCGTGTCGGTACGCTGTGTATTATCGATGAGTCTCCACGCCACTTTTCAAAGCAAGATGTTGCCGCGCTTGAAGATTTAGGCCGATTGGTTGTTGATGAACTCGTCTCAGTGCAGCGCTCAACGATTGATACGCTCACGGGGTTATCTAATCGCTGTGGCTTTGAAATGCTTGCCGCTCAAGTATTAGCAAGCTGTGGTCGCCATGGTGTCGATACCAGTTTACTGTATTTTGACTTGGATTATTTTAAACAAATCAATGATGAATATGGTCATAAAGAAGGTGACTTTGCACTGCAATCATTCGCCGATCTTTTAAAGTCCTGCTTTAGAGAATCTGATGTGATTGCTCGCTTTGGTGGCGATGAATTTGTGGTGTTATTAAGTCATCAACCTGAAATGCCAAGCACAGAAGTACTTGATGCATCTGTGCAAATTAACATTGTTTTGCAACGTTTTAGTGCTGAAATTGCCGCTCATAATGCCAAGCATAATAGACCTTACGAATTGGCCTATAGTGTCGGAGTGTGTCAGCGCCTTTATACAAGCCCTCTTACCTTGCAAGCCTATCTTGCTGAAGCTGACAAAGCGATGTTTGAAGTGAAAAACCAGCATCATCAACATGATTGATGATTAAACATTACAGTTTCCCCTTTGATAGTTAACTCGCCCTCTGCAATGGTTTACACTAGCCTTTGTTAATTTCACCTTAGTCACACCACACTTGGATGCTTAATGGATAAAACAGCCTATCTAGATGCGATGAATATTACTCGATGGCGCAGTGCAGACAAGCCTGGTAAGCCTTATATGGTGTTGCATGATCTTGATGCTGATATGCATGAGCACGACTTTATCAACCGAGTATTGTGCTTGATGGGAGTTGACCCACAACAATGTGATTTTGACTGTACGCTAGTGTCAGGCCCACAGGTAGTGTGGGATATGCGTAAAGTAAAAATGCGGCCTAGGGTTGCTTGGGTAGTGACCTCACCACTTGTCGATATACTACAAAGTGCAGAAAGTAAGCGCGACTTATGGCAACAAATTGTCAGCTATAAAAATACTCAGGCTAGTGATGACTGATTGGCAGATATTACCACTGAGTGAAGATGATGTGCCGCGAATGCATGTAATCGAAGTTGCTGCGCATTCACACCCTTGGAGTGAGGTTAGCCTAGCAGGGTGTTTTGGTAAACTGTACCGTTGTATTGGCGTGTATTGTGCTGAAACCAATCAACTACAAGGGTTTGCTATTGTGCAGCAAATTATCGATGAAGTAACCTTGATGGATATCTGCGTGCACCCTGATGCGCAAGGTTGTGGGCTGGGTAAGCAGTTACTCAATGAGGTGATAACACAGGCGCAGTCGAATCGAGCAGTTAAAATCATGTTGGAAGTCAGGCGTTCTAATACATCAGCGATTGGTTTGTATGTCAGTCAAGGCTTTGAGCACACTGGTATAAGAAACAATTATTACCCGACAGCCACAGGTCAGGAAGATGCGCTGCTTTTGGATTACACTTTCTAACGTCGCAGTGAAATATATCTCTCACCGAATTTAAGTCATAAAAAAACGACGCGATTAAGCGTCGTTTTTTATTGCTTGTAACAGCGCCTGTTACAGCATTCAAAGCTACACTATTTTACTTCTTTACCTTGCGCTTGTAAGTCTGCATGGTAACTAGAGCGCACCATAGGGCCACAAGCAGCATGAGTGAAGCCAATGCTTTCGGCGAGGTCTTTTAACTCATCAAACTCAGCAGGTGGCACATAGCGTTCAACCGGTAAGTGGAACTTTGATGGTTGAAGGTACTGACCTAGCGTCAGCATCTCAACTTTATGCTCACGTAAATCATGCAGTACTTGCGCGATCTCTTCGTTAGTTTCACCTAATCCCATCATTAACCCTGATTTTGTCGGGATGTGAGGGTGACGTTCCTTGAAGCGTTTCAGTAAATCTAAAGACCACTGATAATTAGCACCAGGACGAGCCTTGCGGTAGTGTTTAGGTGCCGTTTCAAGGTTGTGATTGAATACATCAGGTGGCTCAGTGGCAATGATGTCTAATGCTGCATCAATACGACCACGGAAATCAGGTACTAAAATCTCAATTTTTATTTCAGGATTAAGAATGCGGATTTCACGAATACAGTCGGCAAAGTGTTGAGCACCACCATCGCGTAGGTCATCACGGTCAACAGAAGTAATCACAACATACTTGAGTTTCATATCCTTGATGGTCTGTGCCAGTTTCTTTGGCTCTTCTGCATCTGGCTTTAAAGGGCGACCATGAGCGACGTCACAAAATGGGCAGCGGCGTGTACAAATTGCACCCAAAATCATGAAGGTAGCAGTGCCATGGTTAAAACATTCTGCAAGGTTAGGGCATGAAGCTTCTTCACACACAGAATGTAAGCCGTTTTTGCGCAATGCTGACTTAATTTCTGTGATGCGTTGATTCGATGCAGGTAGTTTTACGCGTAACCAATTAGGTTTGCGCAACATGGTTTCTTTTTCAGAAGGAACCACTTTCACTGGAATACGTGCGACTTTTTCGGCATCACGCAGTTTTACACCAGGTTGTAATCTTTCAGGCCTATTCATATTATTCTGCTAATCCTTGATGATGTACAAGTTCTTGGTAGCCCAATACTTTGCTTAATGTTTGAATCAGTTTATCGCCAGCCTCAGTTACGGTTTGAGGGCCATTCAATGCTTTACATTGCACCATTTCCATACCGGCATAACCACAGGGGTTAATCCGTTGAAAAGGGCCTAAGTCCATGTCGACGTTCAATGCTAAACCATGAAACGAACAGCCTTTGCGGATACGTAATCCTAAAGATGCCACTTTGCGTTCAGCAACATATACTCCAGGCGCATCAGCTTTTGCATAGGCTTCAATGCCATACATTTGCAGCATATCGACAATACTTTGCTCGATGTGATTAACCAGTTGGCGAACGCCTATTTTACTGCGTTTTATATCAATAAGAGGATAAACCACTAATTGGCCTGGACCGTGATATGTCACTTGCCCACCACGGTCTACTTGAATGACTGGAATGTCGCCTGGATTGAGGATGTGTTCAGCTTTACCAGCTTGGCCTTGGGTAAACACAGGGTTGTGTTCCACAATCCAAAGTTCGTCTTGGCTGTGTTCGTCACGATTATCGGTATAGGACTGCATTGCGTGCCAAACTGACTCGTAATCTTGACGTCCTAAGTGTCGGATATGTAATGCTTGAGTTTGCAAGGGCAACCTCTCCCCTTAATGATACGCGTTATTGTATTAGGCTAAAGTGAAATACTTGACTGATTTTGTCGGGATTATACTTGACTTTAGCGCTAACACCGAGTGATTTATTTACAGTACGCGTTTAACGCCTTCAATCGCGGCAAGATCTGTGTACGCTTGCTCAATATGTTCTTTACTGGTTACCGTAATGCGGATAGTCACAGAATAGTAGCTGCCTTTGCTTGACGCTTTGACCGTAGGTGAATAATCACCTGGTGCTAAACGCTGGGCCACTTCAACAACGCGATCAGCTAAGGTGTCATCAGCATCACCGATCACTTTAAACGGGCAAGAGTTTGGGAACTCCATGACTTCATCAAATGTTGTATTTAGCATCTTGTTACTCTTTAAATGTCTGTACAGGCTATATGGTGATGATTATACCTTATTCAAGTGCCAGTTTACCTCTCAACATAAAAAATCAACAAAGATAAACACGCCTTATTAACTGAAAAAATAAAAGCCGCAATAATGCGGCTTTAACTTATTGAATAATGGATTTTTATCCAAACCAGCCTGCAAATAATTGTCTAAAATAATCCATTAACTTGCTGAACCAGCTACCTTCTTGTACTTCGTGAAGGGTCACTAACGGGAATTGAGCCACATCTTGGCCATCTAACTGGAAGTAAACATGACCGACAGTTTCGCCTTTAGCTAGAGGAGCTTTCAGCTCCTTGCTCAATTCAAAGTTGGCTTGTAAATCCTTAGCTTTACCACGATTGATCGTAATTGGCGTGTCTGTCACAAGCCCTAAATCAATTTCTTCGCGGTCGCCATACCAGATTTTTTGAGTGACGAAGGTGTCACCAGCTTTATAAGGTGTGATTGTTTCAAAGAAACGGAAGCCATAATTTAACAGCTTCTTACTTTCAGCTTTACGAGCTGATTCACTTTGAGTCCCCATAACAACGGTAATAAGACGCATGTCGTTATTGGTTGCAGAGGTGACTAGGTTAAAACCTGCACCTGATGTATGGCCGGTTTTGATGCCGTCGACATTCAAGCTTTTATCCCACAGTAAACCATTGCGGTTGTATTGTTTAATACCGTTAAATGTGAACGATTTTTCTGCATAAACGCGATACTCTTCTGGTACGTCACGGATAAGCGCAGCACCTAGAATAGCCATGTCATAAGCCGTGGTTTTGTGTTGATCAGAATCAAGACCGTGTGAATTTTCAAAGTGACTATCGTGCATGCCAAGTTGCTTTGACCAAGAGTTCATCAGATCAACAAACGCGTCTTCAGTACCCGCAATATGTTCAGCCATAGCAACACAAGCATCGTTACCCGATTGAATGATGATACCGCGGTTTAGATCGGCAACTTTGACCGTCTTACCCACCTCAATAAACATTTTTGATGAGTCTGGGAAGTTCTTCGACCAAGCATTTTTTGAAATAACCACATCGTCTTCTAAAGAGATGTTACCCACTTTAACTTCATGACCAATCACGTAGCTGGTCATCATTTTGGTTAAGCTGGCAGGGTTTAAACTTTCATAGGCATTGCTTTCTGCAATAACTTTACCTGTGTTGTAATCCATTAATACAAACGCTTTAGCCGCTACATTCGGCGCATCTGGGATCACAACTGGAGCACGGTTAGGCGTCGGACGAGGATCTGGCTGTGGTGTCGAGGCCAAAGCTGAAAAAGATACTGCAGATAATAGCAGCAAAGAATGTAATGGACGTTTCGCAATACTCATCATGGATTTTACAAATCTCTTGGTCATTTTTTTAGCTGGTTGTGATTTTTATCAGTCTCTAATTAAGCACAGCTTAAATGTATAAAAGTAATAAGTTGTGGCTAGAGACTTAATAGCACGAATTAAGTGATTATATCACTTAAATGCAAGGATTTTTCATTAAGCTTCATTCATTAGCATGATTCTTAGCATTTTATCCGTTAGGTTTATCGTGCTGGATTAGATAACTCTGAGGATAGCCCTGTTGTTTCACTTTTTGTAGCAATTGCTCTGCAACGTGATGTAATCCAATTGGACCAAGCTGAAGGCGGTGTAACCCGTCACCTGAAATTATATGGCTCGGCACTTGATACTTCTCTTCCAATTCCCTTGCTAGCATATTCACTTTTAGTTTGTCTTTTGACGCCAGCAGCTGAATGTAGTGAATTTTGTCTTCTCTTAACTCTGACAGCGCTAATGATTCAGGTGAGTCAAAGTGAATTGTCTCAATGGCAACTCTTGCGGTGCCAGTTTTCAGCATGTCGATTCGATGCGCCGCAGCATAAGATAGGTCAATGACTCTGCCCGGGTGGAATGGTCCACGGTCGTTAACTCTAACAATGACTTGTTTATTGTTATCTAGGTTAGTGACTCGAACGTAACTAGGTAATGGCAAGGTTTTATGGGCTGCTGACATGGAATACATGTCATAGGTTTCACCATTTGAAGTCAGGTGGCCATGAAATTTTGAACCGTACCAAGATGCATCACCTGATTCTTTAAACCCTTTACCTGTTGTAAGTACTGTGTAGCTTTTTCCACGCACAGTGTAAGTCATATTATTGCCTTGACGGCTATAAGGTTCGTACTTGGGGTGTGCATCTTCTACTTTGCTGACATCTGGGGCATCAGTAGGGGCCCGATCGTGTTTGATTTGATAGCGATCATCTTGGCTTGTTGGTGTTGAAGGTGAACTTGAACACGCAGAAAGTAGACCAAACAGGAAAGTTAGCGAGCAGGCTTTGGCAATCGTCATTGTTTTATTGAGCATTATACGCTTCTTCTAATTGCTGACTAAACTGGTAAACCGCCATGGCATAAAGTGGGCTGCGGTTGTAGCGCGTGATGACGTAAAAGTTTTTTAACCCTAGCCAATACTCATCAACTTCAGTTTGCTGTAATTTAACTAGCATTGCAGGCTGCGCAGCATCAATATCTTTAGTGACACCTAAGCTTAATGCCGGGGTCAAAATGTCAGATACCTTGTAATGTAAGCGTTCGCTTTTCCATACTTTTGCCTGTGGTTTCTCTTCGCCTGTGTAAGTTAACGGTAGCACTACTGGTGCCCCTTTTTGCCAACCATGTTGATGAAAGTAGTTCGCCACACTGCCGATCGCATCCGCTTTGTTATTGAGCAGATCTCGACGTCCATCATCACTAAAATCTACCGCGTAATGACGATAGCTTGATGGGATGAATTGGCCATAGCCCATTGCACCTGCGTAGGAGCCTTTTAAGCTATCTAGGTCTAATTGTTCTTCTTTGACTAATGCCATCAAATTGCCAAATTCACTTCGGAAAAAGTTGGCACGAGGTGGATAATAAAAGCCCAAGGTGTATAAAGCATCTTGCACCTTATACTTACCCATGTAGCCACCGTAAAAAGTTTCGATGCCAATAATGGCAACGATAATTTGTGGATCAACCTGATACTTTTTGGCCGCACTGGCAATGGTGTCAGCATTTTCTTTCCAGAACTCAAGGCCTTTTTCTAGGCGCTTATCTGTCAAGAATATTGGGTAATATTGGTGCCATGGTTTAGCTTCCCACGGGCGAGAAATGGCATCTAATACGGCCTGATTGTGGTTTGCTGAGTCGATAAATTGGTTAACTTCGGCTTCAGTAAAGCCTTTTGCCACTTGTTGCTGAATAAATTCAGCCTTGAGCGCTTCTGGGTTATGTTGTTGAGCCTGTAATGACAGGGGAACCAAAGTAAGTAAGCAAGCACTAACAAAATACCGAATCGAAGTTAACATGGCGTCCTTATCTATCTACAAAGCGTCTGTGAGTATGAATACTCATTAAAATACCAAAGCCTGTCATGAGGGTAAGCATGGAAGTACCGCCATAACTGACTAATGGCAATGGCACGCCCACAACAGGAAGAATGCCTGATACCATACCAATATTTACAAAAATATAAACAAAGAAAGTCAGAATAATACTGCCGGCTAATAAACGAGCAAAGCTAGTTTGTGCTCTTGATGCGATAACCAAGCCGCGGCCAATGATAAATAAGTAAATGGCCAACAACAATAGACTGCCCATAAGCCCAAACTCTTCACCTATTACCGCGAAAATAAAATCAGTGTGGCGCTCAGGTAAAAACTCAAGTTGTGATTGTGAGCCTTCTAACCAACCTTTGCCCCATATGCCACCAGAGCCAATGGCTATTTTCGATTGGATAATATGGTAGCCCGCTCCGAGAGGGTCGGATTCAGGATTAAACAATGTCAGCACTCGGGTTCGTTGATAATCATGCATTAAAAAGAACCAGAGAATAGGCAATAGCGCGAGCACTGCGGCAATAAATCCGCCGACAATCATCCAACTCATGCCTGATAAAAACAGCACGAAAATACCGGATGCTGCGACGAGAATAGAGGTGCCCAAGTCAGGCTGTTTTGCGATAAGCAATGTCGGAATAAGTAAAATAACGCCGCCCATGGCTAAATAGCGCTTCTTTGGCGGAAGTGGGTATTTACTGATGTACCAGGCCATCGTAATGGGGAAGGCCAGCTTGATTAATTCGGAGGGTTGAAACTCCATAAAGCCTAAGTTTAACCACCGCTGAGCGCCTTTGTTTACCGTGCCAAAAAAATGCACTCCAAGTAGTAAAATGATGCCCATGATGTAAATGGGGAGTGCCCATCGCCGCAGTATTTCGGGATTTATTTGAGCCACAATCAACATAATGAACAATGAAACGCCCATACGTGTAAACTGCCTTTCCATCATGGCAGTGCTTTCACCACTCGCTGAGTAAATGGCAAAAAGGCCATAAGCCATGAGGATCAGTAAGCCAAACAGCAGTGGCGGGTCGATGTGGATCCGTTGCCAGAAGGTCTTTCTATAATGATGGGTACTCACTCGCTCACCTCATCTTCATTAAGTGAAGCGTATTCATCACGTAAAATATATTCATCCAATAATGCTCTTGCTAAAGGACCTGCATTTGCACCACCCCAACCCGCATTTTCTAACACAACAGCTAGCACAATAGTCGGGTTTTCATAAGGGGCATAAGCGACAATTAGTGCGTTATCTCTTAGGTGTTCAGCAATGGTTTCTGCATCATATTCCTGATCTTGCCCGACACTAAATACCTGAGCCGTACCGGTTTTCATTGCTGCAGTATATCTGGCATCTGTGAAGCGTGATTTTTGTGCAGTTTGACGCATCGCTTCATTGATAATTTCCCAATTATGTTCATTGTCTAACTCAATTGGTGACATTTCATCAGCTGGCGGTTCGATGGTCACTGAGTCAGAACTCATTGATTTTAATAGGTGTGGGGTATATCGAGTGCCTCGGTTAGCTAATATTGCCGTAGCATTAGCTAACTGAAGTGGTGTTGAAGTCCAATAGCCTTGGCCAATACCAACCGAAATGGTGTCACCCACATACCAAGGTTGGTTGTAGCGCATCCGCTTCCAATCACGAGATGGCATAATGCCATTGGACTCTTCAAAGATATCAATGCCCGTACTTTGACCAAAGCCAAATGGCTCCATAAAGTTAGCGAGTTTATCAATGCCCGATTTGTACACTAAGTCGTAATAGTAAATGTCACAGGAATCAATAATTGAGTGGTAAACATCGACCCAGCCATGGCCCCAACGTTTCCAGTCACGCCAACGACGCTCTACTCCAGGTATTTGCCAATAGCCAGGATCCCAGATACGAGTTTTCTCAGTGACAATTTTCTCTTCTAAACCCATCAATGCGACTAAAGGTTTGATGGTTGAGGCGGGGGCGTATTGCCCTTGAGTTGCACGGTTAATTAACGGGCGAGATGTGTCATTGAGCAACTGGCTATAGGCTTTACTGCTGATACCGTGTACGAAGGCATTTGGGTCATAGCTAGGACTTGACACCATTGCTAACACGCCTCCATCTCGAGGATCGATTGCTACTACTGAACCACGGCGACCAGCCAACAAGTCCATGGCCTTTTGTTGCAATTTTAAATCTAGCGTCAAATGAATATCTTGACCCGGTGTGGGAGGGGTAACCTTAAGGGTACGGATAACTCTGCCACGGTTATTGACCTCCTCTTCAAGGTGTCCAGGTTTACCGTGCAGTAAGTATTCGTAATATCGTTCAACCCCTTGTTTGCCGATATCATTGGTAGCAGCGTAGTTTTTCCACTCACCACTTTGCTCTAAATTTTGCTTGTCTCTATTGTTGATGCGACCAACATAGCCAAGCACATGTGTCATGAGCCCTAAATGCGGGTAGCTCCGCTTTAAACCTGCCTCGACATATATGCCAGGGTAGTCATGTTGATTAACACTGAAAACAGCCACTTGTTCTGGGGTGAGTCGACTTTTGATTGTCAGCGGTTTAAATCGGCGATGAAAACGCAGTCGCTCTTGAATGTTCTCACGCTCATCTTCTGATAATTCAATGACGTCACTGAGTTTGTCTAATGATGCTTCTAGGTCTTTGACTCTCTCAGGGATCATCTCTAATGAGTGAAAAGGCTGATTTTCAGCCAACAATTGGCCATGACGGTCAAAAATGAGGCCTCGACTCGGCGCGGTAGGCACCACACGAATGCGATTATCATTGGAGCGCATCTCATAGTCTTTAAACGACACGACCTGTAATTGATAAAGGTTATAAAAAAGCAGGCTTAAGAGAATAAATACGCATACAAAGGTGAATAGTGCACGGCGCTTAAATAAAGATGCTTCGGCAGCGTGGTTGTGCATTGTGATGCGCTTTTTTGGCGACACAGAACTCTCTCCAACTGGATCTTATGCAGGAATTGATTGCGAATAATTCACTTTATCAGTTAGCGGCAGTGAACAAAAGCCTCCACTGGCTGAGACGGTCACAGATTATTCTCTATGATAAGGGTGATTATTGTTTACACTCCAGGCTCGGTATAGGCTTTCACTGACCAATACTCTGACTAGAGGGTGGGGTAAGGTTAACGCTGATAGACACCAGCTTTGCTGAGCTGCCGCCTTACATGCAGGCGCTAAGCCTTCTGGTCCACCAATTAGCAAGCTGACATCTCGTCCATCAAGTTGCCACTTTTCCATTTGCTTTGCTAATTGTGGTGTGGTCCAGTTTTTGCCTGGTAAATCCAGACTTACAATATGATTGCCTTTACCAATGGCGGCCAACATTTGCTCACCTTCTTTGTGAAGAATACGTGCGATGTCGGCGTTTTTACCACGTTTCCCAGCAGGAATTTCTATCAACTCTAATGCCATATCCCGTGGGAAGCGGCGTTGATACTCTTCAAACCCTGTGGTAACCCAAGCTGGCATTTTAGTGCCAACGGCAATCAGTTGTAACTTCATTAAGCGTCTTGCTCAGTCCATAGCTTTTCAAGCTGGTAGTATTCACGAGTTTGATCTTGCATGATGTGAAGGATCACATCACCTAAATCAACTAGAATCCACTCACTGCTGTCACGCCCTTCAACACCGATTGGTGGTTCACCTGCCGCTTTAGCTTCAACAATCACATGCTCGCTGATGGCTTTTACGTGGGTTTTAGATGTACCAGTACAGATAATCATGGTTTCAGTGATAGTCGATTGATTCGTCACATCTAAAACCGTGATGTCTTTAGCTTTTAAGTCATCGATTTTATCGAGAACAAATTCTTTCAGTTCGGTGCTTTGCACGCGAAGTACCTCATTAGTCAAAAATAACGGGGCATTATACGCAAAATGCCTATCAATGCGCAATTATGAAGCAGTTAGCTTAGTGAATATTTGAAGCGAATGAGGTTTCATGTTGCAGAGTTTGTTTGCTTTGGTTATCGCACTAGTCTGGAGTGTAATTATACGGTTTATCGATATAGCTGATATTGCTCAATATATTCTTGGGTAGACTTGGCTAGCCATGTTGAAAGCGGCTTGTTTTGCTGCAAGTGTTGACGGATTTCAGTCGATGAAATGGCAAGCATTGGCGCATCGACTCTAAATATATGCCCACCGTCTGATTGTATGGTTGGATTATTACAAATACGCTCATGTAATTGCAGCTGCATGACGTTATCCGTTGGCGATGTCCATCCCGGTCTTGCACAAAGGGCGATATGGCAATAGTCGAATAATGATTGCCATTGATACCAAGAAGGCAAGTTCACAAATGAGTCCATGCCCATGATGAAATAAAACGTGTGCTGCGGATAAGTTTGCTTAAGCAAGCCTAATGTCGTCACGGAATAAGAGGGAGAATCGCGTTCTATTTCAATATCGCACAGTTCGAATTGTGGATATTGCTGACAAATGTCTTTCACCATCGCAATACGATGCTCAGTGCTGACATGGGCACCATTTTTATGTGGCGGAATATGGTTTGGCATTAGCCAAAGCTTATCAAGCTGGAGCTGGGTCAGCGCGGCTAAAGCGGGTTGTATATGGCCTAAATGAATAGGGTCAAATGTGCCGCCAACAATACCTATACGCATGCTAGCCTCAAGATAATTCAATATGTGCCAAACGGTTATGGGCACGAGGATCAAATAACAAACACAAGTGACTGGTACCTACCCAATCTTCTGCACCATGCTGTTTTAAATTTAATTCGAGTTTTGAAGCAAAAGCGAGCATATGTGAGATTTGATCTAGCTCTAAGCGCTGTAATGCTGCTTGATACAGGGGTTTACGCTTGTCCCAAATTCGGTGTTGAGAATATAACTTAGCTAAAGGCGTTCCTTGTGACATGCCAAGCTTTAATGTCAGTAATAGGTTTATTTCTTTAAATAATGCCCACATTAGAATCGGCATGGCTGTACCTTCACCTTGTAGCTGTGACAGCATATGCTGTGCTTGCTTATGATGGTTTAGTAGTAGGGCATCTGTTAACTGAAAAACACTAAAGCGCGATTGATCTTCGAAATATTCTTGTAAGTGTTGAGCGGTAATATCTTGTTCAGGACTGAGTAGTTGCAGCATTTGCAGAGCTTGTTCTGCGGCCAATAAATTGCCTTCAAACAAGCTAAACATCATCGCTTTAGCATCATGATGGATAGTGAGCTGGTAATGACTAATACGGCTATCGAGCCAGCGTTCAAACTGTTTCCCTTCTGGGGTAGCACAAGGAATGTAGAGACCAGCTTTATCGAGCGATTTAAACCACTTGCTATTGGTTTGTTCAAGACCTAGTTTTGGGCCTTGTAAAATCAACAAAATATCTGGGTTAGCTTGTGCAAGTAGTGTTTGAAAAGCTCCTGAACCATCAGCACCAGGCTTTGCATTGGGTAAGGTTAACTCTATGATGCGGCGGCTGGCGAATAAGCTCATCGATTGCCATTCTTGGATTAGATCGTTCCAGCTGAAGCCTGTTTCTTGAGAGAGTTGTATTCGCTCTTCAAAACCTTGCTGTTTTGCCGCTGTAATTAGCGTTTGTTTGGTGTGCTCAACCAGCCAAGGGTCATCACCAAACACCATGCAAACTTGAGGCAAGGGGGACAGGTGGCGATTAACTTGATCTGGGTAGACGCGCATTAATGGTTTCCGATACTGGCGAGTGTTTGCACGATACGGTCAGCGGCTTGTATTCGCATTTCTTTCACTAACAGTTCCATTTCACGACTTTTTGCTAGTGCAGTACGAGGATCGTCTTTGTAGTCACGGCGAATGGAAGTGTCAAAGACTTGAGGCTCTTGCTCTGGCAAGGTCACAGAAAAATGCACTTGGTAAATCAACTCGTATTCTGCCACGTTACCAGTGGGGTAGAGCGACAGTGTCGCACGCTCAAGTGAATCACTGTGTAAACGAAGTACAGGTACATCATCACTTGCTGGCACCATTTCTACACGCTGAACACGTAAACGGTCACCTAACAGGCGAGTGAGCTCACTGTATTTGTCAGCGCTGCTTAAATGCAAGGTAGACAGCTCAGCTGGGATAGAATAATTACGCTGTAGCTTAAAGCCACAACCTGATACGAGGCTGGTAACTATGATTAGGCAAAGCCAAAACGGGGCACTATTTAGCTTGAAAGCGGGCATATGGTGTCATGCATCCTATTATTGTATTAACACTTATCAATGGTTTTAAATCTATGGTTTCAAATCAATGCTTTCTAATTTTATGATTTTAAATCAATGCTTCTATAGAAATGATTTAAGCCCCATTGATAAGGGTTAACAAAGTATTTTAAGGTTCAGGGTCAATAACCCTGAACCTTATGTTCACTATCGACTTAGCACTGAATCATTATTTAGCAACGATGCTCAATAACTTACCCGGTACGTAAATCACCTTAACGATATTGAGACCGTCGGTGTATTTTTGTACTTGTGCTTCAGCCATGCCTGCAGCTTCTACATCATCTTTAGATGCATCTGCCGCCACAGTGATTTTTGCGCGAACTTTACCGTTAACTTGAACAACAATGAGTTTGCTGTCTTCAACTAAGGCTGATTCATCAACTGTTGGCCATAGGCTTTCTTCGATATCAGTTTGATTACCTAATGATTGCCACATGCTAAAACAAGTATGAGGAATAATTGGGTAAAGCAAACGTGTAACCGCAGAAAGAGCTTCTTGCATCAATGCACGGTCTTGATCATTTTTGCTTGGTGCTTTTTGCAGCTTGTTCATCAATTCCATGATAGCGGCAATAGCAGTATTGAACATTTGACGACGCTCAATATCATCACTAACTTTAGCGATGGTTTTATGTAGCTCGCGACGTAAGGCTTTTTGATTGTTATCAAGCGCTTTAGGGTCAAGTGTTACTACCTCACCACCTGCAACGTGATCATGGGTAGTTTTCCATAAACGTTTGATGAAACGGTGTGCACCTTCTACGCTAGACTCTTGCCACTCAAGCGTTAGCTCAGGTGGTGCAGCAAACATCATGAATAAACGTACTGTGTCAGCGCCGTATTTATCCACCATTTCTTGTGGATCAATACCATTGTTTTTCGACTTCGACATCTTGCTCATGCCGGTGTAAACCAATTCGTTACCTTGAGAGTCAACCGCTTTGGTGACACGGCCTTTATCATCGGTTTCTTGTACTGTTACATCAGATGGCGATACCCAAACTCGTGCGCCTTTCTCGTTGGTGTAGTAGTAAGCGTCAGCCAATACCATACCTTGAGTCAATAGACGTTTAGCGGGCTCATTTGAGTCAACTAAACCGATATCGCGTAGCAATTTGTGGAAGAAGCGGAAGTACAGTAGGTGCATACACGCGTGCTCAATACCACCAATGTACTGATCAACAGGCAACCAGTAGTTCGCTTTTGCAGGATCAAGCATTTGATCTGCTTGCGGGCTACAGTAACGCGCGTAATACCAAGATGATTCCATAAAGGTATCAAAAGTATCAGTTTCACGAAGTGCAGGCTGACCATCCACAGTGGTTTTCGCCCACTCTTTGTCAGCTTTAATTGGGCTCTGAATGCCGTCCATGACCACATCTTCAGGAAGTACAACAGGAAGCTGTTCTTCAGGTGTTGGCATGACAGTGCCGTCTTCTAGAGTCACCATTGGAATTGGCGCCCCCCAGTAACGTTGGCGCGATACGCCCCAGTCACGTAAACGGAAGTTCACTTGGCGCTTGCCTTTGCCTTCTGCCGCTAATTTAGCGTCGATAGCATCAAATGCAGCTTGGAAAGCTAAGCCATCAAATTCACCAGAGTTAAACAGAATACCTTTTTCTGTGTAAGCTTCAGCGCTGATATCAAGTTCACCTTCTTCAGGCTTAATCACAGCTTCAATACTTAGGCCGTATTTGGTGGCAAACTCATAGTCACGTTGATCGTGCGCAGGTACAGACATGACCGCGCCAGTACCGTAATTCATCAATACAAAGTTAGCGACCCAAATAGGGACTTGCTTACCAGTGATTGGGTGAACTGCGTAAAGACCGGTTGCAACGCCTTTTTTCTCCATCGCAGCCATTGCCGCTTCGGTTGTATCAACGTTCTTACACTCTTCAACAAAAGCGGCAACTTCTGGATTGTTCTTTGCCGCCTGTTCAGCGAGAGGGTGGCCACTTGCAACAGCAACATAAGTGACGCCCATGACAGTATCAGGGCGAGTGGTATAGATATCGAATGTCGCATCACAGTCTGCAACATTGAAGGTCATTTCGATACCTTCACTGCGACCAATCCAGTTGCGTTGCATTGATTTAACTTGCTCAGGCCACTCGTCTAATTGATCAATGTCATTGAGTAACTCTTCTGCATAATCAGTGATTTTAATAAACCACTGTGGAATTTCTTTTTGAACAACTTCTGTGTCACAGCGCCAGCAACAACCGTCTTGTACTTGCTCATTCGCTAGTACAGTTTCATCGTTTGGACACCAGTTTACTGAAGCTGTCTTTTTGTAAACCAGACCTTTTTCGTAAAGCTTGGTAAAGAACCATTGCTCCCAGCGATAGTATTCAGGTGTACAAGTGGCGATTTCACGACTCCAATCATAACCAAAGCCCAATAACTTAAGCTGGTTCTTCATGTAATCGATGTTTTCGTATGTCCAGGGGGCTGGTGCGGTTTTGTTGTTAATGGCCGCGTTTTCAGCAGGTAGACCAAATGAGTCCCAGCCGATAGGTTGAAGCACATTTTTACCCTGTAAACGTTGGTAACGAGACACAACATCACCTATTGTATAGTTACGCACGTGTCCCATATGCAGTCGACCTGAAGGGTAAGGGAACATTGAGAGGCAGTAAAACTTCTCTTTGTTTGCATCTTCGGTGACTTCAAATGTTTTTTTGGTATCCCAGTGCTGTTGTACTGAGGATTCAATTTCTGAGGGATTATATTGCTCTTGCATCAATCTATTTCCGGCTATGCCGCCCATTGTTTGATCTAACGCTCATTAGCGTGACGAATAACTGCATAGAATAAACTAGAAGTGATGTATTAAAAAGGTTCGGATGAAGGAGTATTGACTATGAGTAAGAGAAGTTCCGCTTTATTAGACCTATATCAAGCCTTAATCGACCAAGTTAAACAACAGTACGCTGAAGATAACTCTTTGACTGCTAAAAGTTTGTTCCTATCTGTCGTACAAGGGAAAGAGTACTTAAAACTCAAATCAGCTGCGAAAGAAGAAGAACTGGATTTAGTCGAAGATTTTTTAAAGCGAGACATTTCTAACTTTATAAAACAGACAAATGCTGATGATATTAGAATGAGCCCGAGTGTGATTGCCATGGAGAACAAACTTTGGCATTGGCTAGGTGAGCTATCTGATCGTAGCCAAGTGGAATGGCATGAGGTGACTAGTGACCTAGTGCATCAAGGGGTTTATCGCTCAGGAGAAGTAGTCAATCAAGGAAAAATGGTATGTAACCAGTGCCACCACGAAATGGAAATTGAGTTTCCAAGTCTGATCCCTGATTGCCCTAAGTGCGATGGTGCAGAGTTTAGTCGTGAAGCCTTAACGCCTTAAATCAGTGTAAGGTTATATCAAGCTTGAGTTTGAAGGTGCAGAGTAAGGCTAATTGTTGCTAATTAGCCTAGTCACTCTGCATATTTTTTATATTTCAGGGGGAGGTACTTAACTTTGCCGGTTCTAGATTAGCTTTTTACCAATAACCTTCTTTGTCTTATCACTGCTACCAATAAAAACAGAGCAGACATTATTAATATTGGTTTTTGCCCCATGCGTTTAAACCATGTTTCACCATGATATAGCGGGACTTCGGCAACCAGTACACCGGTTTCAAATTGGGGTAATTGCTCGGTAATTTGACCATATGGGTTAACTACCGCAGTGACTCCGTTATTTGTTCCTCTCAGTAATGGCTTACCCATTTCAATGGCGCGCATTTGTGCTATTTCCATGTGTTGCAATGGACCATTTGAAGTGCCAAACCAAGCATCATTAGATACGGTTAACAACAGGTCTGTATCTTGATTTGTGTTGGCGCGTACTTGCTCGGGAAATACTATCTCGTAGCAAATAGCGGGTGAGACTTGATAACCCACTGCATTAAGGTTTTGCTGCTGAAAGTCACCTCGTTGAAATGATGACATGGGTAAGTTGAAAAAAGGTGCTAAAGGACGTAACCAATCTTCTAATGGGACAAACTCCCCTACCGGTAATAAATGATGTTTAAGAAACTCATTGCTGCCGTTCACTTGATAATCTGGCTGGGCTTGCTGTTTTTGATCGTGATTGCCCAATACCACAAGCGCATTGTAATAGCCTGTGGGCTTTTTACTGATTATGCCGGTGATAATGGCGAGGTTATTTAAATGCGCTGATTGATTGGCACTCATTAAAAAGTCATCAACCATTATTTCTGGTGCGGGAACCGCAGCTTCTGGCCAAATAACAATGTCTAAGCTGGATACTTCATCGTAATGGTCTCGGGTCAGATCCATATATTTGAGCATGGTCGGCCAAAGATTCTCAGGCTCCCATTTCATGCTTTGTGCAATGTTTCCTTGAACCAGAGCAACTTTGACTTCATCACCTGTTGGTTCAATGGGATTAAGCTTAGGTGCAACTATCGCCGCAGCGATTAATAAGGGCGTCAGTATGGTCACCGCAAGCCACTTTTTCATTGCTAGCAGTGCCAAGCTTGCCGCGAATATCGCAATAACAAAGCTTAAGCCCATGGCACCAATCACACTGGCCAACTCACTCAGTGGGCCACTGGTTTGGCTATAGCCAGCCCATAACCAAGGGAAACCTGTAAGAACCCAGCCTCTTAGCCATTCGGTGATTATCCATAGTGCGGGAAATGAAGCTAGATAGTGCCAATGACTAGAGTGATTAGGTCGTAATTTGGCTAATAACCAACCGCATAATGCGGGGTAGATTGCTAAATAGAGAGCAAGTAGCACCATTAAGCTAATCGATACAAATAATGGCATGCCACCAAAGGTATCAATGCTGACGTGTACCCAGCTAATGCCGACACCGAAACAGCCAAAACCGAAGCTTAACCAGTATTGCAGGCTTTGCTTTGGTGTGAAGCTTCGGCTCTGGAAAAGTACAAAGGCCAGCGCGAGAGGATAAATGGCCCAAATAGAATAGGGCGCAAATGCCAAAGCAGTACTGGCGCCAGCAGCAAATGCTGTCGCCAGATGAAATAGTCCTGCTTTGGATTTAAATAATGAAGTGGTAAGCACAGGTTAGTCTGTTGAATCTTCACTGATATACGCTTCAGGTAACTTGACGCGTAATTGGTTGAGGCGGCGGCTGTCGGCATTAGTCACTGTAAACTCGATATTTTCAATGGTAATGCTTTCGTTACGCTCTGGTAGGTGGCCAAATGCGTGGGACACAAGTCCACCAACTGTATCGAACTCTTCATCACTGAAGTTTGTGCCACAAGCTTGGTTAAAGTCTTGAATTTCAGTCAATGCTTTAATCAAAAATACCGAGTTACCGACTTTTTTGATCTCAGTATCTTCGACTGAGCTATGGTCAAATTCATCTTCAATTTCACCCACAATTTCTTCGAGAATATCTTCAATGGTGACTAGACCTGAAACACCGCCGTACTCATCAACCACAATAGCCATGTGATAACGCTGGGAGCGGAATTCTTTTAATAAAACATCAACACGTTTGCTTTCTGGCACAACAACCGCTGGACGGATGATTTGTGCAAGAGAAAAAGGCGTTTCAGTTTGTTTGAAGCCATATTTGATCAAATCTTTAGCGAGTAAAATGCCTTCGATATGATCCTTGTCTTCGTTGACGACAGGAAAACGAGAGTGAGCTGACTCAATAACGGTATTCAATACTTGGTCAACGTTTGAGTCTATCTGAAGGGTGACGATTTGTGCTCGAGGGATCATAATATCCCGTACACGCATGTCAGTAACCTCTAATACACCTTTAATCATTTCGCGGGTGTCTTCGGTAATTAAGTCACGCTGTTCAGCATCATCAATCACTTCAACAAGGTCTTCGCGATTTTGAGGTTCGCCCTGGAAGATTTGGTTTATTTTATCAAGCCAACTTTTCTTAGGGGCGTTTGTACTCGGGGGGATCTCGTCACTCATAGTTTTATCCAAAATCGGTAATAGCAGTATTATTCGCTTAAGTTACAGATTTTTTTAGGTTTCCTTATAAGGGGTGTCATAGCCAAGGCCTTGGATTAGTTGAGTCTCAAGAGACTCCATTTCCTCGGCTTCTTCATCGATAATATGGTCATACCCTAGCAAATGCAAGCAGCCATGAATAACCATATGTGCCCAATGCGCTTGCAAGGGTTTATTTTGTTCAATCGCTTCTTTTTGTACCACATTTACGCAAATGATCAGATCACCTAAAAGTGGCAATTCAACCTCAGGTGGGGACTCAAAAGGGAACGACAATACATTAGTGGGTTTATCTTTACCGCGATAGCTGTGGTTCAATTGTTGGCTTTCAGCATCATCCACCAAGCGAATGGTGAGTTCAGCCTCATCCATACCATTGCCTATCGCTGTACGCGCCCACAGTTCAAAGTCTTGTTGACTGGGCAGCGCGGCGTGCTCGGTGGCAATTTGTAAATCAAGCGTCAAAGCTAAACTCATTGAGGTGAACCTTGCTCGTTGTCGGCTAATAAAGATGCACTCTCTTGCTCAGGTGCAAGTGTGTTAGCCACGTCGCCATTTGTGTGCGAGACCTGTTCGTTGCCTGCATCAACTGACTGTTTGGCTAAATATGCCTTATGTTTTGCATCTTTCTCACGTTCTTGCTGCTGGTCAAAGGCTTCATAGGCTTCAACAATGCGCGCCACTACAGGGTGACGAACAACGTCTTGCGCGACGAAAAAGTTGAAGCTGATTTCAGGCACTTTACTTAACACTTCAATGGCGTGTCGTAGGCCAGACTTTTGGCTACGAGGTAAATCAATTTGGGTTATATCGCCTGTGATGACTGCGCGTGAATTAAAACCAATACGGGTTAAGAACATTTTCATTTGCTCAACGGTCGTGTTTTGGCTTTCATCCAAAATGATAAATGCATCATTGAGTGTACGGCCTCGCATGTAGGCCAGTGGAGCCACTTCAATGACATTGCGCTCAATCAGCTTTTCTACTCGCTCAAAGCCCATCATTTCAAATAATGCATCATATAAAGGGCGCAGATATGGGTCGACTTTTTGGCTTAAATCTCCAGGTAAGAATCCTAGCTTTTCGCCGGCTTCTACTGCTGGACGAGTCAATAAGATACGGCGCACTTCTTGGCGCTCTAACGCATCAACTGCAGCTGCAACTGCAAGGTATGTTTTACCTGTACCAGCAGGGCCAATGCCGAAGCTGATGTCATGGCGAGCAATATTACTTACATAAGCACTTTGGTTTGGATTACGCGGTTTGATCACGCCACGCTTTGTTTTGATATGAAGCCCTTTATCTGTATCAGAATGGTCGGCTTCAATGGCAATGGCTTCTTGAATAGCCAAATGCACAGTATCAGGTTCTAAATCAGGCGTACTGCCGCGAACTGGTTGAGTTTCAATGTATAACTGTTTCAGTAAGTTATTTGCATTGAGCGCATTACGTGGCAAGCCCACAATCGTGAAGTGGTTATTCTTGTGGATAATTTCAACGCCAAGGCGACGTTCTAACTGTTTAATGTTGTCATCAAATGGGCCGCATAATGAAGATAAACGGCGGGTATCTGAAGGTTCCAGATACAAATTCATGGTAGTGACTTTATCGGTCAATTATCTCTCCAAACAAGGTTTCAATACGACTGTGTTAAGGATAGTTTACGAGGCTAATTCAGCAATTGCTAGTTTTGGCCGAACAAGCATCTCACATTTACTGTTATTGTGATTGGTATTATCGTGAAAGATATCCAGCGACAAAAATAGCAAAAGGCGGCAATGCCGCCTTTAAAATCATGATGATATCTGTTTACTCCGGTGTAAACTGGCTTACGCCTAAGTCATCATCTTGTTTATGTTTCGCCAGAATATCTTCTGGGCGTAAGCTCTTACGTAGATCCATTTCATCTTCACCACGAATAAACTCACCCCGTAAAGAGTTGGTATAGACATCGACAATCTCTACGTCCACAAAACTGCCAATATGGGTATGAGGCGCTTCGAAGTTCACAACGCGGTTTGTTTCAGTACGGCCACGCAACTCCATTGGGTTTTTCACCGATGGTCCTTCAACCAAAATACGCTGCACAGTGCCTAGCATCTGGCGGCTGTACCGCATAGCTTGCTGAGTAATACGATCTTGTAAAATCGATAGACGTTGCTTCTTCTCATCTTCTGATACATCATCAGGTAAATCAGCAGCAGGCGTGCCTGGACGCGCACTGTAGATAAAGCTAAAGCTATGGTCAAAATTGACTGCTTCAATTAGCTTCATGGTATCTTCAAAGTCTTGCTGAGTTTCACCAGGGAAACCGATGATAAAGTCTGAGCTCACTTGAATATCTGGGCGCGCTTTACGTAAACGGCGAATAATAGACTTGAATTCAAGTGCCATGTGGCCGCGCTTCATTTGCGTTAAGATGCGATCTGAACCTGACTGAACAGGTAAGTGTAAGAAACTGACTAATTCAGGTGTATCTTCATATACGTCAATGATGTCTTGACTAAATTCTATTGGGTGGCTGGTGGTAAAGCGAATGCGGTCAATACCATCAATGCTGGCCACTAAACGCAGTAATTCGGCAAATGTGCAAATGTCATCATCATGGGTTGCACCGCGATAAGCATTCACATTTTGGCCAAGTAAGTTGACTTCACGTACGCCTTGAGCAGCAAGTTGAGCAACTTCTAAAATCACATCATCAACTGGGCGACTGACTTCTTCACCTCGGGTATATGGCACGACGCAGAAAGAGCAATATTTACTGCAGCCTTCCATAATAGATACAAACGCGGTAGGGCCTTCAGCTCTTGGCTCAGGCAAACGATCGAATTTTTCGATCTCAGGGAAGCTCACGTCAATGACCGCTTTCTCACCCCTTTGCACCTGACCAATCATTTCTGGTAGACGGTGTAAGGTTTGCGGGCCAAATACGATATCAACGCATTTAGCACGTTGTTTTATAGCTTTGCCTTCTTGGGAAGCTACGCAGCCACCGACGCCAATGATGAGGTTAGGATTTTTATCCTTTAAGTTCTTCCAACGACCAAGCTGGTGGAACACCTTTTCCTGTGCTTTCTCACGAATTGAGCAAGTATTAAGTAGTAATACATCTGCTTCAGACGCTTCTTCTGTCAAGGTATAACCTTGATAATCGTCAAGTAAGTCAGCCATCTTAGATGAATCGTATTCATTCATCTGACAGCCCCAGGTTTTGATATGAAGTTTCTTACTCATCACTGCTCGCCGATAACCCATAGTAAAAATAGCGCGATATTTTACCTGTTGTAACTCTCTGTGGCTAGCATTACTCAGGCATTATTGCGGTGCAGCAATTACCCCTTCATATTGTAATGAATTAGGGTTTCCTTCTAACTCTGCTGAAAATGCTAGCGAAATCCCAAATTCCTGAGCCATTGTTTTACTTTGATTACGTGCATCAAACATAATATCTTGTGTCAATTCTTGCCTAAAAGCGGTTATCAGTTCCGAGGTTTGCTGATATAAGGCATAATTAAACGCATCGCGATATATAACAGTGATGATTTCCATTTCAGGTGCAACTGCTTGTGATGCAGTTTCAGTGATTAACAGGGGATCATCTTGCTGAGCGATTGCATTTGGGCTGACGAAAGTGCCAAATGAAGCAACGCCGACTAACAAGGTTAAACCTAGTGTTCTACTGAACGCCCTTTTAGCATGTAGTAATAGTGTGTGACTTTCCATGATTTACTCTCTTATCCATTGAATGGGATATTCATAAGACAGTTTCAGTTTAGGAAAGGGTTTATAAGTTTAGCACTGGCCTTTGTAACTAAGTGTGCATAATGAGCCAATAGCAACACTTGCTCACATTTTGAGCAGTAAACACACACTTTGTAAGACTTTGACATATTTAGTCACACTTACGAGTAATGTTTTTTATTTTTGCAGGAAAGCACGATGCAACAAACTCCAAACGCGCTAGCGAGTTCGTCTACTTCTTCAACTTCTACAGCTGACATTCAAGCTCATTATGACGCTGTGGTTGTGGGTGGTGGTATGGTCGGTGCAGCAACGGCTTTAGGTCTTGGCCAACTTGGGTTGTCAGTGGCGATGATTGAAGCACTTGCGCCAACGGCATTTGAAGCTGCACAGCCTATGGATGTGAGAGTATCGGCTATCAGTGTCGCTTCTGCAAAACTGCTATCTCGCTTAGGCGTGATGGACAATTTGTTATCCATGCGCCATTTGGCTTACACGGGGTTGGAAACCTGGGAAATAGATGGCTTCATGACTCAGTTTAATGCTGAGCAAATAGATCAGCCGCATCTCGGCTACTTTTTCGAAAATCGGCTCATTCAATTAAGCCTGTGGCAGCAAATCGAATCTGTAGATAATATTGATGTGTTATGCCCTGAAAAGGTTGCCAAATTTAGCCGTGATAATGAGTTCAATGTTGTAGTTGAGCTTGAGCAGGGTGGTGAGTTCACCACATCACTATTGGTGGGCGCGGATGGGGCAAACTCGCAAGTTAGGCAGTGGGCTGGAATTGGTATTACAGGTTGGGATTATGCACAATCAGCTATGTTGATTAATGTGGCACTAGATAACCCAATAGCGCCTGTCACTTGGCAGCAATTCACGCCAGATGGACCAAGAAGCTTATTACCTTTACCGGATCAAAAAGCATCACTGGTTTGGTATGACTCTCCAGCTAAAATCAAACAGTTAATGCAATTACCCCTTAATCAATTGGCCACGAAAATTCGTCAGCACTTCCCTGATCGACTTGATCCCGGTTTTACTGTAGAAGCGCGTGGTAGTTTTCCTCTTACCCGACGACACGCACAGCAATATTATCAAAGCAATGTGGTGATTTTAGGTGATGCGGCCCACACCATTAACCCGCTAGCAGGGCAGGGTGTTAATATTGGTTTTAAAGATGTGGATGTGCTGATTACTGAAGTAGCTAGTGCTATTGGTAGTAACAACAACTGGCATAGCAATAACGTATTAAAGCAATATCAGCGTAAACGTTATTATGATAATCAATTGATGATGACTGCCATGGATGTGTTCTATGCTGGTTTCAGTAATGATATTTTGCCATTGAAGTTCATCCGAAATGGTGCGTTAAAGCTGGCAAATATGGATAACGCGATAAAACGAAAAGTGCTCAAGTACGCAATCGGTATCAATTAACGCATACTAATTACATATTAAAGAGACAGAAAAGAAAGCAAGGTTTTTAGCCTTGCTTTCTTTTATGTGCATCATATTTTGTTCAGTGTGTTTGTTGCCTGTGCAATAGGGTGTTAAAATGCCGCCTTTTATCGCTAGCAGTCAGCGAGATTGGCTAGTATGACAGCGCAATACAGATAGTTTTGGTGATAATGAGTAACATTAAACTGATTGTTGGCTTAGCCAATCCAGGGGCCGAATATGCCCAAACCCGCCATAATGCGGGCGCATGGTATGTGCAAGAGTTAGCGCGTATTTGTAATGCTCCTTTAAAAGCTGACAGCAAATATTTTGGTTTGACTGCTCGTACTGTATTACATGGCAAAGATGTCAGATTGCTGATCCCCTCTACGTTTATGAATTTAAGCGGTAAGTCAGTTTCAGCCTTAGCGAATTTTTTTCGGATTGAGCCTGAAGAAATACTCGTGGCGCACGATGAATTAGATATGCTTCCTGGTGTTGCTAAATTTAAGTTAGGTGGCGGCCATGGCGGTCATAACGGCTTAAAAGATATCATCGCTAAGATGGGAAATAATAAAGGATTTTACCGATTACGTATCGGTATTGGTCATCCAGGCGATAAAAATCGTGTGAGTGGCTATGTGCTAGGTAAAGCACCAGCAAAAGAGCAAGAGTGTATGGATGCGGCAGTGGATGAAGCTGTGCGTTCTACTGAAGTTTTGTTCAAACAAGATATGGCAAAGGCAATGCACAGGTTGCATTCCTTTAAAGCAGAGTAACGCATAAGTTTATTCTGCAGGGCACTGATTCAAGGTTCGAAAGAACCATTTAGACAAGTAAAAGGTATCACTATGGGTTTTAAATGCGGCATTGTTGGTTTACCAAACGTAGGTAAATCTACCCTGTTCAATGCACTAACACAGGCTGGAATTGAAGCGGCTAATTTTCCGTTTTGTACAATTGAGCCAAACACAGGTGTCGTTCCTGTACCGGATCAACGCCTTGATGCGTTAGCAGCCATTGTTAACCCACAACGTGTGTTACCAACTACAATGGAATTCGTTGATATCGCCGGCCTAGTTGCAGGTGCATCAAAAGGTGAAGGCTTAGGTAATAAATTTCTAGCGAACATTCGTGAAACAGATGCCATCGGCCATGTAGTACGTTGTTTTGAAGATGAAAACATCACTCACGTAGCTGATAGTGTCGATCCTGCGCGTGATATTGAAGTGATTAACACCGAATTAGCACTTGCTGACTTAGAAAGCTTAGAGCGTGCCGTTTTACGCCAACAAAAGCGTGCTAAAGGCGGTGATAAAGATGCTAAGTTTGAGGTTGAAGTGCTTGAAAAGCTTCGCCCAACACTTGATGAAGGTGGCATGTTACGTTCAGTTGAACTGACTAAAGAAGAAAGTGCAGCGATTCGTTACTTAAACTTCTTAACTTTAAAGCCAACGATGTACATTGCAAACGTATCAGAAGATGGCTTTGAAGATAATGCTCATCTTGATGCCGTACGTGCGATTGCTGAAACTGAAAACGCCGTTGTTGTACCAGTTTGTGCAGCTATCGAGTCTGAGCTTGCTGAGATGGATGAAGAAGAGCGTGAAGAGTTTATGGCTGATTTAGGTATTGATGAGCCTGGCCTTGACCGCGTAATTCGTGGTGGTTACAGCTTGCTTAATCTTCAAACCTATTTCACTGCTGGTGTAAAAGAAGTACGCGCTTGGACTGTTAAAGTGGGCGCTACAGCGCCGCAAGCTGCAGGTGTTATCCACACTGACTTTGAGCGTGGTTTTATTCGTGCACAAGTTGTGTCTTATGATGATTTCATTGAGCATAATGGTGAAGCTGGTGCTAAAGATGCAGGTAAACTGCGTGTAGAAGGTAAAGGTTATATCGTTAAAGATGGCGATGTAATGCACTTCTTATTTAATGTCTAATCATTGATTGCAGCACCAATGTCACTACATTTTTGCGAGATTGGCCAAGTCAATTGTGCACAAGCCCACTGATATAATAAGTGGGCTTTTTAAGCGCCAAAACATAGCGGCGTTCATACACAAGAAAGTGTAAAAGTAAGTCTGATGATTTTTCATCAATGCGCTAAAATAGCTATTTCTACTTGGAAAAAAGTAAAACTTAGCGTTAAATAATATTTTGCTGCTTAGGCTGTCGGTTTATTAGCTAATTATTGTAGAATCAGTATCCAGTTTGGTGAAGTTATAGCCGAACAAGCAATAATGATTCAAAATGCGAAAAAAAGCGGTTGACCTCGATACCCTGAATAAGCATAATACGCCCCGTCCTCGCGATAGAGGGCAGAAAGAAATAAAGTGGCAATGTAGCTCAGCTGGTTAGAGCACAGCACTCATAATGCTGGGGTCGCAGGTTCAAGTCCCGCCATTGCTACCATCTTCTCAAGATGTCAAACTAGAGTTTAGTCAGTTAGTTAAAGCTTTGCTTTAGACATAGGGCTGACACCTTTCTCAGGAAAAAGAGAATCAGTGCGGGAGTGGTGGAATTGGTAGACACGCCAGATTTAGGTTCTGGTGCCGCAAGGTGTGAGAGTTCAAGTCTCTCCTCCCGTACCATTGATTTCGCGTTGCAGCTTAGGTTAGTGACGTGAGAAGTAAGAAAAGAT
>NZ_JBHZSM010000006.1:94771-198838 GCF_043643735.1 Shewanella maritima
TGGGATATCGCCAAGCGGTAAGGCACCGGGTTTTGATCTCGGCATTCCCAGGTTCGAATCCTGGTATCCCAGCCATTCTTATTACTTCTCAAAGCTTTTGGGATATCGCCAAGCGGTAAGGCACCGGGTTTTGATCTCGGCATTCCCAGGTTCGAATCCTGGTATCCCAGCCATTTTTTGGCAATGTAGCTCAGCTGGTTAGAGCACAGCACTCATAATGCTGGGGTCGCAGGTTCAAGTCCCGCCATTGCTACCATCTTCTCAAGATGTCAAACTAGAGTTTAGTCAGTTAGTTAAAGCTTTGCTTTAGACATAGGGCTGACACCTTTCTCAGGAAAAAGAGAATCAGTGCGGGAGTGGTGGAATTGGTAGACACGCCAGATTTAGGTTCTGGTGCCGCAAGGTGTGAGAGTTCAAGTCTCTCCTCCCGTACCATCAAATTTCAATTTCTTTAGATTTCCAAATGTAAACAATTCTATTGGGGTATCGCCAAGCGGTAAGGCACCGGGTTTTGATCTCGGCATTCCCAGGTTCAAATCCTGGTACCCCAGCCATTACTTCCTTCTGTATTTTACTTTCCTTTAAATTTTTAACCTTGTTAATTCAATCGAATAAATCATTTTTGTCGTGTCTCTACAGTCACTCTATCTCTCTAGCACCAACTCATTTCTAGCACCAACTCATTTCTAGTACCAATTCATATCTAGTTCCAGCGTTAACACATGCAAAGTAATAACTCTCTACCGACTTGGTAGTTACTATGGATTATGTCTGGTGATATTCATTGTCAATAAATTCATTTAGCTATGGTTAAAGTTTGTTCGGCTTCAAACAAAAGTGCTATATTACGCCCTTGTTACAAAATGATACCTACTATAAGAGTCAAAACATGTCCACGCTTTCTGAAGAGGAGCTAGCTTGTTTTAATGAACTATTTTCACCGCAAGTAGCCTGTGTGGATAGTCATTTAGCAGCCCAAACATCGCATGAAGACGATGTAGAACCTGAAAATCATTATTTGAGTGTCGCTACAGAGATCCCTCAAGTGTTAACCAAAATATTAGGTGGATCAAAACTCACCTTATTGGCTGAGTTCAAACATTATCGGCTATGGTTTCCTTTGGTATTACACCGTGATGAGCTAGGCCAATTTATTCCAAAGCTAGGTGTGCCGGAGGTGCTTGATACTCGCGGTAGCGAACGTTCTTGGCGAGTCGACAATTTACAAAACGTCAAAGTGATTGACGATCTTAGCCAGCAATCTGTTGAGGTGTTGTCACTGTCGAGCTCTGGTCTAACAATGAAGTTGCCATCAGGAGTGACTGCTTGTTCGGTCAAACCCGTAAAACTGTTACTACCAAACGATCAAGAAATTGAAATGGATTTTGAAACCGTTCGTGCTGAAGAGGATGTCGTTGCGGCAAGGATAAACGTTGCTGATGAGTCGAGAGAAACATTAAGGCAATTTTTGTTTTCTCAGCATAAAGCCAAATACGCGCACCTTTATAAATTTTAACTTGTCAGCTTTCGTCATTTGAGCTGGTTTTAGCAACCATTCTTTTATTCAGTTGCTTAATTATTCAGAGTCATGATTTGGCAGGATTCAATCACATCCTTTCACAACAAGATATTCAACCACAGATTTAGTCAAAGTCTTTATTCAAAAGAGCGCGTAAACTGTGCAGGTATTGACTATCAGTTTGCGCTGTAATGAGTTTACTAAGCTCATCCCCTACCGGTGTAAAGCGATAATAAGTAAACAGCAAGTGATTACTCTTCGGGGTCAGCTTAATTTGCTCGCTATTTACCGTTAAAAAAATGGGTGTTTTGCTTTCTAAAATACCTGTTTCGAATTCGCTTTTATGTAATAGGCCTGCATCTACTAGAGTCAAAATGCTTGAGTACGGCAAACCAAATTGCGATAAGGCCAGATTTTGACTGGGATTCTTTCTAAAATACTGTTTTAACCCACCAGTTATCCTATACCCACTGAGCAGTTTATATCGCGTTTCTTGGTTGATCTTGACTGACATCCCAAGTGCTTTTTCAAACACTTGTGCCTCACGCAATGTTAATTGCTGCAGCAGTGACAAGGTGCGCAAGCTAAATTGCCCTGGTGAAACCACTTCACTAGCTAAAATTCGAGCCCACAAATCCTGCATTTTACGGTTATGAATTTGCTCTGCCATTTTAAAAAAATGGTAACGCCAATCTAAATCTAACTCAGCTCCAGTGACATCTGACGGAGTGTAGTTCAGCGCAAGTGCAAAGATAGTTTCTAGATTCAGTTGAAATTGATTCTGTTGTTTTTGCAACCGAAACTGTGCTCGCTCAGTAGTGGAAGCGGAAGAGGGGTTATAATTAGCTTCACTAGCTAAACCAAGGAAACGGCCTAGCTGCAAGGTTTTTTGTCTTGCGGAACCATTCACTACTTCAGATTGTTTAGTTTCTACGGGGTTATCTGCCATAAATGCACTTGCCCTTTACGCTTTATTGAACATTTTTATTAATCATTTGTATTTCAGATAAAGTATTACGAGTTACGTGGCCATAATGTTTCATTACCTGCAGATGGTTTACTTGGTACATTACAGGCCAGTAATAATGAACAAATAGCAAAGCCAGCACCAATTAAAAATACCGCTTTAGGCGAATTTAACCATAATAAACCTAATATTATTGGGATCACCACAGCAGCAATATGATTGATAGTAAAGCTAACTGACATGGTTGATGCGATGTCTTTTTCATCTGCAATTTTTTGGAAGTAGGTTTTCATCGCAATTGCCATGGCAAATAATAGATGATCAATGACGTACAAGGCACCAGCAACATGGGCGTTTTCTACGAAAGCATAGCAGCTAAACACCACAAACAATCCTACGTATTCAATGATTAATGCTCTTCGCTCACCGACACGACCAATAAATCGACCAATGGCAGGCGCAAATAAAAGGTTAATGACATAGTTAATTAAAAATAGTGCGGTGATTTCAGAAACACTATAACCAAACTTCTCGACCATCATAAATCCAGCAAATACCATGAATATTTGCCTACGTGCACCTGAGAAAAAGGTTAGCAAGTAATATAACCAATAACGTTTTCTGAGTAATAAGTGTTTGTGCTGGCTTTGTCCCTGAGCAAAGCGAGGGAAATAACTCCACATCATGATGACCATCAGTAAACCACTACAGCCAATGATGGCGTACATCCACACATAGTCCAGATGCATCCAAGTCATAAATAACCATATACTGCCGTAACCAAGCAAAGCTGCAGCTGAACGCCAAGCTAAGGCCTTTCCCATGAAAGCAGGAGCATTGAGCTTATCGACCCATTGCAATGTCAGTGACTGATTAATGGTCTCGAAATAGTGAAAACCTACCGACATCAAAATAGTGGTGAGGTATAAACCAATGACATCAGGGAAAAAGCCGGTAATCGCCACTCCGATACATAATGTGGCAAGTGCTAATAGGGCAAAAGCTTGCTCTTTAATGAGTGACAAGACGAATACAGCGGTAAAAGCAAGAAAGCCGGGAACCTCTCTTAAACTTTGTAATATACCGATTTCAGCACCGGTAAAGGCAGCTTTTTCAATTACAAAGTTATTGAGTAATGCCTGCCATACCGCGAATACCATCGACATGACGAAGGTCATACCCAGTAATAAGTATTGAGGGTTAGTGCGAATAGGCGCCAACATTGCTGAACTCATATAATCAAATAGCCTTGTTTACCGTACTGGAAGACACTTAGATACTACAGCATGAAGTGACCCGAAAGTATCCCAAAATCATGGTGAATTATCATCTTTGTAAACGGTAAGTAAAAAATATTGTAATTAATAGTGTAAATATTAATGAAAATAGTTCTCATTCGGTCTAAGATGTTGCCACATTGAAATCTCATCAAAATGATGATGGCAAATCAGTCTGTAATATTTGACGTTTTTCGGAGAAGTGAATGAAAGCAAAACTCTCATTGGTAGCCCTATCAATTGCACTGTTAACCGGTAGCTTCAACGCCTATGCTGAATCAGACCAATCCATATCAACTCAAGCCTTAGCTGAGGCAATTGCCAAGCAAGAAGCGCAAATTGCAGAGTTAAAATTGCAACTAGCAAAACTTGAGCAAGCTGCAAAAGCGCAGTCAAACCATCAGCAATCAAGTCATCCACAGTCAATTCAAGCTGAAGTGCCATCTCATACTCAGGTGGCCGAAAATACTCAAGCAATTGAAAAGCTGGATTCGCAAGTAACTCAAGTTGCGCAGGTACAACAGCAAAAAGATAAATTTAGCTTCAAGTCCTATGGTAGTGCGGTATTCACTAGTGATGAATACTTTGACAACGTACAAGATACATCGCCAGAGCGCCGAAGCCGCTTTGATCTAGAGCGCATTGTTACCGAGTTCGGTTATCAATTTAATGACCAATGGAGCATGGAAGTTGAAATTGAATATGAGCATGGTGGCACCGGTGCAGCGCTTGAATATGATGGCTTTGATGAATTTGGTGAATTTGAATCAGAGGTAGAAGCCGGCGGTGAAATCATCGTTGAAAAGGCAGAAATAAAATATCAAGCAAGCGACGCCTTCGGCGTGAAGTTCGGTAACATCCATTTACCCATCGGACTTGGCAGCACTTTACACAAACCTAATCAATATCTCACTGTGCAACGCCATAAAAGTGAAGCGGCGATGATCCCTGCTGTCTGGAATGAAATGGGTATCGGTGTTTTTGGTGACTTGGGTGATTTTCATTACCAAGCGCAAGTAGTCAGTGGCTTAAATTCAGAATACTTCCGCACCTATGATTGGGTGGCATCTGGCCACCAACGTCGTTTTGAGCATGTTAATGCAGATGACTTAGCCTTCGCAGGACGATTAGATTACGGCAGTTTTAAAGAGGGTGGATTAGCCGCAGGTATTGCTTATTACTATGGTAATACCACAGGTAATCGCAATAAAAGTAACAAACTCAATGTTGATGGCACATTAAGTATTGTGTCTGTCGCGGCTGCTTATGTTGAAGGCCCTTGGGTCCTCCGTGGCCAATATCTGTATGGCACGCTGTCTGACACTGATGCGATTACATTAGCTAACAAAACCACACCAGGTTTACGCCCCGGTAACTTTGCTCAGCTAGGCAGTAAGTCACAGGCTTTCTTTGTTGAAGCGGGCATTAACCTCAATCAATGGTGGGATCTACCCATGACGGTATTTGCCAACATTGATTATTCCAACCCTTTGATGGAAGTCGAATCTGGCACAGCGACTAAGCGATATGAAAATACGTGGAGCAGTGTCGGTATTAACTATTCACCTATTCCTGAAATTGTATTGAAGGCTGAAGGCGGCCTACATCAGGTGGCTGTGAAGAGCATTCCTGATACTAACTTTTTTGCGCTTGGGGTGGGTTACCAATTCTCACTGTAGGCAAACAGCTTTTTTGTTACCCACAAAATAAATACAAACATTAGCCACATGGCAATCATTGCACACAAAAATGTATGAAATGGAGTTTTAGATGAAAGTTAAATATAGCGCTATTGCAATCGCCTTAATCACCACCTTAGCTGCATGCGGCGGCTCAGGTTCAGATGAGTCAACGCCAATCACAGCACCTGAAACGGGTTTTGATTTTAATGCAACTGACATGATCAGCAACCTAACCGACAATGTGATTGTAGTGGGATATGCCAACCTAGCTGCTCAAGCAGATAATCTATTATTGGCAACTCAAGCATTAGTTAACTCAACAGATCAAGCGGACTTAACTGCTGCTCAAGCAGCATGGAAAGCGGCGCGTGAGCCATGGGAGCAAGGCGAGTCACACATTTTTGGCCCAGTTGATTCACTCAGTATTGACCCGCATTTAGATAGCTGGCCACTTAACACAACAGATTTACAGACTCAGCTAGATAACAGTTCAGGCTTTGATGCAGAAACCATTAAAGGTTGGAATGATGATGTGCAAGGTTTTCACACTATTGAGTACTTATTATTCGGCGATGGCGTGAATGACAACGATAAGTTAATTAGTGAGTTAACCACGAAAGAGCGTGAGTACTTAATCGCCTTAGCTGAAGTATTTAAAGACTATGCAGATCAATTAGATGACGCATGGCAAATTAGCCACAATCCACAAGACAGCAATGCAAAACCTTATGCTGAATTACTGACAGACTCAGGTAGTGACGACAACACAATTTATGCATCTGAACTTGCCGTTATTGAAGAGCTGATCAACGGCATGATTGGTATTGTGGATGAAGTAGGTAACGGCAAAATTGCAGATCCATTTGGTGATAGCCTAGCCAATGCTGACACATCAAAAGTAGAGTCTCAATATTCTTGGAATTCACTCACTGACTTTGCCGATAACATCAAAGGCGTGAAAAATGTTTACCAAGGCGAGTTTACTGGAGAAGCTGATGAGCAAGGTATTGTCGACTTTGTTGCTGCTGCGGATGCAACCTTAGCAACACGCATTGGATCTGAAATTGACACTGCAATTGCTGCCATTGAAGCGATTGCTGGTGAAAATGACATGCCGTTTAGACAAGCCATTTTAGATGAACAAGGTCGTGAACGTGTACAAGCTGCAGTAGAAGCATTAACTACACTTCAAACTAGCTTAGAAACAGATGTTATTGCACTGCTTTCTGATTGGAATAACTAACCAAAGCTAGCTTAGTTAATCGGTGGAGTGGTGAAAACCGCTCCGCCTATTTTGCTTTTCGCACGTGTGAGATGACTGATGAAACATTACCCACTTATAAAAACAGGCTTTGGTATCACGCTAATCGGTATGATACTTGTTGGTTGTGGCGGCAGCGGAGACGATGAGACTCAAGCGCCAGTAATCACATACCCGAGCTACACTGATATTACCGCATCCGGTGGCGACACCACTACTTATCAAGCTGGCAATTCTGGCCACGGGTTTTCTACTCCAGCACCAAACCTTACCGATATAGAACTAGCGCAGCATTTAGCAGGTGATACTCACTTTGAAACCAGCTTTACCACCGCGCCCAATACCGCACATCCTGAACTCGATGGCTTAGGTCCAGTATTTAATAATGCCGACTGCAATTCTTGCCATCAAAGGGACGGGCGGAATTCAACGCCATTTTTAACGGCTGAACAACAACGAGTAAAACTTGGGTCAGATGCAGGCATGTTTCTGCGCATCAGCCTAGCACAAGATGAACCTTGCACGGTTGGTAGCATTGATAATAACTACTGTGCGCCCATTGCTGTGCCTGACTTTGGTGGACAATTATTTCACCGTGGCGTACTAAAAGCCCGCGAAGATTGGCAAGACCATGCATTTGGTGGTCAGGCCGATGTGTATTTATCCTATGAGTATAAAACCGTGACTTACCCAGATGGCACTAGCTTAAGGTTGAAGAAACCTATTTTTGAGGTGGAAAACCCTTATGATTCGCCAGGTGAAACGAAACAAAGCGTGAATGTGACGTCAAACTTGCTGCAAGACAATGTCCTCATGGGCTGGCGCAACGGCATGCCAGTGTTTGGCCTTGGGTTGCTAGAGGCGATTCCTGAAGCGGACATCTTGGCATTAGTTGATATAGAAGACTCAAATAACGACGGTATTTCTGGTCGAGCGAATTGGGTATTTGATGCAGTTAAAGCACAAAATAATGATGATTCACCCGTCTCGTTAGGCCGATTTGGTTGGAAAGCCAATACGCCGAGTGTGCGAGTGCAATCACTAGGTGCACTTAGAGGCGACATTGGTATTACCAACCCGCTGTTCCCAGACGAAAGCATAGCAGGCACCAGCTTGCATGACTCTTACCTTACTCGTACTGGCTTTGTTGACACTGGCACAGATATTAATGGCAATACGGAGGTTGGTCAGGCATTCAGCGATGAAGTCGTGTTTTACTCTGAAACCTTAGCAGTGCCAGCTCGAAGGAATGTGACAGATGATAACGTTCGTGAGGGTGCGCGGTTATTTGAGCAACTAAACTGCTCAGGTTGCCATACACCAAGCTTTGTCACCAAAACATCGGGTGATGTGGGTGGCAAACCAATGATTGATGCGCTCAAAGGGCAGACAATTTATCCATTCACAGACATGTTACTGCATGACATGGGAGAAGAGTTAGCTGATGGTCGTCCAGACTTCTTAGCCACGGGTAGGGAGTGGCGAACTCGTCCATTGTGGGGCATAGGATTGACTCAGACAGTTAACCCTCAAGCAGGCTTTTTACATGATGGCCGCGCTGCAACATTAGAAGAAGCGATTGTGTGGCATGGCGGTGAAGCTGAACAGAGCCAGCAAGACTTTATGGCATTAACTCAATCAGAGCGCACACAAGTGATTGCGTTCATAATGTCTCTATAGCCATATTTTACAAAACTGTACTGCACTTTAATCGCACTGCATCATCACAATCAAAGCCGCCTGATATACGTCAGGCGGCTTTGATTGTACATATTTTTCCTGTATCAGCTCTTTGCAGTTTGGATTGAACTGCACTGTTTTTAACAGTCGTTATAGGAGTTTACCCAAGGTGAAGGTTTTTTAATCTTCTCATTTGTAATAAGGCGAGTAATGGCAAGGTCTATTTCAGTAACCTTTCCTTCTACGGCATGCTGAAGTGATTTTTGGCCTGGTGTTGGAATGATGTTGTCGGTGATGTGCCGACCTAGTATCAGTAACACAACGGAGCGCGTTATGAACCTAAAAACCTCAGCAGTGGTAAGCACAGTTATTATGGCTTTATCACTCACTAGCTACCAAGTCGCAGCTGCAAGCATTACAACCAATGACAATTTGAATATTGAAAGTATCAATGGACAAGAAACAGGCTTTAACAACGTCGATGGCTTAAAGAGTGGTGCGACACTCATAGAAATAAACTATCGAGATTTATTTCAAGGAAATGCCGATGACTCAGGGCATTGGGTTCGTTCAGAATCCTTATATCTGCAGTTAGATGTCGAGGCATCTCAAGAGTACCACTTACAGACGCCCATTATTTATACGGCCGAGCAAGCCAGAGATTTTTTAGACGATCCACAGCTTCATCTAACCGTGAATGGAAAACCAAGTAAGAAAGTTGATTTACTGAGTCAGTCTCAATTATTGACCAAACTATTAATCGATTAAGCGATTGGTTAAATGATGAAACTCTTTGCTTTCAAGCAGAGTGTTTCGCAAAGTTTAACTTAGCAGCGTCGTCCTGTTCGTTAGGCAAGCATCCTTGGTGTTTGCCTTTTTATTTATACAAGACAAAATAGCCTGCAGTCTTTATTGCCTTATCACTTCGGGTAGATGGCTCATCGGCATCAACACTATGTGATGATTGTATGTGTTTATCCGCTCAATTAAGCTGATGCTTAAACAGCAGATACATGACTTAGTTAAGGACGGCACATGTCGCTATCTCGACGTCAAAACAATATTGTTTACTTGGCGGCGTTGCTATTGTTTTCTCACACACAATTTGCGTTTGCCAGCAATCAATTCGCCATCGATCAATACAACGCCGCAACTGAACCTTTGTTGGAGCAGTCTACCAGTCTCGGTGACCGTCAAACCGAGTTGATGGAAAAGCTTCAATCCGTTGCTGACAACTCAAAGAGTGCAGTAAAGGCGCTTAATTCAGAATATATCGGTCAAATGTATCAAGTCGGTGAGCAAACATTGGCACTGGCTGATCAATATTTACTGGCCTTTGAGGGCTTTCAAACCGAACTGTCAAAAAACTCAGTCTGTTATCAACCTGAAAGTGCACTTGAGTTTGCCCAAACTATTGAGCAGCGCAGGCAAGCAAATCAGGCTTTACTGCAAATTAAACAATCTCAAGTGGGTGATGATGAAGGTGCAGCTGCAATCGCTTTGTTAAACGTGCAGGTGCATAGCGGTCAACTACAGATGTTAGTGCACATGTTCGAAATGAGTAAAATGTGCTTTATTGGCGAGGCAATGGGGTTGTCCCAAGAAGATATCAAGCGGATGCAGGCGTTAGAGAGTGATCCAAACTTTTAGATTGTGGCTTTATTTGTAGATAAAGACGCTGCCATAAATGACAAAGCCTCATGTTCATCACATGAGGCTTTGTTGTATTTATAGCTTTGTATCGAACATGCGTTGCTTGCTATTAACCTGTGGCGAGAGCAAATAACTGTCCACGGTTTTTGATGTTGGTTTTTTTGTAGATGTTCTGCACGTGCATTTTTACCGTATTGATAGAAATACCGAGCTTTAAAGCCATTTCTTCATTAGTCATGCCATTCCAAATCAAGCTTAGAATTTGCTGCTCTTTGGGTGTAGTGACAGCTAGAATTTTTGCACTGTTTTGATATGACGGTACACGCTTATGCTGTAATACATAACGTGAAGTGGCAGCTTGGCTAAAGTGAATGTGCTCGCGTTGCGCTGCTTTAATTGCATGCAGTTTCTCAACGACAGAGTCAGCGCTATTAACACAACCATGGAAACCAGCAGACATAAAGCTTAATTCAAGTTCAGTGGTGATTTTCGGGCATATGGCAATGTGGCGGTGATTGTTAATCAAGTCTGTATCAAATTGCGACATGACTTGCTGAGGTTCTGCATAGAAGTGCAGGATGATGGCTGTGGTATCAGCAATAGAGAATTGTTCAATATAATTGGCCAATAAATCATGGTCGCAATCAATTGGAGTTAAATTGAGAAGTTGAGCAATATGGCTGAATTGATTGGTAAACTCCTGCGGGAAATCTACCAATAAAATTGGATTATTTATCATTAACATTCCTTGTCAAAAAGGCTGTATCCATTACAGCTATTTACGTTTTGTAACTCTTTTTCTATTGATATTTCTTATTGATTCTTATTGTTACACTTTCGCATACACGAAAGAGATTACAATAACCTTACGTTAAGGTGAAGCTTTATTTACCTGCCGCGTTTAGGTGAACGCGAGTGACTTGGCTTCCCTTTACCGCCAGCGCTGCCTTTTCCTGAAGAGTTACGTTTTGGCTTAGCTCGACCGTGATGTTGTATAAAATGCTCTGGGCCTTCAATTTTATCTCGCTGAGATTTCAATTTAGGCTTAGGTTTTGGTTTGCTCTTAGGTTTGGTTTTTTTGTCTTCAGAAGTGGAGTCCTTGAGCATACCAAATAGTTCATCTAATTCTTGTTTGGTTAAATCACGCCATTCGCCCACAGGTAAGCCTTTAAGACTGACATTCATGATTTGCTGACGCTCAAGTTTTATCACATCATAACCAAAGTGCTCTGCCATACGACGGATTTGACGGTTTAGTCCTTGCACTAACACGATTTTAAACGCATTGGCAGAGACTTTCTCAACCTTACACTTCTTGGTCATGACACCAAGTATCGGTACGCCGCCAGCCATACCTTTAATGAAATCATCAGTGATGGGTTTATTGACCGTGACGACATACTCTTTGTCGTGATTATTGCCTGCACGCAATATTTTATTGACCAAATCGCCATTGTTGGTCAAAAAAATCAGCCCTTGAGAATCCTTATCTAGGCGACCAATAGGAAAAATACGGCTGCTGTGGTTAACAAAATCTACGATATTATCGCGCTCAGTTCCTTCAGTCGTACTGACAATGCCCACAGGCTTATTCAGGGCGATAAACACTAAGTCTTCTGCATCTCTTGGTTCAATATCGCGGCCATTGACTTTTACCTTGTCACCAAATTCAACTTGGTCGCCAATTTGAGCACGTTTACCATTGATAAATACATTGCCTTGCTCGATAAAACGATCGGCTTCACGACGGGAGCAAATTCCACTATCACTGATGTATTTGTTCAGGCGCATGGCAGAGTCAGACACAATAAATTCCTTGGGTGGCGAAGTATAACGATTCTGAGGTGCGATATTTTAACACAAGCTAAGCATGGTGCTAGCCACAATACTGGTTAAATGCCCAAATTCGACTGTGATTACAGTGCTATCCACAATGCTTGGCTAAATACCTAAATCCAGTTGTGATTGTTGCGCTTGTTCGGCTTCTGCTGCCTTATTTGCTAATAAGGGCAAACTGAACTCCGGCAGATGTAGCTGCATTTGCTGGGTAACATGCTGCTTTAAGTGTTGGTAAATGGCGATGGCTTGTTCGGGGGCGGCGTTGTTATCAGGCGTATGAATAAAAATATAAGGTGTTTTGCCATCATTAAGCCATTGAGGTAACGGCTTGAGCCAGTTAGTAAAAAATTGCAGGTTTTGTTGCAGGTCTGGTCCACCGACAAAACGGATGACGGGATGATTATTGGTCGCAATTGGATGAACAGGCACCTTAGGCTTCTTCTGGTGAGCGTCTATCACTGCTGCACTTGTCGGGGGCGCAGCAAATACTGCGCGAGTATCCATAATAATCCGGCTACAGTGATGCTGCATTAACAAGCGGTTCAGCTGTTTTTCGTGTTCGCCTTTGGCAAAAAACGCCTTATGACGGACTTCCACACCAAAGCTCATCCCTTGTGGTAATTGATTTAAAAACTGATCGAGCACAGGTAAAGATGCAGGGCCGAAATGATCTGCCAGTTGAATCTTCCACACCCCCGTTCGTTGATGCAATGGTTCAAGTGCTCGAAAAAAAGCATTCATTTCAGGCTGACAGTGAAGCAATTTTCGTTCGTGTGTAATGGTTTTAGGTAATTTGAAAGTGAACCTAAAATCATTATGGGTGGCGTCAAGCCAGTTATTGACTGAACTGGCTTTCGGTGTGGCGTAAAAGGTGGTGTTTCCCTCCACGGTATTAAACACTTGCGCGTAATGGGCTAACCTGTGGGCCTGCTGTTTGTCTTGATACACACTTTGCTGCCAATGACTGTGTGACCACATAGGTAAACCTAAATAGCACGGAGTAATATGCGGTGTCGTTACCATTGGTTTTTGTATAATAGCTTGTTGTGTAGCTAAATGTTTTGCAACTGAGTGTGCAACTGGGTCTTGTGTCATTTGCTTAGTCCTGAAACTGAACTGAATATGATGATCTGACTGGTAATGCGAGTCAATGGCTGTTTGTGAGTCGGTGCATGTGGTTAAACATGGGCAAAAGTCACAGGGGAATTTACACATAATGAGCATCAATGCGCTTTTGCTGAAATCATATAAGCTATCAGCAGCAAACCATTTGTTCTTATCAAGCCATGATATATCGCTTTGGATGATTTTTATTGCGTCGACATCTGTTATTATCCTGCCTTTGCGGAAAATGCGCTTTTTTGGATTTTAACAAAGGAATGTCGCGCTTGAGTGATCCAGCACCAAGACAATTTGATAACTATCGCCCCAAATCCCAACGACCTCAAAGCTTTTATACTAAGCAAGCTCCTCAGGTTAAACGCAGCCGTTTAGGGTTATTGTTGGTGATGTTATTTGTGGCTCTTGGGTACTGTATTGCCCAAGAAGTCCGTAGCTCATTCTATCAAGCTAAAATCATGCATCATTATGCTAAGCAGCTCGATTATAAGGTCAAGCCACAACCTGCAGCTAACGTGGTTTACCCGCAACATGGCCCGTTTGATCAACGATACGGTTATACCCAATTACCGCAAATGTTGTCTAGGCTGCAGCAGGGGCAATATCATGTACTTAGTCAGGCTAATTTCTCTGCGCAATTAACCCAATATGCCCAATCAGGATTTTACCCGCCTTATCGAGAGAAAGTGCAAGCTGGATTAACGGTACTTGACTGTCGTGATCAAGCGCAGTTTGATTTTAATTATCCAAGACATGTGTACCGAGATCCGAGCGAGATCCCGCCAGCCATAGCCACCAGTTTATTGTTTATCGAAAACCGTGAGTTGATGAAGCAAACTGTCTATCATAATCCCGTGGTGGACTGGCCAAGATTGGCCAAAGCAACGGTGAACCAAATCGCGGCTAAAATAGGTGTATCAGCCACCAAAGGCGGCGGCAGTACTCTGGCGACGCAAATCGAGAAGTTTCGTCACTCACCCCAAGGATTAACCTTGTCTGTGCAAGACAAGTTTATCCAATTAAGCTCGGCCATGTTGCGGGTATACCAAGCCGGTGAACAAACTTATCAAGCACGTCGCTTCATTGTGCAGGATTACTTGAATACGGTGCCTTTATCATCGGCAAGAGGGTTTGGTGAAGTAAACGGTATTGGTGATGGCTTGCATGCTTGGTTTGGCGCGTCATTCACTGAAGTTAATCAATTACTTAACCAGCCTCACACTGAACAAAATAGTGAGGCAAGAGGGTTGGCGTTTAAGCAAGTATTGGCGTTAATGATTGCTCAGCGACGCCCGTCTTATTATTTGCTGCAAGGGCAAAATGAGTTGAATCAACTGGCAGATAGTCATATTCGCTTGTTAGCACAGTATGGCTTGATTGAAAGGCCTTTAATCGAGGCGGCATTAGCCAGCTCATTAAGCTTTAATACGCCCCAATTCAGCTCGGAATACTTCCAGCTAGATAGCCAATTGCTAGTACAAAACGATAATTTGCCGCTTAATGATAAAGGTATTACGGCGGTGAGGATCGGTGCAGCACAATCATTAGGCACAGATTTATTTCACCTAGACCGATATGATTTAACCCTCAGCAGTACGCTACATGCAAATCTTCAGCAAAAAGTGAGTCAACATCTTGCTGAGTTATCTCAACTTGAACAGGCCAAAAAAGCCAAGATACTGGGGCGTCATTTACTGACAGCTGAGCAGCTCGATAAAGTGATATACAGTTTTGCTTTGTATGAGTCACACCAAGGTGCCAACCTCGTGAGGGTGCAAACGGATAATAACCCACAGCCCTTTGATATTAACCAAGGCAGTAAACTTGAGTTGGGGTCGACTGCCAAACTTAGGGTGATCACCACTTATTTAGACATCATTGCAGAGTTGCAGCAAAGGTTTATAGACAAGACTGTAGCTGATTTAACACACGTTGATGTTGAATCTGGTGATGCGATTACACGGTGGGTTGTTGACTACTTAATTGCAACGCGTGACCGTAACTTATCCCGTATGTTGGATGCTGCTATGCAACGAACATATTCCGCTGATCCAAATGAGCGATTTTTTACTGGTGGAAGTTTGCACGTTTTTAGTAATTTTGATCCTAAGCAGGACGGCCTTAATCCAACGCTATACCAAGCCCTACAGCAGTCAATTAACATACCATTTGTGCGCTTGATGCGAGACATTGTCAATTATAGTCGCAGCTATAATCACCAGGGGAGTCTGGCTCAAATTTTACATAACGATACCGATCCTCGCAGAGATGAATATCTCGCTGCGTTTGCTACCCGTGAAGGTGGTCAATATGTCAGTCGTTTTTATCGAAAATATCGCAAGCTTGCACCTGAGCAACGGCTCAATAGTTTCTATTCGACCTTGGCTGAAGATAGTGCTTCACTGAGTGCCGCATTTCGCTACTTACAGCCACAAGCAACCGCCAAGCAGCTTAAGCAATTTTTACAACAAAGGCTTGATGATCAACAGTTTACTGATAAACAAATCAATCGGCTTTATCTAACCTATGGTGAAAGTAAATTTAATCTTGCGGATCAAGGTTACCTAATGCGAACGCATCCCTTAGATGTGTGGGTGCTTAAGCAAATGCTCTTGCAACCTGAGATCCGTTTGAGTGAATTAAAGCAATTGAGTCAGGAGCACTTGGTTGCTGTTTATCGTTGGTTATTTCATACCCGTAATCAAAATGCCCGTGACATACGGGTAAAAGTGATGCTTGAGGTGGATGCTTTTCTCAGTATTCATCAACGCTGGTCAAAATGGGGTTATCCATTTGATTACCTGGTCCCTTCATTAGCTTCTGCACTGGGCAGCTCAGGCGATCGTCCTGTAGCGCTTGCCGAACTCATGGGCATTATTCAAAACCAAGGGGCGAAGTTACCCACCGTGATGATCCCGCAAATGCATTTTGCTAAAACAACGCCTTATGAAGTGTCATTACAGCAAACACCGGCCGCACCGGAGCAAGTGTTGCACCCTGAAGTGGCCAATACGCTTAAACATGCATTGAATCTAGTTGTGACACAAGGTTCAGCTCGGCGGTTAACCCCCGTGTTACAGGCACAGTTCGCACCTGACATCTTAGTTGGTGGCAAAACAGGGACAGGCGATAATCGTGTGGTCACGAAGGTTGAACAAGGGCGCAAACTGGAGTCGACAGCAATGAATCGAACCGCGACATTTGTGTTTTACTTGGGAGATAATTTGTTTGGTACGATCACGGCTTTTGTCCCTGGTGAGCAGGCTGATAGTTTTAGCTTTACATCATCCTTACCACTGCAAGTGCTGAATTCCTTACTGCCAATGTTGGCGCCCTATGTTGATATTCAAAGCGGTGTGTGTGAAACACCTGCTGTTGCTCAAAACGCTCCGTTTTAGCAGGTAAATAAGTGACACTTTGCAAGCAACTAAACTCGTCAGTTATACAATAATGAGTAATGCATTAAGTGAAGTTACTTTTCATCAGCAATCAGCAATCAGCAATCAGCAATCAGTCATTAGTTATGAGTTATCAGTTATGAGAAAACGTAACACTGTTTGTTCGCCAATAACTACCTGTGAGTGCAACTGACCACCATTGGCGATGATCATTTGTGCCGATGCTTGATTGGATTGATAACAATGCACGTAGATGTGTTTCACATCCATTGCCTTCAAGTAATTGATAGATAACTTCATTAGTGTAGAGCCTAGCCCTTTACCACGATAACTGGGGCGAATACTCATCCCGATATGTCCACCACAGTGTGCAATTTGCGGTGATAAAAAGTGGCGTATATTCGTGACACCAATAATTTCGCCTGCCTCAATTAACCATAAGGTGCTACTCGGTACCGCTCCTTCAGCAAGGGCTTCTCCTTTAGCGAATTTATCAATTCTTGCCAACATGCTTGGAAAATCTTGATGATCAAAATCCAGCGGAAAAGGGTAGCGTTCTTCATCGCCCAGCTCTGAAATATAGTTGAGATAACTTTGTTGGTAATCTATTGAAGGGGTGATCAGCTGCATAGGTGTATTTTTATGTTCCCGTTAAAGTCGATGAAGGTGTGATGACATTAATGCATATCTTTACTGTATAAATAAACAGTGTTATGTTGCTCATTAAAATATTACTTACCTGATAAGTGGTTAGTTTAGGTTATTTTATGTCCTCAGTGTCAACCCCAAAATGTGCAATTGAGCTGCGTCCTGTCATTGAAAGAGATTTGGAATGTTTATTTCGATTTCAAGATGATCCGATAGCCAATGACATGGCCGACTTTCCCGCTCGTGATCGCCAAGCGTTTATGGCGCATTGGCAGCAAAACATTTTGGCAAACCCTGATGCCATTGCCGAGGGTATTTGGCTCATTACAGGTCCAGCGCCTGTGCTGGTGGGAAGCATCGTTAGTTGGTCAATTGACCATTCTGTGGACGATCAAAATACACCATCCTTGTTGCCAGTCGAGCAATATGTGGGCTATTGGATTGGGCGAGAATATTGGGGGCAGGGTATTGCCAGTCAAGCTCTCGCCAAATTTAGTAACATGATGATCAGTCGACCTTTGTTAGCATGGGTTGTGCAGCATAATATTGGTTCAATCACTGTACTAAAACGCAATGGTTTTATCAGTGTAGAACCTGAATCCATAGGTTTAGAAGATGAACTCAATATGCGACTATTTTGTTTAACTTAACTCTACTCTTCCTTTTTGGCTTAGCTTATTTAATTAAGTGTTGTTTGGCTTAGCTTTTGGCTTAGCTTTTGGCTTAGCTTTTGGCTTAGATTTTGGCTTAGATTTTGGGTCAGGTTTTGGGTCAGCTTTTGGGTTGAGTGTACAGGTATGCAATTGGCGTTAATGGTGGGCGAGGTCACATTTAGTCTAATCATCACAAGCTACAATGAGTCATGGCATTACCTTAATAAGTGAGCTTGTCATGTTAACTTCACCATCACTCTTTACCCGCTGTGTTGTGGCTAAATCCATCGGTTTTGCACTTGGTTTGCTGGGCTTTTTTGTGTTGCCCATGATGCAAGCTGATATCGCACCCAAAATGCAATGGGCAATGTTGCTGTGGTATACCACCTTCGGTGGCATTATCGGTGTTATCGGCGTATTTACCTATCACCCCATGTTAAAGATAAACTTACCTTGGTGGCTCACCAGTGGTGTTATTGGGGCATGGCTAAACTTTGTATTAACCCTGTTTATTTATGATGATTTAGTCGTCTTGATGGGTGCACTTTTTGGTGAGCAGGGATGGTTTACTTCACCCTACTGGTTTGCTCTAGAAGGGCTAATGGTGGGTGTGTTTATTGGCTTTTTTGCTAAAAAGTATGGCGGTATCGGCCCTGAAACAGCAGGTCGCTAGCGACTGCTTGGGTAAACTCAGTGGTCATTCATTACATATTGGCTTGCTTGGCTTTGACAATGATCAGTAAGCCGAACACTATTTCTGTGACTGAACCTAATACAACACCTGTGATAAAGGGCGCTTGCATTACCATACATGCGACTCCACCAGCCATTAACACCGCGCCTAATAGCCAATATATGCGATTGCCATAGAGTGTTTGGAAAGTAAGGTAGCGTACACCAATTGTCAGTAACATGATGGGATAAAATAAACTGATATTGATATTGGCTACGTAAAAGGCGATAAACAATCCAACAAACAAAATGACTGTGCTTTCAAATGCCAATTTAGCCAGTGGGTTGTCTGGTTGGTGCATACCCGAACGTTTAAACACTTTGGCTAGTACCATTCCCAATGGGTGAATGAGCATGCCGCCAAAAAATAGGGTGAGCATACTGGTAAAGGGCGTTGATACAGCCGCGACTATGGCAGCGATACCCCAAACTAAACCTGATACCAACACTCCAGGGCCACCACCTAAATAAGCGTGATCCATATTCTGCTGCGCTTGCTGCAATGTCATTCTTCTTCCTTGTGAAAAACTTATCCTTATAAGTGATGTATTTAACTATATGCGCTGCTCAATTTCTTGCCTTAGATCTGCGCAGAGGTTATCCGCTAAGATGCACAAACTTGCCGTGACAATCAAAGTTAATGCTGGTGGCCACTGAGACTACCTGAGAGTGCGTTGCCTTTATCGTCATAAAAACCTGATGCGCCATGTTCAACAAAGCCCAAGGTCACCATACTTGTTAGAAATGGGTCGCTGTGATCATCACCGATATCGGCATAGTCTGTCATTTGATATTGGTTTAGCTGGTCAAAAAACGCATCTACTTGCTGGCTATCGTGTGTGACATCTAATAACTGCCATGTTTCAGTGCTTTGACTGGTTTGCCATGTAAATTGGCTGATGAGCTGTAATTGAGGTAACCAAACTAATGTCAGTGTGCCTGATGGCGTGGTTTGCTTGAATGATTGCTGGTGCTGACAACCCTGACCTGATTCAGATGCCAGTGTGAGTTGCTGCAGTAATTGATTTGACACTAATTGCTGGCGATAAGACCAGTCTGACTCCGTTTTGCCATGGACGTTTTCACCCGGCTGATACTCAATGCCACGTTGGTGTTGTTCAAAGTAACGCGTTGGTTTGATTTGCTTGTTAGCCAGTAAATACCACGCTTCGGTGATGCGTGTTTGTTGATACTGATGAGCGACAGTATTGCCTTTACGCCATAACGTTAGCTGGCTTTGGTTAGTGCGGGGTGGATGAATGTGTGTATCAGCATGATGATCTTGGTTTTGTGCAAATGTCAGTTGGTACTGGGCTTTGATCTGGTGTGCTTTTAGCTGACATTGATTGGCATTGGCATTGGCATTGGCATTGGTGTTGGCATTGGTGTTGGCATTGGCATTGGCATTGGCATTGGTATTGGCATTGGCATTGGCTGCAACAATAAACACTAGGGTTGTGAGTATATTCACGGTTACCTCGGTAATAACGATTATTTAGGTGATGAACACCACCAAACATCTAGCGAGTATACTGCTGATAAAATATAACAGCTGCAAGCTTAGATATTAGGCGGTGTTTATTGATCAAGATGATTACTGCATTAAGGCCTGCTCAGCTTTTTGAGTGAGGTCTGCAGCAAAGTCCATTACGTGGAAGATAATGCTTTGTTCATTGGTACCGTTTACCAGCATTGCTCCTGGTCCTTTGGCATATACTCCTACATCTTCACCAGCATGGGTTTCAGCACTCATTGGCACTAAAGATTCTTGGTGGAACCCTGATGATTGTGTATCTACAGTGCTCAAATCATGACGACCTGATGCGATAGCGTGTGAATAACCCGCATCTGCATTGGTCTCATCACCTAAATCTTTAAAGCCATTACCATTGGTGTAGCCTAATGTGGTGTATGGCATACCGTCTGATGCAAGTGTTGGTTCAGTTTGCCCAACGCCCACAACTTTACCTAGGATTGGATTACCGCGTTTGGGGTAACCTGCAATGGTAAATACATGGCCGTGATCAGCGGTGACAATGATTAAAGTGTCAGACATGTCAGTCATTTCGACGGCTTTGGCGATGGCGTCAGAAAACGCAATCGTGTCTGTGAGTGCATTATAGGCACTGCCCGCATGGTGGCCGTGGTCAATACGCCCAGATTCAACCATTAGGAAAAAACCTTCATCATTGTTATCTAAGATATCAATTGCTTTGGCTGTCATTTCTGCCACTGAAGGCTCACCTGCAATGTCATTGCCACGGTCAGCTTCATATTGCATATGTGATTCATTGAATAAACCTAATACGCGTTGGGTGTTGTTTGGGTCAATCGCATCAAAACCTGATTGGTCCATGACATACACGCCGTCGGTATACTTGGCTTGCCATTCTGCGGTTAAATCTCGACCATCTGTACGGTCGCCCTCTATACTGCTTACCGCATCAGCGCTGTTGAAAGCTGCATCTTTAGGTAAGAAATGGCGGCGGCCACCCCCCATCACCACTTCGATACCATCAATGCTGGCACCTGTTATGCGACTTTCAAGGTTTTCTTTAAAGTTAACCAGTTGGTCTGCAATATCGCTGCAACCTGCTGCAATGGCATCGGCTGGCATATCTGAAATATCTTCCCAGTTGCGATCAGCTGATTTTGCATAGGTAGCTGCCGGTGTAGCATGAGTGATACGAGCTGTCGAAATGACACCTGTTGATTTCCCTGCAATCTCAGCCAGTTCAAGTGCCGTGACTAATTCAGTTCCAGCAACGGTTGAACAGTCGCCACGTTCAACTTGCTCATTGACACCTAGAATTCCCGCATCGGTTTTTACACCTGACATCATTGCCGTCATTGTGCCCGCTGAATCTGGTGTCTGTGCATCAACATTGTAAGTTTTAGCAAGGCCGGCAAATTCAAACGAATCAAACGCTAGTTGGTTTTCTTCACCGAGTAAGCCATTCATCTGCCCCTCAAGAATTCGCGCAGCAGTAACGGTTGAAATGCCCATACCGTCACCAACAAATAAAATGATATTCTTGGCTTGTCCGCGCAGGGCTTCAAGGCTCACATCACTTGCCATTTGAGTCGCACCAATATTTGCCGGAGCCGAGCTAGATGTGAGCGATGCGCCAGAGTTCTGCGTGGCAGCTAACCAATTATTTTTGGCATTGGCAACCTGCTGTTGACCTGCCATGAACCAGTTATTGTTTACGCTAGTTAAGATGTCATTGGTGCCGACAGAGGTTTCACCAGGTACACATACATATTCTGTTGCAGTAATTTCGCCAGTTTGCAATGTACCGTCAGCATTACTATCTAAACCAGAATCGATTTGCACGCCCGAGTTAGGACAATGGGTATTGCCCATGGCTAAAGCCGTTTGAAGTACCAGACTGTTTAGACCGTTACTACCGTCGTTACCATTGAGACCGTTACCACCGTCAATACCATTAGTGCCATTGGCACCATCATCACCATCAGAACAGGCAGATAAACCCATAATAGCGGTCGCGATAAGCGTTAATTGTAATTTTTTCATGATAGGTACCTGTTTATTCGTGAATAAGATCGAGTGCTTGTTCAATCAAATGGAAAACTACACTTTGCTCCATCACACCTTGTACTAGCTGTGAGCCTGGGCCTTGTGCATGAAGGGCAATATCTTCACCCGAGTGGGTTTCAGAGCTTAGCGGGACTAAGGCTTCTTGGTGAAAACCTGAGGAGGTCGTGTCGATGTTAGTCAGGTCATGGCGGCCAGCATTAATTTCCTCGCCGTAACCCGCATCAGCATTGGTTTCATCACCTAAATCATGGAAACCGTTACCATTGGTGTAACCGAGCGTGGTATAAGGTAGGCCATCACTAGCAAGGCTTGGGTCGGTAGCGCCAATGCCGACTACTTTACCTAAAATTGGGTTGCCACGTTTTGGGTAACCCGCAATGGTAAATACATGACCATGGTCAGCAGTAACCAGAATCAGGGTTTCATTAGGATCTGTTTGTTCTACGGCTTGTTTTACTGCATCCGAGAAAGCGATGGCATCGGTCAAGGCATTGTAAGCACTACCTGCATGATGGCCGTGGTCGATACGACCTGACTCAACCATTAAGAAAAAGCCGTTGTCATTTTTGGCCAAAATATCAATCGCTTTGCCGGTCATTTGGGCAATTGAAGGCTCGCCAGCAATATCGTTGCTGCGATCAGCTTCATATTGCATGTGAGACTCATTGAATAGACCCAGTACCTGAGTGGTGTTGGCATCTAAGCTATCGAAGCCTGCTTGATCAAAAATATACTGGCCTTCAGCATACTTTTGCTGCCATTCAGCAGTTAAATCACGTCCATCAGTACGATCGCCTTCTACTTCACTGACTGCATCTGGGCTGTTGTAAGCCGCATCCTTTGGTAGGAAATGACGGCGACCACCGCCCATCATGACGTCGATACCATCAACATCAACACCTAAATAGCGTGCTTCTAGATTGGCTTCAAAATTCACTAACTGATCGGCAATGTCTGTGCAGCCAGCTGTTACTGCCTCTTCAGGCATGTCTGATACATCTTCCCAGTTTCTATCTGCTGATTTGGCATAGGTTGCAGCAGGTGTCGCGTGGGTGATACGTGCTGTAGAGAGTATACCGGTTGATAAGCCTTTAATTTCAGCCAGTTCTAGCGCGGTGATCACTTCATTGCCACTGACCGTGTCACAATTACCACGTTCAATATCTTCATCAACACCAATGACACCTACATCGGTTTTGAGGCCAGACATCATCGCGGTCATTGTGCCTGCTGAATCAGGCGTTTGTGCATCAACGTTATAGGTTTTCACCAATGCCGTGTGCGGGAATGTTTCAAAGCTTAAGTAACCTTCCTCACCAGATTGTCCTTGCTGCTGACCTTGTAAAATACGCGCCGCAGTGAGCGTTGATACACCCATGCCATCGCCTACAAATAGAATGACATTCTTAGCTTTAAATTGATTGTTAGTGTTGAGCTTAGTTGCCAGTGTGTTTTGTGCCTCGGCATACCAGTCACTTTGAGTTTGGTATGTGGGTAGCACATCTGCATATAGTGCACTTGAAACGACTAAAGCTAGCATGCCGTATGATGCTTTCCAGGTCTTTTTCATGTTGTTGTCTATCCTATTTGACAAGAAGTTATAGTTAACTGCGATTTGGCGCTATGGGTTCAGCCTTGAAAAGCTTATGGTGCGAGTGTGATATTTACCTGACAGATACTTGATACTTTTGTTGCGCAATTGTTGCGTTTAAATGAATGCAGCAGATATTCATACTGATAGCGCTCTCAAGCTTGAGGCATCAGTGTGGCATGGTAGAATTGCCAGCTGATTTAAAAGGAGTGTTTATGTCGTTTGGTGAATTAGCTTTACATTCAGCCTTGTTGCAGCGTTTGAGTGAGTTGGAATATCTACAGCCCACCCAAATTCAGCAGCAGGCAATACCGGCTATCATGGCTGGAAAAGATGTATTGGCAGGCGCGCAAACTGGCACAGGTAAAACCGCAGCATTTGCGTTACCACTCTTACATAGCCTGATGCAGCGCAATGAAACTAAAGTCAGTGCGGAGCATACTCATACTAGTGAGTCTAATCAGGAACTTATTCAAGAGCCTTCTCAGAAGCTGGACTCTGCTGTAGAGGTATTAGTGTTAGTGCCTACTCGCGAGCTTGCCATGCAAGTGGCGGAAAATTTTGCCAGCTATGCGCAGCAAACGGCGTTACGCACGGTATGTGTGTATGGTGGCGTTGCCATAAACACGCAAATATCTGCTTTAGCCAATGGTGCGAATATCGTGATTGCAACACCGGGGCGGCTGCTTGATCTGGCGCGTAAGCAAGCACTGAACTTGTCGCACATTAAACACCTCGTATTAGACGAAGCTGACAGAATGTTAGACATGGGGTTTCGTGATGAAATCATTGATGTGTTGAGACGCTTACCTAAAAAAAGACAGAACCTATTATTCTCAGCCACTTTAGATGACCGTATACACCGGTTTAGTCAACGCTTATTATCTAAACCACAGGTCATTGAAGCCTCTGCCCGTAATCAAAGTGCACCTAGCATCAATGAGCGAGTATTTAATGTTGATGCGAATAGAAAGTTGTCGTTATTAGCTCATTTGATGAAGGCTGAATCATGGCCGCAGGTATTGATCTTTAGCCGCAAAAAACAAGATGCAGATAAAACCGCCGCATTTTTGGTGAATAAAGGTACGCAAGCAGCGCCTTTGCATGCTGACTTATCACAAACACAACGCCAACAAGTATTAGCCCAATTTAAGACTGGCGAGTTACGCGCACTGGTGGCCACCGATGTTGCTGCACGAGGGATTGATATCAGTGAACTGCCATGTGTGATCAACATGGAGTTGCCTTTTCAAAGTGCAGACTATGTGCATCGTATTGGCCGTACAGGCAGAGCGGGGAAAACAGGTGAAGCAATTACTTTATTGAGTGTCGATGACGAGCCATTACTGATTAAATTAGAAGCCTTATTAGATAGGCGTTTACCTCAACAATGGCAAACTGGTTTTGAGCCTGACTTAACCCAGGTTGCGCCAGTGACACGTAAAACTAAAAAAGGCTCGCTCAAGCAGCAAGCACGTCAACGTGCGTTAGCTATGTCGGCAAAGAAAAAGTAGATGCGTATTCATCACTTGTCTCAGATTGACAATTTGTGAACTCACTAGCGAGGGGGAACTAGTTAAATCTCTGTTTTATTTTAATGTTTACCCTCAATGGCAGCTTTGATAAATAAAGATTAATTCTGCAATTATCCCATAGCATATTAAGCTAAATTTAAGCTGAGGCACTTACCCTCCACCGCCTAAAATAAAACCAGTTCCTTATACAGCGTTAAATGAACTAATGCTGTGAAGTTTTTTGTTATTTTGAAAGTAAAGGTTAGATTTTGACTGAGATATCCACCACTAAAACCGCCAGTATTTACAGCAAACTCAAAAAGGTCGATCAGAGTAAAGCTTTTCAGGGCTTTGTTATCTTCGTGATTATTGTGTCTGCATTATCTATTGGTGCTCACACCTATCATCTTCCTGGATGGTTAGAAAAAAGCTTGAATGTGCTTGATGTTGCAATTACAGCATTCTTCTTGTTTGAACTGATCATCCGCTATATGGCCAGTGACAATACCAAGTCCTTTTTCTCTAAAGGCTGGAATATTTTCGATACTGTGATTGTGATTGGTAGCTTAATCCCTTTAGGTGGTTCAACCATATTACTGGCGCGTTTGCTCAGAATTTTCAGGGTCTTGCGTCTGGTGTCTATGGTGCCAGAACTCAGAATGCTGATTAATGCCTTACTCAGAGCGATTCCTCGCATGGGGTATATCGGGCTCTTAATGTTTGTGATTTTTTATATCTACGGCGCGATTGGAAGCATGTTCTTCAGTCATATCAATGACTTTTTATGGGGGGATGTGTCCATTGCGATGTTGACCTTATTCAGGGTATCGACCTTTGAGTCATGGACGTCAATTATGTATGAAACCATGGAAGTCTACCCACTGAGCTGGATTTATTTCTTAACCTTTATCTTCTTAACCACCTTTATTTTCTTAAATATGATGGTCGGTACCGTGTTAGATGTGATGGGTGAAGAAACCAAAATTATGCATCAACAGCAAGATGAGGTAGTAACCGAGCCAGAAGTAGAACAGCCTCATCGCTCAACAAACCATAGCAATGAACAAGCTGAGAAAGATGAACAAATCAGGTTACTGCACGAGAAGATAGATAAGCTGACTGACATTGTTGCCCAGCAACAAGCGCAGTCCATACGATAAAAATGAGCATTAATAGCTAATTTTAAAGGCGAGCGGTTAATTGAAAGTTTTACCTTGAGGTTAACCCTTGCTGACTTATTGAGTTGTTTCAGCAGACTTCACTGACATCAGCGTCCAAGTTAGATTAGAATAGCAGCCAACAAATAAATTATCAGAGCCAAGCCATGCACGTACATATATTAGGGATTTGCGGCACATTCATGGGCGGTTTAGCCTTGTTAGCCCGCGCGATGGGGCACAAGGTAACGGGCAGTGATGCCAATGTTTACCCACCGATGAGTACTCAGCTTGAGCAGCAAGGCATTGAGCTAATTCAAGGGTTTGATCCTGCTCAGCTGGGTAAAGAAGGTGTTGACCAACCTGATGTTGTGGTGATTGGTAATGCCATGAGCCGCGGTAACCCCTGCGTTGAAGCGGTATTGAATCGTGGTATTAAATACACTTCTGGGCCGCAATTTTTATCTGAACATATTCTGCCTCAGCGTTGGGTGCTGGCGGTATCAGGCACGCACGGTAAAACATCAACTTCAAGCATGCTCGCATGGATATTGGAATATTGCGGTTATGAACCGGGTTTTTTGATTGGTGGTGTGCCGCAAAATTTTGGTGTATCGGCGCGTTTGGGTAACTCTCCTTTCTTTGTTGTTGAAGCTGATGAATATGACAGTGCTTTTTTCGATAAACGCTCTAAGTTTGTCCATTACCAGCCACGTACTTTAGTGATAAATAACCTTGAATTTGATCATGCCGATATCTTTGCTGACTTAGCGGCCATTCAGCGCCAGTTTAATCATGTGATCCGTACTGTACCTAGTGAAGGTAAAATCATTTGGCCTAAAGATGCTGATGCGGTGAAATTAGTATTAGAAATGGGCTGTTGGAGTGAACAAGAAACCTATAACCGCAGTGATGCAGACACCCAAGGCTGGCAAACTCGTGCATTAGCATCAGACGGTCATGAGTTTGAGGTTGTGTTTAATGGCGACTTACAAGGCACATTAAACTGGGGCTTACTCGGGCAGCATAATATTGAAAATGCGGTGATGGCGATTGCTGCAGCAAGGCATGTCGGTGTATTACCCGCGCAGGCCATTGAAGCACTCACTAAGTTCGAACCACCTAAGCGCCGCATGGAGTTACTCGACACTGTTAACGGTGTTGAAGTGTATGATGACTTCGCTCATCACCCCACTGCCATTACCACGACTTTACAAGGCTTGAGAGCAAAAGTGGGGCAAGGCAAAGTGATTGTTGTGCTGGAACCTCGCTCCAACACCATGAAACGCGGCATACATAAAGATACGCTGGCTCAATCCCTTTCATTGGCTGATGCTGCTTGGCTATATCAAGCGGGCAACGTGGATTGGGATATTGCCGCCAACATGTGCCATGCTGATATTCCTGTGGTGGTAAAAGATGATATCGACGCCATTGTTGAACAAGTGAGTCAGCAAGCTCAGAGTGGCGATACCATTGTGGTGATGAGTAACGGTGGTTTTAATGGTATTCACCAGCGTTTGATTGATGCTATTGCAGCTAATGCTACACAGGTCTAAATCCGCGCTAGTTTAAATAATAGTGCTTGGGCTATCGTCATTTCATTGCGATTGAAACAGCTAAGGATTTAAATGAGTTATAAAAAATGCGCGAACAGTATTAGCCTCGCTTGGACTGGCGCATCAGGTGCGCCTTATGGCCTAAAGCTGCTGTCGTGTTTATTGGCAGCGGATTATCAGGTGTTTTTAATGATTTCCAGTGCGGCAAGAGTGGTACTGGCTACTGAGCACGATGTGAAACTCAGTGCCAATCCTGAAAAAGCACGAGAGCAATTACTTGAATATTTTGATTCTCAGGCCTTGTCATTGAGTGGTGAATTACATGTATTAGGCAAAGATGAGTGGTTTTCACCGCCGGCATCAGGCAGCGCTGCACCGAAACAAATGGTGGTGTGTCCATGCTCGACAGGCACATTGGCCGCTATCGCAACCGGTATGAGCAATAATTTGCTAGAGCGTGCAGCCGATGTGGTATTAAAAGAACGTGGACAATTAATCCTAGTTCCGCGAGAAACTCCCTTTAGTGCCATACACTTAGAGCACATGCTGAGCTTAACACGCAATGGTGCGACCATCATGCCTGCTGCGCCTGGCTTTTATCATAATCCCAAATCGGTAGAAGATCTGGTAAACTTCATGGTTTCCCGAATTCTTGACCATTTGGGAATCGAACATGAATTAACGAGTCGCTGGGGATACGGACAGTCTCAGCCTCAGGATATCGACAACTGAGAAACATATGAAACACACCATTGAAGAGATGATTTCGGCAGAAGAAATCGACAAAACATTAGACGTGCTCGCTGAGCGTATTAACGCCCATTATGAAAACAGCGAACGCCTATTAATGGTTGGCCTATTAAAGGGCTCAGTCGTGTTTATGGCGGATCTTTGCCGCCGTATTAAAGGCCATGTAGAAATTGATTTCATGTCAGTATCTAGCTATGGCAATGCAATGACCAGTTCGCGTGATGTAAAAGTATTGAAAGATGTTCAATCTGATATTGCCGACCGTGATGTGTTAATTGTGGAAGATTTAATTGATTCAGGTAACACCTTAAGCAAAGTCCGTGAAATGCTGCTGTTACGTGAACCTAAGAGTCTTACCTTATGTACGCTACTAGATAAACCTGAGCGTCGTGAAGTGGATGTGCCTGTCGACTTTATTGGTATGAGCATACCTGATGAGTTTATTGTGGGTTATGGTATTGACTATGCAGAGCAATATCGTAATCTGCCCTACATTGCTAAAGTTGTGCCGTTAGATTAATTGCTAACATATCAATTAAGCTCCCGCACTTGCGGGAGTTTTTGTTTATTGACTAGAGGAATCCGCCATGGACGACAGTGCCAATGCATTGGTCATCAACAATCTTAAAAAAACCTACAAAAGTGGTGTTCAAGCCGTAAAATCACTCAGCCTTACCGTGCAGCAAGGTGACTTTTTCGCATTGCTTGGACCTAATGGTGCAGGTAAATCTACCACCATTGGCGTGATCAGCTCGTTAGTGCAAAAAACGCAAGGCCAAGTCAGTGTGTTTGGTTTTGATATCGACCAGCAGTTAGAACATGCAAAACTCTGCATTGGATTGGTGCCACAAGAATTCAACTTTAATCAGTTTGAAACTGTGCTGCAGATTGTGGTTAATCAAGCAGGCTATTACGGGGTGAAACGTGAAGTCGCCCTTGAGCGTGCAAAGAAGTATTTATCTCAGCTAGATTTGTGGGAAAAGCGCAATTCACAAGCTCGCCAATTGTCAGGCGGTATGAAGCGTAGGCTGATGATTGCAAGGGCACTAATGCATGAGCCCAAGTTATTGATTCTAGATGAGCCTACAGCGGGTGTTGATATTGAGCTGCGGCGCTCAATGTGGGATTTCTTGAAAAATATTAATGCGCAGGGTGTCACGATTATTCTAACGACGCATTATCTCGAAGAAGCAGAAATGCTGTGCCGCAATATTGGTATTATCGATCAGGGACTGCTGGTGGAATGTACCAGTATGAAGTCACTGTTGAGCAAATTAAATAAAGAAACCTTTATTTTGGATTTACGTAAGGACATCGATACTACGCCAGATTTAGGTGAGTTCAGTTGCCGCTTGGTGGATAGTCATACGTTAGAGGTTGATGTGGTTAAACAAGATAATATCAATGATGTTTTTACTCAATTGACTGCAGCCAACATTGAAGTGATGTCAATGCGTAATAAAGCTAACCGATTAGAAGAGTTATTTGTTGAATTGGTAGAGAAAGCCAAGGAGGCAAAATAATGAGACATCTCTATTTCACCGCATTTAAAAGCATCATTACCAAAGAAATTAACCGTTTCACCCGGATCTGGGTGCAAACCTTGGTCCCTCCCGCGATTACCATGACGTTATATTTTTTGATTTTTGGTAATTTGATAGGTAACCGAATTGGTGAAATGGGAGGCGTATCTTACATGGAATTCATTGCGCCAGGTTTGATTATGATGTCAGTCATCACTAACTCATATTCTAATGTAGCTTCATCATTTTTCAGTGCCAAAATGCATGGCAGTATTGAAGAAATCATGGTGGCGCCAGTGCCACATTACGTGATGATTGCTGGATATGTCGGTGGAGGTGTTGCCCGAGGACTAAGTGTGGGCTTGATTGTCACATTAGTGGCAATGTTCTTTGTGGATATGTCATTACATCATCTTGGTTTAGTCATTTTGACCGTGTTTTTAACCTCAGTGCTATTTGCCTTAGGGGGATTAATCAACGCGGTATTTGCTAAAAGCTTTGATGACATCAGTATTATTCCAACATTCATTCTTACGCCGCTCACCTACCTCGGTGGTGTGTTCTACTCGTTGTCGCTTTTACCAAGCTTTTGGCAAGGTGTGTCGGCATTGAACCCAGTGGTGTATATGATCAATGTATTCCGCTATGGCTTCTTAGGTTTTGCTGATATGAGCGTGCCATTATCATTTGCCATTATGGTGGGCTTTTGTGCCGCCTTATGGTTTGTTGCTTATTACTTAATTTCACGTGGTATTGGATTACGCAGTTAATTATTTCGTCGCGTAATGAACCCAAGTAAAAAGGACTCAGATGAGTCCTTTTTGTTTGGGTTAGGTTTAGCCTTAAAAGCTAAGATTATCTATCCAGTCTATCGTAGTTAAGTAATCAAGTGTGGCTTGATCAAAAGGGTTGTTATCTAATCTCACCCTTTGCAATTGCCTATTGGCATTTAAATTAATCGTGGTAAGTGAGTTTAGTTCGGCTGAAAATGTTTTTAGCTGAGTATTGTTAGTTAAATCAATTAACTGCAAGCCAGTAAGACCGATAGAAAGTGTTTCTAAATTGATATTTTGTTGCAGATTGATAGGACTTAAATCATTCATATCTAATAGCAATGTTCGTAAATTTTGATTATCTGAAACATCTATAGTAGACAAGTTATTATCCATGACATTGAGGGTTTCTAGTTGAGGGGTATTATAAATATTGAGGTCACTCATATTGTTAGATACGGCATAAATAGTTTTGAGATTAGTTAAGTTTGCCAACTCCAATTGCTCAACAGTGTTCCACCAAAGGTATACACCGGTCAGCACATGGTTTTCAGAGAGGTGCAAACTGCTTAATTGCCTATTCGCTGATAAGTTAATTTCTTCTAATGTACTGAATGAGGATAGGTCAATATCCCTCGCTCCACTTGAAGAGATCTCTAATTCTTTTAAGCTGGTAAATATGGCCATTTCTTCGATGCCTTGTGCATCTAAATCACTACCACTGCATGAGAACGCCTGTATATCAGTAATGTTTTCCCAGCCATGTCTGTCTCTGAGTACATCAAAACAAGTTTGAACCGTTGCAGATTCAAATCTGATTGAATCCAGTTCATTTAGCTCATCGGAGTCATTACACGCTATTAAAGTCGATGCCATTGATAGCGAGAGTAAGATTTTTCCATACTTCATTGTCGTCATCCTTTAACTCAATACTGGTCATTATTCTGAGTAAAAAAATAGGCAGGATAAATAGGCGTTTTTTTAAACTATCAAGGTGTAATATTTGTTACTTATTTGTGATTGGGTTGAGTGGGGTAAGCTGCTGTTTAACGCCGCTTATTTAGTGTTTTTCACTTGAGAGGTGGTAGGAGATTTGTGTATCTACTATTGCGGTGGATACAAAATGAATCAGATGTATCAAATAGGCAATCAGTTGTTTTGTGCGGGCACGATATATGTGTTGAGTGCGGCATAGTTGGTGATATTTGCTTACTCTTAAATGAATCTAATACCTAAGCGTATCTGCTTCTTAAGCACACGTTTGTCAGCAAGAGTAAGCGAGTAAATTGGAGTATGGACTGGTTATACTGCTATTTATACTTCTATGAGCAGCATTTGTTTATTTAGCCATTCCAGTGCAGTTTCTGCGTTAGTAAAGGTTCCTATGTTGTCGGCACGCATGGAAGGTGATTGGTTTTTTAAGATGGTTGCCATTATCTTGGCATTAAATACCAATGCTTTAGCTGCCATGTTGTTCTTTTCCATCCAAATATTATATTTATCTAATGCGGCATAGGCTTCAGGTGTACCGCCAAGTACTTCACTGCTATCTACAATAATACCAAAAGGCTTCCCATCGAATGACTTGACCAGTTTCATCACTTCATAGGTGTAGGCTTTAGCCCCTTCTTCGTTATAAGAACCCATCATTTTGGTATGAATGATATTACCTGTTACTGAGATTTGATACTCACCATGTGCTTCTTGCATACAACTACCTCTTACTTGCGACAAAGCTTTGTTATTTTGATTTGGTGTGGCTGACATAAGCCGTTAATTATGTATTGATTAACATTGATATAACAACTGGCTTAAAGTGTAAAGTACTGAACAGATTTATCAGCAAATTGGCTCGATAATTGATACAATAATAAGACTCGGCCAAGGTTAAGACTGAATAGTTCTCCTTGGCTGAGTCATTTCTATCTCTGATTTTGTTTTTGCTCATTCCAAGGGGTCTACTTTGAGTCAATCATCCAACCAGAATGCAGATACTGCATTTGCCACTTTGCCTTTAAAACCGGCGCTGCTTGAAAATCTCAAAACCATGAAGTTTGATGCTATGACCCCAATCCAAGCACAGAGCTTGCCATTGATTTTGGCGGGCGACGATGTGATTGCGCAAGCAAAAACAGGTTCAGGTAAAACTGCTGCATTTGGCTTAGGGCTTCTGCATCGATTTGATGTGAAGCGTTTTCGTATTCAAGCGATGGTGTTATGTCCCACGCGAGAATTAGCCGACCAAGTCGCCAAAGAAATTCGTACTCTGGCACGAGGCATTCATAACGTTAAGGTATTAACCTTGTGTGGTGGTGTGCCTATGGGGCCGCAAATTGGTTCGCTTGAACATGGCGCACACATTATTGTTGGTACGCCAGGGCGGATTGTGGATCACCTTGATCGCAACCGTTTAGATCTTAGCCATGTCAGCATGCTTATTTTAGATGAAGCTGACCGTATGCTTGAAATGGGTTTTCAAGATCATCTTGATCAAATTGTTTCGCGCACCCCACATGAACGCCAAACATTATTGTTTAGCGCAACTTTCCCTGAGCAAATTCAGACCATTGCCAACCAAATCATGTATAAGCCAAATATGGTGAAAGTTGAATCAACCCATGATGATGTGACGATTGAGCAGCAGTTCTATCTTGTTGATGACAATCAAGGACGGTTGGATGCGTTAGAGTTGTTATTGCTTGATAAACAACCTAAAAGCGCAGTGGTATTTTGTAATACTAAGCGTGAAACGCAGAAGGTAGCAGATACACTCGCCGATAAAGGCTTCAGCGTACTGGCTTTACATGGTGATTTAGAGCAGCGTGATAGAGATAAAATGTTGCTGCAATTTGCCAATAAGAGTGCGCGCATTTTGGTTGCGACAGATGTTGCTGCACGTGGCTTAGACATTGATAACTTAGACGCCGTATTTAATTACCATATTGCTTACGACACAGAAGTGCATATTCATCGTATTGGCCGTACAGGCCGCGCTGGCAGCACAGGGGTTGCATACACCTTTTTTAGCCACGATGACGGCTATAAAATGTCATTGATTGAAGATGCGCTGAAGTTTGAAGTGGTGGAGTCAAGTTTACCGCCAATGAGTGTATTAAATAAGCAGCCACAATCAGCCGATATGATCACTATTCAAATCGACTCAGGTAAGAAACACAAGTTACGTCCTGGTGATATTGTGGGTGGGTTAACTGGCGACAATGGTATTGCTGGCGATCAAATTGGCAAAATTAAAGTCACTGATATTCGCTCTTACGTTGCAGTTGAACGCAGTGTGGCAAACAAAGCGTTAAAGAAACTGACCCAAGGTAAGGTAAAAGGCAAAACACTCAGAGCTTGGTTTTTGTGATCCCAGCACCGACACTGACGGTAGAACAACTTCAAATTCGGCCTTTTACAGAGGCCGATTTAGTCAGCTTTGCCCGATATCGAGCAATACCAGAGGTTGCCCGATACCAAAGTTGGTCTAATTACAGTTTATTGGATGCTAAGCGATTATTAGCAAACAGCCATTATGACCAGTTTGCCCAAGCAGGGAAGTGGTACCAGCTTGCGATTGTTGATAAGAATAGCCAGCAATTACTTGGGGATGTGGCGCTGCATTTTATTGATGACGGCGCTGAATTACCGACAACCCATCAGCAGGTTGAAATTGGCTTTACTTTAGCACCTGAATACCAAGGGAAAGGCATAGCCAGTTTGGCAGTGAAGCGCGTGTTAGCTTATCTATTTAATGAGTTAAGCAAGCATCGCGTTGTAGCCACCACAGATACCCGCAATGTTGCATCTTGGCAGTTGTTACAAAGGTTAGGTTTTCGCCGTGAAGCCCATTTTAAACACAACATATTTTTCAAAGGCGAGTGGGGCGATGAATATCAATACGCCCTGTTAGCGACAGAGTTTGAAGCGACATAGTTTTTAAGACGTAGTTTTTACGACAGAGTTTGAAGCGACTAAAGCCTCAACTAACTGCTGAAAAGCACTAGCCCAAGCTTAATCGATGTAATGATGCTGACATAGCCAAGTAATTGGATTGAACGGCGTCGGCGGATGGGGAGTAATTCTTTAATCACTTCTTTGTGTATCTCTTTCCTCGTCTCTTTACCTTCCACTGTTTTGCTTGTGATCTCCACTCACTTTGCTTGCCAATATAGTAGCCACAGAATATTGATCTGGTAGAGGCGATCGTCCAACTCAAACTGCAGTTTTCTACATGGCAACCCATACAAATAACCCTGAAAGATTAAATTGGGCGGTGCATCATTAGCCGTTTGATAACTGAGACTCAATTGAGTATTGAGTCTGTTATAGCTTACGTACAACTTATGATGCCCTAAAGTATGCTGAGCGTGCTGAATCCACTTACTCATCCCATTTGTTAATCTTATTCGTCCTCAGGATCAGGCTTATATTCACTGAGCATGTAAAACAAGGTGCCTTCTTCCGTGCCAAATAATGTTGAATAACTGCTGACACTTCGACCATGATTGAGCTGCTGAAAACCTGCACTAACATCCATCCATGCTTGCGGCGCTAATTCATAGCCGCGAATTTCGCAGGTCGATTGCTTACAGTTGATGCTATCTATTTTTAAGTTATGCCCTTGTGGATGGTTATCAATCAAATCTTGAAATGACTGCTCTTCATTGGTTGCCCATTCACTATCGATTTCTGCTTGATGGTGGCGCTGGAAAATTTCGACCATGTCACCGTCTTGTTTAGCGATAATATCTGCAAACGGGGAAGGGATATATTGCTCAACGGCTTCGAGGCTGAGTGTCAAAGGTTCATCATGAAAAGGCGTTGCGGCTGCAGTTTCATCCATTTCAACCTCTTCATAAGCAATCTCTACCTGCTGCTCTAATAGGCCTAGGGATGATTGCATTGAAGCAATAAGACTATCCTTTTGGGCAAGTTCAGATCGTAATTGTTGGATTTCTGATTTTAACTTACCAATCAACAATTGCGACTCTTGTTCTAGGTTAGTTGCCAAGGTTGAAGGCCCTTGCTGTAGCGATTCAGTCGGTATGGTTTGCTCAGGATTGGAGGTTGATGATAATTTAGCCTTACCGATTTGAAGTCCAACAAATAGGCTACCAAGCGCTAGCAGTAAGGCCGTGATAAATAAGGTGCTATGTTTCATGTATCTTCCGTGATTGAGATGATTAATTTGTTTAGTCAGTAACTGAGTGACGTGTATTATTTACTTTGACTCAAAAAGTAGTCAGTGACAATCTATTTGTTTTATTAAAATGAAAAAATAGGATGAGGTAAACCCCATCCTATTTCTTAAATCTCCGTTGAGTAAAACTTTGGATAGCTGACTCGCAATTGCAGTGGGGGGGTAAAGGGTTCGGACAAGCTTTTAGTTTATCAGGCGCCGAGTTGCTTGATGTTGACTGGAAGCGAGATGGTCACCATGGCACGCCCAAAGAGGTGGTGGCTTAACGCTCTTTTTCGATAAAGATTACTCATGTTTATCTGTCGGTGATGGGCGGTCTATGAAAGCCGATTCATGCTTTTTCGCTACCTCATTACTTAATACTAAGCTGATGTAATGCGCTATCAATGCGCATTGCATCAGCTTTTTTATTGGCTCATATATGCTCATCATTTTACAAAACGAAGTTTGTTGGTGAGTCTTGGTGAAATTCCATTAATGTTTCATGTGATTATTGCAAATAGAACATACAATGAAGTGACTACCCTATAGATTTTCTCGTTCTGCAATAAGGATATAACGAATGAGTAAGCAGGCACTCTCACATATTGAAACGCTAGCACAGCCCATGTGTGAGCAAGCTAATCATGTGATTAAGAATGTGTTGCTGATGTCAAATGTGTCGCACCAAAGGCTGCATGTTGCTCAACGTGCCTTGTATCAACATGGACGCATCGCCTTTCATTTCCATCCGGATCGTGTTGATAGTCGCGGTCTTAATGTAACGCAGGGCTTACTCAAAGATGGCGCCTATAAAAGCCAATTCGAAACCCATACCTCTAATGGTCATTTGTCACCTGAGCTGGGTGGCAGTCGTGACCATTGGGAGAATCAATTATTTGGTGGGGTATATGCTGGTGTTAAACATCGTCCCAAATATGGCGCGTTAGATTTAGGATTAAATCCGATAGGGCCCGCGCCGCGATTTGGAAGCTGTTATTTTGTATCGTCGCCGAAATTACTTCATCGTGCCACGTTCAGTTATCTGGATTCTTACCGTCTACCGAAAGAAAAAGCCACGATTAACAGCTTTGAAGTCATCATGGCTGCGTTATTGAGTGAGGCGTTTGAAAGGCAGTCTGCTATCGGGGTTCACCCTTTTAAACCTGAAGAAGTGATTGCACACTTTGAACAGTTATCTAATGACCTTGATTTGCGTTTTTCACGGCAGGCTTCGGCGAATTTAGATCATTATATTGAAGCGCAGGTTCATGGTGATATAAGCCTTGATACAGACATTGATTTACTTGTGGCCGATCCGCATTTTAAAGAAACGCCAATAGCGTCACTATTAAATCAAATTGCGCAGCAATATCGTATTCGTTTGTGTTATCACTCGGGCTATCAAATGTTAGCGTCTGAAGTGCCGAATAACTTTCGTGGTGCCAGTATGCCTAGCTTGGCACAAAAGCTGGCATGCAACGGTAAGGTAACACCTTTACAGCTTGGTCAGGCTGCGCAAGCATTAGTGAGTCAAACGAGTTCATGGAGTGAGCGTGGTGCCCATGAAAAAAGTCTACAACAACTTAAATTACTTTGGCATGTGCTGGTAAAATACGGTGTAAAAAACACCGCTTAGTACGGTATTTATCCGTCCCTCTCACATTTATTATTGGCAAACTGTGAATCAGTTAACATTTATGTGTGCTTGAGTGTTAACTGCGCAATGGTACTGCGATACTCGGGGCCATATTACCGCGTAATGCTGTTAAGGAATTCATGGATAAGCCGTTAGAAAAGTCATTAACACAATGGCTCAAAGGTCAAAAAGCTGCTTGTGGTAGCTTTCTAAAATTATCAATTCTACTTGGCGTCGCCAATGGTTTTATCATCATTGCACAAGCTTACTGTTTAGCGACGATCTTACATGGCGTTATCATGGATAACGTGCCTATTGCCGAGTTTAGCAATGTGCTCTTGGGCTTAGTGGGATTAATCATTGCTAGAGCTTTAGTGGTTTACGCCCGTGAGCGAGTTTCGTTTGAGGCGGGTAAACGTTTAAGAGAGACCATCAGACAAGCTGTACTTGATAAGCTGGTTGCGCTTGGTCCCGTATTTATTAAAGGCCGACCTGCAGGGGCTTGGGCTAGTATCGTGTTAGAGCAGGTTGAAGACTTACATGACTTCTATGCTAAGTATCTGCCTCAAATGATGTTGGCCGCCTTCATTCCGCTAATCATCTTAGTGTGTGTTTTTCCGCTTAACTGGGCTGCAGGTGTGGTGCTTGTTGCCACAGCACCATTAATTCCTATGTTTATGATTCTCGTCGGTATGGGTGCTGCCGATGCTAACCGTAAAAACTTCACTGCATTGTCGCGTTTAAGTGGCCACTTTATGGATCGCTTAAAAGGGCTTTCCACCCTAAAACTGTTTAACCGTGGTGAGTCGGAATTGACCAAGATTGAAACCGCCTCTGAAGATTTTCGAAGTCGCACCATGTCAGTGCTTAGAATGGCGTTTTTAAGTTCTGCTGTTTTGGAGTTTTTTGCTGCGTTATCGATAGCGGTATTAGCCGTGTACTTTGGCTTTAGTTATCTAGGGCATCTGGACTTTGGTCACTATGGTGTAGGGATAAGCTTATTTACCGGCTTGTTTATTTTGATTTTAGCGCCAGAGTTTTATCAACCTCTGCGTGATTTAGGCGCGCATTACCATGCCAAAGCACAAGCCATTGGCGCTGCTGAATCTTTGGTTGAACTACTGAATACCCCCGTTCAGCGAGATGATAACGTTGAGATGATGTCTGAGCAAAGCTTAGACTTGTCACAGGTTGCCATTGAAGCTAAAAATTTACAGGTATATAGCCAAGATGGTACCTGTTTATTAGGGCCTATTTCTTTCAAGGTGGATGCACAACATCATGTGGCGATTGTCGGGCCAAGTGGAGCTGGGAAAACTACGTTAATTAACGCGCTACTTGGTTTCTTGCCGTATCGTGGCACTCTAACCATTAACCAACAACCATTAAGTCGTATTCCTTTGCCCTATTGGCGTCAGCATTTGGCTTGGTTAGGCCAAGACCCTCAGTTATTTCACGGTACCTTGCGAGATAATGTTGCATTGGGTAACCCGCAGTTATCAGATGAACAAATCCACGCCTTACTTGAACAAGCGAATATCAGTGAGTTTGTTACTCAACATGCACAAGGTTTAGACCTGCGCATTAATGATCAAGCCGGCGGTGTTTCAGTTGGGCAAGCTCAGCGTATTGCACTGGCGCGGGCATTAGCGCAACAAGCAAGTATATTTGTGCTGGATGAACCCACAGCAAGTTTAGATGAGCAAAGTGAGCAGTTAGTGCAAGCGGCACTAACAAAAGCCATGCAGCATAAAACTTGTGTGATGATCACCCATAGGCTCGATGAACTAACACACATGAACAATGTGATTGTGTTAGATAAAGGGCAAATTGCTCAGCAGGGCAGTGCACAACAATTAACGGCAGATAAGCATGGGTTGTTTGCACAAATGCTCAATGATGAACAGGAGGCTGTGTAATGAAAGTCTTGTTGCCTTTTATTAAATTATTCAGTCGTCAATGGGTCATGATGGGTGTGGGCTTGTTGTTAACCTTTCTTACCTTGTTAGCGGGTATCGGCCTGTTGTCGTTATCGGGCTGGTTCCTATCAGCCACTGCAGTGGCGGGCTTAACCGTTGCCACCGCACAAGCGTTTAACTTCTTCACACCTGCTGGTGGTGTGCGGTTTTTCTCTATTGCGCGTACGGCAAGTCGTTATGGAGAGCGTTTAGCCACCCATGAAGCCACATTCAAGTTACTGACAGAGCTAAGGGTTTGGGCTTGGAAGAAGCTGCTGCCTTTAAGTGCAAAGAACTTACAAACCATCAGAAGCGGTGATCTACTCAATCGTTTGGTGGCTGATATTGATACCTTAGATCATTTGTATCTACGTTTAATCACACCCATGTCTGCCTCACTGTTGATGATAGCCGGACTGTATGCATTTATCGGCTGGTTTGATATTGGTTTAGCGAATGCACTGTGCTCGGTGTTATTGCTGGTTTGGATAATTGTACCGGTGATTTTTTATCATTTAGGCCAAGCACCGGGTGAAGCATTAATTACTCAACGTCAAACTTATCGCACTCAATTATTGGATGTGATTCAAGGGCAGGCTGAGTTAACCCTGTTCAATGCAAATAGCCGTTATCAAGCCACTTTAAATAAGGCTCAGCAAGCCCTGTTTGCTAGCCAATCTAAAATGGCGGCCATTACAGGCATGAGCCAAGCCATAGTTATTTTAGCTAATGGCTGTGCAGTTATCTTGATTATGTATCTTGCTGGTCAAGGTGTGGGGGACTATGTGCCACCTGGTCCAATGATGGCAATGGTGGTGTTTGCTGCCATGGCCAGCATTGAAATGTTGATGCCAATTGCGGGTGCATTCCAGCATCTTTCTAGTACTGTACTTGCGGCAAAACGTGTGACACAAGTAACTGAGCAGACGCCGGCTATTCCATTCTCAGACAGTGGCATAGATGAAGCCGCAGATGATGGTTGTTTATCACTGCAACACATTGATTTTGCATATGATGCTAACCACTCTGTGATGTCTAATTTATCCCTGACGATTAACACAGGAGAGAAAGTCGCTATCTTAGGCAAAACAGGTTGTGGTAAATCCAGTTTACTCAATTTAATTACTCGTGAATGGCAAGCACAGTCCGGCTCGATAACTTTGGCTGGCAAAGATATTAGCGACTACTCTCATGAAGCGCTGCGTAACTCAATGACCTTAGTGAGTCAGCGAATTTATTTATTTGCAGGCACCTTGAGAGACAATTTATTGATTGCCATCCCATACAAAAAAGGTGTGAAACGCAAAGCCTATGACGAGCGATTAACTGACGTGCTTGAGCAAGTGGGGTTAAGTGCCTTGTTGCAAGGTGATGAGCCACTCGATGCTTGGATTGGCGATGGTGGTCGTCAGTTATCTGGTGGGGAACAGCGCAGAATTGGTGTTGCTAGAGCATTGCTCAGAGATGCGCCTTTATTGCTATTAGATGAACCTACTGAAGGGCTAGATAAACGCACTGAGCGGGAAATATTGGCAATACTGTTAGCATTTGCGGCAGATAAAACCTTATTGATGATTACTCATCGAAAGGCAGGTTTATCACAAATGGACACCGTCTATCGTATGCAGCAAGGTCAGTTACAACCAGCTGAATAAGCGGCTTTATTAATTCTGTTACAAGTTGCTGTTTGGTTGATGTTTTTTAACATTAACCAAATACATCATTTTGTTATTAAAACTACAAATGTAACCAATTTGTACTGTTTTTAAGTGACCGCTCTCTCAGTTAGGCCGAATTGTGATGTATTAAAATTACATTTTAAACGGTTAATGTGATCTTGATCGGGAAATGTTTTTAACAAACACTTAAAATTGCACCATCTGATTTTTCATAAGGTGGTGTGAATGACAAGTTTCTCTCAACCTGTTATCACAATTAAGCGGGGGCTCGATATTCCTATTGCTGGTGAGCCCATTCAGCAAATTGAAGATACCAGCCCTCCTAAGCAAGTCGCCCTTATCGGTGAAGAGTATGTTGGCTTAAAACCAACCATGGCCGTTGAAGTTGGCGATCATGTGAAGCAAGGCCAAGTACTGTTTGAAGATAAAAAAACGCCAGGCGTAAAATTTACTGCGCCAGCCAGTGGTGTTGTATCGGCAATTAATCGCGGTGAACGACGTGTGTTGCAGTCAGTTGTCATTGATTGTGATGTGCAGCAACTAGCTTTGAGCTTTCGAGCTTATGAAGATTTATCGAGTCTGACCAAAGCTGAAGTGGTGGATAATCTTGTTGATAGTGGTTTATGGACCGCGCTTAGAACCCGACCCTTTTCTCGCGTACCGCAATTAGATGCTGTGGCAGCCGGTATTTTTGTCACGGCAATTGATACTAATCCACTTGCGGCCGATCCTCGACTAGTCATAGCCGAGCAGCAGAGTGCTTTTGAAGCAGGATTAAAAGTGCTGACCCATCTTACCGATGGCACAGTACATTTATGCCAAGATGATCAAGCACCATTAATTGATACGGCGATAGAAGGCGTTGAAATCTATCCTTTTGCTGGCGTTCATCCAGCAGGTCTGGTGGGTACGCACATTCATATGTTGCTGCCAGTCAATGTAGAGCGCCAAGTGTGGCACTTGAATTATCAAGATGTGATTGCATTTGGTCAGTTATTCACAACAGGTCAGTTAACCACCCAACGTGTTGTGTCTTTTGCTGGCCCTAATGTATTAAAGCCAAGATTGCTTCGTACCCACTTAGGCGCGCAGTTGAGCCCATTAATGCAAAATGAGCTGAATGACAGCCACTCCCGGGTTGTATCAGGCTCAATTTTGTCAGGCCATACTGCAGAAGCTGAGTACGATTATTTAGGTCGTTTTCATATGCAAATCACGGTGCTAACTGAAGATGAACAGCACCATGTATTGCCTTGGGTTCGCCGAGATACTAATAAGTTTTCTTTGACGGGTATCATGATGAATGGCTTTAGCCGCACCCGTAAATTATTTCAGTTTACCACTCATGCAGGTGGCTCTGCTCGGGCAATGATGGCGTTTGGTCAGCTGGCACGCATCATGCCATTGGATATTTTACCTACCTTGCTAGTGCGCGATCTCGTTGTACGTGATACTGACGAAGCGCAGTTGCTGGGCGCGTTAGAACTGGATGAAGAAGATTTAGCCTTGTGCACCTTTGTTTGTCCTGGGAAGTATGACTTTGGTAAAGAGTTACGAGCTTGCCTTGATATCATTGAGAGGGAAGGTTAATGACTAAGCAAAAGAAACCTAACGTTCAAGATAGTTATTACGCACATGGCGGCTCGATGCGCCAATTTATGCGTTCATTGTGGATTGCTCATGGCCGCAGTACAAAAGGCCTAGTACATGTTCGTGATGCTATTGATGTAAAACGTACCATGCATATTGTTGGCATGTGCTTATTTCCAGCCTTGTTTTTCGGTATGTACAATTTGGGTGTCCAAGCCCAAGTCGCGATTATTGATGGTGCGGCTCAAGCAGATGCTTGGCAGCTAATCCCCTTTAGTGCACTATTTGGCCTGCTCACTGCTGAATCTGGCTTTTTTGCCAAAGCCGCCTATGGTGCCAGTTTCTATGTGCCTATTTATCTGATTACCTTGGTCGTCAGTTTATTTTGGGAAGTGATCTTTGCAAGAGTAAGACGCCAAGAACTTCATGAAGGCTTTTTTGTTACCGCTTTGCTGTTCTCGTTGATCATTCCCGTGGCGACTCCCATGTGGATCATCGCACTGGGTGTGACCTTTGGTGTGATTGTCGCCAAAGAGATGTTTGGTGGTATGGGATATAACTTCCTTAATCCAGCATTAGCAGGGTATGCGTTTATCTATTTTGGTTATCCAACAGAAGTTGCTTCGCTGAGCCAGTTTGTGGCTGTGGATGGTTTTGCTGGAGCAACAACCTTGACTGAAGCAGCATCAAGCAGGCAAATGATTTACGCCGATGTGAGCTGGTTTAGTGTGTTTAGCGATCCTAATTGGTGGAATGCATTTCTAGGATTTACACCCGGTTCTGTGGGCGAAACCAGTACGCTTGCACTGCTCTTGGGTGGCGGTATTTTGTTACTGACTCGCGTGGCAGACTGGCGTGTTGTGGCAGGTGTCATGGCAGGTATGATTATCACAGTATTGATTTTTAATGCTGTTGGCTCATCAAAAAATGCCATGTTTGCGATGCCTTGGACTTGGCATCTGGTCACTGGTGGTTTTGCCATCGGTATGATGTTTATGGCTACCGATCCTGTCACGGCCTCGTACACCCGAAATGCAAAATATGCCTATGGCTTAATGATTGGCTTTATGACGGTACTTATCCGTGTGCTGAACGTCAAAATGCCAGAGGGCATAATGTTGGCAATTCTGTTTACCAACCTGTGGGCACCATTATTCGATTACATGGTGGCACGTGCCAATATTAAACGGAGACTAAAACGCCATGGCAATTAAAAAAGATTCCGTGCTTGGCACTATGTTGTTCATTATCTGTTTGAGTTTAGTGTGCTCATTTATGATCACCGGTACGGCTGAGGTACTTAAAGAGCGTAAACTGGTGAAACAACGTGATGAAGTTCAGCGCTTTGTATTACGCTCTGCAGGCATTGAAGTCACCGATGATTTTCGTGAAACCTTTGCTCAACGCATTAAACCCAAATTACTCGAATTAGACACGGGTAAGTTGTCAGATAGAGACGCTATTTTAGACTTTGATGAGCGCATGGCAGCGATTAATCCTGACACATCAATGCAACCCGAAAAAGATTTAGCCAAGATTGGCCGCCGTGCTAATCAGGTCAGAATCTACCAAGTTTTTGATGAGAACAATCAATTATCTACTCTTGTTTTACCGGTTTACGGTAAAGGCTTGTGGTCGATTATTTATGGCTATGTTGCGGTAGAAATGGATTTAAATACCATTAAAAACATTACCTTTTATGAGCATGGTGAAACACCGGGTATTGCTGACTTTGTTACCGATTCAAGTTGGCTGTCATTGTGGCAAGGTAAGCAGTTGTTTGATGACAAGGGCAAGCTGGCCATTAAAGTCGTTAAAGGCGGTGCGGATGCGGGTGATATTCATGGTGTTGATGGGGTCAGTGGTGCAACTCGCACCGGTGTTGGTATTCAACGGGCTGTGCATTTTTGGTTTGGTGAAGAAGGTTATCAAACATTCTTTAGCCAGTTAGCGACAACTGGAGGTCAATCATGAATAAAGTTGTGACAACTAAGGACCTGTTGGCTACACCTATTTTTGCCAACAACCCGGTTGCGATGCAAGTACTGGGTGTGTGTTCTGCATTGGCTGTGAGTAACTCAATGCAAACCGCATTAGTCATGACGCTTGCAGTGACCTTTGTATTGGTATCATCCAATTTAATCATCTCGACTATCCGTCACTGGATCCCTAATAGTGTGCGAATTATCGCGCAAATGACCGTGATTGCCTCATTGGTGATCATCGTTGATATGGTTTTGCAAGATGTGGCCTATGAGCTGTCGAAACAGTTATCGGTGTTTGTTAGCTTAATTATCACCAACTGTATCATCATGGGCCGAGCTGAAGCCTTTGCGATGAAGTATCCGCCACATTTGGCGTTAGTGGATGCCGTAGGTAACTCACTCGGTTATGGCGTGATTTTGTTAGGGGTGGCTTTCTTCAGAGAGTTACTTGGTCGCGGCACGTTATTTGGTACTGAAATATTTAAAACCATTGATAACGGTGGCTGGTATTTAGAGAATGAAATGTTCACCTTACCACCAAGTGCGTTTTTCTTAATCGGTGTGATGATTTGGGCTATCCGAGTCGTACAGCGTAAGCGAGGATAATCAAATGGAACATTATATTAATTTATTTATCCAAGCTGCGTTTATTGACAATATGGCGCTGTCGTTTTTCCTAGGGATGTGTACTTTCTTAGCAGTGTCTAAAAAGGTGTCAACCGCCTTTGGTTTAGGTATTGCCGTGATTGTGGTGATGACCTTAGCTGTGCCATTAAATCAGCTTATCTATGTCAATTTCATTAAACCTGGTGCTTTGGCTTGGGCTGGCTTGCCTGAACTTAATATCAGTTATTTACAGCTGATCACCTTCATTGGTGTGATTGCGGCGCTGGTGCAGATTTTGGAAATGTTCCTTGAACGTTATATTCCGACTTTGTATCAGTCGCTCGGTATTTTTTTACCGTTACTCACAGTGAACTGCGCGATTTTTGCAGGGGTTATTTTCATGGCTAACCGTGATTACACCCTAGGTGAATCTGTGGTGTTTGCATCAGGCAGCGCGGTTGGCTGGGCGATGGCCATTGTGTTGCTAGCGGGTTTACGAGAAAGAATGAAGTTCCATGCTATCCCTGATGGCCTACAGGGGATCGGCATTACCTTTATCACAACTGGGTTAATGGCATTAGGCTTTATGTCATTTGCGGGTATTTCGTTGTAAGGCTTGCCTTACTTCTTAATGCATTAAACAGAAGGTAGATTGAATGGAAATGGCAATTGGTATCGGCATGTTTACCACTGTGGTATGTCTGCTGGTCATGGTGATTTTGTTCGCCAAAAGTAAGTTAGTGAATACCGGTGATGTCACCATAGGTATTAATGGTGATAGCGACAAAAATGTGCGCACGCCTGCAGGTGAAAAACTATTGGGCGCGTTAGCTGGGCAAAGTATCTTTATTCCGTCGGCTTGTGGTGGCGGTGGCACTTGTGGTCAGTGTCGTGTCACAGTTAAGTCTGGTGGTGGCGATATTCTGGCTACTGAGCTTGAGCATATCTCCAAAAAAGAAGCCAAAGAAGGCTGTCGTTTGGCGTGTCAGGTTGCGGTTAGAACCGATATGGAGCTGGAAGTCGACGAAGAAATCTTTGGTGTGAAAAAATGGGAGTGTGAGGTTGTTTCTAATGAGAACCAAGCTACTTTCATTAAAGAGCTGATTTTAAAAGTGCCAGAGGGCGAAGAGGTCTTGTTCAAAGCGGGTGGTTATATTCAGATTGAAGCGCCTGCACATCATGTAAAGTACAGTGATTTTAACATCCCTGAACAATACCGTGATGACTGGGAAAAGTATGAGCTCTTCAAACTAGAGTCTAAAGTGGATGAAGACGTACTACGTGCTTACTCAATGGCAAATTACCCTGATGAAAAAGGCTTAATCATGCTCAATGTACGCATCGCAACGCCTCCTTCTGAAGGCTTACCTCCGGGGCAAATGTCGTCGTATATCTTTAACCTAAAGGCCGGTGATAAAGTGGTCATTTCAGGCCCATTTGGTGAGTTCTTTGTCAAAGAAACTGACGCTGAAATGGTGTTTATTGGTGGTGGTGCGGGTATGGCGCCGATGCGCTCACATATCTTTAATCAGTTAAAGAGTGTCAAAACTCAACGTAAGATGAGCTTTTGGTATGGTGCACGCTCTAAGCGTGAAATCTTCTATCAAGACCACTTTGATAAGCTAGCTGAAGAGAACGAAAACTTCGAATGGCATGTTGCTTTGTCTGATCCACTAGAAGAAGACAACTGGACTGGCTACACAGGCTTTATTCATAATGTGCTTTATGAGAATTACTTGAAGCAGCATAAAGCACCAGAAGATTGTGAGTTCTATATGTGTGGCCCGCCAATCATGAACTCATCGGTGATTAACATGCTGGAAAGTTTAGGTGTTGAGCAAGAGAACATCTTACTGGATGACTTTGGTGATTAGTTAAAGTATTCAGCTCTATAAAGCCCGCTCAGCCATGTGCGGGTTTTTTTATGTTCCTATTCGCAAACCTCTATAGCTTGAGCCTTACTGCTCAATTCCCACCATGGTTTGATTCACAGGCCGCTTCAGAGTCAAATTGAATATGCTTAGCAATATTTTTTAGTTCAATACCATTCTCTGATAGTTTGCTTTGGATTTGATTGATGAGTGCTTGCTTTGCTGAAGACTGAATAAATTGATTTAAGTGTGTTTGAGTATCAAATACACAAACAATAACTAGGCTTGCTGGGAAGTTCGTATATTTTACCTTGTGTGTTAACCATTGAAAGTTATCCACGTTATCAAGTGCCCAGTGGCAGGCTTGGGTAAGTGTTTCTCTAAGTATGTTATCTTGTTTTTTATCTGTCTTACGCATAGTTCGGCCCTAAGAAAAGTAACAGTAATGTGCCGTTTCAGTTAATATCAGCCCCTATTCAGTTGAGTACAGCTGATGCATTTGCTTGTTGCTAATGACTTGAAACCGCTCTGGGTTTGTCTCTGTATGTAATAACATTGCATTAGCGACGGCTTGTGCCGTAATGGGTTTGTATTGTTGTAATGGCCCAACAAACACGCCAGAAAAAACGTTAAAAACTGACTGACCTAATGCTTCTAAAAAGCGGTGCTCATCGCGTTTACCAATCAACAAACTAGGCTGATAAAAATATATCTCAGCGAGAGGTAAATCCATCAATGATTGTTGTACCTCACCTTTCACTTTGTTGTAGAAAATTTTTGAATCAGGATCTGCGCCAATGGCGGTGACAACTTTAAAATGTTGTTCTCGAGCGCTATCTGGTAAATATTCAGCACTTCTCAATATCATATGTGCAAAATCAATCACCGCAGTTTTATCCACTTTTATAAATTGTGTTTGGCTACCCGCTTTTTTGATTGTGGTACCTAAACAGCAATAAGCATGATTGATGAATTCGGGAAGAGTCACTTGTGGAAACTCATCAAGTTCGGCCTGAATAAACACTAACTTATTTATTTGCCCAGAGCTAAGAGGCTGTGAGTTATTGAATCTAGGCTTGGTTTTGTGATGCTCAGAAAACCATTCGGGTAATCGGCGACCAATGACATACACGGTCTTATATTCTACTTGCTGTAATAACCCGATTAACAGGTGTTGGCCGATTAATCCCGTCGCCCCGACTATTGCTGCATTCATAAACATCTCACTCTTTGTTACTGCTTCCGTTATTGCTTTTGTAATTGTTACACCTACAAATGCCGAGTGAAGTCTTGTTTGGTATTAGCTGTTTGATATTAGTTGTTGGCTATGAGTCACTTGCAAATGAATGAATATTCTACCAGTAAAGAGGACTTTTTAAGGAGTACCTTTACCAATACAGTCATATAACATCAAGCATCTACGTTGTTTCAATGAATTGGGATAAAGCGTAAGTCATAGCGGGATGACAAAATCGTAGACTTTCAGGCAGCCTTTGCTAAGTTAATGGCAAAACAATAACTAGATTAGTTAAGCCTACAAGGACAGAATATGAGTGAACAACACTTACCATTAACGGACTTTATTGAGTATCCCCAACAAGAAATGCTGCAACGTGCGCAAGATAATTATGAGCAAGTAAAACGTCGTCACTCAATTCGTAAGTTTTCTGACAAGCCTGTACCGCGAGAGATTATTGAGCAGTGTATTCTTGCCGCAGGTACTGCACCTAACGGCGCAAACCACCAACCGTGGCACTTTGTGGCGATTAATGATGCTACAGTGAAGTCGCAAATTCGTGAACAAGCAGAAGCCATTGAACAAGCATTTTATGGTGGGCGAGGTGGTGAAGAATGGTTAGATAATCTAAAACCACTAGGCACTAATGCCAACAAGCCTTATCTGGAAACTGCGCCGTGGTTAATTGCGGTATTTACCAAGAAACGCAGCGAAGATAATGGCGAACAAAAACAAAATTACTATGTGCATGAATCTGTTGGCATAGCGACCGGTTTTTTACTGCAAGCTTTGCATCATGCTGGTTTAGGTACCTTAACTCATACACCGAAACCCATGAGTTTTTTATCTAAAGTATGTGGTCGAGATAATGATAATGAGCGCCCATATATGTTGATCGTGGCGGGTTACCCTGCAGACGATGCTACCGTGCCAGCGCATGCGCTGCAAAAGAAGTCATTAGAAGAGATTAGTGATTTTTTATAAGTTTAGTTAAATGGAAACATCAGTGACAGAAAAGAAATGTAAATCGCTAAAAGAACTTGAAGATGAAGTCGAAAAGATCAAACAACGTGTATTGGGTTGTTTTAACGACTTTCCTAGTGTTCCTGCACCAGTGTTATTTCGTGGGCAAGCAAATTCTGAATGGAAGCTTGAGTCAACACTGGAGCGATACGTTTCAGGTCACCGTTATTCAGTTGATGAATATAATCGAGTCCTCTGTGCAATAGCCCCTGCAATATCGGCATTTACTGAAAAAGAATGGAGCTTATCAACGGAAGACTATGAGATTGATTTTGTTACAAAGCTCCCTCCGAACTGTGAGTTTATGAGCTATGTAAGACATCATGGTTTTCCAACCCCGTTGATAGATTGGACTCAATCTTTATATGTCGCGCTGTTTTTTGCATTTCAAAATGCTCAAAAAGACTGTGATGTTGCCATCTATTGTTATTACGAATATTTAGATTCTGGTAAATCTGGTACTGTTGGTAATCCTGAAATTGTAAATGTTGGACCTTATATCAACAGCCATAAACGACATTTTGCTCAACAAGGGCAATATACTTTTGCTGTTGAAAAAAGCTTGAAGCAGTGGCGCTATTGCTCACATGAAGATGCATTGAGAATGGTTTTTACTCCTGGCCAAGACAGTATCCATAAGTTGGTTTTACCGGGCAACTTAAAAAAAGAAGTTCTAGAGAAGCTTAATGAGATGAACATTAATGCTTTCACTTTGTACGCGAGCGAAGATGCGTTAATGGATTCTTTGGCATTTAAAGAAATTACTTTGAAAAATAAATAATAACTAATGCCAGCCTTGTTTCCATTCGCTGGCATTTTTTAATTGCCGCCATTCGATGTGGCTTTCTTGATTGTTATATTCTGCGCGAATAATGCAATCGACAACCTTCTGATTCTCATCATATTCCACTTTGACAACGCTGAAGTGCTTGAGCTTATTTAATGGCTTGATGCGTGTCCATTTACTGTTTAATAGTTTTTTGGGGTGAATGGGGTTCATTGTAATTAACCTGATATCGGTAAAAGGAAGTGCTATTGATTTTATAGTGTAGAGCTATACCTAGCTTTACGTTTCTAACGAGATAATTTTGTTTAGTTCAAGGCGAAGTTACGCGTCAATAGCGAGTCTATTGCAAGTAGCTTCAACACAGAAGTAGGCAAAAATAGCCGTTAGAAACCGATTTTTTATACCGAGCTCAGGTTAACTATCCAATCAAAAGGCAAAAAAAAGGCTTACAGGGTCGGAGTAAGCCAAAGTGATGATAAGAGATGTTGAATCATTAAAATATACGAGGCTGTGGGCAAATTAGATCACCTTCAATTTCATTTTTATCTGTTTGTTATTTCAGCTTTATCATTTAATAGCTTTTGATGTAGCTGTGATAGTGACATGACAACAACATCAGCTTGATGTTGATATGGTTTTTCTTGGCCATGATTAATGAAACAAGCGAGCATATTTGCGTTGTGGGCGGCTTGAATGTCAAACAAATAGTCACCCACATAGATGAGGTTCGCACTAGGTAATTGCCATTGCTTAGCAATAGCGACTAGCGCATCAGGTGCTGGTTTAGGGGCATAATCATGCCGAGTGATCACTGTGTTGATGTGTATGTTATTTTGTTGAAGTTTTATTTGGCTCGCTTGGACGCAATTACGCGTGACGATGGCAGTAGGTATTTGAGCTTGTTCTAGGAAATTGAGTAGATTATGCACACCCAATATGGGTTTGGCATTCTCGGCGTCTTTGAGCTCATGTTCGAGTACAATATCATTTGCCTGTTGTTGTTCATCAAACGGCAATTGTTCAATAAAGTGCAATAGATCGATAGATTCAGGGCAGCATATCTGCTTTTTTATATTTGCAAAGTTGAGACTGGACTCAACTAAGGTGCCGTCCAAATCAAAAATGACACCTTGTATGTTTGCTAAGGTTGGTGCTTTTTGATGCTGGTTTACCTTATTGTTCATGGTGTTTCACTCATTTTTTTTCACTCTTGCACAGCGGGTTATTTTCCCCATTAAGCATTCCCATCACAGTGATAAGATAAAGACAGTAATTCAATGGCGAAAGGACCTTGTTGTTTTGCGGCAATGAGTATGCCTACTGCGTTTATTTCAGCAAAGTTTATTGGTTGCTCAGTTACGATTCTGCGTCCCCTGAAGCCTAATTGGAAGTCACTAGCGTTAAATCGATGCTCAGTTATTTGCTGTGCTTGGGTGGTAAATTCTGCAATGTAGGCCTCACCATAGAGGTTGTCTGCGGTTTTTAAGCGTAACTGGTAGCGTTTTCCATCCCCTTTTACGGTCAATTGTAATTGGCATAATGCTGGAATCGTTGCGGTAGCGGCTCTAAGAGGAATGAACTCAATTGAGGCAAAACCGCCATTGTTATCCAGTGACACATTACCTTGAAAGCGTCCCATTGAAGACAGTGTTTCATAGTGGCTTTTCGATACACCACCCATTACCGTGTCGTTTGATATGCGCCAAGTTGAATAAGACTGTGGATTAGAGAAATCAATAATCATCGATTGAGCCTGTAAATAGCTAGGAAGCATAATGAGTAAGAGTAACAGTTTTATCTGGGATTTGCCGACAAGTAAGATAGTCATAAAGCTTACCTAAAAAGGCGGCTTATATCGGGGTGATAATAAGCCGCAACGGGTCAGACGGAGAAAAGTCTAAACGGGGTAAAGCTCCCTCTTAAATGAGGGCAGCAATAAATAGGATTACTCCATAGAAACAAAGTCATCCATTAATACAACACCAAAAGGTGCACCACCGCCCATATTGTCAACGGCTGCAACACCATAAATACCACCTGCTTCTAAGGTGACATCAAGTGGGCCAATGGCCACATCTTTGGTGCCAGCCACTGCCACAGAAATAGTGTAGTTACCAGGAGCAATTGATAGGCTGCCTGAGGCTGTTTTAAAAGGTATGTTAGTCAAAGCGGGTGTTGCTTCACTAATGTCGGCACTGGCTGTTAAATAGATGTCCACCTCAGGTGCAGAGTAGGCACTGTGCAATACATTTAACTTTGCTTCAGTAGCAACGCGGCGTGTATCTTCCATAAGGACCAGTGGTTCAATCATATCGTCAGTTAATGAGCCCACCGCAAAGGCGCTGTAGCTCATGCCAAGCATTGGTTCTACTGGTGCGGCATCGATTACCACAACACTGTTATCAGCATCTGCGGCCACGGTCACTGTGTGAGGGCCCTCAGGAATGTTCAAAAAACCGGTGACAGACTTGAATGCTAGCATATCAACTGCTGGTGTCATTGCACCATCCAATAATACATCGACTTCTGGTGCGTCAGCCACGGCATGGATGACACGTAAATCTGCGCCAGAATTGACATCGTTGAGCAGTACTTGAGCATCAGGCAAAGAGACATGTAATGCAACAGGAGACATACCCGACCATGTATTTGGTATTGCTGAAATGAGGTAATCAGCCATGTCGCCTAAGGCAACAGTGCCTGAGTCATAAACCACCTCTTTGCTACCTGAAGCGGTAATACGAATTTGGTAGTCACCAGCCATAACTGAAAGCTGGTCGCTGTTATCCATGTAATCTGCTGAAAGGGTGGCGTCCATAGTTGATATGTTATCACCTGGTGCTGTCACATAAATATCGACTAAGCCAACACTTGGTGTTGCATGTAATACTTGCACTCTGGCATAGCCACTGGCAATTTCTTCCATTGGATTAGCTATCAGTTTAAGCATTAAGCTTTCATCAGCTACGCCACCAAGAGCAACCGCTGTGTACTCCATATCTGCTTCGGTAACCAATTGTGCATCTAGTACCATTGCAGTGGTTCCGTCAGCTAAAATAGCATCAACGGCGACATCATATGTTGCTGAGTCAACTTGGATTAAGTTGCTGGCCATTGCATAGTCTACGTCATTGAGTAATGCTGCACCGTTGGCTGTCACATTAACCATTGGGGCATCGCTGCTGGCATGAATAACTCGAACATATGACATTTCCATTGGGTCATCTTGGCTAAGTACTACGACATCATCATCGTCATCTGAACATGCACCAAGGGTAATTAGAGATGCGCAAAGCGCAATGGAGTACATCCTTTTCATGAGTATTTCCTCTTGTGTGACTGTATCATCAGCCATAAGTAGTTAGTCATCGAGATTGGTATACGCAGCGAAATTTTTAATAGTTCAAAAAAAAAGCCATTTTTATAAGTGATAGCTAAAGTAATACGTCAGTGAATATATAAATACCACCTTAAAATTAGTGACTTGTGTTAAACTGAACAGCATCAAAATAACTGAAAATATTTGTCTTGGAGCATATTATGGGGGACTCAGCAGTAAGTTATGTGATTCAAGAAAGGCAATCATTGGCGATCGCTAGCATCAATTTATTTAATTTTATTGCACCGCCAAAAGCGTTCTATGACTTTGAAAATATATACTCCAATGCTCAGTGGAAAAATAAGCAGGGTTGGTTAGCCGATTTTATTAAGATGGCTGATGCCGATGTTGTCGGTTTTCAAGAGGTGTTTAGTCCAAATGCACTTGAGGCACTGGTGTCATCATTAGGTTATCCCTATTTTGCAGTCGTCGATGAGCCCCAAGTCATCACTGATTATGTTTATAAAAGCCCCGTGGTAGCCATTGCCAGTAAGTATCCCATTACACAAGTTCAATCCGTTGCGGCAGATGCCCAAATTTGTGCACAAATGGGCTTAGCATCTGAGTTTCAATTTAGCCGTAAACCTCTGCGAGCGACGATTCAACTCCCCGTTATCGGGAGTTGTGATTGTTACGTGATTCATTTTAAATCCAAACGAAATCAACTGGATAAATCAAAGCCATTGGCTACCACTTTGCTCCATGATGAGGCTAAATCTGAAGCGGAATTATCTGAACCAACCACAGCCGTTACAAATCTAACTGGAGCGGCGGAGTTTGTTGCTGAACAGGTATTAGGACGTTGGGGAGCCAGTTTACAGCGTGGCAGTGAGGCAAGCTTGTTGTATCACGCCATGGTGCAACGCCGGTTTTTAACACAGCACCCGTTTGTACTAATGGGGGATTTTAATGATGATCTTGTCAGTGATTTGTTTTCTGCATTTAGGCAGTCTTCTAGAGTGTTTCGCTCAGATATAGAAGATAAATCATTAGCGCAATTATCTGATGTCGCGCTTAAAGCTGAATTGCAACTGTATGGCTTGTTTGACAGTTATGAATTACATCAGTCAGCCAGCCGATGTAATAAGACCCTCGCTCAGGATGAGTTTGAAACCAGTAGCCATTATGAAAACGCCAACCTTAAACGCCCAGCGACCCACTACTATGGCAATACAGGCTCTGTATTAGATTACATATTAGTCTCGAGTGAGTTTAATCATGCAGGGTTGCAGAACATAGCGCAAATTATTGATTATCAAACCTTTGATAGACACTTAGTTAAGCCAGATTATCAACGAGATAAAGACAGCACTGACCATGCGCCAGTAATGATGACATTCGAAATTCGAAGTTAAGCTAGTAAAAACTAACCTAAGTCAAAACGAAAAAAAACACACCTTACTGGTGTGTTTTTTATTACTCAATAAAAGATGAATATTCTGATTAGGGTTGAGTTAGGGATTTCATTTGCACGCAGCGATACTCTTGTTGTCGAGTTTCAAGTAACGCCCTGACTGTCATCGCTGACAAATTGTCAGCATCATTAATGATAGCTGTTAGTGCTTCAATACTCTCGGCACTGCAGGCTTGAGGTAACATACTGCGATTAAAAGCACGCATAAAGACAGCGCCGAGCTGATCATACTGGCCAATATTATTGAGCCGTTGTTGAGCCGTTTGCTGGCTTAATCGTTTTTGTTCTGCAGGATACATGGCATTCATCGCCACCCGCTTTTTCGAAAAAGCGAGGCTGTTATCATGTTCAATAGCATGTAGCCATTGTCTCTTAATGGCTGGATCTGGACGGATTACCTCGGCTGCTATTGCCGCCTTTTGGCCTGCATCACTGTTGTCTCGCAGTAACTCTGCTTCAATTAACTGCTTGCTGCCAGAGTATGCATATCGGTTAAGCTGCTTTATTAAAGACCAGCGTATATCTTGGTGGACTTCCAAGCCTTTAATCTTAGCCTTACCAGAGAGAATATCATTCAAGTGAGCTAAAGAACTTGGATCTTGAGCGAAGCGGGTGTATGCATCGAACCAGCGGCGCTGAAAGTCTGAGTTGTCTCGGTTTTGCATTGTCATTCTTAGGCTCATCTGTCCTAATGCGCGGCTGACTTGTGCAGCGTACTGCTGATGGCTTGGAGCCATTAAGTTAAGTGAAGCTTGAGCGCGATAGAGATTACCAATCACTTGCCCGAGTATGGTGTAATCGTGTTCTTTTGGCGCATTGATCAAGGCGACATTAATGAATTGCTCTATACCAGTGCGGCCATCAACCACGCTATCCCACATACTTTGCCACAGCATAGAACGGAGCAGTGGATCTTCAACCCGACTTAATTGCTGTTTAGCTGTTTCAAATGATCGCTTGTCTAATTCTACTTTGACAAAGCCCCAGTCATCTAAGTTGGGATAAACTAAATCAGGGCAGACATTACCGATTAGTTGCGGGACTTCGGTTGACTCTCCCTGATATGTGACGGCGACCTTTCGACTCTTATAGACACCGAGGCTATGTTGGAAAAATAAGCCCAATTGCACGCGTTGTTCACGTAATACTGGGTATTGGTCATTGTTGATTGATTGCAATAAGCGAAACTCGCTAATTCTACCATTACCACACACATACTCGGCTTTGATAGTATTCACACCGGCTTGATATAGCCACTCTTGTGTCCACTGAGTTAAGTCTCGGTTGCTGGCATTAGCTAAACTGGCAATAAAGTTATCAAGGGTGGCATTTTGGTAGCTGTATTGCTTGAGGTAATCACGTACACCTTGTCTAAATACATCCTCACCTAATAAATGACGAAGCTGATTTAGCACAGATGCGCCTTTGTGGTAGGTGATAGCGTCGATATTATCAAAGGCATTGTGGCTTGTGGGGACTGGCACTTCAATCGGGTGCGTCGTGACCAAATTATCTTGATGATATGCCCGCTGCTTACCTCTGGCATAAAAGGTACGCCATGCGTGGCTAAACTCTGTCGCTTCACTGGTCGCGAGGGTACCCATAAAGGATGCAAATGACTCATTAAGCCATAAACCATTCCACCATCTCATGGTGACTAAATTACCAAACCATTGGTGCGCCATTTCATGCATGATCACCCCAGCTAAACTTTCTTTTTGTGCGGCTGTCATTTCGGCTTTATGTAAAAACGCACCTTCAGCAAAGGTAATAGCCGCGGCATTTTCCATTGCACCGTAGAGGAAATCAGGCACTAATAGTTGGTCATATTTTTTAAAGGGGTATTCAATATCAAAGTAATGTTCGAAAAATGCTAACCCTTGATGAGTGAAGCTAAACCAATCTTCAGGTGTCACTTGCTTGGCAACGGATTGACGAGCAAATAATCTCAGTGGATATTTCCCGCTGTCATCTTGCCACACATGATAAGGGCCTGCATGAAGTGAGAAGTTATAAGGGCTTAATTTAGGCGTTGTTGGGAAAAACCAAGTGTTGTGTTCATCACCTTGTTCTATGCGTTGTTCACGAGTTGCTGAAATTACATGCCAATCTTTGGGAGCTTCGACTGATATTTCAAAGGTGGCTTTCAGATCGGGTTGGTCAAACACGGCAAAAATCTGCTGAGCAGCTGCTGGTTCAAAGTGAGAGTACAAGTACACTTGGTCATCTACAGGGTCGACAAATCGATGCAAACCTTCGCCGTTTGTACTGTGTTCTCTGCTAAAACTGATTTCAATTTGGTTACTGCCCGTGACTAATAATCCCGGATTCAAAGTAAAATATGCGCCATTGTAATTGGGGTAAATACGTTTGCCATTGATGATAAACGAGTCGACTCTGGCTTGATTCAAATCAAGTGTTAACGGTGCAGAGGTGCTGGCTAAATCGAAGTTGACTATGGTTGTGGCTGAAAACTCAGTGTCACCAGTTAAAGTAAACGCTAACTGATAAGCCACATTAGACACGACTGCGGAGCGAGACATTGCTTGCGCTTGGGTAATATTACTGCTGCCGTCACGCGCTTGAGGATCTTGGGTGGTAGCCGTGCAACCCATGAGTAGTTGAGTTGCTGCGATAAAGGCCAGAGATATGCTGACAGCCTTAGAACTAATTTGACTTGTGATAGTGCTGAACAATGACACTGATATCATCCTGATAGGCATAATTTAATTGCGAATAGAGTACCAAGTTAAGCCATAAAAAAAACCGGCAGCGGCCGGTTTTTTTTACTTAAAGCTTGTGAAGATAATCAACATTCATTGATAGTGACAAAATGTGTCATTTACAAACCTAGGAATGAGCGCGTTTTCGCTTTGCGGATTTCTTTTTCATCAGACCATTCAATTAAGCCTGTTTCTAAATCCATCAGGCGCATCGTCATTTTGTAGTAAACGTCAGTTGTGCTGCCTTCTTGTTTCACAATGCTTGATAGGTTGCCATAAAGCATGTATTGCGCACCAATTTGACGACCAAATTGGATAGCGGTTGTTGGGTCAACCATGCCTGAATTGTTTTGGTAGTCCAGTTGCTTACGCACAGACTCAACACGAGTCATATCAATAAAGCGGAATTTACCTGAACGTAGTAACTTGTTGCTGATTGAGTCTGTCACTGATTCAGTATCAATGTGCTCAGAGGTTTTGTTCTTGATTGAGTCGACAAAGATAATTGGGCGATCATTTTGAGTCAGCATCATGACAGGTGGGAAGGTCAACATGCTGTCAACCATCTTAGCCGAAATAGCTTGTAGGTCAGTAGAGCCAAAGTTCTCGTTGACAGTTTCAACTTCTGAGGCGTCACCGTATTGAACCTTGCTTTGACAAGCAGATAAGCCGATAACCGCGGCCAGTACAAATATCAGTTTAAAATGTTTCATAATTGATTCCGTCAAAGATTCTGTTGTGATTAAGGATAAATAAAAACTTAAATAATTATTGAATAAAACCGGCTTTGATTACCAGTTTCTATAACCCAAATTAATGTTGCTCGATTAGGTTGTACTTCAATTTCTGTTGCTGTGCCTGGCCGCAATTGAATATTGTATTGACCCGCGTCGACAAACTTACGTGCAATTTGCGCTTCTTGCGGCAATGTCAGCCAGCTTCGGCGGTCTGCCTGCTCAGTAATGACGTTGAATATCTGCATTGCAATGGCACCAAAATCGTTATTGTGGTTGCCATGCTCACCAGCCACCTTTCGATTCATTTCAGCCTTAGCGTAAACTCGAGCTGCCTGCCTTACTAACGCCGCTGGTAATTCCTCTTTAAGTGCATTGTAAGCCAAGGCATCTATATTAGCGATAGGTTCAGTGCGTAAAACTGTGCCAAGTCCTTGAATATTGCTGTTAGTCATACTCTGACTTTGACCTGGGTAGGTGGCTAACGATGCGGTTTGAATATTGCCATTGATGGTAAAAGGCACGGTAAAACTTTGCTTAACTGGCGCAAAGCCTTTTTCTACCACAAAAACGACCTGACCTTGACCCTCTTGCATTGTGGTTGCTTCACCCCAGCGCTTTTTAAACTCTTGGTATTGTGGCATGGAAAGCTGTTTGGCAAGTCGCACAAGATCTTGTTGAAGGTATGTGTTATTTGGAGTGATTTGTGCAGCTTTGCGGTAATCAATGTAGGCATCATTCGGTTCACCTAATAGCTCATGTAATAAACCTGTAGTGTAAAAACTATAGGCATTTAAAAATGAACTGGTGACCGTTCCTGAGGCTTTGCCCAGTCTGTTGACTTCAGTACTGATAGTACCGTTAGCCATTTGTTTTACTGACTCTTGTGATTTGCGATAACGCCTTTCTTCACTGGCTTGTAATTGGTTGCTCCTGCGCACCTCAACTAATGCACCTTGGGGATCGCCGCTCATCAAGTAATTCATGGCCTGATATTGATGCAGCATAATACGCTCATAGCCAGGCCCGCGATAAGGAATGGCATTGTCATTGAGTAAAATACTACTGGCGCTGGCGCTGATGTCCGATGCACTAATCACTGCGCGATCATCGAACAACCGATATGCTGCCATTGCCTGTTGGTAATAGGTTTTGCTGGCATCAAAATCACCGTCAATTTGAGCAATGCGTCCTGCTTCTTGAGCGTAAAGCAGTCCATCATTGCCATCAATCTTGTCACTAATATTATTGACTGGAATGCCCGTTTTAGACTGGTTCAATTGCTGTTTATAAGGTGCAATTTGGGAAGGATAGTTAATGAATACGCTATTCATTGCGCATCCAGTTAACGTTATGCTGCAGACTAACACGGCCCACATTTTCTTCATGCTTGTGCCTCTTGCCCAGTGGCGTAGGTGCCAACTTTTTTAATTTTGGTGCGCTCAAGCAGAGTGATGCCTAATAGGTGGTCGAGCTCATGTTGGAAAATTCTAGCAACAAAGCCTTCAAGGTGCTGCTGAATTTTTTGGCCGTGAATATTTTGATATTCCACCATGACTGTTTTATACCTAGAAATAGAGAAACGTTTATTGGGAATGGATAAACAACCTTCGAGGCCGTCATCTATATCAATACTATGGTAAATAATTCTTGGATTCACCATTAAAGTTGGATTCATTAACGGGGCATCTGGGTAGCGCTCATTAGGCGCTGATGCAATGATAAACACAGCTAAAGGACTAAATACTTGCGGAGCGGCGATACCAATACCATTCGCGGCTTGCATGGTTTTCAGCATCCTGATTGATAACTGCTTCAAGTGGTCATCAAATTGGGTCACCGCCACGGCCTTTTGTGTCAACACCGGTTCACCTGTGGTTGCGATAGGCAAAATATCTTGCTCATCTAACTGGGATGACTTTATGTTAGTCGGTATAAGTTTTGAAATTAGATTTTTAGTAGAAAACATGTGATTGCTTCTTCGAATCTATTCCTATTATATCCATAAAAATATCAGACTTTACCCTAAACCATTAAATAGCTTAATAATGAGGTGGTGGTGTTTCTTCTGCTTGAGTTGCCATATTGCTCGGCTCCATGGCTTTGAGCTTATTGACCAATAGCACCATTTGTTGCTGATGCGTGGCCAGCATCTCATTGAGCTTAATCACTTCTTGGTTTAACTCTTCAATTGTATGATCTTGGAATGCGATTTTGGTTTCGAGTTCAGCGATTTTTTGTGAAACGTCTTGCATGAATACCTCAATAAAACTAAATAAAGCAAGCTAATCAAGGGTAAAGGTTTCTAAAAGACCTTTACTGCTTATGGATAAAACCTTGTCAGCCTGATGCTGTGCCACAGAGTATACTACAGCGCCGCGCACTTTCGTGTTTTTCGTCAACTGTACTTCCCAGCGATTTAAGCGTTTGCCGTTATCAACTTGCCATAAAAACACTTCTTTGGACGGCGTCCCCGTGAGTAAATACTGGTTTTGTTGGGTGAATTTGGCCGCGCTGAAGTTCATTTGTCTACGTTTGATGTTGAGTTGACTGACTTCTGTGGCATCCTGATTTTGCCAAATAGTCCCATTACCCGTGATGTCGGCAGCAAAGCTTAATTTGCCATCATCGCTGAGCGCGATATGGCTAATACGTGAATCCATCTGCCATTGATGAATAGGCTGGCCTGTTTGAGTTTGCCACAGTATTACCTTGCCGGCATTATCTCCGCTTAACGCTAAAGTGCCAGTGGCCATAATGGCGACGCCATTAACCTTCTCTTGATGGCCTAGAAACTGGATCAGACGGTTTTGCAATATTGATAGAGACATAACCGAACCATCAATTAAGCCAACCAGTGTATGGCCATTATCGGCGATGGCAACATGTTGAGCGTAGGCTGGAAGGCTCCACCAACCTAATGATCGGCCATCGTTAATATCCCATATCGCTAATGAGTCGCTGCTTAAAGTAGCCGCATAGCGATTATTGTTCGATATGGCAGTGTCGATGACGGTATTTTGCTGATCTTGACCATGTTGCCACTGATATTTAATTGAATGCTGATGGATGTCCCAAAGCTGTACGCCATTATTGGCTGTGCTGATCATTAATAAGCCGCCATCCGTTGATATATCTGCACTATAAACGGCTTGAGTTGTGATGACTTGAGTATCTTGGGCTTGTGGCTGGCAAGCTGTTAGCCAGAATGCACAAAATATCAGCATATAAATGCGTGGCATGAACTTGCTCCTTTATTTACTGTCTTATTGTGAAAATCCAGCCTTTGGAAAAGTGAATATCTAAATCTTTGTTAATTTACCTTATTCACTTTGGGGCTTGGTATAACCCTATAGTTAGTATAAAGTGGCTTATCAAAATTACATCTAAGCACTTCATTTTTTTGAAGTCACATATATTGTAACCACTAAAAGATGCTGAGGAAGCTTTTAAATGAAATCTATGTATAAATTATCACTTGTGGCATTAGCTGTTGTAGGCCTGACCGCTTGTAATCAAGAACAACAAGTTGAAGCGCCTAAAAAACTTGAAATCACTACTGATGCACAAAAAGAAGCTTATAGCGTAGGTGGTTCAATTGGTTCTTACATGGCTGGTCACATTAAAGAACAAGAAGAGCTTGGCTTAGCTGTTGATCGCGAACTGATTGTTAAAGGTTTTGCTGATGGCATAAATGAAAACATGCAGTTAACTGAAGAAGAGATGCAAACTGTATTACAAACGCTTGATCAAAAATTGAATGAAAAGCGTCAAGCTCAAGCGACTGAACTAGCTGCTAAAACAGTTGCTGAAGGCCAAAAGTTCCTAGAAGACAACAAAGCGAAAGAAGGTGTGACTACCACTGAATCAGGTCTACAGTTCGAAGTGTTAACAGCTGCAGAAGGTGACAAGCCAGTTGCTGAAGACACTGTACAAGTGCACTACCGTGGTACCTTAATCGACGGTACTGAGTTTGATAGTTCATACTCTCGTGGCGAGCCTGCTAAGTTCCCATTGAACCGTGTTATTCCAGGTTGGACTGAGGGTGTTCAGTTAATGTCTGTTGGCTCTAAGTTCAAGTTTGTTATCCCATCAGAACTCGCTTATGGCGAGCGTGACACTGGAACTATTCCTGCTAACTCAACACTAATTTTTGAAGTTGAATTACTTGATATTGAAAAAGCAGCAACTGAGCAGTAACCGCTGAGCAATTTGTTTAAAGGCGCCTTATAGGCGCCTTTTTTATTGGCTATTGTTTGGCTCTGTCATTGCTGCTATTTATTCATCTCATTCCAATTAGCAATGATTTTTATCATATGAAGTAGCACACTAGTTTTATTGGCAAAATTCAGCAGTGCTATTGAGGCAGGTTAGTCGTTAATAGGTTAAAATAGACCTAGACCCGTAATGTTGGAATTGTCATGGAATATGAATTTCGTCGAAATCGCTTAGAAGGGACTGTCTTTGCGCAATTTAGCATGGAGCATGTTGTATTAGGTCGTTGGTTTACTGAAGAGTTGGGCGCTGATGAAGCGCACATTCGTCATATTTTATCGCAAATATTACTTCTGCAATCAGGTAAAAATCAGCAATGGCACCATGTTGGCGGTGATTTAACCATTGATATCGATCGCGAGCAAGTTCGAGTGTATGTCAGTGCTATTGCCGATGAGCAAGAATATGAATTACAAGAGTCGATGTCTGTTTATAATGCTGAATCAGAAGCATATTGCGGCCTTGAAGACTTCGAACGTGTATTGACTGACTGGCTCAATTTCATCAATGAAGCTTAAGTCTTTAAACATTAACTGGTTATTTGGGCCATCACTGCAAATAGCTGTTAGATGGCTAACCGACAATATTGCAAGAGCACTAACTAAAGAATCCTATCTTGTACATACGTCCACAACAGTTATCGCACAGACTCTTATGCTGTGCGATACTCCTGCTTAAAGCTTTGTTTCAATAGCTTTATTTAAATAAATTTTCCGCTATTGCAGCTTAAATTTATCTATTAAGCTAGTTAGTTCGTTGTTGACGCCGCTAATATCAGTATTGGACTGTGTTTGATTTTGTCCGTGGGAATTTAATGTGGTTACCATGTCATGGATTTGATGCATGCTACGGTTTATGTCTTGTATAACAACATTTTGCTCATTTGCCGAAGTGGCAACCTGAGCATTAATGGTATTGATTTCACCCAAATTGTGGCTCATTTGCTGTAGGTTATTGGCGGTGAGTTCCACTTCGCTCACAGCATTAGTGCAGGCTTTCTCGGTATTCTCAATGGAATTGACCACAGCACTGGCTTCCAGCTTTAATTGACTGAGTGCGGTTTCTATTTCACTGGTACTTGTTTGAGTACGGTTAGCAAGGGCTCTAACTTCATCTGCGACCACGGCAAAACCTCGACCTTGTTCACCAGCTCTGGCAGCTTCAATTGAGGCATTTAATGCCAGCAAATTGGTTTGTTCAGCAATGCTGCCAATAACATCAACAATACTTTGTATGCTGCTGGTTTCAGTGTGCATGTTCTGCACATCTGATGCGGTTTGGCGGATTTGCTTGGCGAGAGTGTGAATTTGTTGCTCTGTTTTCTGTATCGATTGTAACGATTGTGCGCCGCTTTTATCAACGTTTTGGGTCAGTGTCGTTGCGCTTTGGCTGTGTTCAACAACTGTGATAGCTGAGTTAGATAGTTGCTCAACTGCCGTTGCAATTTGCTCAGTTTCTTGGCTGTGACTGGATAAAATCGCTGCGCTACTATCACTATATTTTTTGAGATCATTTAAGCCAGAAGATAGCTGAATCGTGGCACGCTGAATTTCTTGCATCATGCTTTGTAGTTGGTCAATGAAGCTATTGACGCCTTGTGCAATTAAACCAAGATCATCTTGGCTATTAACTTGTAATCGCCTGGTGAGATCGCCATTGCCTTGTGCCAACTCAGTCGTTAACTTCTTTAAAGCCAAAATAGGCTGGTAGAGTTTATTTAACAGTAATAATAACGTCACTAACGCCAGTAGCAGTACGCCTAACATCATCAATGCCAGAGTAATGCTCGCATCGGTTAACTCTGCAAATGCAATTTTCTCGTCTATAGTTATCACCATAAACCATTGCTGCTGGTTCAGTAGTGGAATGGCTTGAATAGCGACTAATTTATCGGTACCCGCAAGATCTATGTATTGTAACTGGCTATTTTTTCCAGTGTTTATCTTAGAAAAGAGTTGGTTAAGTTGGGGCTGTTCAGATAAATGGGTTTGCTTGTCAATATGGGGGGAATTAGAAGCTAATATCAAACCATCTTGGTTGACGATAAAACCTGTCGCACCTTCAATTTCAGTTAATGAGTCTAATTGTTGCTTTAGAAAGTCAAAGCGTAAATCAGCCATAATAATGCCGCCCTCTATTGGGTGCATCACACCAACCATAGGGACTTTTTCTGTACGGGTAAAAAACACGTCACTGATAGATGTCCCTGTATACTGTCTCCCTTTTTGGTACCACGGTCGAGTTCTTGGATCATACTTGTCTTTCTGTCCAACCCCATTAGGGAAAGATTCAGAAGGAATAGAAACAAATGAGCGGCCATCATCAAAGCCGACAATGACTTTTGATACGCCACCTAACTTTTGAGTGTATTGAGTCATGGCAACATGATCTAGTTGCTCTGTGGTTTGTTGATAGATGTTAGCCAGCTGACTCACTGCTTGCGCCGTTTGGCTAAGAGAGCGATTGATTTTAATGACTTTTGTTTCGATTTGATGATGTATCTCGCGCTGTAGTGAAGAGGTAATTTGTTGCTTAAGTAATGAATGGGTCACTAGGCCACTCACTATCAGTGCCAGAATGAGCAAAAAACTGTAGGACAGCACTAAGCTGCCTTTAAAACCCAGTTTAGACATAATCTATCCTTAATTGTTTATTTGTATTATTTATTTTTGGTTTATTTTAAGTGTATGCATGTCGGTAAACTGGTATCTAGTTCAATAATTTGATTATTAACAGTTTCTAAATTTGATTTTACTTTTTGAGTATATGGCTAAGTTGGGTAGGTATAATTCATTTGTCTTACAAAATAGCTTGTATTCCTTCATGACGTGGCCTATTAAGGGGGGGAACAATAAATTAAAGCATTACCTTGGTAGTGCAATATTCAAGTTGGTAGATATTGTATACTGTTTATTTATACAGTACCATTGGTTAATACTGTGCCAGATAAATTGCTTATGCGTAAAATCATTCACATTGACATGGATTGCTATTTTGCAGCTGTAGAGATGCGCGACTTTCCTGAGCTGCGAGATAAGCCTATTGCGGTTGGCGGACGCAGTGATCGTCGAGGGGTGATCAGTACCTGTAATTATCAAGCTAGAGAGTTTGGTGTGCGCTCTGCGATGTCTAGCCACCAAGCATTATTGTTATGTCCTGACTTAGTATTAGTGCCCGGCAGAATGTCTGTTTATAAAGACGTCTCGCAGCAGATCCGTGAGATTTTTAGTCGATACACATCAATTATTGAACCCTTATCATTGGATGAAGCCTATTTAGATGTGACGGATACAGAGCAGTGTCAAGGCAGTGCGACATTAATGGCCCAAGCCATTCGAGATGAAATTTTTAATGAAACCGGGTTAACAGCCAGTGCAGGGATCGCACCGGTTAAGTTTTTAGCCAAAATTGCATCAGATCTAAATAAGCCCAATGGTCAATTTGTGATAACACCAAATCAAATAGATGAATTCGTTAAAACCTTACCACTTAAATCTATTCCTGGAGTGGGTAAAGTCACAGCCAAGAAGTTACTCGACCATGGTTTAAGCACTTGTGCTGATGTGCAGCAATTTCCTAAGGCTAAATTAGTTGCCGCCTTTGGTAAATTTGGACATGTAATACATGAACGTGCGTTCGGTCGAGATGAACGCGCCATCAGCCCAAATAGAGTGAGAAAATCTGTTGGTGTTGAAACCACATTAGCTAAAGATATTTATACACTCGCGCAATGTCAGCAAGTGATGCCCCAGTTAATTCAAGAGTTATCAGCCAGAATGCAGCGAAGCGCCAAAGAGAGAAAAATACATAAGCAGGTAGTGAAAATAAAGTTTAATGACTTTAAGCAAACGACGATGGAACATCGTAGTGATGAACTTTCAGTGAATCTGTTTTCAAGTTTACTGTCTGAAGCCATTCAACGGGCAAATGGTCGAGGTATCCGTTTACTGGGGGTCAGTGTTGGACTCGCTGATGAAACCGTGATGCAACAAGACTCTCAAGCTGTGTCTCAGCTTGACCTACCTTTATAATGATACCAATCAGCACAAGTATGTGGACATGCTTACTGGTTAAAATCGCTTATAACTTCGTTAGAAATTTTGAAGATAGAACAACTGGTTAGCTGCAATTTGAGCCTTGTGCTAAGCGATTTTCCCTGCATGATTTCTGCTCACTTTTTTTATCCCGATTGGTATGACAGAGAGCTTTGAATACACGATTGCTGAAAACGCCTTAAGATGAATAAAAAAGGCTGCAATGTGCAGCCTTTGTTTTATCTATTTGTTTACTGAGTCGGTTTATATGCTGACTCGATTAGCCTTTCGCAGGTATACGCTCAAGTACAGCTAACAATAGCTCCCAATATTGGCCAACAGTAGTAATGTTAACCATTTCATCTGGGCTGTGCGGGTAGCGAATCGTCGGGCCAATTGAAACCATATCCATGTGTGGGTAAGGCTCCTTAAATAAGCCACATTCTAGACCTGCGTGGATCACCATGATTGTCGGGTCTTTCTTGTAGATGTCATTGTACGTTGCACGAACAATTTCCATGACAGGAGAGCTGTTGTCTGGCTTCCAACCTGGGTAAGCACCGCTAAACTCAACACTTGCACCTGATAGGTGACAAATAGAAGTCAGCATACCTTCAATTTCATCCCGACCAGAATCAATAAGTGAGCGGATCAAGCATAAGATTTGTACTTCTTGCTCGTCAGTACTGATCACGCCAACGTTTAGAGAAGTTTCAGTGACGCCTTCTACTTCATCACTCATACGCATCACCCCATTCGGGCAGGCATTTAAGATATCAATTAAGGTGTTTTGAGCTGCTTCTGTCATCACTTTGGCAGGCGTATCGATGCTTGTTAACGTCAACAACATATCAGGATCAGCAATAGCCAGTTCTGCACGGATAAGCGCTTGGAATTGTGCAATAGCAGCTTCTAAGTTTGCTACTTTGTCAGTCGGTACCATTAAGCTGATGCTAGCTTCGCGTGGAATAGCATTTCGCAAAGAGCCACCGCTAAACTCAACCAACTCTAGTGCTAAATCGTCGGCATGGTTAAATAAGAAGCGTGCCAGTAATTTATTTGCGTTACCACGACCTAAGTGAATATTGACACCAGAGTGGCCGCCTTTTAAACCCGATAGCGTAAGGCTAAAGCTACTCATTGATGCTTCTGCTGCTTGCCAGCTCATTGGCACACTGATTTGACCGTCAACACCGCCAGCGCAGCCCATGTAAATTTCGCCTTCTTGCTCCGAATCAGTATTGATCAAGATGTCAGCATCTAGCACACCTGACTGTAAGCCAAATGCGCCTGTCATGCCGGCTTCTTCATCTACTGTTAGCAGCACTTCGATTGGACCGTGTTTAATGTCATTGCTGGCTAAAACCGCTAATGCTGATGCCATGCCAATACCATTGTCAGAACCTAGCGTAGTACCTTTAGCTTTAACCCATTCGCCATCAACATAAGCTTCAATTGGGTCTTTTTCAAAGTCATGCTCTTTGTCAGCATTCTTTTGCGGCACCATATCGATATGAGCTTGAAGTGCAACGACTTTACAATCTTCCATACCTGCAGTAGCAGGCTTTTTGATGATCAGGTTTCCAACTTCATCTTCGATGACTGGTAAGCCTTGAGATTTGGCCCAATCTTGAATGTGTTGAGAAAGTGCTTGCTCGTGCTTAGAAGGGTGGGGAATTGAGCAAATTTGTTCGAACCATTGCCAAAGTGGCTGCGGATATAATTGGTTTAATGCTGTCACTGGAAGTTCCTCAAAGATTGACTGATTTATCCGTTTGCAGGAGGCACTTTAGCACATTTAATGTATGAACTTGTTAACTGGCAGTGCATTTTCAAACAAATAGGATTGGTTTAAAGCCCATTTTTTGTAAATATTAGTTCACCAATTGCTATCAACTCTTATGAAGGATTCAACATGTTTCAGAGCCATATCGTCGACGTCACGACACAACAAGCTATTTTTGAAGGGGAAGGTTGGGATGCAGTAGTAGTGATAACGCCATCAATCACCGCAATTGAGCAGGACGAAATAAAGCTATTAGCGGAACATGCAGCCACCATTGATCAGCGTGTGGGTAAATCAGCCACTTTGTTATTTGCTCCAGGTTTAGCTGGAGGGCGTTTGATCATTGCACCTGTGGCAAACATTGATGATGAATATGTAGATGTGAGGCAATACGGCCAAGCGGCCAGACAGGGCATTGATATTGCAAAACAAGCAGGTGCAGTAAAGCCATTGTTAGTGGTATGTGCGAGCGATGATGCTCGTTTTGTGCAAGCAGCCAATGTGGCCGCTTTGGCTTGTGGCCAGCAATTATGGCTACCGTTAGAGGCGCGGGAGGCAAATGATCTAACGCCATCCATACAGCAAATAGGTTTATTACACACAGGTGCAAATGCTCAGCAGTTGAATGCCCTAGAAGCGGGTAGAGTGTTAGCACGTGATCTTTGTGGCACAGAGCCTGAGCGTATGAGTGCGATTAACTTTGCGCAATATTGTGTAGATGCTCTTGCTGATTCTGATTTATCAGTATCTGTTATTGAAGATAAACAACAGTTGATTAATGACTATCCTCTTTTAAGTGCAGTTGGTCGTTGCTCATTTGACGTGCCTCGTCATCACCCTCGTGTGGTTAAAATTGAATATGTGCCTGACGGAGAAGTTGAACACAACATTTACTTAGCTGGTAAAGGTGTGATTTATGATACCGGCGGTGCAGATTTGAAAATTGCTGGGGCGATGGCGGGAATGAGCCGTGATAAAGGCGGTGCGGCTGCGGTGGCTGGCGTGATGAAAGCCTTATCGATTCTAAAGCCGAAAGGTGTGCGTGTGGTTGCACAGTTAGGTTTGGTACGTAATAGCATAGGCAGTGAAGCGTTTGTGACTGACGAAATCATCCCAAGTCATGCAGGTGTGCGAGTGCGTATTGGTAATACTGATGCTGAAGGTCGATTAGTGTTAGCTGATTTATTGTCACACCTTAAACAAGATGCTCAGCAAGCGAATAATGCTCAGCTTTTCTCTGTTGCGACATTAACGGGTCACGTGGTGCGCTGTTATGGTGGTTATACTGCGTTAGTCGAAAATAGTGTCGCCCGCCAACAAGCCGTGGCACAGAAGCTTCAAGTTTATGGTAGTGACTGGGGTGAACCGTTGGAGCGCTCATTCTTACGCAAAGAAGACTTTGACAAAATTGCTGATAAGAATGGCGTATGTGATGTTATTTCATCAAATAATGGCCCTTCATCAGTCACCACCCGCGGTCATCAATTCCCCGCGGCATTTTTGATTAAAGCTTCAGGGCTTGAGCAACACGGTTGCAGTTCATCACAACCCTTAGCTTATACCCATGTGGATATTGCCGGTAGCGCAACAGAAGGTGATCCTTTATACGGTAAACCGACAGCAAACCCTGTGGTCGCGTTATACCAATACATCATTGGCCAGTAACCAGCTTGGTTGCACCATAAAACAGCATTAAGCACGTTTTTCGTACAAAAAGAACAAAATCATGTTTCAACAATGTAAATTCGCAACCAGTTTTGTTCTTTTTTTGTGGTTTTTATATCCACTTTTGTAGTTAACTTTCCATTTTCAGCATTTTTGTGACTTTTTTCAAATTAAAGCTTGTAATTAAATTACCAATTTGTATAATTGTTTTCGTTGAGAGGCACTTCTCTCAATTCTAGTGTTATCCAGGATGGATAAAATCTCCAAGGATCCGAGCGCAAGTTGTCACAATGGAATGTGAAAAGTTAGTTCCAAGGAACCGAGCCAATATTTACTAGGTTTACACAACTTTATATTTGGAGAATGACTATGTCTTATTTAGGTAATCGTAATATTTTCTGGCAAAACACTTGGTTAGACACAAAGGTTTTGCAAAGTGGTTTTTACCCAATGAAATAATAGGTTTGTCCGCCTATTTTCATTAATTTCCACGACCCTTTTGTTTGTCGAAAGACACTTTAGACTTCGATTGAGGTATTGCTCAATCATCATCACTAAGTGATGCTAGTTTCCTTTCCCCAAAAGGAATACTTGATACATGTCTGCCTGCTCTGTTTGAGCAGGCTTTTTTTTACCTTTTTCCTGATTAACCTAAGCCAAATTATCACTTTGATGTGAGATCTGCGTTAAAGCCAACAGTGTGATTTGCATCAAATTGTGACTGTTCTCATCCATGCATTAGATGCATAAGCCCTTATACTGCTTGTCAAATCTAGCTATAGCGGCATTTAGTCTTTATAATCAGCACGCGAAGTTGATACATTTGTTTTGTGAAATACTCAGTCGTTTCGAATTGGGAACAATAAAAGATAATTTAACCCTACACACCAACCTTCAAGGAACACTGTTCCATGTTAGAAAAACTATTTAAACTAAAAGAAAATAACACCACCTTAAAACAAGAAGTGATTGCCGGTCTGACTACGTTCCTGACTATGGCGTATATCATTTTTGTAAACCCTATGATGTTAGCCGATGCCGGTATGGATGCTGGAGCGGTTTTTGTTGCTACCTGTTTAGCGGCTGCAGTAGGGTGTTTAATCATGGGGGTAGTGGCTAATTACCCTATTGCATTAGCACCGGGTATGGGATTGAATGCATTTTTCACCTATACCGTAGTGGGCGAAATGGGTTACAGCTGGGAAACTGCACTGGGCGCGGTATTCATGTCAGGTATTTGTTTCCTTATTCTGTCTCTGGTCAAAATCCGTGAGTGGATTGTCAATTCTATTCCTATGTCTTTGCGCTTTGGTATTGCAGCCGGTATTGGCTTATTTTTGGCTCTAATCGGTCTTAAAAGCGCGGGTATTGTTGTGGCAAGTCCAGCAACATTAGTGACCATGGGAGACATCACTTCATTTCCTGCATTGATGGCTGCATTGGGTTTCTTCTTAATTGTGGCGATGGTTTATCGTGGCATGAAGTCTGCGGTCATTTTAAGCATTATCTCTATCACTATCTTAGGTATGATTTTTGGTGATGTGCAATATCAAGGTTTGATTTCAACGCCACCTTCAATTGCGCCAACTTTAATGAAAATGGACCTGTCTAGTGTGCTTGAAATCAGTATGATTTCAGTCATTTTTGCTTTCTTATTCGTTGACCTATTTGACACTTCAGGCACCTTAGTTGCTGTTGCTCAACGCGGTGGCTTCCTTGATGAAAATGGCAAGCTTCCTCGTGTTAAGCGTGCTCTTACTGCCGACAGTGTGGCGACGATTGCGGGTGCGACCATGGGGACGTCAACTACCACCAGTTATATTGAAAGTACGGCAGGCGTGAGTGCTGGTGGCCGTACAGGTTTAACTGCTGTGGTTGTCGGCCTGATGTTTGTAGCGTGTTTGTTTATTTCACCACTGGCTGGAATTGTGCCAGCCTATGCTACGGCTGGTACACTTTTCTATGTTGCTATCTTAATGATGTCTGGGTTAGTCAATGTGTCGTGGGAAGACATTACTGAAGCAGCACCGGTTGTGGTGACTTGTTTATTAATGCCATTAACATTCTCTATTGCTAACGCCATCGGTTTTGGTTTCATTTCTTATGTGGCGATTAAAGCAATGACGGGGCGCTTTAAAGATCTCAATATAGGTATTGTTGTGATTGCAGCGTTATTCGTGGTTAAATTTATATATGGTTAGTTCAGTAATAAATTAAGCCACAAGCTAGATTGATTAAGGGTTATGCAATGCATAACCCTTTTTTATGTCAAATCGCTATTTAGCTCACGGTTTCTAGCAACATGACGTTTCTTCGCTATCAATTAAATTTTTAATTGGTTATAAAAATATGCCAATGTAAATTTAGAGTGGATGGAATGAGTTACCGCCGAGTTGTAGTGAAATTAGGCACCAGTGTATTGACATCAGGCAGTACCCAACTGGATAAAGCCCACATGGTTGAACTGGCCAGGCAAATGGCACAGTTAATGAAATCTGGCGTTGAGGTCGTGTTATGTACCTCAGGCGCGATAGCCGCTGGCCGTGAACATCTACAATTCCCCGCATACCCCGATAACATGCCCCACAAGCAATTGCTAGCGGCTGTGGGTCAAAGCCAGCTTATCTTAGCTTGGTCGCAATTATTCAGTATTTACGGATTACACGTAGGTCAGTTATTGCTAACCCGAGCGGATTTGCATGATAGGGAGCGATATCTCAATGCTCGCGATACGTTAAATACCCTATTAGAAAACAATATCATTCCAATCATTAATGAGAATGATGCTGTGGCAACAACCGAAATCAAAGTCGGCGATAATGATAATTTATCGGCGCGAGCTGCACTCTTGTGTGATGCCGACTTATTGATGTTATTGACAGACCAAACCGGTTTATTTGATGCAGACCCAAGACACAACCCAAATGCAAAATTGATTAAACAAGTGGTCAATATTGATGATAGTTTACGTCAGCTAGCTGGTGGCACGAATAACGGCTTAGGCACAGGTGGCATGGCGACCAAGCTAGAAGCTGCAGACATTGCTAGACGGGCGGGTGTTGAAGTGGTGATTGCGTCTGGGCATCACCCTGACGTCATCACTAAAGTTGCTACCAAAACCTCAGTAGGTACGCATTTTAGTGCTAAAGAAAACCCTTTAGAGAGCCGTAAACAGTGGATTCTTGCCGGTCCAACTACCCAAGGACAAATTGTCGTTGATGATGGCGCGGTTAATGCGGTAGTGAATAATGGCCGAAGCTTATTGTCAAAAGGTGTCATGAAAGTGCAAGGTCGCTTTAATCGAGGCGAAACCATTCTAGTGGTTGACTCAGCAGGCAATACCATTGCCAAAGGTATGGCGAGATACAGTGCGCAGGCTGTCAATATCATTGCCTCGAAACATTCAAATCAAATAGAAGTATTACTGGGCTATAACTATGGTGGTGCAATTATTCACCGCAACGATATGGTTGTGCTAAACAATTAAGGAGCAATTATGACAAACAGCAACAGCGTCGACTTAGCACAATTTGGTCAGCAGGCTAAAGCCGCCAGTTTTGCTTTAGCACAGTTATCTTCGGTGCAAAAATCAGCTTTGTTATCCACTATCAGTCAGCGGTTAACAGAAAACAGTGCTGCTATTCTAGCTGCCAATGCGATTGATATTGCCCAAGCGAAAGACAATGGACTAACGGATGCATTAATCGATCGTTTATTACTGGATGAGTCTCGATTAGCAGGGATCATCGCCGATATTGATAATGTGATTAAACTCGACGACCCCGTAGGCAAAGAGTCTGAATCTAAGTTGTTAGATAATGGTTTACGTTTATCAAGACGCAGTGTGCCATTAGGGGTCATTGGAGTGATTTATGAAGCCAGACCTAATGTGACGGTGGATATTGCTGCGCTAGCATTAAAAACTGGTAATGCGGTTATTTTACGTGGTGGTAAAGAAACCATTAATTCCAATATCGCCTTAAGCGATGTGATCCGTCAGGCATTGCAACAACATGACTTGCCTGGTGATGCTGTGCAGCTCATTACTTCACCTGATCGCGCTTTAGTGACGCAACTGCTTAAGATGGATCAATATGTAGATATGATCATTCCACGTGGCGGACAAAACTTACAACGTTTGTGCGCTGAACAGGCAACCATTCCGGTGATTTTGGGTGGCATTGGTATTTGTCATTTATATCTTGATAAAGCTGCCGATTTAACTCGCGCGGCTGAGGTGATTATTAACGCTAAAGTGCAGCGTCCTACCGTGTGTAATGCACTCGATACCTTATTGATCCACAAGAATATTGCACAGCAATATTTGCCTCAAATTGGGCAGCAATTACGGGAGCAAGGTGTGACTCTAGTGGCGTGTACAGACAGCCAAAAAATCTTATTGATGTCTGGCATTGAATGCGATGAAGCTGACGAGCAAAGTTATTCAACAGAGTGGCTATCTCTGACATTGGGTGTCAAAGTCGTTGATGATATGGCCAATGCTATTGAGCACATTCGTCAGCACTCTAGTGGTCACTCTGAAGCAATCTTAACTGACAACCTCAGTGCTGCTACCGAATTTATGAATCAGGTTGATTCATCGGCGGTGTATGTGAATGCCAGTACTCGTTTTACTGATGGTGCGCAGTTTGGCTTAGGCGCCGAAGTCGCCGTGAGTACTCAAAAGCTGCATGCCAGAGGGCCTATGGCGTTAGAGGCGTTAACCACCTACAAATGGTTGGCATGGGGAGATTACACAGCAAGAAGCTGATCATTTGTTACAGGTAAAAAACTTAACATAGCGTCCATTTGGGCGCTTTTTTATTGGGGGATTTGGCGTGAAATGAATGAACTGCAGGTTGTTGAATGAGAACAATTAAAGCTGTTTGTGAAAGACGTAGACTGGGTGGTTTAATGGGGTAGCTTTCTGATTTGAAAATGATTTATAAAGCTGTTGCCGGAAAATATTGGTGATAAACCGTGAATAGCCAAATAGCAAAAAAAGCGATACTCATTAAAAATGAGATAATTCTTAAAGCCTGCGCATACTCCATGATCGAGGTAAACAATTGCCTTTGTACTTTATTCGTCAAAAAAGCTGCAATGAGCGCAAACAAACACAGGTACATGCCCGCAAATTGTGACATGCCAGATCCAAATTGGAACTCATGAACCAAGATAAGCACAACAATCAATAAAATCGTGATGCGTATTCTGGACTCAATTTCATCCTTTAAATTCCATCGTGGCATTCCCATTGCCATCACTCCTTAAAAACTAATAGCTAATTTATAGAGCTATTTGTGCATTTTTTCAACACAACAGAGCAACACCAAAGACTTATTTTTGTTTAGATGAGAAAATTTTAGGCCAAATCTTCTGAAGAATGAGGCCTGATAAGATCAGTAATAAGCCAACAATGGTTGATTGATGAATTGATTCTTGCAAAACCGCAGCGATAACACCGACAGACAATACAGGCGTTAAGAAAGCCAACGTACTGATGTTAGCCGTTTTAGTCGTGTTCTTTAGCGCTAACAGCCACAACACAAAAGTTAAACCCATTTCAAATAGCCCAACATACATACCCGCTAATAAGGCTTTGACACTGAGTTGAGGCAGACCTTCCGTCATTAAAAGAGTGATTAAAATAATGGGTAATGCAGCAATAAAGCCCAAAAACAGACTAATGATAGGATCGCCATTGTCTTTGGCATTCAACATCCAATATAAACACCAAATCACAGTGCTCAGTAGCGCTAACCCTACACCTAATGGGCTAGTAATAGACATTTGTGTTATCTGGCCATTGGTGGCGATGACGAATACGCCACAATAACCAATGATCGCAGCCAAAACATCGGTGACGATCAATTTATGCTTTAACATTGGCACAGCTAAAATCGGCAGCAAAATGGCCCAAGTATAGTTCAATGAGAGGGCTTGTTGAGCTGGCAATAAATCATAGGCCTTAAACAGCACAAAGTAGTAAAGAAAAGGATTAAGTAGCCCCATAAAACAATAAAAGAGGGGGCGTTGTTTAAACTGTCTAGCAATCAGGTGCAGCTTCTTTTGTACAACTAATATGGTAAAAATGGCGAGTGCTGAAGTGACGACTGCCACCCATACTAGTTGGATGGGGCTAAAAAAAGTCAGCGCGATTTTAAAAGCGGATGCAACGGTAGACCACAATAGCACCGCACCAAGACCATAAATATAAGCAAGTTGATTAGACGTCACACCGTACCTAGCAAAATTGTATACAATATTCAATACTGTGATTATAGGTAATCATTCTCTCCTCTACAATCTAGTAATAACAAATTTATTTCAAAAAAATGCCAATTAACCCTTGTAAATGATTTTGCTGTCCCAATATAGGAGTTAAGGACGATGTGAAGGGCTAAATTGAACAGGTAAATATACCTTAAATGCTCGCGTCGGCAATCAGATAACAGATTTACAAGCGCAAAATTAGCGCTATTTTCGGAGGACCTCATGGGTAAAATTATTGGTATCGACTTAGGCACAACCAACTCTTGTTTGGCAGTCTTAGATGGTGATACAGCACGCGTAATTGAGAATGCTGAAGGTGAACGTACTACACCTTCAATTATCGCTTATACCGATGATGAAACAATTGTAGGTCAACCTGCTAAACGTCAGGCTGTGACCAACCCAACGAATACTTTCTTCGCAATTAAGCGTTTAATTGGTCGTCGTTTTAAAGATGACGAAGTACAACGTGACGTTGACATCATGCCATTCAAAATCATTGGCGCTGACAATGGTGACGCATGGGTTGAGCAACGTGGTAACAAGATGGCGCCGCCACAAGTATCTGCTGAAATCTTGAAAAAGATGAAGAAAACTGCAGAAGACTTCCTAGGTGAAGAAGTAACAGAGGCGGTTATTACTGTTCCTGCATACTTTAACGATTCACAACGTCAAGCAACTAAAGATGCTGGCCGTATCGCGGGTCTTGATGTTAAGCGTATCATCAACGAGCCAACGGCCGCAGCACTAGCTTACGGTATTGATAAGAAGCAAGGTGACAACGTTGTTGCTGTATACGATTTAGGTGGTGGTACATTCGATATCTCTATCATCGAAATCGATAGTCATGACGGTGACCAAACTTTCGAAGTACTTGCGACCAACGGTGACACCCACTTAGGTGGTGAAGATTTCGATAACCGTTTAATTAACTACTTAGCTGATGAGTTCAAAAAAGAGCAAGGCCTAGACTTACGTCAAGACCCACTAGCAATGCAACGCTTAAAAGAAGCGGCTGAGAAAGCAAAAATTGAGCTTTCAAGCACGACTCAAACAGAAGTTAATCTGCCTTACATCACTGCTGATGCAACAGGCCCTAAGCACTTAGTGGTTAAAATTACTCGTGCTAAGTTAGAGTCATTAGTTGAAGATTTAGTGACACGCTCTTTAGAGCCATTAAAAGTTGCACTCGCTGATGCTGATTTATCAGTATCAGACATCAACGAAGTTATTTTGGTTGGTGGTCAAACTCGTATGCCTAAAGTACAACAGGCAGTAACTGAGTTCTTTGGTAAAGAGCCTCGTAAAGACGTTAACCCTGACGAAGCTGTTGCCGTAGGTGCAGCGATTCAAGCGGGCGTACTTTCTGGTGACGTGAAAGACGTACTACTTCTTGATGTGACGCCACTATCATTTGGTATTGAAACCATGGGTAGTGTGATGACTAAGCTTATCGAGAAGAACACGACTATCCCGACTAAAGCATCGCAAACGTTCTCAACAGCTGACGATAACCAAAGTGCAGTAACCATTCACGTACTACAAGGTGAGCGTAAGCAAGCAAGCTACAACAAATCTCTAGGTCAATTTAACCTAGAAGGTATTGAGCCTGCCCCACGTGGTATGCCGCAGATTGAAGTATCTTTTGATATTGATGCTGATGGTATCTTGAATGTGTCTGCTACCGATAAGAAAACCGGTAAAGCACAGAACATCACGATTAAAGCTAACTCTGGTCTAAGTGACGAAGAAGTTGAGCAAATGGTTCGTGATGCAGAAGCAAATGCAGATGAAGACGCGAAATTCGAAGAGCTAGTGACTGCACGTAACCAAGCTGATGGCATGGTTCATGCGACTAAGAAGCAAATTGAAGAAGCGGGCGAAGAGCTGCCAGCTGAAGACAAAGAGAAAATCGAAGCTGCAATGGCTGAAGTTGATACCGCAACTCAAGGTAACGACAAAGAAGCAATCGAAAAAGCAACTCAAGCATTAATGGAAGCGTCTGCGAAATTAATGGAAATTGCTCAAGCTAAAGCCCAAGCTCAAGGTGGCGCTGACGCTGCTGGCCAAGCACAAGGTGCTGAAGAAGCTAAGCCTGCTGATGATGTTGTTGACGCTGAGTTTGAAGAAGTAAAAGACGACAAAAAATAATTAGTTAGTTAACTAATTACTTGTTAAGCGGGCGTTGAGGTTCACCTCTAACGCCCGTTTGTATAAGTTGGACTTTCAAAAAACTGAGTAAAATACACTTTCTTCGAGAAACGAAAATATTATGTCAAAGCGCGATTATTACGAGGTTCTAGGTGTCGGTCGAGACGCTTCAGAGCGTGAAATCAAAAAGGCGTATAAACGCCTAGCAATGAAGTATCATCCTGACCGTAATCCAGGTGATAAAGAAGCTGAAGTTAAATTCAAAGAATCTAAAGAAGCTTATGAAATCCTAACCGATAGCGATAAAAAAGCGGCTTATGATCAATTCGGTCATGCTGGCGTTGATCCTAATCGTGGTGGTGGTCATGGTGGCGCCGGTGACTTCGGTGATATTTTCGGCGACGTGTTTGGTGATATTTTCGGCGGTGGTCGTCGTGGTGGTGGTCAACGTCAAGCCGCACGTGGCAGTGACTTACGTTACAACCTTGAACTATCACTTGAAGAAGCTGTGCGTGGGTTAACTAAAGAGTTACGCATTCCTACTTTAGCCAGTTGTGATAGCTGTGATGGCAGCGGTGCTAAAAAAGGCACTCAAGCGACAACTTGTGGTACTTGTCATGGCCAAGGCCAAGTACAAATGCGTCAGGGATTCTTTGCTGTGCAACAGGCATGTCCTACTTGTCATGGTCGCGGTAAGATCATTAAAGACCCATGTAACAAGTGTCATGGTGAAGGTCGCGTAGAGAAGAGCAAAACGTTAAGTGTTAAAATCCCAGCGGGCGTAGACACTGGTGACCGTATTCGCCTTTCAGGTGAAGGTGAAGCCGGTGAGTTTGGTGCTCCTCCAGGTGACTTATATGTTCAGGTTAGCGTGCGCGAACACAATATCTTTACCCGTGACGGTAACAACCTTTACTGTGAAGTACCGATTTCATTCAGTAAAGCTGCATTAGGTGGTGAGATTGAAGTGCCAACATTAGATGGCAAAGTTAATCTGAAAATTACTGCTGAAACACAAACGGGCCGTATGTTCCGTTTGCGTGGTAAAGGTGTGAAATCAGTTCGCAGCCATGCGGTAGGTGACTTGCTGTGTAAGGTTGTTATGGAAACGCCAGTCAACCTTAATGAAAAGCAAAAAGAATTACTGCGAGAATTTGAAGCGACATTAACTGGGCAGTCTAAAAAGCACAGTCCTAAAGCTGAAGGTTTCTTTGATGGCGTGAAAAAGTTCTTTCAAGATCTAAATAGCTAAACACTATTTTTGATTTTAAAAGTGCCTCGCTTAATGCGGGGCATTTTTTTATCTGTCGAGTTTCATTACACTATTGGGGTCTGTTAATCTTTGCTGCAAAAATAATCTTGAAAAATCAACAGACCCTAGTAACCCTTTCATCCATATGGAGTTGTCGATGAAGCTTAAACTCACTCTTTCAATCATTACTACTGCAATACTTGTCAGTGGTTGCTTATCAAAATCACCAACTGGCCGCTCACAGGCATTGTTATATTCAAACGACCAAATGCAGCAAATGGGGGCGCAATCCTTTGAAACCATGAAGCAGCAGCAAAAGATCAGTGGTGATAAAGCTAAAACGGCTTATGTAAATTGTATTGCTGACAGGGTGACAAGTGTATTACCGCAAAAGCAAGCTTGGGAAGTTGTATTGTTCGAGTCTGATCAAGTCAATGCATTTGCCTTACCCGGTGGTTATATTGGGATATATACAGGTTTGCTAAATGTGGCAACAAATCAACATCAAGTCGCCACAGTGATGGGGCATGAAGTGGCACATGTATTGGCACAACATGGTAATGAGCAGGTGTCTAGAGCGCAGTTAACGGATATCGGTATGCAAGCTGCAAGCGCGGCTCTCGGTGCAAGTGGCGTTGAAAACCAAGACTTATACATGGCAGGGCTTGGCTTAGGGGCACAAGTGGGAATATTACTGCCATTTGGTCGGGACCAAGAAAGCGAAGCTGATGTGGTTGGTCTGGAGTTGATGGCACAAGCCGGTTTTGATCCTGCTCAAAGCATTGAGCTTTGGAAAAATATGGCCAATAACAGCGGCTCACAAGGGCCTGAGTTGTTATCTACACATCCATCACATTCGACGCGAATTGAAGATTTACAGTCCATGCAAGCAAAAGTGCAACCTTTGTATGTGGCGGCAAAACAGCAAGGCGTGAAAGATTGTCGCTTAACTGAAAATAAATAATGCTCAAAGGGCCTTAAAGGCAACATTTGAAAGTTAATTTATGCTAAACTCCGTGCGAATTTTTAATCGATGAATGAGAGTGAAAAATATGTCTGATACATTCAGCACAATGGAACAGCAAGCAAGCTACGGTGTAGGTCGTCAAATGGGCGAGCAATTAGCTGCAAATCCATTTGATGGAATCGAAATTTCTGCTGTTCAAGCTGGTTTAGCTGACGCATTCGAAGGTAAAGAAAGCCAAGTTTCTATGGAAGACTTACAAGCTGCTTTCACTGAAATCAGCCGTCGTTTACAAGAAGCTCAAGAAGCGAAAGCTGCTGAAGCATCAGCTGAAGGCGAAGCTTTCCTAGCTGAAAACGCTAAGCGTGAAGAAGTTATCGTTACTGAATCTGGTCTACAATATGAAGTACTAGTACAAGGCGAAGGTGACAAGCCAAACCATGAGTCTACAGTACGTACTCACTACCACGGTACTTTCATCAACGGTGAAGTATTTGATAGTTCAGTAACTCGCGGTCAACCTGCTGAGTTCCCAGTATCAGGTGTTATCGCTGGTTGGACTGAAGCACTTCAGTTGATGCCTGTTGGTACTAAGTTGAAGCTATTTGTTCCTCAACACTTAGCCTACGGTGAACGTGGTGCTGGCGCATCTATTCCACCATACTCAACCTTAGTATTTGAAGTTGAGTTGTTAGACATTCTTTAATGTCATTGAAAACGCCTAAGTCATTGCTTAGGCGTTTTTGTATAAAGATTTATTAGCATCGATTTCTTGTGTTGCTAGGAGAGCAAGATGACTACTAGAGTGAAAATTGCTGTTGTTGGGGCCAGTGGCCGTATGGGGCGCACCTTAATTGAGTCAGCCAAACATCAAGACGCGATTTACCTGGGCGCAGCAATTGAACGTTCAGGTTCGACATTAATTGGAGTTGATGCGGGCGAGTTAGCTGGCGTTGGATCAATGAATGTGCCGATTGCAGATTCGCTCGATGATGTTGTAAATGATTTTGATGTACTAGTGGACTTCACATCTCCTGAAGCGTCACTGGTAAACCTTGATTGGTGTGTGAAAAATCAAAAAGCTATCGTGATTGGTACGACGGGTTTTAATCACGCACAAAAAGAACAAATCAGTGCATTTGCAGAGCAAACGCCTGTTGTAATGGCACCCAATATGTCAGTGGGCGTGAACTTGATGTGGAAGTTATTAGAACTGACTGCAGAAGTGATGGGGCATTATACAGATATTGAAATTCTTGAAGGTCACCATCGCCATAAAAAAGATGCGCCATCTGGTACTGCATTAAAAATGGGGGAGGTGATTGCTGAAGTGCTAGACCGTGATTTAGAAAAATGTGCGGTTTATGGGCGTGAAGGCATCACGGGTGAACGTGATCGTGAAACCATTGGTTTCGCTACTGTACGCGCAGGTGATATTGTTGGTGAGCACACCGCTATGTTTGCCGATATCGGTGAACGATTGGAAATCACCCACAAAGCATCCAGTAGGATGACCTTTGCCAATGGCGCTATGCGTGCTGCTTGTTGGCTCAATGATCAAGACGCTGGTCTGTATGATATGCAGCAAGTATTGGGTCTGAATTAATTAAAAAAAACCACCAGTAATTGGTGGTTTTTTTTGGAAAACTAAATATTGATTTTCAGTATAGACGTACTGATAAAAAACCTATAAGATCGCCCGAATTTGTCAAAAATTCGCCTTTGATGGATTGGTATCTTACACACTATAAATACTTTTAATTAAGTGGCTTGGCTCTATTTGGAGGTCGCGTTGACACAGTCTGCCTTACTCGTACTCGAAGATGGAACCGTATTCTCAGGCACAGCAATTGGTGCACAAGGGATGTCTGTTGGTGAAGTTGTTTTTAACACTTCAATGACAGGTTATCAAGAGATATTAACGGATCCTTCCTACTCTCGCCAAATGGTGACCCTGACTTACCCACATATCGGTAACACAGGAACCAATGGTGAAGATGTTGAATCAACAGCAGTTCATGCTTGCGGATTAATCATCAGAGATTTACCTCTCATTGCCAGTAACTTCCGTAATGAACAATCATTAAGTGAATATCTCAAGGCTAACAATATTGTTGGTATTGCAGATATTGATACGCGTAAGCTAACCCGTATCTTACGTGAAAAAGGCGCACAAGCCGGTTGTATCATGGCTGGTGATGTTGATGCTGATAAAGCACTTGAGCAGGCTAAAGCTTTCCCTGGCTTGAAAGGTATGGACCTTGCTAAAGAAGTCACAACAGACAAGACATATTCATGGCGCTCAGGCAGCTGGAAGCTGGTCGGTGGTTTACCATCAGATACGCCTGAAGCAGAACTGAAATACAAAATTGTCGCGTATGATTATGGTGTAAAGCGTAATATTTTACGTATGTTGGTTGACCGTGGTTGTGATGTCACTGTTGTGCCAGCTAAAACGTCTGCTGCTGAAGTATTAGCGATGAACCCTGATGGTGTATTCCTATCAAATGGCCCTGGCGACCCAGAACCATGTGATTACGCCATTGCTGCGATTCAAGAAATTCTAAAAACAAATATCCCTGTATTCGGGATTTGTTTAGGTCACCAATTATTGGCGCTGGCTTCAGGTGCAAAAACACTGAAAATGAAGTTTGGTCACCATGGTGCTAACCACCCTGTAAGTAACCTTGAACAAGGTAATGTGATGATTACCAGCCAAAACCATGGTTTTGCCGCTGATGAAGCATCACTGCCAGAGAACATTAAAGTGACCCATAAGTCATTATTTGATGGCTCTTTGCAGGGAATCCACTTAACTGATAAGCCTGCATTTAGTTTCCAAGGCCACCCAGAAGCGAGCCCTGGACCACATGACGCTGCGCCATTATTCGATCACTTTATCGAATTAATTGAGCAATATCGTCAAAGCGCTAAATAGTTAAGTTACCCAGGAGAAGATTGAAGCAATGCCAAAACGTACCGATATTAAAAGTATTCTTATCCTAGGTGCTGGTCCAATTGTAATTGGCCAAGCCTGTGAGTTTGACTATTCAGGCGCACAAGCATGTAAAGCCCTACGTGAAGAAGGTTATCGAGTTATTCTAGTTAACTCTAACCCAGCAACCATTATGACTGACCCAGAAATGGCTGATGCGACTTACATCGAGCCAATCCACTGGGAAGTTGTTCGCAATATTATTGAAAAAGAACGTCCAGATGCAGTATTGCCAACAATGGGCGGCCAAACGGCACTTAACTGTGCACTTATGCTTGAAGAAAAAGGCGTATTAAAAGAGTTTGGTGTTGAAATGATTGGCGCGACAGCTGACGCGATCGACAAGGCAGAAGATCGCAGCCGCTTTGACACCGCCATGAAATCAATTGGCCTTGATTGTCCACGTGCTGGTATTGCACACAGCATGGAAGATGCTTACAAAGTATTAGACCAAGTTGGCTTCCCTTGTATTATCCGCCCATCTTTCACCATGGGTGGTAGTGGCGGTGGTATCGCATACAACAAGGAAGAGTTTGAAGAAATCTGTTCTCGTGGTTTAGACCTATCACCAACTAAAGAATTATTGATTGATGAATCATTAATTGGTTGGAAAGAGTACGAGATGGAAGTGGTTCGTGACCGCAATGATAATTGTATTATTGTGTGTGCTATCGAAAACTTTGACCCTATGGGTGTGCATACGGGTGACTCAATTACAGTTGCTCCAGCACAAACCTTAACCGACAAAGAATATCAAATCATGCGTAACGCTTCTTTAGCGGTATTGCGTGAAATTGGTGTTGAAACCGGTGGCTCAAACGTTCAGTTTGGTATTTGCCCGAACACTGGCCGTATGGTGATCATTGAGATGAACCCGCGTGTTTCGCGTTCATCTGCACTTGCATCAAAAGCAACCGGTTTCCCAATTGCTAAAATCGCTGCCAAACTGGCTGTGGGCTTCACGCTTGATGAGTTAAGCAATGATATTACAGGTGGTAAAACACCAGCATCATTTGAGCCAGCAATTGACTACGTTGTGACTAAAGTACCACGCTTTAACTTTGAAAAGTTTGCGGGATCTAACGACCGTCTAACCACTCAGATGAAATCTGTTGGTGAAGTGATGGCCATTGGCCGTACTTTCCAAGAGTCGATGCAAAAAGCATTGCGTGGATTAGAAGTGGGTCGTAACGGCTTAGATTCAATTTCAGGTGATTTAACTGCAGCGGAAACACTACAGAAAATTCGTCATGAGCTAAAAGAGCCGGGTTGTGACCGTATTTGGTACATTGCTGATGCATTCCGTGCAGGCTTATCTCGTGATGATATCTTCACATTAACTAACATTGACCACTGGTTCTTGATCCAAATTGAAGACTTGATTGCCCTCGAAGGTAAAGTGTCTGAAGTGGGTCTGTCAGGTCTAAATCAAGATTTTTTACGTCAGTTAAAGCGTAAAGGTTTCTCTGATGCACGTCTTGCTTCAGTGTTAGGCGTCAGTGAGACTGAAGTTCGTAAATTACGTCAGCGTCACGAAATTTACCCAGTTTATAAGCGTGTTGATACCTGTGCAGCGGAATTCTCAACTGATACGGCTTACATGTACTCTACTTATGAGGAAGAGTGTGAAGCAGCGCCTTCTAACCGTGACAAAATCATGGTGCTTGGTGGTGGTCCTAACCGTATTGGTCAAGGTATCGAGTTTGACTACTGTTGTGTTCATGCAGCTCTTGCACTGCGCGAAGATGGTTACGAAACTATCATGGTTAACTGTAACCCTGAAACGGTATCAACTGACTATGACACGTCTGACCGTCTGTACTTCGAGCCAGTGACGCTTGAAGACGTCTTAGAAATTGTCCGTATCGAGCAGCCTAAAGGGGTGATTGTTCACTATGGTGGTCAAACACCATTGAAACTTGCTCGTGAATTAGAAGCTGCTGGCGTACCTATTATCGGTACAAGCCCTGATGCGATTGACCGTGCAGAAGATCGTGAGCGTTTCCAGCAAGCGATTGTGCGTTTAGGTATGAAACAGCCAGAAAACGCAACAGTGACTACGGTTGAAGGTGCGGTGATTGAAGCTGAAAATATCGGTTATCCGTTAGTTGTTCGTCCATCATATGTACTGGGTGGCCGTGCGATGGAAATCGTATATGACAAGCAAGACTTACTGCGTTACTTCAATGAAGCGGTTAGCGTATCTAATTCTTCACCAGTATTACTTGACCACTTCCTAGATGATGCGATTGAAGTTGATATCGATGCTGTATGTGACGGTGAAACCGTGGTTGTTGGCGCTATCATGGAGCACATTGAGCAAGCGGGTGTTCACTCAGGTGACTCAGGTTGTTCATTACCACCTTATAGCTTAAGTGCTGATATTCAGTCACAAATGCGTATGCAAGTTGGCAAGCTAGCCTTTGAGCTGGGTGTTATTGGCTTGATGAATGTACAGTTTGCCGTGAAGAATAACGAAATCTATATGATTGAAGTTAACCCACGTGCAGCACGTACTGTGCCATTTGTGTCTAAGGCAACTGGTGTGCCACTTGCCAAGATTGCAGCACGTGTGATGGCTGGCCAAAGCTTACTAGATCAAAACTTTACCCAAGAAGTGATTCCACCATACTTCTCGGTTAAAGAAGTGGTATTGCCATTTAATAAGTTCCCAGGTGTTGACCCACTACTAGGCCCAGAAATGCGCTCAACGGGTGAAGTCATGGGCGTAGGTGAAACCTTCGCTGAAGCTTATGCTAAAGCACAGCTAGGTGCGACAGCTGAAGTGCCTAAGTCAGGTCGTGCGTTAATTTCTGTGCGTAACAGTGATAAGAAGCGCGTTGCCGAGTTAGCTGCTCAGTTAATTGAGCTTGGTTATGAAATCGATGCAACACACGGCACTGCAGTGGTATTAGGTGAAGCGGGAATTAACCCTCGCCTAGTGAATAAAGTACATGAAGGTCGTCCTCATATTCTTGACCGTATTAAGAATGATGAGTACACCTACATTATTAACACCACTGAAGGTCGTCAGGCGATTGAAGACTCACGTCAAATCCGCCGCGGCGCACTACGTTACAAGGTGAACTACACCACAACCTTGAATGCAGCATTCGCTACTTGTATGGCGCATTCAGCTGATGACCGTAGCAATGTAAACTCTGTACAAGAGTTACATAAGCGCATTACCGGCTAATCATGTCAATTTGATGAAAAAGGCCACAAATATGTGGCCTTTTTTTATTATTGTCGAGTGAAAAGCTATCAGGCTCTAGCAACTTCGGCTGAGCTTAGGTAAGCTGTCATCAATAATCATGAGCAGGACTGCGTCCCATGTGACGTGCCAGATCCTATACTCCCAACTGTATTTACTGTGTTGAATTTATTCGGCACGGGATGCTTTTGTTTTGAAAGGAGACAAAAACATTATGAATAAAGTACCTATGACAGTCGTTGGTGCTGATCAGCTACGTAAAGAGTTAGATGTACTTAAATTTGAACGTCGTCCAAAAATTACTGAAGCCATTGCTTCAGCTCGTGAGCTGGGTGATTTAAAAGAAAATGCTGAATACCATGCAGCACGTGAAGAGCAGGGGATCTGTGAAGCGCGTATTCGTGACATTGAAGGTAAGTTATCTAACGCGCAGATCATTGATGTGACCAAGATGGAAAACACGGGCCGCGTTATCTTTGGTGTGACAGTTACTATCGTCAATGTGGATACTGATGACGAAGTGACCTACCGCATCGTGGGTGATGATGAAGCTGATATTAAACAAAACTTGATTTCAGTTAACTCACCTATCGCACGTGGCTTAATTGGCAAAAATGAAGGTGATGAAGTATCGATTACCACACCCGGTGGTATGACAGACTATGAAATCTTAAAAGTGGATTACGTCTAGTTCATTTTGAGTGCCGAAACAAAAAACCACTGCATGGCAGTGGTTTTTTTGTACAACACTGTGTGTTTAACACAAAGGTGGTTTATTTAGCTCTTGGTAGAGCAATTTTCATCTCTTCTGATTGACGGAAGAGGATCAGTACATGACCGATTAGTTGCACTTTCGTAGACTGAGTCTCACGTACAATGGCGTCAACGATGGCATTTTTTAGTTCTCTGTCCGTAGAGGCAACTTTTACTTTAATCAGTTCGTGGTGATTAAGTGCGCTATCAATTTCAGCCAGTACACCTTCAGTCAATCCATTGGCACCAAGCAGTACAACTGGCTTTAAGTTATGCGCCAGTGCTTTTAAATGCTGCTTTTGTTTGGTTGTTAAGTTCATTTATACCAACTTTTTCTGAGTTACTGTTGAAAAACCGCTATTCTACCCTTATATACAGCTTATGTAACTTTAAATTGTTGCGGATTTTGAATGGCAGCTAAAAAACGTACAGCGAGTTCGGCTCGTTGGATGCAAGAACATTTTGATGATCACTATGTAAAACTGGCGCAAAAAAGAGGCTTGCGTTCGCGTGCCGCTTTTAAGCTTGAGGAGTTACAAGAAAAAGATCACCTTATCAAGCCAGCTATGACCGTAGTTGATTTAGGCGCTGCCCCAGGTGGCTGGTCACAAGTCGCGGTAAAGTTGGTTGGAGACAAAGGTAAAGTCATTGCGTGTGATATTTTACCGATGGACCCAATGGCTGGCGTAGATTTCCTGCAAGGAGATTTTCGCGAAGATAAAGTACTGGAAGCATTGCTTGAGCGTGTAGGTGAAGACAAAGTGGATGTGGTACTATCCGACATGGCGCCTAATATGAGTGGTTCAGGCGCAGTTGATCAACCAAGAGCAATGTATTTGGTTGAGTTGGCGCTTGATATGTGTCATCAAGTATTAGCGCCTAATGGCTGTTTTGCCGTTAAAGTCTTTCAGGGGGAGGGCTTTGATGAATACATGAAAGCAGTTAAGCAGGCTTTTAAAGTAGTAAAAACCCGTAAACCTGATTCTTCTAGGGCTCGCTCTAGAGAGGTTTACTTAGTGGCGACTGGTTACAAGTTGTAGTAGTCTAACGTTAACAATCTCAGGACTGTCAAGAGGTCTAGTAATTTTGAGTGACATGGCAAAAAATTTAATACTCTGGGTCGTCATCGCCGTTGTGCTGATGTCGGTATTTCAGGGTTATTCCCCCTCTTCTTCGAATTCGCAGAAGATGGATTATTCGTTATTCTTAGACAATGTGCGTAATGGCCAAATCAGTAAGGTTGAAGTAAAAAGCGACCAACGCACCATTGAGGGAACAAAACGTAATGGTGAACAGTTTGTCACCATTATGCCGATGTATGACCAAGATTTAATTAATGATCTTGATCGCAAAGGTATCTCCATGAAAGGGCAAGAAGCAGAAGAATCAAGCTTCTTAACCCAAATCTTTATTTCTTGGTTCCCAATGTTACTCCTTATCGGTGTATGGATTTTCTTCATGCGCCAAATGCAAGGTGGCGGTGGCAAAGGCGCAATGTCCTTTGGTAAAAGCAAAGCCAAGCTAATGAGTGAAGACCAAATTAAAACCACTTTTGTTGATGTCGCAGGTTGTGATGAAGCCAAAGAAGAAGTGAAAGAGTTAGTAGATTATTTACGTGATCCAACTAAATTCCAGAAGCTTGGTGGCCGCATTCCAACAGGTGTATTGATGGTGGGACCACCAGGTACAGGTAAAACCTTACTTGCAAAAGCGATTGCCGGTGAGTCAAAAGTACCGTTCTTTACCATTTCGGGTTCAGACTTTGTTGAAATGTTCGTTGGTGTGGGTGCATCACGTGTACGTGACATGTTCGAACAAGCCAAAAAGTCAGCGCCTTGTATCATCTTTATCGATGAAATCGATGCCGTCGGTCGTCAACGTGGCGCAGGTTTAGGTGGTGGACACGATGAACGTGAACAAACCCTGAACCAAATGCTAGTTGAAATGGATGGCTTTGAAGGTAACGAAGGTATCATCGTCATCGCAGCGACTAACCGTCCAGATGTTTTAGACTCAGCACTACTTCGTCCAGGTCGTTTTGACCGTCAAGTTGTGGTTGGTTTACCTGATGTTCGTGGTCGTGAGCAAATTCTTAAAGTTCATATGCGTAAAGTGCCAATTGGTGATGATGTTAAAGCCAGTGTTATTGCGCGTGGTACGCCTGGTTTCTCTGGTGCAGATTTAGCTAACCTCGTTAACGAAGCAGCACTGTTTGCCGCCCGTGGTAATCGCCGCATGGTGGGCATGGAAGAGTTTGAGCGTGCTAAAGATAAAATCATGATGGGTGCAGAGCGCCGCTCAATGGTGATGTCTGAAGACGAAAAAGAAATGACGGCTTACCATGAAGCAGGTCATGCTATCGTGGGTTGTTTAGTACCTGAGCATGACCCTGTGCATAAGGTCACGATTATTCCACGTGGACGTGCATTGGGTGTGACATTCTTCTTGCCTGAAGCTGACGCTATTAGTCAGAGCCGACGCAAGCTTGAATCTCAAATCTCAGTTGCCTATGGCGGACGTATCGCAGAAGAGTTGATTTACGGCAGTGAAAAAGTCTCTACCGGTGCTTCACAAGACATTAAGTATGCAACTTCTATTGCACGTAATATGGTTACCCAGTGGGGCTTCTCTGACAAGTTAGGTCCTTTGCTATATGCCGAAGAAGAAGGTGAAGTATTCTTAGGTCGTAGCATGGGCAAAGCTAAAGCAATGTCAGGTGACACTGCAGCGTTGATTGACTCTGAAGTGAAAGTATTCATTGATAAGAACTATGAGCGTGCGAATCAAATGCTGTCTGATAACATGGATATCCTCCATGCGATGAAAGAAGCATTGATGAAGTATGAGACCATTGACTCTAATCAAATTGACGATTTGATGAATCGCCGTGAAGTGCGTCAGCCTGCAGATTGGCAGGTAGATGATTCATCTGATGACAGCAACGGGAATAAGCCTGAAAAAGCGGTTGAGCCTGAAGCAAAGCAATCATCAGAAGATGAAATCAAACAGGAAAATACACCTGATACAAATGCAGATGATGCCGGTGAAACACCAGCTAAGTAAGCATGGTAATTAAGATGAAGAAAACCCCGAGAGGGGTTTTCTTGTTTCTGATGCGTAATTAATACAAGTTAAGTTTAAATTCGCAAACTTCTTTGTGTACGCACATATACAAATAAATGCATGTGTCAGCGTATGGATGATAGGTAGGAAAGATAGTGTTTCAATTAAAAAGTGCAGATAAACAACTGGAGTTAACATCCCCTCAAGTGATGGGAATTGTCAATGTTACGCCTGATTCATTTTCAGATGGCGGTGAGTTCTCAAGCTTTGAGCGAGCTTGCAAACATGTTGACCTTATGGTGGCTGAAGGGGCTGTGTTTATTGATGTAGGTGGTGAATCAACACGACCTGGTGCAACGCCTGTTAGCATAGAGCAGGAGCTTGAGCGCGTTATTCCTATTATCAAGCATATCGCTGAAAATCATGATGTTTGGATTTCTATCGACACCAGTAAGCCAGAGGTTATGGAGCAAGCGGTACAAGCTGGCGCAAACATGATTAATGATGTACGTGCTCTACAAGAGCCCGGTGCATTAGCAATGGCAGCAAAGCTTGCGGTGCCTGTTTGCTTAATGCATATGCAAGGCTCTCCTGAAACCATGCAAGACTCGCCTGAATATTTAGATGTAATTGATGATGTGATTCACTTTTTTGAACAACGTATTGTGGCATGTTTAGACGCGGGTATCTCACGTGACAATCTCATTTTGGACCCAGGATTTGGTTTTGGTAAAACCATTGAGCATAACTATCGTATTTTAGCATGTTTACCTCGTTTTCATGAGCTGCATTTACCGCTACTGATAGGTTTGTCGCGTAAGAGTATGATTGGTGACTTACTTGAACGAGATGTATCAAAACGATTAGCAGGTAGCCTTGCTGGAGCACTTATAGCGGCACAGCAAGGTGCACAAATTATTCGCGTTCACGATGTGCCTGAAACGGTAGATGTTTTAAAAGTGATGTCTGCTACAATGGCTAGCATGTAAAGGAACCACTAATATCTGGTTTAAATAATAAATAGACTACTCAGTGCAAACACCATCTATCAGAGAAGGGGGACGACTCTGATAGAGATGGCACTTAGGCGGAACAGTTGAAACAAAGACAGTTTTTTGGAACGGACGGGATCCGTGGCAAGGTTGGCGCAGGTAAAATGACGCCAGAACTTGCACTTAAGCTTGGTTGGGCTGCAGGACGTGTATTAGCGCGCAGTGGCACCAAAAAAGTCATTATTGGTAAAGACACACGAATTTCTGGATATCTTTTTGAATCGGCATTAGAAGCAGGTTTGTCAGCCGCAGGGCTTAACGTGTTACTGCTTGGGCCGATGCCAACGCCAGCGATTGCTTATCTAACGCGTACTTTCCGCGCAGAAGCAGGCGTAGTGATCAGTGCTTCACATAACCCCTATTATGATAATGGCATTAAGTTCTTCTCTACAGACGGCAGTAAACTAGATGATGCGTTAGAGCTTGAGATTGAAGCTGAGCTTGAAAAACCACTTGAGTGCGTTGAATCACATCTACTGGGTAAAGCTAAGCGCGTAGATGATGCTTCAGGGCGTTACATTGAATACTGTAAGGGCAACTTCCCAGCTGAACACACCTTGTCAGGCTTGAAGATCGTAGTTGACTGTGCTCATGGCGCAACATATCACATTGCGCCGAGTGTATTTGAAGAGCTTGGTGCTCACGTTATCGCTATTGGCGATAAGCCCAATGGTTTAAACATCAACGACAACGTCGGTGCCACTTCAATGGCTAAGATTTGTGAGACAGTGTTAGCTGAGAAAGCTGATCTTGGTATCGCTTTAGATGGTGATGGCGATCGAATTATGATGGTTAACCACCTTGGTGAAGTCATTGATGGTGATCAAATTCTGTATATCTTAGCTGTCGATGCCCAAAAACGAGGTGTGTTGCAAGGTGGTGTTATCGGTACCTTAATGTCTAATTTAGGTTTGGAGCTTGCCCTAAAGCAGTTGGATATTCCATTTGCGCGCTCCAATGTTGGCGATCGTTATGTCATGGAGTTATTAAAGCAGCATCAATGGCGTATTGGTGGGGAAAACTCAGGCCATATCTTAGATTTAGCCCATGGCACAACGGGAGATGGTATTGTTGCGGGCATTCTTGTGCTAGCGGCAATGTGTCGCCAGCAAGCCACATTAGAACAGCTTGTAGCACCTATGACCATGCTCCCTCAAGTGTTGGTGAATGTCCGTTTTGAAGGTACTTCTAATCCATTGGAGTCTGAGCAGGTAAAACAGGCTCAAATAGATGTTGAGCAAGCACTTGGCGAAAGAGGCCGTGTGTTACTGCGTAAATCGGGCACCGAACCTTTGATCAGAGTCATGGTTGAGGGGGATGAACATGCTGAAGTTTTACACCATGCAAATGTAATTGCTGACGCTGTTAAATCAGTTTGTGCTTAATCAAATTAGGATAAGTGTCGCTACGTTTAAAAAATAGACATTTCGACAACTTATCTTAATTATTCCGGCTTTATCTATTGTAAGTTTACTAGTGGTTCGCTATTATTCACGCCGCTTTCAGAGGAGACAGTGATGGCATTAAGACGTCCTATGGTCGCAGGAAACTGGAAAATGAATGGCAATGCGCCTCTTGCGCAAGAGCTATTTACCAAGTTTGCCGCAAAACTCCAAAATGATTCAGCTGAAGTGGTTCTATGCCCACCTTCAATTTACCTTGAAAGTGTTAGGCAACTACTTGAGCAAAATAAGCAAACCTTAGACGGTGCGCTTGTTAGAATGGGTGCCCAGAATTTAAGTCAGCATGACTTTGGTGCCTATACTGGTGAAATTTCAGGTCAAATGTTAAAGGACGCTGGCTGTCGATATGTCATTATCGGCCACTCAGAACGTCGTCGTATGTATGGCGAAACCAGTAATATCGTAGCTGAGAAATTTGCAGCTGCACAGAAACATGGTTTGACTCCGATACTATGTGTTGGTGAGTCTGGCCCAGCTCGTGAAGCAAGACGCACATTTGAAGTGATTGCTGAAGAGCTAGATGTAGTTATTGAAAAAAACGGTACCATGGCTTTTGATAACGCAATTATCGCCTACGAACCTTTATGGGCAGTAGGAACAGGTAAGAGCGCTACACCAGAGCAGGCTCAAGAAGTACATGCGTTTATTCGCAGCCGCCTCTCTGAAGTGTCTCCATTTATTGGAGAGAACATTAGAATTCTATACGGTGGCAGTGTGACACCGAATAATGCGGCAGATATTTTTGCCCAACCTGATGTTGATGGTGGACTGATAGGCGGTGCTAGCTTAAACTCTACCGAGTTTTTAAGTTTATGTACCATAGCAATGAGCGCGTAATATGTACGAAGTTCTTATAGTAATTTATTTATTGGTAGCAATTGGTCTTGTAGGACTGATTCTTATCCAACAAGGAAAGGGAGCCGACATGGGCTCGTCTTTCGGAGCCGGTGCGTCTGGTACGCTATTTGGCTCAAGCGGTTCAGGTAACTTCCTGACTCGTAGCACAGCAATCTTAGCTGTTGGTTTCTTCGCGTTAAGTTTGACACTAGGTAACCTTAGTGCCAACCATGAGACAGAAGACAAGCAGTGGAATGACCTAGGTTCAGCAGCAGAGCAAATTGAACAAGCACCTGCAGCTAGCACTCAGTCAGAATCAGAAATCCCTGATTAATCGCTGTAATACAATTTAGTAAATGCGGATGTGGCGGAATTGGTAGACGCGCCATCTTGAGGGGGTGGTGAGCTATGCTCGTGTGGGTTCAAGTCCCACCATCCGCACCACTAAATTGGTTGAAAAGATTTGAAAGGCTCGTTTCTTCATGAAACGAGCCTTTTTTGTTTGGTTGTTAATTTGGTTGTTAATTTGGTTGTACGTAGTGAATTACATCTCAGTAAGTTTTCGTGTTAATTAAATTTAAGCTAAATGAGTATGAGGTACCTCATGAAGTACACGTTAAATTGGATACGCTTTTATTGATGGAAGGTATGAAAACTTCATTGAACTGTTTGATCAATTCTACTTGTCTAGCTCTCTTCTGAATTAAATTAGTTTCGGCAAACAAGAGAGTTTACATTGCTTAAATTGTAACCATCCCTTATATCGGTCATATTTTAAGAGAGTTTTCTTTTTTTAGCCGCTCATATAATTTGGGCGGTAGATCATTCAGTGATTCATGTGGTCGATCATAGTTATATTCTTCAAGCCAACTATCTGTGATTTCTCTTACTTCAGTCAAGCTGTTGAACAAATAACAATCTAATACTTCATTTTTGTAAGTACGGTTAAATCGTTCAATATATGCATTTTGTGTTGGTTTCCCGGGTTTAATAAAGTCTAACTTGATGCCATGTTCGTCTGCCTAAATCTCAAGTGCATGTGAGATAAATTCTGGTCCATTATCTTGTCTTAATCGTTTTGGATATCCCCTGTAGGCTGCAATTCGGTCCAATACTCGAATGACTCGCAGTGCTGGTAAGCTAGAGTCTACTTCGATAGCTAACGCTTCACGATGGTAGTCATCAATAATATTAAATGTTCTAAATGACTTACCCAAAACAAGTTGTCGCTCATAAAATCCATCGACCAACATTCGTTAGCTTTTGCCGGAACAGCCAGTGGCTCAGGCTCACGAGTGGGTACGCGCTTATTGCCTTTACGGCGTAAATTAAGCTTCAAACCACAATAGATGCGGTATACGCGTTTATGGTTCCATTTATGGCCTAAGAGTCGTAGCCGTTTAAAAATCTTCCAAAAACCATAAGCCCTGTGACTCTCAGCCATATTTGATACGGCCTCAATGATATCTCTATCATCGATACGCTTGCGTTGATAATAAAATGTACAAAGACTGATACGTAATGCATCACAAGCCAACACAACACCTAAACCAAATTCGTGAATGGCATAGTAGGCTAATACCTTTCGTTCTGCTGGCTTTACAGCTTTTTTCAACAATATCTTTGAGTGCCATGTTCTGCAAGCTGACATCCGCGAACATTTTTTTAAGTTTAGCGTTCTCGGCTTCGAGTTCACGCATACGAGTTAAATCAGAAACCTGCATCCCGTCGTATTTAGATTTCCATTTGTAATCGGTACTTTGGCCTACATTATGTTTACGGCAAAGCTCTGGGACTGTGAGCGCGCCAGACTCGCCTTCTTTGAGGATATTGATGATTTGGCTTTCAGTAAAACGTGTCTTCTTCATGTGATTCTCCATTTGCTTTAGTGTAAATGGAAAACTCTATTTAAAACATTCTGATTTTATGGGGGGGGGACAGGTGTGCAAATGCTTATCTAAGTCTCTTTTTAAGCAGTTAGCCATTTTATTGTTATCAAGTGTATGGATTTTGAGGGTTTTTGGTCAATGCTCTTTTCCTTCTTTTTTATATATATGTAGTATTCCAGTTGGTTGAAAAGTGTAATTGATACTAAAGTGTTAATGGAGAACCTTGTTAGTTTTAAGTGAATCTGCTAGTTGTAAGTGCTGCACCTAGTTGAATTTACAGCTTTTGATTTAGATTAATCATTAGACATAAAGTGAGTAGGTGGCAACCTTGCCATGAACGCAGAAAAGGAATTTTTCACATGCAGGAAAACTTTAAGCTTTTTTCTAAAAATAAGGCATTCCCTGAGCTGTTTCTTTCTTCGACTTTTATTAACTTATTGTCGCTCGCTTTGCCCTTCACCATGCTACAAATTTATGATCGTATTTTGCCTAATCAAGGTTACGGAACCGCAACTATATTAGTATCTGGTGTTGCGATAGCTATTTTACTCGAATTATTACTGAGGTATGGCCGTAGCTGGATTCTTGCAGCATCTGCAGCCAACTTTGAGTTATCAACGACATCAGATGTTGTTGATAAGTTAATGAAAGCTAATTATCGCCACGTTGAGAGCATGGGGACAGGTCGTATCGCCAATGGGTTATCTAGTATTTCAAGTATGCGAGAACTTTACTCAGGACAAGCAATTGTTGCTTTGATGGATTTCCCTTTCGTACTAATTTTCCTTGCACTGGTGGCTTATATAGGCGGCCCTTTAGTCTTTATTCCAATCGCTGTATGGGTTGTTGTAGGTGCATTAGTTTATTACATAGGTAAGCAATTGGCCTCTGCTACCCATGATTTAGCCCTGTCAGATGCAGAGCGAACTCGCATGCTAATTTTAGTGCTGTCAGGTTTAACAACTGCTAAAGCATTATCACTTGAAGACCGACTGTCTGGTATTTATAACAATATCAATTATCAACGATTGGATAATCAACAAAGAGTAGACTGGCTTTCAGCCAAACTCCAAGAGGTCATTCAAGGTGCATCTCAGGGAACCACCCTGATACTTGTAATGTTGGGTTGTCTTGAGGTTTTAAATGGCTCTCTCACAACTGGTGGGCTTGCTGCTTGTTCGATTTTAGCTGGTAGAGCTATCGCGCCATTAAGTGCCATCATTAGTTTACGATCAAGGCTTGTCAGTGCTCAAACGGCTATGTCGCATGTTAATGATTTAACGGAAGTCCCTGCAGAGCCTTTCAAAGCTGAAATCCTCTATCATCAAAAGCTACCTTTTGGCCCAATTCAATTTAGCGCCGTTTGTAGTCAGAACCTTGGAACTGTAATAGATAATTTTTCCGCAAAGATTGAACCCAATACCTTGGTAAATCTTCAATCTAACCCCTTGAGTCATGCAAGCCATATTTTAAGCATGATTGCTGGGTTTCAGCAGATAGCATCAGGCACTATCACCATTTGTGAGACGCCTATCTACCAACATAGCGCAACAGAGTTTAGGCAATCAGTTACTTATGTTGCGCCCTGGCCGACATTGTTTGCGGGGAGCTTATTAGAGAATATGACTATGTTTCGGGCTGAATATGAACCTCAGGCTATGGCTGTCGCAGATAGTCTAGGGTTAACTAACGCTATTGCTCAACTACCCAATGGCTACAAAACCCTCGTCGCAGATAGTGATAGCCAAATGCTCAATAAAGGGGCAATAAAACTGATTGCCATAGTACGAGCCGTGGTTCAGCAACCTTCAATATTGCTATTAGATGAGCCTATGATTTCGTTAGACGCCGATGCACAAAGTCGCCTGATTTCCCTGCTCAATGAGCTAAAGCAGAACATGACGATAGTAACCGCATCACATTATGCTGAACTCAGTCAAATAAGTGATCAAAGCATTGATATCGTTGGCCACATAGAGGCGTCTACTGAACAAAAGCTTTCCCAAGCTGCAAGCCATGCTAAGGAGAGTTGCTCATGAACCAGGGAACATTGGAATTTAAACCACTGCTCATTACTCTATTCAAGCAGTTAGGGTTATATACTCAAGCCAGTAATATTGCTAGTGATACTAGCGACAATGACTTGAACACCCTTGAGGTCTCTCGATTACTTAAAAAGCACCAAATTAACTTTTCAGTGGTTCAGCCATCAGCTAAACACCTCCATTTAGCGATTCATCCATTTCTTGTGGTACCTGAAAATGAAGCTGGATTTATTGTTAGGCGCCAAGGCGATGTTTTTGAAAAACTGCATAATGACAACACATGGCAACGGATTGATTTGAGTCTGCAGGATGATCAAACACATGTTTTTCTAATTGAGTCACTGCCAAACAGTAAGCAAAATGTACAGGCTTTTGCCGCGCAAATGAGTAAACGGACAAAATGGTACCGACCTGTATTTTGGCTCAGTTTACTATCAAGTATCACTGCTCTAGCCGTGCCATTATTTACCATGGCTGTGTATGACCGGGTTATTGGTGGTCAAACGTCTTCAATTTTACCTAGCATTGCATTAGGCAGTGCATTGGCCATTGCTGTTTTGATTAGTACACGTCTAGTGCGGGCACAAATATTGGCAACTACCAGCAACCGCTTCGCCAGAGACTTATCTGAAATAACCTTTTATCGTTTGCTTCATATGCCGCTAATGGTGCTATCTCGAGTCGGAATGTCAAACCATATTGCACGAATGCGAAATGCTGAAAAAGTCAGAATGTTGCTGTCAGGTCCAGGTGGTGGTGGCCTAGTGGATTTGCCATTCACGCTAATCGCCTTACTCGCCATAATGTTTTTAAGTGGTTGGTTAGTCTTAATTCCTCTTGGTATGTTGCTGCTCTATTACCTTGTGATGAAGCTATTAACTCGTTATGTACAGGCAGCCTCTCCGACAATCAGTGGCGAATATCAAAATGCCATGAGTGAGTTATCTAAAAACTTACTGCAATTGAAGGCCGCTGGTGATACCGAAGGCTGGCAAACAAAGTTTATTCGCCAAGCAAGAGAAAACAGTCGACAGAATTTTTTATACGCTAAACGCAATGGCTTAAATGCAGCGGTTGCTCATTCACTTAGTCTTTTTACCGCATTAATTACTGTATTTACGGGCATATTTTTAGTGTTAGATCAGAGTATCTCTCCGGGGGCACTAATTGCCTGCGTGATGATGATTTGGCGTATTACTGGTCCTGCTCAATTAGCATTTTCCTCTAAACAAAAATTCACCATGATGGATATTGCGGTCAAACAGTTTGATAGGTTCATGCAGGCCAATACCGAGCAGTCAGAACTTAGGTTGGATACACCAGATAATAGTAAGCCACCAGCAGTTGCTTTTCAGCATGTCACGCTTCGATACAGCGCAGAAGGTGAACCTGCACTAGCAGGGGTAAATGTAGAGATTGAACCAGGTGAATTAGTGGCCATTATTGGACCAAATGCTTGTGGTAAATCAACTTTATTACTCAGTGCTTTAGGCGTTTTAGATGCACAAGCAGGCTTTGTGACCATCAACGGTAAAAATTTGAAACAATATGATACTGCCATTTTTAGGCAGTGGGCTGGTTATAGCCCTTCGCAACCTGATATTTTCCCAGGTACCTTGGCCGAAAATATTCGTATTGCTAAGCCTAACGCTACAGATCAGGAAATCATTCAGGCTCTAGTTGCCGCTGGAGGACAAAGCTTTTTTAACAGCATCAATAATGATTTATCTGTAGACCTTTTGGGCGAAAATAACGCCATGCTTTCAGCCATTGAAGGTAGCTATATTAATCTCGCTAGGGCCTTAGTGAAACAATCTCCATTACTGCTGCTTGATGAGCCATTACCACATCGAAACCCAACCTCTAAAGCCACATTAATTAATACGCTAATAAACCTAAAAGGACATTCAACCGTATTATTTACTAGCCACGATCAAGACTTAATTCAGCAAGCAGATAAAGTCATCATTTTAGATAAAGGAGCAGTAGTTTACGCGGGCCCTATTCCAGACAAAAAGCCCCAAGAACAGCCTGCACCAAGTGCCGCACAGGAGTCTTCAGTCAATGGATAATCGTCAATTAGCTAACAGAATATGGCCTAAGCATGAGTTTGCTGAAGCGATTGAAGCACCGGCAGAACGAAAAATGATCCGTAATGTGATCTTGATTATTGCAGGGTCTATTTTATGTATGCTTATTTGGTCGATTTTTACTGATGTTGAAGAAATATCAAAGTCTAAAGGGCAAGTTGTACCATTAGGTCATCGACAAGTGATCCAAAGCCGCGCCGGTGGCACCATTGATTCAGTCGTTGTTGAAGAAGGTGATGTCGTAAAAAAAGGCGATATTTTAGCAAGTTTTGTCTCCATTGATAGCTTATCAGCAGAAGAAGAACTCACCAGTAAACGTGCCAATTTAATCATGCGAATTGAGCGTTATGATGCATTCATTGAACATCGTGAAGCTGATTTTAGCGATTTTGACGTTGAATATCCTCAACTAGTCAGGTTGCATAAGGCGTCATTAAAGCGGATGAATGACGAACGTGCGGCCATGGAGCAATTGTCTGAATCGGATATTGATAAGACTCAAGCAGAGCTTGACGGCCTAAAAGCAGAAATACCGCCATTAAGCGATCAAATACAAACCGCTAAGCAAACTTTAGAAATGATGCTGTCTGTCACTGAAGAGCAGGCGGTATCTAAACTGCGAATTTTAGAGTCACAACAAAAGTTGGACTCTTACGTGCGTGAGCTTAAGTCAATGGAAAGTAAGCAACAAGTGCTTTCCAAAAATCTCGTTAATTTAGAACGTCAATTAAAGCAGAAACAAGCCTCACTGTTTAAAGATGTCGGAGAAAAACGAACTGATACTCAAGCAGAATTATTGGGTGTGATTGCAAGGCTTAAATCTTCCGATTCTTTGGTGTCTCAAAATACTGTTACCGCTCCTGTTGACGGTATTATTCAATCTATTCCTACTAGTTCAACTGGTAGCGTGATTCAGCCTGGTGGCACTGTTGCAGTGATTGTTCCTATGACTAAAACAGGGCTAATGGAAATTAAGCTCTCACCAAGAGATATTGGCTTTGTACGAGTGGGTCAGGCTGCCCGAATTAAAATTGATGCCTTTGATTACAGTCGCTACGGCGCATTAGACGGCATCGTCAAGCGCATCTCTCCCAGCACAGATTCAGATGAAAAAGGCGGCGTTTTTTACAAAGTGCAATTATCCATCGAAAAACCCTACTTTTTAGATACGCCTGGTCAATTTGAACTAATTCCTGGCATGACAGGAGAAGCAGACATAGTGACTGGGGATAAAAGTGTTTTCCAATATTTGTGGAAACCCGTGTTTACTAATATTAATGAAGCATTTGGTGAGAGGTAGAGGCTAGTATGACGGAAGACAATCAAGGCAAGACTCCACCAAATAGTGAGCAAAAAACGGATACCAACCAGGTCAATAAGCCCAACACGGACATGCAAATTGAACAAGCTAAGCGAGATAAAAAAGCAAAGGCTGCGGCCAGTAAAAATGTCGCTGAAGCCAAAAAGCTGACAGCAAAAGAAGCTCGAGATACCGCCCAAACAACTGTAGGTATTAATCAGGATCTTGTTGCAGATAAATCGGTTAGTTCTACACTGGCACATAGGGAAATAAAACCAAACTTACCATCTGATCAAATTCCACAGACTAAGAGTGATGAGTCGCAAATAACCAACCAGAAAAGCGAAGAAGCAGAGACTAACACTGGCACTCGCCAAATAGCATCGGCAGAGCATTCAAATGACGCGTTAAAGGAACCTCAAGTAGCACCTGAAAGTAAATTAATCAAAGAGGCAGGTTCAACCGAAACAACAAGAATTGGCAATACTGAGCCGTTTAAAGCGGGCAATACTGCAACAGAAGATATCAGTCAAATTCAAGTAGCCCAAGCTAATACTAATCAGAAAAATTATCAGCAGCCAGACCAAGATACGACAACCCCAAATTCTGCATCCTACGCCCATGTCACTCAGCCAACACCACTCAATCCAGGCGCACAAACTCCAGGTACCCATGGCCAACCACCAATTACTGTCACTCATGAAAAGTCGCTCACGGTAGATGGTCCACAGCAAACTCAACAAGTCAAAGAAGACGGTGCAACAGATAGTGTTCAAGGTAAGTTGATTGCTCACGGTGATACTAGTCAGACAGTGATTTGGTCATCAGCAAAAAGCCAAGGTCAATTTGGCAGTTTGCAAATCAATGCTGCTACTGGGCAATGGCAATACCATCTCGATAACACCTCAGTTAATACCAACTCATTGAGTGAGGGGGAAAAGCATACTGAGCAATTTGTTATTACTGCTACAGACAATGAGGGCAATCACGTCGATAGTCTGGTAATTATTAATGTAGAAGGAACTAATGATCTTCCAACAGTATCCGGAAGTCATCACGGCTCGCTCACTGAGCAAGGGACCGTTGACTCTGTTGTAGGTCAACTGGTGGCAACTGATGTTGACCATAATGACAATGCAAACTGGTCGATTTTAAATGGGCAAGGTAATTTCGGACAGTTGACGATTAATCCAAATACTGGGCAATGGCAATATCACTTAGATAATCAGTCTGCCAATACACGAGCTCTCAATCAAGGTGATAAAGCAACTGAGCAATTTATTGTCAATGTCACAGACAGTTCAGGTCAATCAGTTAGTCAGCAAGTCACTATTGATATCCAAGGGAAGAATAATTTAGCCAGAATATCAGGATCTTATGCTGGTTTGTTAAGTGAGGATAAAGATGTTCACGACGGCCAGCTTCGCGTGGATGGGGTGCTAAGCGTCACTGATGTTGATAACGGCCAAGCACAGTTCACAGCCGAAAGTCTGCAAGGCCAATTCGGCACACTCTCCATTAATGATTTGGGTCACTGGACTTACACAGCGGATAATGCTCAAGCTGCAATTCAAGGGCTGAAAACCGGTGAGTCGCTGACCGATACCTTGCTAGTGCATTCGGTGGATGGTACTGAGCAGAAAATTACTGTCACCATCAACGGTACTGATGATAAGGCGGTAATTGGCGGAACTAGCACTGCAAACCTCACCGAAGATAAAGATGTTCATCAAGGGGGGCTTCGAGCAGATGGCAATTTAAGCATCACCGATCCCGACAACGGGCAAGCCCAGTTCACTGCTGAAAGCCTAAAAGGCCAATTCGGCACGCTCTCCATTAATGATTTGGGTCATTGGATCTACACAGCTGACAATTCACAAACGGTGATTCAAGGCCTGAAAACGGGCGAGTCGCTGACCGATACCTTGCTAGTGCATTCGGTGGATGGTACTGAGCAGAAAATTACTGTCACCATCAACGGCGCTGGTGATAAGGCGGTGATTGGCGGAACTAGCACTGCAAACCTCACCGAAGATAAAGATGTTCATCAAGTGGGGCTTCGAGCAGATGGCAATTTAAGCATCACCGATCCCGACAACGGCCAAGCCCAGTTCACTGCTGAAAGCCTGCAAGGCCAATTCGGCACGCTCTCCATTAATGATTTGGGTCATTGGATCTACACCGCTGATAATTCACAAGCGGTGATTCAAGGCCTGAAAACCAGTGAGTCACTCACCGACACCCTGCTGGTGCACTCTGTTGATGGCACTGAGCAGAAAATTACTGTCACCATCAACGGTAC
>NZ_JBHZSM010000007.1:0-195237 GCF_043643735.1 Shewanella maritima
TTGCATGTGTTAGGCCTGCCGCCAGCGTTCAATCTGAGCCATGATCAAACTCTTCAATTAAAAGTTTTTTCGAACTTTCGTTCGACTCAATGAATTCTACTGTCATGCGCTAACTTTAATGTGTCAAAGACAATCAAAGTTAACTTGTGTCAAGTATGAACATTCGTTGAGATTTAAATTTTGATGACTTACCTTTCTAATGAAAGAAATGAGTAGGTCATTTCGAATTTCTCAACACTGTGAATGTCCACACAGATTATTTGATAAATTGTTAAAGAGCGTTGACCGTTTCAACCGGTCAGGGCTGCGTATTTTACGCATTCCCGTTGTGGCGTCAAGGGTTTTTTCAAACTTTCTTTTCGCCGTTGATTTGGATGCTCATTTGCGATTCAAATCAAGCTGTCACGTTTGCTGCATACCGAAATTGTTTGCCGCTGTGCCGTGTCAGTGGATGCGCATTATAGGGAGATTTAGAAACCGCGCAAGGGCTTTTATACAAAAAGATCGCTTTTTTTATGTTTTTTTTGCACTGGCCAGCTTACCCACATTTGACCCACCATTTACCCCCAAAGTTATCCACATTTACTGTTTTTACGGTCAATTTTTCAGCACACTGATCTGTGATGCTTTCCAATTCAAAGTGGTTATTTAGCTAAAGGTTGTTTTGTTTAAACCTAATAACAAAAAAGCAGCGAATTATCGCTGCTTTTCATTTTAACCCAATTTAAATTAGGTCAGTTTGCCGTGGCATTGTTTGTACTTCTTACCAGAGCCGCATGGGCAAGGGTCGTTACGACCAACTTTTTCACCATCACGAATAACTGTTCTATTCGCGGCTGGTGCTGGCTCATCTTCATTTAGGCCTTGAGCTGCAGCGTGTTGGTAATCGCGTTGAATTTTCTCTTGTTCTTCACGGCGACGTTGCTCCATTTCATCTACATCAGATTGTGCTTGTACCTGAACTTTAGATAATACGCTGATGACATCATGTTTGAGTGTTTCCAGCATTTGCTGGAATAGCTCAAATGATTCGCGCTTATACTCCTGCTTAGGATTCTTCTGCGCATAACCACGTAAATGGATACCTTGGCGTAAATGGTCCATTGCAGCTAAATGCTCTTTCCACAAGCCATCGAGTGTTTGTAGCATCACAGCTTTTTCAAATTGGCGTAGCACTTGTGGGCCAACCATCTCTTCTTTCGCTTTATAAGCTGTGGTCCATGTTTCTAGAATACGCTCACGTAATGTTTCTTCGTGAAGGTCATCTTCTTTGTCTAGCCACTCTTGTACAGGCATAGATAATGACAATTCATTTTGTAAACGCTGCTCTAGACCTGGTACATCCCAAAGCTCTTCAACTGATTGCGGTGGTATATATTGATCAATGATGCCTGTGATAACGTCTTCTTCAATATTCTTAACGGTATCTTCAATGCTTTCGGCATCCATCAACTCGTTACGTTGTGAGTACACAACTTGACGCTGGTCATTGGCAACATCATCATACTCAAGTAATTGCTTACGAATATCAAAGTTACGTGCTTCCACTTTACGCTGTGCATTTTCAATCGCACGCGACACCCATGGATGCTCAATTGCTTCACCTTCTTCCATACCGAGCTTTTTCATCATGCCTGATACACGGTCTGAGGCGAAGATACGCATTAAGCTATCTTCCATAGAAAGGTAGAAACGAGATGAACCCGCATCACCTTGACGACCAGCACGACCACGAAGCTGATTATCGATACGGCGTGATTCATGGCGCTCAGTACCTAGAATATGTAAACCGCCTGCTGCAAGTACTTCATCGTGACGCACCTGCCAATCTGCTTTGATTTTGGCGATTTGCTCTTCAGATGGATTATTCAGTGCAGCGATTTCCATGTTCCAGTTGCCACCTAACACGATATCGGTACCACGACCTGCCATGTTAGTTGCAATGGTAACCGCACCCAACCGACCTGCTTGAGCAACGATGTCGGCTTCTTTTTCATGGAATTTAGCATTCAGTACACTGTGAGGGATTTTAGCTTTTTTCAGTAACATAGCTAAAAGCTCTGACTGCTCAATAGATACAGTACCGACTAGCACAGGCTGACCACGCTCACGACAGCCTAGGATGTCCTTGATAATGGCATCATGCTTTTCATCTGCCGTTAGGTAGACTAAATCGGCCATGTCATTTCTAACCATAGGGCGGTTTGTTGGCACAACAACGGTATCTAAACCATAAATATGCTGGAACTCAAACGCTTCAGTATCAGCTGTACCAGTCATACCCGCTAGTTTTTCATATTGGCGGAAATAATTCTGGAATGTAATAGAGGCGAGTGTTTGGTTCTCGTTTTGGATTTGAACACCTTCTTTTGCTTCTACAGCTTGGTGCAAACCTTCTGACCAACGACGGCCAGGCATTGTACGACCTGTATGCTCATCGACAATTACGATATCACCATCTTGGACAATGTAATCGACATCACGCTCAAATAAGGTGTGTGCTCTAAGTGCTGCATTAACATGGTGTAGCAATGAGATGTTTGAAGCAGAGTAAAGCGAATCGTCTGCGGCTAACATGCCACGCTCAATTAGCAGTTGCTCTACTTTTTCCTGACCACGTTCAGTTAAGTGAACTTGCTTTGCTTTCTCATCAACACTGAAGTCACCCTCACCTATTTCGTCTTCTGTGTCTTCTTTTTCTTGCTGGATAAGATTAGGGATCAGCGTATTTACTTTAGTATAAAGCTCTGAGCTGTCTTCAGCTGCACCAGAGATGATCAATGGTGTACGCGCTTCATCAATTAAAATTGAGTCAACTTCATCGATAAGTGCATAGTGCAATGGACGCTGGACACGCTCTTGCGGTGAAAACGCCATGTTGTCACGCAAATAGTCAAAGCCAAACTCATTGTTGGTACCATAAGTGATATCTGAGTTATATGCTTCTTTCTTTTCAGCTTGGCCAAGACCGGCTACGTTAATGCCAACCGTTAAACCTAAGAACTCAAATAACGAACGGTTAAACTCAGCATCACGTCGCGCTAAGTAATCATTGACCGTAATAATATGTACGCCTTTACCTGTAATACCATTTAGATAGGCAGGTAAGGTTGCTGTCAGTGTTTTACCTTCACCAGTTCGCATTTCTGCAATACGGTTACTGTCTAACACCATGCCACCTAACAACTGCACGTCGAAGTGGCGCATTTCAAATACACGCTTTGAAGCTTCGCGAACAGTAGCAAACGCTTCTGCCATAATGGCATCTAAGGTTTCGCCTTTTTCTAAACGCTCACGAAATTCTGCCGTTTTTGCTTTTAGTTCTTCATCAGACAGTTTTTCATATTCTGCTTCTAATGCATTTATGTTTTTGACAACTTTGCCAAGGCCTTTTAATGTGCGGTCGTTGCGGCTGCCGAATACTTTTGTCAGTAATTTACCTAACATCTTAATCACTTTTCTCTAATTGGTTGGCGCTAAAAGCGCAATTACCTGATTTATAAAATAGCTTTGCGATAAACAAATTTTCGCGGATCAATTTGTTGTCCATTTCGCAAGACCTCGTAATGCACATGGGGGCCTGTGGAACGACCTGTGCTTCCCATACTGGCAATTCTATCGCCTTTGGCAACGACATCACCAACGTTTACTGACAAAGATTTATTGTGCCCATAACGAGTGTGGTAACCATTTCCATGATCAATTTCCACTAACTCACCATAGCCAAACATACTTCCCGACCATGTAATTACACCTGCTGCGGTTGCAACTACATCGGCACCCTCACTACCCGCAAAATCAATGCCTTTATGCATCGTTCTACGACCGTTGAAAGGATCATTACGTAAACCATAAGCCGACGATAACCAGCCTTTGGTTATCGGTCGCCCTGAAATGTAGCGTTCTTTATCTATATGGAGATTAGAAGCGACGGTTTCAAGTAACGATAATTGCAGATTATTATTATCGATTCTTGACGCCAAAGAATTCATGTCGTTGATGAGCTGATTTAGCTCAATTTCACGGCCTGCTTCATTAAAGCCACCTAGGCCAACTTCATTAGCGAAGTCGAACTGGTCTTCAATTGAGTTATTGTCAGCGACTTGCTGACCTAAGGCCTCTAGACGTGTCACTTTTGCCTGCATTTTGGCCACATGAGTGACCAACAGTGCAAGCTGTGACTCAGTTGCTGACTTTAAATCATCAACTTGTTGTTCTTGCTGTTCACGCAGCTGATTATTATGTTCAACTTCAGCTTGCTGTTGCTCAAATTGATTTGAGCTGTGTTTGTAAAGACCGGTACCTGCCACCATCAACATAATGGGGAGTAGCAACCAACGTTTGCCTGGTTGCCAGCGGGTTACTCCATTCCGACCTTGAATAAAAACTGTTACACTCATAGCCTATCTTAGCCATTTAATTATCATATGAAAAAGCCCCCTCAAGATCTCAGCAACTTATTACACTTGTCAGGTAAATTCCCTGAGCTTGCTGAGAAAGCAGAACTACTAAATCATCTTAACCAACATGTTAAGCAAGCTTTAGCAGGTCCTGTGGCAGAGCAGCTTCATGTGGCTAACCTCCGCCAGGGTGTTCTTGTTATTGAAACAACATCTGCAGCTTGGGCTGCAAGAGTTAATTTTCAAAAGCCTAAACTACTACGACAACTTCAGGCTGAAACTTTACCGATGCTAACTGCTATTGAAGTAAAAATAAATCCTAGATTAGCAATAGTTGAATCCAACAAGCCAATTAATCAATCAAAACTGAGTCTTGAATCAGCAAAACACATTGAAGCATTAGCAGAACATGTTGAAGGGTCACTCGGTGAAAAACTAAAACGGCTGGCTGCATTAGCCAGCCGTGATAGGCAAAACAAATAAGTTTAGGCGAGTACAGCGCCGCCTGGCACCATAAAGCTCACAGGCACTTCAGCCTCGGTATCAAAGCTCACTAATTCCCAAGCATCTTGCTGGGCAAGTAACGCTCTAACTAATTGGTTATTAAGTGCATGACCTGTCTTAAATGCACAGAACTCACCAACGATAGCATGACCAGCAACATACAAGTCACCGAATGCATCTAAAATCTTATGCTTAACGAATTCATCGTCATAACGCAGTCCATCAGGGTTTAGGACACGATATTCGTCAAGCACAACTGCATTTTCCATGCTGCCGCCTAACGCAAGATTATTGGCACGTAGATATTCAATATCACGCATAAAGCCAAATGTTCTTGCACGACTGATATCTTTTACAAATGCAGATGTTGAGAAGTCCATTACCATATGCTGTTGGCTTCGAGAGATTTCAGGGTGATCGAAATCAATCTTGAAGTCGACTTTAAAACCTTTGAAAGGTTTTAGTTCAGCCCACTTATCACCGTCTTCAACACGGATAGGCTTGGTAATTTTTAGGTATTTCTTAGGCGCAGCTTGATCTTTAATGCCTGCACTTTGCAGCAAGAAGACAAACGGGCTAGCACTACCATCCATAATCGGAATTTCTGGCGCATCAACTTCAATGATTGCATTATCAATGCCTAAGCCTGCTAATGCTGCAAATAAATGCTCAATCGTCGAGATTCGTACACCATCATCATTCACTAGTGCTGTACACATAGTGGTTTCACGTACAAGATCTGCCTTCGCCGGAATTTCAACAACCGGATCTAGGTCTGTACGCTTTAAGATAATACCGGTATTGACCGGGGCGGGCATAATGCACAGAGTAACCTTGTTGCCAGAGTGTAATCCGACACCAGTACTCTTCACCATTTTTTGAACAGTTCTTTGAAAAATCATTCAGTTACCCGTAAATATTCTTAATAAACAATCAGATGCACTAAAATACTATAAAGCCTTGCGCAGAGCTGGACACGCATACTATCACAAGTTTGGCATTTCACAAAAAAATAGCTAATTTATGAACGTAATACGTGAGCTCAATAACAAAAAAACCATTACACTCAACAAGTTTGTAACTTATATCTTTACTAGCAAATTAATCTGCTTGCTTACGCAAAAATGCAGGAATATCTAAGTAATCTGCATCAGTACGTTGCATTGGCGCAGGTTGCTGCTGTGTCGCAGTATTACCCGTTGTTAGACCGTGTTGTACTGTTGGTTGCGCCGCTGGTTCGTCTACTGGCTCAACCGCTGCAGGCTCAATCGTAATTGGCTCTGGCTTTGGCGTCGCAACAGGCTTTGTTACTAATTGGATATCAGGCTTTTTCTCTGCGCCAATACCAGTAGCAACAACAGTAACACGTAGCTCTTCACTCATTTCTGGATCAATGACAGCACCCACAACAACTGTAGCATTATCTGAAGCATATGCCTTAACATGGTTACCCACTGTTTCGAGCTCTTCAATGCTAATATCCATGCCAGCAGTAATGTTAACCAATACGCCGCGTGCACCAGCTAAATCAATATCTTCAAGTAATGGGCTTGCTACAGCAGCTTCAGCAGCTTCTTCTGCACGGTCATCACCAGTTGCTACACCAGTGCCCATCATGGCATTACCCATTTCTGACATAACCGTCTTCACGTCTGCAAAGTCGACGTTAATGAGACCAGGGCGTGTAATAAGTTCAGCAATACCTTGCACTGCACCTAATAAGACATTATTCGCTGCTGCAAAAGCATCTAATAATGTCGTGCCACGGCCGAGTACTTTTAGTAGCTTTTCATTAGGGATGGTGATCAGTGAATCAACATGTTTTGCGAGTTCTGCAATCCCTTGATCAGCAAACGTCATACGCTTTTTGCCTTCAAATGGGAACGGCTTAGTCACGACCGCAACGGTAAGAATACCTTCTTCTTTTGCAATTTCAGCCACTACCGGTGCTGCACCTGTACCAGTACCACCGCCCATACCAGCAGCAATAAATACCATGTCAGAGCCTTTGATTGCAGCGCGAATATTTTCACGATCTTCTTCTGCAGCTTGACGGCCAACTTCTGGGTTAGCACCTGCTCCTAAACCTTTAGTGACATCGCGTCCTAATTGAATAGTTGAGCCAGCTCCTGATTTACGCAATGCCTGTGCATCCGTGTTTGTGACGATAAACTCAACACCTTCAATGCTGTGTTTAACCATATGTTCGACAGCGTTACCACCGCCGCCACCGACGCCGATGACCTTAATCACCGCTTCGTCTGAATGAGTGTCCATGATCTCAAACATTGTCTGATCTCCGTATATTTGCGTTATTAAAATTCACCCTTGAACCAGCTTTTAGCTCTATTTAAGAAGCTGGTAACCCCTTGACGTTCAGGTCGTTCAGTTTGTCGCTCAATGACTCTGTTCGCCCCATAGTGCAACAACCCTATACCCGTAGCGTAAATAGGCTGGTCCACATATTCGTAAAGCCCTTTTATAGGCAATGGTGTTGCCACACGTACTGGCATACCAAATGTCGCTTCGGCAATATCAACAGCTCCATCAATAGATGAAGTACCACCCGTTAATACAATACCTGCCGCAACTTGATCTTCTAGGCCACTCTCTTGCAGCTGTTTAAGCACTAACTCAAATAGCTCTTGATAGCGTGGCTCAACCACTTCAGCTAAGGTATGACGCGACATGCTTCTAGACGGTCGCCCACCCACTGAAGGGACTTCAATACTTTCCTCTCTGCTCACCGTGTTACTGCGAGCTGAGGCATATTGCACTTTAATTTGTTCAGCATTTGGCTGAGGTGTTCTGAATATCTTGGCGATATCACTAGTCACTTGATTCCCCGCGACAGGGATCACTGCACAGTGTCTTAATGCGCCATTGGTGTAGATTGCAATATCTGTGGTACCGCCACCGATATCCACTAAACACACACCTAAATCTTTTTCATCGTTAGTGAGTACGGCATCTGCTGAGGCAATCCCAGAAAACACTAAGTCATCAACGGTTAAATTACAGCGCTCAACGCTTTTAGTAATATTTTTGGCCATATCATTGGCACAGGTTACGATGTGCGCTTTGGCTTCCATACGCATACCCGACATGCCAATAGGACTCTTAATACCATCTTGAACATCGATTGAATATTCTTGAGGTAACACATGCAAGATGCGGCGTTCTGTTGGTATTTTTACCGAACGAGCAGTGTGAATAACGTTATCGACATCTTCTTGAGTCACTTCTTCATCGTTAATCGACACCATGCCATTTTCATTCTGACAAGCGATATGCTTACCTGAGATACTTAAATAAACAGAAGCAACTTGGCAATCAGCCATCAGCTCTGCCTGATCTAAAGCTCGCTTAACACTGCGCATAACAGAGTCGAGATCATTGACCCCCCCTTTGTCCATGCCACGAGAAGGATGATTCCCTAAACCTATGACGCTAATCTCACCATCGGGAAGTACCTCTCCAATAATGACAGCTACTTTTGATGTCCCTATGTCCAACCCTACAATCAGGTTTTTTTCCAGATTTTTGGTCATTTATCGTCGACTCTCTTTTCTGTGTTATGCCAACCAACGGCAAACCCCGTGTCGTATCTCAAATCAATTGTTTCGATCTGTCTGTCACTTTGCATCAGCGTTGGATATACATTAATAAAACGCTGTATACGCGACATCTTATCTTCACGTCCTAACTTGACCTTTATGCCATTGCCCAATACAGCCTGCCATGCATGGCGTGGACTCAAATTCAAACTGGCAAGTGCGAAACCATTTATACTCAATAATTCATTCAGTTGCTGATAAGCAGTTAACACTTCTGCAGCTGTATCATCAGGGCCTGCTAGTTCTGGTAAGTCTGCAACTTGTGGGTGAGCTAAGGCGTCAAACACTTCACCATTCACATTCACCCAAGATTCGCCATTCCACTTAGCAGCGGCTTGCTGTTCCTGCAGCGTCACTTTAAATCTAGCTGGCCATTCGCGCCTAACTGATGCATGGTAAACCCAAGGCAACCCCTCTAGGGCTTGCTGCACATCCATCACATCAGCACTAAAAAAACTATTCTCTAACATCGACTGCAGGGCAGTCTGGATTTCCTCATCAGAGGTAAACCTTCTGTCCCCTTTTACGGCAACAGCTTCAATTGGGAGTGCGTCTGCATCATTTAACAATGCATGTAACGAGTACGCTGACCAAAAAACACCAAACAATACGCTAATTAGAAACAGTAACCCAGTACATAAATACCAGTTAACCTGCCTGAAACTTTGCGCTACTTGACGTCCTTTTTCTCCCCAAGACACGGTTAAAGCCTCTCTACACGATGAATGTGATTATACTCGCAGAGATCAGTCATTATATCGACCAATTACACACTATTAAAGTGTGATTTATCTCAGAAACAAATCCACACAAATCAATCATTTCCGTTAATACTTTTGATCAAATCAAAGCCTAAACAACTTGAAGCTAAGTTTTTTGACAATGCGCCAATATTACCTGCGCCTTGTGTTAGCAGTAGATCGTCGTTACTCAACACGTCTGGTAACACCGCCGTAAGCTGCTCAGGACTTGATACAAATACTGGGTCAAGTTGCCCACGAGCTCTGATAGAACGGCATAAAGCGCGTCCATCTGCACCAGGAATTGGCGCCTCACCAGCGGCATAAACATCTAATAGCACTAGGCAATCGACTTGAGATAGCACATCCACAAAGTCTTCATATAAATCACGTGTACGACTATATCTGTGTGGCTGATATGCCATCACTAATCGTTTGTCAGGCCACCCTGCTCTTGCCGCCTTAATCGTGGCTAATACTTCACTTGGATGATGACCATAATCATCAACCAGCATCACGTTACCATTCGGTGTATCAAAATCACCTAAATGCTGAAAACGCCTGCCAATGCCTTCAAACTTGGCTAACGCTGCGACAATAGCAGCATCATCAATTTCATCTTCGGTTGCCACTGCAATCGTCGCTAACGCATTTAATACGTTGTGAGCGCCGGGTAAATTCAACACAATATCTAAGTCAGGTTTACCTTGCCTTTTCACGGTAAAACTAGAATGATTGCCTTGCTGAACAAAATTCACAGCTTGCACGTCAGCATCAGCGCTAAAACCATAAGTCACAATTTGACGGCCGACTCTTGGCATAATTTCTCTGACGATTGCATCATCAATACACATCACAGCTACACCGTAAAACGGCAAGTTATGCAAAAAATCGACGAAGGTGTTCTTTAACACCTCTATATCACCGCCATAGGTATCCATATGGTCAGCTTCGATATTAGTGATTACACTCACCATAGGCTGTAGATGCAAAAAGCTAGCATCACTTTCATCGGCTTCAGCAATCAGGTAACGACTGGTACCTAACCTTGCATTGGTTCCTGCGCTATTTAACAGCCCACCAATAACAAAAGTCGGATCACGCTCTGCTTCACCATATACACTTGCAATTAAACTCGTCGTCGTGGTTTTACCGTGAGTCCCCGCAACAGCAACGCCATGGCGATATCGCATTAGTTCAGCCAACATCTCTGCTCGGCGAACAATGGGAGTACGATTTTCTTTCGCAGCAACAATTTCAGGGTTTTCACTATCAATTGCAGTAGAAACCACTACCACATCAACGTTGCTAACACTCTTGGCTTCATGACCAATAATGACTGTCGCGCCAAACTTAACTAAACGCTCGGTAACACTATTCTCGGCAATATCAGAGCCACTGACCTGATAACCTTCATTGAGTAATACTTCGGCAATTCCACCCATGCCAGCACCGCCAATTCCAACAAAATGAATGCGCTTAATGCGTCTCATTTCTGGGATCATACTTCTGAGCTGTGCATACTTTTCTGTCTTAGTCATTTTTACCCTTACCCACAAATGAAGCACATACATTGGCGACAGATTCCGTTGCATTCACCACAGCCACTTCATTTGCTTTTTGCCCCATCAGGGCTAATTTATCTCTATCTGCGGCTAGACTCCCTAGCACGCTGGCCAAACTATCAGCTGTTAACTCGGGTTGAGGTAACAAGACCCCAGCACCAGAATCAACCAACACTGATGCATTTATTGTTTGATGGTCATCAACGGCATGTGGATAAGGTACTAAAATGCTCGGTAAACCCACAGCTGCTAATTCAGATACGGTTAACGCACCAGAACGGCAAACCACCACATCAGCCCAGCGGTATGCCGCTTCCATATCATCAATAAACTCAGCCACGTTGACTGCCACTAACTGACGATGTGCTTGATAAGCAGCTTTTACAGCATCAAGGTTATTCTTTCCAACTTGATGCCACACCGTAAAGCTATGCTGTTGGCTCAATTGCGCCACAGCTAAGGGCATTGTGTCATTGAGCACTTTGGCCCCTAAACTTCCACCCACAACCAGTACTTTTAAATCATCTTGATGATTAGCCTGCCTGTGCTTTGCCAGTGCCACTAATTCTTGGCGAATTGGGTTGCCTACTACATCTACATTGTTTACGTCTGCTGCAAATGTGTTGGGAAATGCACACAACACCTTATTTGCCATTTTTGATAATATTTTATTGGTCATCCCAGGTATGGCATTTTGCTCATGCAACACTAGCGGAATACCGCTCAACTTTGCGGCAACGCCGCCAGGGCCACTAGCAAAGCCCCCCATACCTAGCACGACATCAGGTTTAAATTCCGCAATAACCTGCTTTGCCTGAATAATCGAGCGTATAATTTTAAATGGCGCGGCGAGTTTCCTGATTAAACCATTGCCTCTGACGCCTTTGATATCGATATATTCAATATCAAACCCATGCTGAGGCACCAAACGAGCTTCCATGCGATCTGCCGTGCCTAACCAGCGTACTTGCCAGCCTTTATCAGCTAGATACTTAGCTACGGCTAACGCTGGAAATACATGACCACCAGTTCCACCGGCCATGACTAATATTTTTGGTGCACATGTTGATGCAACCGAACTCATGTTCTGCTCCTACCCTGAACGGCTTGGACTAAACTCAAGCGCCGTTCGTGGTCAATTCTCACTAATAACATTACTGCTGCAGTCATCACCCAAAGGCTACTACCGCCATAACTAACAAAGGGCAAGGTTAAGCCCTTAGTTGGCAACATGCCGATACTCGCACCGACATTCACCACAGTCTGAAAACAAATCCAAATGCCAACACCATAGGCCACATAACCTTCAAATGGTTTTTGCGCCATCAAACATAAATTGCCTAAACGGATGGCTCTTAGCGCAACAAAGAACAACACCAAGAGCACTACAACAATGCCAATAAATCCAAGTTCTTCACCAATAACGGCAAAAATAAAGTCGGTGTGCGCTTCAGGCAAATAAGCCAATTTTTGAATGCTATTACCTAACCCCTGCCCAAACCAATCACCACGACCATAGGCCATTAATGACTGTGTTAGCTGATAACCACTGCCAAAAGGGTCATCCCATGGATCCATAAACGATGTCACACGTCGCATTCGATATGGCTCAACCCAAACTAAAAATACAAAGGTTAAAAAGCCAAGTAGTATCAATACAATAAAGTGTACGATTCTCGCACCAGCCAAAAACAGTAAACTGACAGTACACACAAACAATACAACCACTGTGCCTAAATCTGGCTGGAACAAAATGAGTAACGCAAACAAACCATAAACACCGATAGGTTTATAGAAGCCTTTGCGATTCTCTAACAACTCGCCATGGCGCCTTACCAAGTAGCCAGCCATATATACAATAAATATAAACTTCGCTATTTCAGCTACTTGTATACGTATTGGACCAAGTACTAGCCAGCGTCTTGCACCATTCACCGAAGTACCAAACACCAATACCGCAATCAGCATGGCTAATACGACAAGCATGAGCAAACCACTGTGTTGTTCCCAGTATTTCACCTCAAATTTGAGTACCACTGCAGCGATAAAAAAGCAGCCAATCAAATAAAATGCATGACGATTAATAAAGTAATAGGGATCGCCCTTTAATTTGGTAGCTTCCGGCATCGAAGCCGACATCACCATGACAAAACCCAGCCCCATGAGTGCAAGGATTGCCACAACAAAACTACGGTCATACAACTGTAAACCTGTAGTTTTTTCTTCACCCAGCAATGACGGTAAACGCCATTTAGCGCCTTGTTTGAACAAACTTAATTGTTGTTCAACATTAGGCATCCGCAATTTGCTCCACACATTGGGTAAAATCATCACCCCGTGCCATAAAATTACTGTACATATCTAGGCTGGCGCAGGCTGGAGACAAGATAACAATATCGCCAGACATCGCTTCAGCGGCAGCATGTTCAACCGCTTGTTTCATATTTTTGACTTGCACAGTGCCAGACTTCAGCTTGGCAATTTTGTCGCCGTCTGCACCTAAGGTAATCAGCTCAGTCACTTGTGACAGCACGCCCTCAAGTGGCGCAAAGTCAGCACCTTTGCCGTCGCCTCCGGCAATGAGGTAAATATCGCCTAAATGCGAATCAAAACCTTCAATGGCAGCAACGGTAGCGCCAACATTGGTCGCTTTAGAATCATTGATGTAATACACACCATTCTTCTCTGCCACTAACTCACAGCGATGGCTTAAGCCTTTGAACGCTTTAGCAACATTGACCATACTGTTTTTATCAACGCCACAAGCATCAACTAATGCCATTGCTGCCATCACATTGGCATGGTTATGACTACCAATAATGCCAATGTTATCTAGTGCCATGATCTCACTAGTTCCGTGAAAAATTTGTCCATCAACAATGCCCCAACCATCACTCTCTGGTACATCTAAGCCAAAGCTATTCTGATTCATGGGTTCATCAGGTTTAGTCAACTCATCTTCGCGGTTATACATCAAAAAGCGTGTTTGCTGATATAAGCGTACTTTGGCGTCTCGATATGAATTGATATCACTGTATCTATCCATATGGTCTTCACAAAGATTCAAGCAGGCAGCGGCAATACAATTGAGCGATGATGTGGTTTCTAACTGGAAGCTTGAAAGCTCTAACACATAGAAATCAGCGTCTTGGCTAAGCAAATCGAGCGCAGGCGTACCAATATTACCGCCCATCACCACCTTATGACCTGCATCCGCCAACATATCTTTGACTAATGTGGTGACCGTCGATTTACCATTTGAACCAGTGATGCCAATCACACAAGGTTTACGTGAGGCTAGTTCCCTGGCAAACAGCTCAATATCACCAATCACTTCGATACCCATATCAAGTGCAGCACGCACTTCAGGGGTATCTAACGCAATACCTGGACTGACGATCAATTGCTGAGCTTGCACGATATAACGGCAATCAAACCCTCCTCGCACTAACTCTATATCAGGGAATTCATCAGCTAACGTCTTAGCGCCAGGAGGCTGCCTACGGCTGTCCATCACCAAAGGTGTTATCCCTTTTTGCATCAAAAAGCGCACGACAGACAACCCCGTCGCGCCCAGTCCTAATACAATGTGTGAATATCGATTTTGCATAGGGTTACCTTAGCTTCAGCGTTGCTAAACCTAGCAACACTAAAAACAGCGATATAATCCAAAAGCGCACGATCACCCGTGGCTCAGGCCAGCCTTTTAACTCATAGTGATGGTGAATCGGCGCCATTCTAAAAATACGTTGGCCACGTAATTTATAAGAGCCAACCTGTAAGATCACTGACACGGTTTCCATCACGAATACACCACCCATGATCACCAATAAGATTTCTTGTCTCACCAAAATAGCAATCACACCCAGTGCTGCACCTAAGGCAAGAGAACCTACATCACCCATGAACATTTGTGCAGGGTAAGTGTTAAACCATAAGAAGCCTAAGCCTGCACCTACAATTGCGGTGCACACAATCACTAACTCACCTGCCAGCGGCAAATGAGGAATATTCAAATAATTAGCAAACTGAGCATGACCAGATAAATAAGCAATTAAAGCAAACGCTGCTGCAACCATCACGGTTGGCATAATAGCGAGACCATCTAGGCCATCAGTAAGGTTCACCGCATTACTTGAGCCGACAATGGTAAAGTAAGCCAGCACTAAGTACATTAACCCCAGTTGCGGCATAACATCTTTGAAGAACGGCACCACAAGCTGAGTTTCACCTGGTGTTTGTGCCGTCACATACAATACAACGGCGACAACTAAGGCTGCGATTGACTGCAAGGCATATTTCCATTTGGCGATAAGCCCCTTGGTGTCTTTTCGTACGACTTTTCGATAGTCATCAATAAAGCCAATACCACCAAAACTCGCCAGTACAAATAAAGTGACTAATACGTAACGGTTACCAAGATCACCCCACAACAGCACACTGATAAAAATCCCCGCAAGGATTAACAGTCCACCCATGGTAGGCGTGCCACGTTTACTAAAGTGCGATTCAGGCCCGTCGTTACGGACTACTTGACCAATTTGCATGACCTGCAAACGCTCAATTAATTTTGGTCCCCACCACAAGCTAAAGATCAATGCCGTCATCAAGCCCAAAATGGCTCTGAATGTAACGTAAGAAAAAACATTGAACCCGCTATAAAACTGGGTTAAATATTCGGCCAAATATGCCAACATTTACACTAACTCCCCACGCTCAAAAGCGCTTTTTAATTCTTCAATCACCCGTTCCATTGCTGCACTGCGCGAACCTTTTACAAGTACAGTGATTTTCCCTTGAACGCGATTTAACTCATGCTTCAGTGCTTGCAGCAACGCCGGCAGTTCATCGAAGTGGCTACCAGAAAACGCTGCACTTGTATAAGTGGTTAAATTCCCACAACAAAAAAGTGAATTTATGTGTTTATCTTTTGCATATTGCCCAATCTCTGCATGCAAAGGGGCAGCATTGTCGCCTAATTCGCCCAAATCTCCCAGCACTAAACAACGATATTGTGTACTTTTGTTAAGCCAATCGATTGCGGCTTTAACCGAGGTTGGGTTGGCGTTATAACTATCATCAACTAATAAAAAGCGGCCTAGCTGTTGTGGCTGCATTCTGCCTTTAACTGGTAAAAGGCCCATTAGACCTTGTGCAATATCAGCTAAATCAATGCCTACCGCGACGCATATAGCACAAGCAGCAAGGGCATTACTTACCTGATGCTCACCTGCTAAGGGCAATTGCACTTGAACCGACTGTTGCTGGTAATGCATCGCAAAGCCAAAACAGCCATGCTCATCCATTACCACATCAGTTGCAGTTACTTCAGCCTCTGCACCCAATCGTGAAAAACGAATAACGTTTTTGCCTTGTGCTTGCTCAATCATGAAATCGCTGTACTTATCGTCCGCATTGATAATCGCAATACCATCGTCACGTAAGTGATTAAAGATTTCAGACTTAGCGGTAGCAATCCCCTGTTCTGAGCCGAAACCCTCCAAGTGGGCGCTGCCGATATTGTTGACTAATGCCACATCTGGTAACACTAAAGATGAAGTGTAATTAATTTCACCCTGATGGTTTGCGCCTAATTCGAACACTCCAAATTGGTCACTTTCGGTCAAACGCAACAAGGTTAATGGCACCCCGATGTCGTTATTAAAGTTGCCATCAGTAAAAAGTACCTGATGTTGCTGGGCTAAAATCGCGGCGACCATTTCTTTAACGGTGGTTTTACCGTTTGAACCCGTTAATGCAATACGCTTAGGATTGATTTGCTCGCATACCCATGCACCGATGTTCCCTAAAGCCGTGTGCGTGTCTTTGACGATAAGTTGAGGAGTTGCCACTTCTAATTGATGGTCAACAACTAGTGCTACTGCACCGTTATCTATGGCTGTCCCAACAAACTGATGGCCATCAAAGCGCGCACCTTTCAGTGCCAAAAACAAACCATTAGCATCTATCTTACGGCTGTCGGTTGTGACCGACTCAATAATAATATCGTCGCCAACTAACGTTGCGTTTAAAGCGGTTGCGAGTTGACTCAAGGTGACGTTAATCATAAGGCCGCCACCATCAACTTCGCTGTGAGTTCACGTTCATCATAGTGGCGTTTTTCGCCCGCTACTTCTTGATATGTTTCATGACCTTTGCCAGCTAACAGCACCACATCACCTGGCTTAGCGAGCGCAACCACTTGCTTAATCGCTGCAACACGATCGACTTCAAACAATGCCTTCTCAGGTGTTTCAAGCCCTTGTTGAATATCGTCAATAATGGCTTGTGGATTTTCGCTACGCGCATTATCACTGGTAACCATTAGTTTATCTGCGCCTTGCTCAGCGGCTTGCGCCATTAATGGTCGTTTACCTTTATCTCTGTCACCACCGCAACCAAATACACACCATAATTGCCCTTGGCAATGTACTCTCAATGCACTCAACGCTTGAGTAAGAGCATCAGGTGTATGGGCATAATCGACCACTAACGTGGCTTTATCAGCTCCACTGAAGCGCTCCATTCGCCCTGGAACGGGTGTCACTTTTGGCAGCACATTGACCATTGCAGCCATGTCGTAACCTTGCTGATGCAAAGCTGCAATCACAGCTAATAGGTTGGATAAATTGAACGCACCTAATAATGGGGATGTGAGTTGCAGCGTTTGCTGACCACCAAATGGTGCGGGGTAATGTATACGGGCATCAACACCTGCATCATGGAATCTAATATCCGAACAATAATAATCAGCTTGTTCATCTTGCATGCTGTATGAACAATATTTTGCATCATCGAGTTCGGCCAACCATTGTTTGCCGATCTCATCATCAAAATTAATGATGCCATGCTGAACTTGCGGGAAGTTGAATATACGCTTTTTCGCGGCGGCATATGCTTTCATATCACCATGAAAATCTAAATGATCGCGACTTAAGTTGGTGAAAACAGCCGTAGTAAAAGGTACCGCTTCAACACGACCTTGCACTAAACCATGACTCGATACTTCCATCGCACAAACTTGGCAGCCTAATGTTTGATAACAACGCAGTTGATTCATCACAGTAATGGCATCGGCAGTGGTGTTACCGCTATCGACTAAATCATGTAACAAACCATTGCCTAGGGTTCCCATAACCGCAGCTTTTTGCTGCATTAATTCAATAATTTGTGCTGCAATTTGGCTAACTGAGGTTTTGCCATTGGTTCCCGTAATCCCAATAATCGCCATCTCTCGAGGATTCACTGGATAAAACTGAGCTGCGATGGCAGAAAGCTGGCGGTGCAGCTGGAAAAAATGAATCACGGGGATCTGTGCATCAGTCATATCTACCTGACCATGCGCTTGCGGTTCATCCGTGTGACTCAGTACTGCGGCTGCGCCTGATTCAATGGCTTGAGTAATAAATTTTCTGCCATCTACCTGAAAACCAGGCAAAGCAACGAACAAAGTACCTGTAGATACTTTGCGACTGTCTAACGTGAGCGCACTAATACGCTCAGCCCCTGAGTAATGAAACCATGGGGCTAGTAAATCATTTAACAACATCATTCTGCGCTCCTTGGCGCAGCAGCCAAATTAATGGCTTCTCTTTTAGAAATAGGCTCAACATTTAGCATCTGCAACGCACCTGACATGATATTGGCAAAAGCAGGGCCAGCGACATCGCCGCCATAATACTTGTCACCTTTGGGTTCGTTAATCACAACAGAGATGGCTAATTTAGGGTTATGTACCGGTGCAACGCCAGCAAATAGCGCGACATAATCATCACCATAACCACCGGCTACAGCTTTACGACTCGTACCGGTTTTACCTGCAACTGGATAACCTTCAATGTGAGCTTTACGCGCCGTACCACCCGCTTCGGTTACGCCAACAAGCATACGCATCACATCGTTGGCAACCTCAGGAGCAATAACTTGTTGCCCTTCAGGCTGATGCTTCAATTTCATAATAGAAACCGGATACAACATGCCACCGCTGCCCAAAGTGGCGTACATTCTGGCAATTTGAAGCGGCGTTGCTGTAAATCCATAGCCAAAAGATAATGTGGCTCTTTCAAAGTCTGACCAACGACGGCGGTCTTGAATTAAACCTGCACTTTCGCCAGTCAGGTTAATGCCGGAATAGTTGCCCAACCCCATCGACTGATACGTGCCTAAGAGCTGTTGTACAGGCATAGATAACGCAATTTTACTGATACCCACGTTACTAGAACGCACAAGAATTCTAGAAAGTGACATGTCACCATTGTTACTCGAGTCACGGACTTGGCGGCCGCCAATTCGCATCCAGCCCGGTGAAGTTGGAATTAATTCATCCCTTTGCACTGTGCCAGCTTCAAGCGCTGCAGCGACGACAAAAGGTTTCACTGTTGAACCCGGCTCAAAGGTATCTGTCAACGCACGGTTGCGCATCCGGTGTGACTGTAAGTTTTGACGTGAATTGGGGTTATACGAAGGCGTATTCACCATGGCTAACACTTCACCCGTATGTACATCGAGCACGACAACTGAACCTGAAGTGGCCTGATACATTTCGGTGGCACGCTTAAGTTCACGATAAGCTAGCTGCTGAATACGCTGATCAATACTCAGTACAATATCGTTAGAGCTTTCTCCCTCTTGCACGATATCTAGGCGCTCAACTACTTTGCCGTCTCTAGATTTACGTACTTTCTGCTTAGACGGTGTGCCGGTTAGCCAGGTATTGTAAGTATTTTCAATCCCTTCAATGCCCACATCATCAATGTTAGTAATACCAATCAATTGCGCAGAGATTTCTCCACCCGGATAGTAACGACGTGACTCAGACTTCAGGTAAATGCCACCAATCTTTAACTTCTGAATGTAATCCGCAACTGCAGGGGTAACTTGGCGCTTTAAGTACACAAAACGACGCTTCGGATCACGCTGTACTTTGTTTACTAATTTATCAACGGGTTCATGTAATACATCAGCAAGTGCTTGCCAGCGGCGCATGTCGCTGAATGCATCCTTGTCATGAGCATGCTTTGGATCAGCCCAAACCGCTCGCACAGGGACACTAACCGCCATCATTTCACCATTACGATCGGTAATAAGGCCTCGCTGTACTTGATTACTGGTGGTGCGCAAGGTGCGCATATCACTCTCTTGACGTAACCTTTCAGGCTCAATGATTTGAATGTAGGCGGCGCGGGCAATTAAACTACCAAGCAACAAAAAAACGAACCCCACCACAACGTATAAACGCCATGGAATAAGTGTCGGATTCTTTTTTCGCTTCGCTTGTCTTGCCATTATCCCTAACTCATTATTTGTTGCGAATGACCACTTCCTCACGCGGTAGTGGTCGTGCCATTTGCAACTGTTTACTTGCGATACGCGTCACTCGGCTGTGTTCAGAGAGTGATTGCTCTTCCAAGAGCAAATTTCGCCATTCAATATCTAAACTGTCTTGTTGTTGTAACAAGTTATCCCACTGTGATGTGAGCTTGCGTGTCGCATCACTGGTATGTACCACTAAAATCGCATTAGCCATCGCAATGATGGCTAATAACACTATCCACTTGTGATGCCATATATCTTGCAACACCACACGGGGTAAATTCAGTGATGATTGAGTCACGTCACAACACCCTTAATAGTCCAACCTTTCCGCCACACGCAGAACTGAACTTCGCGCACGCGGGTTTACTTCTAATTCTGCTTCCGATGGCTTTAATGCTTTACCTAAGCCTTTTAACTTTTTGTTTTTATTTATTTGGTCTTCGGTAATCGGCAAACCATGAGGCACACTTTCACCTTGGCTATGACGACGAATAAAGCGCTTTACCATGCGATCTTCTAGTGAATGAAAGCTAATCACTGACAAGCGACCTTGCGGTGCCAATGCTTGTAATGAACCTTCCAGCGCCTGATCGATTTGCTCAAGCTCACTATTGATATAAATGCGTATCGCTTGAAACACTCGCGTTGCAGGATGTTTATTTTTTTCTTTTTTCTTGGTGATCCTAGCGATCAAATCAGCAAGTTCTTTGGTACGCGTGAATGGGGTTTCTTCGCGATCGGCAGCAATACAACGCGCAATATGGCGTGAGTTTTTTTCCTCTCCATAGGTTTTGAACACCCATGCCATGTCTTCAATTTCAGCTTTAGCTAACCATTGCGCAGCCGTTTGGCCTTTGCTGTTATCCATGCGCATATCCAGCGGACCATCACGCAAAAAACTAAATCCACGTTCGGCATCATCCAGTTGTGGTGACGACACCCCTAAATCCAGTAACACACCATTGATTTTGCCGGTTAACCCGAGTTCTTCCACATACTCGGCTAATTGACCAAAGCCGCCATGTACAATTTGAAAGCGAGGATCATCGGCAAATTGTTTCGCCGCTTCAATTGCTTGAGGGTCACGATCGATCGCAATCAATCGACCGTTATCACCCAGCTGCTTTAATACTTCTCTTGAATGTCCACCACGGCCAAACGTGCCATCTATATAGATGCCGTCCGGCGAAATATTGAGGCCATCTACAGTCTCTTTAAGCAGTACCGATAAATGTGCAAACTCTTGGGTCATGGTGTCTTCTTATCTCGTTGATATTATTAATTGATAAACAAAAAAGTTTATAGAGAGAAATCTGCAAGTCGCTCACTACTAGACAAATCAATCGATTCGATAAACTCATTATCTTTTGCTTGCTGCTCTTGCCATGCGTTCTCATCCCACATCTCAAATTTGTTACTCAAACCCACTAACATGGTTTTTTTCGACAAATTGGCATATTGCTTCAAAGCTGCGGGTATCACTATTCGGCCATGGGAATCCAATTCACAATCCTGAGCGTGACCGAGTAGTTTGCGTTTAAACACGCGTTCATCGGGGACGGTATCCGACAGGGCAATAAGTTTAGTTTCAACTTTTTCCCATTCATGTAACGGATATATCAAAAGGCAGGCTGCACTAATATCTACCGTAATCACGACAGTGCCGTCATGTTCAACACGCAATGCGTCACGGTATCGCGCTGGTATAGCGATCCGTCCTTTAGCATCCATATTGATAGCACTAGCGCCTCTGAGCACGATTTCTGTTCCCTGTTTTTATCTTTTGATCCACAAAGATCCACTTTTTCCCACAATTGTTAAGTTTAGGGACTCTATGCAATGGTTGTCAAGGAAAGAAAAAAGATATTAAAGCCAGATACCAAGCGGTTTAGCAGGCGATTGAAACAACTGTAAAAATCATCAAAATTTTGAGTATGAGATCGATACAGATCCTGCTTACTTGTTCAATTTATTACACTAATGATTATTTTTTGTACTGAGCAGTATTGAGATGAAGTAATAATACTGAGTATTTTAATCCGCTTAATAGATTAAAAAGACATAAATGCAACACAAAAACAAATACTAGATACATTAATGACGTATTTAGTCATTCTTCGGTTGCAAGTTAGGGTATCATTTTGACAATGGCTAAATTTTATTCAAATGCGACCGATAATATAAATAAGAGGCTGAGTATTTATGGGCGCAAAGCGAAGTTAATCGCAAGTCTAAAAGAAAAGTATTTAGTCGTTATCAACAAGCAGAGTCGATTGGAATGACAGAATTAAGGCGGAGCCTATGACGGGATTAGACAGCATATATGCCATGTTGGCGACACCTAAGCGCATCAAAATAGATAAAAAGCGCCGTGTTGAACAGGTAAACGTTGGCGCTGCCATCAATGCGGACAGCCATGAAGCGCCGCAATCACAGCTGCCACCAGCTACGCAGCAAGCTATGACTTCAAAGAGTCAAACAACGCGTAGCCACGTGAGGCAAGATGACATCACAGACGACGATGCAGTGCTGACTAGCACGACTGATAAACATAAAATTGATGTCGAAGTGTAAAGTGTAATACTAACGAGTTAACTTATTCAGCTTTCTATGGGTAAGTGATCACTTACTTGTGCGATAGCACTTTTCCAACCAATTAACCTTTGCTGTCTATCTTCTGATGGCATTCGTGGTGAAAATTGCCTTTCAATATTCACCACATCAACTAACTCATCTGTAGATTGCCACACCCCAACAGCAAGACCCGCTAACAAGGCAGCTCCTAACGCTGTCGTCTCAATAACTTGCGGCCTAGCAACTTCGACATGGCTCATATCCGCTTGAAACTGCATTAACAAATCATTGGCAGCAGCGCCGCCATCAACTCGGATCTCAGTGAGTTCAACCTCAGAATCTTTGATCATCGCTGCAATCACATCACATGATTGATAAGCAATCGCTTCTAAACCTGCCCTCACTATATGATAGCGGTTCACTCCCCGCGTTAAACCGACAATCGCCCCCCGTGCATCAGCATCCCAATATGGCGCGCCCAAGCCTACAAATGCGGGCACTAAATAAGCCCCATTGGTATCAGCGACAGACTCAGCAATGGCTTGGCTTTCTTTTGCATGAGCAATTAATCCAAGCTCATCACGTAACCATTGCAATATCGCTCCGCCCATAAATACCGAGCCTTCTAGGGCATAACAAGGCTGACCATTTTCACCTACTGCCATGGTCGTTAATAAACCATGGTGAGATTCAACGGCTGTCTCACCTGTATTCATTAACAAGAAGCAACCTGTACCATAGGTGTTTTTCACCATACCTTGGTGGATACATTGCTGACCAAATAATGCCGCTTGTTGATCACCGGCCATGCCCGCTACCGCTATCTTGCCACCGACAATGCCAGTATCACCATAATGACCACAAGAAGGCTTAACGTCAGGAAGCATTTGAGGTGGAATATCAAACAATTGCAGCAAATCGGTATCCCACTGCTGTTGATGGATGTTGAACAACATAGTACGGCTAGCATTGGTCGGCTCAGTCACATGCACTTTACCTTGAGTCAGCTTCCATACCAGCCAAGTATCTACCGTACCAAATAATAAATCGCCAGTTTCAGCTCGCTCACGCGCGCCCTCGACATTATCTAATATCCATTTGATCTTGGTCGCCGAAAAGTAAGGGTCCAACACTAATCCTGTTTTAGCTCGAATTTGCTCTTCATGGCCTTGGGCTTTTAACTGCTCACAGATATGTTGGCTGCGGCGACATTGCCACACAATAGCTGGATAAACAGGTTTACCCGTCAACCGATCCCAGACAATTGTCGTTTCTCGTTGATTAGTAATACCAATCGCAGCGATTTGTTCATGAGTAATACCCGCCCGTGATAACACTTCGGTCAACGATGAACTTTGCGATGACCATATTTCCATCGGGTCATGCTCCACCCAGCCAGCTTTAGGATAGTGCTGGGTAAATTCACGTTGAGAAATAGCCACTATATTTGCTTGGCGATCAAACACGATAGCTCTTGAGCTTGTTGTACCTTGATCTAATGCAACAATAAATTGTTTATCGGCCATCATTTATCCTTATATTAATCGCACTTGTGACTCGGGTAATACCAGACGGCCTTGACTAACTTATGCTCTATTTCAAACACTGCCACACTGCATTGTGAAACACGCTTACCTTGTGAGCTGTTATAGGTCACTTTTTCGACTGTCGATACAAAATTGGCCGACGATAAATAATCCAAAATCGTTGACTTAGTTGCATATTTTGAATCGAAATAAGCTCGCATGCTCTGCATTAAAGCCGCTTTACCCTCAGTCTGAATGTCCATCTTAGCCACACTGACGTTGAACCATTTCACCTCATCAGCCACTAATTGCTCAATGAGTGGCAAATCTTCCCCATTAAATGCATGTATCAAGGTATGTACCAGATCAACAGCTTGAGGATTTGATTCAGATTTCTGATTAATAGGCGTGACAGAAGATACATCCGATTGCTGTGCTACAACACTCAAGCTGAGACCCGCACTAGTACACATCAAAACTGTCACGATAAATAAGGTGGTTATCCGCAGCACATTCATTCCCAAATCACTAATTGATATCATGATTATAGCTACTGATTTTGATCAAAAAAGCCCTGAAAATATCAGGGCTTAATATTTGATAAAATAATCATAGCCAATAGCTACATTATTCAGTTACAGCACAATTTCCACTCACTAAATAAATACAGTGGAATGCCAAAACCATTTACAACTTATAGTTTAATTGTATGCCTGCCAACCAGACATCACCGCTTGCTTCACCATCAAAGGTCACATTCGCTAAACCAAATAAATCTTGGTGCTCAGTGATTGGCGCATCACCATGCATGTTAATGTAGGTAACCGCAAAATCTACGCTTAGTTTATCACTGGCTTGGTAACCTGCCCCTACACTAAACCATAAACGGTCAGCATCAGGGATAGTAGTGGTACGATACTCATCATCAACTGCGGTTTTATCTAACGCGATACCGCCGCGAAGTAACCACTTATCATTTAAGTCGTAAGTGGTACCAACTGCAAAACGCCAGTTATCTTTGAAGTTTTCTACTTTAACCAAATCTGATGGCTCGCCTGAAATCGGTTTATCATCAGGGAAATAAGCCACTAACTCTTCAAACACACTCCACTGAGTCCAGTTTACACTTGCGTGCATCGCCCAATTTTCAGTGAGTTGATGATGTGATGCTAATTCAGCAAAAGCAGGCAACTCTAGTGGTAAGTAGCCTGGGATCTCACCGCCATCTGCACCCACATAAGCTAAACCAGAAGCATGACCATCAAGTTCTAATTCCACACCACTGTGATAAGCAAGGCCAAGACGATGATTTGGATTAATCTGCCAGCTAGCACCCATTTTCCAACCCAAAGCAATATCATCACCTTCCATTGCTTTTAGTGAGGTGCCTGCACTTGGAATTTGTGCTTTCACGGCATCAGGTAAAGTTGGAATCGCTTTTAATCCTTCCACCCATGCAGGTGTTGAGGCACTGATTTCGCCTTCACCATAAACAACACGGATACCTGCACCCACATTAAATTGCTCATTCACTTTGTAAGCAATGTTTGGATTGAACTCAACAGTAGTAATCGCTGTAGAATCGCCAAAAATGGCTGCTGCATGAGCACTATCAATTTCAGTCGATAAACCATAGTTAGAATTAACCGATAAACCCCAGGTCCACTGATCATTTAATTGGTTTGAATAGTAGAAGTTAGGAATTAATGCGCCACCAGCTACGTCTGTTGCATCACCATTAATCATGATGGCATCAGCAAGAAGTGCTGATTCCACACTGATATCACCTAATACATCAATGTTTGGCTGAACATAAATGCCACCTGCTGATAACTGTCGACCTTCAAGGTATGTCAACATAGCAGGGTTGCGTGACTGTGCAGAGGCGTTATCAGCCATTGCTGCTTCACCTGCAAAAGCACGGCCTAAACCTGTTGCCGAATATTCAGCTAGTTGGAAACCAGCAGCAGAGACTGATGAGCTCATACTAAGAACGACTGCACTAACAGCCAAAGTAACGATTGTTTTTTTCATTATGCTTCTCTCGTTGATTGGCGTGTTTTGTTTACTACGAGCGATTTGCGACAGTGATAATTCCGCAAATAGAGTAAAAACTCAACACAAAACGGGGGCACGTTACTCTTTTGTTAGATGCTTTGCAATAGTGCAACTAGCCAGTTCATTAGGGGAATTATTGTGACAGAGGTCTCATTTTGCGCATGTGACAAAACAAATTGATAAACACTTGTAAGCCAAAGTAAGCAGCGTATAAAGTAGTTAAATACAAGACTATGATTTTAAATGTAAATATGTGTAACAAACAGAGTGAGCACTCGCTGAAAAACGTGACCAGAATCATACTATTATGTAATCCTCTGCTACAAAGGAATTAAAAAAGATCAAAAAATTGTAGACTGTCACCAAATAATTGCTTTATTTGCTGTTTGTTTTTGAATCATTAACAACTTTGAAGACTTTGTAGAGCGCTTTCGTCAAAATGAGTGTGGTAGACACCTTAAAATCATGGACTTTGGTTTAAGCTTATTCATATGACCCTTAAAAAATATTTGTCTATTATCTTATTCAGCTTATGCATGCCACTCATGCTACAGGCAAATGACACCTTCATTTTGAATCACGCCACGTCAGCTGATGATCAACGCTATCTCTACAGTGTAAAACTATTGAAACTCATCATTTCAGAAACCGAAGCAGAATATGGTGAAGCGAAATTGGACTTTTATCCCACCACGATGAGTCGCGATCGTACATTAAAGGAACTTACTGAAGGGCAAAACATCAATGTCGTCGCCGAAGTCTCAACACAACAATGGAATAAACAATTATTATCAGTGCAGCTCCCTATTCGTAAGGGGATTCTGGGATATCGTATTTTTATTATTCGTAAAGACACAGAATTTGAGTTTTCACAACTGCATACATTAGCGCAATTGCAAACTTTCCCGACTGGCACTATTAGCACATGGTCTATCCATAGCACGCTACAACAAGCAGGTTTTCAACTCATCGATGGTTCCAGTTATTCTGGACTGTTTCATATGCTTCAGAAAGGTCGATTTGATAGCTTTAGTCGCGGTATCAATGAAGCGTATAAAGAAATGCAATATTATCAGCCCAAATACACTGACTTAATGGTGGAGCCAACATTATTGCTCAAGGTGCCACTGTTCAGTTATTTTTATATTTCTCCCAATACACCACACATCGCTAAACGCATTGAGTCAGGTCTGAATTCATTGATAGCTAATGGAAAATTTGATGCTCTGTTTTTTCAGGAACATTGCAGCGCACTAATTAATAGCCAAATGCATTTGCGTAGAACCTTCGAGATCAGCAGCCCACATATTTCTGAGAGCCAATACGCTACTATGCAGCAGCAAAATGACTTGTTACTTTCCTCTGATAAAGACTATACGCAGGACTGTCAGCCCTATTACTAACCTACGGCCAGTTCAGCGCCAATCTGTTCATTTATACGACTGCAGCGTTGAATTTCATCAACAAAATGATCAATAAACCGCTGACAAGCAAGGCTAATATAGCGTCTAGATGGATACACCATAAATACATTACCTTGGTATGGCTCGATGTCAGGAAACAGTTTCACTAATCGACCACTCTGCAAGTGATCTTCACAAAATGGCAGTGGCATTAATGAAATACCTCTACCAGCAAGGGTCGCATCCATACATACATCAAGATTATTCACGTATAAATTACCCTTCACCTTTATTTTTAAGTCATTGCCGAAAGGGATTTCATTAAACACTTTGCCATTGGGGTAGCGAAATAAAATTGAATTGTAATTCTGTACATCTTCTGGGCCTGTTGGTGTACCAGCCGCTGCCAAGTAATCTGGACTGGCAAATATATGCACCGTTTCACTGAACACTTTGCGCGCCACCATTTCACTCTCATTGAAGGCTTCTTCTAACATGAAGGCAATATCAATGTTGTTACGGATCATATCCTGTGGTTCAGCGCTGATAATAATCTCTACCGTGACTGACGGGTGTAAATCCATAAAATGATAAATGGCTTGGCAAATTTGCAGCATTTCTGGAATAGGAAATAACAGAATACGCAAAGACCCGCCAACTTCAGCTTTAGTGTCAGTTATTTCAGATAAGGTTTGCTCTAGATAAGACATCATATCTGTGGTTTTTTGATAGAAATGGCTACCTGAGGCGGTCAGGGTCATTGCTCGACTTTGCCGGTGAAAAAGCTTGACTCCCAGTTCGTCTTCTAATTGCTGCAAACGTCGACTCAGGGTGGATTTAGGCAAATTCAATATATCAGCTGCCTCAACTAAACTGCCTGTTTCTACAATTCGATGAAACAAGGAAATATCTTCTGTTTTCATGATTTACCCCTTACCCAAATAGCATCCATATAACAACTTGCTCACATGCTTATAGATAATTCAAGCTAATATAGTCTCAATTTATGGAACCCATAGTTTCAAATCATTCCGTTTTTATCAACTCCATTAGCTGTTAGAGTAGCGGCGTTGACCAAATAAGCAACATTTCATCTATTTAAATCACATTTGAGAACCACACATGAAGCCTTTATCAATGGCCGTTTTTGCCATGCTAATAATGTTGACCGTTACCGGTTGCAACACCGAGTCCAAAGAAGTGGCCGCACAAACGATTAGGCCGGTGAAACTCATGGAAGTCACTCATTTACAATCACAATCTCTTAGAGTATTTCCAGCCAAAGTGGCTGCGACTAAGCAAGCAGAGTTAGCCTTTAGAATTTCTGGACATCTCGTCGAACAATCTCTATTTGAAGGGCAAAGTGTAAAGCAAGGTGATTTACTTGCCCGCTTAGATGATCGAGATGCGCAAAATGCACTGCTCAATTATGAGGCTGACTTCGCTTTAGCCAAGGCCGACTATCAACGCACCGGAGAGCTATTGCGTCGTTCATTAGTGTCTCAAGCTGAATTTGATTTAGTCGAAGCCAAATTAAAATCTGCCCAAGCCAATTTATCGACGGCCAAAGATCAACTCAGTTATACCGAACTACACGCACCATATGACGGTACGATAGCTAAGACCAACATTGAAAACTTTCAGATGGTACAAGCCAATCAGACTATTTTAACCATTCAAAAAGATGCCAACATCGATGTGGTCATACAAATACCGGAATCTTTAGCGGGTCATATCAGCCAACTCGCAGCCAAGCAAATAGCGCAAGTACGCTTTAGCGCTAATCCAGCAAAAGCTTATGACATCGAACTGAAAGAGTATGCAACACAAGTGACACCAGGTACGCAAAGTTATCAAGTGGTGTTCACTCTTGCACGCCCAACAGATCTAGGTGTATTACCCGGTATGAGTGCTGAAGTCAGTATTGATTTTAGTCCTACGGTAAATGGCAAAGTCAGTGCTGTCGTTCCCTTAACCGCTGTTAGTAAGCGTGATCTAGATGGACAACACACAGTGTGGATATTTGATCCTGAGAATAAAGTCGTTAACCAACAAGCAGTCAATATTGGCAATGTCACCACTGATGGTATTGAAATCACCAGTGGTATTAAAGTGGGTGATCAAGTTGTGGTTGCAGGTGTGCAATATTTATCAGAAAACCAAGCAGTGAAACCGCTTCGCTGGCAGCGTGGAGTATAGTCAATGAATTTTGCACAGTACGCCATTACCCATAAGGTAGTCAGCTGGATGTTTGCTTTGTTGCTGCTGATTGGCGGTAGCATCTCATTCCTGAACTTAGGTCAGTTAGAGTTTCCCGAGTTCACCATTAAAAATGCATTAGTGGTCACCTCATACCCAGGTGCATCGCCTGAGCAAGTGGAAGAAGAAGTCACTTTGCCATTGGAAGATGCGCTCCAGCAACTCGATGCCATTAAGCACATCACATCGATTAATAGCGCTGGCCTGTCACAGATTGAAATTGAAATCACTGATAACTATGACCAAGCAGCCTTACCGCAGGTTTGGGATGAAGTGCGCCGTAAAGTGAATGATACCGCCGTAACACTGCCCCCAGGTGTCTACACGCCCAAAGTGATCGACGATTTTGGCGATGTATTCGGTATATTGCTCAATGTGAGTGGTGACGGCTATAGCAATCAGGAACTACAAAACTACGCCGACTTTTTACGACGCGAGTTAGTCTTGGTTGATGGCATTAAAAAGGTCGCCATTGCAGGGCGTATTAATCAACAAGTGATCATTGAAATTTCGCAGCAAAAGCTCAATGCCTTGTCACTGGATCAGGATTACATCTATGCTCTGATTAACAATCAAAACGTGGTATCAAACGCAGGTAGCGTAGTCATTGGTGACAATCGCGTCCGTATACACCCTACAGGTGAGTTTGACAGTGTCCAGCAAATGCGGAACCTGCTGATCAGCGCGCCGGGGAGCACAAAACTTGTTTACCTAGGTGATATTGCCGACATTTATAAAGACACCATTGAAACGCCTGACAACATTTACCATGCCAATGGTCATGATGCGCTCTCAATCGGGATATCATTTTCAAGTGGCGTCAATGTGGTTGAAGTCGGCCAAGCCGTGAATCAACGCATGGCAGAGTTGATCGGGGAATTACCACTCGGTATGCAGCTTGAAACTGTTTATGACCAAAGCCTAATGGTTGATCAAACGGTACGAGGCTTTCTGGTCAATTTAGCGGAATCCATTGCAATTGTGATTGGTGTACTGCTGATATTTATGGGGGTACGTTCTGGCATCTTAATGGGGTTAGTGCTGCTATTAACCATATTGGGTACCTTCATCATGATGCAGATACTCAATATTGAATTACAGCTGATTTCACTCGGCGCACTCATCATTGCATTGGGGATGCTAGTCGATAATGCCATTGTGGTCACAGAAGGTATTCTCATTGGGCTAAAACGAGGCCAAACTCGTCTTGAAACTGCAAAACAGGTGGTTTCTCAGACTCAATGGCCGTTACTTGGAGCCACGGTTATTGCCATTATTGCGTTTGCACCGATTGGTTTGTCTGACAATGCCACGGGCGAGTTTTGTGTATCCTTATTCCAAGTCCTGCTGATCTCATTAACTATCAGTTGGATCACAGCGATGACGTTGGTGCCCTTTTTCTGCAACTTGATGTTTAAAGACCAACCATTACAAGATGATAGTCAAGAAGATCCTTATAAAGGATGGCTATTTTTGGTCTACCGAGCAACTTTAAAAACAGCAATACGTTTTCGTGCTGTGACTATGCTGCTGGTTATTAGTGCACTCATTATGGCTGTGATGGGCTTTGGCCACGTTAAAAATGTTTTCTTCCCAGCTTCAAATACACCGATTTTCTTTGTTGATGTTTGGATGCCAGAGGGGACAGATGTTAAAGCGACCCAGCGTCATCTGCAGGCGATGGAGCAATATCTGTTAACTGATCAAGCTGATAATCAAGTGGGTATGGTTAACCTCACCACGGTTATTGGCCAAGGTGCACAACGCTTTGTTTTGCCTTATGTACCTGAAAAAGGCTATAGCTCATACGGTCAGTTATTGATTGAAATGCAAGATTTAGCTTCACTGGATGCCTATATGCGTCAGCTAGAGCAAAAAATTAGCATTGAGTTTCCTGAAGCAGAGTACCGTTTTAAATATATGGAAAACGGCCCAAGCCCAGCAGCTAAAATTGAAGCACGTTTTTATGGTGAAGACCCAAAAATATTGCGCCAACTCGCGCAGGAAGCAAAAGAGATCTTCGATGCAGAACCCACCGCAGTTGGAGTGCGCCATAACTGGCGTAATCAGGTCAACGTAGTCAGACCGCAGCTAGCAGAGGCACAAGCTCGTGAAACCGGGATCAGTAAATCTGATTTAGACGATGCCTTACTGACCAACTTCAGTGGCAAGCAAGTGGGTACTTATCGCGAAAATAGTCATCTTTTTCCGATTATAGCCCGCGCACCTGCTGCTGAGCGACTCGATGCACAAAGTATTTGGAAGCTACAAGTGTGGAGTTCAGATCACAATGCCTTTGTACCCGCAACACAAGTGATTTCAAGCTTTGAAACTGAGTGGGAAAACCCATTAATCATGCGCCGTGATCGTAAGCGAGTTATTTCAGTGCTTGCCGATCCAATGAATGGCATTGATGAAACTGCTGACTCCGTATTCAGGAAAGTGAGACCATTGGTTGAAGCGATGGAGTTACCTGCAGGGTACGAGCTTGAATGGGGCGGTGAATACGAAACGTCTTTAGAAGCACAAGAGTCAGTATTCAGTTCCATCCCAATGGGCTATCTGGTGATGTTTTTGATTACTGTGCTGTTATTTAACTCAGTCAGGCAACCGCTAGTTATATGGTTTACCGTGCCATTAGCACTCATTGGTGTGGTATCAGGATTACTTATTTTTGATGCGCCCTTTAGCTTTATGGCATTACTCGGACTGTTAAGTTTAACAGGTATGATCATCAAAAATGGTATTGTGTTAGTTGACCAAATCAATCTCGAGCTCAGCCAAGGTACAGCTCCCTATCAGGCAGTGATAGAGTCATCAGTTAGCCGTGTTCGCCCCGTATTAATGGCGGCAATTACGACAATGTTAGGTATGGTACCGCTGCTCACCGATGCCTTCTTTGGATCGATGGCCATTACTATCATCTTTGGTTTAGGCTTTGCTTCAGCGCTAACCTTAATTGTGTTACCTGTGGCTTACACTATCGCGTTTCGGATCCCGTATCCGAGCAAAGTTTCAGTAGAGTAGTTGGTCACAATTAATATGATTACTTATTTGGATTAAATGGCAACACTAAACCAACCGGTCTAATTGATGATTGCCGTTTTGTCATGTTCTGTTTTGACCTATCATGACACCCGCTTTTAGAGTGAGTTAGATAACAAAATAGCCAGCTGTTACAGTAAGCTGGCTTTTTTACTGGTCGAATTGGGGCTTGTTTATCATTTTATGAGTACCATGGTTAAGCTTAGACACAACAGGATTTAGCGGCTGAGTGAGCTCAGACACCATAGAGCCAATCACCTGTTCAGCTAATTGCCCTGCCTCTTGATGAAGTTGTGAGTGACTGCCTGCAATAGAGTCATCATTACCTGGGTTGACCGCTAACGCACTCAGTTGCTTTAGCGATTTATTGGTCAACTTTTTAGATTTCTTCTGTAGCTTATTAAGCTTTTTTAATGCGTTTTTCGAACCCATTATCATTGTCTACCACTTAATGACATGCCCATAAAGTAGCAAAAAATACACCTCAAATTGTGATTTCAATGATAAAAAACTACACTGAACAAACGGTTAAGTTTGCACAAAACGAACAAGGAACGACATTGATATCATCGCTCACTAAACAGCTCAGTTTATTTGTCGATGTGGTGCAACAAGGCTCTTTTACTAAAGCCGCTACTTTGCATGACATGGATAATTCACAACTATCCAAACAGATAAAAAAGTTAGAGTCTGAACTTGGCGTGCAATTACTCAACCGCTCTACTCGTTCGTTTTCTCTCACTTCTGCAGGCGAAGAAATCCTTAAGCAAGCGCAACAATTAACAGACACTCTAGACCAAATTAAAAACATTGCCGATGCTTATCAGTCTGAGCCTAAAGGTATTATCCGAATTTCGTCGTCTCACTTTTTTGGGCAGCTATACCTGCAACCTGTGATTAATCAATTTATGCAGCGCTATCCCAATGTTAAAGTCACTCTCATATTAGATGACAAACTTACGGATATTATTTCAGATCAGTTTGATGTGGCCTTTAGAGTTGGCAAACTCACTGAGTCTAACTTGATTGCTAAAAAAATTGCTAAAACCCACTTCGCACTTGTGGCCTCAGAAGCATTTATTGCACAACATGGTTTGCCCACCACGCCACAAGACTTGGTGCAACTACCCGCCGTTACCTATAACAATGGTAATGTACAGCTCGATCAGTTAGTGATCACCGAAGAACCGCACGGACAATGCTATCAAACATTCAAAATGCAAGGTAACTACAAAGTCAGTGATGTACGCAGCTTAATTGACGCTGTCACGGCTGGAGTGGGATATAGCCTGATAGATCTATTCAATCTTGAAGCTCCCATTGCCGACAATAAGCTTGTGCAACTATTAACAGAATATCCTATTTCTACTATGGATACAGGTATTTACGCAGTTTATCCGCACCGCAAACAGACTATGTTAGTCAGTGAGTTTATTAAAGCGGTGCAAGATTACATCGGTACACCACCGTTTTGGATGCAACATATTCCCGACTACTCCATGCAATTTAAGTAATTAACTAAACTGTTGAGACTCGACCACTTACGTATGAATTTATACCTGCAAACTTGTTGAAAAGCCGCACTCTGATACGCTATGCAACTCATATTTACTTCAACGATTAAAGGACTATCAATGAAGCTCGTCACTATGTTTGCCTTCGGGGCGCTAATCCTATCGCCTTTCACTCAGGCCAACGCTCCGCAAAAAATGACCCAACAACAAATTGATGCCATGGTGGCGTTTTCTGTACAACAAATGCACCGTGAAGGTGAGTTTTCCTCCATGTCACAATGTACTGGTGTGAGCGCGCAAAAGTTAGAACAAGCATTTCGTCACTCACTCAGCACCTGCTTTAGCCACCATAGTGTGGACGAGCACAAAATGGATGCTTGTTTTAAGCAAGAGATCATCGCACAAACAGGCTTGTCACAATCGACAATTGATAACTGCGCTGGGGAAAATGACGTTCAGGATGAACAGATTACACAGCTCGAAGTGCAAATCGAAAAGTTGGAACGAGACATTGAGCATACAGAGGAGCATGCACTGTCTGATACACAAACAGCACAACTAGAAGACAAGATGGCTCAGTTAGATCACTTATATACCGAATTACATCAGTTGCAAGACCAAGCTATGTACGGCCAATTATCAGAAAATGAAAAGCGATTAGAAAAACTCTATCAAGAGCTTGGCGACAACGCGCCTACGGCAGCACAAGAAGCAAAAATGAAACAGTTAATGGATGCTATTGCGCTGGAAAAACAACAAGAGTTATCTCAATTGATGCAAGTCATTGGTGATTCTCAGCGTCAATGAGCCCTCGCACATATGTTGTTTATTGACAGCACATAACCGCCAAACTGGTTGACGCATTGATTACCGCCAACTAGGTTTATCCATAGCAAGGAGCGACATCTCGTACAGATTTTACTAAAGGACATCCTCAATGAAGGCTAATCGCGCCTCAAAACTCACGCTGTTGTGCAAAATACTGCTCGGGCTTGTTTGCGGATTATTCTCTCTGTTTAGCTCCGCTTTACTCAGTAATACGCTACATTTCAAAGGGATTGAAAACCTTTCAGAGCAAGAGATTGGCAATATTGTTTTCAATCAAATCTGTCATGAGATGGGACTTAAAGTAAAGGTTGAGTTACTCCCAGCCAATCGCGCTGAGCGCGCTGTTGCCTCTGGTCTCGCTGCAGGCGAAATCATGCGTATATATTCATACGGTGAAACTAACGATCAAGTAGTGCGCGTTCCTACTCCTTATTACTCATTAAAAACCACCGCTTTTGCATTGACTAACAACTCACAGGCAACAGACTTACTGCCCAAGCTAGAAGAGGCCAACGTCGGAATTGTACGCGGCGTAAAGCACACGTTGAGATACATAAAAGAAAGCAAACAAGCCATGCAGGTGATGTCTACCGAGCAGCTCATTGAGCTGCTGAGAATGAAACGAATCGATTTAGCCATCACGAGCCATGTCGATGGCATACAGTTTCTTAATAAAAATCTGATCGCTGATATTCGCCCCTTACAACCTATTCTTGCAAATCATCACCTCTATATTTACCTCAACAAGCGATACGCCAGTTTGGTGCCATTATTTGATGACAAAATTAAGCAGTTGCAAGCATCTGGCAAATTGGATGTAATGATCCGTGTCGCTGAAGAGCAAGTGATGAGTATTCAATAATCTTCCAGCAAAAGTACGGCAATATAAAATAGAAAAGCACAAAGACGAATAGTCTTTGTGCTTTGAGCTAGTTAACGATACGAATATGTTACCGCGCAATATTGGTATAATCTAACTTGCTGCGTTCACGTTCAATATTGATACGCGCTGGGATAAAGGTATTAAACCCAGGCTCACCACCAAACCATAATTCGGCATCGCGCTCTTCACGCTCCACAATATAGAACATACGCTGACCTTCAATCACTGTGCTAGCAATCGGGTACCAGTAACGCTTAGCAAATGGCGAGCGTTCGATTAACAACGAGCTTGGATTAACCACATAATTTACTGGTCCAGCATCTGTAAATTCAATTGAACTTAAACCATTAGCGTCGGGTGTGCTCCATTGCAGCCCCCAAGTGTTAGTCACATCGTTTGGTGTAAACGCCCAACCCCATAACTGATTAGGTTGCAAATAACCTAGTTCATCATAAAGACTTGGGATCCAGGCGTTAATTTCTCCCGCCCAAAAATGATCACCGCTTAAGTTAGTTAAATAGCTAACATCAAGTGCGAAGCTTGGATCTGCTTTCACCCAAATGGTATAAGTTGCGTAGCGCTCAGCGCCATTATCAAAGGTTGAGAACACACCATATTCAATGCCAGACTGCTCAAGAATTTGGTTAGTCTGCACCATGCCATTGGCATAGCTGATCACCAACTTACCCTCAGCATCCACTTGCCAACTGGCATCAACACCCGACACTTCACCACTGGTTGAGTTATCCCCAGCGAAAGTAATCAGCTCACCATAAGCAGATTCAGGAAAGATAAAGTCATCATAAGCACGCTTACCTTCTGAGAAATGATATATACCGCCCCAAGCCCCCTCAACACAGGTGCCACCAACGGCACACGAGGCATCAAACGCAATCGGTGTCACATCAAGGCTAGAGCGCAGAGTTTGATTACTATTTTCAATGGCAAGCTTAGGGTCAGCGATGCTCAAGGTAGACCCATCGAGTAATAAAATATCTGGCGTGACTAACTCGCGGCGAGTTTCTACCGACACCACATCCACCAGATTGCCGTCTACCACTCTGGTATAGGCTCGTTGGAACTCAGTACTATAATAGTTAAAGCCACTTTCGGTACCGCCACCTGCATAGAAGGCATCAATTTCAGCCTGATTGTCGGTCACAGTTTCAATCTCGTGTGATAGCTGCTCAAGTTGCTCAGGCGAACTAAGCGTGACAACCAATCGGCCATTGTCCACCGCCCAGGTAAAGACTTCATTTATTGCGATGCCATTATAACTTTGAAACTCTAACGCGTTACCCGTATTGTTGCTTGCATCAAACTCTAGGGCTGACCCCGTGCGCGCCATATAGCCGGGCTGAGCAACGGCAGTGACATAGTAAAGCTCTGGGATATCATCTGCGCTAAAGCCCGCCACCAAGTCGCTGTCGGCTAAAATCGCCGCCACTGCGCCATCAATGTCTTCAGTCGGCGTAGCCTGTACAAACGTCTCTACCGCAGCTTGGTCATTAACAAAGTCGAGCACACTGTCATAGCCAGCTGGCAAGCTATAATTTGGGTCATCGACAATCAGTTTGATCACCGCCGCTAACTCAAACAACTCTGTGGCATCGACCGAAGTCTCAGCGGCTTGTAGCTCAGCAACATTGGTTGGCTCTGTACCACCATTTGCCTCGACCACTAGCGCGTAGCTTGCAGTAGTAACATTGGTCACATTGATTGGGTCAGTTTCAGATAGCACTTTCTCAAATGATCCCACCATATTAACGAAGTTAATCTCGTCACCCGTTTCTGCTTGCGTGGCGCTTGATTCAATCACCAGTAACTGCGCAACATCTGTAGTTAATATATCTAAGCTATAGGCGCCGTTTGCATCTGCAGTGGTAGTGAAGGTTTGCCCATTTAACGTTACTGTTACTGTTGCAAATGGAATGGGTTCATCAGTGATAAGCCCTGTAATAGTGGCACTGTAGCCACCACATTGATCAGGTGCCTTTCTGACTTGAGCATAAGCCATGTTGTCGATATCACCATCAACAATTACCCCTACTTGGCAAGGAATATAGCCTAAATCTGTTGTGCTTATATGAGCTTTAAAAGACTTATGCGCTTGCTGCTGTGCAAGAACAAAACTGGGATTATTAGCATCAACTATCTCGATGCTTTTGGCGGAGTGTTTATTGTGATGGTGAGACTTGTTGTGTTGATATTTATCTAGCTTCCCTTTTACCACAAGAAGCTGCTTACTTTCTTTATATTTTGCTTTCTGTATTTTGATATTGTCCGCCAAAGCTAACGAACTGAAGAGCATCATTATCAAAGGCAATGATGCTATCAATCTAATAGACATGAGTTAATCTTCCGTAATTGTTCGTGTTGATACCGAACTTATCTCCTTACCGCTAGAAACAGCACGATTGCAAAGATTGCAGCGTAAATTTAATCATTCATGCTGCGGGTGATATAAAAATAGTACAACACTCGAGAGATGCCACTATTTGTAGGGATATTGTGATTCTGAATGATTATCGCTAATGCATTGGCTGACTGCACTAAAAAGCCCTGTTAAATAACAGGGCTTTGTAAGCTAATCGACACTTACTCCGCGTCTTGCGGGTACAGTTTATTCCACCATTGTGGTTCGTCTTTTAGGTGCATATCAAACCAAGCTAGGGTTGCATCCCACCAGTCAAAACGGGCTTCACGGCCATTAATATGATGATCTTGGCCATTAAACTCGATGAGCTCAACCGGCTTATCTAACATCTTCAATGCGGTATACATATAGTGGCTCTCACCCACTGGTACGTTAGTGTCGGCATTACCATGGAGTAACAGCATTGGTGTGTTGATCTTATCTGCATGATAAAGCGGACTATGCTCGACATACATATCACGGTTATTCCAAGGGAAACTGCCTTTAGTTGCTACGCCAGAATAAGCGTAACCCCACCAGCCGTGGCCCCAGTAAGAAGATAAATTACTGATCCCCGCGTGAGACATAGACGCCGCGAAGATATCGGTTTTAGTGGCAAGATACATGGTCATAAAACCGCCGTAAGACGCGCCCATATTACCGACACGTTTAGGGTCAACAAAGCTGTGGGCATCAAGGAACTTCTGCGTGCTTTCAATAATGTCGTCAGCGGTATATTCACCCCATGCATTAACATGGCGACCACTGAACTTTTGTCCATAACCTGTCGCGCCAGTTGGCTGCAGTACATACACCACATAGCCTTGCGCAGCCCATAGGTTGAACGGCCAGCGACCAGTAAAGTTACGGCTAACAGGCGAAGTGCCGCCGTAGTAGTAAACTAACGCGGGGTATTTTTTGTTAGCATCGAAATCAACCGGCAGGTATACGCGACCATCAATATTAACGCCGTCTTTGTTGGTCACATCAAAATCTTGAATGTTACCAAGGCGAGTGTTGGCATAGCTGCTTGCTTGGCTATCAAACAACACCTTCTTTTTGCCCGACTTCATTACATACGCTTTTTGCGGTACGGTAGCTGAGTTACCAGCATAAGCTATCACAGACTTAGATTGATTAGCAGCAACACTGAAGCGGTTAACCATATCAAGGCCGGTATTGATTTTTTTGAAGTTACCGCGGCTGATATCAAATAAATATAGTTGTGCGCGGTCACCCTCAGTCACACGTAACACCAGATCATCATTACTCAGCTTTTGCGCAGAGCCAATAGCCGGGTCAAATGTCTTGCTCAGTGCTTTAACTTCACCTTTATCATTGCGCCAATACAGCTGACCATCATAGTTGTTCACCACAACAGACTTATCTTGCACACCAAGGCCGTCCATAAAATCAGGTCCAGCCATCATGTACATGCCATCTTCAGTATAAATAGCATCATTAAGTGTGCGGAATTGACCGATTTGGGTTTCTTCAAGGCTGGTAACATCAAGCTCAAACAGCTGAGTCAGAGTATGTGCTGGTTGCTTGTAATCAACTGGATAACGCGTCAATAAAAGCTTGCCACGTTCAACATCACTGTCGACCAAATTACTGCTTAACTGTCCATGTGTGAGTTGGCGCATAAAACCAGACGCCACATCTAATAGATAGATCTGGCTGTTGTTACGCCAATAACTCCAGCGATCTTCTAAGGCTTTAAAGCGCTTATTGGTCGCTTTATCGTCCGCCTTAAATGGCTTTTGCCAACTAAATAACAAGTTATCGCCATACCATGTTAGCCCTGACACACTATCGACGCCTTCAGCAAGTACTTTGATATTACGGTCTTTAATCTTGAGTAATTCCAACTTGCCGTCTGCTATATAAGATAACTGCTTTCCATCATTTGACCATGCTGCACTTGCAGGTAAATTAGCTTGCCAGCGGTACTGTACTGATTTGGATGATGCGTCGACTAACTCAGTGACTTTAGTGGGCTTACCGTCATTGCCTGGTAAATACTCGGTGGTGGTTTGCAGTAAATACTTACCATTTGGAGATAAACTTAAACTGCTGATGATTTTTGAATCAAATAGTTGCTCGTAAGACACCCGTTTTTTGCCAGTTGCAGCAAAGCTTGGAGCATCAACCTCACTTTTGCCTTGCCAGTCTAGGCTCACTTCACCATCTTCAGCACGACCGTCCGCCAGTACCATGATTTGGTAATCACCCGTGCGCAGATCTAACTCCACTTTATTGGCTGCTTTAACAAGCTGACCATTAACATATACCTGCGGCTGCTCAAGCCCTGTAATGGTTAAAGTTCCTTGGGTGTAACGCTCAGTGCTCAGCTGCAATTTATACGCTAACCAACCAGTATCGCCATCCACTTTTTTAGTGGCGCTGTCCCAGTCAAAATCCTGACCAAATAGCGTGATACCAGAATTCGTTTGGGTTAGCGACTGCACTAAGTTAAGACGAACACTGTCGGCGTGATCACCAGCAGAGAGTGGCTGAGAGGTATTAATGGCAACTGGGCCTAAGCGTTGAATATTGGCTTTATCAATTTCAGCACCATGGCTGAATGATGACCAAGCTAACGCAAGACTGGCGCAAACCAGCGAGACTGATTTCATGGAGGCATCCTTGTTGTTATCGTTCTTCTATGTCGGACAATCAATGAAAGTGCTGTCCGTGCATTTTTAGGGCTACAGTGTGGCAAAAAAGGACCAATAAATCATCCCATTTAACGCTGGTCGGCAGTGTTGTTTTGCAAAAAAGTGTGTCGATAGTCACCCAATAAAAAAGTGAGCTAGGCTTGGCCTAACTCACTTTCCAATAATAAGCTGTATCTTTAATAGCTAACCCTGAGGCGAATAACCCATAGGGAAGTTACGTTCAGTGGTAGCACCATCCTCAACACTCACGTCTATCTCAGCAGCATTTAAGAAAAAGACTGCAGAGCCATCATCGGGCTCACTGACGTTAGTATCTTCAGGATCGTCATTTTGTGCTAAGCAAGTATAGCCAAGACTATAAGTAGCAGCGCTCACAAATCCGAATTCATACTGGTAACCTTGTACTTGACCATTATCATCTAATACTGGGTTAACTCTCGCAGAGGCTATTGGAGCCACTTCGCCCTCAGCATACTCTCCCTCTCTAAAGTCGGCCATTTGCTCAAGGGTAGTTGATTCAGGGTAAAGATAGACTGCTTCAGCAAATTCTGAACCAGCAGCTGCCGTTTCACAATCCGTCATAGTTTGTGGGCTGATCATGCCCGAGATAGCGCCGACATCAGCAGTATTGACTAATTGAACAGCAGTAGGTTTCAACGTCCAATAATCTTTATTACCCTTAGGCCCTTGTAATCCTTTAGTCAGATTAAACTCTGCAACAAAGGCATTGTTTCCCGCGGCAATGGTGAAGCTCTTATTGAAAAATAAGCGCCCAGTATCTTCTTCCTCGGCCCCTTCACCGCCACAGGAGCCATTACTATTGGTTGTTAGTCCTTCAACAACGCCGCCGACCCATTCTTGAGTGTCTGGGTCAAAGGTGGCTTGTGATAACACATAAGAACTATCTGTGCTTTCTACCTCATTGTTTTGCATGTAGATACACATCTGATACTCGCCAACAGGCACTTCTTGGCCTGATACCAAGGTTTCAATGGCGCTACCTTGCACGCTAAGCAAGTCAACGTGCTGTAAACCAGTTTCATCGACATCGACGTTGAATGAAATAGCACCATCACTGTTTTTTAATACGACTTGCTTGAAGGCGATATTGACTACATTGGCATCCGCAGGATTGTCTGAAACTCCCAGACTAAATTGGCCAGTTTGCGGAGCAGGATCACTTGAATCCGAACCGCAAGCACTGACAAGTAAGCCTAATGACACTGCGACAGTGACTTTACTTAAGCCAAGTGATTTCATAAATAACCTCATTAATGAATACGTTAGGTGGAGATAATGGAGCCGCCCATCAAATAGAGCAGGAATATATGCGCTAAAGTATAGCAGCTGAGGTACAACTTTCTGATGAGAGTAAATTAAAATTCACGATTGATTTTAGCCATGCAAGTGAGCAATACCTGCACTTGTTCAGCTGATAAATCACTGGTTAAGTCTTTCATTAAATCTACATGTAACTGATTATGCTGGCGATGAATGGCTTCACCGTCGCTCGTCAGTTTAACCACAATGGCACGGCGATCATCGGGATGGTCACAACGCTCAATTAACCCAGCATTCACCAGCTTATCTACCTGAACCGTTAATGTGCCTGTGGTAATCGCGAGCTTTTCAGCCAGTTCTTTCATCCTCAATGCACCGTGACAGCCTAATACTTCAATAGTGTGGGTTTGTGCCAAACTGTAGCCAGTCTCTTTGACAACCGACTGTTCCCAAGATGACATTTTGTCGTAAAACTCAGTCAATGAGTGATTAAGCTGTTGAATGTGGTCTAGTGACATAATTAACTTTCTTGTGTTGAGATAGCTGGATGAACTTCCAACGTTAAGTGGCTAATCTTATCAAATTGACTCAATATTTGTTTATATTCTGTCGCCGCTTTCTGATGATTTGACTCTATGATTATCGCCGCGGCGTAATGATGACCGCTGATTTTCCACATATGTAAATCCTTCACTCTAGCGTAAGGCTTAAGGGCAATTTTTATCGCGTCTCTGTAGCTGCCCTCAATATTCTCATCTAACAATACTGGTCCAGTTTGTTGCATTAAGCCATAAGTCCATTTAAGGATCACAATCGCGCCGACAATGCCCATGACCGCATCCAACCAGTTCCAACCGTAAAACTTACCAAACAGTAGCGCGACAATCGCCAGCACTGAAGTTAATGCATCCGCTAAAACATGCATGTAGGCTGCACGCAGATTATGATCATGATGCTGCTCGTGTGAATGGTCACCAGCATGTTCATGAGAGTGGCTATGATCACTAGCGTGAGAATGACCGTGTTCATGGGAATGGCCATGAGAGTGACCATGGGAATGACCATGATCGTGATGATGGTGATGATGGTGATCACCCAATAAAAACATACTTGCGACATTCACGGCCAAGCCAATAAACGCCACCATAATCGCTTCATTAAATTGAATAGTATGTGGGTTCATCAATCGAGATATCGACTCCACAATCATCATCAATGCCACAATCCCCAGCACAATTGCACTGGTGTAACCACCAAGCACACTCACTTTACCTGTCCCAAAGGAATAACGGTCGTTATGGGCATGCTTACGAGCATAGCGATAAGCAAATAAGGTGATACAAAATGCCGCGGCGTGTGTGCCCATATGCCAGCCATCAGCTAGCAGTGCCATTGAGCCGAACATTGTGCCCGCGACAATTTCTACCACCATGGCGGTGACCGTTAATATCAACACGTACCAAGTGCGTCGTTCACCCGTTTGATGTTGAGACGAAAAGTCATGCTGATGTTCAATTGGAAATGCCATTACCTGCCCACTAGTTTGATTATCAAATTATTTGCACTAACTTTATTTTGACTATCAAACAAAATCAACCCAAGTGATGCGATTTTTGTGATCTAATCGTTACATTTATGTAGGACTAGCTATCTAATTTGCATCACTGAATACATTTTCCGCTGACTTCAGGCTTGCAAAAAATCTACGCACAAATTAATATTGCCGCGTCTTTGGGGAGTAACTTGCCACTGCATTATCCAACACAATGGGTCATATAGTGTGTTTGTACGTCAACATAATTGGTGCAAAATCACCATGGCGTATGAGATCTTCTTGCCACATCAGTGACATAGGGTTTAGTGAGACCATAGACAATACACACGAACCGAGGTGGGGAGTGGGGTATTGTCTTGGTTTGAAAAATCCCACCTCTATAAGAATCTAATTGTGAGCGTACTAGCTATTTCTATCACCACTGTCGCACTGGCTGAGATTGGTGACAAAACTCAACTATTGTCTTTGCTGCTTGCCAGCCGTTATCGCAAACCTATTCCAATTATTGCCGCCATCTTCTTAGCGACAATTGCCAACCATGCGCTTGCTGCCTACCTTGGTGTTGTAGTCGCTGACTATTTATCACCGCAAGTACTTAATTGGGTGCTGGTTGTAAGCTTTCTCGCAATGGCTGCTTGGGTGCTAGTACCAGATAAACTCGATGATGATGAACAGATTTCCAATCGAGGTCCTTTTGTCGCCAGTTTCATTGCGTTTTTCATCGCAGAAATCGGCGACAAAACCCAAATCGCCACCTCTATTTTAGGGGCTCAATATGCTGATGCACTTGCCATGGTAGTCATCGGCACCACCATCGGCATGCTATTGGCCAATGTGCCTGTGGTGATTATCGGGAAACTGTCAGCAGATAAATTGCCATTAGCGTTAATCCGTAAAGTGACAGCACTTTTGTTTGTGTTACTGGCTATTGCAGCAGCCATTTACTAGCACCATCATCCAGATGAAATAAAGCTAATAGAAAGAATTTGTTAGCTTTCTTTTCATTATATCCCCAAGCAATATTTGATTTTTTAATCACGAAATTTCGTCTTTTCTTAAGCTTCTTCGTCTTATAAGTAACTTGAAAAAACTAAAGAGATAGACCGCTCATGCTTAAGATTGTCAGCTTTAAAATTTGCCCATTTGTTCAACGTGTCACAGCGGCACTCGCCGCCAGAAATATCGCTTTTGAGGTGAAGTACATTAGCCTCAAAGATAAACCGCAATGGTTCTTGGATATATCACCGAATGGCCAGGTGCCAGTGATGATCACCGAAACTGGCACCGCACTGTTTGAGTCTGATGCCATTGTTGAGTACATCGAAGATGAATATGGCCCATTAGAACTCGATGTTACTAATGAGCAGAGAGCACTAGACCGAGCATGGAGTTACTTGGGCACTAAACATTACTTGAGCCAATGCAGCACCATGCGTAGCAAGGATGAGCAAACCTTTGTTGAACGCTGCGGCAAGTTACATAAAGCGTTTGCTAAAGTTGAGAAACAACTTAACAGCCAAACTCAAACCGGCAAAGGCCACAAGTTCTTTAAATCAGACACCATTTGCAATGTCGATATCGCCTGGCTGCCGCTATTGCACCGTGCACATATCGTTAAACAAGCAACCGGACACAACCTGCTGTGTTGTCTACCCAAAGTGCAGCAATGGCAACAAAACCTACTTGATTCAGGGCTTATAGAACAATCTGTAGCTGATGATTTTGTTGAAAAGTTTACTGATTTTTACCTCAGCAATACCTACATTGCCGACAATGCACCGAGCTGCTCAGATAATTGCGACGAGATGTGCTGTGACATATGCTGCGAACAATGTTGTAGCGATGATTATTGTGTTGACGGTTGCTGCAATGAAGTATGTTGCAAAGAAAATTGTTGCAATGAAGCATGCTGTAAAGATGACTGCTGCAGTGAGAAGGTTAAAGCTAATTGCTGCACAGCTTCAACTTCAACAAAAGGCAGCTGCTGCTAGCAATTAACAATTAACAATTAACAACTACCAACCCGAGCTAGGCGAGCTGCCATCAATATCGATGGATAACACAGCGCGCCTAGATGGTTTTGTATATATTTAAAGCTAGTTAGGCAGTATTAAGCCATAACTTAAACAAGGTTGTAAGAGAGCAAATATGACAGCAAAGATTGAGATAAACATTGAACTGATATGGGCGCAGTACCGTAGCAGCTTGCGCGCTTTTTTGACTAAGAATGTGGCTAACCTTGATGATGTGGATGACTTACTGCAAGAAGTGCTAATCAAAACCTACAACAATCTAGACTCAATTAGAGATACTAAAAAGCTTAAATCCTGGTTATTCCAAATTGCCAACAACACCATCATTGATTTCTATCGCAAGCGAGGCAATCATCCAACAACAGCGCTGACAGAACAACACGATATGGCAGACGAACATGGACTGAGTCAAAACGAAGAGATGTTTGCGCAAATGAGCGACTGCATTACGCCTTTCATTAATGGCTTACCCAAAGATCAAGCCGATTTACTTAGCGCCATAGAAATTGAAGGTGTTGCTCAAAAATCTTACGCTGAATCTCACAATATCAAATATTCGACACTCAAATCTCGAGTGCAAAAAAGCCGCCAATCGTTATACCAGCTGTTCAATCAATGCTGTGAATTCACCTTGGATAATCAAGGTAATTTGGTGGCTTATACCCCTCGAATAAACAGCCAATGTGGGAGCTGCTAGGACATCACACGATCAGCAAATCCAGCAGGGTTTGATAAAATAGCCCGCCCTACAGCAGTAAAATCACACCAGTTATTCGATAATGCCTGTTCAATATATTCTGCTGTCTCAATGCCACCCACGCCAATGACCGGCACGCCTAGTTCAGCTTGATTAATATGCGCAGCTTCATCAATTAAATAACCTTCACCGCGCTTCTCTTTAGGACGATTCCAGCCACCAATACCTGATGATATATTGAGCATGTCCACCCCAGCCTCAATGAGTATACGGCTGGTTTGCAGCATATCTGCTCGGCTTAACCCTTGTGGATAGAAATCTTGTCCAGGAATACGTACCGTCACGCGTAACGACGTTTTCGCTTTTATTTGCGCCACAATTTCACTCACAATACGACTACGATTAACCTGATCGCCGCCATATTGATCATCACGCTGATTGGTTAACGGTGATAAAAACTGATTCAAGCCATAACCATGGGCACAATGTAGCTCAACTAAATCAAAGCCTGCTTGTTGTGCACGCATTGCTGCCGCCACAAAGTCTTGTTGCCATTGTTCAATATCTGCTAACGACATAGTTCTAGGCTGAGGCAGCACTCTGTCATATGCAGGTACGGTTATGCCTGAAGGTCCCATTAAATCAGGAGTCTGATCTAACTGTGCTTTACCGCCACAATGGGTCAATTGCAGTGCGGCCAAGGCGCCCGAGTCATGTATGGTGGTAGCAATCTGCGCCAATCCCGCCACGCATTCATCGATATGTGCACCGAGTTGATGAGATTCACTTCGGCCACTTAGCGACACAAAACTGTATTCCACCATCACTAATGCCGCCTGAGATAACGCCAGTTTTTGATAGTGTGCAACAGTCGTTGCCGTTGCTATACCAGCTAAATCAGCGGTTTGTGAAGCCATGGGCGCCACAACCAAACGGTTAGCAAAGCATAAACCATTGACAATAAGTGGGGTAAAACGATTCATTAAACATCCTTGAGATTTAATTCGATTAACTGAACCAAGCGAATAATCAGATAGCCATTTTCAATACCTGCATAAAATACCTTAATCACCGAGTATTTGGATCAATTGAAGTGTAATCAATTGCAATACCTCAGCTTACTTTCACTGGCTAAACATTACTTTCTACATCAACAGCTGAATTAACCAATAGTGGATTTATCGACTTGACCTGTCTATAACTTTATAGTTTACAGTACACCTAAATCCCATGGAGATTCACCTTTGGACTATCGTATTTCTCAACTAGCAACCGCTGTCGGATTATCACGTACTGCGCTGCTTTATTACGAAAAGCTTGAGTTAATCAAAGGCAAACGTGCCGCCAATGGTTATCGCTTATATAGCGACAAGGATTTACAACGAGTGAGATTAATTCAAAAGCTGCAAGCCGGTGGATTAACACTCAAAGAATGCAAAGCGTGTCTGGAAGCTAAAATTGATAAATCTCTGTTAGCGCAAAGGCTAACTGTGCTGGAGTCAGAAATAGCCCAAAAGCAAAAAGCCAGAGATTTGTTAGCTGCCATGTTAGGTAAAGCAGATATGAAAGCTTGGCACACAAGCATGGATGCCGACGCACCCGATGCGCATTTACAATGGTTAAAGACCCAAGGGTTTGATGAAAAACAAGCCCTACGACTGAAATGGTTATCTAAAGATATGAACGAACACGACAGCTACATGGCAGACTTTATGAAAGTCTTTGAAACACTTGAACGCTGGGGGCCAGGCGATGAATCAGAAACCCTAAAAGCGTTGCAATCGTTACCCATCGCGCCATCACAAATCCTCGAAATTGGCTGCGGCAAAGGGTTAGCAACACAAGTATTGGCGCAACACAGTCAAGCCAATATTACCGCTGTGGATAATGAGCAATCAGCATTGGACAGACTTGCTGAGCGCTTTAGTGAAACGGACTTCGCCAATCGCATCACAGGCGTCAGTGCCAGTATGACTGAACTGCCATTTGCCCCAAAAAGCTTTGATCTCATTTGGGCTGAAGGCAGCGCCTACATTATGGGAGTCACCAATGCATTGGAACAATGGCGGCCACTGTTGAAGCAAGATGGCATGATGATGGTAAGCGACCTAGTATGGCTAGCTGATAAACCACACCCAACCGCAAAAAACTTTTTGCAACAAGAATACCCAGACATGCAAACGGTCGACACCCGCTTACAACAGATTACAGCGGCAGGATACGAAGTTATCAGCCATTTTTCACTCAGCCAGCAAGCATGGCAAAACTACTACATGCCTCTGGGTGAAAGAGCGAAACAACTTCAACAACAGATGCCAGACTCTCAAGCGGTAAAAGATATTACTGCAGAAGTGAAGATTTATGAGCAACACTTGCCAGATTTTGGCTATCAAATGTTTGTGATCCGTAAAGTTGCTAAAGCGTAAACCTTATCGGCATTGCACTCATAAAAACGCCACCTTACTCAATTGACCTGAAATCAACTGAATGAGGTGGCGATTTATTTGTGTTCTATTTTTGCTTACTTCTTTTGTTTGCCACAGCAGAAATTAAACGGCTTTATTTAAGCAATTAATTCGTCGCAGTGCTATTTACCGTTGTTGCGCTATTCACAGTAGCTGCGCTTGGTACAGCAAAACTATCACCGTAGTCTTTATCAAACTCAGCTTCATCCACTTTTACACCTTTCAAGCGCTCAACCACCATGTAATTAACTGGCACTAAAATGAGCGTAATAAAGGTGGCAAAGATAATACCGAAACCAAGCGAGATAGCCATTGGGATCAAGAATTGAGCCTGAGTAGACTGCTCTAATAGCAGCGGCATCAAGCCAATAAAGGTCGTTAAACTGGTTAGCATTACCGGTCTAAATCGTTTAGCGCCTGCAGTAAGCACGGCTTCGACTAACGCCATACCTTCACCGCGCTTTTTGTTAATAAAATCAACCAGCACTAATGAGTCGTTGACCACAACACCAATCAAGGCCAACATCCCTAAAAGACTAAAAATCGTTAAGGGTGAACCCATGAGCCAGTGGCCCATAACTGCACCAATTAAGCCAAATGGGATCACGCTCATTACAATTAATGGCTGAACATACGACTTAAACGGAATTGCCAGCAAGCTGTAAATCATAAAGGCAACAAAGATCAGCCCCCATTGCAACGAACCGAAACTTTCACTTTGCTCCCTCGCCTCACCTTCAAGCGAATGACGCACTCCAGGATACTGCGCAACTAAACCATCTAGATAAGTCTTCAAGTCCGCTTGCAACACAGTCATATTGGTATTGTCTTTTTCAACATCGGCTGTGACATTGAGTACCCGGTAACGATCAATACGTTTAATGGTCGAAGGGCTCTTGCCTGAGGTCATTTTAGCAACATGCCCAAGTGGCACTTGGGTACCTTGGCTTGTTGTAATGAGTACCTGTTCTAAGTCTGACAATGATTGACGTTCATCTAGCGGCAATCTAACCATCACTCGAATATCATCTCGGCCACGCTGAATACGTTGCACCTGAGAACCATAGTAAAAGCTGCGGACCTGATTGGTGACTTCTTCGCGGGTTAATCCCAGTGCTTTACCTTGTTCGGTGAGTTCAATTAATAACTCTTCCTTACCGTTAGATAAACTGTCTGAGATATCGAATACCGTTGGGTAGGTGGCTAATTTCTGTTTCACTTGGTCAGCAATTTCTCGCAGTGTTTCAAGCGAATTCGCACTAAGCTGTACATCAATTGGGTCTGAACTACGGCCAATTTCTGCTCGGTAAGTCACCGATTCAGCACCAGGAATATCGCCCACCATACGACGCCACTCAGTCAATAATTGCCCTGATGTGATGTCAGATTCTCGCTTTTCAGGCGGAATAATTTCAAAACGTACGCCACCCGCATTTGACGTCCCACCTCGACCACCCGTTGTGGCCAAAATATTCATAATGATGCTTTCATTAGTGTCTTCATCAATGTACTTATCTTGTAATATTTTGGCTTTGTCTGAGATGGTTTTAATATGCTGATTAGTCACTTCAAACGGCGTGCCCGCTGGCATAGTTAAATTTAAACGCACCGTTTCACTGGGAATACGCGGGAAGAATGTAAACTGCGTCCATCCCGTCATAATCAATGCACCAATAATCAGCAGCACCCCAGAAAATAAGCTTAACGTAGCAGTTTTGTTCTTTAACGCAACACGTAAAAATGGTTGGTAGAACTTAATAATGGCACGCTCAAACCCGTCAGCAAAATTCTCCTGAAACTTCTCAAGCCTGTTCTGTTTCTGCTTTTCATGGCGCAGTTTGACGTACTTAAGGTGAGCAGGTAATACAAACTTAGACTCAATTAACGAGAACAATAATACGGGGATCACCACGATAGCAATTTGCGCAAAAATGGCGCCGCGATTGCCTTCAATAAATAGCATCGGCAAAAATGCCGTGACTGTCGTTAAAATACCAAAGGTAACTGGGGCTGCCACTTCCTGCGTGCCTTTAATCGCCGCAATTTCGCCATTGGGTGAGGTTTTTAAGTGACTGTAGATATTCTCGCCCGTCACAATGGCATCATCAACAACAATACCTAGCACCAAAATAAAGCCAAACAGACTCATAATGTTTAGCGATACATTGAAAAATGGCATGAATATGAATGCCCCCATAAATGACACAGGGATACCAATAAACACCCAGATAGCAATTGATGGTCGCAAGAATAAGGTCAATAGCAAGAGTACTAAAATGCCCCCTTGCATGGCACTACCGACTAAAGTTGAAATACGGTTTTTGACAATTTCTGAGTCGTCATCCCAGTAACTTAATGTATAGCCTTGTGGCAGTGTCGCTTGGCGAGAATCAATGTAGCCTTTGACTTTATCAGCAACATCAATCGCACTTTGCTGGCCAATTCGGTACACATCAATAAAAGCAGCTTGCTGACCATTAAAGCGGGTACGCACAGGGGTTTCTTCAAAACCATCCACCACATTGGCAATATCAATGAGGCGAATTATGGTGCCGTCAGCCGCGGTTTTAATGGCAATGTTGGCAAATTCATCTTTGTAATAAGCCTGACCTTTCGAACGCAATAAAATGTCGCCACCTTGAGTTTTTAGGTTACCCGCTGAAATATCAGTACTGGATGCATTAATCGCACGGGCAATCTCACTCAACGTCAGGTTATATTGCTGTAACTTATCTTGGGGTACCTCTAAAGTGACTTCGTAATTACGTACACCACTTAAATCCAGTTGTGTCACACCTTCAAGACGCAATAGTTCATCGCGCACAACTTCAGCAAACTCTAGGGTTTCTTTCTCGCTGTATTCACCGGTTACCGTCACAGCGATCACTTCACGCTTACGTTGCGCTAAGGCAATAACAGGCTTTTCGGCATCAGCAGGAAAGGTGTTAATCGAGTCTACGCGACTTTTAATATCAGCCAATAGCTCTCGTGGGTCATAGGCGCTTTCAACTTCAATGCGGACACTTGATGATGACTCTGAAGAATTTGAGGTGATTTTCTTGATCCCTTCAAGATCTTGCACCGCTTCTTCAACGCGAATCGTCACCCCTTGTTCGACATCTTCAGGGGTCGCACCACGCAGTGAGATATTGACCGACACCACCTCAGAATCAACACTTGGAAACACTTCAAGCGGTATGCGAGTTGACAATGAACCTAGGCCGAGCACCAACAAAAACAACATCAATAAGTTGGCAGCGACATGATTTTTAGCAAACCAAGCAATCATTGCATTATCTCCATATCGCCTTTAGGTTTGCCCTTGCCTTCACCTTTTGGGCCTTTGGCCATTTCACGATTAGGGCGGTTGCCTTCTCCTCTAGTGGCTGGCTTTTCTTGCCCAGCAATCGACACAGGGGTACCAGAGCTGACTTGCCCTAGCGAGGTTAATACTAGCTCGTCACCCGCTTTAAGGCCGCCAGCTATCACCGCATCTTGGCTGTTTTGCCAAAGAATACTGACATCTGTGCGCAGTAGCGTGCCATCTTGTACAACATAGACATAACTACCTTGATAAATCGCCTGTGTCGGGATCACAATGGCATCTGATAACACTTTACCTTTGATTTTGGCCGTTAAATACTGACCAATTTTCAGTGGCATCTGTTTATAGTTTTTAGCCGTACTTTGGTAAGTGAAAGGGTCATCGATTTGCGCGACGACATACAGCTGCTGTGAGTTATCATCAATTGCCCCTTCGGTACGGTCTAACAGTCCCTGCCAATGCTGTAAGCCAATCAAATCAGACTCAAATTGCACAGGTGCTACGGCTTTTTTACCTTGCTCAGGTAGTTCAACTAACGCTAAGTCTCTGTTGTTAATGGGTAGGCGAATTTCCACATAATCCGTGGCGTAAATGGTCGCCAACTGTGCATTGGTTGATACAACTCGACCTACATCCACCTCTTTTTGCAAGATACGGCCATCAAATGGCGCCACAATTTTTGTACGCTCTAAGGCAAGTAATGCTTTATCTAATTGTGCTTGATTAGACAACATCGCCGCCTGTGCAGCAGCTAGCTGCGGCTTACGCAACACAAGGTCATTGGGTTGACGGTCATTACCTAAGCGCTTCCAATCAATTAACGCTTGGTCAACCCGCGCTTGTTCTTCTTGTAGACCTTGCTTGGCTTGTAATAAACCTGCTTGGGCTATTTTCACTTCAGCTAAATAATCTCGATCATCGAGCTGCACTAGCACTTCATCTTTTTTGAAAAAGCCACCTTCTCGGAAGTTAGGACTAATTGATAATATTTGTCCTGAGGCTTGAGTCACTAAGCTACTCTGGGTTCTAGGCTTAACGACACCAAAACTGCGCACCTCTACTTGATACTCTTTAGAGGTTAAGGTTTGCGTTTCTACCATCACCTTATTAGCTGGTTTCTTACCACCTCGTTTGGCTTGCGGCGGGTTTGAGGTAATCACAAAAATGATTAACACCACCGATATAACGATAGCGACTGGGATAAGGTATTTTTTATTGATCATTGTTGTTCACCCTGAGTAATCCCCGCATCGAGATCACCACCTAAGGCTAGGTGTAATTGAATACGGTTGGCAATAATTTGGTTTTTTAAATTGATAACTGAAGTTTGCGCCACGAAAGAGCGAGTTTGAGCGTCGAGTACAGTTGTGTAGCTCTCTAACCCACTTTGATATTTTTCAAAAGATAAGGTCTCAGCTTGTAAGGCATTTTCTTGAGACTGTAACGTGGCCTGATATTGCTTTTGTAGGCTTGCATCTAAATCTAGCGCATTCTCAACTTGCTCAAAAGCGCCAAACAATGTGCTTAGATACTGCTGCTCTTGCTGTTTTAATATGAGTTTTTGCTGCTCAGTCTGCGCCTTTAATCGTCCCGCATTAAATATCGGCGAGGTTAGCCCTGCAAACACCGACCAACTACTAAAGTCACCGTCGAATAAGTTATCAAATTCACTTCCGCTAGTCCCTACACTGCCACCTAAACGCAGTGCTGGATAGCGCTGTTTTTGGGTATAAGCGACTGTTGCATCTTGGGAAAGCAGTTTATACCAAGCACTTTGTAGCGAAGGCTTACGTTTAACAAGTTCACTCGGGATCCCCACTTTAATTCCCTGGGGTAATAAAGGTAGTTGGGCATTGACCATTAATTGCCCCGCAGGGTAACCACCTAAGAGTCTTTCAAGGGTGCGAATATCAGCTTGGAGTCGGCTGCGCTGGGCGTAAAGATTGGATTGTTCGTTATAGAATTCGTTTTGAGTTAAATACACATCCAAAGCATTGTTTAGACCTTGTACATAACCCGACTCAATGATTTCAAAGCTGACTTTGGCATTTTCAGTACGACGTTCATAAAGCTTTACCAACTCTTGAGACGTCACCACCTGATAATAAGCATTAATCACATCGGCCACTAAATTATCTCTGGCTTGCTGGTAATCGGCTTCGGCTGTCAATAAATCTAATTTCGTGGCTCTGGCGTTATCAGACAGTTTGCCCCAAATATCTAACTCGTAACTTAAATCTAAGTTTAAGCTGTTAGTGTTTGTGGTAGTGTCATTATTGCCATTTCGCCCACTGGTTAGCCCAGCAGATAACTCAGGCCAAAAGCTAGAATCACTGATCGTAAGTTGCTGCTTTTTCACTTCAACGGCTAAGGCAAGTTGGATTAACTCTTGATTGCGGTTCAAACCAATACTGGCTAACTCCAATAATTGATCAGTCGCGATGGCTTTTACCCAAGGCTGATTCTCTTTCAACGCTTGAGCCGTGGTATACCAAGTTTGTGGCAATTCTGGTGTTACCTGCTTTTCATCTATATATGAGTTACTGGAGCAACCAGCAAATACACATAAAGACACAGCCAACGCCACAGCCTTGAATTGTTTGTTCATTGATATCAATCCCAAAACACTATTATTTTTATGTTAACGATTTTAGTTATTTGCAGTGAAAAATTAAACACTATTAGCTGTACTTTGCACGCCTTTACAAAGTTACTTCATTTAGATAGGTAAGGTATGTACGGTAAATAACACTGATGGGATTAAAACCGAAATACACACTGTAAGCGATTATCGCTTTACACTTTAAAATCAAAAGCTTGTGCGAGATGCGTGATGGTGGGCATTATCATTTAACAAAGGGCAGGCAAAACTTACATAACGAAACACTTTGTAACAATAGTGATTTTGTTGAACAAAATGTAAATCATCGAACCACAGCAACACACTTCCGTGTGCTGCTATGGCATCAATGGTATTTATTGATGCGTCAATACAAAGTCCGTCACGCGACCCGTTTTAAGTAACCACCTTGCTTGATCTTTTGTAAAGCAATCGCGTTTTTCAAAACCACTATAACTGCACACAACACCATTCCAACTGGGTGAGCCAGGTGTATTAGAGCCATAGTCAGCATTGGCTTTCGGCACTGTAGGAGATAGTTTTACATATCCGTACGAGCGACCACTGCTCACTTTCACTAGTACAGCCATTTGCGATGGCAAACGTTGCTGTGCACTCTCTTGAGATTCCCAACGCCATATGCCTCTTACAACGGGTTCACCGCCTAAGCCAGATACATTAAATTTAACTTCTAACTTGTCGATCACCACAGAACCCACTTTCAAGTTATGCTTAGTCAAGCTACCCGATAGCTCATTTCCACCTTCAACATCAGCAATGGTGCTGAGCCAACTCGCACTATTCTCCACAGGCTTAGGCTCTATGACGGTTGGCTTTTTTGGGGGTGATTGCTGATCACGTTTATTACTAGCAACTTGTGTTGAGGTACTACCTCGAGCTGCTGCCTTAGTTGGCGCTGCAGATTGCTTAGTGTTAGCTGGTATCGATGAGTGTGTTTTTGCCACTAATACTGACTGCTGCTCGGCAAGCTGTTGTTGCGCTTGTTGCTGCTGTACAAGCTGTTGCTGTGCCACTTGCCTTCTGACACTGGCTTCCAATTTAGCTTGTTCTAGGGCGCGTTGCTCTTTTTGTAAGAGTTTAGCTCGGCGGATATTGGCCTGAAACTGCGCTTCCATTTTCTGAGTTTCACGGGCCAATTTTGCATTAAGACTATTTAACGCGTTAATGGACATGCTTGCCCATGCATTGGAGTCATCAATATATCCATTCTCATCCACCTTAGCAAAATGGCTCGCTTCTGTTGCTGGCCAGCCGCCCATTGCACGAAATGTCTGTAACCGATCCCAATTCATACCACCAGCTTGGATCAACAAATCCATGCCGTTATTGCCATATTGATTGGTAATATTAATATCTGCGCCAGCCGCAATCATAAGCTTCACATGACTGGTTTCCCCCCAACCAGCAATCGCACTGATCATAGGATAGGAGTAATTGCCTCCCGTACTTTCAATGGCTGGGTCTGCCCCTGCTGCCAAGAGTGTTTTGACCACGTCATATCTCAACTCATCATCCACAGCCATATACAATAAGGTGTCTCCACGATTGGTTTTAGTATCTGCAGATACGCCCATCGCGAGTAACTTACGCATCATTGGCACCTGCTGGTTTTTGGTCGCCTTCACCAACAAAGAGGCTAAGTCTTTGGCATGCTGCGAGTCCTGTTCGTACAGTGGCAGTAATATATCCACAACTTCAGTCCGTTGCGCAGCTGCCGCTGCTGAGATTGGGCTAGCTCCTCGTTGAGTGTGGGCAAAAGGATCTGCACCTAAGGCTAAGAGTCGTGAAACCCCTTGAGTAAAGCCATTTTGAGCTGAAAGATATAAAGGCGTCATCCCGGCATTATTGGCTTGGTTAAAATCAATACCTTGAGCAATAAACTTATTCAGCTGTGCTAAGTTCTGATTTCTCACGGCTAAATGAATGAGGTTTTCGCCCTTGTCATTACTGGTATTATTGACTGTGACTTTGCCATTATCTGCAATATTGGCTAATTCATTTTGGCCATTTAACAAGGCATAGTTATAGATCCAGTTGCGCTGCGAATCAGTGATGTTTTCCCTACTTTGAAATAACTTAACAGCAATAGGCTGTTGCTTGCGCTTAATTGCGTAATAAAGCGCAGTCTCTTCAAACTCGGCATCAGCAAAATCCACAGCGCCATTATCCAGCAGCAACTCAGCTTGTTTTAACTGACCAGCTGATAAAGCTTTTACAATGTGGTTTTGAGGATCCCCCGCTACAAGATGATTAATTTGCGCCCCTTGTTTAAGTAGCATCTTGGTAATCTGCGTGTTGGGTTGTTCCACGGCCTCAGTGAGCAACCAAAAGCTTTCATCTACATAGCCTATTCCCGGTTTGTGCTCAAACAATATGGTTAACAGATCTATAGAAGATTGACTGATGGCAATTTCTTTAAAACTGGTAACGTGTTTTCTTGTCGGCATCAACTCCAGCAACACAGATAACAGCTCAGCGTTCTCCATTCTGATGACATACTTAAACGCTTCATCACGATTGATTTGTTCATCAATTTTTGCCATGTCATCTGTGCTATAAATCCAACGTAAAATGTTTGGCGCATTGTTATCTATTGCCTGAGACACCCACGCTTTCTCGCCTTCCTGAACTTGTCTTAAAGAGGGACTGTCAGATAATAATTGGGAAAATGTTTCTACATCATCTTGTTCAAGTGCTAACGCTAACTTATATTTTGCGGTTTTCTGTTGGTATTCAGGCTGTAAATGCGCAAACATTTGCGCCTCTGTCGGCTCAAGCACCGCCCCTGCATCTAATAGCATTTTCTCGATGGTTTTATTTTTGTTTAGTTGCGCAATTTTCAAAGGAATCGATTCAATATTCGGGTTGGCACCAGCATCTAATAGTAACTGCACAAAGGGCTCTCGCTGCCAATAAACGGCATCGGTTAATGGGTAAAAGGCAGAGAAACTCCCTTCTGTTCCAATTGTACCGTTTACATTGGCGCCGTATTCAATCAGTAGCTTGGCAATGTCATATTGTTGGGATTTAATAGATGAGAATAATGCCCCGTGAGCATTGTTTACGTCGGGGTTATTGTTCGGGTAATTGGGTGATATTCCCATATCTAAGATCAGTTTAACTATTTCTATATTCCACTGACACGCCATATTGAGTGCCGAATATAATTGCTCATTTCTATCTTCTTCAGTCAGGGTTTTATCATTGAGTAACAGTGTGATTTCATGTTTAGTGGCATAAACATCTCTATCTACATTAGCGTTGATCATTGATAGGCTGGTATTCACACACCCTTGCAGCATGAGCCCAAGTACTAGTATTAGCCCTATAAATAAAAACGAACCTTTGTGATTGATTAATCTATCCATTGACCACCTCGCCACAAGAAACAACTTATTAACATACATTTCAATTGTGACTTGTGTAATTGAGGTTATCTTTGATTTAGCACAGCTTTTTCATACTGATTAATGACTAATTTTGGCTGGTTTGCCTCCACTTTTTGAAGCAGCAAATGGATTAAAGTAACTAGGTCTGCTAGGAGAAATAAACCGCCTTGATTAGACCATTGTTCCTGTAGACATATAAAAAAAGCAGCAAGAGAATCTCTTGCTGCTTTAGTGGAATTGCGTTTTTAATGTATTTAATTAGTCAGCAGTATTTTCCACAAAATCGTCATCAAAATTTGTTGGCCAATATTTATAACCTTGGACAGTTGCCTGAGCAGCGGCGCCCATTAAGTTAACTTGGTAGGTTTTCACCCCTTGTAAGTCAACTGACTGGTTAGCTGACACTTGGTCACCTGAACCTTCATATTCTGCACTGGCTTCTGCTTGCGCTTGACCTTCATAGCCAGATTCTTTAAAGCGAACTAATGATTCGTTGTCCATAAAGGCTTGTACGAAAGCCATTTGCTTCCAGCCAATACCCGCTCCGACACCTGCGGTAGCAAAGCGGTAATATGATTCTTTGCCTTTTTCATTCAGTACACAAATACCGCCACCTTGTGATAATGCGAACAAGTAACTGTTGCTACCTGTACAAGTGACATAGGCTACGGCGTTATCAAGATCACGCTGTGCTGTTTTGTGCTGAGAAACAATTTCCTGCAGTGCAAGGTTGGCTTCTTCTCTAGCATGCGCTTTTTTCGCATCAGGGGTTGCACCTGTTGCACAAGCAGTTAAAAGACCAGTCACTAAAGCAAAGCTAAAAATATGTTTAATATTCACGGTATCTCCAAAAATCATTGATTAAGTTAACAACATTGGCCGTCTTTAACCGCTAGCTAATCAAAGTGTTTGTTTGATTATTCACAACAGCTGTCGTTGACAACGAGGCTAGTATCTCTAATTTTAATGAACTAAACTTACCATTTTACGCCAGTACGAAATTTAACCATTACATATTTGCAATAATAAATACAGCAAGGGATACATTTTGGCTAAACAACTACCTACATTCCAAACTCAATATGCCCGAACATTAGTGCAAGTATTTGCCGACAGTGGTTTAAATATACATGAGCTGCTTGAACAATGTGGTTTACCGGCGGATATGTTTACTCAAGACAGTAACTATGTGCCGCCCAAGCCTATCAAACAATTATTGCAGTTGGTATCCGACGAGTTAGGCGCTAAAAAGCTCGCCACATTATTACGCGGGACGTTAAAGCAGCACATCGTTCCTAAGGTATTACCGAGCTTTGCAGAGTGTGCAACGTTAAAAGAAGCATTGCTGCTGGTTAATGAGGTGTTTACCCGTGATACGCCGGGTAGCAAGGTGCACTTTAAACAAGAACACAATCAATATTGGTTTTGCCGCTATCCCATTTTAGGAGAACGTCGCGACTTTCATTTACAGGAAATGTTTATTCTGGTGTACATGGTCGAGCTGATCAGCGCATTGACTGATCAAGAGTGGCAGCCACATAAAATAAAGCTGGTAGGCAAAGAACTGGGGATTTTACCTGAGATATTCCCTGCGCATTGCCAATATTTTATCGAGCAACAATGTACTGCCACGCTTATCAATGATAAAGAGCTTGCATTGCCAATTATACTGGAGCCTTCTATCGCATCATCTGATTCACAAGATAACGAGTGGCATTCCAGTTTTACCGACACTTTGTTTGAACTACTACTGCCGTTTATCCGTGAAAAGAATCTTACTATTGAAGATGTTGCCGAACTGATGGACATGTCTGTACGCAGCTTGCAGCGCAAATTGAAACAAGAGCAAACGTCATTTAGACAATTAAAAGACAGTTTAATGTTTACCGTAGCGTGCGACATGATGGCGCAAGCACATTCAATTACTTATATTGCAAATCAATTAGGTTACGCCGATATATCTCATTTTTCGCGTGCCTTTAAACGCGCTTCAGGGCTCACACCAAAGGCATATCAACGGGGCTTATCAGGTTAATGTTATGCTGCAGCACTAAGGCTTTCACAACACTGAATGCCCTTTGTTTGAGATACGCTAAACGCTCTATTTCGTCCAGAACCTTTAGCGCAGTATAAAGCTTCATCCGCTAAACGCATGGCTGAATTAACACTGTGATCCAACTCAGAGATACCAATGCTGACAATAATCGATAAGTTGGGAGCATCGGCAATAATACGCTTTAAGCGCACCACTACATCAGCAGCTTGAACAAGGTTGGTGCCTGGCATCAATAACGCGAACTCTTCTCCACCTATTCGGCTAATAGAGTCGGAGTCACGTAAGTTTTCCTTAAGTAGTTTTGACAATAAAACTAGCACCTTGTCGCCTTGTTCATGGCCTTGTTGGTCGTTAATTTGTTTAAAATGGTCAATATCAATAATCGCTAAACTAGTATGATAATCTTGCGCGCGCTTAACCTGACTTAACTGTTGTACAATCGCTCTATCAAAACTACGGCGATTACTGCAACCGGTAAGCGGATCGGTTTCCGTTAAGGTTTTAAGGTATAACTCACGACGCTTATATTCCGAGATATCGGTAAAGGTCACCATGTAACCATCTGGTTGAGACAAACTATTATGCAACTGCTTGACTAATACACTCAGCGTTAAGCGCTGACCATTAGCACTCACACAAGCTACCTCACCGCGCCAATGCTCCTGCTTAGCAATTGATTGCGCAATGGCATAAAGTTTATGCTTGAGTATCACAAAAGGTAGACCCGTAATTCGCTTGCCCATCAATTGTGCTTTGTCATAGCCAATAATTGATGAAAGCTTAGCATTCGCTTGTTTAATCGTGAGTTGATTATCAAGACAGGCCACTGCGGTGTCACTATTGAGTATGGCTAATGACAAATTGTATTTGCGGCTAATACATTGATAATGCCTAAGCAACACAACTACAATTGCCGAGGTTAATGCTGCGACAACAGCCGGCATATAATGGAATACCGGCGCTTTTAGTACCCAAAATATTAAGCCGCTCACCAAACCAACACTCAAACTGAACCCAATTAACTGTGTTGTTTTCACATTCGGTATGCTCATACTCAACCCCTATTCATCTTCAAGCAGAGCATACTGCCGCAAAATCAGACTTTAATTTATCATTTTACGCCATTGGTTGAATTTACATCGATCTACTCTGCTTCAATAAAATAAGAAAGTCATTGGCTTTTACAGCCTATTTCTAGATGAATTTCAGTTTTGTTTCGCTTTATTCTCTCAAAGTTTTGCCATCAGTCGTATTGCTATAAACACGCTGTACACTACTTTCAACCAATTCCCTAAGCCATTGATTGGCAGGTAACGTGATGAGCTGCCACGCGGCTTATCAATACGGCGCAATATTGGAGAGGCATGATCGTGGCATTGTCGATGCTGCGTTAGGGAAAAGCGTTCAACCCGGTGTGTCAAAGTCGGCCTCAGCCGATGTGCTCAGTGAAATGGATAGGCCGACATTGTTTGATTACTTAGCGGTAAAAGTCGACAGTTTAAAAGCGGCAGCGCGTATTTCACCGCTTTTGGGTTGTGGGAAACATTTATACACATTAAATGCAAAAAACATCCCTAAAAATGCGACATACCTAACATGCCAAGCATGTGTTTAAGACATAATTAATAGAATATTGATACCTTGCATTGATAACAATAAAAGCCATACAACAATTAAGGGAATTTTTTACATGCGCAAAACATTACTTGCAGTATCGATAGCCGCAACAATTGCAATCACAGGCTGTTCGTTAAGTAATTCAAACACTGAAAATGCTAACGTTGCTGCCCAAGCTGTACTAGACAGTCAAAACCCATTTGCCGTAGCCAGCACCCTACAGTATCAAACACCTGATTTTACCAAAATCAAAGACGAGCACTTTAAGCCAGCGTTAACGCTAGGCATGCAGCAGCATTATCAACAGGTGTTGGAAATAGCTAACAACCCTGAATCACCAACATTCGCTAATACCATTGTAAAAATGGAGCAAAGTGGCGAGCTATTAAATCGCGTTTCAGCGGTATTTTATAATTTAACTAGCTCGAATAGTAATGCCACCATTCGTAAAATCCAAAGTGAAATGGCCCCGAAAAGAGCCGCGCATAACGACAACATTCACTTAAATGAAAAGCTATTTAAACGCATTGACTCGCTATATCAGCAACGTACTGATTTAGGACTCACAGCTGAAGAAGTTCGCCTCATCGAGGTATACCACCAACGCTTTGTACTTGCTGGCGCTAAATTAACTGAAACGCAAAAAGCAAAAATTCGTTTATTAAATGAAGAGCAATCAAAGCTAACCAACGAATTTAGTCAGCGCTTACTCAAGCTGACTAAATCAAGTGCAGTAGTGGTCGACTCTGTTGACCAGCTTGCCGGTTTATCTGACAGCGAAGTCCGCGCCGCCAAAGCAGATGCAACAGCAGCAGGCCATGATGGTAAGTACCTACTTAACATCACCAACACCACACGCCAACCTGTGTTAAGCAAACTTGAAAACCGCGAGCTTCGCCAACAAGTATGGCAAGCCTCAGCTAACCGTGGTCTAGAGGGTGAAAATGAAACAGCATCGCTAGTAGCACGTTTAGCTCAGCTTCGCGCCGAACGCGCTGAACTATTAGGTTTCAATAATTGGGCGGAGTATCGCCTAGCACCACAAATGGCCAAAACACCACAAGCGGTATATGACATGTTTGGCTCTATGGTGCCAGCAGTAGTGAAGAACACCGAAAAAGAAGCGGCTGACATCCAAGCGATGATCAACCAAACTGGCGGTGATTTTACTCTACAACCATGGGATTGGGCTTACTACGCTGAGAAAGTCCGTCATGCAAAATATGACCTTGATGCTAACTCAATCAAACCTTACTTCGAGTTCAACCGTGTACTGGAAGACGGCGTATTCTTCACCCTAGAGAAACTTTACGGTGTCACCTTAAAACCACGCCCAGATTTACCGGTTTACCATGAAGACGTAAAAGCCTACGAAATGTTTGATGAAGATGGCACATCAATGGCCATTTTCTACGCCGACTACTTTGCCCGCGAAGGTAAACGTGGTGGCGCATGGATGAGCTCGTTCGTCGGTCAATCACAGCTGCTTAACCAAAAACCAGTTGTGGTGAATGTGATGAACATTAAGAAAGCTCCTGAAGGTGAGCCTACCTTTGTGAGCTACGATGAAGTCACCACCATGTTCCACGAAATGGGTCACGGTACGCACGGCATGTTCTCGAAAGTGAAATACCCAAGCCTAGCGGGTACCGCTGTTTCACGTGACTTTGTTGAATTCCCATCGACGTTTGAAGAAGATTGGGCAGCCCACCCTGAAGTGTTAGCAAGCTACGCCAAACACTACGAAACAGGTGAAGTGATCCCAGAAGATTTACTGCAGAAACTACTTGAGTCACGCAGCTTTAACCAAGGCTTTGACACCCTAGAGTACATGGCAGCAGCATTGGTTGATTTAGAATGGCACACACTACCAGCTGACGCGCCTTTACAGGATGTAAAACAGTTTGAAGCTGACGCACTGAAAAAGCACGGCGTTGATATTGCCGCGGTGCCACCACGTTATAAATCAAGCTACTTCGCCCATGCCTTCCCAGGAGGATACTCGGCAAGTTACTACGCTTATATGTGGAGTGAAATCTTGGCAGCTGATGCATTTGCTTACGTGCAAACCCAAGGCGGTCTAAACCGTGAAATTGGTATGAAGTTCCGCAAAACCATCCGTGAAGTCGGTAACTCTGTACCACCAATGGAAGCGTACCAAAACTTCCGTGGCCAAGCGCCAACCACTGACGGCCTACTTGAACGTCGCGGTTTGAAATAACAGCTTAGAATTAAGCGATTTGATATTGCTTAAATAGTGTGGGGAATGACTTATTCCCCACGCGAAGAAAAAAGCCCAAGCTAAATAGCTTGGGCTTTGTTTTGGTGAGTTAGCTACAGACCGGATATTCTCAATCATCGACAGATACCTACTAAAAACGGGTAAAAGTGCGCATTACACTTCTATTGTTGAGATCATTGAGGTTTGAGAGTTTAAATGTTGTGCTCTTGATACAATATTGTCTTTCAATTGACCCATGTATACTTGCTCTTCTACTGAAAAGTCATTGGTCTTAACTAGGTCTTGAATAAAGGATTCTTCAGCTAAAGTAGCCAGCACTTTTTTGGTTAAATTAAAAAGTATTCTTGCCAGTAATTTTTTATCTATTGCACAAGTTTCGGCAAAATCAGCTAGCTGATAGGCATTGACATCATTAGGGTCAAACTCATCTCCCATTGCCATAGCTAACACATGCTTAAATTCAGAAAACATTGCGATATTTACGAGGTCATAAGCAGGAGTGAAACTACTTTTTTCCTTACCCCAAAATAGTGATACGTTTTTTCCATGACTATCATAATTACTAATGATTAAGTTGAATAACTGCCAGTTGATTAGCCATTGTGCACTTTCAGCAGGGGAAGACATTGATTTACTAAACTCAAATAATTTAGGGAGGCTAGCGCCATCTCTAATATGTTGTACATCTCGGTTATCACCCAAATTTCTTTCGTATTTAAAATCCCTAGGCAAGTTCAAAGCTTGGCATCCATCAATGACGTGTCTCCTATACACTTGTTTTTCCTTTGAGACATATTTTCTATCAAAGCGCTGAACAATAAGCGCTGGATGTTTTCCAAACCGAATGAACTCGACTTTAGCAGTAGGTAAGCCAACTGCTGCGGATAGCTTCATACAAAAATATTCGTTGAGAACTAAATTCAGACAATTTTTCTTTTCAAATTTTAAGATATGCGTAGAGCATAGCGTTCCATCACCAAAGCCAATCTCGCCATTTTCATTTATAAAGACGTTAAGCTTATCCTGAACCCCAGCCACACTGAGCCTAGGCTTGTCATCCCACGTTAATAAACCTATGTTTTCTTTAGTATCTAGTCTACTTTCAAGTTCATCTTCAGTGAGTAATCTGAAAGCAGGTTCATCAGCTTCATTTACACTATGTTCAATGCTGTTAGTCGTAAAGGTGACTGCCCCTGAAAGATCTCCGCCGATTTCACGTATTTGTGAGAAAACATTCTTTTCTGAAACTCCAGCCCTTTCTGCAAGGAGTAATCGCGCTTCTCCTTCTGGTAAGGCATTATCAAGAAAGTTATATGCAACAGCGTTATCGTGATTATTATCAAGCGTTAGGTTTGGAGATATGGCAAAACCATTTTGTTGCCAATCATCATTGTATTCTAGTTTGGGTAAGCCAGTTTCTTTGTTCAGTGATAGTTCACCGATAACCTTTTCTGCAAATTTTACATTGAGGCTGTAGGCATCTAATTTATCAGTCATCAGTTAGACCCACTCGTTATCAGCTATAGAATTAGCGTTCGGAGTTAATAGCTCTTTTGTTGTTAGCTTTATCCCTAACCCTCGTAAAACCGAAAATACTGCGGACAAAGTACAATTTGCATTACCGTTTTCAATACGTGATAGCGTATTTATACCAACTCCACATAGTGCTGCGCAGTCTGCCAGTTTCATATTCAACTTTGTTCGTTTTGCTTTAATTAGCTTACCTAGTACTTCCGCATCTTCTATGTGTGCAGAGCTAGGCATGTCTGAAACTTTAACTCGATTAGCCATATTGACAGCACCCAATAATTCACCACTAGTAGTGATTATATTATTAGAAGTAACTTTAGCAAGGAATATTCACCATTATTAGTGAATAGATGAGGTAGTAATCATAAGACACCCTATATTCACTATTACGAGTGAATATTGGCCGCGGTAGTAGTGAACTATTGTTGGAAGGGTTGGTCGAAAGGGGCCTCCTTTACTTTAGCAACTGGGCTATGCGTAGTGATGAAATATATCTGAACGGATTTTTGAAACAAATGAACAAATGGGGTCAGAGTAAACTTATAGACCCTATTACGTGCTCATAAAAAAAGCCCAGTATTTCTGGGCTTTAGTCAATTCTCAATTGATCCTTCCAAGCCAACTCAGATTTACTCTATATTCTGGATCTGAATATAAAGTAGATTTCAAAAATACAACAAATACAGAGTGTTAACCCTTTCTGTATCAATGCCCTGCACCTCATGGTCACCATAATGGTCACCAGTTGGCTTGAAGGTATTGTCGATTTTCCAGTGACGGCTCACAAAACTGAGAATACATTTTTGATTTACAAGAACTTAATTAGCTAGTCATATATTGTGTAATTATTATTTGCTGTCGCTATTGGCAGCTTTGGTCAACCTCAAGACAGTTAGGCTTTATAATGCATGAAAAAATGAAAATTAACTTAGGAAAGTTTATTGGTGAAATTAGTACAGTGTCAGAAGAGATTAGTCAGTCTCAAATCGAAGAATTGAAAATAGGCTCAGTATCTGCTGTAGATGATGAGTTAACCAAAGGCAGGCTAGTTTCTGATTTTAATCTCAAGCTTATCGTAGGATTAATGCATAAGCTCGAACAAGATAAAAGACTATTGTCTAAATACAATAGTTTTGAGCAGTTAATGTCTGAGTGGGAGTTTTCCGGTGTCTCAGAGGGAACATCTATAGTAATTTTAACTTTCTTAGAACATAGCGGTTTATTTCCCAAAACTTTCAGTACATTAAGCTATTTTCAGGTGTTAGGAGAACAAGAAAAATTTGCTCTAGAAGATCTAATTGGAAATCGAAATCTAGAGAGCAATTTTTTCAATTGGAGATAAAGTTTATTGCCAAACATTCAAGAGCGACTATAAACAAAGTCGCTTATTTTTATACATAAATAGTGTAAGCTCCAAGTAGATAAAGCACTTTAGTTTACTTGGATTTACATGACTCTCATTACACTCAAAGATTTAGAAGCACATCTTTGGCATGCGGCCCACATCATTACGGGTCCAATTGACGCTTCAGACTACAAAACCTACATCTTCCCAATCCTATTCTTTAAGCGTATCTGTGATGTTTACGATGAAGAGTTCGAAGAGGCGATGGAGCAAGTTGGGGACGAAAACCTTGCGAAAGGCGATATGTTTCACCGCATCCAAATTCCAGCTAACTGTCATTGGAAAGATGTGTTTGCAGAAACCAAGGATATTGGCCAAGCCCTAAAAGATTCATTCCGTGGCATTGAGCTAGAAAACCCACAGCTACATGGCATTTTTGGTGACGCGAGTTGGACCAATAAAGAACGTCTATCAGACGAACTGCTATCGACACTACTTAACCACTTCAACAAGGTTAACCTTGGCGTATCGAGTGTGCGTAATGATGATATGGGTCGTGCTTACGAATACCTCATCAAGCGCTTTGCTGATAAAGCAAACAAGAAAGCAGGTGAGTTCTATACACCGCGTACCATTGTTCGTCTTATGGTTAATATCCTAGACCCACAAGCTAATGAAAGTGTTTATGACCCGGCTTGTGGTACAGGCGGTATGCTGCTTGAAACCATCCACCATGTAAAAGAAAGTGGCGGCGACCCACGTCTTCTTAAAATCAAAGGTCAAGAGAAGAACCTGACTACGGAAGCGATTGCTCGAATGAACTTGTTCCTACATGGGCAAGAAGACTTTGAAATTGTTCGTGGTGATACACTTCGTGATCCTAAGTTCCTGAAAAATGACCGACTAGAAGATTTTGACTGCGTAATCGCTAACCCACCATTCAGCTTAAAAGAGTGGGGACATGATTATTGGACAAGTGATCCTTATGGCCGAGCAAGCTTTGGCCTAGCACCAAAAACCAACGGTGATTTCGCCTGGGTGCAGCACATGTTTGCTTCATTGAACGATGAAGGACGCATGGCGGTAGTGCTGCCACATGGTGTGCTTTTCCGTGGTGGTGCTGAAGGTAAAATCAGAACCAAGCTATTAAAAGAAAACCGCATCGTGGCGGTAATCGGTGTGGCTTCAAACCTGTTCTACGGTACAGGCATCCCTGCTTGTATTCTCGTATTGCGTAAAGTAAGACCAGAAGAGCATAAAGACCATGTGCTGATTGTGAATGCGGAAGAGATCTTTACTAAAGGCCGAGCGCAAAACACCTTGTCAGAGCCTCAAGCTGATGAGATTTACGACATCTATCAGAAGATGCGTACCAAAGGCCCCAAGGCAGACGACATTGAAGGTGTTGCACGTTGGGTGCCACATAGCGAGATAGAAGAGAACGATTTCAACTTGAACATCGCTCGTTATGTACAAAAGCCGCTAGAAGAAGAAACCATTACCGTAGAAGAAACGTTGAAAGACTTCCTGCAAAAGCTAGTAGCCTTAGAAACGGCTGAACAGGAGCTTGAAGCTTTGTTGATCAAGGAAGGTTTTGAAATATGAAGTTAGAAAAATCCTATTCAATTGAGCTGCAACGAAACATTTCTCCTGTAGAAGCAGATCTTAAATATCGTGAAGGTAAAATTACATCCAAGTTCGCATTTGAATGTCCTGATGACAACTGCCATGCAGCGGTAACGTGCGCCAATTTGGATAGACCAAAAGAAAAAAGAAAAGTAGAGCCTTACTACAAAGTCGTTGAGGTGCATTCCGAACGATGTTTGATAGGAAAAGATCTTTCTGGTGTTAAGAGAAAGAAATCTAAATATTCCGATTATTCTGAGACTGATGAATATATTTCAAATGCAGTTAGGTTGAACTTGCGTCCTCACAGCACGAAGAGACCTGTTGAAAAAGACGGCGTGTCGGAAGATGAGTTTATCACTAAAGGACGACCGATACGTGAAAGTGATGGAGAAGAGGGCAAAAGGAAAAAGCAAGCTTCGAAAGTACTTTCATCCATGGTTGATTCATTTTTGAGCGAAGAAAGCATCTTAGTGCAATTGCCTGAAATTGGTACTATGCCAATTCAAGAGTTGTTCGTTGAAATTGATGGGCAAAAGATAGAAAGCTTTGCTGATGAGTTCAGAATCTACTTTGGCAAAGCATGGTTCAATAAGCATGAAGCTGGCTATTCAGTCGTTTTTGCAAATAGGCTAGAGCATGACGAAAATGTTGTACGTCCTTCGTTTTTCATTCCTAATAGTTTGATAGAAGAGACATCTTACCGACTATTTCAAGAGAAAAAGCTAAATGGGCTATTGGATAAAAAACCAAGGCTAGTTTTTATTGCTAGTGAAACAGGACCTTTTTGCAAGGACAAATACATCAATTTCTGGCTTGAAGGCCTTGAATACTTGGAATATCGCACACAATGAACAAAAACAAACTAGAAGACCTACTGTGGGGCGCTGCCGAGTTCCTGCGTGGGCAAATTGATGCGTCTGATTACAAGCAGTACGTATTTCCACTGCTGTTCTTTAAGCGCCTATCGGATGTATATCTAGAAGAGTATAACGAAGCGCTAGAGCTGCACGAAGGTGATGCCGAATATGCAGCGATGTCGATGTATCACCGATTCGATATTCCAGAAGAAGCGAGCTGGGAGAAAGTGCGCAACACCAGCAAAGACATTGGTGAAGCGATTCAAAATGCGCTGCGTTTGATTGAAGCAAAGAATGAGCGTTTGCACGGTGTATTTGGTGATGCGCAGTGGACCAACAAAGAGCGTTTGCCTGATCACTTGCTATCGGACCTTATTCAGCATTTCAGTAAAATCCCGCTAGGCATTAAGTCTGTCGCTCAAGATGATTTGGGTGAGGCTTACGAATACTTGATCAAAAAATTTGCGGATGACTCAGGCCATACGGCTGCCGAGTTCTATACCAATCGTACTGTAGTGCATTTAATGACCCGTATCATGAAGCTTAAGCCTGGCGAGAGTGCGTATGATCCAACTTGTGGTACAGGTGGAATGCTTCTTAATGCGGTAATGGATTTACGTGCGCAAGGGGAGGAGTCTTCAACCAACGGACAGCAGTGGCGCGGTGTTCATTTGTACGGTCAAGAAGTGAATCTGCTAACTTCTGCCATTGCACGTATGAACATGTTCCTACACGACATTGAAGAGTTCGATGTTATGCGTGGTGATACCTTAGGTGACCCTAAGTTTATTGAGAATGATCAGCTTAAACAATTTGATGTTATTTTCGCTAACCCTCCGTATTCGATCAAAAAGTGGAACCGTGAAAAGTTTGCAGCTGACCCGTATGGGCGCAATATGTACGGCGTGCCACCACAAGGTTGTGCAGATTACGGCTTCTATACCCATATCATCAAAAGCTTAAAACCCGATACTGGCCGTGCGGCCATGCTTTGGCCTCACGGTGTTCTGTTCCGTGACTCAGAGCAAGCAATTCGTAAACAGGTAATTGAATCTGACATCATTGAAGCGGTGATAGGACTTGGGCCAAACCTGTTCTACAACTCGCCGATGGAATCGTGCGTAGTGGTGCTCAACTGTAATAAGCCAGTTGAGCGTAAAAACAAGATTCTGTTTATCAATGGTGTAGAACATGTAACCCGTGAGCGTGCCCACAGCTGCTTATCTGATGATGATTTAGATGTGCTTTGTGAAGCTTATTTCAAACCAGACAACCAAAGTGACATTACTGCGCTGGTTGATTTAGACACTATCAGTGAAAACCAATACAACTTATCTATCCCACTTTACGTGAAAGCTAAGGCTAGTGGGGAAGTACATGATATCGAACATGCTATTGAGTCATGGAAAATGAGCAGAGTACAGCTAAAAAAACGAACCAATGAACTATTTGAGAGCCTCGCGCAGTTAGGTTACGGGGTGAAAACGAATGACTGATAAACAGACCGTAAAATTTGGCGATATCTGCAAAGAAGTAAAGCTAACAACCAAGGACCCGATTGGAGATGGCTATGAACGATACATTGGTTTGGAACACTTGGATTCTGACACTTTAAAGATCAAGCGCTGGGGGATGATCGCAGAGGACAACCCAAGTTTTACACGTGTATTTAAAAAAGGCCAGATCTTGCTTGGTAAGCGTCGCCCTTATTTGAAAAAGGCAGCAATAGCTGAATTTGATGGTATTTGCTCTGGTGACATTATTGTACTTGAGCACAACAGTACGAATGTTCATAAAGATCTGCTTCCGTTCATAGTTCAGTCCAGAGTATTCTGGGACTGGGCTGTCAAGACATCTTCGGGTTCTTTGTCACCAAGGACAAAATTCTCTGCGCTGTCAGAGTTAGAGCTTTCAATTCCTGCTATCGAAAAGCAGTTGTCGGCACTAAGTATATTGAAAAAGATACAAGACTATCAATCTACGCAATGTGATTTAGTGGGATCATTCAACGCATTACTAAAGACGCTTAATAAGGAAATTGAGTGCCTGTGCGAAAACCGCGTGAGCCTAGCAGAAGTAAGCAGCTTAGTTACCACAGGCTCAAGAGGCTGGGCAAAATACGAATCAACATCAGGTTCAGTTTTCATGCAAAGTCAAAATATTAAGGATGGATATATAGACTTTTCGGAAGTGGAACGATTTGTAGAGCTTCCTAGTAAAGTTGAAGGCAAGAGAACCCTCTTGGAGAACAATGACTTAGTTTTTACTGCCACTGGAAATAATGTTGGTAATGTTGCTGTTTACAAAAGCTTGGGTAAAGAGACGTATGTGAGTCAACATGTTGCACTAGTTAGACTTCATGACAAGAAACTCGCAGATTTAGTTGGATTCTACTTTCAAAGAAATGGTCTTGGTAACAAACAAATAGCTGAAAGACAGTATGGACAAAGTAAACCTGGCCTAAATTTGGATGACATCAAGTCCTTTAAAATCCCTATACCAAGCAAAAATAATGAAAACAGAATATTACGCTTAGTATCAAGTCTCAATGAAGTTAGATTTCAACTAGAAGCTTATCGCGACAATCAATTGCTTAAGCTATCTGCATTCGATTTCTGGGAGTAAATAAATTGTTTAACGAACAAACCGTCACAGAAAATGGAATTATTGACCGTTTAAAAGGCTTAAGCGGAGTTAAGTGGAATTACTGCCATGGTGAGAGCTTACCTAAACAAACTCACGATATCTTTGTTGATACCTGGCTTAAAGACGCGCTTTGTTCGTTAAACCCTGATATTGGTAAAAATCCTGATTATGCCGATGAGGTGATCTACAAACTTCGTGGCTTGATGTTAGAAGCGAAACACACAGGCTTAGTCAAAGCTAATGAGAACTTTCATGAATGGTTGATGGCAGAGAAAAGCCTACCATTTGGTGAGAACGGCGACCACATCACTATCAAGCTAATTGACTTTGACAGCCCTGAAAACAACCATTTTGTTGTGGCGCAGCAGGTCCACTTCATTGCCGCGACAGAAGTGTTTTTCGATATCGTTCTTTACGTGAACGGTATCCCGCTGGTTGTGGGGGAAGTAAAATCAGCCACCCGTCCAAGTGTCACCTGGCAAGATGGCGCTGCTGATTTCATAGGCGGCCAAAAGTACTATTGGAAAAATGTTGAGCCCTTCTTCGTGCCAAACCTTCTGTGTTTTGCTTCTGAAGGCCGCACCTTTGCTTATGGTGCAATTAATGCCCGAGTAAAAGATTGGGGGCCATGGCATCAAACCGATCAGCGAGATGATATTCCAGCAAGTTTAGCTACCGTACTTGATAGTTGTGAAGGCTTGTTGAACCCAGAAACCTTGCTGCAAATGTTAGAGTCTTTTGCACTCTTTTCAACAGTGAAGACTGGTAAAAACACACCACCTAAACGCATTAAAATTTTGCCTCGTTATCCGCAATTTGAAGCCGCAAAGCAAATTGTTGAGCGCGTAAAAAATGGCTATCCGAAAAAAGGACTTATCTGGCACTTCCAAGGATCAGGTAAGTCTTTGCTTATGCTCTATGCCGCACGCATGCTTCGTGCGGATAACAAATTGAAAAACCCAACAGTGTTAATTGTGGTTGATCGTCGAGATCTTGATAGCCAAATCAATGAAACCTTCGGTGGGGCAGATGTTAAAAACCTCATCAAAGTACAAAGCTGTAGAAAGCTTGGCGAGCATATAGAACAAGATAGTCGCGGCATTTTGATCACCACCGTCTTCAAGTTCAAAGATGTTGAAATTGATGAGAGCAATGAAAACGGCCTAAACAGTCGAGACAACATTATTGTGCTGGTGGATGAAGCGCACCGTACTCAAGAGGGCTCCCTCGGCGACAAAATGCGCTGGGCGCTGCCTCATGCTCACTTCTATGGTTTAACAGGTACGCCTATTTCTGGTATCGACCGTAATACCTTCAAACTCTTTGGTGCCGAAGAGGATGAGGGGCGCTATATGAACCGTTACAGCTATAAGCAGTCCATTCGTGATAAAGCGACCAATGCGGTGAAGTTCGAGCCTCGTTTGGCAGAGCTTCGTGTGGATCGTGCAGCGATTGATGAAGCCTTTGATAAAATGGCTGAAGAAAATGGACTTGATGAAGAGGAAAAAACCGCACTGTCTAAACGTGCAGGTCGCTTAGCGATTATGTTGAAGGCGCCAAAGCGCATGGCGGCGGTAAGTGAAGATATTGCCAACCACTTTGCAAGCCATGTAAAGCCAAAGCAGATGAAAGGCATGGTTGTGGTCTATGACCGAGACGCTTGTGTTCAGATGTATTACTTACTTGGTAAAAAACTAGGTTTTGATGCGGTAGAAGTGGTCATGAACGTCGACCAAGCACCGATCAAAGATGAAGACGCAAGTAAGAAAGGTAAGGTTAACAAGGACTGGCGTAAGTGGAAACAAGAGCTTGAGCTGCCAATTAAAGAAGAAGACTTTGAACGCTGGCAAGAGATTGATGGTTACGACCAAAAGCAGAAGAGTTTGATCGAGGATTACAAAGATCCAAAGCAGCCGCTGCAATTACTGATTGTGACCGCAAAACTGTTGACCGGATTCGATGCGCCTATCTGTTACTGCATGTACTTAGATAAGCCATTACGTGACCATACCTTGTTGCAGGCAATGTGTCGTACTAACCGTTTGTATGAAACTGATAATGTTAGCAAGCAAATGGGCCTTATCATTGACTATCTTGGCGTGTTTGAAAATCTACGTACCGCACTCGCATACGATCCTGAAGAAATCGACGGTGTTGTAGAAGGTATTGAAGCCTTTAAGGAGCTACTGCCAGCTCAGCTAGACAAGTGTTTAAGCTTCTTCCCTAACATCGACAGAACCATCGATGGTTTTGAAGGCATTATGGCTGCGCAAGCTTGCTTACCGACTAACGAAAAGCGTGATGAGTTTGCAGCCTCTTTTGGTGTATTAGCAAAGCTCTGGTCTGCGATTAATCCAGATGCTTTCCTTACGCCTTACAGAGCTGATTATAAATGGCTAATTCAAATCTATGAATCAGTTCGCCCTGTAGGACAAACAGGCTCTCTTGTTTGGGCAGCGCTAGGCCCAGAAACAATTAAAATGATCCATGAGCATACTGACATTAATCGCATTCGCGATGATATCGATGAGCTGGTTATGGATGAGCACGCCATTTTTACACTGACAGAAAAAGAGCAAGAGAAGCGGGCAAGTCAGTTAGAAATCGATCTAATGGGTCGTCTACGTGGTAGTGGCAACCCTCAGTTTGTAGCTTTAGGTGAACGATTAGAAAAGCTTCGCCAAGACTATGAAGCGGGTGTGATCAAGGCCATAGATTGGTTGAAGGGCTTGCTGGATGCAGCAAAAGACACTGTGCAAGCTGAACGTGAAACGGGTGATTCACCTGTCACTCAAGAAGACAACAAACAAGCGTTAACCAAATTGTTTATAGAAACCCGCCCTGAAAGCACACCAAAGCTTATTGGTGATGTGGTAGAGCAGATAGACAAGATAGTAAAAGCCAAGCGCTTTAAAGGCTGGCAAACGTCTAACAGTGGCCCTAGAGAGATTCAAAAGGCGTTGCTGCTAACGTTGGCACAGTTTGGTTTAGGGAAAGACAAAGAGCTATTCGCGAAGGCGTACAGCTATATTGAAGAGCATTATTGATATGAAATTTGTAATTTTATCTAGGGACGAGATCAAGCCTTCATCAGGAACTGATACGGTTTACTTACGAATTGATCATTGGAATGACTTTTCATTCGTAACTATGTTCTATATGACCCTTTTTGATGAAAAGGGAGTTCATCATGAGATAGGCAATGTAAAAATAGGCTTTAAAGGACAAACAGAAGATACGCCAACCTATACGAAGCTTGGTAATGGTTTTGATAAACCTCTTTCGGGTAAGTTCTTTTCTCTTGGCGAAAGTGGGGAGTTTTATAAGAGAATGGCATTACTGCCAAGTTCGATGAGAAAAAATATTTTGTCTTCACTGAAAGACTTGGTTTGTTTGCCTGAGCACATTGATTCAGTTAGAGGTGAACAGGTTTTTAGTACTTCATTATTGAGAAGCGCAAGTGTTTCAATTATTAAAGGCCAATATGCTCGTTTATTAGAGAGGAAAGCAGAGTTAACGGATTTTCACTTTAAGTATATTAAGACAGCTGAAGATAAGATATCAGGTATTGAGCTTGAATTTAAGGTGGAGGCAGATATTGAAGATGAAGCAAAGATTAAGCCTCCTTCTACGAATATACATGCCTTAATCGGTCGAAATGGGGTCGGAAAAACAACAATTCTTAATGGCATGATTGAGGCAATAACATCACCAGGTAATACTTTGTCGGAGTTTGTTGAACTCAGTATTTTTGGGGAAAGCCCTATTGATAAAGATTATTTTAGCGGTTTAGTCTCTGTTTCATTTAGTGCTTTTGACCCGTTTGTTCCGCCGAGGGAGCAGCCTGATCCTGCAAAGGGACCTCGTTATTTCTATATCGGTTTGAAAGATAAGTCAGGTAAAGAGGCTTTAAGAACAATTCCAGAGCTGCATGATGATTGTGTTATTTCGCTAACGAATTGTTTTTACGATAAAGATAAAACTGCTCGGTGGATAAAGGCTATTGAAAATCTAGGATCTGATGATAATTTTGCGGCAATGAGGCTTCTTCGCTTAGAAGAAGTTTTCCGAAAGGTTAAAGATTCATTATCGGAACAAAGTGATTCTGAACATTTTAAAAAAGTGTATAAGGAGAGTATTAGGCATTTCTTGTCAAAGATGAGTTCTGGCCATGCCATTGTATTACTCACCATTTCTAGGCTTGTCGCAACCGTGGATGAAAAAACTCTAGTCCTTTTAGATGAGCCAGAAAGCCATTTGCATCCTCCTTTATTGTCAGCATTTATTCGTTCATTATCTGATCTTTGTCAGGAGCAAAATGGGGTAGCCATCATAGCGACACATTCCCCCGTTGTGCTTCAAGAGATTCCTAGCTCATGTATTTGGAAGGTTAATAGAATTGAATTAGATGTAAGTACAACTCGTCCAACTATTGAATGCTTTGGTGAAAATGTTGGAGTTTTGACTAAAGAGGTATTTGGCTTAGAAGTTGTGAGGTCAGGTTTTTATAACATGTTGTCTAAATTGGTCCAAGAAGGACGATCTTATGATGACATATTAAAGGGGTATAAGAATAAGTTGGGGTTTGAAGGTCGATCAATATTAAAAGCGTTAATTACTCATCGAGATGGAGCTAGCAAGTAATGATGCGACTTAAAGCTCCTAAACATAGTTTTCTTAATTCTATCGATAAGTGTTGTGATGGGATTACGGGTAATAACGTTTTAAAAAATAAGGTTATCCAAAGTAAAAATGCGTTAGAAGCTTTCGAGCAAGTATATTCTGCTTCAGGGCAAACGGGGGAGCTTTTTACTTTTGCACCTTTGAAGTGTGGTAAGAATGATGATCCAGTAGTGCTAGGCAATCTAACTAAGTCAGAATTAGTTAAGCTTTATGATTCATATTTTGTAGGCTCTAAGAAGCCCGGTCGGTCTATATACAATTCATTGATGCTTGCTGCTGATGAAAAGTGTCCATTTTGTGGTGGGATTGGGAGACCACGGAATTTGGATCACTACTTACCTAAAGCCCATTTCCCATTTTTTTCAGTCTTGCCTATTAATTTAGTGCCTTCATGCCGTGATTGTAATATGGACGGTAAGGGACAAGGGTTTGCTATAAGCAAAGGTATGCAAGTTATTCAACCATATTTAGATGACTTGAAGTTTTTTAATGAACAGTGGATCTATGCTTCGTATACTCCAGGTGTAAACGATGAGCCCGGTACTTTTGTGTATTCAGTGAACCCGCCAGAAAACTGGGACATTGAAGAAAAAAAAAGAGTGCACACGCATTTTAAAGATTTCGATCTTGCTGTTAGGTACGCTACGAAAGCTGCAGAAGAATTAATAACTTGCCTCACTCAGATCAATAGTCTGAAAAGTCTAAATATCCCTGACAATCAGATTAAGCAAGCACTTATTGAACCAGTAATTGCTCAGGCACCTTTTGTTAATCACTGGAGAAGAGGCATGTATCAAGCTATAGGCCAAATACTATTAAATGGAGATTAGTTTATTTTGAGGCAATATTAAAATTCTTTCTAATTTGATTTTATAGATGATTTAAAGCACGCGCGCGGTGTTTCACCGCGTTCAGTTTTAGAAATGCTCTAACTTGCCCACTGATTTACAGCCTCTTCTCGCTCAGATTCAGCCTCAGTTACTTTTGCAAATATGGGCTCTGGATTAGCCAAAAACATGAAGCAATAGGTGTCAGATCTATCGGGGGATTTTATGTTATGTTTTTCTCGCATTTCCTTCTTTGCACACACAACCCATTGACCTAATTCATTGAGGTGAACGGGTAAGCGGGATATCTGGCTTTTGGTGAGTTCAGAACCATCAATCTGCATCCGTCCGGTCTTTATCGCATCACGCATCATGATATGACTATATGCACGTTGGTTGATGAAGCGGCTTTTCTCGTTATGATTAAAGACAGGTTTTCCCCATCGGACCTCTTGAACGTTTAAACCGAGTTCTAAGGCGATTTTGACAGTCGAGAAGCCAACGCCATCACCGTCAATTAATATGCTGATATTTTGGCTTTCATAGGGCTCTACGTGCTTTTTTATCTCGTGGGCAAAGTCTATAGGATCTATGTCTGCACGCATTTCGATAATGGAATGAGAGACCACCAGCCGAGTATTTGCAGGTTCTAGCGATACCTTGCAGATATTGATTACTGATTTGTCTCTACCATTTCCGACATCACACGCAGCAACCCAGCCCCATTGTCCATCAATTAGCGTTGGTGAGCTTCTTGCCGCACGTTCGCAATCGGTTCTGCTAAGAAGGTAACCATCCATATTGTCAGGGAACTGTCCTAACACCTTTATCTGGTACTCCGGTGAATCTTCTCCACCGTAAGAAATTAGCTTTTCACCAATAAACTCGGGTGTTACAAGCGGTGACTCTTCAGAGTTTAAAGTGATTGCCGCCCAGATCCCGCTAGGGTTATCTGGTGTTTTAGCTAGCCTATGGTGAGTATCGTAAAAGAAGCCAGATGTTCGGGTAGGTTGACTGAGTAAACACATATTGTTGTTGGCTTCGGTTAGTGCTGAACTCAACACGTTTAGGGCTTTGTCTGATAAACCACTAGCTTCATCAACAACTATTAGGTATGTATGACAATGTTCACCAGCTAATGCTTCTTCATTACCCTGACGAGCAGATTTAGCAATGCAGCTCCATATACCTTTGTAACCGATAGCGTAGAACTCTCGTTCGTTTAAATCGAAGTAGTGCTCTATCCAAGGAATGTTGCGACAGAGAGCTTTGAAGTTGATTTTAAGGTACTTCCAAATGACATTACGTACTTGAGCTGCGTTATTGGCAACCACTACCACTCTGCTTTCAGGGTTTAAGATGATAAAGGCTAGGATGATAATGCTAGTCATATCGCTTTTGCCTGTTCCATGGCCGCTAGATACCGACACTCTTGCACCTTGCTTTTGAATTGCTGAGATAATCTGCCTTTGTTGCCAGGTAGGGTTTTTCCCCACTAATACTGAGGCAAAGCTAACCCAGTCTTGTTGGAACATGGCTAAGAGTTCTATATAGCGAGGATCTGCTAGGATCGTTTTTAGCTTTTTCAATTTTCATCCTCGCTAGATTCAGAGTAACTAAAAAGCTGCTGATTAATTCTTTGCTTCTCTTTCGATACTGCTAGCTGACGCAGTTTGATCTGCTCCTCTTCCGAAGCAATAGTGACTTTGTAGTCTTCGAGTTTTTCAAATATTTGTTCCCGACTTAGGTTTTCATGATCGGTATTGGTTTGTTGTGCAGACAGTTCGATAGATAGCATCTGTTGTACGTAGTCAGGTAATTCGCCTAGCTGGTGGACTTCAAATTGATATGCGACATCACTAGCTGAACATTTTCCTTTATAGAGTTTATTTAACCAGCGATTGCGACTCTTAATGACTTGAGTTGATTCCGTTTGGGCAAACGATGAATCAAGTACTTTGTGGATTTGAGGGACGAGTTTTGCGGTTCTATCTGCGCAAGAAAGCACTACACTAAGCGCTACAGAGTCTTCCCCTTCAGTGATTAACCTCGTTATTACCTCTTGCCCTAGCAGGGTAATATTAGAGAGTTGCCCTTTTAAAACCCCAAGTTCAAAGCCAAGATCATTATCTAAGATTGAGCTAAGTAACTCCTTGGCTATCTTGCTAGAGAAACCGCCATGAACGAGAGCTGCGCTGTTGTTACTTTGGAACCGTGAACGCCGGGTTTTGGGGGCAATGATGTAGTCAGTGTTTTGTTTAGCTGTTTTGGGCATTTTAGCTTTTTTCATTTTCCCACCTCCTTAGTTGCATACTTTTTAAGTTTGAAGCGTTCTGCGTGATGTTAGTGTTATATTTATGTCATTAGGTGACGCCGTTAAAGGCTTTATCAGTCTTGGTTTGAGCTCGAATGCTTGAGTTAATCAGGTCATAAATCGATATTGGTAATTCATCCTCAGAAAACCAGCCATGTTTTCGGTTAGGCTTTTTATAGATTTTGCCCATTACATCATTGGTTTTTGAGAAGACATGTCTTTTGTGATTTTTTAAGAACGTAACTAGTGGGTCTACAAGCAACAGATCATTATGCTTATCTATACTTACCTTTGGTTTTTGCCTGCTCCAAATGAAGTTTCTTGCACTTCCGTTGAGCTCTTTAGTGTCCTCTTTGGTTAAGTAGCTAATACGATAAACAATTGGGTCAATGGAAGCTTTGTTACCTTTAACCATAGTGCCGTAGGAGCGGGGGACCTTTGCTAATTTTCCTCCACAAAACCGTGTCCAGGACTTTTCAAGTAAGTCTAGGAGTCTGCTGGGATGTTGAATTTTTTGGCCGCTTAGCATGAACACTGCGTGGTAGTGCTGTATCGGTGAGGAGGCTTGCTCTCTGGTACAAAAATAGGCCGCTTTGCATTTATACTCTTTTTGCAGCCTTTTCTTTTCGGTTTGTAAATACAAGCCAATATCTTTATTCGAACCAGAGAACTCAGTAGGGTGTAGATCGAATCGAACCACGAACACTTTTGTATAGCGATCTAGCATGGTTTCACATAATTCGAATATCTTCTTTAACGGTCTTTTAAAGTGTCCTTTGCTCTTGGGTTTGATGATTGGGTAACTATGATTTTTGTAAACATAAGGAAGGGAGTTGTGTTTTGTGATTAGAAAAGACATGAGCTTTATCTCTATTGGTTTACTACATATAAGATTTATGTGGCGGTTTATATTATTTAAATACCGCTTTTTTGTTTGAGCTTGTTTATCGCTGATTTAGACAAGTAAATAGGGCGCACAACTCGGGGTGTTAGTTGTACGCTCTAATTGGTTAGCTTGGTAATTTTTTAAGCTCAATGAGCTTTGTAATATCTTTGAATAGCCAGCAATGAGCATTTCCCTTTTTTACAGTGGGGGCCGGGAACTCTCCTGATTTGATCTGGCGACTCAGTATTGAGCTAGATACCTTTTGCTTGAGGATCGGTAGTAGCTCTAGCTTAGTTATAATTCGACTGTCTTCGATAAAAAGCTTTAGGTCGTGATCTGATGACCTACTTGGCATGATGCTCTCCAAGATTGATCACTTTACGAGAGTGGACCCACTCCATAAGCTCCGTTAAAGACCAAGCTATTTCATCCCCTCCAGGGATCAGCTCCCGACGTTTAGGAAAAAGGTTTTTACGTTCAAGTGTCCAAGCTGTGGATCTTGATATTCCAGTAATGGACTTACGCTCTTGCTCACGGACAAGTCTATCTTCGAATGTAGCGATAGCTGCTGTTTTACTCATAATTTACCTCGACTAATTGGATAACTGACCTTTTCAGTTCGAGGGCATCTTCTATGGTTTTTTTGGGAAGAAAAATAGCAACCGCTAGCGAAACTATATTTTCGCTAGCGGTTGGGGAGTTGGTGTTATAGGAAAGTCGAACAATTGTTTGTAGCTGTATTTGTTAGTTGTAAAAACACTTATTTGTCTTGAACAGCCTGGCATTGTCAGGTTAATATGCATCCTCATTGTTTCAAATTTATAACTATAATTGATTCATGCGTGAAGGTGATTCGGTCATGGTACTTCAATTAGTTCTAGCGTCATTTTCACATCAATACATTAATTAAGCTGTTAAAAAGGCAAAGTATGTTTTCTGAAGAAAGAGTAACCCAAATGGCTGCTTATTTTCTTATCGAGAGTGGTCGAAGAATTGCTTACATCAAACTATTGAAGTTACTGTACTTAGCAGAGCGTAAGGCTTTAGCAAAGTGGGGTTCTTCAATGAGTGGTGATAGGTTTGTTTCTATGCCGCATGGCCCTGTATTATCTCAAACATACGACTTAATTCGCGGACATCAGAGTGAGCCTAGTTATTGGCAAACTTGCATTAAAGATGAAGAAAATTATGAAGTATCTTTAGAGCAAACTATTACAGTTGATGACTTGGATGAACTAAGCCGTTCAGAATTGCGGATACTCGGTGAAGTGTTTGCTGAGTTTGGGCATATGAGCAGATTTGAAATCGTTAACTATACCCATGACCATTGTGAAGAATGGGCAGATCCAAATGGGAGCTCATTTCCGATAAAACCTGAGAGTATCCTACGTGCAGTCGGAAAAGATGAAAGCCAGATTTCGCAACTATTGGCTAAATTTAGAGAAGATAGTCAGTTAGATATAGTCAGAGCGGCGTTGAGATGACAAATGGTTATAATCCAGTAAGCAGGGGGACGATTTTAATTCCATCTGGCTCAAAGGATCATCTACATTTTGTTTGCTCTGATCCTGTATTTTACCCTCCAACTCAAAAAGAATCAGTTTTAGTTGTTAATATATCTAGTATTAAAGACGATATTGGATATGACTCTTCTTGTGTGCTAGACGTTGGAGATCATCCTTTTATAACTCATCCTAGTTTTGTCTACTACTTGAAAGCCGATATTTTCGGGGCTGACAATATTGCACGTAATGTTGCAGATGGTACATTTCAAGTTCATGAGGATTGTACAGATGAAACATTTGTTCGCATTCTAGACGGTTTTGATATTAGTGATGATGTTAGGCCAAAACCATTTAGGTTTTATGAAAAGCATTGTAAGAAGAAAGAATAAACATACAATGCCACATTTATTGGAAAGTGTTTGTAGTACGCTTCTCTGCAAAGCGTACTGATAGGATGGTGATTGTAAGTTTTTTGAATTAAAACGATAAATTTGATGTGGTACTTGTAATAAACTTTAGCACTTCCTCCTCGCTAATACTTCCATGTTTAGAGCGTCCACCAGCTTTAGCTTGTTTAGGGACATGTTCTCGGATCTGTCTCTTGATTAATCCCTCTGAAACACTGTGCTTTTTTCGAACTCTTATGAGTTGTTTAACCGCTTTCGCAACGTGGCCGTATTTTACTGCTTGGTGTTCAGGCAATTGGTAAAAGTCTTGAGCTATTTTGATGGTTACTTCACTAAATTGATTGTTTTTATCTCTAACTGTTAACCCACCTTTCGTAGTGTCCTTCTTTGATTTTACTCCTCGACTCATAGCTTGCTCAGTTTGAGCAGCTGTATTGTGTATACCTATTTCATAATTGAGAACACCGAATCCTAGTAGTATTTTATCTAATAACTGGTGACTCTCAGAAGGCAAACTTGCTTTAACAAGTGCTATGTCTTGCTTAAAGTGCTCTGCTTTAGTTTGAATACTTGAGAGAGATTCAAGCTCTTCAGCTTCTGAGATACTCATGCCTAGATTCGTTTGAATATGTTCTAGTGATAACTTTACATGAGTACAGATGGCTTCTGGTGTAAGGTCTTTTTGTGGGAGCGCTCGGAGCTCATTGATTTTACTTATGCTTAGCTCGCCATCTGTTAAGTGATTAGCTATATCGTCTATCCAAATCTGACAGTCTAAATTTATGTCGAAGCTCATTTTTTACCTACACTAATGCGAACTGGTTTTGTAAAAGGCGTTACGTTGGACTGATTGTTGACGATTGGAGCAATCATTGAAGCTAACTTATTCAGTGCTTCTGCCCTTTCCTTCAAGTAGTCATATTGGTCATATACCGCTTCAATGCGTTTACGCTTATGATTTAGACATCTCTCTCCAATATCGTTTGACACGCCGATCTCTGCTAATAGACTTCGGCATGTTCGCCTTAAATCATGAATAACAAAATGTTCAATGCCTGCATTACCTAGGTGGTTTTCATTAGGTTCTTTGTCACTATCTACTTTTTTGCCAAATAGTTTGGCTAAAGCATGGTTGAGCGTGTCACTTGATATGTGCCCTTTAGGCTTATTTGTTTTCGATTTGCTTATTCTTCTAGATGGGAAGAGAAAGGCTGAACCGTTGGCTTTAACGTGCAGCTCTTTAAACCATGGGACTATCAGCTCTGGTAGAGGAATCGTGATTGCGACTTTTGTTTTGCTTCTTTCAGTTGGCAAGTGCCACAACAAATTGTTGAAATCAAATTCATCCCATTTGGCAGCAATAAGCTCTCCCTTGCGAGCACCAAGGCTGACTAATAACGCGATTGCTAAATAGTTATCTCTAGTAAAGGTATGCTCATTTTCACGTAAGACTCTAAATGTTGTTTGAAGCTCATTAAATGTAAGTTTTCTGGTCCTGCTAGATTCAACACCACCAGCATCGCCTACTTTAAAAGCGCTGGCTGGATTTGCAGAAATAAGGTCCAGCTTACAAGCATGATCAAAAAGTCGTTTGCAACAAAATAGGGTCTTATTCGATACGGTCTGACGGTTGCTTATTGCGACTTTGCTAATGATTGCTCTAATATCTCGAGCATTTACATCAGAGATTTTCAGTCGTCCGATTGTTGGCTTAATCTCTTTGGTGTACAGCCGTTTAGGTATTTCAGGGTGCTTTAGTCGTTTTGATATCTGGAGATACCAGTCATCGAACAAGTCATCAACAGTAATGAGCTTTTCATCATTATCTCTTTCACGCTCAGCTAGCGGGTCAATTCCTTGTTTAGCTTTATGGATAAGTATCGCAGCAGCCATTTTTGCATCAGCAAGACTCATTTGAGGGTATGCCCCCCCATCTATAGTCATACTCCTGCGTTTACCATGTATGGAGTACCTTAGCTCCCAGTAGCCAATACCTGTCCCTCTAGAACGAATATACAAGCCGTTCCCTATTGCTTTTCTTTCTACAGTCCCACTTTTTAAAAAAGCTTTTATTTGCTTATCATTCATAGCGTTACCACGAAATTGGTGACCAATTGTGATTTTTTGGTCATTTTTTAGTTATTTTGAGATTTTCGAGCTTTATGGTCACCATTTTGGTCACCACTTGTTCAAGACAGTAGCAGACAATGACGGACATGTACAAAGTATTTTAAATATAAAAAAGCCCGTAATTACAGGCGTAATTACGGGCTTTAGGCAGTATTTAGATTGGGCTGAAGAAGAACTTTAAATTCTATTCAACGTTCTGGATCTGCTCACGCATCTGCTCAATCAACACTTTCATTTCTACAGCTGCTGCAGTGACTTCTGAGCTGATGGATTTTGAGGCTAAGGTATTTGACTCACGGTTAAACTCTTGCATCATAAAGTCTAAGCGGCGGCCTTGTGCACCACCTTTTTTGAGGATGCGGCGGGTTTCAACCACATGTGCTTCAAGACGATCCATTTCTTCTGCGACATCTTGCTTTTGCGCCAGTAAAACCATTTCTTGCTCAATACGAGCTGGGTCTAACTCGCCTTTAATTTCAGCTAGACGATTGGTCAATTTTTCACGTTGATATTGCATTACTGTTGGCATGTGCTCGCGCACCATTTCAACTTGTTCCATAATGCCATCAAGACGGGTTTGCAGCATTTGCTCCATGGCACTACCTTCACGGCCACGCGCTTCGATAAATTGATCAATCGCGTTATCAAAGGCGCTCATTAAGTCGGCACCAATGGCATCCATGTCTTGTTCTGCACTAGCTAACACACCCGGCCACTTTAGAATATCGGTTAAATTTAATTGACCATGATTGGCGTATTTTTGAAGCTCTGCCGCAGCATCTAGTAACTGCTTTGCCAAATTGTCATTCAGCTGTAAGTCTTTGCTGTTATCGTCAGTGATTTCGTAGCGTAGGTTTACTTCAACTTTACCGCGATTCAGACGCTTACGCAGTCGGTCGCGCAAAACCGGTTCAAAGCTGCGAAATTGCTCGGGTAAACGCAGGTAGGTTTCTAGAAAGCGTTGATTAACAGAGCGAATTTCCCATGAGGCTGTTCCCCATTGTGCTTTGTGCTCGATACGAGCATAGGCGGTCATGCTTTGGATCATGTAAAGTCCTGAGTAGTAAATGTGTGTGGCTTGATTATAGCCGTTTAATGCACCTAGATTAAAGGTTTGTATTTACATGGCATCTGTTTGCGCGAGGCTCTATAATAGCGGCACAAATTTGTCTTCAATCTAGTAAACAGGAATCACCATGCGCCCAAGTAACCGCACGCCTGCTCAAACCCGCCCTATTACCATTTCTCGTAACTTTACTGCTCATGCTGAAGGTTCTGTGTTAGTTGAATTTGGCGACACTAAGGTGTTATGTACGGCCAGCTTTACTGAAGGTGTTCCGCGTTTCTTAAAAGGTCAAGGTCAAGGCTGGGTAACAGCTGAATACGGCATGCTACCTCGTTCAACTCACAGCCGTATGGACCGTGAAGCAGCACGCGGCAAACAATCTGGTCGTACTCAAGAAATCCAGCGTTTAATTGGTCGTTCATTACGTGCTGCAGTAGACATGAAGTCTCTGGGTGAAAACACTATCGTGATTGATTGTGATGTGATCCAAGCTGATGGCGGTACACGTACTGCTGCGATTACGGGTGCTTGTGTTGCGCTAGTCGATGCGCTGAACTGGGCTCGCGGTAAAGGTATCATCAAAACCAACCCACTTAAGTTCTTAATTGCCGCGGTGAGTGTGGGCGTTTATGAAGGTGAAGCTATCAGCGATTTAGAATATATCGAAGATAGTGCTGCTGAGACTGACATGAATGTGGTCATGACTGAAACCGGTAAGATTATTGAAATCCAAGGCACAGCAGAAGGTGAGCCATTTAGCCATGAAGAGCTACTTGAGCTACTTGCACTGTCTAAAAACAGTATTCGTGAAATTGTCGATGTACAGAAAGCGGCATTGAGTTAACATTAGTCGATTAAATAGGGACCGTTAATCGGTCCCTTTTTTTAAGTTTTTTTATTGAGGAAAGAAAGTGAAAGCCTATCAACGCGAGTTTATTGAATTTGCCCTTGAGCGCCAGGTATTACGTTTTGGCGAATTTACCCTAAAGTCTGGCCGCACGAGCCCATACTTTTTTAATGCGGGTTTGTTTAATACAGGTAAAGATCTTGCGCGTTTAGGCCGCTTTTATGCTGCGGCATTAGCTGATTCAGGTATTGATTTTGATTTGCTATTTGGCCCTGCTTACAAAGGCATTCCGATTGCGACGACCACAGCTGTGGCACTGTGTGATCACCATGACCGCGATGTACCTTATTGCTTCAACCGTAAAGAAGCCAAAACCCACGGTGAAGGTGGCAACCTTGTTGGTAGCGCGCTAGAAGGCAAAGTAATGCTGGTTGATGACGTCATCACTGCTGGCACAGCTATTCGTGAGTCAATGGAAATCATCAATGCAAATAATGCCAAGCTTGCCGGTGTATTGATTGCATTAGACAGACAAGAGAAAGGTAAAGGCGAGCTATCAGCCATTCAAGAAGTTGAGCGTGACTTTGGCTGTGAGATTGTATCTATCATCAAACTGGCTGATTTAATTAACTACTTATCTGAAAAATCAGGTATGGAAAAAGAATTAGCAGCGGTTAGCGCCTATCGTGAGCAATACGGTATTTAATTATCTTTGTTCTAACCCATTAAAAAACGCAGCCTAGGCTGCGTTTTTATTTGCTTAAGCTAATGATCTGTTCATCAACTTGCTGCCACTTTAAACAAAAGCAATTTGCACTACACGGTTTTATCGTGACTGCTGCAAGAACTCGGTACGTGTCGCTAAATTACTTTTGAAGACACCACCTAAAGCGGTTGTAGTAGTTGAACTGGTTGAATCCATCACACCACGTGATTTTACGCAGTAATGTACGGCATCCATTTTCACCGCAACATCCTTGGTTTCAAGCAATGCCTGCAGCGCGACTAATACTTGTTGAGTCAGCCTTTCTTGTACTTGAGGGCGCTGAGCAAAAAAGCGCACAATGCGGTTTATTTTCGATAAACCGATTATTTTTTGCTTAGGCAAATAAGCCACTGTGGCTAATCCATCAATGGTGACAAGGTGATGCTCACAGGTACTGGTCAGGCTAATATCCTGCACTCGGATCATCTCATCCACACCCATTTTATTTTCAATCACGGTGATTTTAGGAAAGTTTTGATAATCTAAGCCAGAAAAAATCTCTTCTACGTACATTTTAGCAATACGTTTTGGCGTTTCGGCTAAGCTGTCATCAGACAAATCAAGCGACATCAGCGTCAGGATTTGCTCCATGTGATGTTCAATTTGGTTTTTACGGTCTTCAGCAGACAAGGTAATTGGCAACATTGGGGTTTCAAGCCCATGCTCTTTTAATGCAGCTTGAACAATTAATGCCGCGTCACTCAGTGCCATCTGATTCTCCAGAAAGATTGGTACTTATATCTATATTGTACGTCAATTTCCCAGACATTGGTTCACTCTGGGGTTGTGGATAATACCGTGATTTGAATCAAATTAATATTACTGACATAAAAAAAGCCGACCTTTTTAGTCAAGTATCGGCTTTTATGAAGTTTAGAAAAGCTTAAACTTTCAAGTTTTTCTGCAAAAATGATAGGACTAAATTAAAGTACTCTTCTCGACTTTCCTTAGTATAGAAACCATGACCAGCCTTATCCCATAAGTATTGCTCATAAGGATAATTAGCCTTGTCTAAAGCTTCTTTCATCGCCTCAAACTGCTCTATAGAAGCCCTTTCGTCTTCATCACCATGCAATAAAAGGATATTCACTTTCAACTTATCTACATTATGACTTGGAGACATAGATCTTAATTTTGCTATGTCATTACCCAAGACTTCATCTAAAAAAGCACCACCAGAATATGACTCTGGAATATCACCACTTTCGAATAGTTCTTCCAAATCATAAACCCCTGCAGTACCGATAGCACATTGATATAAGTCAGGTTCAATTGTCGGCGCCATTAGTGAAGAATAGCCACCAAAACTCCCACCAGAAATACAAATACGCTCTTTATCCGCTAATCCTTGCTCTATGATGTAGTGTGTACCGTCAATAATATCGTATTGGATTTTCGTACCCCAAGCGCGATAACCGTCTTCTTCAAACTGTTTGCCATAACCGCCAGAACCGGTGAAGTTAACTTGCAGAACCGCGATACCATGTTGAGCAAGTAGTTGGTTTTCAGAATTGAACTCCCAATAGTCTCTAGGGCCATGAGGACCACCATGCGGATTGACAACAAAAGGCATATTTTTCTGTTCTTGCCCTTTTGGAAGCGTTAGGTATCCATGAATCGTTTTACCGAAGCGATTGGTAAAAGATATTGGCTTCACTTCCGCCATATCACTTGGATCTAACCAATTTTTCTGTGAGAAAAGATAATTAATTTTCTTGTTTTTAGTATCAAAAAGATAATAGTCACCTGGGTTTTTATCATTCATGGCCATCACAACCATTTTATCCCCATTAAGTGTTTCGCTTACTATGCGAACTCGATGATCAGGGATAGCTGTCATTAGCTGGTTTAGGTGCTTTGCTTTGTCACTTTTTTTATCTACAAACTCGTACTCTGGGTAACCATTTTCGAACTCAATGGCATAAAGTGCTTTAGTTTGTTCATCAATATATAACTCTAATGGGTCAACCACATCATGCTGGATGATTTTTTTACGTTCACCATTAGGTAGAGATATTTGGTAAATTGCGCTTGTTTGGTTATCTTCCACAGCTAAAGCATAAATAGAATCCCCCTTTTCAGAGAACGATATCGGGTAAAACTCATCAAGGCCTTGCATTAACTTATCAGCAGAAACCCATGCATCTTTATCTTCATCAAAATAATAAACTTGTTGACTATTTTTACTGTCGCTAGCGAAACTGAATCGAATATTTTTGTCATGATCGGCTAAAAAGTTTGCGTTACTAATTGGGGAGGTGGTTAGCTTTTTCCGCTTACCATTGTATACATTGACTTCATATACAGATGTTGCAGCATAGTTGGTGCCTGTCCATGGATAGGTCATCACAAGCATTTTTTTCTTATTTTCAGGCAAGGTATCGAGCACATATGAATGTGCACGATCGCCCCCTTTATAACCAAATATATATTCAGAGCGACTACCATCAGCATTAACCGCTAGCATTTCACCACGATATGCAGACTCTTCTTGCCTTACCTGCTTATATGCTTTTTGAACAACAACTCTTTCAGAGTTAACCCAGTGATATGCGCCGACCTCACCTTTTCCTTTAAAATTAACGATATACGTTGGTTTTAATGTTTCTAATTCAACAATTATCAACGTGCGCTTATCTGTTTCCTTCTCAATAACTACACCAGATAGATAGTCTCCCTCTGGTGAAATTTTTACTTCCGTAAACTCAGCTGAAGCACTGAACTCTTTAATTGAATTTTTTGGGGTTGCATGAACCTGTGACATATTGATTTGCACTAAGCAAACCAGCAAAAAACTTAGAATGAAAAACCTCATTTACCTTCCTTGATGTTATGCGTTTGTTAAAGCGAGCATTAGCATTCTAAGTTTTCAGTTTAATTATGCAACTGCAAAGTTAAACAAGTTAAAACTGTTTGCTTATCGCCACCCCACCATAAAAAACTCTCTCATGCGTTCTTTATCTTGTTCAAAGCCACAAGAGATCATTTCATCACAGCCTCTACCTGAAATTCGAGTACCGGTTCCTGCAGCGCCATCAGGAAAAGAGGTTTGAAAGAGTGATAGCTGTAAATCAAACACTTCGGTTAATTGAGGGGCCGTTACACTAATCGTTTCCATCTCACCTGTTGGTTTTACCACTGACTCAACGGCCTTAGGTGCTGATTGGTAGATAGTTTCAAAACCATCCGTCATCTTATTTAATGCGATAAACTTAACTGAGTCAGGGTAGTTATTGGCATATGTCTGTTTGAAGTACTGAGTAGCCACATCCATGTCTTTCGACACATACTCACCTTCCAAATACAGTAATCCCAGCAAATGTGTCGCTGGGTTAAAATTGTTTTTATGGGCTTTTTTTAAATACTTTATACCTCGTTCAATATCTTGATTTTCACCCGGGCGAATATATATTACACCGGCTTTGAATTGAGCGTGAGGCAAATCAAATTTTGACGCTTTTCTAAACCATTTCAATGCCCTCTCTTCATTTTTTTTTGTGCCATAACCTTGATAATAAAGTTCTCCAAGCATGTACATAGCATCGACATAACCGCTTTTAGAGAAAGTCTTAAACCTTACAAAGTAACTGTTACACTCTTGTGTATGACATTCTTCAATCAAACTTTTTTCTTGTGTTTGAATAGAAGAGTGAGAAGAAAAAGAAATAAATGGTGAGGCAAGTAAAGTAGCTAAAATAACATATTTCATATCAAGTCCTTTTAATCTGAATATGGAGTCACAGACAACCTTTACAGGGTAAAAGTATTATCAAGCAACAGTGTCCATTTATTAGACAAAACATACAACGATGTCAAGAAAAGCGATACTTTTCAGTTTCAATTCAAAATTGACAGCTGAAAAATAAGTAAAAAGTATTAGTTTCATAAGCTTATTCGTTGCACAACTCTCATTTTAAGTTATGTTTTTGGATAATTAGAGAAATCAGGTAAGTAAGGGTAAGAAATACGGTTACAAATGGTGTACAGCATGATTTATCTGCCTTTCATGCATAACGATGTATTTGCTGTTGTTTTCGAGCAATTGCGACGCATTAAAAAAGCCGATCTTTTAGACCGGCTTTGTTGTATGAAAAAAGATTTATAACGCTAAACTTTGCTTAATAAAGCTAATCATTTCTTTGTAGTATTTGGCGCGATGAGTGTCATTGTAAAAACCGTGGCCTTCATTGTTCATCACCAATTTCTCGTACGGGTAATCCCTCGCTTTCAGTGCTTTTTCTAACGCTTCAAGCTGCTCAATAGGAGCGCGTTCATCGTCTTCACCGTGCACTAGCATCAATTTTGTTTTTAATTTATCAACATGATGAGTTGGTGACATAGCATGCAATACCGATTTATCTTCACCCAACACTTCTTTTAGGTAACTAACACCGGCACGCCTACCCGCTATATCACCTTTGTCAAACATCATGGCAAGGTCATAAATACCCGCAAAGCCAACTGCACACTTGAACATATCGGGCTCTATGATTGAGCTCTGTAGCGCGCTGTAACCACCAAAACTGCCACCTACGATACATACCTTGTCTTTGTTAGCTATACCTTCGTTGATGATATATTTAGTTGCGTCAATAATGTCATGTTGGATGTCTGTCCCCCACTTGCGTTTACCTGCATCTTTAAAGGCACTACCGTAACCTCCGGAACCACGAAAGTTCACTTGCAATACCGCAAAACCTTCTTGGGCGAGTAACTGATTTTGTTCATCAAACCCCCACCAATCGCGAATACCGTGTGGACCACCGTGTGGATTGACGATTAACGGTAAATTCTTCGCTTCTATACCATGTGGCGTGGTTAAATAACCGTTGATCACGACACCATCTCTATTGGTAAAACTGATCGGTTTCATTTCAGCCATTTGTTCAGGGTCTAACCAACTTTTTTGCGAAGCAAGGTATTGTAACTTTAGCTTCTCAGCATCAAACAAATAGTAATCACCTGGGTTTCTATCATTAAATGCCTTAACAACAAACCTTGTAGAATCACGTGTTTCACTAACAATATGAATTTGATGACCGGGCAATGACGCTAATAATTGTTTCAGTAGCTGGCTATGCTTATCTTTTTTATCAACAAAAGCATACGTTGGATAACCATCTTCATACTCAACTGCATAAAGTTGTTTAGTTTGTTGGTTAATCCAAAAGTTACTAGGCTCAACTTTATCATCTTGAATGATTTTTTCTTTTACACCTTTTTTTAGGTCAACTCGATAAATACCTAAGGTTTCTCCACCCACCCTGCCTGCGGCAAATATGGTGTCGGGTTGGTCTGCAAAAGCGATCGGATTAAAATCGTCCAGACCAAGGTTGAGTTTATCGCTACTGACCCATTCATTGTTTGAACGATAAAATAACTCTACTTCATTGTTATTATTAATCCCTGATGAAAATTTAACTTTACCCTCATGGTCAGTCAGGAACTGACTGTAACCCGTCGGAGCCGTAGTCAGTTTTTTACGTTTCCCCCTGAAAACATCCACTTTATACACCTGCTGGCTAATACTGTAATCAAGAGATGACGACCCTCCCCAAGGAATCGCTTTCACCAACATATATCGCTCATCATCTGGCAGCGGGTCTAAAATATATGCAGTCGCTCTAATCGGCGTATTTTTGCTCAGACGACTACCTACTTGCTGTTCGCCACCCTTGTAGCCAAATAAATAAGTCCCTTTTGAGCCATCAGCATTTACTGCCATCAACTCACCATAATAAATAGGCGTTTCTGACCAACCTTTTTTATACATTTTTTGCAGCACGACCCGCTCATCGTTTACCCACTCATAGTTGCCTACTTCCGCATTTCCGGGGAAACTCACTGCATTGAGTAACGCTTTCGTTTCAGTATCAAGGAAAATGAGCGTATCTTTGCCTTCATGAGAAGTCAGTGCGCTAATATAATCACCCTTTGGCGATATTTTTACGTTTTTATACTCAGCACTTTTGGTAAATAGTTCTGCTGTCGACATTGAAGCAGCTAAAGAAGGGAGTGAAACGCAGGCGAGTGCGCCCACCACTATAGAAGTGTATTTCATTGTACATCCTTGTCTCTTGTTATTGTTGATCAATCATTGACCATAATATAAAAATAAAACCGACAAATATATAGAAATCTAACCATTTGTCGGCAAACACTAGTTAAGTAACTACTTAACTTCTAAGCAATTGTTGCTCGATGAAGGTCCACTGCAGTTCAAAGTGCGCGGTCGGTTTTTGAGCAAACTCACTGCGCACATATTGCGCAATTCTACCCTCTGCAATGGCCAGCAATAAGTTGGCTAGAATGGCTTCATCTAAGTTAAAGCCTGCGCCTTCTCGCAGTGTTTTTTCGCGTAAAATTTGTTTTAGCTGTGTCTCTATTTTGGCAAAAATATTACTGACTCTGGCTCGCAATCGCTCATTTTCACCCAATAAAGCATCGCCATTCAATACCCGAGAAATCCCAGGATTTCGCTCAGAAAATACCAACAACAGCTGCAATACACGCTGACATCTTGCCATGGTGTCTTTCTCTTCATCCATGATGATATTTAATCGGGATAATAGTGCATCTTCAATGAATTCAATTAAGCCTTCAAACATGCGCGCTTTACTAGGGAAGTGGCGGTATAGTGCAGCTTCCGACACACCAACTTCAGCAGCTAATTTCGCTGTAGTGATACGTTGACCTGGACTGGTTTCTAACATTTGTGCAAGGCACTGCAAGATGTGTTCGCGACGATTTATTTTTGGGCTTGACGCCATGTTGTTATTCCTTGGCTCAGTGACAACTTGTAAGGGCTATTTGGTACCAGAATGACCAAAACCGCCTTCACCACGATCTGAGCGTTCAAATTCATCTACTAGGGTAAATTGGGCTTGTACAATTGGGACAAACACCAGTTGTGCTAAGCGAGTGCCCGTTTCTATCGTGAACGGTTTATCGCTACGATTCCAACATGACACCATCAGTGGACCTTGATAATCAGAGTCAATCAATCCGACTAAATTGCCTAACACTATGCCATGTTTATGCCCCATACCTGATCGCGGCAAGATGACCGCAGCAAGGCTTGGATCGGCCACATGAATCGCAATGCCGGTTGGGATAAGTACGGTTTCGCCTGGTGCAATGACAGTGTCGGTATCTACCATAGCTCGTAAATCCATCCCCGCACTGCCTACAGTTTCATAAGCAGGTAAAGGAAATTCACTGCCAATACGAGCATCTAAAATTTTTAGTTCAATGGGTGTTTTCATAATACTTGATCTATTTAGCCAGTGATTGACGTTGATGAATTAATGCCATCAATTGTTTAGCAAGTGTCAGCTTATCTGTGGCAGGTAATGCTTGCCCACCGTCTTGCCAAAAGACCTGCAGTGCATTTTGATCAGCATTAAAGCCTAATCCCGCAATAGAAACATCATTGGCAGCAATCATATCTAGGTTTTTACGCTGTAATTTGCCACGCGCATATTGCTCAACATCATTGGTTTCAGCCGCAAAACCGACTGTAAAAGGTTTATCTTGCAGGCTAGAAACGCTGGCTAAGATATCAGGATTTCGGCTTAGCGCAAGCTGCATTTCTTCTGCCGATTTCTTAATTTTCTGAGTGGCCACTTGGGCAACTTTATAATCAGCAACCGCTGCACAGCCAATAAAAATATCTTGTTCAGTAACATTATCCATTACCGCGTTAAGCATATGCTCTGCCGCTTCCACATCAATGCGCTCAACGCCAAATGGAGTAGGTAAATTAACCGGTCCAGCAACTAAGGTAACTTCAGCACCTAACTCTGCAGCTGCGGCAGCCAATGCAAAGCCCATTTTGCCTGAGCTATGGTTGGAAATATAACGCACTGGGTCAATCGCCTCACGTGTGGGCCCTGCGGTTATCATCACCTTTTGACCTTGAAGCACAGGCTCTGCAAAAAATGCCACCGCTTTTTCTGCAATGGTTAAAGGCTCTAGCATACGTCCAGGCCCCACTTCACCACAGGCTTGAGAACCTGATTCAGGCCCCCACAAGGTAATGCCTTTGCGTTGTACATTTGCAAGGTTTTCTTGAGTGGCTGGGTTTTGATACATCTGCTGATTCATTGCAGGACACATCACCACAGGTGCGCTAGTCGCTAAACAGGTCGTTGTGATGAGTTCATCAGCCATACCCGCATTGACTCGGGCAATCAAATTCGCTGTTGCAGGTGCGATAATGACGAGGTCAGCCCAACGAGCAAGCTCAATATGCCCCATTGCGGCTTCAGCAGCAGGGTCTAATAAATCTGAAGCAACTGGGTGACCAGACAATGCTTGTATGGTGAGCGGTGTTATAAACTCCATGGCACTTTGGCTCATGACGACACGAACATCAGCACCACGTTCTTTTAAGCGTCTGACTAAATCTGCGCTTTTATAGGCTGCAATTCCACCACCAATACCTAATAGAATTTTCTTGTTTGTCAGCATTGTATCTGTCCCACTTTTTACGTGCGCCTACCTTATCATATCAGTAGGTTTAGAGGGGAGATCCACTTTGAAAAATATCGTCCATACTTATCCACTTAATCGATGAAGCCTGCGGCAATGACGCTCAGCACTTATCGATAAACCACAAATCAAGGAGTCAAAGGAATGACCATTAAACACTGGCCCGATGGCGAAGGACCGCGTGAAAAGTTACTGACCCAAGGCCCTAGCGTTCTTTCAGATGCTGAGTTATTAGCTGTGATCCTAAGAAATGGACTGGCAGGCACCAGTGCCGTCGATGTTGCACGTAATATGCTCAGTCATTTTGGCGGTTTACGTAAACTACTTGCTGCATCAGAGTCACAAGTTTGTAAACTCTCCGGCGTTGGCCCTGTAAAATACGCCCAATTACAGGCTTGTGATGAAATAGCACGGCGAATTGCGCAAGAAAATTTGCGAAAAGGGCAAATTTTGACAAATCCTGATTTAACTCGGGACTATTTAATGAGACAATTAGCAGACCGATCCTATGAAGTGTTCGCTTTATTATTGTTGGATAGCCAACATAGAGTCATTCAATTTGTAGAATTATTCCGTGGCACCATAAACTGCGCCTCAGTATATCCTCGCGATATAGTGGCCCTTGTGCTGGAAAAAAATGCAGCAGCAGTGATTGTGTGTCATAACCACCCATCAGGCATTGCAGAGCCCAGTGAGGCTGATCGGCGAATAACTGAGCGAATAAAAATTGCATTAGAAACTATCGATGTTTCCCTGTTAGATCATATGGTTGTAGGGGATTACGACATAGTCTCGTTTGCAGAACGTGGGTGGATTAAATAAACATTGCTTGATCTTATACCGACTATCGTGTATAAAATGCGCCCTCTTTGTGCCTCGGGCGACGGCCATACGAGGCACATTAATGCTCGAGCGTTAAAAAATTGTTTTTGGAGAAGATTGACATGTCAAGAGTATGCCAAGTAACTGGCAAGAAGCCAATGGTTGGTAACAACCGTTCGCACGCGAAAAACGCGACTCGTCGTCGTTTTTTACCTAACCTACAAAACCACCGTTTTTGGTTAGAAGAAGAAAAACGTTTTGTACAATTACGTGTATCTACTAAAGGTATCCGTATCATCGACAAAAAAGGTATCGAAGTTGTAGTTAAAGAACTTCGTGCCCGTGGCGAAAAGGTATAATAGAAAATGGCTAAATCTAAAGGTAATCGCGAGAAGATCAAGTTAGTTTCTAGCGCTAACACTGGTCATTTCTACACGACTGAAAAGAACAAGCGTAACATGCCAGAAAAAATGGAAATCAAGAAATTTGATCCAGTTGTTCGTAAGCACGTTATGTACAAAGAATCTAAAATCAAGTAATTGATACTAGCTTCTTTTAAAAACCCCTCTCTGAGGGGTTTTTTTATGCCTATCATCCACCAGATTCATTAAAGCTGCACCCACTACCGTCACTGTCTCTAAAATGCCTACAAATGCCGGTGAGCGCTTTTAAGCGGTCTTATTGCGTATCTTTACTCGTCAATCAACTCACTTAACATTTACGACACTCAGCCATGGTGTAGTTTTTTGAAAATATGCGCTATCAGCAAACTCGCCAAATCAAAACTGCACCAAGCATTATTCCACCACTGAATTACCAATCGCTAATGTGAATAGCTATGCTTAACAGCAATGACTTAAAAAGTGGGATTGTTGCTATGAAATATTAACGTTCAAGGTAAACATCTCGTCATATTAATCAGCTAAAATTAGATTGAATTCATTCACAATAGATGTGGAGATTATATTTTAGTCGACTATCTTTATAATCAATACACAAAGACACAAAAAGCTTTTTTTATTTCTAAAAATGAAATACTATTCATTTTTTATAAATTATTATTCAAAATAGCACTTGATTTTAAGAAGGCAGTGAGCCAGTGAGAAGCACCGAACTCGTAGATAGTTTTCGTCATTCAGCCCCGTATGTAAATGCACACAGGGGCAAAACCTTTGTGATCATGTTAGGTGGTGAAGCCATTGCTAACAACCACTTTCGTGCCATTTTGAATGATGTGGCACTATTACATTCCTTGGGCATCAAAATTGTATTGGTTTATGGCGCACGGCCACAGATTGATCAAGGGCTAACTCAAGCGGGCATTAAACCCACATACCATAATGCCGTACGTATTACTGATGAAGATAGCCTCAAAATCATTAAGCAAGTGGCAGGCGCAACCCAATTTGATATTACTGCTCGCCTGAGCATGAGCTTGGGTAATACCCCAATGCAAGGCACACAAATTAACGTTGTCAGTGGTAACTTTGTCATTGCTCAACCATTAGGCATCGATGATGGCATCGACTTTTGCCTATCAGGTAGGGTAAGAAGGATTGACACTCAAGGTATTCAACGCCAGCTCGATAACAATGACATAGTATTAATGGGTCCGATTGCCGCCTCAGTAACTGGTGAAAGCTTTAATCTCACCGCCGAAGAAGTCGCGACTCAGGTTGCCATTAAGCTGAAGGCCGACAAAATGATTGGCTTTAGTCACACCAAAGGTCTGTTAGACGAGCAAGGGCACGTGCTGGCAGAGTTAATGCCTAATCAAGCTGAAGCACATCTGGCTAAGCTCGCCCATCAAAATGGCAGCTGTGCCAGTACCACCACCTTTATTAAAGCCAGTATTGATGCATGTCGTCGCGGCGTACCTCGTTGTCACTTGGTCAGTTACCTAGATGATGGTGCGTTACTGCAAGAGCTGTTTTCACGGGAAGGTATTGGTACTCAAATTGTCACAGAAAGTGCAGAGCAATTACGCCGCGCCAGCATTGCCGACATTGCCGGTGTATTAAATCTGATTCGCCCACTTGAAGAGCAAGGTATTCTGGTTCGTCGTTCCCGTGAGCAACTTGAGATGGAAATTGAGCAGTTTATGCTGATCGAGCGCGACAACTTAGTTATCGGCTGTGCGGCGCTTTATCCATTTGAAGAAGACAACGCTGGTGAGTTTGCTTGCCTTGTCGTTCATCCTGATTATCGTGACGCAGACAGAGGCAGTGTACTGCTCAATAACATCATTGGTCAGGCTCGCGTACGCGGTTATGCCAAGTTATTTGCACTCACGACTCGTAGCATCCATTGGTTTCTAGAACATGGATTTGAAATCGTTGATGTTGAGCAGCTACCTACCAAGAAAAAGCAACTGTATAACTTGCAGCGAAATTCTAAGGTGTTGGCGCTAAGCCTTTAAACTTCTACATCAAAAAGGGCTAATCTACATTAGCCCTTTTTTGATTATTCACCGTGATAACAGTCAGAAACATTTTCATTCCACAGCCACTTTGTCGGGCTGAACACAAAAAATAGCATATATTATAACCACCTACTTTTGTCATGCATTAACCATTATGATTGTTCCAGTATGCTAGCTTTTACACAAACTACTGATCTTTTGATAACCCACTGAAAGACAATATCAATGAATATTAAAACACTCGCCCTACTCGGTTTTATTCTCATGCTGCCAATATCAGTCATTGCCAAACCAGGCTTGTCGTTCACTTTGCAAGACCGTCAGGGCGAACCTGTTACCTTAGAGCAATTTAAAGGTCAGGTGGTGTATGTAGACTTTTGGTCTTCGTGGTGTGCACCATGCCAACAAGCTTTTCCTTGGATGGCAAAGATGCACGACAAATACCAACAACAAGGGTTAACCATTGTTGCGATAAATTTAGATGTTGCACCTGAATTAGCCGACCAATTTCTACTCGACTTCCCTTCGCCTTTTACTGTGGTATACGACCCTGACAGCACAGTAGCCAAAGCCTTTGATCTTCAGGGTATGCCAAGCAGTTTCATCTTTAACAAACAAGGGCAACTAGTAGGGCGACATGTGGGCTTTGAGCTTAAAGATGTTGATCAATATGAAGCGTTTTTACAGGCATTATTGGCGCAGTAACAACTAAGTAGAATTAAGCTTGTTTCTATAAAGCATCTGCTCTGTAAACGCTAATACTGTAAACACTGGCTCAGTAAAACATTCGTGTCGAAAGTCATTTTAGGCTTTGCTAGCGTGTGAGAGACTCACCATATTCGAGCAATTTTATCGCCTGTATTTTCCGACTTTGCTACAGTAACTAAACTGATGAGATTCGACCAAAACCATCCATAACAAAACAAACGTATTTTCAATGCATGACCAATGCCTATTTCCCTTGAAGGAGCACACGCATGTCGCAACCATACTCGCTATTTGAGCTAGGCTGGGGACCTTACTATCAGCAGCAATTATCCCTCGAAGAATATGAGGCTTGTGTACCGGCAAGGGTGATCGAGCAACATCGTAATCAAGTGCATTTACAAACTGAATCCGGCGAACAAGTGCTCGCCATCACACCCAGCATGCCAACACTCTGCGTGGGTGATTGGATACTACTGGATAATGATGGTCGCTTTGACCGATTACTTGACCGCGCCACAGAATTCGGCCGTAAAGCTTCAGGTTCAAAGGTTGATTTACAATTAATTGCTGCCAACCTCGATACCGTTTTGATTGTCATGTCTTTGAATCACGACTTCAAATTAAGCCGACTAGAACGTTACCTAACCTTAGTCAATGAAGGTGGTGCAGAGCCTGTGGCTGTGCTCACTAAAGCTGACTTATGTGATGACAGTGATGATTACACCCAACAGGTACAAAGACTAGATCCACTCTTGGCAGTTATTAGTGTGAATGCCTTAGATCCCGACAGCACTTCACAGCTAAAACCATGGTGCAAAGTGGGCAAAACTATTGCGGTCATGGGGTCATCAGGTGTCGGTAAATCCACCTTGCTAAACTCCATTCAAGGCGATAACCAATTAGCCACCGGTGGTATTAGAGAAGATGATAGTAAAGGACGCCATACCACTACTTCGCGCTCTTTACATGTTATGCCAAGCGGCGGATTATTAATGGACACACCGGGCATGCGTGAGCTGCAGCTCACCGATGTTGAATCTGGTCTTGCTGCAACATTTGCTGATATTGAACAGCTTGCTCAGTCATGCCGATTCGGTGATTGCTCACATCAGGCAGAACCGGGCTGCGCAGTTGCCAACGCCATTGAAAGCGGCGAGCTAGATAACAGACGGTTTAATAACTACTTAAAACTGGCTCGCGAACAGGCATTTAACAGTGCCACCTTGGCACAAAAACGCTCTCATGATAAAGCAATGAGTAAAATGTACAGTTCAGTTCAATCAGCAAGTCGCAAACGTAAAAAAGGCGACTAACCACAGGGAAATGCTACTTTTAAGCAGCAGAGATAAGCCGATAAATATCAAAAAGGATGCAAAAGATGATTACCCAAGGAAGCACACTACCCAATGCCTTTCTCACTGAATTAACTGAGCAAGGCATGCAAAACCACGATACTAGCGAGCTATTTAAAGATAAAAAAGTGGTGTTGTTTGCTGTACCTGGGGCATTTACGCCGACTTGTTCAGCGTCACACTTACCCGGTTACGTGTCCTGTGCAGCGCAATTTGCTGCAAAAGGGATAAACATGATTGCCTGTATCTCGGTTAATGATGCGTTTGTTATGCAAGCATGGGGCAATGCTCAGCAAGCGGATGGGGTGCGTATGTTAGCTGATGGTGATGCCAGTTTTACCAAATCACTCGGTCTAGACATGGACACAGAAGGCTTTGGCGGCGTACGTTCACAACGGTATGCCATGGTGATTGAAAACGGCGTGGTGACACAATTGCATGTTGAGCAACCCAAAACCTTTGAAGTCAGTAAAGCAGAGGCAATATTGGCATTACTTTAAGCTGCTCCTATGAATTGATTGCAAGCTGGTTATTGAGGATGATGGTTACTTTGCTTCGGATTTAGGCAAAAAATCACGGTAGGTGCGCACATCCGTGTGCTGATGAAGCTGTTTTTATATAGGGCGTAATAGCCCTATTTTGCTTACATTAAAAATCGTAGCGTAAACCTAAGCTCACAATGGTGTCGTCGTAGTCATCGTAATGTTCAACATCAAATTGACCAATCTCAGTATGAATTCGTGTCGATTTTGATAATTTATATTCAGCACCCACAGCCCATTGCTTCACTTCAGGGGCCTCTTGTACAGCATCACCGTATTGGCCGTAGACTTTTGAAGCAATCTTACCGGTACCAGAATCATCTTGGCCATACTGAACTTTCAATAATAACTTGTCGATTTGGTACTTAGCACTGATGATGAAGCCAACACCGTCACGCTGCTCCCAACCCGTTTTGTAAGGGTTAACCATTTCAGATGACTGTACAATTGTGCCAAGCATTAAGTTATTGATTTTGAACTGTGCAACACCACGTAAGCCTTTAATATCTTCGATACCGTCGGAGTACGCCGCCGCTAAATATAAGTTGCCAGATTTAAAATGCTTATCGCCATAGGTTACTGCAACTTGGTAGTTACCATTATCGCGACGTAAATCTTCGTCACCATAGTAGTTATCTTCCATAATGTAGCTGGCACCAAACTGGAGGTTGTTCCACTTAGCCGTTTTATATTCAACTGAATCTCCCCAGCGCTTGTCACCAGCGAATAAACGGTCATGTTTCATTGAGTACATGTCCATGGCATCCGCTGTACCTTTTGCCATTTTAAATACAGGGTCAATACGACCTGCGGCTAACTGACCGTAGGTGTTGTGTTTAACACCAAGGTAAGTTGGGCGCGAAGAGAAAGGGTCTTTACCTTTGTCTTCTGAACCGCCATTTACTCCCACTTCGATGCGATAAAAAATAGACGTATCGTCAGTTAACCCAGTCGAACCTTTAATTCCTAAACGGCTCCAGTTGTTTTCCAGAACAGTGCCACTTTTACCATTATGTGTCGCTGAACCAGAATCAGAATGAGTAATCGAGTAATCGATACGGCCATAAAATTGCATTAAATCATCGGCAAGTAGCTGTGGTGAAACCATTAAACCTGATGCCAGTAGTGCTGCTGTAATTTTGTTCATCATCTTGTCTCTTTAATTTTGGAATCTAATTCAAATTATTTTTTATGTTCAACAATCACACCGTCTTGGCGCATCTGTTGATAAAGAATGTCTGCTTGTTCAAGGTAGGTAGTCCAAGTGCTTGAGCGCTTAGTGAAGCCGGTTGCGGCATAGCTGCCTGTATCACCTGTAGCAGGTAAGTCGTTGATGTCGAATAATGAGCCACCTTGTTGTAAGTGATCTTCAAGTGCATCAACCATCACGTTGAAGCCAATACGGGCTGGCTCAACATAGTGAATAGAATCGTACTTAGATTGACGGTAGTGCTTTTTCAATGATGCATCTTTAATTTGTGCTTTCTCATCGGCAAAGATTTCGTCGTAATGGGCTTTAACGATTTGCTTGGTGTTTTTGTCGACCACTAAACGCAGCATTGCAGTTACACCAGACCATTGGCCTTTATCGGTTTTGAGCTGTTGAGCATGCTGATAGAACAAGTAATCCGTACCAGAAGACTGAATTTGATCATGAATTTTGGCCGTTAATGGGATCATGGACTGTTGGATACTATTTGATGCCCCTGCAACAATATCAATACCTTGATACTTCAAGCGGTTAGGCTGTTCTAGCTTGTTGGCTAATTTAGGGTCATAGTTTGGGTTTTCTTCAAAGATCAGCTGGTTTTTCTCAACCATTAACTTTTCCATGGTCAATGCTGACTGCACCCAAGCTGTGCCTTTCTTTTTACCCATTGAAAAATTGTACTCAGACATACGCTTAGGCACATCTTGGTACAAGCGGGTGTAATAATTCGGGCGACCACTTTCATTAAATTCAGCCAAAATGACATCATTTTTATCCGCTGAATTAGTCACAATCGTCATGCTACCCATATGCCCTTGACGGAAACGCGCTTCTTGGTAGTAGTAATCACCACTGATCAAACCTAGCTTAGGTTGAATAGACCACGACAGTTTGAAATCATCATCTCCCGATGCCTCTTTAGCACCGACTGCCACGTATTCGGGAGCTGTTCCATCCACCCGAGGAATGCTGTTAACTGCTTTTAAAATACCGTTTGATGAGTAAGTTGCCCCAGACACAGCATCAATACCTTCATGACCATTGTTAGCAACAACTTGTGCCAATAATCGTTCTGCGTTTAGGTAAAGCGACTCTGTTTCGTTATGCGACTTGGTTTTAATGTCGACGATGTTGCCATTTTCTACTTTCACCTGCAGTACGATTTGGCTTTTCTTGCCTTTCGCCTGTACCTCATGTGTACCATCAACATATTTGCCTTGAGGCGCGGTATTAGCACAACCTGATATGGCAACAGATGCCAATCCAATTGCTGCCATGGTCATACTGAGTTTGAATGTATTTATCTTGTTCATTTTGCTCTGCCTGTTGCCCAGAAATAGAAATTACGAACAAGAATAATCGAGCGGAAAAAATAGACAATTGCGGAAAACCGCAGCTTTTGGGAGTTGATATCAAGAGTTTGAAACAGGTAACACTTTTCATTTAAAAGGATCAATTAATCACAGAACTTGTGTTACTCCTAAAAATAGAAACCCTGCTATTCACTGTATTAGAGACATAAACAATGGCGAAATTAACACAGACAATTACAGCTATAAGTTTATTTATTATCAGTAGCTTATCGCCATCTAAAGCAAATAACACAGAGGTATTAAAAACGATTGCCAGCAAGTATTCTACAGATACTATTTCGCAGTTTTATAAATGTGATGCAAACGCGTTGATCAATGTAGAAGCGAATAAAGCGACGCTCAATACCGTGAAATACTTTGGCACATCGGTCACTATCACTGTATTCAACCAACCTCAATCACAAGCTAAAAAACAGTTATGCCATGCACTCAATGTGATTCAGGAATATCATTTCCTCGCTTCGAATTACTCAACATACCCCCACGTAACGAATATAAAAACCATCAATGAATCTCCGACGGATTTACATCAAATTGATCCATTACTGACCGATTTATTAGCGCAAAGTATTGCATGGCACGATAAAAGTCAGGGTTATTTTAATATCGCATTATCACCCGTGATCGACTTATGGCGCGAAAAGCGCTTTGCCTGCATGAAAGCGAAAAACAAACAAACAGGCTGCCAAATTCCAACTCAACACGCTCTTGAACAAGCCGCACAATTTACTCAAATTACAGACATTAAGTTAGATACTAAGCAGCACAACATCAGGCTTAAACAAGGCATGAAAATTGACTTAGGCGGCATTGCCAAAGGTTGGATGACAGAAAAAGTTTTTCAACAGCTAGTAGCAGATGGAGTAAACCAATTCATGATTGATGCTGGCGGTAACATTCGCCATAAAGGGCTGCATCCACAGCAACGATTATTTGCCACGGCCATTGAAGACCCACTGTGCAAAAAAAGCGAGTATCAACTGGCTACATGCGCTAATTTTGATGGCCAATATCATGAGGTGATTGCAGGGGAAAATATCACTGTGGTTTCAAGTGGAAACTATCTTCGTTACTTTGAGGTAGGAGGAAAACAATATCATCACCTAATAGACCCAACCACACTCGCTCCGAAAAGCACTGGGGTTGCGACCACAGTTATACTTGATGACAATCAAATTTATGCTGACGTTATTTCAACCAGCTTATTTTTAATGCCTCTAGAGCAAGCAATAGCATTTGCCAACAAGCACGATTATATTGAAGCAGTGTGGTATCTCAATGAACAAGGTGACAAAGTTACCTCAGAGAGCTTTGACAAATATCGATTAACGCCGCAATGATGCAAAATTAACTAACAGTACTGTGCAGGCTCGCCCTAACACTATGATTTTCAATATAAGGTATCAATTTATGCTACTGAAATCGTCAGTAAAAAAAGGGTAAACGAGGCCATGAGGCAAATACTGTTATTAGTTGTATTTTTCAATCTGGTGTGCCTGAGCTATTTTGCTCAGGCGCACTCTGGTGATACTGACCATAATGAGTCAATATCAACACGCTACAAGCTTAAAAATAGCCAACCACTCAATGTTGGTGTACTGGCCTTTGCCAGTCCCGAGAGAGTCTACCAACGATGGGCTCCAACTATCAGGTATGTGACTGAAGCAACGGGCGTCCCCCTAAAACTTGTCGCACTCACACCAGACGAATTAGTTAAACAGGTCGCCAATCATCAATTAGATTTTATTATTGCTAACGCCCTCATTTCTGTCGCCTTTAAAAAAGATCACGGCGCAAGCCAACTACTGAGCCTGATCCCATTAAGTAACTTAAGCCCAGAACATGCCGTGGGCTCAGCACTTATAGCTAAAAAAGGGATGACAATTAACAACCTAGAGACGCTCACTAAACTAAAACTTATTTCATCTGATCCCAATGCATTTGGCGGCTTTCAAATTCTGGCTGGTGAGCTGATTGATGCGGGGATTAATCCATTAACAGATTTAAAGCAGCTAAAATTTGTGGGATTTCCGCAAGATAAGTTGTTGAATAATGTCCTCAACGGCGATGCCGATATTGCCATATTGCCCAGCTGTGTACTTGAACAGGCCATTGCACGTAATCAAGTTCAACCTGATCAATTACACGTGCTTTTACCCAAGCAAACAGAGCAGGCAGAGCAGGCAGAGCAAGGCTGTATCAGCTCTAGTCGGTTATATCCGTCATATGCTTTTTCCAAGCTCGGACACACTGACTATCAAACTGCAACAGCCATTACCAAGGCACTGTTAAATATTCAATCTAGTGATGTTGCAGCTATCGATGGTCGCTATCTTGGTTGGTCATCACCCGTACGAGACGACCATGTATTCCAATTACTTAAACAGCTAAAACAATGGCCATTTATCACTAATTGGCAACGCCTATTACAAGACATTACCCCTTGGATATTGTTAATTGCAATAGGCTTACTTTTAGGGTATTTGCATCACCTAAGAGTTAAGCGCCTAGTGGTAAAACGTACACAGGCCTTGCGTAATGAAATGGCGCAGCACCAAGACACCCAGAAAGAGCTATTTGAGCAACAACAGCAATTTTACCGCGCGCAAAGAGTGTTACTCACAGGTGAAATGGCTTCAGGTATTGCCCATGAATTAAACCAACCATTAGCTGGCATACGTTACTTAACTCAAGGTTGTATTTATCGCTTAGACGATCAGCAACATGAGTTAAAAACGGCACTCAACAAGGCTATTGAACAAGTCGACCGTGCCCAATCAACTATTAAACGCTTTAGGGCTTTTTGTCACCAACCTAACCAATTGCAGAGCATAGACATCACAGAGATCATCAACGACACACTCAAACTGATGGAACCAGACTTTAAGCGGTTGAAACTAGTACCTGAGATGCATTTGCGTGATATGGTCATCGAGGCGGATCCGAGTTTATTACAGCAAGTAATAGTAAATCTGATCCGCAATGCTTTAGACGCGATGGAAAATACCGCAAACAAAAGGCTGCTGTTAGCAACCTACCACGTAGATAATTTTTCACACCTATTAATCAGTGATGCTGGCATAGGTTTATCAAAAGATGCATTAGCGAGGCTATTTTTCCCATTTGAAACCACCAAAACACAAGGTTTAGGGCTGGGCATGGTGGTGTGCAAACGCATCGTTGAAGAACACGGTGGTACCATTCAAGCGTTTAGAAATGACGATAAAGCCACTCATGCACAATTTGAAGATGTAAATCTCAATGATTGCGGCTTAACCTTCTTGCTTTCTCTTCCGGTAAAGGTTTGATTATGTGCAAAATATATTTAATTGATGATGACCAAGCAGTACTCGACTCTTTGCAATGGATGCTAGATGGATTAAATGAGCCAACCGAATGTTTTTTAGATGCTCACAGCTTTCTTGAAAATGTCGATTTAAGCCAGCCGGCTGTTGTAGTTCTGGATATTCAAATGCCGGGAATGGATGGCGTTGAGCTACTGCAACACATCAAACAACAGCAAAGCCCAATCAGTGTCATTATGCTCACAGGTCACGGTACGATCACCATGGCGGTGCAATCGATTCAAAAAGGAGCCATTGATTTCCTTGAAAAACCAGTAGATGGTGACAAGCTCATAGCCCTTTTACAACAAGCCAAAAATGCCACTAAAGATGACTTTTCCAAAGCACTACAGCATCGCAGCTTAAATGAAAGAATTGACTCGCTCACGGCAAGAGAGCGACAAGTTATGGAACAAGTACTGGCGGGTAAGATGAACAAAGTTATCGCAGCAGAGCTCGATATTGCCCAACGCACTATTGAATTACATCGCCAGCGAGTGATGCAAAAAATGCAGGTCAATAATATAGCTGAGTTGGCTTACCTGATGGCGCAGAAAACGCCAAAAACTTAATATGATTAATGCACTAACTCGCGCGCCTTTTGTTCGTTTATCCACAATGAAAAATCATTAAGACTAGGCAAACGCTTATCTGAATGACCAATCAATTGCGTGATAGCATAGCTGAGTTGGTGATACAGTTTAGGGTCATCGTAATTGGATTTTGCATCATCAATATTGATCATTGCGCCTCGCAAATATTGCAATACCAGTTCAAGGCGATTAAATCCTGACACAACGCCAATTTCATCGATAACCTCACGGTTCCACTGCACAACTTCTCTTCTTAGGTGAGTGAACTTTTGCTGATATTCTTCGCTGCTGGCTTTTAGCACAGCCTCATTAGGTAACACACGGTCAATCAAAAAATTCTGCTCTTTTAAGATATGGAACATTCTGGTGCAGTGATGGAAAATAAAGCAGTAATATGAATTCGAATAATGAGCTCGGTCGGCTTTTGCTTGAGTTAACCATTGCTGATACTGATCGCATGCCACCGCAACTATCAAATCAGCTTCACAAGTGAAATGGTTATAGATGGTACCTTTAGAAATCTGGCTTGAGTTAACTAAATGTGAGCGACACAAGTCAAAGGTTTTGCTGCCCTTTAGGCAACGCTGGGACACCTCTACCAAGTATTTCTCTCTTTGTTCCCAAGTACTCATCCTCTGATCCTCATATTTGTGACATTGACAGCTTGTTACTTCACAGTTACATCTTATCAATGTTTGTCGCTACCCCATATTGAGTAATACTTGGAGCATGATTAGTAACACTCATAGCCCATGATAAAAATCGAATTACTGGAAAGCTTCATCGCTGTTGCAGAATACGGCAACTTGTCAAAAGCGGCAGATAAAGTGTGCCGAACTCAGTCTGCTGTCAGTCTACAAATTAAGAAGCTAGAAGAATCTGTTGGCCAGATATTACTCAAGCGAGACAATAAAGGCGTATCTCTGACCGATGCTGGCAACACGCTACTCAATTACGCCTATAAAATGATGCAATTGAGCTCTCAAGCGCTGGACGATATTAATGACTGCCAAAACCGAGAGATCATTCGACTTGGTGTGCCGACAGACTATATAAAACGCTATTTAAGCAGTTGTTTACTAGAGTTTATTCGAGAGTTTACTTGTATTGAGCTGGTTATTGATACTGATGTCAGTGGCAACTTATACAAGCGCTTACAACAAGGCGAGTTTGATGTGATTGTTGCCACGCATTGGCAACACCCTGCAGAAGGTGAATTGCTATTTGAGCGAAAATTCCACTGGGTTGGCGCTAAAAATGGACAAGCACATCTAGCCGATACCATTCCAATGGCGTTATATCCTGAAAACTGCCCGATCCGCGCACAAGTATTTGCCAATCACCATATCACGATGCGACCAATCAACGTGTTACTGTCAACACCATCACCGCAGGCATTATGTTTAGCTGTAGAGAATGATTTAGCCGTTGCCCCCATTGCTGAGTTTCGTATTAATGACGCCATGCAGATTTTGGACCCCATTGAGCACGGATTACCTGCACTGCCTACATTCAACGAATCACTTTACCTCAACCCTGAAACACAGACTGAAGCTACGTTACAATTAATCTCACTTATTAAAGCCAATATAGAAGAGTTGGCAATCGTGCCAACAAATTAGCCCCAATAAAAAATAGTCAACCAAATTTGGCTGACTATTTTTATTTATCAAGTTAAGTTTATAAATAATTTAGACTAATAATTATGCGACATTCGCATCTCTATTTAATTCGTAATTAATTTTAAACTGCCTCACTAAAGTACATACTTTAAAGAAAACATCACGCGATTTAACTCACCTGTTTCATCATTTTGCTTAGTGTTTTCTGCATACATATATTCCACACCAACTGTAATAGGGTTAATTGGAGAGTACAGTAAATTAATATAGCCAGAATATGATGATTTATTTACGTTGCCACCTGTATAGGTTTCATTATTATCCGCTTGAAAACCAGACAGGGTTATACTCGAGCGCCATTTATCATTCCACCAATGACGATATGACACATAGCCACCATAAGAATCAATCGCTTCAATATTGCCGGAATCATCAATTACCCCCGCGTTAACGTAGTTGAGAGCCATGTAACGCCCCATACCTGAACCTGCGGTCGCTGAAAATTTAATATCATCATCGCCAACAGGGATCATGCCCGTCATACTCACACCATAGGCCACTTTCTGCGCATCATAGTTAGCGTTTTCAATGTTCAACTGTCGCACTAAACCTGCAATTGTATACTTAGCACCAGATTGTGTTTTAAAGTTATAACGCGCTACAAAGTCAGGCATCATACCGCTACCACTGGTGATGCGTCCCCCACCAGCATTGACATTATCTGTTAAGGTTGTTTCTGGGTTTTCGATGGCAAACTGAAATCCACCATGGGTGTATCGTACTTGAGTTTGGCGTACAAACGGCGTCCCCTCCGCCGCCCCGACAAAGTCTAAGTTCTCAGGCAATGCCGCTGGATTTTGGAAAGTTGTCCAAGTTTGACCCACTAACCAATTATCAAAGCTAACTAACGCGTGACGAATACGAGGAGAATAGCTGTTAGACACTCGCTCATTACCATCAGCATGGGTCATAAAATCTAATTCAATGAATCCTTTTAAAGTGTGACCGCTGATATTACTGACCGAACTCAAGTTGAACCTAGATTCTCTCGCTTGAAAATCAACAACTTGGTTGCCATTATCTGGATTACCATAAATGGTACCAGGTACATAAAACTGCCTTGAAATATGCCCTGATTCAGGTGCACCATTGCTATAATCACTAAACATCACATCTGTTTTTACATAGCCACCAAAATTAATGGTGGTGTCACTGGCATATACTTGTGTACTGCATACTGCCAAAATTGAAAGTGCTATTAGTTTTTTATTCATCATACCCACCCTATTTAATTATAAAAATACAACCTTTTACTCACAAAAATAATACCGATGGAATTGATTCCAAAAACAAATAGAGCGCATGATTAACAAATGTTACTTAAAATAAAAAATAATAAAAAAGCCTCTTAAAAACATTTAAGAGGCTGTCTAAGCAAAGCACTGATTGAGAAATGATGTTGTCGAAGAGACAATATTAACTGTGCTGCTAAAAAAACCTAGTATCTAAATGATATTTAAATAATTGGCTTATAAGTGAAGGAACGTGATAAATGGCCCATTTAATATGGGCCATGAACTTACTTAAAATTACTCTTTATGTTTATCAAACTTAAACGTATGACAGTTGTTACACATTGGCTGCTTAGTTTCATGTTCGCTATGACATTCTTGGCACGGTAACTCTTTACCATAGTGCAAGTTATTGTGTGGATTTTGCCATTTATCTTCTTCACTGCGTGCGGTTTGCTTAGCGAGTTCATCGACATCGTGACACTGTAAACAAGCCTGATCAGAAGGGTACTGTTTAATGCCATTGTCGTGACAAGCTTTACAGTCTTTACCAATCATTTCTTTATGGTGGTCACGGATTTCTACAGCTTGGGCCGACACACTCACTAAACCGGTTAGGACCAGTGCGAGTACAATATTCAGTGTTTTCATTATTGATTCCTCTTAAAGTTGGTCCAATTAAGCTTTCATGATTGAGCGTGCAGCAGTCATACCCATCACCATACATTCAGGGATGGAACAGCTACCTAAACGACTCACCCCGTGGACTCCGCCACAGACTTCACCTGCCGCATATAAACCGCCAATCGGTTTGCCTGTGAAACTATCTTTAACTTCAGCCTTAGTGTTGATCTGCACACCACCTTGGCAGTAATGCACTTTCGGCCATAAGCGAACCACAGTGAATGGCGCTTCAATGTATTTGCCGGCTGCTTTAGTCATGTTTTTGCCAAACTGTTTATCTTCACCAGACTTCACATAGCTGTTGTACTCTTCGATTTGCGCCTTCAGTGGTTTAAGCGGCACATCAAAGTGTTTAGCAAGTGCTTCCACGCTATCGAATTTCCAACCGACGTTATATTTGATCACCTTCTTAGTATTCGGGTGCTTTTTCGAATCTTTATAACTAGTGATCAAAATTGGAGGCAGTGCATTACCTTTCTCGTCGCGACAGGCTAACTCAGCATCTGCACGAGTTTTACGGTCTGCAATTTCATCCATAAAACGTTTACCCGTTAAACGGTGAATCGCCATTGAATGAGGGAAGTTATAAATCGAATAATTTGATACGTAACCAAAACCACCTTCATCTGGTGATGCCCATGGGCCAGACTGAATGTGAGCCAAATGCACAGGAACAGCGCCAAGACGGAACATCTCATACATGCCCTCACCCGTTGCACCAGGTGCGTTAGTACAACCCACTTCGGAAGTTAAGGTTGGATCTTGCGCCATACGTAAATCAATATTTTGTGCAAAACCACCCGTAGCCATGATCACACCGCGTTTGGCTCTAATGTTAAGCACTTCACCTGGCTGGTCTTCAGCGAAGTGATAGTTTTGACGCATTTTCACGCCGACGACTTCACCTTTATCGCCCACTAAGAAACCTTCAAATTTTGCACGGTTGTGAGTGTGTACACCTAGTTTACGGCACATTTTAAGCAATGGTTGAGTAATACCCGCACCACAGCTCACTGTAGTTTGGTACGTACGTGCAACAGAGTGACCACCTAGTTGCTGTAAGTATGGGTGGTATTCACTACCCGCTTCAAATGTCATCTCTAGCGCCTCTACAGCGTGCTCTGCAACGTGGCGAAGTAACGCTTCATCAGCAATACCACGACCTGCAGCCACTTGGTCAGCGACCATGCGATCGACGCTATCTTTAACACCTTCTTTCTTTTGCATCGGCGTGACTGGTGCAGCAAATAAGCCACCATTAATCGCCGAGTTACCACCGAAATAAGACATCTTCTCGAAAATATGCACGTCTTTAGCGCCTTTTCGAGTGGCTTCAATCGCGGCGGCTAGACCCGCAAAGCCAGAACCAATAATTAGGACTTCCACTTCTTTGTCCCATTTTACACCGTCAGCTTTCTGTGAAACTGCCATTGCAGGCGCAGCCATTGCTACACCAGCAGCAGCTCCCATACCTTTAATGAAATTACGGCGTCCAAGCAGATCTACATTGCTCATCTGTCATCACCCTTTGTAGTTTTAATTGACAAAATCATCATAAAACTGGAACGGATTCCAAAACGGGAACTGCTGTCAATTTCAGCCGCGAGACAGATTTGATGTGTGAAATTGGTTACTTGCTAACAAAAATTGAATAAATGTTAGCCATTTATGCTTTTGGAACACATTCCAAATGTTGAACAAACCTGATTCAAGATGACGGCCTCACTCAAACGAACTGGCAAACTTTTATCACATTGGTTAACATACGCATCTGAGGACGACCTCAGCATCTACCAATTGTAAATGTCATCATTCGGGGACGGCCCCTTCTGAATTAATCACCCAGAGGAGCCTATATGCTATTCCCTACTATCAAAACCCCAACGTTCTCAGCCCCAGCTATCACTACATCACTACGCCTTCATCACCTCATCACTTTCAGTGCGATGCTTTTACTACTTGTGAGTTTATCTGTCAGTGCTAGCAGTAAACATGACTCTCACCATCAACAACTACCAACCAGTGTTGGTCTTCACGGTATGCTGCTTTTCGGCAGTGAAACGGGACTATTTGCTTCACACTTACCTATGTTTCATGCCCCACATAACGCCCAAGTGGTGTTTCAACTTCGTTTTGATAACCCTAGAGTCCACCAGCATGTTATTGAGGCATTGAGCGCTAGTGACAGCAATCCAATTTGGACAATCGTGCCGAACAGATTTGATTTAGCCCAGTTAAACCCGCAGCATGACTCGCCAATTTCTCAGTTAGAGGTCGATATATTTGAAGGGCACTTTGAACGTGGCGGCCAACGTCAACACCAGCAACAAAGCTTAATCGTAGAGAAGATGCACATCTTTAACCCGCTATCGATGGAGCATCAACAGCAACCAAATGCTTCAGCACGCTACATTGCTATTCGCAGTCAGCCTAATGACTCCACACAATTTTACGTAAAGCATTTAACCATGCGTCCAGATGCTGATCATTTACTAAAAGTCACTCATGCGAGCCAGCAATTACCATTGGTGATAGACATCCCTTTGAACACTGGATTACATGCCACTACTGAGCAGCTTCAATCTGCTATCAAAACAATGACAATGAAGCAAGAATCTGCTGCCGACAGCGCAATAACGCCTACGCGTATTCAACCGCTCTACCTTGAACTGAATGAACTCAAATAACGGCATTCACTGTCGATAATGCCTGCTGTAATGGAAGCGTTGAATATGACAAAAACACTCATGGTGTTACAGCACCACGAAGCTGAAGGGATAGGTCGTATTGGCCTTTGGGCCAAGCAGCACCAATGGCAAGTTATCTCGCATATGGCGCCTGAGCTCTTCACTCAATTGGGCCAGCATCCTGCAACATTTGATCGCCAATGGCGCCAACAAATTGCACAAGTAGATGGTTTAATCATTCTAGGTGGCCCCACTAATGTGCAAGATAATCCGCCGTGGATGGCTATCGAACGCCAATGTATTCGCATCGCACTTGCTGAGCATTTGCCTATTTTTGCCATTTGTTTGGGTGCGCAATTGGTTGCAGCTGAACTGGGAGCACAAATAAAACCCTTAGCCAAAGCCGAATTAGGCTGGCAAAGTATCGACTTCACCCACGCTGATTCACCGAGCATCAAGGTATTGCAATGGCATGAGTATGGCTTTGAGTTTTCCCCTACGCAGCATAATAATATTGCTATTGAAGCAAGCTCACAGGGTTGGCCACAGCAGATATATCGCCTCCCTAAAGTGATGGGAGTGCAATTCCACCCCGAGTGGGATTTAGCCCAAATAGGCAAACTCAAACAGGCTTTCGGCCAAACATGCCCTTTTGATTTATCATCAAAAGCCTCAGAGCAAGCAACAATTGAACATTGGTTATTCAACCAACTAGACCAACTGTTTATTGGACAAGCATCAGGTTGAACAATAGCCAAGTGTTGCGTTAGCTAATCTGTACTAACCCAACGAAAAGCCCACTATTCTGTAGTGGGCTTTTCATTTTAGTTGTCTCACTCTGGAATAGGTTCGTTAAGGCTATTCGTCAGGGATTAAATGCTTACTTAGTGACAACACTTCTACCGCGGTTTTACCTAAGGTATAACGCCCAGCGAGAGCATGCTGATGATTATAGTCATCACACCATTGTTGCAAGTGCTGATTAAGTTCATCCAAACTCGCTAACTTATGCACCTTTAAGAACGGTTCATAGAACTCATTAAATGCCAGTTTTTGAAACCTTGCCGCGATACCATTGACCACAGGACCGTTATAAGCACGCATTTGCACGTGATTAATGTTTTGTTTTGCTAATACATCTTTAAAAGGAACGCTTTTCTTACCTGAGAATTCCGTGCCCCTGTCCGTTAGGATACTTTTGATATTTATGTCGTTGTCTCGGTACCAAGGCAATACTCGTTTAACCAAAAAAGTGGCCGCTTCAGTTGAGTCGGCTGATGTTGACACCCATGCGTGAGCATATTGACTGTAACCTTCAACAAACGTGTGTTGATAAAGTTGCCCTAATGGCGCCACTTCCCCAAGATCATAGGTGTCTTGCACGCAAGTATCCCCTGGAAACAAACAGTCAAACACAGGATCATTAGGGTCGACACGGTGCAGCAATTCCAGATGTTGCTGCTCCAGTGGCGACCAGTTTTCTTCCTGTTTGAGTTTTGCGTTCAACGCCAACAGACGATTCTTTTTAGTTTCTAAGTTATGACGTACCCAAATAGTGCGTACGCCACTGGCTGAAATACTACTGCCTCTGGCCGTTAATAATTCTGCCACCTTAGCCTGGCCAAAGTTAGGGTAATCAAGCGCAACTTCAATGACCTGTTCTTCTAACTCAGGTGACACACGGTTTTTCATCGCAGGCTTTTTGCGAGACAGGTTTTTTAACCCTCTCTCACCCGCCTGTGCATACTGCTTTTTAAATCGGTAATAACTATCACGACTATAGCCCATGATCTCGCAAGCCTTGCTGATGCTTCCTAGCTCTTCAGCTAGCTGTAACAAAGCTAACTTACTACGAATTTCATTATTCTTAGCGCTCATATTCTTTCTCGTCATTGCCCTGTTTGTCGGCGATAGCTATCGCATTGAATCTATTAGACGTTGGTGGATTACCAGAACACACCATTCGGGGTATAACCTAACCATTTAAACCAAGTTTCACCCATCAAAATACTGACTACCCAGCCAATCATTAACATGGTAAACCCAAACTTAAAGGTATCACTCAAACTGTAATGGTCGGTGGAATAAAGTAACAATGCAGGCTTACTATTAAACGGCAAAACATAAACATGTTCAATGAGTAGTGCCACAGGAATTGCCAAGCTCATCACAGGAAAATCAAAACGTTGTGCAATACCAATAGCGATAGGAACAAACAACATGGTACGCATGGTTTTTGATTGGAATACCAATGAACTCAGCAACATCGCACCAGTTAGCGCAATGTAAAACACACTAAAAGGAGTGGATTCATCTAAACCAAAATATTCAAGGCTGAAGTTTACTGCGAGATTGGGTAAGTCAGTTTGCTTAAAACCTGCCCCCAAAGTATATGCGCCAGCAGAGAATAAGAGTAAATGCCACGGAATATCCACTTCATTCCAGTTCACTACACCAATTCGTGGCATCAAGGCTACAATCGCACCAATAAACGCGATGGCTGTTGCACTGACACCATGGTATTTGTCTGTCGCCCAGAATGCGAGAATCACCACAAAAATCACCAGTGATTTAATCTCTCGAGTCGTTACCTTGCCCATCTTGTTGAGTTCTAATTGTAAGCGCTCCATACCACCTTCAATTTGCGGCAGTCTTTCTTCCGGTGCTAGCGGGAAGAAAATACGCGTACCAATCAACCAGCCGATAATGATCATCGCCACCACTATGGGCAACGCAACAATCATCCAGTCGGCAAAGAAAAAGCTCGCACCGACCGCACCTGCAATTAAACTTGCAGCAAGCAAGTTGGCACCAGAGCCTGTCACAAATGCACCAGCGCACAGGTTAATTTGCAGTAAGTTTTGCAATACCAAATTTCGGCCAAAGTTATTTTTGTTATTACCTCCCCGAGCACCATAAACCGCCGCAATCACCATGAAGATAGGCATAAGAATCGCAGCCTTAGCCGTCGTTGCAGATATAAAAGCCGACAGCACTAAGTTAATCACCATGAAACTATAGAAAATAGGCGTGGCGCTGGTGCCGAATCGGCAAATAAACCATAAGGCAAATCGCTTAGCAGCCCCAGAGGTGACCAACATAGAAGCTAAGATAAACGACAGTATGTTCAACCACATAATTGGGTGGCCGAGTTGTGCATATGCCACGCGTTCAGGCAGCACACCTGTCAACACCATGGCAATAATCACCATTAAAGAAGTCAAATAATTGGGGAAAGGTTCAGTAATCCACAAGATAACTGCGGCGCAGAAAATTGCCATCATGGCTTTACCGCTGGTACTGAAAGCATCTAGCCCTTCTGTTTGAAAGCGCTCAAATGCTGTTTTACTTAAGGTATCTGGGTCAAAGTTAACAAGAAATGAAGCTGGATCTGCCCACAAAATGCCAACAAACGCCACTAATGCAATCCAAATTCCCGCTTTAGCTAGCCATTGCTCGAACCGGCTCTTGTCTCTGACGGGTAAGTTTTCCATCCGATATTGACTCATATCGAGTGGATCTATTTGGGGGGTATTTTCTTTTGACATTTAATTATTCCCTCAATTTTTATTGTTGAGCTAACCATACCCATAAACCCAGAATAAAAACTGGATCAAGATCAACAAAAACAAATTAAAGTTTTAATTAAAAATTATTTTAAGAAATCACGCCAACAAATAGGAAGAGGCAAGTTATTGTTTTTAAAACACTTATAAATAGGTATACAGTTGACACCAAACCCAAAATGTAAGATTAAGTTAAGACTAATTATAAAAATGTTGATCTAGATCTGTTTTTTTTAACCTGTTTATCCGTACTGTAAATAACGTTCTCATCAAACCCATTCAAACTAAACACGATATACAAGGAATTAGATATGTCAGAGTTAAAAATCGGTGAAATTTCTAAGCCACGTTTTGAGTTCCGCACCTTTGGCCAAGACTTTACTGCACAAGCAGAACGTATGGCGCGCCTCTCAACACCTGTTCCAGAAAAGGTATGGCACCGTGAAAGTGACGAAATTTACATTATGTCGCGTACTAACGACCTTAATAACACCAAAATCCGTGATGGAAAAATGGACGTTAAGGCATATGTGAAAACAGTGGACGGTCTAGAGCAGTGGGACCCAAAACTGAAAGCAGAATTCCCAATCAGCAAGAAGCGGCTAGTAGAAGAAATCTTCCCAGCTTTTATTGTAGAACTGCCAGAGCTAACAGAAGAAGAGTACAGTTTCGACGCTTTTATCGCCCTCATCGATGCCCACCCGGATCTACAGGCAGTGAACATTCATAAAGAGCGTTACGGTTATATGGTGAATAATACCATTTGTGAAGTCGCTAACGTACTGGTAAACGGTGCCAAAATCACCAGTATTAACAGCGAGTCTACAGAACTAGAAGATATTCAACAAACCATCAAAGACGTGAAGTTAGAAGGTGTAGAAAACATTAATTACTTACAAGCCATCAAACGTGTCATTGGTATGAAAAACCTACCGTTAGCTAACTAATTTTTTAAGGAAAAGATAATGGCTCAAGAAATTGAAAGAAAATACTTAGTTAAAAATGAAGACTTTAAAAGCCTAGCAGCTCGTTCAGTGCGTATCATTCAAGGCTATTTAAGCTCTGTGCCTGAGCGCACTGTACGCGTGAGAGTCAAAGGCGACAAAGGCTTTTTAACCATTAAAGGCATAGGCAATGAATCCGGCGCATCTCGCTATGAATGGGAAAATGAAATCCCAGTTGCAGAGGCAGAAGACTTATTAAAAATATGCGAGCCAGGTGTTATCGATAAAACTCGCTATTTAGTTGAATATGAAGGACACATCTTTGAAGTCGACGAGTTTTACCAGAGTAATCAAGGCTTAACAGTAGCGGAAGTTGAGTTGACAGATGAAGCACAAACAGTCAATAAGCCAAGTTGGTTGGGTGAAGAAGTAACGGGCGATGCACGTTACTACAACTCAATGTTAATGAAGCAACCATTTACTACTTGGTAACTTGCTGTGACCGTGTCGCTATCTCAAGCCGATCAGTACCATTTGAGCGTGAAAACCGATTTTTCGCCCCTAACGGAACACGCTCAAATAAAGGTGCACTTTTTTCTTCCTACCCAACTGGCAGAGAATAGCGACATCACTCACCCTGACAGCTTTTACCAAAACCTGTTACAAAAGCAGTTAGTGACATCGACTACTGAACCGAGTATCACGGCAGTTGAACACGCACTGCTTATTCTTAAGCAAACCGCTTATGCCCGTGCTGCCGATAATGTGCGGCGATACCGCAAAGCGCTGTCTCATTTCATTACTGATAGTCGAATTTTGTTAGTGAATGCACAGCTATCTGAATTAACCCAGTTTGATGACATCATAGACAGCTTTATTCGTTTGCATGACAACGAAACCCTGCTAGGCGACGGGCGGCTTTACAACCTCGCCAAACAGCAAATTATTTACTATTACTTCCAAGCCCTGTTGCGCCAACAAAAGCACCAAGGCCATGATTTGAAAATCACTAGCTTAATTAACAAATACCTCGACCTTGCTCAAACCATGCAAATTCAACTGAATAATGAATCAGAACAAGGGCGGGAAAAACTACTCAATAAGTTGCACCTTGGACGAAAAATCATTCATAGCCCCTATAAAGTGACTCGTAAAAAACTAAAAAATGGGGAAGTCGCTCAGCAACTTATTTTCGGATTGGCAGCAGCTCTCGCGATGGCATTTGCCACCGGCGTGGCCTTTGCGACACAACAGGCATTTGGCAATTTTTCCACGCCGTTTTTCTTTTCCTTGGTGCTATCTTACATTTTTAAAGACAGACTCAAAGAGCTGGGACGACAGTACTTATTAGACACTTTTTCTAAAAGTTACTTCCAACATCAGTATCGCTTTTTTCAAGGTACAAGACGCCATGAAATCGCCAATGTGAAAGAATCGGTATACCAACAACTGCACGATAAACTACCCGATCATATTCACACCATATTTAAACGCTTATTTACCTCAGAGCAAATGGGCAAGCAACATTGGGTATATCAACGCCGCTATTTTTTCAGCGAATACAAAAGACAAAACCACAACGAAAAGTTTATAGATGAACTGACAATAAATCTAAGCAAAACATTACGTAGCTTACCGAAAATCATCAGTCAACATTACAGTATAGATGGCACAAATACGCGTATGAGCACAGTGCATAAAGTTCATCATATTCACCTACTTGTCAGCGTTACCTCACAGCTCAACACTGAGTATCACCAATATAGGATAGTCAGCAGCAGAAAAGGGATTCATGGAGTTTACAGGCTAAATATCAATAACTTATATAATTGACTTTTCATTCACATCCTTCATCATTTGTACCGTTTTTATGATTGATAAAATGCGGCAGGTCACTTATTTCACCTAATAAGCATCACTCTCTCATGGTTAAAAAATTATCAATTATAATTTCAAAAAAACAAGAAAATAAAAAATCAAAATTTGTATGATTAAGTTGAAATTAGTAGACATAGATCATGTTTTTATTTGAACAATAACTCTACTATTACCTCAACAAGCAAGACCAAGTTTTTATACCGCGTTATCTAATAAAAATGACACTAAGGATAGAACTATGATGAACAAACATAAGTTTACTGCTTCACCGGTTGCACTTGCTGTCTCAGCCACCTTACTTTGTTTTTCAACAACAGCGATGGCGTCTGATGCCGACAAAATCAATGAACTGGAAGAGCGCCTCAACCAGTTAGAAATAGAACTGATTGATGCCAAAGACGCCGCGAAGAAAAATGATCGCGTCCAATTTAAATCAGGTAACCCGTCACCTGAATTTGTCTCGCAAGATGGCCAATCAACTATGGAATTCACTGGTCGCATTCAACTTGACTATGTCAATGCCGACGCTTTCTATACGGGTAGCAAACGAGAATATGAAGGTGGCATCAATGAAGTTGATTTTCGCCGCATCCGTTTTGGCGTTGAAGGTTACTTCTCAAATGTATGGAAGTACTCGCTTGAGTTTGATTTTGACGGTCATTCAGAAGTGGAAGTGAAAGACGCGAATGTCAACTATCGTGGTTTTGAAAATTCAGAGATTAAAGTAGGTTTCCAAAAGTTTGGTTTTGGTTTAGAAGCCACGGGGAGTTCATCACAACTCGCATTTTTAGAACGTGCCAGTACAGATACTTTCTCACCTGATCGCGCTGTTGGTGCTTCTTGGTTATATAAAGGCGACAACTACAACTTTACCCTAGGTTATGGTGTAACTGCGTTAATCAATGATGATGACGAAAATGAGCAGCAAGATGTGGTGAATTCACGCTTCACTATCGCGCCGATTAATAATAGCAATCATTTATTACACCTAGGTGCCAGTGCGTTATATACCAAGAGTAATAGTGCCGCGGATGAAACGCGTTACCGTGCACGTCCCAATACAAAAGCCACCAGCCGCATTATTGATACTGGTAAATTCAATACTAAATCAACACAACATTATGGCATTGAAGCAGCCTACCAACACCGTAACTTCTTAGTTCAAGGTGAATACCAGATTGCTAAAACAGATGAACTATTCATCAAAGGTGACGCACAAGGTAAGGCCACGTTTGATGCAGCTTATGTGCAAGCGGTGTATACCTTGACAGGTGAAAGCTGGCGTTATGGTGGCAAGAAAGGCACTTTCAAAACCGTTAAACCTGAAAATGCTATCTCAGCTGGCGGGTATGGCGCATGGGAAATCGCTGCCAGAGTAGATATGGCTGACTTTAATGACACAGATGCAGGCATATACGGTGGTAAGAAAACTGACTATGTAATTGGTTTGAACTGGTACTTAGAAAATAACCTAAAAGCGCAGTTTAACTATGTCCACACCAAAGCAGACTACAAAAATGGATTTGAGGACCACCAAGATCCAGACATCATTCTGTATGAGCAAGATGGCAATATATTCCAAGCTCGCTTGCAATATGCATTTTAATTAAGGAGTCATCATGAGAAACAATCTATTACTTATTGGATTAGTGAATTTGTGCTTAAGCACAAGTGCTTATGCATTATCACCAGATGAATTTACCTCTCTGGAATATCACGTTAATACCGGTGTAGGTAAAACCTTGCCTTATGCAACAGATAAGCTAACACCAGATTTTAAAGAAGCATTTAGTTTCATGAAATTTGATGAAGATACAACAACAAAGTTAGTGACTTATTTGGATACACCTAGCCGTGCATTTAAAGCAAAAGACATCAATATTCGTGTGCGTGAACATGTCACTAAGCCCCGCAAAAGCAAAATTACAGTGAAACTACGTGCAAAAGATCCCGCTGGATTTGGCGATGTCAGTAACTTCCGTAAAGCCGAAATTGACTATACAGCAGGCCGCGCAGCATACAGTGTCAGCTATGACATTCCGTACTCGCCAGGTGAAATCGATGTCAAAAACGTCGACATTGATGCCGTGTTCAAGTTAATGAAAAACAATAAAGCTGTATGGTCACTCGTTGGTGATATTTATCAGCAAAACAAGCAAGACATTGAGCAAACACTCGTGATGCGCACCCATGAATGGGAAGGCAAACTCACTGACAAGCGCTTTGACGATATCGAAATCGATTTCCAAGTATGGACTCCATACTATCGCCAACCTCGCGTTTACTTTGCTGAATTTTCATTTAAGGGGAGCAGCCGCGACAAAGCCCGCTTAGAGCAAGCAAATGAGCAACTCTTTAACCTGGTTAATGAGGTGAATCTTGGCAAGGGTCACCAAGGTTCTAAAACCAACTCAACGTTTGAAATGAGTAAGGCATTTCACTAACTCGCTAACCGAGAAGTAAAACACTGTTCCTCAGCAGGTAAGGCGAAAAGTTCGCCCCCGCTTAGCGCCTTACCTGCGCTTCCTTCCCATACCAACTTATAAGGAGATTCCATGTTTGGTTTTTCTCGCCTCACCTCTTTGCTGTCTAAAAGCAGCTCTACCGAAACAAAAGTGAACTTATTCTTCGAGCAAGTCACCCTATCTCACCATCAGTTTAGCCTGCTGTGGAAGCATTACCTCGAGAAAGGCCCCGACAGCGACGAGTTCAGCCAGGCACTTGGCAAGTTACAAAGTATCGAACACCAGGCTGATCTGCTAAAACGAGAAATAGAGCAAACTCTGTATCGAAAAACCTTAATTCCAGACTTTCGTTCCGATGTCGCCTCTCTTATCGAACAAACCGACAGACTCATCAATCGTCAAGAAACCGTGGGATTACATTTACAAATAGAACAACCTGAAATACCAGACGAACTAAAGCAAGACATTTACGACCAGATCGCCACTGTAGGTGACACCATCGACCACACCTTGCTATGTGCTAAAAGCTTTTTTACCGACTTACAACGTGTTCAGGAATATCACCAGAAAGTGATTGCTTTTGAATCTGATGCTGATACTGCTTGTACCAAAGTCAAAACCCAACTATTTAGCTTAGATATTCCATTAACTCAGAAAGTCCAACTCAGGTATTTTTTTGACCGCATTGACCGAGTCGCTAATCTTGCCGAAGACATCAGTGATCGTATTGCTATTTACACCCTCAAACGTGCGCAATAGGGGGCAAGATGGATATCGCAATATGGATTTTTCTCTCTAGTGGTTTATTTCTCGGTTGGTCACTCGGTGCTAATGACGCTGCCAATGTATTTGGCACGGCAGTGGGCTCTAAAATGGTCAAATTCTCCACTGCCGCGCTTATCTGTTCGGTAATGGTGATCCTCGGTGCAGTAATAAGTGGTGCTGGCGCATCACACACCTTAGGGTCTCTCGGTAAAGTGTCTGCCATTGGTGGCGCTTTTACTGTGGCACTCTCAGCTGCAACGACGGTCTATTTCATGACGAAATCAGGGTTACCGGTATCCACAGGTCAAGCCATCGTTGGCGCGATTATCGGTTGGAACCTCTTCAGTGGCATGGCAACTGACCCTCAAGTATTAACCAAAATCATCAGCACTTGGGTAATGTGCCCTATTCTCGCCGCCGTCACTGCGGTGCTGCTGTACAAGTTTATCACCCAATTAATTAATCGGCTTCGCCCTGGGTTATTTCAATTGGATAAATGGACCCGTATTGGCCTCATTACCGCTGGCGCTTTTGGCTCCTACAGTTTAGGCGCAAACAACATTGCGAATGTGATGGGTGTTTTTGTCCCGAGTACGCCATTAGATCCGATTTCATTGTTTAATGTGGAGTTTAACGCAACCATGCAGCTATTTTTCATCGGTGCCGTCGCCATCAGTGTGGGGGTATTCACCTACTCCAAAAAAGTGATGATGACGGTCGGTGATAACTTAATCTCAATGACCCCTGTTACCGCATGGGTGGTGGTGATGGCACACTCTATTGTGCTGTTTATTTTCTCTTCGCAATCACTTTCTAATGCCTTTGTCAGTATAGGTTTACCCTCCATTCCATTGGTGCCAGTTTCGAGCTCTCAAGCCGTCATTGGTGCAGTGATAGGCATTGCACTACTCAAGCGCTTACCGCTGCAATGGAAGGTACTCGGTCGCGTTGTGACTGGCTGGATAATCACCCCAGTATTATCGGCAATTGCTTGTTTTATCGGTTTATTCATTGTTCAAAACTTATTTAATCAGACGGTTATATGAACCACACCAAGTTCTCGTAGTGTGCTCATTATGAGCTAAGGACGTCATTATGAATTTGCGCTTACGCTTTAATTTATTGCTAATCCCTGCTGTTACAGCAGGTTTCCTCACCGTTAGTATTATGACAATTTATTTGAGCGTAAGCGCAATGCACCAAAGTGCCGTGTATGCGTTAAAAGGCAATGGGGCACTAATTGAAAAAAGCTTAATGAATTGGGTCGATAACAACTTTGAATTAATCAATGCCCTGGCACAAACACCTGTAGTCAATCAGGCATTACACGCTGAAACAGCTATACAGCGTACCAATGCAAAGCAGTTAGCATCAGACTATTTTGCCAGTATGGCTACCGCGCTCAATTTAAGAAATGTCGCCCTACTCAATGACAATGGCATTGCTATTGCTGCGGCTAACCCAGCTCGATTAGGTCAAAATTATCAGCATTTAGATTATGTCCAAGCTGCAAAAGCACAATCTCAGACCATTATTTCTGACCCTAGAGTCAGCCGAGTTGACGGTAAACTACTGATCAGTTTTGCCAAGCAGCTATCTAGTGGCGTGATATTTTTAAGTATTCCATTAGGCGACTTTTACCATGACTTTGTTGATATCACATCGGTATCGCCCAATAGCTACACTTTTGTTCTTTCCAATCACTGCCAACCACTGGCGTATCATGATATGCAATCGACGCCACCCGCATTTTTTCAGCAGCTATGCCAACAAGATGGTGAATTAATTGAATTTAACGATCAAGGTGAAACCTATTTAGGCATTAGCCAGCGATTAACTAGCACAGGTTGGTATATTGTCAGTGCGACTAAGCAATCAGTTTTTACTGACAACCGCAATACCTTAATGATGGGGGCAACTGTGGTGGCACTGCTTGCCATTTTGTTTGTCATTATGGTGATCATCAAGCTGGTTAACATCATTACCCATAGTCTGAACACTGTTTCACAGGTAGTGGATTCACTCTCTGAAGGTGACATCAATTTGCATCAGCTTGATCAACAGCGTTGGCAACAGCTACAAGCTCGTCAAGATGAATTGGGTCATATGGGTAATGCCCTAAATACCCTGATCCTTAACCAACAACATCAAGTACGTACTGCTCAGCGTATTGCTAAAGGCGACCTCACTCATCAAGTGAAGTTAGCCAGTAATGATGATGTTTTAGGTAAAGCTCTGCAAACCATGCTCAAGCAATTAACCTCGCTACTCGTATCCGTCAAGACCACCAGCGAGCAAGTTAATCAAGCTACAGAAGATCTAAATGCTGATGGAATACAGCTGGCACAAGGGGCAAATGATCAACTAACTTCAGTATCCAACATTAGCGCTGCATTACAAGAAATTGACTCGCAAATTCAGCTTACAGCACAATCTGCCAACGAGATGAATCAGCAAGGTCAGCAAACACTAACTGCGGCCAGCCAAGGTAATCTGCAAATGCAAGATTTAGCCACCGCGTTGCAAGCCATTAATCAGTCAGGACAACAGATTGCATTGATCATGAAAGACATCACCAATATTGCTGAGCAAACCAATTTAATCGCTTTAAATGCCGCAATAGAAGCTGCTAGAGCGGGTGAGTTTGGGCGAGGTTTTTCTGTAGTGGCTGATGAAGTGAGAAACCTTGCTTCTCGCAGTGCAGAGGCTGCAGCATCCAGCACATTACTGGTACAGAATTCTCTGGAAAAAATGGCTCAAGGTAATGAAATAGAGCAGCAAACCTCTACAGCCTTTGCCCATATTGTCGAGCAGGTTAGTGTATCTGCGCAGCAACTGACCGCAATAGCTCAGGGCAGTCAAGAACAAGCCATGGCAACAGCCGAATTAACCGAGGGTTTGGCACAGATTGATACCGTTGGTCAACATGTCAGCACCATTGCCAACCAAGTTGCCCAACAAAGTGAACGTTTGGCCAGTTTGACCGATAACCTACAACACACGAGCGAACAGTTTATATTGAAAAAGCCTTAAGATTTTTAGTTGAAAGGGCTTGGCACAGTATTGATCAGCGGTTGGTTATCTTGGTTACATCCCTAGGCTAAGGTAACCTGCCGCTGGTTACCCCTTAAAGCTTGTAAATCTTAGTACTTGTTAATCTAACGGCGTGTGAATCTCACTGCGGGCAAAGCTTACTGTGCTATTAATTCCTGCAACACCTGCTTAAACGTTGATTGAGGCTGAGCACCCGTTACGGCACTGGTTCGGTTAAATACCACTGTAGGCACGCCAGATACTCCCATCTGTTGCCATTGTTGAATGGTCGACTTCACTTGTTCACGCAAGTTGTTATCGGCAAGGGCTGCAAGGGCTTGGTCGCGACTAATGCCTACCGCTAGAGCTTCATTTAGCAAGACATCACGATCTGACACATTCTTTTGCTCACTAAAGTAGGCAGAAAACAATCGCAATTTAAGGGCGGTTTGTTTATTGAGTTGATGGGCTAAATCCAGCAATACATGGGCATCCAGTGTATTGACAATATGCATGTCATCGTAAAAATTAAACTCAAAGCCATAATCTGCACCGCGTTGAGTGATATTGGCTCGAGCACGGTCACTATCTTCACGGCTTGAACCATACTTTCTCGCCACATGCGCACGCAACTCTTCACCTTCTGGCGGCATACCTGGATTGAGTTCAAATGGTTGCCATTCAATCTCAACCTTATCTTCAAGGCCAAGTTCGTTAATCGCTGCTTCAAGGTGCTTGTAACCTACAATGCACCATGGGCAAACCACATCAGAGATGATATCTAGTTTGATCTTGTTATTCATTGTCGTACCTGTGTCAGTGTCTACTTATATCTCAATCTAAAAACGCTAAAGCCACCCAATAATATTGAGTGGCGAGTGTCATCAGCTAAGTCTTTTTAATGGCTAAGCTTAACCATCAAGAGAATGTTAGTTACTTGCTCCAAGCAAATTGCTCGAATAGTGGGTCGGACGGTGTTTTCGCCACATGATTAACATAGTTACTGATCACTTTTTGAGACAAGCCTAGAATCACTTCCATCACCTGCTGTTGACCATAACCGGCGGCAAAGAAAGCTGCTATCTGCTCATCCGATACATTACCACGCTCACGAACCATCGCTAACGTAAAGTCATGTAGCGCTTGTAGCTTTGCTGTTGGCATAGGTTGCTGGTTACGTAACGCTTCTGTGAGTGCTGGGTCAACCTTCATTGAGTGCGCAATCGCGGTATGAGCAGGCACACAGAAAGTACATTCATGCTCTACATTAATGGTTTGCCAAACCACGGTTAGCTCTTCGGCATCAAAAGATGTGGACGTAAAGGCTTGATGTAATTGCTGGTAAGCTTTTAACGTTTCAGGAGACTCAGACATCACTGCATATAAGCCCGGTACACTGCCCATTTGCTTTACTGCGCCTTCTAGCATTGGTTTACTCGCTGCAGGTGCAGTGTCTACTGTATGAAATGTAAAATTGCTCATTGTGTGTACTCCACTCAAAAAATGTTAATCACTAAGTTGGGATAGTGCTTAAATAAAGAGGCCGTAATTACTTACCTCTCGTTGGTGTGATCCACTATAGAACAACGTGAACGATCGTTCAACAATTACTTGAACGATTGTTCAATTACAGTTTTACCTTCTCATTTCAGCGAGAGAATCAGCGTGCCATGCAAAACAACCTTGACGAGTAAACAGACAGAAAACTATAATTGAACGAATGTTCAAAGTCGTTTTAAAAAGGGCTACTCATGGCAAAAACCGCCAAATATGATCGTCAGCAGGTGATTGATAAAGCTACCAACCTATATTGGCAGAAAGGCTTTCACGCGACTTCAATGCGAAACTTACAAGACGAAATTGATATGCGCCCGGGTAGTATCTACTCAGCATTTGGCAATAAGGATGGCTTATTTAAAGAGGCTTTACGTAATTATACTGACATGGGTATAGCGCAAGTTCAGCTATGTAAATCTCAGCATTCATCGCCAATTGCGGCGCTAAAAGCATTTGTACAAAAGCAGGTTATTGACACGCAGGAAGGCGCGCCTAATGGCATGTGTATGTTGGCGAAAACCATGGGTGAATTAACGGACGAAAACCAAGAGCTGATTGATATTACCAAAGCGCATTTAGGTGAAATTGCGGCGGAGTTTGAAGCATTAATTCAACAGGCTCAGTCCCTCGGCGAAGTGGCGAAAACCAAGTCGGCAAAGGATTTAGCCAACCATGTGCAAATTCAAATCGCCGGACTGAGAACCTTTGCCAAAATCAATAATGATAAGTCGCAACTACACACTATGATTGATGAGATCTTTAGTCATTATCCATTTCAATAGGTGGTAAAGCCTGATGCAAACTCAAGTGATTCTTTTTGATATTAACGAAACTGTGCTCGACTTGAGCCCGTTAAGACCCAAGTTCAATCAATTCTTTGGCCACCACCATCATATGGATACTTGGTTTGCCATGTTGCTTCACTCATCAACAGTTTGTATTGCCACTGGCGTAAAAACTGACTTTAAATCGTTAGCGCAGGCCGCGTTATACAATTTAGCAGGTAGATTAAACATCACATTGTCTCATGGTGATTGCCACACGCTGTTAAATACCTTTGCGCAATTACCTGCTCATCAAGATATTGAACCAGCGCTCAAACATTTAAAGCAAGCAGGCTATAAGCTCGTAGCATTTTCAAACTCATCACATGCACTTCTCGATGCGCAATTGGCACATGCACGAATAGTTGATTTATTTGATGACGTGATTTCTGTAGAAGCGGCTGGCACATTCAAGCCCGCAAAGGCGGCATATCAATTAGCTATTACGACGCTTGAATGTCCAGCAGATAAGCTTAGATTGGTAGCAACCCATGATTGGGACACCCATGGTGCATTGAGCGCAGGTTTAAAGGCAGCACATATTAATAGACTCAATAGCCCTTACCATTCCCACTATAAGCAACCCGATGTCATGGCCAATAACATGCAGCAATTAGTACACGACATTATTGAACGGGATGCTTCGTAACGATTAAGGGTGAATATGAAGTGGCCAAACTTAAAGTTAACTAATGCTAGGCGTGCTGCTCTTGTAACTGAGTAAGGTGATTATAAAAGTGCATCACATGGGCCTGTTCATACTGTGGTTTTGATAGATAACCATAGGCAAAGTGCGGTGCAAGTAATCCTTTGAAGTCATCGAATTCGTGTAATGCGCGTTGTAAACGCATTCCTGCTTGAGCAACAGAACCACCCGCTTCAAGAAGTGGCGCCCCCGGGATCGGCTCGCTCAAACCATGCGTCATTCTGCCCTTGGCGGCAAATAAGCCAAATGCCAACGCGCCTACACTATGCTTAAACACAGCAGACTTATGCTCTGGAAAACCAACCATGGAATATTCCACGCTTTGGGCACAGTGAGTTAGCATTTGTGCCAAATCCCAATCGCCATTCAAGGTTGGCGAGGTTACCATTAATTTATCAAGCTCAATTAACGCAGCCTGAATAGACAAAGGTTGATGTGGGCCATCGATCGTCAACCATGTGCCGCCACCCAACAATATCGTGCCGCTAACAGCTATGCCTGCTATGACTGCCCTTCGCCGCTGATGATCAACTGGCACAACACGCTCCTTTGTTATTTATTCGCTGCTCATTTATGTTACACAAGTCTGCCGAATGTCTACACAAGTTTAGCTTTATCTTATTCAATGCAAACAAGATGCATGCCCCTCTAACGACCCATTTGCTACCTTAATACATCTGCACAATTGTGAACTAAAAGCGTTAAGAGAAACCTCAATGCCAGCAATGTAGTAACATAGCATTCTGATTGTAAACATTTGTATCTTGTAACTTAAGTGTCACACATAAGTCATATTCTTTGGCCAAATTCACATCCGGTTACCCACATGAAAATTTCAACACTGACCCGTTTTGCATCAGCATTACTCATCATAATTGCAGTTGCATTGGCTGGGGTGATTTTTTGGAGTAACCAAGAGCGCCAAGCAATTGAGCGACAAAGCGATCAGCTACAGGATATCCAAAAAAAATTCTTGGTGGATATTAAAGAAGAAATCAATCAATACCTAATAAATGGCAATGCAGCCCTCCTCGAAAAAGCCAGGCAAGATTTAGCACAAACACGCACCCAAATCACGACACTAACATCCTTAGAAACCGCTGCGGTTGTGGAAGCAATTGATCCCTTCATCGCTTCCTTAGCTGGTGAGTACCGTGCTGCGGGTAAATTAGCGGGTAATCCTAGGCAGCTGCTTTCACATGCTGAATCTGAAATGCTCGACTACAACTACCATCTGGCTAACTATGGCTTTAAAGGCCAAAGTATTAACCCACAGTTGGCAGACAAATACCTGATGCTGGCCAATGACCTGCCACCATTAGTAAATGATTTGTCGCAGGTCACCACGGGGTACTTAATTAATAAAAATCAAAAACTCCAGCCTGTTTTAGAGCGTTTGATAGTGCAGCTAGAACAATGGAATCAGAGACTAAGCACATTGCCTTTAATAGGTATATATACCACAGAGGAAGTCGACGAATTTGCACTGGGGAATGATGAGCCTGAAACCATAGAAGTGGGTGAAGAATACCGCTCAGAGTTATTAAGCTTAACCTCACGCTACAGCAAAGAGGTTGAAAATACCCATCGCATGCTGAATGAGAACCAACGCATTCAACAAGCCCTGATCACGGATTTGGGAAAGGTCGAACACCTATTGCTAGAACTTAGCCATATTCAAAAAAATAAAGCGCAGCAGCTTAAGCGCTCTCTCACAATTGCAATTGTGCTGATGGTGTCTATTTTGATTGCATTTTCACTGTTCTACCTTGTCTTGCAACAGCGCAGAGTGATTAAACCACTAAAACACCTCAATCATGCATTTCACCAATTAAGCGAAAGTAATAGCCGCGAGCCTCTCAATATCACTCGCCGCTGTGAAACTGGCCAAATTGCCGGCCACTTTAATCAAATGCTGCAACGCTTTGAGCGAGAAGATGAAAACCAACGTCAGCAAATCACAGTTATCTCACAGTCCTTATCCCAACTGGTTAATCGTATTACTGATATTTCAAGCAGCACAAAACAAACACAGTCTGTGGTGGTAAATGCGCAGCAACAAACAGAACAAATTAGACAACTCGCCAGTGAGGTCAGCGAGACTTCAAGCCAAGTTGAACAAACTGCACAGGCTACACGCTCACATATGCTCCAAAGCCAACAAGAAGCTGAAGCGGTGTTGGCAGCCACAGAACAATCACAGCAAGCAGTTGATCATTGCCATCAGTCTTTAGCGAGCTTGTCGTCGTCGGTGAGTGATGTTTCACAAATTATCGACGTGATTGACAACATTGCCGAACAAACCAATTTACTGGCATTAAATGCAGCGATTGAAGCAGCACGCGCTGGAGAACAAGGGCGAGGGTTTGCTGTGGTGGCAGATGAAGTGCGTAACCTTTCTCAACGCACTAAAACCTCACTCAATGAAGTGATGACAATTTTGCATCAGCTCACCTGCGCCAATGCCGATTTAACAGAGCGAGTCGAAGGCATTGAACAAGCAACACTGACACAAAAACAACGTGCACAAAAACTTTGGCAAGTGGCTCAAAATGTACAAAAACAGGCGGTTGAGATGTCAAATACCGCTAAGCAAGGGGCCAGTAGTTCACAATCACAAGTGGTTCATCTGGACGAATTTGTCAGCGCAATGGACAGTTTGAAAAATCACGCTCAAGCAGCTTCCCAACAAACCCATGTGATTGCGGGGGAAGTATCGCAATCCGTTCAAGATATTGAAGTCAGTCTCGGCATAAAATCAGCCTAAACCTCATCGAGCCTAGCTATTAAAGCTGGCTATTAAGACTGGCTATTAAGACTGGCTTTCATCAAGACAACATTCATCGACTAGAAAATCCATCACCTGTTGTAATTGGTCGTATTGTGCAATGCAAAATAATGTACGGCCTTCTCTGCGCTGCTTCAGTAATCCAGCAGACACGAGCCCAGTGATGTGATGAGACAATGTCGACCCCGGAATGGCAAGCTTTTGTTGTAAACCACCGACTGGGGTCCCTTGATGCCCTGCGCGCACAATGGTCTTGTAAATCATTAGTCGAGTCGGATGCCCTAACTCTTTCAATGCTTTAGCAACAGTTTCTAACTCCATAACGTTTTCCCTTATTACTCTATATTTCGATATTACTAGAAATACCTTGACGAGTATAGTTTAGGGGGCCTAAAATCCACACAAATATTAATTCGGTAATTCTGGAAATATGGATTTTAAAACTCTTATTTCCGTGTGAGGCAGTAATGAATATAGAAATGCTTAATAACACACTCGGCATGTTTACTTTTTTAACCGTAGAGCTGACATTGCTGTTCTTAGCGATTAGTTACTTTGTCGGCGTTTTACAGTTGTATATTCCACCAGCAAAGATCCAATCAATTTTAAGTAGCCAAAATGGTAAAGGTTACATCATCGCAGCCTTGTTGGGCGCGATTACCCCCTTTTGTTCTTGTTCGACAATTCCGTTCCTAAAGGGCTTGCTTAGGGCAAAAGCAGGGTTTGGCACTATGATGGTATTTTTATTTTCTAGCCCATTGCTTAACCCAATTATTATTGGCTTGTTCGCCATTACCTTTGGGCTAAAGGTCACCTTGTTTTACTTTACTTTTGCCATGGGTATCGCGGTGATAGCCGGCTATATGCTAGAGAAGCTTGGCTTTGAAAAATATGTTAAACCAGAAGCATATGAAGCACCTAAACCAAGCGGTTGTGGTAGCAGCTGTGGTGGAAGCAATAACAAGCCAGAGAACAAATGGCTAAGCATTTGGCGCAGTACATGGAGCGATTTCAAAAAAGTATTACCTTACTTGATGGCTGGTATCGCTATTGGCTCATTAATTTATGGCTTTATGCCAACTGAGTTTGTCGCCAGTGTTGCCAGTGACGATAACCCGTGGGCAATTGTGGTTTCTGCTGTGATCGGTATTCCACTGTACATTCGCGCCGAAGCGGTGATCCCACTCAGTTCAGCGCTGGTTGCTAAAGGCATGGGACTCGGTGCGGTAATGGCTTTAATTATCGGCAGTGCGGGCGCAAGTTTAACAGAAGTGGTGTTACTCAAGTCATTATTTAAAAACCCGATGATTATTACGTTTGTCGCTGTCATTTTGACAATGGCTATCGTAATGGGTTTCACCTATAACCTATTGTTTATTTAGATATTTGAACAGTTCCAGCTTGATGGTTATGTTACATTCATGAATAATGTCATTCGTTTGATTGAACATTACGCAGTATAAGGACATAGCATGTATCAAAACCGTCAAGCACTGGCACTAGGCTCGTTACTCTTCTTCATCATCGCCGGAACATTATTAATAGTGTTAGCCCTATGGGCATGGCCAAAATACAATGTCTATAAAATGGAGTTAAATGGTCGCGCGGACTTAAAAAAAGCCCAATGGACCAAACAGATCTTAATTGAAGAGGCTAAGGCTCACGAGCAAGCTGCATTAATGCAAGCTAAAGCCAGAGTCACACTGGCTGAAGCTGAAGGTGAAGCTAAAATTGTTAAGGCTCGTGCAGAAGGTGCTGCTGATATTGAGCGCGCCAAAGCTGCCGCGCAAGCCAATGAAATAATTGGCGAGTCATTAAAAAATAATGAAGCTTACCTAAGGTATATTTGGATTAAAGGCTTACAAGAAGGTAATGGCGAACGCATCTATATCCCGACGGAAGCAGGCTTACCCATTCTTGAGGCAGGTAAAGCCGCAAACTAGCAGCTCATTAGAAGCCGCTCATTAAAATCCACTCAGCGGTGCAGCTAACCACACTTGAGCCTGTTTACGTAACAAGACGACCTGTTCACCCTGACCGAACTGTTCGCCTTCGTATTCAGGCTCAATCATCACATAGTGTTTTTGGTGTTGATTATCAACAAGCACCGCCTCTGCTGGATGGTTTTTATGTGCCGTACCAGCTGTGACCTTTGCCACCAAGCCACTGTAGCTACTCGATGCTTGATTGATCTGTTTAGGAAACACTTCGGCAAGCAATTTGCCAATCAAAGCAGTGAAGCACAAACCCACAATCACAGCGACCGGTGTCGTTACCCATGGATGAGTGACTTGGCTAAATGTCTGGTAGGTGACCCAATTGATGCTATAACCGCTAACGGCAAAACTGAGTAAAAACAGCATACTCCATAACATCAATGGTAGGCGATTAAGTTGTAACCAATACAATAACGCGCTCAAGCCTGACTCTGAAGCCATGACAGCACGATCCATATCCAGCTCAACAGGAGAAATTCGGTCTAATTGCTTAGCAATATTGATCCCAAACACGCGTCCTAATAATTGGAACATCAAAAGAAACATCACCAAAGTCACCGCCGTAGCAAAGGCGGTATTGGCTTCAAGCAGCAGAAAATCAAGCATAACAGTATTCCTTTACTGTGTTGGGCCCGTCCTATCATGCATTGGGGCTAATTAAGTATTGCTGATATATACTCACTCTAGCAGAACTCTATTGAGAGTAAAACGTCAGTTTTGTTACAAGCGTCCGTTTTTTAAAAAGAAATTACTTGCTATCCAGTAAATATACCGCTGACAAAGGCGATTTAATCGCTACCAGAGCATTGGCTTTTTCCTTGCGAATAACAGCTCGGTTGTCGTGGACAAACCGCTCCACGAGAGCAAATCAATCTGGCATCATTTTCAATGCCGCGCTCTACCCAGTTGATATTGAGGATTTTAGCCACACTGGTTAAATCTTGCTTGATTGATCTTGGGATAATGACTGAACCACCAGCACTCACACAAGCTTGTTTTAGATCATGTGCAATTGAGCGGGCATCTTTACCTTGGGCTTCGATCGCAGGGTTCAGGTCAATGCCAGCACATAGCACGTGCGGGTTACCAGCCGAATCATCCACCTTAATGGATTCACAACAGTATATACGGGGCTCATCACCCACATTGAGAATCGATATTTGCGCTGAGGTGCCCTCTAGCGGCTCGTTAATCACCCTAAATACAGCCCAGTGCTGGCACGGGTCTTCCACCAAGCGCATATTGCCCCAAGGCAGTGGAATACCATTGCCACGATACACAGCTTTGAGCTTACCCGGCGCATAGGCATCGAAGTAATGCCAGTGTGGATATGGCGACACTACTGTCATGCGGCGCATAGCCACAGAAGCAGACACTTGCAGTTGTTGGTGCACATTAATCTCATAACCGTGACGGTCGAGTAATTGTCTAAATGGCACTTTAGGGCACAATAAGGCACCCGCAAAAAAGCTTGATTCGAAATCACGCCATGCATGCAAAATATCCTGTGCATTTAGGGTGTTAGATTGCATTGTGTCGTCAGTACTTTCACGACTGCCTGACATCATCACACTCTTGAGGCCATCTTTGTTATGCAACACACAATGACCGATATGCACCGCTAAATCGTACTTCAAGCGGTGTGGTCGCTTTTTGAGTAGCTTGTTGATGTAAATGCTGTTGGGTGGTTCAAAAAATGAAGTCGTGACTTGATTGGATGCTTGTCCGCTGCTGTCTTTTATCACTTGTGGCGTTTTATCTATCCACTTAACTTTCAAGCCCATGCCCTTAGCAATATCTAACATATCATCAGCCGATAACGGCATACGCTTTTGCCCGACCTCTTCCGCTGCGCGTTCCAAATCAGGAAAATGATTTTGATGATGTTCTTGGTGAGCACGGATCAGCAAATGGGCAAACTGACGCCCAGAGGTACCAGTTTGTGACAGCATTTCAGGGATAGCAATTTGTAAAATGTCATTAGAGAATAAAAAGCTTGGCTCAAGTGGCATGCCACTTACGCCACCTCGACTGCCTTTGTCAGGAGTAATAGCTTGCTCTTCAGGTACATCATCTAGAAACCAGTCCACGTCCTTTTGGAATACCGCCGCCACGACTGCCAGCATGTCGGCACTGGGGACACGTTTGCCTCGTTCTATCATGGATAGGTATGACACGGAGGGCGCATTACTTGAGTCCACTCGAATACAGCGTGCCGACAAATCTTCCATGGTCAGATTATTACGTTTACGCAAGTTTCTGATCTTGGTTCCCAAAAAATGGGTCTTTCGCATCAAGCTTTTTTCACTACGCATTTTGTAAAATTCACACTGTAAAATTTTTATTGTGAAATTGTAGTAAAAAATACTCTAGACTACAAATTAAGCAATCGGGGAACAGTTTTTAACCAGTTGCTATACAGAACATCACTGACAAGGGCGAAACGATTCAATTATGAGTCTGCCAGCGTAAAGGAAGAGGATAAGGTTATGAATATGTCTACACACAACATCAACACTGCAGCTCACAACCTTAACAGCTTCATTGAAGAACAGATTGTGGCGTGCACCAATAATCCAGATAAAACAGCCAATACTAAGGTGTTTTTAGATAACAACTTTCCACTAGCCAATGGTTCACATGCCGACGTGCGTAGCTATGTAGTTTACTACACGCATTTGCTAGCCTTCTTAAAAGACGGCACACAGTGTGGCTTACAAAACCCTTGTCAATTTGTTGCACTAACAGGCCATAAGAGCGACCCAAGCAGTATTGTTTTAAAGAACAACGATACCCATGTAGAAATTTGTTTTGATAGAAATGGCGATTTTGGTGCACAAGATGCAGCTCACATTGATGACATTCAAGTAGCGCTGCCAATCAAAAATTTACCAACCCCTTATAAACAATGGGTAAGTATGCTTCACACTAGTTGCCAACCAACAAAAGGTAACTGCAAAGTATTTACCGCAAAAGATGGTAGTGATTACGCGCTTCATCAGCGTTAAATAACCTTTCCAACCACTTGAGCCAGTTTATTGCTGGCTCTTTTTTTGCTTCATTATTCGTAATGATGAATGAGTTTTTTCTATTGTGATGAATGAGGCTAGTGATACCTGTGACTAAAATAATTATGCTCAGGGTAATTTGTGTCATCAATTGTAATTTCGCATCGTTAGTCAGCGCTTAGCTTGGTACAATACCCTTCTATTATCTTGTGCCTCATTTATGGTTATTATGACGTCTTCTAACACAAAGCCTATTCAGCTGTTCTTGTTTGCTGGCTTAGGGCTACTTTGTCTCACCCCTGTCATTTCTTCCCCTATCGCCTTACTCATGGGATTTACCCTAGCCAGCATCGGTATGGTGCCAAGTAATATTGATTTAGGTAAATGGACTAAGAAACTGTTAGCGTTATCCATTGTCGGTCTGGGCTTTGGCATTAACCTGCCAGAAGCGATTGCCGCGAGTAGCGGAAATCTTGTATTAATCGTCGGCTCCATCATATTCACCATAGTGCTAGGTTATGGCTTAACTCGCTTAATGGGGTTAGATAGCAAAACGGGCCACTTAATTGGCTGTGGCACGGCGATTTGTGGTGGTAGTGCCATTGCTGCAGTATCGCCTGCAATTAATGCCAAGAGCGATCAAACTGCCGTTGCGCTGGCCTGTATTTTTTTACTCAACTCCGTAGCACTGTTTATCTTCCCCACCATCGGTCATGCACTTAATTTAAGTCAACATGACTTTGGAGTGTGGAGCGCCATTGCCATCCACGATACCTCATCTGTTGTTGGTGCAGCTGGAGCCTATGGCGATGAAGCACTCAAAATTGCCACAACAGTAAAATTGGCACGTGCCTTATGGATTATTCCTGTTGCGTTATTAAGTGCGATGGCATTTGGCGGGCGAAAAAGTGCCATTGCTATTCCGTATTTTATTGGCTTTTACTGCTTAGCCATTTTATTTGCCCACTTTGTGCCGCAAGGGCAAGCCGTTTACAGCGTGTTATTTGATGTATCGAAGCAGCTGCTGATAGTGTGTTTATTCTTAATAGGGGCAGCGATTACCGTTAAGAAAATACGTGCAAATGGCCCAAAACCATTATTACTTGGTGTCATGCTTTGGGTAGCGATTGGCACAACCTCTCTAGGCTATATTATTTACCTGTAAGCCAAAGCGAGTGGATTTTCAATTAGACGTGACTTGAAGTCGTTACTGATGGGCAGTATCGATATAGGGGGATGTGGCAGATAATGAATAAGGTTAAGTAAGACAAGATAGCAATTGTGTAACGTTTTACTCTTCGCTTTGAATGTGTGGCTTTGCTAATACTAACCAAATCAGGGCAGTAAATGCTGTTAACTCAATAATCGCTCTGGTTAAACCTTGGGTATAAATCGACGCTATCACAGCAATAACACACAACATAATTATCGCTGCGGCTTTAAACCCTTTTGTAGAAAATACCTTGTCCATAACGTGCCTCAGATAATCTAGAGTGTAAATTATCTGAGCTACATCACAGTGTTACCAATATCAAAAATTACTAAGTTATGTTTTCCTGTTCAGTTTCTCGGTCAAACTGCTGTGGTAATAAGCTATGACTGATAATCGAAAACACACAATAAGCAGCAAAAAAGTAAAAACCAGATTCAAATTGGGCATGGGTAGTCAGCATATCTCCCATACCAGCTGACGCGTTACCTGCCATATAAACAATAATCAGTGCCACAACAAAGACATCGGCCATCGACCATTTACCTATTACCGCCATAATTTGAGTAAGTCTCTGTTTTATACTCAATGAAATAGGCATCAGTACCAACAACATAGCCGATAATTTCACTGTTGGAATAATGATACTGAATAGCCCAACCAGTATAGCCACCAGCGCATTACCGCTGTAATAAAGCTCTTCCACGGTTTGCATAATGCTGCGAGATTTATGAAAAACCTCAACCGAACCTTGTATATCATTCAAGCCCAACATGCCCGCCGCCATATTCAACATATTGCGTGCGCTATCTTGCGAACCACTTGATACCGCATTGACCATCATGTCCATACCGGTATCAACCATTTGTGCCTTTTCAATGGTGCCATTGATTGTTAATACTGGCTGAGTGATACCAGGGATGAGTAATGCTAACGATAACACTATCGATAAAGCGGCAAAGGCCAATCTCATATTTGCTCCAGTGAAGAATGCGTTTATTTAAAAAGCATAAAGTGAACGTTTAACAACACAATTGCAAACTTAAAACTGGAGCATGATCATTGTTTATTATAGATAGCTGCCAGTATCAGTATGTCCTAAGGTATAATCAGTTCATTAACCATTAAGTTGAAAGGCCATCGTTGAAAATTTTATTGGTATTTGGCACTCGCCCCGAAGCGATAAAAATGTGCCCATTGGTTAATCAATTAAAATCAGACCCACGCTTTGATGTTGCTGTTTGTGTCACAGCTCAGCACCGCCATATGCTAGATCAAGTATTGTCATTATTTGATGTGGTACCCGACTTTGACTTGGATCTAATGCAGCAACACCAGACATTAGAGTGGCTCACCAGTGCTATTGTCACGGAAGTATCTAAAGTCATTAAAGAGTATCAACCTCAGTTAGTCTTGGTACATGGCGATACCACCACCTCTTTTGCTGCAGCATTAGCGGCATTTTACCAACAAGTCGATGTCGGCCATGTTGAAGCAGGCCTACGTACTGGCGATCTTCAATCACCTTGGCCTGAAGAAGCTAACCGCAAAATGACTGCCACATTATCTCAGCTACATTTTGCTCCAACTCAAGTCGCTGCCGATAATTTATTGGCTGAAGGCATCTCGGAAGAAAAAGTATTTGTCACTGGTAATACGGTCATTGATGCATTGTTAACAACGGTTGAACAAAACCTCTTACAAAACACACCCCCTAGACTGACTGGTCTATTCGAGACTTGTGAACAACGACAGGTAATATTGATCACTGGCCACCGTCGTGAAAATTTCGGCAGTGGTTTTGAGCGTATTTGCCAAGCTCTGAAACACATCGCCTTGCAACACCCACATGTGCAATTGATTTACCCAGTTCATTTAAACCCGAAAGTACATGAACCTGTACATGCACAACTTGGCCACCTTGAAAACTTTCATCTGATTGAACCATTAGATTATCAAGCCTTTGTAAGGCTAATGAGTCGAGCCGATATTATTTTAACCGACTCAGGTGGGATCCAAGAGGAAGCACCTTCACTACACAAACCCGTGTTAGTTCTACGTGATAAAACTGAACGGTTATCCGCTGTTGCAGCAGGCACGGTCAAATTAGTGGGTACTGATGTGGATACCATAGTCGAGCAAGTTAACCAGTTACTGCTTGAGCCTAACGCTTTTGGCCACGCCCAAAACCCTTATGGTGACGGTAAAGCCTGTGCTCGTATCACCAATATCATTGCCCAACACTATGGATTAGTGTCATGAAGCAGGTCTATATCATTTATCGCACCATGTTTGATGCCGATGGCAACATGCCTGTTGTCGGCGGCATCGAAAACTACATCACGAGTTTGATTGACGAATTAAGCCCTGACTATGGTATGCATGTGGTGCAACCCGCTAAAGCTGAGTTCAACGTACAACTTAGCAATTGTACTGTGCATGGCGTGATAACGGGTCAATATCGCGGTAACGCTAAAAAACATGCTTTAGCTAAATGGGTGCAGCAACATGCCAGTGCTGAAGACATTGTGATATTTGCCACCGACAGCTATTGCACCAAGATGAATAATCTCACAACAGTGGCAATTCAACATGGCATCTCCTGGGACAAGCCCCGTAAACAACCAAATCGCACTTTGCAGCTTTTCAACTCATTCACGCGGCAGTTGAAATATTTAGGTTATGTAAAACATGCACCTAACTTGGTCTGTGTCGATCATAATTTTGTTAATTGGTACCGTACTTGGCTTAATGCTGAATCACATAAGATTAAAGTGATATATAACTTTTACCAGCAACGTATTTCACAGCATGATTTTGAGCAAAAGTGGCAACAACTTGATGAAATCAATATCATCATTGCCCGTCGATTTGTCGATTACCGTGGTATCAAGTTTATCGCGCCAATCATTGAACAGCTGTGTCAACAATCCTTGAATATCAATGTCACCTTTGCAGGTGAAGGCCCATTAGAAACTGACCTTAAACAACGGTTTTTGTCCTATAACAATGTCAATATTTGCCAATATCTTCCAAATGAAAGCTATGCCATACACGCAAAACAGCATATTGCGATAATTCCTACTCTTGGTTCAGAAGGGACATCACTTTCGATGATTGAGGCGATGGCAGCAGGATGTGCAGTGATTGCTTCAAACGTGGGCGGGCTTTCAAATCTGATCATTGATGGCTATAACGGCAGGCTTATCATGCCCGATGCAGAACAAATGCAAGCCAGCATCACAGCGCTTGTCAGCCAACCAGAACAAGCTAAAGCGTTAGCTGAAAATGGCCTAAATAGTATTAGCCATGTGTGTAATAAAGCCCATTGGGGACAACAATGGCGCGATTACCTTCAGCGTTTAAACTAACAATACTGATTTATTCTCACGCAGTTTTATCAAGCGCTTTCAACACAAGCTCTTTAAACTCAAGCTCTTTAAACTCAAGCTCTTTAAACTCAAGCTCTTTAAATTAGTCCCACTCAAAAATCGAACGCGTAGTTTTGAACACTTACTTCTTGTGATTGGTCTCAATGAAAGATAGTTACGGCCTCTCTGGTCTTATTTTCTATTGGAAAATAACATCAGGTAGCCAGATGATTAAACATCTACTTTTAACACTCGCATTACTATTACTAACCGGCTGTACAAGCTTGGCCAAACAACCTGTTTTTGAAGATGCAGGTTATGCCGTAAGAGGTTATGATGTGGTCGCTTACTTTACTGAATCTAAACCAGTTAAAGGCCAGCAACAGTACCAAAGCCTTTATCAAGGTAGTGTTTGGCTGTTTGCCACTGAGCATAACCGCGACCTATTTGAGTTATCTCCACAGCAATATGCACCGCAATATGGTGGCTATTGCACCTATGCGATGAGCAGTGGATTTGTGGTGAGCACCGATCCACAGGCTTTTACTATTCACCAAGATAAGCTTTATTTAAATTACAGTTTGAGCGTGCGTGAAAACTGGTTAGAAAATAAGATCCAGTTTATTGAAGAGGCCGATGCCCACTGGAAAGATAAAATCGCTGAATAGAAAAAAGGCCTGAATTAATCAGGCCTATTTATTTGAATGAAAGGTATTACTTTTTCATTTTAGCGAAAGCATCAGCAAAGGCATTGCCCATTGCCGCATTGGCAGGGGCTTTGGGTGATTGATATCCCTTATTAGACTGTCCCGCCTTTTTCGGCTTATGTTGTCCTTTTGGTTTAGATTGAGGCTTATTTGCAGGTTTAAACTCACTGGCCTTATCATCAAGGCGCATACTAAAACCAACGCGTTTACGCTCAATATCAACGTCCATCACTTTCACTTTCACCACATCGCCTGCTTTCACGATAGTGTGAGGGTCACTGACATATTTATCAGTCAATGAAGAAATATGTACTAGTCCATCTTGATGCACGCCAACATCAACAAATGCACCAAAGTTAGTCACATTAGTCACAACGCCTTCTAAAATCATATCCAATTTTAGGTCAGCTAATGTCTCTACACCCTCTTTAAATGCGGCTGTTTTGAACTCACCGCGAGGGTCACGCCCTGGTTTATCAAGTTCAGTAAGAATATCGGTGATGGTAGGCACCCCGAACTGCTCAGTCACAAATTGCTGAGCTTCAATGCTTTTTAGCAATTCACTGTCGCCCATTAATTGGCCTAATTCGACTTGTTTTTGCTGAGCAATGTTTTCAACTATTTGATACGCTTCTGGATGAACCGCAGAACCATCCAGTGGATTTTTGGCATTCATGATCCGTAAGAAACCTGCTGCCTGCTCGTAAGCTTTGGGGCCTAAGCGAGCCACTTTGAGTAGTTGTTTACGCTCAGTAAATTGGCCGTGCTCATCACGATACGTGACTAAGTTTTTTGCCAAGGTTTTATTCAAACCTGCCACTTGTGCTAACAATGGCGCAGATGCCATGTTGACATCAACCCCAACGCTATTCACACAATCTTCTACTACCGCTTCTAATGATTGTGACAACTGGCTTTGACTAACATCATGTTGGTACTGTCCAACACCGATAGACTTAGGTTCTATCTTCACCAATTCAGCTAATGGGTCTTGTAGACGGCGCGCAATTGATACAGCGCCACGGATCGACACGTCTAAATCAGGAAACTCATTAGCCGCAAACTCTGAAGCCGAATAAACCGATGCGCCAGCCTCACTAACCATCACTTTGGTCAGGTTCGGTGCCACATCTTTCACCATCGCGATCATTTCTGCAGCAAGCTTGTCAGTTTCACGTGAACCTGTGCCATTTCCTACAGCAATCAAATCAACCTTATGCATTTTCGCGAGGTTAGATAATGTTCTTAATGATTTATCCCATTGGTTTTGCGGCGCATGGGGGAAAATTGTCGTATGGGCAACAAGCTTACCAGTGGTATCGACAATGGCCACTTTGACACCGGTTCGAATTCCCGGATCTAAACCCATTGTGGCTTTTGCACCTGCTGGTGCAGCCATGAGTAAATCATTGAGGTTACGCGCAAATACGTTAATGGCTTCTTTTTCAGCTCTATCACGCATCGCCTTAATAAATTCATTTTCCATGTGCAGGCTAATCTTCACCCGCCAAGTAGTGTGCACCACTTGTTTTAACCACTTATCGACACTGGAGTCAGTTAAGCTCAGCTTAAAATGCTCGGTAATAATGACTTCACAATAACTGCCCTCACCCTGATAACCTGGATCAGGATTAATCGACAAACTCAGCACGCCTTCATTTCGACCACGCAACATAGCAAGCGCTCGATGAGAAGGAACCTTAGTTAAGGCTTCGTCATGCTCGAAGTAATCTCTAAACTTAGCAGCTTGCTTCTCTTTCCCCTTAACGAGGCGGCTTTGTAATTGCGCTTGCTGCTGGATTTGCTGACGAATTTTAGCAAGCAGTTCTGCATCTTCAGCAAAGCGCTCAACCAATATAAATCTCGCGCCATCTTTAACTGCCTGTTCATCAGCAAAGCCTGAAGGTGCATTGATGAATGTTTTTGCTTTTGCGTCAATATCACAATCACGATTGGCCAGCACGAAATCAACTAAAGGCTCGATACCCGCCTCAATAGCGACTTGCCCTTTTGTACGGCGTTTAGGTTTGTAAGGCAGGTATAAATCTTCTAGACGCGTTTTACTATCAGCAGCATTAATTGCTAATGTCAGCTCGTTGGTCAATTTACCTTGAGCTTCAATGCTCGACAGTATGACCTGACGTCTATCGTTCATATCATTGAGATAAGACAAACGCGTCTCGAGTTGTCGCAGTTGTGTATCGTCTAAGCCACCCGTGGCTTCTTTACGATAACGAGCAATAAATGGCACCGTAGAACCATCATTGAGTAAACTAATAACTGCATCAACTTGATGTTGTTTAACTTGTAGTTCATTAGCAATAACTTGAGCAACAGAAACCTGAGCCATTGAACGTGAATCCTTTGAAAGCAGACCGACTGCCAATTGAGCCGTCTTTAGTCTAGCTCAACATCATGCGATCCATTGAAAATTGCACTCAAGATACCACATTCAACTGCAAAACCTTATGTTCTGGTAGGTAATTAACTGCGATTGGCTAATCAAGAAACACATTACTAACTTGTTGACCGGAGGTTACCCATAATTGGCACAATTTTGTAAAATGACCATCATTGTGGGAATGATGTGAAACCTGAATTCACGTTGTTATTGGTAAAGCAAAAGTGAGACTTAGAAGCTCTGTATACCTAAGAGAATAAGGTATGCTTTACGATGAGTCGACTGTAGGGTTGATGCAGTTTTATAAACTGATTGGCATCACTTTCAAGCTTAAATTCAAGCAACCTGTGAATCATATTTTCTTGCTTTACGCGTCGTGATTGACCGACATCTTGAACAAGTCGTTAGTGATAACATTGATTAAGACTTGAGACCCAATTGACCAAAAAAATGAACGTTATACCTATGCCAATACGTCTATTTAAATAAGGTAGGAGAATATTATGAGTGTCATCCGCTCTGTCGCGCAACAATGGGAAAAAGCAGAATATTCTCATCAACTGCAAACGTTCTTTAAACAAGAGGATGAGCTCAACTACTTATTTATCGGCGCGACCAACTCAATTACGGTGTGCAACCTCATTGCCGCCATGGTTGAGTTACCTCCGAGGCCCCAAGAAAAACAATACCAAGTCGATATTGAACAGGCATTTAGCTCACTGTTTCAATGTTTTATCTTGTTGTTTATCAAAGAGGCTGAACATAAATCTCTGACACAAGCAGAACAATTAGTACTATCAATTACGCTGCACTTTGCTAAAAAAATTATCCAACAGCCTCATCACCCTGAAGCACTCATCAATTCAGCCCAAAAAGCCGTTAACGCTATGGAGCAACTGGAAATACAACGTAAACAGCAACGTAAAGCTAATCAAAACATGGGCAATAACTGAATAATTAAGAAGTTCATTGGCTTGATCAATATTTACGCCATATTGTTACCGCGTTTTCAGGCAAGCCTTTGTCTACGCTTAAGCTAGGCTTGCCACAAAAAGCATACTGTCAATACCAAGGTATTTAGTTCACATTGCTCTATTTATTAGATGTTGTTCAATATAGTCTTGTGGCGACAACCCTGTTTCTTTAGCAAATAAATGTGATAGTTGCGCTTGATCTTTATAACCGCATTCTAATGCAGTAACTTTTAAATTGAGCTTATTCTTTATTAGTATTGCCAGCGCCCTTTTAAACTTCGCATGACGAATAATATCTTTTACTAAATAACCTTCCTTTTTTAGTTCCCTTTGCAAGGTTCTTTCTGATAGACCAAGCCTAAATGACAAAGATGTCAAACTAAGATCATCAGCGTCAATCATATTAACGGCCGCCAAAACCTTATCATAACACTCAAATTCTTTTACAACTGTATCAAAAGTAATTTTATTCCCAATCTCAAGCGAACTTTTATTAACAGATACTGACATAAAACCATTTTCAAAATTCACATTACCAAACATATCCAAATTATATTTATAAAAACCTCTGTCAAATGGAAGGTTTACCAAAATAGGACTTTTAATATCTATACATTCAGAGTTAACTAATTTAGAAATAAACCCAAATAAAATTAAATCATCATATTTAGAGCTACTCGAGCGACTGTTACGCTTAGCTAGCAAAGTAAGTGTCGTAGGCTGGTCAATTAGCTGCCAGTCTAGGCTTGCTAGAACGCCTGGGTATGCACAATAGAAGGCATATAGCATGCTCGCTTGGGTATGGTGCTGGGAATGATAACGAGGTAAATAACTAATTAACCTGTCTTCAAAAAAGGTTAACCACCTTTCTGAAATATAAGAAGACATATCATAATAAAAATATTTATCTTCAATGTTTTTTTCTAATGTCTCTAGTGCATAGTTGCATGTTTTAAAAGCAATGGGCTCACAGTCTTTTAAATTACGAATAACGTCATACTGCTCTGGCATATGAAAATTAATTCTATCACAATAATCAAGAATTATTTTAGTTGAAACAGCTGGTCTAATTTTAAAATCAATCACATCCCCTCCACACAAAAAAAACAATATCTAAGAATTATAAACAAAGCATTCTATTCGATATGACGTATAAAACGTTGACCACGATCACCTTTGTCATTTTTGAACAATAAACAACAGTCGCCAAATATAGTTCTCCAAAATATTATTTATTTAAACCGCCACAATAATTAACTCATCACTAAATATAAGGGTGAATGTATGCAAAGGTATATTTTATTAATTGTTTCCTCCATGCTGGCGCTAAGTATTTCTACCACTTCCAACGCAAAGACAGCCACGTGGGATAACCTCGATAGCGACCAACTTGAAGCCAAGCTGGTAGAAAAGTTCGAGCAAGGTAAATACTCACCCAAAGGCGCTGACTCCTGTTTAGCCTGTCATCGTAAAAACAACACTGTGATGGCGCTGTTTGATGGCAAGCACGGCCAAATGAACAACAGCAAGTCACCCATGGCTGGCCTGCAATGTGAAGCCTGTCATGGCCCACAAGGCAGTCACCATCGTGGTGGCAAAGAGCCGATGATTGCTTTTGGTAAAGACAGCAAACTGGCACCTCAAACACAAAACACCGTCTGTCAGGGCTGTCACAACGACCCTAAACAAATGGCTTGGCATACCAGCACCCATAACCTCGAAGAAATTGCCTGTGCTGATTGTCACACCATCCATGCGGCGCAAGATCCTGCTATGGACAAGTTAAGCATTAATGACACTTGTACTTCATGTCACACCAAAGAAAAAGCCGACATGAATAAGCGCTCATCACACCCGATGAAATGGGATCAAATGACCTGTATTGACTGTCATGCTCCTCACGGCTCGATGAGTGAAAGTGCGCTGACCAAACCAACGGTTAACGACACCTGCTATAGCTGTCATGCCGAAAAACGTGGCCCATTCCTGTGGGAACACGCCCCTGTGACTGAAAACTGTGTCTCGTGCCATAACCCGCACGGCAGCGTCAACGACAACTTATTAGACAGCCGCGCACCGCTGCTTTGCCAACAATGTCACGCACCAGATGGTCACGCTTCTCGCGTTACCCCGCAACCAGGTATGGATGCACTTGGCGGCGGCAAGAGTTGCTTGAACTGCCACAGCCAAATTCATGGTTCTAATCATCCATCTGGCAGCTTGCTGCAACGCTAACGGAGAGCAAAACGATGTCATTTAGATTCAATATGATCACATTAGCCATGGCCGTCGCTGCAACACCCGCGATGGCAGCTAACTTCGGTGTCGGCAATGCCAATACTGACACGGTTAACACCCATCAATATGAGTGCCAACGCTGCACTGCGCCATCAGGTTATACCGGTGAAATCTCGGTTCATGCAGGTTTCAACGATGTCAGCGACATTCATGCAGGCAATGCCTTAGGCACAGCTGAAGATGGCTTCGTTGGCGCCGTCAGTGGTGACTTACGTTACCAAGGTGATGCAGGCTATCAGGCACAAGTTCGTGCGCATCAATTAGGTATGGATAACGGCTTTGCCCACTTTTCTGCTGGTCAATCTGGTTTATACAATGTCACGCTTGATTACGATGCCATTAAAACCTATCGCGCAGGTGAGGTAGAAAGTCCACTGTGGCATAACAACGGCATGCTAACGCCATCAGACACGGCGAACGTGTTTGATCTGGCCTTGCGCCGTGAGAAAGTCGCCATTGGTGCTGAGTTTGAACAGGATATTTACCAAGCCTTCGTCAAATACAGCCATGAAGAGAAGACAGGCACACAATCTAGCAGCTTAGTCTCCCCTAGCCCGATTAACTTTGGCTTGCCTGTGGATGCACGCACTCAACAACTGGACGCAGGCTTAAATCTATCGGGTGATAACTGGATTACTGAGCTGAGCTACTACGGCAGCTATTACAAGAACGACATCGACCATTTAAGCCTGCCTGACGCTTATGATGTTTATGCCGCTACACCGGATAACCAAGCGCACCAAGTGTCACTGTCTGGCCAGTATCAACTCAACCGCACTTACATGAGCGGGCGTATTGTCACTGGGCGCATGATACAAGATGACGACCTCATCCAAATGTCAGGCAACCCACTGCAAAACTGGGATGGTCAAGTTGACACCTTAGATGGTCGTTTAGCCGTGACCTCCATGGTCAACAACCGTTTTCGTGTCGGTGCCAGCTATGACTACAGCAAGCGTGATAACAAAAGCTCGACTGCGGAATTCATGCAATACAACTTTAATAGCATCACAGGCGCTTTTAGACAAAACGTTCCTCAGGACTTTGAGCGTAACACGTACAAAGTCAATGCCAGTTATCGCATTGCCAGTGGTTACCGCCTACAAGCGGGTTATGACCGTAAAGAAGTAGAGCGCACTTACAGCGACCGTGAACAAACCCATGACGACAGCTTTTGGATGAAGTTTAACGTGCGCGCCTTTGATAACTTCAATGTCAACCTAAAGGCCGAGCATGCCAACCACGGTGGCAGTGAGTACCAAGCAAATGAGCAGACCTCATCAGAAGACAACAGCTTAATGCGCAAATATTACTTAGCAGATCGCACCCGCAATGCTGTTGAGCTGCGTGTCAATCACACGCCAACAGACTGGATGAGCCTTGATGTTACGGCGCGCTATGCCCTTGATGACTATGATGAAACCCAAGTTGGTCTCACCGAGTCAAAAGACTACGGTTATGACATCAATTTGAATCTAGCATTCAACCAACACGTCAATGGTTACCTGTTTGCGGGTCAACAGTGGATTGATTCCAAACAAGCGGGCAGCCAAAGCTACGCCAGCCCAGATTGGTATGCAGACATTGAAGATCAATTCATCAATATCGGCAGCGGATTAAGCTACGGCGGACTGATGCAAGACAAGCTCACACTTGGTCTTGATTACCTGTTCAGCAATTCATTCAGCGATACCTATATCACCACAGATGGCACCTCGCCATACGATGATTATTACTCATACAGTCACAGTGCCAGCTTATACGCTGACTACGCCATTGATGAGCAGATGGCCGTGAAATTGTCATACCGCTACGAGCGCTATTTAGATACCGATGATGCCAATGTAGGGGCTAACGACATTCCGGGGATGATCACCCTTGGAGACATTAACCATAACTACAACGCGCACCAAGTCATGTTGTCGTTCACCTACAAGTTGTAATAACGCCAGCTTAAGTTACGAGAGGAAAAATTATGGAACGTAGAAGTTTTTTGAAAGCGAGTGCTGCACTGGGTTGTGCCGCAACCGTTACTGGCTGTAAAACCAGCTCTGATGATGCCAATGTCATTCCACCACAGCCACCTGTGGATGAAAAAATGACCTGGTCTGCATGTCTTTGTAACTGCGGTTCAAACTGCCCACTAAAAGTGTTCTCAGTGGATGGCAAAATTGTCAGAATTGAAGGAGATGATGAAGGTGATGATGCATTTGGTAATCATCAAGTTCGTGCCTGTGCTCGTGGTAGGTCAAACCGTAAACGCGTTTATAACCCTGATCGCATTCAGTACCCAATGAAACGTATTGGTAAACGCGGGGAAGGTAAATTTGAACGTATTAGTTGGGAACAAGCTTCGGCTGAAATTGGTGCAAAACTAAAAGGTATTTACGACAATTATGGCCCTCGATCAGTTTATGCCATGTATGGAACTGGCGCTTACTACGATGTAAACGGTGGTAACTCTTGGCGACACATGCTTAGCGTCATGGGTGGCTATCTTGGCTATTATGGTAGTTACAGTTCGGCTCAAGTCGGGCGGATTTTTCCATTAGTATATGGTTCTGGCGCTCGCTCAACAGTCAGCGAATTACAACACAGTGATTTTTGCTTATTCTTCGGTTATAACCCATTAGAAATTCGTCAATCTGGTTCAGGTGAAGGTTACGAATACGCTTATTACAAAGAAAAGAATAATATCAAAACAGTCATTATTGACTGCCGTTACAGTGACACTATTGCGGGTAAAGGAACGGAATTCCACCCATGCCGTCCAGGTACTGATGCCGCATTGTGTGCAGGTATTGCACATCACTTAATTACCATGAACTTGATTGATGAAACCTTCTTAAAAGAAAAGGTGTATGGTTTCCGCGACGAACCTGCAATGCCAGAAAAAGATCTTGAAGCACTACCATATGAGCGAAGCTATGAAGCCTATATTTTAGGTACTGGTGAGCTAGATTCACAACCTAAAACCCCTGAATGGGCTGAAAAGATTTGTGGCATCCCTGCTGCAAACATTCGCAGTATTGCCAATCAACTTGCAGCAGCTAAAGCGCCTTATCTTATGGGTGGTTATGGTATCCAACGACAAGCTAACGGGGAAAATAACTCATGGGCAGTGGCCGCACTGTGTATGTTGGTTGGTGCACTAGGTAAGCGAGGTACCACAACAGGTCACATGTCTAACTCTGCAAAAGCTTTGTACACCTCAGGGTTAGCCAGTTTAACTGGCACGAGCAGCGCAGAAAAAGCCAAAATATCTGTATTTACATGGCCAGATGCCATTCGAAACGGTAAGGAAATGACTGCCTTTAAAGATGGCGTGCAGCTACCTGGTCATGATGATGCAAATCCTGTCGATGGTAAGCTCGATGCAGACATCAAAGCAATTATTAACGTAGCAAGTAACACGCTCATCAACCAACATTCAGATTGTTTTGGTACCGCAGAAATTTTAGAAGATGACACTCTTTGTGAATTAATTGTCGTCAGCGAAAACCACATGACACCCTCAGCTAAATTTGCGGATTACCTTCTTCCTGACACCACATGGTTAGAAACAGACGATATTGCTAATCAATCCTACTCGGCTGGAGCAATGTCTGTTATTACTCCGCTTACAAAAGCTGTAGACCCATTATTTGAAAGCCGCTGCGCATATGATGTTTGTGCAGATATAGCCAAAGCAATGGGCGTAAGTGCTGAATACTCGCAAGGAAGAGCAGATTTACAGGCCACTTTGGATGCCTATTATGAGTCTAAAGTTGCACCAATGGATGAACAATTCCCAACGACTTACACTGAATTTCAGCAGCAAGGTATTGTGAAAAAGTTCAGTGAATCAACAGTTAATGATTGTGCTCTATATGACTACGTCAACACACCTGATGCTGAGGTTAATACACCATCAGGTAAAATTGAATTGTTCTCAAACAAAGTTGATTTGATGAACAAGAATTGGCAAAAACCGGACTTTGCTTTTGACCCTGCGGATGTCGAGCATGGCCATTTTATCACGCCAATTCCTGCATATATCGTCACTTGGGAAGGATATGAAGACCCTTATACCCGTGATGATTACCCATTACAGCTCATTGGTCACCACACCAAAGGTCGTACCCATTCTTCATTCCACAGCGTGAAATGGCTAAGAGAAGCGGTACATGATGCCATTTGGCTAAATCCTCAAGATGCTGTTGGCTTTACAGACAATGATTGGGTCATTGTTGAAGGACCAGCAAGAGATGGATATCCAGGACGTAAAGTCAAAATTCAGGCAAGACTTAGCCAAAGAATTATGCCTGGCGTTGCCTCTATCCCACAAGGCGCTTGGTTTGAACCTGAAGGAGATATTGACGTTGGTGGATGCGTAAACACACTAACGGCTTATCGTCCGAGTCCTATTTCCAAAGCAAATCCGCAACACACTAACCGTGTCAAAATTTACAAAGCATAGGAGCTAAAAAATGACAGAACTAACTCAATACGGCTTCTATTTCGATACCCGTAAGTGTAATGGCTGCAAAGCATGCCATATTGCCTGTAAAGATAAATTTGACGCAGAGCTTGGAGTAAAACCCCGTCGCGTGTATGAATACGGTGGAGGACAATTTAATGAAGCGGCTGATGGCACCGTCACTTGTGATGTATTCACCTATTACATGTCCATTGGGTGTAATCACTGTAGCGAGCCTGTTTGTGTAAAAGCCTGCCCGACTGGCGCTATGCATAAACGCCGTGAAGATGGTTTTGTACATGTCTCAGCTGACTTGTGTATTGGCTGTGGCAGCTGTGCTAGCGCTTGCCCTTATGACGCACCACAGCTTGATCCTTTAAGAAAAGTTATGATCAAGTGCGATGGTTGCTATAAGCGTGTTGAAAATGGCCAACAGCCATTATGTGTAGTGGGTTGTACTCAACGAGCATTGGATTTCGGCCATATCGATGACCTTAGAGCCCAATACGGAGAGCAAGCCAGTATTGCACCATTACCAGCATCGAACATCACCTCTCCAAACTTAATTATTGGAACAAGTGACATGACACGCCCCTCAGGCAGTATTGACGGGCGAATTCAAAATCCTGACGAAGTTTAATTAAGCTATGTAAGAGGGGAGCAACTCCCCTCTTTTATCTTGTGAGATCAATCCATGCAAACATCTGAGCATTTAGAACAATCTGCGGCCATGCTTAACTGGGTAGCAGATGTATTTTATCATCCACCATCAACTGAAAAGCTAAAGCTAACTAAAGAGATCATCGAGCAATGGCCAAACATAGCTGGCGATCCAAGCAATGAAATTTCAGCAATAATCACAAGTATTGAGACAGACCAACTAGAGGTCATTAATCACGACTTTCATTGCTTATTCATTGGCCCTGGGAAAAAACTAGTGTATCCATGGGGCTCTGTTTATACGGATCAAGAAGGTTTGTTATTTGGAAATAGCACTCAGTTTTGGGAGTCATTCTGTCAACATAATGAAATCTCAATTACACCCAACAGCAATGAACCTACTGATCATTTTGGGCTAATGTTTTCAGCATTATCTGCAATTATGTCGAGTGAAAACACAGAAGAGGTGAAGCTAAAGCAAATTTCCACCCTACTAAAAGATCACTTTTCACCTTGGGGAGAAAAAGTACTTAATGACATTCATTCCCATTCCAAAACGAATTATTATATTTCTTTTTCAATATTAGCGAGCCATATTATAAACCATTGGAAAAACAAACTTGCCCTATAAATAATCAAACATAAGTATAATTTGGGAATTAACACTAAATTAAGAAAAGTTTAATTAACGCTTAACAATGTTATTTATACCCTCTCTTTATCTACCTGTTACTGAAAGACCCGCATTTAAAAAATATGGGTCTTATAGTAAGAAATATTAACTTGGAATTCTTAATCTCATCCATCACCTAATCATTCGTCAAAGCCTACTATTACGGCTCAAAGTTAAGACAAAAAATCATAAAAAACAACATCATAAACGTACATACTGTCAACATTCAAGATTTACAGGCAAAGAATTCTCTCTTGATATACATAAAGCATTATATAAATTGAATGTAGAAACATACCTAAAGGCAAAAAAAACTCTATTTGTTTCATGGTTTGCTCTTGTAAATGACATCCTTAAATTTAATATACATGCTCACCTTAACAACTTCAGAATAAATCTATTTCATTTATATCAATGACAGTTCAACTAATATTTCAGTTGCGCTAAAATACCCACTATTAAATGGAAACTATTTCTAATTATAAACAGGGGATACATGATTAACGTTGACAGAGAAACGTTAATGGTTTTTAAAACAGTCTATGAGCAGAGGTGTTGCAACAGCGCAGCAAAAGCTTTCAATATTTCTAACTCTAAAGTGACACGTTTATTAGCCTCTTTACGTGAGTACTATCAAGACTCGCTTTTTATCCGTAAGCGCGATGGATTTATTCCGACGGCAAAAGCCAAGTCTCTCTATCCAAAGGTATGTGCCATGGTGACGCTTTATGAAGAGCTGTTACAAAAGAGTACTGAGGATGAAGAGCAAAATGAATATCACGTAGCCATACCAACGACTTTCTCAGTTGGCCTGCCTGAATACATCAATCAGCAATGCCAAAAAACACGTAGCCCAGCACTTGTAACAGTATTTGGAATAGACAATAAGGTATGTGAAGATATTCTTCACGGAAAAATAACCCTTGCTGTTGTGCCTGACCAATGTCCGAAAATTCAAAAAGAGCTTAAAAAGCACCAATTACATTTAACGACTTTGCACATAGGTACGGGAGAGTTTGTCTATATTGCCGCAAACAAAAATCATGATGCTTTTGCCTCACAAATGACTCTTGAGGAGCTAAGTCAGTCTCCATTTGCGGTAACAGCCATCACAGGGTTCAATGACCAAGTGGACCCATTAGAAGCCTTTTGCACAGAGTGGCAATTACCATTAGCGATTAATTATAAAACCTATAGTCTCGCTGGATTAGCCACCCATTTACAAAATACCGATGCGTTCTCATTTGTTGGCACTCACTGTGCTGCTGACTTTATTAATATGATGTCGGGGATTGAAACACAGCTGCTTAGTCACGAACAGTACCAGCGATTGCATTCGATTACGCCAAAACCAAGCTATTCTCTAGTGATGTTAAAATCAAAGGATCAGTCAATTCCAACCACACTGATTCGATCCTTAACGCGATTTATCCAAACACAAATTAGTCTTTAGCTAAGTACCAAATTCGGTTGATGTACCACACTTTTTCTCCCTCGGGTGTACGCACAACCGCCTCATCATCAACTTGCTTCTTTAGCAGCGCTCTTGCCATAGGCGAGTCAATGGAAATATAGTCTTTACGGCCGAATATCTCATCGTAACCCACAATACGGAACACTAGAGTTTCAGCAGCGTCATTCTCAATTTCAACCCAGGCGCCAAAAAATACTCGTCCTTCTTGCTCTGGCGCGTAGTCGACAACTTTCGTGTTTTCTATCGACTTACGTAAGTACCTAACACGACGATCAATTTCTCGTAATCGTTTTTTATTATATTGATAGTCAGCATTTTCACTTCTATCGCCCAAACTGGCAGCCCAAGCGACTTTTTTAGTGATCTCAGGACGCTCTTCTCGCCACAGAAAATCCAATTCTTTCTGCAACTTTTCAAACCCTTCTCGGGTAACTATTTGAGTTCTCATAATGTTGTTAATCAATAATTTTATGCGCCAATATAGCATATTACATAGTGCTAGCTGAGTGATTACAACAACTTGATAGTGGAGATTTGTTCTCAAAAAAGCCAACAGCACCTACACTGATAAGCGACCAGATAAAAGGAACTTATATGGACACTCAGGGAATATGGAAATTGCCGAACATCTCTCGCCAATATTGGCAACAAATGTTGTATCGTACTATTAGGGTTAAGCTGCTCAATAGCATATTGATTAAATTACAAATTTTTTTGTTAATGCCTGCTATATATCACTCACCTGCCTATGCAAATGATGGCTTACCAAGTCAGCTTGTTGGAGTGTGGCAAACAGCGGACAGTCAAGTAAATACCTTGTGTATTTTTGCTGATAATACCTATGTGTGGATCCAACAACCAGATTCGAACTCTGCCTCTATTACTGTAACAAAACAAAATAACGATCCCCGTTTAGAATGGGGAAGTATTCGGCAGGCACAGGCTGAAACATCTATCCATTCAACTCTCCAGCAGATTGCACTAACCCTTAGCCCAAGTTATTACTCTCTGACGCAACACCCTAGGCTAGTCACGTTACAGAGCACGACTTACACCTTGAAAATTGAAGCAAATAATACCAGCTTAAAAATGGAGCAATATACTTACTTAAAACAGTCTCAAGATTGGGTTTCAATTACGCCTTGGAGTCAATTACCCACTGCGGACTTTGGTTTACGACTGTTACTTCCGCATCAATTTATTGCTTTTGAGATAGATTTCGAGCACAGCAGTTATCTAAGACTCAATCAGAAAAACTATATTTATCGACAATCTAATTTAACTGGTCAATAAATACACTACTAATTGCTTACCCAAGATAATTAATATTGTTAATTTAGATTTTTTTATTTAACTGATTTCTTTAGAGTTAATTATGCAGTAGTTCAATAATGGGTCTATGCTTTGTGTTTTACTGCTCAAAAATAAGACAAGTGTTTAAGAAGAGAACATGTCAAAGAAACTTCTATCCCTGCTTATCGCAGGCGTACTATTGGGTTGTGGTAGTAGCGATGATTCACCAGAAACACAAACCCAACAACCAGATCCCACCCCAGCACCAACGGTATTAAGCGGTCAATTTCTAGATAGCGCTGTTATCGGTATTGGTTATCGCACAGAAACTCAGTCAGGCTTTACTGACGAAAACGGAAATTATGACTATGTAGAAGGTGAAACTGTTACTTTCTTCATAGGAGACCTTGAGTTCCCTGCAACTACAGCAACTGGCACAGTCACACCACTTAACATCGCCATGACAGAAGATGTTACTGACAATCTAGTGGTTAACATGACCCGCCTACTGCAAACCCTCGACCAAGATGATGATCCAAGTAATGGTATTACGATTACTGAAACTGCAGCAGCCAGCGCCGCGCCCGTAGACTTCGCACAAGATGTAGAAGACTTCGCAGCAGATGCAGACGTATTAGCAACGGTACAGAATGGTGGCCAAGATGAAACTGTAACTGAGCTGATACCTGAAGATGAGGCAATTGACCACCTAACTGACACCATTGCAGAAAATGACATACAGGTGGGTATTGTTGGCTCATGGAGTCTAGAGGATGAGAATGACTTACTGCATCTAGTATTCTTTAATGACGGTACTTATACCCATATGGAAGTCGATCAAGATGATCTAGAAGAGGCTTCTGGCATGGAATGGGGTACTTATACCCGCGATGCTGATACCAACCGTTTAACGGCAATGCAAACATTCGATGGCAATGGTGACACTGGACTCACGGATTTTGTGACGGCTGACGGTGCACCAGAGATTTTTGCTAAGGTGATGGAAGGCCAGTTGATGTTTGATATTGATGAATCGGCCGATGGCAATATTGATGAGACCCTGACGTTCACTGCCAATGGTTCAGATGGCATTGTGGGCACTTGGCTTGCTGACTCATACGATGATGGCACTGCTGATGAAAACGACTTATTAATGTTTGTGTTCAAGTCTGATGGCACTTACATCCATACTGAGGTCGATATGGATGACCAAGATGAAACTTCCGGTATGGAGTGGGGAACTTACAGTATTGATAGTACAACCAATCGAGCCACGGTTACCCAGACCTATGATGATAATGGTGACACTGGATTAACTGACTTTTCGACAATAGAAGGCGCACAACTATTCATTACCGTGGATGGGGATGTACTTTCAGCTACCTTCGATGAAGATGCCGATGGTGTCATGGACGGTATGCTGACCTTCAATCGTCAATAAAATACGTTGTTGGATCAAAGCCTCTATATCAATAGAGGCTTTTTTTATTCAAACGAATCCTATTAACTGAAAAGTGACTCATCTATCAAGAGTCCAAATCATCCCCCGCCGAATACAGCCTGTTACAAACGTAAAGACACTACGTCCAAGGTTATGCATTTACTAACAGCACGTAAGTTAGTCATGACTTAACAACAATTTCATAAATTAGCGATAATAAAAGTCTACTGTCAAAAATGTATCTTCCCTCACCTTAATAATCACCATCAAGGTCAACTTATTGATACATTCAAATCAACTAGTGGCACCTTGTTATTGTGGTGATATCAATATTATAAAGTATTGATAAAAAGCGAGTTATCTTACAATGTTAACGCGAATAATGTGACATAGAATGGGGTGATATCGCTTCTGTGATCCTGCTTATCCTTTGCACATTAACCAGTTAATTGCTTTTCCATACATTTGGTAGGGTTATTTCAGGCCAAAAGGGGAAAACAAAATGAAACTTAGTAGACGTAACTTTATAAAAGGCAGTGGTGCTGTTGCTGTATCAACCGGCTTGATGGGATGTTCAAATAGTGATGATGACGATGTACAACAACCTCCTGTCGTTGAGCCGCCTCAACCAGATGGTGTGTATCATACAACCTGCCCTCGAAACTGTGGTGACAGATGTAGCCTGATGGTATCAGTTAAAGATGGTGTTGCAGTTTCAATTACCGGTAACACTGACCACCCTGTCACAGCAGGTACACCTTGTGTGAAAGGGCACGCATACCTTGAATCCATTTATAGTCCTGACAGACTCAAACAACCTATGAAACGGGTTGGCCCACGTGGTCCAGGCGCACAATTTGAGCCGATCACATGGGAAGAAGCCTTTACACAAATTGGTGCTCGCCTAACCGATATTATTAGCACTCACTCTGGTAATGCAGTCTTACCTTATGTCTACTCAGGCTACAATGGCATTGGCGCTGGAGCTGGAGCAGATCGGTTCTTCAACAAAATTGCCGGTCGTAAATTAGAGAAAAATATTTGTGCCAGTGCAGGTTACTCTGGTATGAGCTCGATATTAGGCGAATTTTCTGGTCCAAGTCCTGAAGATTATGCTAACACTCAGTGCTTCGTATCTTGGGGAACAAACGAGCAATCTACGAACGTTCATCACCTTAAATTTATCAATGAAGCGCGTGATAAAGGTGCAAAAGTACTTGTGGTAAACCCTGCAAGAACCCCTTTAGCATCACAAGCTGACATTTGGTTACAGCCAAAACCTGGTACAGATGCCACCTTGGTGATTGGTATTGCAAAAGTCATCATTGAAGAAAGCCTACATGATACGGCGTTTATTGACGCACATACTCAAGATTACGACGAATTACTTGCTCGTCTTGACGAATTTACTCATGAAGAAATTGAAGAGTTTACTCAGGTAAGTAAATCAGAATATCAATCGTTTGCCAGAGCATATGCTAATGCTGGCAGCGCGATGATCCGAATCGGTTATGGTTTGCAGCGCACCTTAAACGGTGGCCGTATTGTCAAATCCATTCCAACCATTGCCGCCTTAACGGGTAATTTCGGTAAAGTCGGGGCTGGTGTTGTTTACTTAAATACTCAAGCAGGTAGCTTATTTAATTGGTCTTATCCTGGTGCTGGACACTTGGAGCCTGAAGGTTCAGTTAGAGATACCGTCAACATCAGTGAAATAGCCAAGTCATTGTTGCCAGAAGATTATCAACATGAAGACGGACAAATCGGGCCGCTTGCCAAAGGTGAACCATGTGATCCGATCAAAGCCATGATCATCTACTCAAGTAACCCTATGGCCATTGCACCAGATGCAGACTTAATTCAAAAAGGGTTGATGAGAGAAGATCTATTCCTTGTGGGTTTAGATCTGTTTCAAACCGATACGATGGACTACGTTGATTATCTACTACCAGCGTCAAGCTTCATTGAGCAAGAAAATCTCGTCGACAGTTATAACTGCTATTACGCTAAACACAGCGCACAAGCAATTGTGCCATTACATGAGTCAAAACCTGATCTAGAAATTTTCCAAGGTATTGCCAAAGCTATGGGCTTTTCCGACCCTGAGTTCGATGAAAGCCTTGAAAACATTCTGCGCGGTACATGGGCTGGCAACATCTCATTCGACGAGATGCGAGTGCAATATTGGGATAGTCCAATCGTGCCATATCCATACAGAAAGGATTTCGACTTCCCAACGCCAAGCGGCAAAATCGAGTTCAAAGATACCTCTGGAACTTATTTCGATCCTGAGCAGTTCCACCCAGTCATTGATGTGGGTACACCTGAAACCAATGACTTTGCAGACAAGGGCATGACGGATGAAGAGAAAGCGAGGGAATTTAGACTATTATCGCCAGCGCACCCTAAATTAAGTAACTCACAATGGGCCAACATCAAGTACATCACCAGTACTTTCCCTCAGCATGATGTGTATATCCATCCTGATGATGCTGCTGCCAAAGGTATTTCCGAAGGTGACCAAGTCACGCTTAGCGCAACCCGATACGGCAATCGCGAAGTCTCCATTCAGTACAGTGCACGCGTAGAAAAAATGACCCCTCCCGGCACATTGTTAGTGTGGAAGAACGCATGGATAAAACTCAATGAGAACGGATCGAACACGGCAATTAACCAACTCACCAACGGCGAACTCACAGATATGAACTATTGCTCGTCTTTCCATTCAACCCGTGTCGATGTGGCTTTGGCATAAGCTTAGGGATCTTAGGAGTAAACCATGACTGAACAAAAATCTTTTGTATTCCGCCAAGAAAACTGTGTAGGTTGCGAGGCCTGTACTGTGGCATGTCAAGCGGGCAACACCACTGATGAATTCATTACCTTGCGAGATGTCGCTCAAGGTGAAAAGACCAATAATCAAGGCGTTGATGTAACGGTTTTTTTATCGCAATCTTGTCATCACTGTGAAGACCCAATATGCGTTGAGAAGTGCCCAGTTGAAGCTATTTTCAAACGCGAAGATGGTATTGTATATATTGATGACTCTATGTGCGTTGGCTGCGGTTCATGCCGTATCAACTGCCCTTATGATGCGCCAAAACTCAATACTCGTACAGGTAAATTCAATAAGTGTGATATGTGTAAAGACAGACTTGATAGAGGTGAGCAAGCATTCTGTGTCACAGGCTGCCCAGTACAAGTGTTAGATATTATGGATATCGATGCTGCTATGAGTTTGCCTGGTGCAAGTTTATCTGGCGATGGCCATGGTGATGAAGGTACAGGGCCACAAACGGTATTTATTAAATTGAGAAATTAATACCAAAACAGGCAAGCGTCATTTAACTTGGCGCTTGCCTATTGAAGCAGTATATTTCTGACTCGATGTACAACTCTTTTGACCAGAGCAAGTCAAATGACGCTTCCTCACGTATGCTGCTTTGCCATAGACCAACTTACCCACACAGCTAAACAACAAACCGCTGATTACGTATATTATTCTCATTGCGAATATATTTATCCCAATGCTTCGCCACATTCATAACAGCAAGGCAATGTTGTCGCTCGCTGTCTGTTAAGCGTTGATCCTGTTGTGAGGCTATATGCTTGGCAATTTTGATAATGTCGTAATCAACCGTAGTTAACACCTTTTTGGAAATACTGGCACTGATTAACTTGTCGAATCCAATGAGAAATGACACACAAAGCTGATTAAAAGACAACAAAGATGCTTCTGTTGACCAGTCATCACTCACCAATCTAGCCAGCTGCTGAGTCAATTTTTCAATCTTCAAATTGGAGAAACGATGGGGTAAGCACTCAGGGTGCTGACTCATCGCCTCAATCATAGATTCAGAAATGTGTGTTTCTAACCATTTCTTTTTTATCGTTTGCGAAATCATGTGTGGTCTCAGCAGTAATGGGTTACTCAAAGTGATAGTCGCTATCAAGCTAAGCGGATTATATGACAGTTGCTTAACCGGTACTGAGACTGACTCTTTGAATTCGACTTGAAAGCATGTTCAGTCACAAATCTGTTAAATGGATCAACTCAGAATTAGCTCGCTTGCTGCACAAAGAAATAGTGAAGCTATCACAGTACCTAAATACCTTAGATGTTCTTGAATTGTTACAATTTAGCAATTAAGCCAATATGTTTATAAAACCTTAAAATTCATGCGTTTTTCCACCCAAACGAGAATTAACTGAAAAAAAGTCTCCTTCCACACTATTTAGCCCTACTCGACAAATGTAAAAGCCGCTATATTGGCATGACATCCTGAAAGTAAAAGGAAAAAACATGGGTCAAGAAACATCAAAAATTCTCGTAGTCGATGATGACATGCGTTTACGTTCACTACTTGAACGCTACTTAGTCGAGCAAGGTTATCAAGTTCGAAGTGCAGCCAATGCTGAACAAATGGATAGACTGCTTGAACGCGAGAATTTTCATTTAATCGTACTTGACCTTATGTTGCCTGGTGAAGATGGCTTGTCCATTTGTCGCCGCTTGCGCCAACAAGAAAACCCAATTCCAATCGTCATGCTAACAGCCAAAGGAGACGAGGTAGACCGTATTATTGGTCTGGAACTTGGGGCTGATGACTACTTGCCAAAACCCTTTAACCCTCGCGAATTACTTGCCCGGATTAAAGCTGTGATGCGTCGCCAAACATTAGAAGTGCCAGGCGCCCCTTCACAACAGGAAGAAGTGGTTGAATTTGGCCAATTCTCACTGAACTTAGCTACCCGTGAAATGTTTAATGGTGAAGAAAGTATTGCCCTGACGAGCGGCGAATTTGCCGTACTTAAAGTGTTGGTTTCTCACCCAAGAGAGCCTTTATCACGGGATAAATTAATGAACCTTGCCAGAGGCAGAGATTACTCAGCCCTTGAGCGTTCCATCGACGTACAAGTTTCGAGACTACGCAGACTCATTGAAGCGGATGCAGCCAACCCACGTTATATACAAACCGTATGGGGCTTAGGTTATGTCTTTGTACCCGATGGCGCAGCTCGATAATCTCATTGTAGATAATGAAATTTAAATTGAAGTGGTGGCAACGCATGTTGCCCCGTAGCGCATTTAGTCAAACAGTTTTATTGATTGGCAGCTTATTGCTGATCAACCAACTGGTGTCTTACTGGTCCGTTGCGGTTTACTTCATTAAGCCAAGCTATGAGCAAATTAATCAACTTATTGCACGGCAAATCAATATTTTATTCGTTGATGGTGTGGTACTTGATAGACAAAACCTCACTTTAGTTGATGCCCTCAATGCCAAAGTCAGAGACGATGGCATGACAATCTATAACCAACAGCAGGCACTGGCAGCAGGGGTTGATGATGCTACCTACTATGGTTTCTTATCTGAACAAATGTCCATTTACCTCAATGGTCCTGCTGAAGTCCGCTTTTCTCAGGGGGATAAGTTAGACGTGTGGATCCGCCCACCTCAAGCGCCCAGTGTTTGGATAAAAGTGCCGTTAACTGGCATGCATAAATCAGATTTATCCCCGCTGACACTTTACCTTTTGGTCATTGGCGCATTAAGTGTCGCTGGCGGTTGGTTGTTTGCGCGTAAACAAAATAAACCGTTAAAACGCCTACAAAAAGCGGCATTAACTGTATCTCAGGGTGACTTCCCCAAACCGCTGCCCTTATCTGGCTCAACAGAAATTGTAGAAGTGACCCACGCCTTCAACCAAATGTCTCAAAGCATGCAGCAGCTTGAGCAGGATAGATCCTTGTTGATGGCGGGCATTTCCCATGATTTACGTACCCCACTTACTCGTATTCGACTCGCATCAGAAATGATGGATGAGGCTGATGCTTATTTAAAAGACGGGATAGTCGCTGATATTGAAGACATGGACGATATTATTAATCAATTTATCGCCTATATCCGTAACGACAAAGAACACGAAAAAGAACCCGATCAAGTCAATCGACTCATACAAGAAATTGCCCAGCAAGAATCTCATCGCCCTATCAAAATTGACCTAGCCTTGGTTGATTGTCCAGATATCCCCATGCACAGCGTCGCTATCAAGCGTGTTCTCAGTAACCTTGTTGAAAATGCATTCCGCTATGGTCAAGACTGGATTATGATCAGCTCATTTCAAAGCCACAATTACGTGGGCTTTACCGTGGAAGATAATGGCCCAGGTATTGAAGAGCACCTAATAGAACAATTGTTCCAACCTTTCACCCAAGGGGATCAAGCGAGGGGGAGTATTGGTTCGGGCTTAGGGTTAGCAATCATCAAACGTATTGTTGAGCGCCATCAAGGCAAGGTCATTCTGTCTAACCGTAAGCAAGGTGGCTTGATTGCCAAAGTCTTATTGCCCAAAAAGCCTAAGCAAATTAATTAAAACTTCACTGAAACAATCAAGGCTCAAGCTCACCCATTAAATAATACAAATAAAACATTAACTTAGAGCAACACCTTTAGGCTACTTATTTACTAATTTTGAATATTTATGCCGCAAATCGAGTTCCAGCTGCGACTATCATTTATAACCCGTTTATTTAAAAACTCTGACCAGCTGCAAAGTTCCACATTAAAGCTCTGCAAAATACCCAAAAAGAGGTATATTAGTGAATGTATTTTATGGTTGGAGGTTTTCAAGTGCAGCAGTCAATCGAATTATTTGAACACCTAGATATGCAAAGCAAAATAGATTTGTGTACCTTGATTTTAGAAAAAGCTGAGCAATCCTTGAGCGGCCATCAGTGGCTTGAACTTTTACACCTTTGGGAGAATAAACAAGTGACCAATGCATTTGTATATCAATGCCTGCAAATGGATGAGGTACTGGTTAGGGATGAAGCCTCCTAACTTACTGATGAGTATTTAACGCTTTTCACCCTTAATTTAAAGCTCATATGAATGTGCAGCCTAGCGTTCGCTAGACTGCTCGGTAAAACTTTACACTCTGAGTTTACAGCTTAACCAAAAGTTTTCCTTTATTTCCGCCGCTAAAAAATAAATTGAGTCCTGTCATCGCGCTCTCGAGCCCCTGCAACTCATGGGTACGATACTTTACTTTCCCTTGCATCACATACGGCGTCAACTTAGCAAGTAAAGCCGGTACATCACCATAATGGTCTGGCATAGCAAACCCCTGCACAGTGACACGCTTTTTAATCAAGTTGATCCAGTTAGGGCCTGGCGATGGCTCACCCACAGTGTAGTCAGCAATCATGCCGCATACGACAATGCGTCCATGCACATTCATGCGGTTGTATATGTACTGCTGAATTGGTCCGCCTGTGTTTTCAAAAAACACATCTACGCCGTCTGGGGTTAACGCCACCAGCTTGGCTTCAAGATCATCGGTTTTGTAGTTAATCGCACCATCAAAGCCGAGGTCATTCACAATCCAGTCAGCTTTTTCATCACTGCCTACAACACCAATCACTCTTAGGCCATCAGCTTTGGCTAGCTGACCAACAAGTGATCCCACTGAGCCCGCGGCGCCTGTGACCACCAGCGTTTCACCAGCCTTTGGCTTACCCACATTGAATAAGCCTTGTGTAGCGGTTAAGCCTGGCAGAGCAAAAACAGCCAATGCCATCTCAGCATTTACGCCTGCTTGTACCTTGTTGATACCTTTGCCATTAGAGATAAAGTATTCTGTCCAGCCCATCATGCCCATGACTTTATCGCCAACAGCAAAGTTTGAGTTTTCTGATGCGACAACTTCACCAAAACCGCTAGAGCGCATGACCTCGCCTAATTCCACTCGAGGAATGTAGCTATTGGTGTCTGGGCTCATCCAGCCAATCATAGCGGGATCAAGTGACATGTGAGTTTGCTTGATCAAAACCTGGCCAGCTTCAAGCTCAGGTAAATCTTTTTTCACCACATCAAACATGTGTGCGCCGAACGGCTTGCCGTCAGGACGTTGTTTTAGCAAGATTTGGGTAAACTGACTCATGATACTCCTTGTCTAGTGTAATAACTTTAAACCTAGTATTTATGATATTAATGGTGAGATATAGAGGGTAAAGTGACAATCTATATTGTCTTAAAGACAACAATCATATGATACGAGGCAGTATATGGACCAACTCAGGGCGCTAAAGTATTTCATTGCAACTGTTGATGCTGGCAACTTTTCAGCCGCCGCGACTAAATTCGGTGTACCCGCTTCCAGCATATCAAGACGAATTGCTGATCTGGAAGCGAGTTTGGGCAGCCAATTGCTCAAACGCACTACCCGCAATGTCAGCTTAACTGAAGTAGGCGCTCAGTATTATGCCCAAGTCTCGCCATTAGTGATGCAGTTACAGCAGTTTGATCAGGGCGTAAAAAACTATCAAACCATGCCCAAAGGTAAGTTAAAAATCAGTACCATGGTGGGTTTTGGTGAACGAGTGCTAGCGCCGATTTTAGATAAGTTTGCTCAGCAATATCCGGAGATTGAATTAGACGTTGAGCTGAGCGATAAATTGTCAAAGCTTGACCGCGACGATGTCGATATTGCCATTCGTGGTGGCTTTGCGCCAAATGAGCATGTCGTTGCCCATAAGCTTTTAAATAATCAGTTTATTACCGTAGCAGCTCCCAGTTATATCGAGCGTTATGGCATGCCGCAATCTAGCCAAGACCTCCCCCATCATAAAGGCCTTTTCTATCGCACGCCACACGGCGCGACACCTTGGCTAAGCTTGATTGATAATCGTTGGCAAGATGTATCCGCACCGAGTGTGTTAACGACCAACAATGGTAGTTGGCTGGCTGATAAAGCCATCAGCGGCGAGGGCATTTTGATGATGCCAGAATGGGTGTTAAAGCCTTATCTCGCCAGTGGCGAGCTCATCAAACTCAGCTTTACGGAACCATTGGCTGTCACCAAAAATAAGGAGCTCGGCGTGTATATGTTGTATCAAAAAGCTGCCTACGCCATCCCTAAAGTCAAAGTGGCGGTGGACTTTATTATGGCACATGTTAAATCAGCATATTGAGTTGAGCATGTATATCCACCCCTTGCATGTCACTTGTAAAGCTAGCGCTCAAACTTGTCATACCGTTTTGAGGCAATAAAAGCGCCGATAAGCATTTCGAACCAGGCAATTGGAAATATGGTAAACGCCATCGTCCATGTACCTAGCCCTGAGTTCACAGACGCTATCCAAAACACACCCAGCGTAGCTAATGCGGTGACGCTGCCCGAAAAAGTGCTATATCCTCGTGATGAAGATGTTCATTGCAGAAATCCACGCGCTGCCTAGGGTGCGTTAGCCAGATTTAATACTGGATGACATTAGCGATTAGGTAGTTTGGCTAATTCGTCAATCATATAGTCCATAACAGCATTACGCGGCCTTGCTGTTAGCCAGCTTATTTCAGTCGCCCATTGGTTAGGGCGTGTAGATGCCGTAGGCGAAATGTACATTTTATTCAGTTCACCTGCTTCGATATCTTTTAAACAAAGAAACTCGGGCAACATCGCCCATGCCTCAGTATACTTTATCAGTTCAATCGAGTTACGGAGGCTATTGCTGTAGATAGTTCGCGAGCTGAGGTTGTGGGTCTCTTCTTGAGCGGTCTGCTTCATGAATAATGCCGATACCTGTAGCATTCCTCTCACCTGCTCTAACGAAACAAACTTCTCTTTACAATCTAACTGGGGTGAAGCAATCAACGACAAAGGTTTAACTGCTTCTATCCTTTACCAAAACCCATCAGTGTATTTCGTAAAAGATGCAGCAGATAACGGTGCGCCAACAGTTCATATGTCGCAAATAGTTAACTTCTTGGTGACGCAATTCGCCACTGTCGATGAAGCCGTTAATGCGTTTGAAGCGGGCGAGTTCCAAACAGCTTGGAAAACCGGTATTGGCGGTCACCAACACGGTTTCCACTTCTCTGTGCAAGATAAGTCTGGTGACATCGCACTATTCCAATTGAACGAAGGCGGAAAAATGGTTGTTCACCGCGGTGACATCAACAGTGACCTTCGTGTAATGGCTAACATGCCACTTCGTCAAGATATCCTAGCGCATGCGAAAAAGTTCGATCTAAACAAAGCAGAAGAGCTACCAAGTGATATCAGCTCGCCATCTCGCTATATTCGTGGCTATCACGTAACAACTCACACTAAGCTAGACCCTAAAGCTGACTGGGTTGATACTCGCGGTAAAATGAAAGGTATCTTTGACTTTGGTAACAAGGTGCCTCAAGACTTGATTGACCCAACTAACGGTGAGTCATACGCAACTTGGGAAACGTTTATCTACAATCTAGAAACAGGTGATACCACTTACTACAACGAAGGTAACGGTTCGCAATTAGACATTAGCTTTGCTCAAACTAAAGCATTTACAGAGCCTATGTGTGCAGACATGTTTAAGCAGGCTCGCGCTGGTGAGAAAATATTTTGGGGTGAGTGTAAGTAAGTTGGAATAGTTATTCTTCCATCAATAAAAAGCTCGCGCTATTGCGCGAGCTTTTCAATTTCGTAGAAGCCTTATCATCGAGTTTAGACTTAAGCTCTTAACGCATAGTCACAAATTCTTCTGCGCCAGTTGGGTGAATAGCGACTACTGCATCAAACTGTGCCTTCGTTGCGCCCATCTTCATCGCCACGCCAAAGCCTTGGAGGATTTCATCCATACCAAAGCCGATACCATGAATACCGACAACCACTTCATCCTCACCAGCGCACACTAGCTTCATTTTGCATGCTTGACGGTGTGCAGTAACTGCCGTGTACATAGAGGTAAAGGTTGAGGTGTACACTTTAACCTTGTCTTCACCATACTGTTCAATGGCTTCTGGCTCAGTTAACCCCATGGTGCCGATAGCTGGATGGCTGAATACGACCGTTGGGATTAATGCGTAATCCATTTTCGCATCTGGCATGTTGCCAAATAAGCGCTCTGATAATAGTCGGCCTGCTTTAACAGCAACTGGAGTTAGCTCAACACCACCTTTCATGATGTCGCCCACACAGTAAATACCTTTAGCTGTGGTATTTTGTTGTTCATCAACCACCACATAGCCTTTTTCATCTAGCTGTACGTCAGTATTTTCTAAGCCAATATTACCTGTCGAAGGTGAACGACCAATCGCCCAAACCAATGTATCAACAGTCAGGCTTTCACCATTTTCTAACTCAAGTGTGAGGCTACCATCGCCATTTTTGACGACCTGTTTAGGAATACAGTGGGTATGCAATGTTGGGCCATCAGTTGCCATCGCTTCAACCAATGCATCAGTTAAAATTGGGTCAAAGTTACGCAATGGTGCGTGCTTGCGAACCAAAAGATGAGTTTCACTACCTAGGGCATGTAAAACACCAGCAAGCTCAACGGCAATATAACCTGCACCAACCACCGCGACGCGCTTAGGTTGTTCACGTAGTTCAAAGAAACCGTTTGAGTCTATACCATGCTCGGCACCTGGTATGTTAGGAATGGTTGGCGCGCCACCTGTGGCAATCAGAATGTGATCTGCCGTGTATTGCTCGCCATTAACTTCAATAGTGTTGTTATTAACAAACTTGCCATAACCATTGAGTAGATTAACTTTGTTGTTGTCAAAACCACGGCCATAGGCTTGGTGAATACGGTCAATGTAGGCTTCACGGTTTTCAACAAGCTTGTTCCAGTCAAAGTTATTTACCGTGACGTCAAAACCATAGTCTTTTGCGTACAGGTTCATGGCTTCAGCTACATGTGCGCCATACCACATTACTTTTTTCGGTACGCAACCTACGTTAACGCAAGTGCCGCCGACATGTTGCGCCTCAATTAATAGTACTTTTGCACCGCGCATTGCTGCTCGGTTTGCTGAGGCAATCCCGCCACTACCCGCACCCAAAGCGATATAGTCAAAATGTTGAGCCATGATAATCTCCGCTACAATTTGCTTTTATTCATTATAAAAATTATGCAGTCATTGTAGGGATCAATCGCTCAAGTTACTAGGGCGCTTCTTGGACAAATTTTATATAAGTTAACGCCGATATTGGCATCGATGATGGTCACCCTCTTGAGGCCCTGTGCTAGCACAATGCAAACACGAAAACTCTTTCTCTCGTTCAACCAGCTCAGCTCGATAATGGCTATAGTGAGATGAATGATTGTTGTTTAGCTGTCGCTCAAGGTAGTGAATACGGTTATTTAACCAACGGCAATTAACATCGTTGGCTACCTTTAAATTTTGATGATTGTTTCGTTTGCCTTTAGCAGTCGAAATAGGTTTGGATGACTCACTGCTGTGAACTTGAGAAGGCTTTTCAGCAGAGGTCAAGTACAACTGCGATTCAAACTCCAGCGCGAGCTGATCCTGCTTTGGCATAATAATCGGACGGCCAGTTGCATCAAATAGCGCACCTAAGGGTAAATGCCTTTGGTTTGTTTGCTTGGTTGTTAATTGCTGATAACTATCGTTAGCACTACCCGGCTGTGCTATGACCAGTAAACAAATCAGTAGTAACGATTTTGAAACCTGTTGCAACGTTCTTGATGCGGGATAGGTGAAAGAATTAGCTAACATACACACTCCTTTGCATGAATTAACTGATAGCACTCAAATCAACCTCATGTATGCATTAACGGCATAAATGAGTGATACAAAACGACATCAGGCCAACATCCTGTTGACCTGATAAAGTGTAGCCATCAATGTGAGGTTTCGCCAAATGACTAATAAATGCTGCACTCACTATGATGTTATATTCAATAGAAATGTGCATTTTAGAATGCAAAGTTAAAATAAAGCCCTGCAAAGGTTTCATCAAAATTACTTTGCTCACTACCTTGGTTTTCACGCTTAATATCTTCTTGTGCAATGGAATGGCTGATATGACCACTAATCGCATAAGTGTCATTAATTTGATAGCTTGCTTCTACACCAAACTGAAAGTGGTTTGCTCCATCGTATTCTTCAGTCGCATACTGAAAATCAAAGCCTTGAATAGCATAAGGCGACACCACCAAAGCATCATTCACTTGCCAATGGTGATGTAAGCTCACCTCAACAAAATAACCACCAGCTTCTGTGGCGTATGTGTAATGCACACCCGGTTCAATCCACTGGTTCCCGGTATACACAATCGACGCAAATACTTCGTTATCTGAAGCACGCTCATCGCCATAAAACTCTAACCGCTGATAACCCACAACAGTGTCAAAATCTTGATGAATTTGCGGCGCATACTCTACACCGAACTGCCATTCAATGTAGTGTTCTGAAGTCCCACGACCAAGCGCTGCATATGCCGTAAAATCACCTTGAGATACACTCGCTGCACCCCAAGCAATACCGCCATCTTCAAGGTTATTACGACCTTCACTGACATACTTTGAATCGTAGCCAATATCAAAATTAAACCCGATATCGGATGTTTCATCTGCAACAACAAATGTTGAGGAGAGCATAGGCAGGATAAGTGCTGCCAAGGTTAGAGGTTTTTTCGCCATAACTTTATTCTTTACTTGAGTTAACTGATTGACGAAGTCGATATTAATCGCTCAAAACCTAAACTTAAATGATAATGAATTGTATTTGCGATCAGGCTGTCAATAATAAAAATGTAAAATGTGTGTAAAGATTTTTTGCGGGACGTATCACGTTTTTAAGTTTCAATTAAGGTTAGGGGTAGCTGAATGTATGCCAAAGTATGAACAGCCACTGTTCAAATCGCTATTTATCAATACTAGCCATTGAAAATTGCTGTCATAACCCTTATCTCTAGCTGTATACCTGCATCAATCACGCATTTTTGAGGACTTTTTATGAGCAACCCATTGCTAAGCGGCAGCGAACTACCTTTATTCTCGCAAATCAAACCTGAACATATCCAAGTAGCTGTTGAGCAAGCGATTGACAAATGTCGTCAAACTATTGAGGCATTACTTGCTGATAACCAACACTACACTTGGGACAACCTCATTGCCCCATTAGAAGAAGTGGATGATGAGCTCAGTAAAGTGTGGTCTCCGGTGTCACACATGAATTCAGTAGTGAGCAATGATAAATGGCGTGAAGCCCATGATGCTTGTTTACCTTTGTTATCTGACTACGGTACTTTTGTCGGCCAGCACCAAGGTTTATATCAGGCTTATAAAAGCATTCATGACAGCGCCGAGTTCGACACATTAACCCAAGCTCAGAAAATGGTAATCACCCAAAGCTTGCGTGATTTTGAGCTGTCAGGCATTGGCTTAGATGATGCACAAAAAGTCCGTTATGGTGAAATCGTTAAGCGTTTATCTGAACTCACCAGCGGCTTTTCGAACCAATTATTAGATGCTACTCAAGCTTGGACTAAATTAATTACCGACGAATCTGACTTAGCCGGCTTACCTGAATCAGCCATTGCTGCATCAAAAGCCATGGCAGAAGCCACGGAGCAGACCGGTTGGCTATTCACTCTAGACTTCCCATCATATTTGCCTGTAATGACCCACAGTGATAAACGCGAGCTGCGAGAAGAGTGCTACCGCGCATTCGTGACTCGCGCATCTGAGCAAGGCCCGAATGCCGGTGAGTATGACAACTCTGCCAACATGGATGAAATTGTCGCCTTGCGCCACGAGCTTGCCAACCTACTTGGGTTTGATAGCTATGCTGATAAGTCACTTGCGACTAAGATGGCAGAATCACCAGCACAAGTTTTAGGCTTTTTGAACGAGCTAGGTGAGCGTTCAAAAGCCCAAGGTGAAGCTGAGCTAGCTGAACTTAAAGCCTTTGCCAAGTCTGAGTATAACGTCGATGAACTCGCCTCTTGGGACTTAAGTTACTACGCAGAAAAACTGCAGCAGCATAAGTATCAAGTGTCGCAAGAAATCCTGCGCCCTTACTTCCCTGAAAACAAAGTGTTGTCGGGTTTATTCTTCACAGTTAACCGCTTATTCGGCATCACGATTAAAGAAGAAACTGAGTTCGATAAATGGCATGACGATGTGCGCTTCTTCCATATTTATGACGCCCAAGGTGAGCAACGCGGTAGTTTCTACCTAGATTTATATGCGCGTACAGGCAAGCGTGGCGGCGCTTGGATGGATGATTGTCGTGGTCGTCGCGTGACGTCAACTGGTCTGCAAAAGCCAGTGGCTTACTTAACCTGTAACTTCAACAGCCCTGTGGGAGATAAGCCTGCCCTATTTACTCATGATGAAGTGACAACCTTATTCCATGAGTTTGGTCATGGTATTCACCACATGCTGACTAAAGTGGATGTTGGCGGTGTATCAGGCATTAACGGTGTACCTTGGGATGCAGTTGAGTTACCGAGTCAGTTTATGGAAAACTGGTGCTGGGCTGAAGAAGCGCTGGCTGAAATCTCAGGTCATTATGAAACGGGTGAGCCACTACCAAAAGCGTTATTAGACAAGATGTTGGCAGCGAAGAACTTCCAATCGGGCATGATGATGCTACGCCAGCTTGAGTTCTCACTGTTTGATTTCCGTATGCACCATGAGTTTGATACTGCTAAAGGCGCTAACGTACAAGGTATTCTTGACGAAGTGCGTAGCCAAATTGCGGTCATGACACCACCAAGCTTCAACCGTTTCCAGCATGGCTTCGCCCATATTTTTGCCGGTGGCTATGCAGCCGGTTACTACAGCTATAAGTGGGCAGAAGTGTTGTCAGCTGATGCATTTTCCCGTTTTGAAGACGAAGGCATTTTCAATGCCGAAACAGGACAAAGCTTCTTAGAAAACGTCCTAGAAATGGGCGGCAGCGAAGAGCCTATGGAACTATTCAAGCGCTTTATGGGCCGTGAGCCAAGCATTGATGCTTTGCTGCGCCATAGTGGGATAGCTGCATAAGCAATAGCATCCACTAAACTAGCCGGCCACTGAGCCGGCTTTTTTACGCAAACCTCTTATCAAGATAACATCCACCTTGCCTATTCACCCTTGTTGTTAATAACAAAGCTTGCTAATTTAGCTCGCTACATACGCAATACCTAAATTACGCATATTGCGCTACACTTAGCCACTTTTGGCTTAAAGGACAACATTTTACAGGACGTATTATGATCAAAAAATGCTACTCGAGCATATTGCCACTACTGTTAACCGCCATGTTAATCAGCAGCTCTGGCTGTACGGTGCGATTAAGCGAATCCACATTTATTACTCAAAGTGATGATGTGAAAGCGTACCAAGCAGATTTTATTAAAGAATTACATCATGCCATGCCTGGTAACATTATTGAGTCAGTTGAGCTTCAGGCCGATCAACATACCATGTTACGTGGTTTTCATATCGACAACCCCAATAGCAACACTCTATTACTGTTTTTCCCGGGTAACGGCATGAAGGTTGAACCACATAGCTTGGGAGTATTGACCCATTTAGCCAAATTAGAGACTGACATTCTTATCTTTGACCGCCGCGGTTTAGGGGCAAGCCAAGGCACAGCGAGTATTGCCAATTTAATCACAGATGCCGCCAGCATGCTGCAGTTTGCCCACCAGCAGTATCAGCCTAATAAAGTGATCGTACATGGTTTTTCACTGGGGAGCTTCATCGCTGCTCAGTTGGCTAAATCACAACAAGTAGATGCATTAGTACTGCAAGGTTCTGCAACTAATGTAGATGATTGGATTGATGAGAAAACACCTTGGTACATGCCATTTTTAAGCATTGAGATGTCTGAAGGGTTTCGCCGTGTCGACAACGAGCAAGTGGTCTCACAGGATTACCAAGGACCACTATTGATAATTGGCGCACAACAAGATGACCAAGTGCCAGCGTCATTGTCTGAAACGCTTTATCGTGCGAGTCAATCTCCCATAAAACAGCTGATCATGGTGCCCAACGCCAACCACCAAACCATGTTTGATGACCCCAATACCTTGATTCAGTATCGCGCATTTATCGCTCAAATATAACGTTTAAACGATTCATGCCTTTGTAAAAAGGCCGGCTAGATTCTCAAGCCGGCCCTATTGAATCGCCTACTTATCCCGATTTATGCCAATTTCAAATCATGCTGCTGACGGTATAACACCATGTCTTCAATGGTCAGTACTGGCATATTGTGCTTTAAACCAAAGGCAATAATTTCCGGCGTTTTCGCCATAGTGCCATCTTCATTGGTGAGTTCACATAGCACGCCCGCAGGCTGTAAACCTGCCATTTGCATTAAATCGACCGTGCCTTCTGTGTGACCCCGCCTTGCCATTACGCCACCTTTGCGTGCGCGAAGTGGGAATACATGGCCTGGACGGGCAAGGTCGTTGGGCTTTGCATCTGGGTTAATCGCGGTTTTGACCGTGGTCACGCGGTCTGCTGCTGATACACCGGTGGTTACCCCAACTTTAGCTTCAATAGAAACCGTAAAGGCAGTTTGGTTTGCACTGTTGTTATTCTCAACCATTGGCGGCAATTCAAGTTTGCTGGCTTGCTCGTCGGTTAAGCACAAGCACACAATGCCGCTGCATTCGCGGATCATTAATGCCATTTGTTGAGCAGTTAAATGCTCAGCGCTGTAAATGATGTCACCTTCATTTTCACGATCTTCATCGTCAAGCAGTAACACACCTTGACCTAGTTTGAGTGCTGAGAGGGCTTTTTCCACTCGCTCGATTGGGTCGCCAAAAGGCGAAAGTAGTGATAGCTGATCCATGTTTGTCTCCAAAATTTCAAGGATCAGGGCTTTGGAAAGCGGCCCAAAAGGCCATAGTAAGCGCACTAGCAGCCAAAGCTGTTAGTGGATTTCTATTCTCTTTCATCCGGACTTTAACCGTCGGCTTTGGAATATTAAGCCTCTATAAAGAGGGTTAAGGCACCAAATCTGCTGACCTCGATTACTCGAGCGCTCGCGGGCTGATTATGGGGGCAAAAACCTACCATAAATTACCGCCGGTGGGGAATTTCGCCCCGCCCTGAGAATTACCCTGATTGCGAATCAATCAGGCGGGCTCATGCTAACGATAATTAATAGAAAAATACACCTATACAATCACAAACTTGAATGTTTTTGCTGATAGAAGTGTAAACCCTTGCTCACTGGTATGACCTTTGGTAGCCTTGGCCGCTGACTTAAGGAGTAGTAGTCATGAATTTGTATTTTCGTTTGATTTGGATGTTCTTGTGGCGCATTCGCCACTGTAATCATGTTGATTTTTTAGGAACCAGCCGTTTGTCATACCGCGCGCTTCCTTTTGATTGTGATATCAACATGCACGTAACCAACTCTCGTTATCCCGCATTTCTCGATTTAGCCCGTACTTACATGCTTGCTGAAATGGGACTATTGAAACGTTTTTTAAAGCTCAAATGGCTACCTATCGTCAATGCCAGTGAATTCACCTTTATCAAAGACATTAAACCGCTGCAAAAATTTGAAATTGAAACAAAGATGTGTGGCTGGGACGAAAAGTATTTCTATATAGAACAACGCTTTGTCAGTGAGCGCGGCTTACATTGTATTGCCCATGTACGTGGCGTGTTTGTTTGCAAAGGCAAACAAGTACCCATTACAGACTTGGTGGCAGAAGCAGGGTTTCAAGGCGAAGCGCCGCAACTCCCGCCAGAAGTGGTAAAGTGGAAGCAGTTTTTACAAGTGAAGAAAGATCAGAACCTCGCCCCTAAGCTACAATCCGTTCAAGATCAGACTGCAAACGAGCGAGCGCCGAAAAAAGTCGCCTAACATCCACAATATTACTGTTAGCAACTGATTTTCAACCGACTAAGGTCATATCAATTTGGAGCACAAGATGGCGAAGTTAGAAAAGTTCTCATCGATTTATCAACGTGCATGTGAGCGCAAAGGTGGTCCAGAAGCGGTTGAGATACTTTTGCCTGAGACCTTACCTGCATCGCAAATTGCTGCTTTTTCTGATGCAGAAATGCTGTCAATCATGAGTAAGCGTGTATTTCAAAGTGGCTTTGTTTGGCGAGTCGTTGAGAACAAATGGTCTGAATACGAAAGAGCTTTTTTCGACTTTGACCCACTCAAAGTGTTAATGCTGTCCCCCGAACAAATACAACAACGAGCCAGCGACCCAACACTTATCCGCCACCAAAAGAAGACCCAAGCCATTGTTGATAACGCTTATATGGTACAAAAAATAAGTAAACAACACGGCGGCTTTGGTGAATTTATTGCTCTGTGGCCATCAGAAGACATCACTGGTTTATGGCAGGCATTGAAAAAAGAAGGCGCAAGGTTAGGTGGTAATACGGGCCCCTACTTTTTGCGTTCGGTAGGTAAAGATACCTTCTTGCTATCTCAAGATGTACAAACCTATTTAAAAGCCAATAAGCTGGTAGACAGTGGCTTTACATCAAAATCGGGGTTGCGCCAAACTCAAGCAGTATTTAACGAATACCAGCAGCAAACCGGTTTAGCATTAGCCGATATCAGTAAGATTATCTCACTGAGCGTAGGTGATAATCACTTATAGTGACTATCACTCAACCCAGATATTTTAGTCCACCAGCTTCATTTCACCATCAGTGCGTATATACAGCAAACTTGGTTTTTGAGTATGAATTTGATGAGAGAATTTACCTGTCGACTCAAAGTAACTGCCTTGGGATATCCGTGTTTTATCTGCAATTTCTTTAGACTGATATGTCATTTCACCCGAAATCATCACACTGCGAAACTCAGCCGCATTGACTTGGATATCACCGGTAAAGCCAGCAGGTAAAGAGACTAGCATTCCGTGAGACTGACCCGCCGAAACATTCCCCCAAAGATAACTGACTTTAGCCTGTGAATTGCCAACCACTGATAATTGTTCTGAACCTAGCCACACCATGTTGTTAACGTGCTGATTGATGGGTCTTTCGCCATTATCAAATTGTTCCTCGCTGGGTTTTACCAGATAAGGGCCACTGTCTATTTCTAAGTAGATAAGGTTATTATCGCCATTTGCCGCAGTAATATGGTTTTCTCCAGCAGGTTGTGTCCAAAACGATCCTGTAGGCATCCACATTTTTTCTGCGCTTGGATTAGCATTGTGCATTAAACCTTCAATCACCACACCGCGATATGAAATATTGTGGATATGGGCTGGCGAGGCAAACCCCTTGTTAAATCGGACTAACATGCCTGTTGCGCCGTCTTTCACCCTATCTCCCCATAAGTTGGCGGCACCAGGACTTTTATCACCACGCAACGGATTTAGATAACCCCAATCAACTTGTTCAGCAGTAATCAATTTGGACTGGTTAGCGGCACTTGAAGGGAGTGAATACATAAGCCCCACAGAAGATAAGCTTAAAACGGTGGCTGAAATTAGCATTGTTGACTGGCGTAGCATGCGCTTCACTCTCCAAAAGTAATGATTCAATTAATTCATATAATACCTAGCTCAAACTCATGAAAAAGTAGAGTCAGCTTGAAACAGTTTTAATGAACTATTGATAATTAAACAAAGTTGAGGTGTAAAGTGAGTTATCAAGGATAGGCTAAAAACCGCTAACCATGTTCAATGGATACTGAATTTATTCGTTGGTGATTTTGATACTCAATTTGTAGCTTCTTAACCTAATTCTCTTTTTAAACAGTAAGTTATAATATGAAAAATCATTAAACGACTATACAAAATCACAGGGTTACCAACTGATAAACTTATGACAAAGTTTGTAATTGATAACGTGCAAGGAACATCGCGGCAGTTTCTTTTGCCAAACTTTGCTGTTCAGTCATAGTAAGTGGGGGTTTACTGGCGATAATTTGCATCCAAAAGCACTGACCTTTAATCAGGTGTTGTAATTGCTCTGCTGCATACTGCACATTTTGTACAACTAGTTTCCCATCGGCTTTGGCAGAAGTTATCCAACGAAAGATGGCTGTTTCTGCTTTCTTAAATCGTGCTAATTCTTGTTCCATTTGCGCACAGTCATAGAATAAATGCCCAATCGCCATGCGGGTTAAATCAATATAATCTTGCTGACTCATGAATCGAATTTCATTACACAACAATTGTGTCAATTGAACCTCTAAGCTGACCTCAGCATCATATGTCACGTTGTCTTTTTGCAATGACTCTAACCACATCTCACTCACTAAGTGCATCACAAGGGCTTCTTTAGTGGCAAAGTGGTTATATACAGTTCGCTTTGAGACCTGAGCTACTTCGGCAACCTTATCCATACTCGTCGCAGCAACCCCATCTTGCTTAAAGGTGGCTTTAGCCGCTTCGATTATGGCTTCGCGTTTTAGTTCGCTTCGAGATTTTTTTTGCAACTCAGTCATATTCTATATGTTCAGTAATGGATAGGAGTGTTATTTAAACTCATTCTACACTGAGTAGTTTACTTTTCAACCTAAAGGCATTAAACTGCACTGTGTAGTTTACTTTATTTGTTGTTTAGGTGCTGACATTGAAAATTTTACTCACGCTAATTTTAGTATTGATCGCTTGTTTAGTGGTGTTCTATTTGATCCCAAAATCAAGTCACTCTCATAAATTCACTAATGAAGAAGTCATTTATAAAACTGACTTATCAGATATGTGGAACATTATGAAAGCCTTTGCCACCAGCAATCGCCAAGCTGCAGCGCCGGAAAAACATCAAATTATTCCAGTTCAGCCCCTGTCTAAGGCTCGATTAAATCAAGGGACTGATGACATGCTGTATCGTCTTGGCCATTCGTCATTACTGATGCGACTAGACGGCGACTTTTTCCTACTGGACCCTGTTTTCAGTGAACGCGCATCACCCGTGCAATGGGCTGGACCAAAGCGCTTTCACTCCTCACCGATTTCTGTTGCTGAGCTACCTAACATTAAAGCCGCCATTATTAGTCACGATCATTACGACCACTTAGACGAAGCTGCAATTAAGGCCTTAATTGATAAAGTGGAAACCTTTGTTACCCCGCTAAAAGTCGGCAAGTATTTGCGCCAATGGGGCGTCCCCTCTGAGCGGATTATTGAGCTAAATTGGTGGCAAGAAACTGCGCTGGGTTCAGTGACATTAACCGCCACACCTTCGCAGCACTTTTCAGGTAGAGGATTATTAGATCGCGACCAAACATTATGGGCAAGCTGGGTAATCGCAGGTTCCAGAAATCGCATATTCTTTAGTGGTGACAGTGGTTATTTCGACGGGTTTAAACAAATTGGTGAGCGTTTTGGCCCATTTGACTTAACCTTAATTGAAACGGGTGCGTACAACGAGCTTTGGCGCGATATTCACATGTTGCCGCAAGAGAGTGTGCAAGCACATATAGATCTTCAAGGTAAGGCTATGTTGCCAATTCATAATGGCACCTTTGACCTCGCATTACATGATTGGTTTGATCCATTAGAACAGGTCAGCAAACTGGCCAAAAACCACAGTATTACTTTGCTTACGCCTCAGTTTGGGGAGCCTGTTAATGTTGCAGCTCCAGCACCAACCTCACCATGGTGGCGACAAGTCATGCTGGATAAACAAGTTGGGGGAGAAGATGTTTCAAATAAGTTACAGCAAGCTGAGATTAAACAAAGCCGCGTCAGTCACTAGATTGAAAATGCCAGAACCAACAGAAATAACACCAACGTTTAACTAACATTGGTCACAAAAAAACACTATACAAGTCGCTTTTGTTAACAAGCAGATCATAATCAGTAGTGACAAATTATTTGTTTACAATTTCAATCTGCTTCCTAGGTTGTGACCGTATCAAGCCTATGAGATAAAAGCGCCAGATTATTTAAAGCTACAACAAATCAAACTTATTCTCTGCCTGTCTGATAGCTGTCAGCCAGTGCCAACGGGAGTAATATCAGGAGTATCGTTAACATGCATAAAGCACTAAAACTTGCCGCTATTGTTGCAGCAACTGTGTGGATCACCGCTTGTAATAAAGAAGCCGATCCAAACGCCGCTCAGCAGCAGCGTCCACCAACCCCAGTTGGTGTGATGACAGTTCAAGCACAGCCTCAAGCGATTCAAGTTGAGCTTCCAGGTAGAAGTCGTGCTTATCTCGAAGCAGAGGTTCGTCCTCAAGTGTCGGGAATTATCACTGCTCGTGCATTTACTGAAGGTCGTGAAGTTGAGCAAGGCCAATCACTGTATCAAATTGATGCTGCCACTTATCAAGCTGCACTGATTAGCGCCAAGGCTGATTTAGCCCGTGCTTTAGCCTCATTAAGTTCGGCTAAAGCCACCGCAGATCGCTACACTGCGCTCGTTGAAACTAACGCTATCAGCAAGCAAGATTATGATGAAGCTTTTGCTGCATACCAAGAAGCAAAAGCCAGTGTAGTTGTAGCAGAAGCCGCAATTAATACTGCGCAAATTAATCTGCAATACACTGAGGTGAAAGCACCAATTTCAGGTCGTATTGGTAAGTCATCGGTAACGGCTGGTGCGCTGGTAACAGCTAACCAAAGTGGCACATTAGCAACGATTCAGCAGCTTGACCCAATCAATGTCGATATCTCGCAATCAAGTGCGCAAATGTTGCGTCTAAAATCACAGCTACGTGCAGGCAAGCTATTAAAGTCAGAAGACGCTGCTGTGACTCTGTTACTTGAAGATGGCACAGTTTATGAACATTCAGGCGTGTTAAAGTTTGCGGAAGTCAGTGTCGATGAGGCAACGGGGTCAGTTACTATCCGTGCTGAGTTCCCAAACCCTGAAGGCTTATTACTACCTGGCATGTACGTTCGTGCAAATCTAGACACAGGTACCGACCCTAATGCAATTTTAGTCCCACAAAAAGCCGTGACTCGTAATCCAAAGGGTGAACCTATGGTGATGGTTGTTAATGCAGAGAACACCGTTGAAGTACGTATGGTGAGAACCGCTGAAGCGATAAACAACCAATGGCGTATTGTCGACGGTTTAACTCCAGGGGATAAGCTGATTGTCGAAGGGTTACAAAAAATTCGCCCGGGTGCACCTGTTGAGCCTCAAGTATTATCAACCGCTACCCCAAGTAAATAGGACATCGTTATGGCTCGTTTCTTTATCGATCGCCCGATTTTTGCATGGGTGATCTCCATTTTAATCATGCTAGCAGGTGTTTTAGCAATTAAAGACCTGCCTGTAGCCCAGTACCCAAGTATTGCGCCGCCAACCGTTGTGATTGATGCTTTCTATCCAGGTGCTTCTGCTAAGACCATGGAAGACACAGTGACGCAGGTGATTGAGCAGCGTATGACGGGTATTGACCACTTACGTTATATCTCATCTAGCAGCGATAGCTTTGGTAATGCCACTATTACGCTAACCTTCAATGCTGAAGCCGATCCTGATATTGCTCAAGTACAGGTTCAGAATAAGCTGCAAGCTGCCATGACCTTGCTACCGCAAGAAGTACAATCGCAAGGGGTTAATGTCAATAAATCCAGTGCTGGCTTCTTAATGGTTGCTGCTTTCGTATCTGAAGATGGCTCTTTAGCGAAAGACGATATCTCAGACTATGTCGCAGCCAACTTGCAAGACCCGATGAGCCGTGTACCAGGTGTAGGTGAGTTGCAGCTATTTGGCGCGCAGTACGCTATGCGCATCTGGCTAGACCCTTTAAAACTGACACAATATAAATTGACTAGTATTGATGTTATGGCATCAATTCGTGAGCAAAACGCGCAGGTATCTGCAGGTCAATTAGGTGGTGCACCTTCTTTGCCAGGCCAAGAGTTGAATGCGACAGTCACTGCTCAGAGCCGTTTGCAAACGCCTGAACAATTTAAACGCATTATTCTTAAATCAGATTCTTCAGGTGCCAACGTGTATCTTGAAGATGTTGCCCGTGTTGAGCTTGGCGCAGAAAGCTATTCAGTTGAATCATTTTTCAATGGTAAGCCAGCTGCAGGCCTTGCCTTTAAACTTGCCACAGGTGCTAACGCACTAGATACGGCTAATAATATTCGTGAGCGTTTAGAGGAGCTCAAACAATACTTCCCACAAGGGCTAGAGATCCACTATCCGTATGACACAACACCTTTTGTAGAAAAATCGATTGAAGGTGTAGTACATACTCTGCTTGAAGCAATTGTACTTGTGTTCTTAATCATGTACTTGTTCCTGCAAAACTTCAGGGCAACATTGATCCCAACCATCGCAGTACCTGTGGTACTTCTGGGTACCTTTGCCATCTTATCTGCAACAGGCTTTACCATTAACACCTTAACCATGTTCGCTATGGTACTGGCCATTGGTCTTCTGGTGGACGATGCTATCGTGGTGGTGGAAAACGTAGAAAGGGTGATGTCAGAAGATGGTCTCAGTCCACTCGAAGCCACGCGAAAATCCATGGACCAAATCACGGGTGCGTTGATCGGTATTGGCTTAACCTTGTCTGCTGTATTTGTACCTATGGCATTTATGTCAGGTTCAACAGGGGTCATTTACAGACAGTTCTCAATAACCATTGTTTCGGCAATGGCGCTGTCGGTATTCGTGGCAATGGTATTAACACCCGCATTATGTGCCACCATGTTAAAGCCATTACCGAAAGGTCATACCCATGCTACAACGGGTTTCTTCGGCTGGTTTAACCGTACTTTTGACAAACTGACTTCACGTTATGAAGCCAGCGTAGCGGCAATCTTAAAGCGCAGTGTACGTATGATGTTCGTTTACCTGATGATAGGTATTGCAACAGCATGGATCTTCTTGAGAATGCCAACAGCCTTCTTACCGGATGAAGACCAAGGTATTTTGTTCACACAAGCCATTTTGCCAACGAACTCAACCCAAGAAAGTACCATCAATGTGCTAGAAGAAGTTGGCGACTATTATCTGCAGCAAGAAGGTGACAATGTTAAATCTGTATTTAGCGTAGCAGGCTTCAGTTTTGCCGGTATGGGTCAGAATATGGGGATGTCGTTCGTTGGTCTACATGACTGGGCTGAACGTACAGAACCAGGTCAAGACGTGCAATCAATTGCTGGACGAGCAATGGGCCGCTTCTCACAAATCAAAGAAGCCCTAGTATTTGCCTTTGTTCCACCTGCAGTAATTGAATTAGGCACCGCAAACGGTTTTGATTTATATCTGCAAGACCGTGGCGGACAAGGCCATGATGCGTTGATTAATGCCCGTAACCAATTACTTGGTATGGCGGCTCAAAATCCTAACTTAGTCGGTGTTCGCCCTAATGGTCAGGAAGACGCGCCTATGTATGAAATCAATGTTGATCAGGCCAAAATCCGCGCTTTAGGTGTCGACATTGATAACGTGAATAGCGTGCTAGCTACGGCTTGGGGTGGTTCATATGTGAACGACTTTATTGACCGCGGACGCGTGAAAAAGGTTTATGTTCAAGGTGAAGCCGCATATCGTATGCAACCAAGCGACTTAGACACATGGTATGTGCGTAACTCTGAAGGTGAAATGGTACCGTTTTCGGCATTTGCTACAGGTCAATGGAACTATGGTTCCCCTCAACTTCAACGCTTTAATGGCTTACCAGCTGTAAATATTCAAGGTGCAACAGCCCATGGATACAGTACAGGTGATGCAATGGCGGATATCGAAGCCATGGTTGCCCAGTTACCACCAGGCTTTGGTATTGAGTGGAATGGCTTGTCTTATGAAGAACGTTTGTCTGGTAATCAGGCTCCTGCACTGTATGCGCTATCTATTCTCGTCGTATTCCTAGTACTTGCAGCCCTCTATGAAAGCTGGTCAGTACCATTTGCGGTAGTGTTAGTGGTACCTCTCGGGGTTATTGGTGCACTGTTTGCGATGAATGGTCGTGGTTTACCTAATGACGTGTTCTTCCAAGTAGGCTTACTGACAACCGTAGGACTGGCAACCAAAAATGCTATTTTGATTGTGGAATTCGCCAAAGAGTTCTATGAGAAAGGCGCGACTTTATTAGATGCAACCTTACATGCTGTGCGTGTACGTTTACGTCCAATTTTGATGACGTCATTAGCATTTGGTTTCGGTGTTGTACCATTGGCTATCAGTACTGGTGTTGGCTCTGGTAGTAAAAATGCGCTAGGAACAGGTGTTCTCGGCGGCATGATGAGTTCTACTTTCTTGGGTATTTTCTTCATTCCACTGTTTTTCTATGTGGTTGAGAAAGTCTTTAGTAAGCGTGAGCGCAAGGGTTATAAACCGCCTGAGTCATCTGAATCTACAACCAATGACACTCAATCCTAGTTCAGTCATTTATTTTAAAAGTGAATGCATAGTGTGAGTTCAGCACTCTAACTAGTTAATTCAAAGAGCCCAGCATCAATGCTGGGCTTTTTCATGCCATTTTTCTACGTCTTTGTTACTTGAATGGCAGACGATTTTTTAACCAGTCGCTAGAATGCGTTTTTCAATCTGAGGTCTTCATTATGTAATGGTTATCTACTCTCGTTGCCGCAGTGCTTATATGTAGTACACAAGCCCATGCATTAACGCAGAAGTTCACTGTAGATAAGCCAAACTATAACTTGCCGACAATGCAGGTGACAAAGACTGATAGAAGCACCACATGGACCATGTATGACAGCAGTGGGCAGACTTTGTCGCACTACTGAATTTAGACAAAGACGATGCTCATAAAATGCAGACTATCGTTGAAAAAGCTAAGCAATCTTATGAAGAAATCAAAGCAATTGGTCGCTGCCCTAACGCTGAAGTCTCTTCAGGCTCTTTAGGCGGACTGAATGCTAACAGTGACAAAGTATGGTTTCAGGTTGTGTGTAAAAACAATGACATCCAAGTCAATATGGTCATGACTGATGAATACGTCATTAACTATGTCAGCAAAAGATTTGAAGTTACCCACCTTGAATCCATGACTCAAAAATTAATCGAGATGCTTGAATAAATGGGCTTGTCCTAAAAGCTTGAATAACAACTTTCCCAGCTTTAGCAGATCACCATTGACGTACCAAAACCATTAACTACCAAACCACAGCTTTATGGGGCAACAATGTAAAGAATCCACCTTCTGAAGAAGGTGGCTTTCATTCAGCCCCCTAAAAGGGGGCGTTTCAGTTATTTTGTAGCCTCAGTAGCATCTATGAGTAATGATATTTAAAGCCGTTGAAAACATGGATGTTTTCGTCGAGCCCACAGGGATGTGCTTGCTGCGTGCTTTAAATATCATTGCATAGCTGAATCAACCTCAAGCTGGCATGCCATACAAACAAAGGTACAGGCAAACCCTAATTGATGATAACCACCTACTGAAGTAGGTGGTTTAGGGCTGAAAATAAAAAATGCCGACAGCATTGTCGGCATTTTAATTATATGGATAGATACATACTCAATGTGTCATCTAAGGCGTGTAATACGTAGCAGCACCTGGTCCAACTGGTAAACCAAGAGCAAATACCCAGATGAAGAAGAATGTTGTCCAACCGATAAAGAATACGATTGAATATGGCAGCATAGTCGCAATCAGGGTACCAATACCTAAGTCCTTCTTATAACGAGCCGCAACGGCCAAAATTAGGCCAAAATAACTCATCATAGGTGTGATTAAGTTCGTCACAGAGTCACCAATACGGTATGCCGCTTGAATAGCTTCAGGTGCATAGCCAACCAACATAAGCATTGGCACAAAGATAGGTGCTGTTACCGCCCACTGCGCTGACGCACTGCCAAGCATTAAATTAATGAAGCCACATAACATAATAAAGAAAACAAACACTAACGGCCCAGTTAGGCCAATGCTACTTAACGCATCTGCACCTGCAACCGCAAGGATGGCACCAAGATTAGTCCACTTGAAGAACGCAACAAACTGAGAAGCGAAGAATACCAACACAATATACATACCCATGGTGCTCATACTATGAGACATAGCACCAATGACATCTGTGTCTTTTTTCATGGTGCCAACCACTTTACCGTATACCAAGCCTGGAATGGCAAAGCCAATAAAGATGAATGCCACAATGCCACGTAAGAATGGCGAGCCAGCAACCAAACCCGTGTCTTGGTTACGCAGAGCCCCCCATTCAGGAATAATGGTCAGCGCAAGAAGGCCTGATAACACAAGGACAGTGAAGCCAGCCATTTTCAAACCATATTTTTCACGATCTGTCACAATTTCCATACTTTGTGCATCGAGATCATCTGCTGCCTCGCTGATGTCATACTTGCCGAGTTTAGGCTCAACAATTTTTTCAGTCACAAAGGCACCCATTATGGTGACAAGGAAAGTCGACATAAACATGAAGTACCAGTTAACCTCTGGGCCAACAATATATTCAGGGTCAATCATTTGCGCCGCAGCTTCAGTGATACCAGATAACAAAGGATCAACTGTGCCTAACAGTAAGTTAGCACTGTAACCACCAGAAACACCTGCAAACGCCGCTGCAAGCCCCGCTAGTGGGTGACGCCCCAAAGAATGAAATATCATTGCAGCCATTGGGATTAACACTACATAACCCAGCTCAGAGGCGGTATTAGATACGATACCGGCAAACACGATAGTTAATGTAACCAATCGCTTTGATGCGCCCATCACCAATAAACGCATAGCTGCTGACAACATGCCTGATCGCTCTGCAATACCGACACCTAATAAGGCCACCAACACTGTGCCTAATGGTGTAAAGCCGGTGAAGTTAGTCACTAGGTTAGACACGATTAAACGTAAGCCCTCACCATTCATCAAACTAACGACATGAATAAGGCCATCAGCGCTTCTACCAGGACTCCCTTCAGGTCGTGGGTCGACGACGGTTAATTCAAAGAAACCTGCAATGCCACTAATACCGATAACGGCCAAACAAAAAAGGGCAAATAAGGTGATGGGATGGGGAAGTAAATTTCCGAGTTTCTCTACGATATTAAGGAATTTTACAAAGCCGTTGCTTTTGGCTAAGTCTTCCGCCGTAGATGTGACCTCTGGCTGCTGGTTGCTCATGTTTTTCCTTCAGTGGCTATTGTTATTAGGTTTGCCAATGTACAAGATATTGGATGTCGACAAATGAAGCGTAAATGTAAAAAATCTGCATTTCACGCATTATTTTACACTAAACACTTAAAAATATGACATTAGCATAAAATATATGGCAAATAATAGTGGTTTTTATTGCGATGAAGCTTAAAAAACACCCACTAACATTTTACACCTTTAACTATGATTATTAAGACTTTTTACTTACATTTTTTGGTTGTTGTTCTATTTTTTGTTAAATAAAACGCATCAGCCTAACTTTTTGATATAAACACTGATTTTGGCTTATTAGTCATCCACAACACCTCGCCATGTCACAGCATTGTTAAAGCTTCTTTACAGCTAATTTGGGGCATAAAGGTGAATTTTAATCCAATTTATGCTTAATATTAGGAATAAAAATAATAAGGAAGTAAACATGTTAGCTGTAATATTAAGCCTAAGCTTGGCGATGATATTAGCTTTTTTATGGTATGCAGGCCTGAAAAAGCGCCGTCAGTCAGCGATAAGCGCACTCAAACTTATCCACCAAAAGATGGATCTCCGAATGGATTTGCTTCACAGCTATTCAACAGAAGCACGTGCTTCATGGTCGGCTAATTATCAAAAAAGATTTAATAAACTCACCCAATTAGAAGCACAATCTGAGTGGAATGAAACACTCGATCAAGATTTAGGTGCTCAATTATCCACTTGGCAAAAGCTCGATACTGAATTAAATCAATTTATCGAAGTACTCGATGACAAGGTTTTACCAGATGATAAACGTCATGCTCAGGAGCAACTTGCTAGCGATATTGAGCAAGTACAAAATTTCTATAACCAAACCGTTTCTGAATTAAACTCTGGCGTGAGAATTTTACCCTGTGATGTTGTCGCGAAGGTCACCAACATTACACCTTTGCCTTCATTCTCACTGCAAACCGCATAATAGAGTTATTTGTGTTTAAAATAAGTGACTACTCGCAAATGCTCAGCATCCTTGTTATGTGTCTGTTATTCAGCCTCACTTGGACTAGCACGGCACAAGATAAGCCTACTCTGAAACTATCAAATGAATCCCCGACCAGTAAACGCAAAGTAACGTTAAGCCCGCCTAAAGATATTGAAGGTAACGATGATCTGTCTAGGGTACTGACTAATGATTACCCATTACCAGCCACCACAAAAGTTGACAAACCTAAACGTAAAATTAAAGCCAGCTATTCTGAGAATGGCATTTTAAACGACATCGGCGTAGAGAAACGTCGCGTTTACCAATATACCAACGAGCAAGGTGTGACGGTATTTAGTGATGAAACCCCATTAGATGGTCAATATCAAGTGCTGTTATATGAGTGCTTTGCTTGCAGACCTGACTCTACAATCGATTGGTATCACATTCCGCTGCAAACGGAGCAATTTAAGCACTTTGTCAATAATGCCGCGCGCCAACATAACTTGGATGCAGCCTTAATCAGAGCCGTGATCCACGCTGAGTCTAATTTTGATGTCGATGCGCAATCACGGGTTGGCGCCAAAGGACTCATGCAGCTTATGCCACTGACCGCCAAAGAGATGGGCGTTCTCGATGAATTAAACGCGGCAGATAACATCAATGGTGGTAGTCGTTATCTGGCTAAGATGATGAAACAATTCAATGGCGATATTGAATTGGCGTGTGCCGCCTACAATGCTGGGCCAAGTAATGTCATAAAGCATAAAGGTGTACCACCCTTTGCCGAAACCCAAGCATACGTAAAACGAGTACAGATTTTATACAGGCGCTACCAAAAGGCGCAGCGTAGCTAGTTCATTCCATATTGAAAGTACGAGAGATAAACATGACGATAAAACCAATTCAATCATTGACCATGGCTGCTATTATCAGCGGTTTATCCATCAGCGCTGCTGTCGCATCGCCTGCGCCCTCTCAAGAAGATATGCGACTGTATGACATAGCCACTGCAACTCAAGCTAAGCGCTTACATGCAGATGTGAGCAAACTTGTAAGTTTTGGTACTCGCCATACATTGTCTGAAACCGAATCAAATACTCGGGGCATTGGCGCTGCTAGGCGTTGGATTGAATCTGAATTTAATCGAATTTCAGCAAAATGTGGAGGCTGTTTAGAAGTGGTCACTGTCGCCCAGACAGTACAAGGTAAACGCATTAGTGAACCAACTGAAGTGGTTAATGTCATTGCAATCCAACGCGGTAATAGCGACCCTAAACGCGTTGTTATGATGAGCGGAGATATTGACTCAAGGGTGAGTGATGTTCTTGATGCAACATCGGATTCTCCAGGTGCGAATGACAATGCCACTGGCGTAGCGGGTGCAATAGAAGCAGCCAGAGTGTTATCACAATATCAATTCAATGGCACTATCGTGTACGCAGCGCTCTCAGGTGAAGAACAAGGTTTATATGGTGGCGATATCCTGGCTCAATACGCTAAAGACCAACAGTGGCAAGTTCAGGCTGTATTAAATAACGACATGATAGGTAATATCGCGGGTATTAATGGTGTCATCAATAACAGTACTGTCAGGATATTTTCTGAGGGTGTTCGTTACGTTGAAACCGAGGAAGAAGCTCGCCAACGTTATTTTGGTGGTGGGGAGAACGACTCAGCCTCACGAAACCTTGCGCGCCATATAAAGTCGCTTGTTGATCAATACATGACAAACTTAGATGTGATGTTAGTGTATCGTCTTGATCGCTTTGGCCGAGGTGGTCATCACTTACCTTTCAATAAAGCAGGTTTTCCAGCCGTACGTGTCATGGAAACCAACGAACATTATCATCGTCAACACCAAGACCTTCGCAGCGAAAATGGCATTGCATATGGTGATGTTATTGAAGGTGTTGATTTCGACTTCAACGCAAAACTCACCGCACTAAATGCCATCAGCTTGGCATCAATGGCTTGGGCACCCGCCCCACCAATGGATGTTACTATCAAAGGGCAAGTCTCACCCAGTACGACACTGAGTTGGAAAAACACTAATGACAAAGACATTGTTGGCTATCGCGTTTACTGGCGCAGCACGACTGCCACAGAGTGGACACACAGTCGTTACGTGGACAATGTTAGTCAATTTACCCTAGATAACTTGGTTATAGATAACTATGTATTTGGCGTTGCAAGTGTGAGTGCGAATGGGAATGTCAGCCCTGTTGTTTTCCCTGGGGCGACAGGAAAGTTCTTCTAAGATGTTAAAATTAAAGATTATTTACTTTTGCTAATCTAAACACATTGGCCATAAACCATATAGCAACCTGTAAAGTGATTAAGTAAAATAAATCACGCTTGATTCAGGTTGCTGCACAGTTTTAGCCACATATATCGTTTTTCATGGCTCAAGCTATTAATGCAACAACGTAAGTAGCTTTTTTAAGGAAGAGAGCAATCATGAAAGTCTATTGGCATATTGGCCTAGTGATGGTGTTAGTCTCGGGCATAGGTTGTAGCAGCCACCAAGTTGAAAATGCGACTGCAAATGTGGGGTGCGATATTACAACTGGCGCGTTCGAAAATAGAGATAAACGTAAAAGTGGTGATCTCAGTGCGCATGACAATGATTTAGAAAGTGGCATTGCCTATGCGCTAACTGAAATATTATTAAATCCAATACTTGGGCGCAGTGATAACGGTTGCTAAAGCCCTGAGAATGGAATTATTCTCCTACTTCCCATTCGACTGTAATTGAACCATCGGCATGACCTAATAAGGGTTCAAGATAATCTAATGCTTCTTTTGCTAATGTATCGGTTTGCCAAGGTGGATTGATAATCCATAACCCTGCAGCAGTCATACCAAATTCATGACTATCAGCTTTAATCGCTTGTTCAATACGAAGCTGCTTTTTAATACCACTGTCTTTCAGCATATTCAGCATGGCTTCGGTTTGTTCACGTTTAACGACTGGGTACCACAACATATAAACACCCGTGGCAAACTTCTTATGCGCTTTAATAATAGCCTCTGCCACATCAATATAATCTGATTTAATCTCATAACTAGGATCTATCAGTACTACGCCGCGTCGTTCAAGTGGCGGAACAGCAGCTAGGAGACCTTTGAGTCCATCGGCATTAACAATTTTCACCTGACTATCATGGGAGAAATAATCAGTTAGCGCTTGATGATCAGTACCATGTAATTCATGTAGCAACATGCGGTCTTGTTCTCGAAGCTCGACGTCAACAATGGCCGGAGAGCCCGGGTAAATCGTCAGTTCATCATATTCACCATTAAAGTGCTCAATGGCTTCCATGTATTCCTTTAGCGCAGTGGGAAGATTTGTATGCTGCCAAAGCTTTGCAACACCATCTAGATACTCGCCGGTTTTCTGTGCAAACTCATCCTCTAGCGAATACGCACCAGCGCCAGCATGGGTATCAATATAAACAAAAGGCTTTGCCTTTTTCTGCATAGATTTAATGACTTGAAACAACATAGCGTGTTTTAGTACATCGGCATAATTGCCGGCATGAAAACCGTGTCGGTAACTGAGCATAGGGATCCCAAAGTAAATGAGCAAATAAACTGCAATTAATCGCTATTATAATCCTTAGTGCCACAAGGGTATAGAGACGAGAGGTATTCAGCGCAAAGCTGATTTGGCATAATAGTGTTTTATAGATCAATGAGAGCATCGACGTTGCCAACCCCAATATTTTTTAATCAGCAATACCCAACACTGGTTGACGTTAGTCAACGCTGGGGCTTGGTCTTTGATAAGGATGCACCATTTGAGCTGCAGTTTGAACAAAACATACTAACGCTGCACAAAAGAGATGAACCGAAGCTTGCCGGAATTAGTGTCGACTTTGTAGGTGGTGCAGTTGGACACAGGCGAAAATTTGGTGGCGGACGCGGTCAGGCTATTGCCAAAGCTGTTGGCCTAAAACAAGGAGTGACGCCAACCGTTGTAGATGGAACAGCTGGATTAGGAAGAGATGCATTTGTGTTAGCAAGCCTAGGCTGCAATGTCACCATGATAGAACGACACCCTGTAGTCGCAGCTTTACTTGAAGATGGTTTGCGCAGAGCATATGAAGATGCTGATATTGGCCAATGGATGCAACAACGCATGCGCTTATTCCATGGCTCAAGTATTGAAGCACTGACACAGGCAGCTAAAGAGACTGATGAACAGATAGATGTTGTCTATTTAGACCCTATGTATCCTCATAGAGAAAAATCCGCTGCAGTCAAAAAAGAAATGCGTGTATTCCAAACGCTTGTTGGTGCTGATCTAGATGCTGATTCATTATTAGCACCGGCTTATGAGTTAGCCACAAAACGTGTAGTTGTAAAGCGACCAGACTATGCTGAAGATCTTGCAGGTAAAAAGCCAAGCACTGTCATTGCTCAAAAGAAAAATCGTTTTGATGTCTATGTAAAAGCCGCTATGAAGTAAGCCATGGCTAATTCAACCGCATTAACTATCAATATAACTTCATAGCTATCTTACCAGCATAATAATTACAGCCCATTGTATTTGCAGTGGGCTTTCTCGTTATAAGTTGAACTCGATAATAGTCTTGATTTTCTTACTTAAGATTTAAGATCTCGAGAGAAGACTCATATCGCAAAATTGATACTGTAACGCTCAACATAGTACATCTTCAGTCATGATCGCTAACTAACATTAGCTAAAATAGCAAACGTCAAAATGAAAAAATCCCTAACACGAAGTGCTAGGGATTTATCGCATCTCTCTCGAGATAAATTAGGCGCCTGGAAATGGCCAG
>NZ_JBHZSM010000008.1:0-183378 GCF_043643735.1 Shewanella maritima
GGTCGTTAGCTCAGTTGGTAGAGCAGTTGGCTTTTAACCAATTGGTCGAAGGTTCGAATCCTTCACGACCCACCACTCTTCTGCAAATATACCCTAAGCTTGTCCATTTTCTAGTTGACCAACTAAATCAATTCAGTGTTGACTAAATTTAGTGACGCTCAATCATTTTTGGTTAATTTACTTATTAGGCTAGCTTCAAATCTAGTGCCAATCAGAATCTACACATCATTGTTTTTCTATCAACCGAACTTTTAACAGTAGCTTAGTTTTAACTTTTGTCTAATAGACCTTTTGCTAATGTTACAAACTTGTTGTATGCCCCATATTGTATCAGTTTGATAAATAATAAATCTGGGGAGACAAGGATGAAATATTCAACGCTTAGTGCATTGGTAGCTGCTTCACTTTTTTCTGTGAGTGCAGTGAGCCATGCAGATACCGAAATGACTTTTGGTGGTTATGTAAAAGCTGATGTGATGTTTAGTAGTTATGGCAATGGTGCACCTGATTCCGGTCAATTATCAAGACAGTTTTATGTGCCTGGTACAATTTATGGCGTGTCTGGCAATGGCAAGGAAGTTGTAGACTTCCAGGCTCGCGAATCACGATTCAACTTTAAAACCGTGACAGATCTCGATGGTCATACGTTAACAGGTTTTATTGAGTTAGACTTTATGACGCACACAGATGGCAATGAGCGTGTTTCAAATAGTTATTCTCCAAGGATCCGTCATGCATTCGTCACTTATGATAACTGGACCTTGGGTCAAACTTGGAGTACGTTCCAAAATCCTGGAGCATTACCTGAGAACTTAGATTTTGTTGGTGCAGCGGACGGTGCAGTATTCGTTCGTCAAAGCATGGTGCGCTACACTAATGGTAACTGGCAATTTGCCATCGAGAACCCTGAAACTACAGTTACGCCAAATGGCGGTGGTGGGCGGATCACCAGTGGTAGTGGCATGATGCCAGATTTTGTTGCACGCTATAACCTTAAAACAGATGGTGGCACTAAAATCTCATTTTCAGCACTTGGTCGACAGTTGAATGTTGAGCAAGACAATATTGACTCAACTGAAATGGGTTATGGTATTAGTGCTGCAGGTGTTATCCCTCTAGGTGATGATGATATTAAATTCTCTGCAACTTACGGTAGCGGTTTAGGGCGCTATCTGGCATTGAATTATGCTAACGGTGGTGTGATTAATGCTTCTGGTGATATTGAGGCCATTGATTCATTTGGTGGGTATGTGGCTTATCGTCATTGGTGGAATGACAAGTGGCGCTCAAGCTTTACCTTTGCGGGATTCCAAGCTGACAATGATGTCGCATTAACAGGCGGTTCAGTAAACAAAACATCATATTCAGGTTATGTAAACTTACTGTACTCACCTGCTAAGCAATTAACATTTGGTGTTGAATATATGCATGCATTAAACGAACGCGAAGATGGCTCTGATGGTGATTTAAATCGTGTTATTTTCTCAGCTAAGTATGTGCTGTAATTATTCAAAGATGCCATTTGGCATGTTAAGCCTTTGAAAATAAAAAGCCCGCTAATAACGGGCTTTTTATTTAGCTTTTGTAAATATTAGCTAAGTAAGTTGTTTGAACGAACATATTGTTCAAATTCAGTGCAGCCACCAATAGGTTGCTCATCGATGAAAATTTGCGGCACAGTTTCTACTGGCTTACCAACACTTTTCGAAAGATCTGCTTTACTGATCCCTTCGGCATGAATGTCGACATATTTAAATTTAAAATCATCACGCTGTTCAGTCAACTTCTCTGAAAGTTCAACGGCACGAACGCAATATGGACAACCTGGGCGACCAAAAATAACAACAAACATAATGACTCCTACGTAATTAGTTGAGCTTTTATATCACATGTTTTCCTTAATAGGTAACCAATATGGAGATAAATAGGTTGCCTTTGCTGTTGATAAACATGTGAAAGTAATTGCTTAGTTAAAGTTCACCTTATGACGACCTTGGTAGTCAAAAAATGATTCCACGAGATCCCACCTTTGTTTATTTTTTTTTAATAGCAGTAGATCAGGTTTTCGAAAACGTGAAGCATCAGTAAGAACGTCATCAATCTTATTGTATTGAGGGTGTAACAGCCCAGGTGTTTTGGTGTGTTCAAGCACGAAAGTTGCGAAAAAAGCTTTTCTTTGAGCACCTGTTTCAAAGCGGTAATAGCGGTTAAATTCGTTTGACTCTATATCTAAATATTGAATGCAAAGCTTATCTTGTTGATTGAAAAAGTTCATCTGCTGACATTTAAATAGATGGTGATGCTGAGACTGCAGTACTTGCTTTAGGCGTTTATCTGGGTCTATCAATGTAGATTGGCAGCTTTGACAGACTCTTGCTGCAATGTCGTTTTCTGCGCCGCAATCAGGGCAAGCTTTGGAGCGGAACCTAAAGTCACATTGTATTACTTCATGTGTTTTACCGGCGTTTCGTTTATGTTTGTAAGGCTGCTTGGTTGAAACTACGGGGCTGTGTGATTCATCAATTGTGCCCTGACATCGTCTGCCAAAGTGTTCGACGATGTCACCATCATTATCTACAATTCCCCAAAATGTATTAGCAAACTGACATACAGGACAATGAACTTGTACTGGCACTGATTTACTGTTGGGCTTGACGTGTCCAACTTCTGGGAAAAACAGATCGTAACCATTTGCGGCGTAGTCAATGACTAAGCAGTCTTGTTTATTTTCGAATAATCGCAAACCACGCCCAACCATCTGCTGGAATAGGCTAACAGAAGCCGTAGGACGTAATATGGCGATGAAATCAACATGAGGAGCGTCAAACCCTGTGGTTAATACCGACACATTGACAATGTATTTCAGGCTCTGTGCTTTAAAATCATTGATGATGTTGTCTCTTTCGAGGTGTGGCGTATTTGCAGTAATTAAAGCCGCACCATCACTGAGGTGTTGCATGATCTCTTTTGCATGCCTCACTGTTGCAGCGAAAATGATAACGCCGCAACGCGTCTGCGATAGCTGTTTAATCTGTTGTGTGATCGCCGTGGTTGCTCGGCCTTGGTGATTGAGCAATGAGTCTACTTGTTGCTCCGAAAACTCGCCGGTTTCAGAAGGCGTTAATTGTGAAAAATCATACTGGGCACTTAAACCGTCAAATAATTTGGGTGGTGTTAGGTGGCCTTGTTTAATCAATGGACGCATGGGCAACTCAAAAATGCACTTATCAAAGATAGGTTTGTCACTATTGCCTATTTTTCCATGGTAGTGATGGCGATATATCCAGCCAATGCCTAATCGATAGGGGGTGGCGGTTAAGCCTAATAGTTTCAGTTTAGGGTTGTTTTTAGCGAGTCCATTAAGCAACTGCTGATATTGGCTGTCTTTGTCAGTGGAAACACGGTGGCACTCATCAATAATGACCAAGGTGAAGGGTTGATCAAAAGCTGCAATTGCCCGTGCGGCAGATTGAATGCTGGCCACTACCGTTTTACCTTTTGCTTTCTTTTGTTTTAAGCCTGCTGAATAAATACTGGCTTTGTCAGTTAACAGGCCGACTTTTTCAGCATTTTGTTCCACCAATTCTTTAACATGGGTCAGCACAAGTACATTACCATTGGCTATTCGAGCTAGCTCTGCAATGACAATACTTTTGCCTGCGCCAGTGGGTAATACAATCACTGCAGATTCTTGTGATTGCTTGAAATGCTTGATTGCAGCATCAACAGAATGTTGTTGGTAATCTCGAAGGGTTATTGCGCCAGCCACTGTGAGGATTGTTCTACATTAATTTACGCTTAGGCTCATGGTAACACAGCAAGTTAGTACAGTGGCTAGATAAAAAAGGCCCCTCATGGAAGAGGGGCGAAAGAGAAAGTGGTTAATTTTCTCAGGGTAGGTTGGTCATCGGGTAATGACTTTTTACAATTGCTCGTTACAGGCTTACTCTGTTCTGTTGAGTCTGCTCTCAATTAACGTGTCAATGACTGCTGGATCTGCCAGCGTTGAAGAATCGCCCAGATTGGTGATTTCATTGGCAGCAATCTTACGTAAGAATCGACGCATAATTTTACCTGAGCGCGTTTTCGGTAAACCATCGGCAAACTGAATCATATCTGGTGTCGCCAAGGCGCCAATTTCTTTACGCACCCATTGACGTAGCTCAAGGCGCAACTCTTCAGTGGCTTCAATGCCTCGTGAAAGCGTGACATAGGCATAAATACCTTGGCCTTTAATGTCATGGGGGTAACCCACAACGGCAGCTTCAGCAACCAGTTCGTGTGCTACTAAAGCACTTTCCACTTCAGCAGTACCGAGACGGTGACCTGATACGTTAATCACATCATCCACTCGGCCAGTGATCCAGTAATAACCATCTTCATCTCGCCTTGCACCATCACCTGTGAAGTACATACCTCGGAAGGTTTTGAAATAAGTTAACGCAAAGCGGTCATGGTCGCCAAATACGGTACGCATTTGACCTGGCCAAGAATCAAGAATAACCAAATTACCTTCAGTTGCACCTTCAATAATATTACCCATATTGTCCACAAGGGCTGGCTGTACGCCGAAGAAAGGCCGTGTTGCAGAACCTGGCTTCGTATCTGTTGCACCTGGTAGTGGGCTAATCAAAATACCGCCAGTTTCTGTTTGCCACCATGTATCAACAATGGGGCATTGTTCATGACCAATGACTTCGTGATACCAACGCCATGCTTCTGGGTTAATCGGCTCACCCACAGAGCCCATGATCCGCAGAGATTCACCATTGTAACCATCAAATTGCTCTTTGCCTTCAGCCATTAATGCACGGATTAAGGTAGGCGCAGTGTAAAGAATATTAACTTGGTGACGGTCTATCATTTCACCTAAACGCGCTGGTGAAGGGTGGTTAGGTACACCTTCATGGATCAAGATAGTTGCCCCATTAGCAAGCGGACCGTATACCATATATGAATGGCCAGTAATCCAACCTACATCAGCTGTACACCAGTAAACTTCATCTTGTTTGTAGTCAAATACATATTCGTGTGTCATTGAGGCATAGACCATGTAACCGCCAGTGGTGTGTAGCACGCCTTTGGGGTTACCTGTCGAACCTGAGGTATAGAGTAGAAATAGTGGGTCTTCAGCACCCATTTCTTCATAGTCGCAATACTCTGACGCCACTTCCATCAGAGAATCCCACCACACGTCACGGCCTTCAACCCAGTTGATATCACCGCCAGTACGCTTTAATACAATCACTTTCTCAACACAATCGACGTCTGGATTAGCTAGAGCTTCATCAATACTGTGTTTTAAAGGAATCTTTCTACCACCGCGAACACCTTCATCGGCAGTAATTAATACCTTCGATTTACCATCAATAACGCGTGATGCGATTGAATCTGGAGAGAAACCACCAAATACCACCGAGTGAATTGCACCAATGCGAGCACAAGCAAGCATCGCTACGGCGGCTTCAGGTACCATTGGCATATAAATAGTAACTACATCGCCACGGGCAACCCCTTGGCTACGAAGTGCATTAGCAAATTTACATACATCTGCGTGGAGCTCTTGATAGGTTATTTTACGCTGTTCGTTTGCGTCATCGCCTTCCCAAATGATGGCAACTTTATCGCCATTATTTTCTAAATGACGATCTAAACAGTTAGCCGATGCGTTGAGCGTGCCATCATAAAACCATTCTATTGATAAATTATGGTCATCAAATGAGGTTTGTTTGATTTTAGTATATGGTTTAATCCAATCAATGCGCTTACCGTGCTCACGCCAAAAACCTTCTGGGTTCACAATAGATTCTTGGTACATTTTCTTATATTGATCGTTGTTGACCAGTGCATTATCAGCGATATCGCTAGGAACTTGGTATAGAGACTGCGAACTCATAGGTTTTCCCTTTCTAAAATTGCTTAGGGAAAGTATCGACTGCAAAGGGCATTTAACACTATTAGACCTTGGTCTAGTTTTAAAAACTCCTTATTATTTAAATGTTTGCATGTGGTACCATTCCCGCGGTGAACGAATTTTCGCCTACTTTTGAGGTGGTATAAAATCTACATCATTTTTATGGCTGCTTTATGTGTTCAATTTAGCCTTCAATCTGTAAAGTAAATTAATAACAATAAAAGAGATAATGGACATCTTATGAACTTGACCCTCATTGTCGGCGTGATTGCAATTTGCTATGTCACCTTGCTATTTATTCTTGCTTGGGGGGCCGAGCGCTGGTTTAGTAAAATCGCCAAAAAAGTACAAGTTTGGATTTATGGCCTGAGTCTGGCTGTGTACTGTTCATCTTGGACCTTTCTTGGAACTGTAGGGCAGTCCGCCAATGATCTCTGGTCGTTTTTGCCAATTTTCGTTGGACCGATTCTTATCTTTACGCTTGGCTTTGGCATGCTACGAAAAATGGTGGTGGTGTCAAAAGCGCAAAACATTACGTCTGTAGCCGACTTCATTGCCGCCCGATATGGTAAGTCTCAAACGTTAGCCGCGTTAGTCACCCTGATAGCTTTGTTTGGCATCATGCCTTATATCGCCCTGCAGCTAAAAGCCATGATGCTGAGCTTGAATCTATTCCAAGGTGACAATGAGCCGCTAAGTCCTTTTGTTGTGCCACTTTTAATTACCATTATTCTGGCAATATTTGCCATATTATTTGGTACACGCAAACTTGATGCGACAGAGCATAACCCCGGTATGATGGTGGCAATTGCTTTTGAATCGCTAGTGAAAGTGACCGCATTCTTATTAGTGGGTGTGGTCATCACCTTTGGCTATTTTGATGGGTTCGATGATATTTGGCGCCAAGCCTCGGCAGATGATTTGATTGAGTTTGGCGAGCTACGTATTGGGACATTATTGCCAGAGTTAATTGTCGGTATGGCTGCATTCTTATGTATGCCAAGACAGTTTCACGTCATGGTTGTTGAGTGTGCCGGTGAAAGAGTACTGCACAAGGCAAGATGGATTTTTCCTATTTATATTGCCTTGTTTGCCATATTTGTTGCCCCGTTAGCCCTAGCTGGAAAATTGTTGTTAGGTGGTGATGTTGCAGGTGATACCTACGTGATTAATTTACCCTTAGCACTGGATCAACCACTAATTGCCATTATTGCATTGTTAGGGGCGTTATCAGCTGCTACTGGCATGGTGATAGTGGCAGTGGTGACTATTAGTATTATGGTGAGTAACGAATGGTTTGTACCTGTAATGCTGAAAACAGGGCAAATTAAAGAAAAGAACTTTAACCAGTTTGCTCAGTACCTACTTAACACTCGTCGAATAACCATAGTGGTGATTCTTGCTTGTGGCTTTTTCAGTTATCTCACGTTGGGTGAAAGCGATACGTTATCCAATTTGGGCATGTTGTCTTTTGGTGCTTTTGCCCAGTTAGCGCCCGCTTTAGTTGGTGGTTTGTACTGGAAGAATGGTAATCGCTCAGGTGTCTATCTTGGTTTAGCTGTAGGTTTTGGCTTGTGGTGTATGATTTTGCTCCATGGCGTTGGAGATGCAAGGGTTATTGGCTCTGACTCTGGCTTATTAAGCATCATCAACCCTAATGTGAGCGATACCCTACTGGCGCTCATGGCTAATATTACATGTTATGTATTGGGCTCTTTGTGGTTTAGAGCGGGTGTGGCAGAGCGTATTCAAGCCAGCCATTTCGTCAAACCCTGGAATTTAAAACAAGAAAACAATAAACGTTCAGGGCCCATTTCGCAGCAAGATTTGTTGATATTAGCCAGCCGGTTTGTCAGCCCAACACGTGCTTATGAGAGCTTTAGTCACTTTTCACCTGAAGCCGTAAAAGGGGATGCTTGGCATAAGGCTGCTTCTGACGAATTAATTGCCCATACTGAACATATGATCTCAGGTGTACTTGGTGCCTCTAGTGCCTCGTTAGTGATGGATTCGGTGCTACGTGGGCGAGATCTTGCCCTTGATGAAGTATTTAGTTTGGTGGATGAAGCGTCATCTAAGATCATTTTAAGTCAAGATATGCTGCGCGGCGCAATCGAACATGCTTATGAAGGTATGAGTGTTGTCGACAAAGATCTCAATCTAGTTGCGTGGAATTATAAATATGCTGAGCTATATCAATACCCAGAAGGCTTTTTGCAGCAAGGCATGCCTATCAGTGAAGTAATCCGTTTTAATGCTGATCGAGGCTTTTGTGGTAAAGGTGATATTGAAGAACAAGTGGATGTGCGGGTGCAACACATGCGAGCAGGAAGCGCCCATACGTCAGAGCGTGAGCGGCAAGACGGTAAAGTGATAAAAATTCAGGGTAACCCTATGCCCGATGGTGGCTTTGTGATGACCTTTACTGACATCACTCAATACCGCTTACAAGAAAAAGCCTTAAAAGAAGCGAACGAAACGCTTGAAGAAAGAGTAAAAGAGCGTACTTATGAACTAGCGCTTCTCAACAGTGAATTGCTTGAATCAAAAGCGCAAGAAGAGCATGCAAATGCCTCCAAAACACGTTTTTTGGCCGCGGTAGGCCATGATTTAATGCAGCCATTAAATGCGGCAAGATTATTTACGGCATCTTTATCACAACACCCAAATCTAGATCGAGAAGTGCAAGCGACGCTATCCCATGTGAACAGTTCATTGAAAATCGCGGGTGAGTTGTTAACTGACTTATTAGATATTTCCAAACTGGATTCAGATAAGGTTGATGTCAATCGAAAGGATTTTGCTATCTCTGAAATCATTGATGGTCTGGCTGTCGAATTTGAGGCGATGGCCGAAGATAGTCAAATTCATTTTCACGCACAAAGCTGCCAAGCAACAGTTAACTCAGATCCCGCATTATTAAGACGAATTCTGCAAAACTTTCTTACCAATGCCTACCGCTACGCCCGTGGTGGAAAAGTACTGTTAGGTTGCCGTCGCCGCAAACAATATCTTGAAATACAGGTGTTAGATACAGGCTGTGGTATTGAGAAAAACAAAATTAAAGAAATATTCCAAGAGTTTAAACGGCTAAATCACCCAAGTAGTCGCAATGTTAGCGGCTTAGGCTTAGGACTTGCCATTGCTGAGCGTATTGCGCGCGTACTAGAGCATGATATTCATGTTACCTCTGAGTTAGGTAATGGTTCTGTGTTTTCCGTAATGGTGCCTTTAGGTGAGACAGTTAGCTTGAGTAAGCCTAAACCTTCAGCCAACTTAGCTCAGCCTTTAGCAGGAGTAAAAGTGTTGTGCATCGACAATGAAGAAGCCATTCTTGCCGGTTTAGCTTCACTGCTTAGCCGCTGGCAATGCGAGGTCGTGTGTGCCTCAGACTTAGCTGACGCTCGGATTAAACTCGGGCTTAAAGGTGTTGCTCCCGATATTGTGTTAGCTGATTATCATTTAGATGACGATCAAAATGGCGTAGACGCAATGGATGGCATTCGAGCACGTTATGGCGAGCTTCTACCAGGGGTGTTGATTACGGCAAATACCAATAAAGCGCTGGTGGAGCAAGTTGAGCAAAAAGGCTATCACTATATGGCGAAAATGGTGAAACCTGCAGCACTTAGAGCACTGATATCGACATTAGTTAAAAAGTAGCTAGCTATAGTGGTAGATTGTTAGTGACGCTGTTCATTCACTTGATTAAAGGTGCCGTTCGATAGGGAATAACATGGAGCAACATACTGGGTTTGTAGGCAGTTATCAGGTAATTAGTGGACTGTTATCAACTTATAAGCTCAATAGTGTTAATGGCATAAAAATGGCGGTGAAGTCACCGCCATCTTACATGGACAGGGAACTTGACATCTGGGGATAGATATCAAGTTCCAACTCTTCGATTACTTTTTCAAATCTTTAAAGTAATCGAAGATCACTGGTACATCATTGTTACCTAAGCCTGCTTCAACAGCAGCTTGTAGGCTCTTAGAAGTACCTTCAGCGATTAGAGATTCAGTACCTAGCTCTTTAACTAGCTCTAGGAAATAGCCTAAATCTTTGTTTGCATTATTGATTGAGAATCCTAGCTTTTCATCACCGTCTACAGCGTAGAACTTACAGAACTGCATAAATGGTGAATTAGATGGACCTGCAGACATGATGTCGAACAGTTGTTGACCATCAACGCCTGCTTGTTTAGCAACAGCAAATGCTTGTGACATAGTGGCAACAGTCGTCATACCCATAAAGTTATTCACTAACTTAGTGACATGGCCAGCGCCTAGTGCACCAAGGTGGAATACGTTTTCACCTTGCTCGTCTAATACAGGTTTTACTTTATTGAAAGTTTCAATGTCACCTGCAGCCATGATGTTCAGTAAACCATCTTTAGCGTGAGCTGGAGTACGGCCTAGTGGTGCGTCAATCATGCCAGCACCTTTAGCCGCTAAGTCAGCACCAATCTTTTTAGTCGAAGCTGGGATAGAAGTACCAAAGTCAACTAAAACAGCACCTTCTTTAATGCCGGCTAGAATACCATCTTCTGCATAAACAATCTTTTCTACAACGGCTGACGTTGTTAAACATAACATGACGATGTCGGAGTTTTCAGCCAGTTCTTTTGCTGTAGCTGATGCATTTGCGCCTCGCTCAACACACTTCGCCACTGCATCGGCATTGAGGTCCATAACATTCAGCTGGTAACCACGGTTTTGTAAATTCTCGACCATGTTGCCGCCCATTAAGCCTAGGCCGATAAAACCGATAACTGGTTTTGTCATAACTCACTCCTTAAATAAATGTGTACAAATCTGATTCAGATTACTGCTTTACAATGAGTCAATTGTAATACAAATAAACCTGACGGTGTTAACCATTTTGCTGACCAATTTCATGTTTTTTGATAAAAAATAGGATTATTTGGCCAAAAATACTGCAAGCAAGTTGGATGTTAGCTTTGCTCGGGAATTTACTTAATAATTTTGTCGTACAAAATGTTAACAATTCTGGTAGATTACTGATGATTAAAGCAAGGCTAGGTGATTGCCTAACCTTGCTTATTAACGCAGATTAGAACTTAGCGCGTAGACCTAAGCTAAAGCGGCGATCAGCTTCACTGTAGTTCCAAGTTGAACCAAGCTCGGTGGTTTCTTCAATTGGCTCACCAGTTAAGTTAACGGCATTAGCATAAACGGTAAAGCTATCGCTAATATCCCAACTAGCTGAGAAATCGAGTTGACCACGTGCCTCACGGTAACTGTTACCTACGGTAGGATCGGCTTCAGTATCAGCAGTGTTTAACCCTAGCGCACCTACAGTTTGAACACGTTTTACCACTTGCTCATCTAAGTAACGATCACGCCAGTTATATGCTAAACGGAATTGCAGGAACTCATTTTCCCAGTAGAATTGCGCGTTAGCACTGTGCTTAGAAATTTTCAGTAATGGGTTGCCATCTGGCTGCTCACTGTCTGCGTAGGTGTAGTTAGCATTCACACCAAATCCAGACCAGAAATCAGGCAGGAAGGTAAATTGCTGCATGTATGCAAGCTCAAGACCTTTCACCGAACCACTACCACCATTGACTTCCGTTTCTAATACAATACCGGTACGACCAGCATCTCTTTCAGCTGTAACATAGGCTTCACCCTGTGATTCTGACGCGAAGTTAACATCGCCTTGGCTTTGACCTGCTGTATCTAGCAAACAGATGTTACCCCACTCAGTGATGTTTTGATCTGAGATTGTGCTGGAATCAGCTAGACAACTGGTATCAGTTTGAGTGAATGAGTTTACATCTTTATAGAAAATAGCCGCCGATACGACACCATCTTCAAAATAATGCTCAGCAGATAAGTCATATTGAGTAACACGGTATGGTTCTAATTGGTATGAACCTTGAGTACCCGTAACTAATTGGTTATCAATTGATAGTGATGGGCTCAACTGATCGAAGTCAGCACGACGCATCACTTTAGCGGCTGCGAAGCGTAATAAAGTATCTTGCGCTAAATTATAGGTAACGTTTAAGCTAGGTAAGAAATCTGTATAATCATTTTCACCTGTCATCAGTGTTTTGTTGCCGTTAGCATCAACAGTATCTACGATGCTAGATTCAAGGTCAGTTTTAATATAGCGGCCACCAAGCACTGCACGTAAGTCTTCAAAGTCAAAGTGAACTTGGGCATAGAGTGCCTGAGTCGTTTCATTGATTTCTTTATATGCGCCGTTATCTTCTAGCATATTATCAGCTAGTGAACCGTTCATTGCATATGAGGTGTCTTTAAGTAAGTCTTGTACTAATAAATATGTGGCATTGGCATCTTTAAGACGATCGGCATCATATACATGGTACGTCATTAAATCGTTTTGGCCGTTAACACCAGTTTGATCAAATGAATTATTCATGTTGATGGTTTTGAATGTTTCAGCTAAGCGTGGGTCATCAATCCAAATAGGCGCATAAAGACCGTCAGCGTTAGTTGCCTTTTTGTATGAGTCTTTTAGGGTTGTACCGTTAGGCTTAAGGTCAAAACGGTTCGCTTTATATTCTCTATCAGTAAAGCGCATACCCGTCTTAACAGCTGAAATCCAGTCTACACCTACATCGGTGAAGTTAAAGTCAAAGCGAAGTGCTTGTTCTTCGTTGTCTGAATCTTCTGTTTTATGGAAAAACTCACGGAACACTAAGTTATCAGGGTTAGTCAGCATGCCTGTATCAGCATAGGTGTAGCCTGGGATGCCACTGCCTGAAGTGTAACTACCAGTACTAGTGTGAGTGACTAAATCTAAAGTTGGGTCAGTACGCTCAATAGGGCGTAAGTTAAATTCTGAAGCGGTACGACGTTCTTCAGACTTCGATATTGAGTACTCTGCCGCAAATTCAATTGTGTCAGTTAAATTCCACTCAGTACCGATTGCATGAGAGGTACTCTTAGAGGTAGTGAAATCACTCCAAGTTTTAGGAATAACCAATACACCATCTAAATCATAGTTATGCAGTAATCCATTGCCGTCATAGTAAGAGTCATCTCTTGCTACAACACTACCCCCTACGTCAAGAATTGAGTACGCGGCTTGGCCACCATCAAGTTCAGCAGAGTTCATATCTATATAGATGTTACCTGCTTCGCTTTGAGGGGCCCATTGTAGAGAAATACCATAAGCCGTGCGCTCACGTTGCTCGGTTTTTTGCTCTACAGTAGACTGTGTTTTACGCTGGTATTTACCATTTGGTCCACCAGAATCATCGACTACACCATCACCATTGATATCAATGTTGTCTACCATATCAATTTTGTTGAAGTATTCGTCACGGCGGATTTCACGATCCATGTAAGAAAGGTTGACCGAGGCACCAAAAGTACCCGCATCGCCGAGATCCCAGTTATTACCCACACCTGCAGAAAACTTAGGTGCAGTATTTTCAGTTTTATCGGCATATTCACCTTCAAGAGTCACAGCCACTAAAGGCTCTGATAACTCAAGAGGACGAATAGTTTGCATGTTCACCGTACCACCTAACGCACCTTCAATCATGTCAGCGGTAGGCGATTTAATTACTTCAACTGTTTTAAGGAAGCTTGAAGGGAAATCATCTAAAGCGATACCACCTCGTCCAGGTCCTGCTGTAGAGCGACCGTTAAGTAATATCAAGTTTTCAGTTACACCACGAATGGTAACATCTTGACCAACACCAAAATCTGATTCAATCGATACACCAGGAATACGTTGCAGTGCTTCTGCAATGTTATTATCAGGTAGTTTACCAATGTCCTCTGCAACAATCGCATCTACGATACGATCATCAGTTCGTTTTAGTAAGTTAGCTTGTTTTAAACTACCGAAAATACCGCGAACTGAAATCACTTCAATATTGCTAGTGTCCACTTCTTCCGTATTTTCAGGCTCTGCAGCATAAGCTGGCATCGCTAGTAGTGCAGTTAAAGTAGCGCCAAACAAGGTTATATTATTGGCATTATATTTGGTGCTACTAAACAGTTGACTAATCTTATTAAGTTTCATCATTCCCCCCAAAGAACTTCATTCCTTCGATATGGTCATTTTTGGTATGACCAACTGGTATTGTTGTTAACAATACCAACATTTATATAACACGCTGCATACGTTTGCAACGTGTTATGACCATTTTTGTGGCATGCTGTCTTACCAAGGGGCGGTTTATTTATGTATCTTTGGTTTACCCATGCTTTATTTTACGCTTACTGATTACTGTATAAGCTCTTTAAATCAATGCATTATCTTCTGCTTGAGGTGTGAAGGATGTTTTAAGGTAGTGGCAAGAAAGTTCGCCTTATAGCTTTTAGGTATCTGGTCAGCTTAGTTGGTTATAAGAGGGATATTTTTCAATACTCACAATTGGTAAGGTAGGTTTGTGTTGGTTATCACATTTGGCCTTACCAAATGTAGTCATTAAGATCGTGAGGCTGATTTAGTTGACCATAATGTAATATTTGTCAGTCAGTTAGCCCGCTAATTGGTCAAGCAATCGTTGGGGGAATAGACAATACATCGTTGTGCACAACACAATAGGATGAATAGGTACTTATCGATATCACATAATGCAGCCTATTGTTTAATAGTGAGTTTTAGCAGTTTGTGTGATGCTCAAGAAGCAGAATAAATATAAGCACTAGTCAGAATTAAATGAAATTAACTGATTAGTGAAACCACAGCTTGCTGTGAAAGCAAACTGTGACTGTTTAAGACAATTTTAGCCATTGCTTGGTGTCTGCGCTTGTGTTTGCTGACTATTGATGTGTTTGGCAATGGTTTTCATTGCTTGAGTTAATTGAGTTAACTGTTCTGATGAAATGACATAAGGTGGCGTAATGTAGATGACATTACCAAATGGTCTTACCCACACACCTTGATCAATAAAGTCTTGCTGTAGTTGACTGATATTGATCGGCTTATCCATTTCGATAACGCCCACAGCACCTAATATGCGTACATCTTTTACATGTGGGTAATCAATGGCTTCAGCAAGTTGTTGTTGCATCTGATTAGCGATTGCAGCAACGTTTGACTGCCAATCTTGGGTTTGTAGCAGTGATAAGCTCGCTTCCGCGGCGGCACAAGCCAATGGGTTCCCCATAAAGGTTGGCCCATGCATAAATACGCTGGCAGGGGAGTGACTGATCCCTTGAGCGACATCGTCACTACACACAGTTGCTGCTAGGCTGATATATCCGCCTGTTAAGGCTTTACCCAGACATAGAATATCAGCTTCAATGTTGGCATATTCATAGGCAAATAACTTACCTATACGGCCAAAGCCCGTGGCAATCTCATCTAAGATAAGTAGCACTTGGTATTTATCACATAATCGGCGAACGTGTTGTAAATATTGCGGGCTATAAAAATGCATACCGCCAGCAGCTTGCATAACAGGCTCAATAATAAATGCTGCGATATCCTGATGGTGCTCGGCAAATACCGCTTCTAACGCGGCAATATCCTGCTGATTAACGGGCTCATTGAATGCAGAGGTGGGAGCAGGCGCAAATATTTGTTCGCTTAATGCTTCATTGAACATTGTGTGCATGCCATTATCTGGGTCGCATACACTCATCGCGGCGAATGTATCGCCATGATAGCCTCGTTTAACGGTCATCATGCGCTGCTTTTGCATGTGTCCTTTGCCTTGCCAATACTGCATTGCCATTTTCATCGCGACTTCTACCGCAATAGAACCCGAATCGGCCAAAAATACTTTGGTTAGGCTGGGGCTGGTTATTTCAACAAGGCGCTTGCACAAATTAATTGCTGGAGCGTGAGTGAGGCCACCAAACATAACATGGCTTAAGGTGCTCAACTGATGCTGCATTGCGTTAATAATATGAGGATGGCCGTAACCGTGGATGCTAGCCCACCATGAACTAGTGCCATCGATGACTATACTGCCGTCGGCCAAGGTGAGTTCACAGCCTTGAGCGCTTTTTACTCCAGTGACACTCACAGGATCTGTCATCGAAGTGTAGGGATGCCAAATATGTTGTTTATCAAATGCTAAATCGATTTCAGTTGCTGAAAAAATGCTGTTCATTTTTTAACCGTTAGTAAAGTTGTTGCGACTGGTCAGATTGACAGTTTACGGTCTCAAAGTATCCTAGCCAACAGAAATCATAAAAAGGATGAGTTGTTATGTCGTTAGCTAGTGTTCGCCATGATTGGACTAAAGCTGAAATTGAAGCCCTGTTTGCATTACCCATGAACGATTTATTGTTCAAAGCACACAGTATCCATCGTGAGAACTTTGATCCTAACGAAGTGCAGATCAGTCGGTTATTGTCGATAAAAACGGGTGCTTGCCCTGAAGATTGTAAGTACTGCCCGCAAAGTGCTCGCTATGATACTGGCTTAGAAAAAGAGCGCCTTTTAGAAATTGAAAAGGTGCTTACAGAAGCTAAAAGTGCTAAGGCCGCAGGTGCTTCACGTTTTTGCATGGGAGCAGCTTGGCGTAATCCGCGTGAGCGAGATATGCCGTACTTAACTCAGATGGTGAAAGACGTAAAAGCGTTAGGTATGGAAACATGCATGACCTTGGGTATGCTATCGAAAGACCAATCAGACCAATTAGCCGATGCGGGTCTAGATTATTATAACCATAACCTAGATACCTCTCCTGAATACTATGGCGATGTCATCACCACACGTACATACCAAAATCGTATCGATACACTTTCAAATGTGCGCGCCTCAGGTATGAAAGTGTGTTCTGGTGGTATTGTCGGCATGGGTGAAAAAGCAACTGACAGAGCGGGGTTGTTGCAACAGTTAGCTAATTTAGAGCAACACCCTGACTCTGTGCCAATTAATATGCTAGTTAAAGTGGCAGGCACGCCGTTTGAGAAGCTAGATGACCTTGACCCATTAGAGTTTGTACGCACTATTGCGGTTGCACGGATTATTATGCCTTTGTCGCGGGTACGTTTGTCAGCTGGGCGTGAAAACATGACTGATGAACTGCAATCTATGTGTTTCTTCGCTGGTGCCAACTCTATCTTCTATGGCTGTAAATTATTGACCACGCCAAATCCAGAAGAAAATGACGACCTAACCTTATTTAAGCGTTTGGGTCTGCACCCTGAACAAGGGCCTTCAGCGGTAACTGAGGCTGACTTAGCGCAAGACTCTGCCATTTTAGCGAAAGCTAACGCGCAAAAAGACCGTCAAGAAAAGCAGTTTTATGATGCTGCGGCATTGTAATATTGCTTGGAAAAATTGAAATGACGCATCCGATATATCAGAAGATTGCCCAGCAAACGGCGCAATTGTCACAGCGTGGTTTATTGCGTCAGCGTCGTTTACATAAGACTCCACAATCCAACGCTTGGGTTGATTTCAGTCACAATGATTATTTAGGGTTAGCTACGGAGCCTGTATTGGCTCAAGCATTAGCAGATGGCGCCATGCGTTATGGCGTGGGTAGTAAAGCTTCACCATTGGTGTCGGGGTATCATGATATTCATCATACTCTAGAGCAAAAGCTTTGTGCGGTGACAGGTCATCAAGCTTGCATGTTATTTTGCTCAGGTTTTAGCGCCAATAGTGCATTAATGAGCAGTTTATTCGAGCCTGATGATACTGTGGTTGCGGATAAATTAATCCATGCATCCATTATTGATGGTATTCAGCATAGTGGTGCTAAGTTATGCCGATATTTGCACAACGACCTAGCCAGTGCCGAAAAATTGCTACAACGTCAGCCGTCATCGATGCTTGTTACTGAAAGTGTGTTTAGTATGGATGGTGACCGAGCCCCTTTAGCTGAGCTATCTCAATTGTGCCGAGATAACAATGCATTGATGATAGTCGATGATGCCCATGGCTTTGGTTTAAAGCAAGGCTGCTTAACTGAAACCACCGTATCTCAAGCTGATATCCAAGTGGTGACCTTTGGGAAAGCATTGGGGTGTCAGGGCGCTGCAATATTGGCTGAACAATCTATCATTGATTACCTGGTCGCGACTTCGCGTCACTACGTGTATTCCACGGCTTTGAGTCCTGCAAGTGCGGCTGTGGCCTTAGCGGCAATTAATTTATTACAGGCCGAACCACAGCGACAGCACCAACTTGAAGCTAATATTCAATATTTTATCACCCAAGCTAAACTACATCGTTTGCCGCTTACCGAACAGCCTATTGGCAGCCAAAGTGCGATTCAGCCGGTGATAATTGGCAGCAATGATAAAACCTTAGCGATTGCAGATGCTTTAATGCAGCAAGGTTTCAAGGTTGGCGCGATTCGTTCGCCCACTGTACCTAAAGGCAGTGAGCGGCTGCGCATCACATTAAGCAGCCAACATACACATCAGCATATTCTGGCATTAGTTCAGGCTTTGGCTGGTTTACTTGATGAAAGTTAACTCTTTCTTTGCTATCTATTTGAGATAACTCATGACGTTAGATAATTCGCTCGCAGATAAGTTTTCCCATGCTGCCACTATTTATCGCCAACATGATGTTTTGCAGCGTTTAACAGCAAAGCATTTACAACTTCGTATGCAAACAGCGTCTGAAGTAAAAGGAAGGTTAGTCGATATTGGCAGTGGGCCTGGTACTGATTTTTCTGATTTTGCGTTTCTGTCGAGTATTTGTGCTGTGGATATTGCTCAAGGAATGCTTGCGCAAGTGCAAACTGATTTCCCACACTATCAAACATTATGCAGTGATGTGCAGACACTCGCGATGCAAGATCATCAAGCAGATATTTTGTACTCTAATCTTGCCCTGCAATGGTGTGAGCAGTTATCCAGTGCGGCAACGCATTTATATCGGGTGTTGAAGCCCCAAGGGCAAAGCTTCATGAGTTTAGTTGCTGATGGCAGCCTAACTGAGCTTAGTCAGCTGGGCTTTAACGTTAATCGCTTTCTCACTGTTGAACAAATTAAACAAGCCTTTACCGCTTGTGAAACTGAGTCAATATCGAGATGGCAAGATTTTGAATGTGAGTTGGTTGCTGTCACCGTGTATTTCGATGATTTAAAGCAGTTACTTTATTCAATAAAAGGAGTCGGTGCATCATTGGTAACGGATGAACTTTGTCTGGAGTTACAAGATGAACCGATGCAAAGTAATTATCCTGCAAACACGAAGTTTATGACTAAATCTCAGTGGCGAGAGCGCTGCCAATTAGCAGAGAAACTTCGTGAGAAACAAGGGATACCGCTTACTTATCAAGTTGCCTTTATCTATGCCCGTAAATGATCCCAATCTTTGTTAATCCAACATAGTCAATAATTGAGGAAGCAATATTCACCATGCTCTACTTTGTTACCGGTACCGATACCGACAGTGGTAAAACTTTAATATCTTCAGCTTTGTTGCATAAGGCCTCAGGCAAAAAATGCGGTTTTAAACCAATTGCATCTGGTTGCGATATGACAGAGTTTGGACTGAGAAATACCGATGCGATGGCGTTAATTTCGCAATCTAATATTGAGCTTAGTTATCAGCAAGTGAACCCCATTGCATTTGAGCCGGCTATTGCACCGCATATTGCGGCGTCTAACGAACAGGTGGATTTATCACTAGAGCGTGTTGTGAATCTCTTAGTTGAAAGCGCCAATATCGATGCTGACTTTACTCTCATTGAAGGTGCTGGCGGTTGGCGGTTACCTTTGGGCCAAAGGCATTATCTTTCAGATGCAATAAAGCAGTTAAATAATCAACTACAAAATAAGCACGACGGCCCTAAACCTTTAGGTGTAGTACTTGTAGTGGGGATGAAGCTTGGTTGCTTGAATCATGCTTTATTAACCCAAGATGCGATTTTGAACGATGGTTTACCCATTGTGGGTTGGGTGGCGAATCAAGTAGACCCTCAAATGAGTGAAATAGATGCTAATCTTGCTTCTTTGAGGCAAATGATGTCATCACCTTTTCTAGGATATGTACCATATCTAGAATGTCCAACCCCAGAGGATGCTGCACAACATTTAACGACTTTATGACGAAACCTGACACTTTACTGGCCAATATTCATCAATGCCATCACTGCGAACCGCACTTGGCATTGGGGGCTAAGCCAATCATTCAATTTCACCCGAATGCGAAAATATTGATTGCAGGTCAGGCACCCGGTAAGCAGGCGCATATGTCTGGTATACCGTTTGATGATGCAAGTGGTGACCGATTGCGCCAGTGGATGGGTATTGATAAAGACAGTTTTTACGACCCTAAAACAGTTGCGATTTTACCTATGGGGTTCTGTTACCCTGGTACAGGAAAGTCCGGCGATTTAGCCCCTCTTAAGGAATGCCAACTTTTATGGCGGACTCAGTTGCTCGAACAGTTAACATCGGTTCAATTGACATTAGTCATAGGTAAATATGCTATAGATTATCACTTACCCGATGAAGGCCTTACTTTGACACAAACAGTCGGCCAATGGCGCCAATATGCACCTAATATTTTTGTTTTGCCTCATCCAAGCCCTAGGAATAATATCTGGTTAGCTAAAAATCCTTGGTTTAATGAGCAAGTGTTACCAGAGCTGCAAAAGCGTGTAAAACAACTCTTGCAGGATGAATAAACTTTCTTAGCCGACATCCTCCAATTGCTATTTTTTCAGGCCCCGTCCCAAACAACCTTCTTACCTTTTTGCTAACTCAAGATAAATTCACCAGTAGCTTTTAATAAAGTTGCTACTTTATATGTAGCACAGTAAGACACCATTTCAGTGTTAAAGGTTGAGCGCCGGAGGCAAGGTATGAAAGCCATGACATGTCATCAGCTAGGCGGTGCCTGTGAGCAAGTTTTCTATGGTGACACCTTTGAACAAATCGCTGAGCAAAGTAAGTGACATGGTATGCAGATGTTATCTGAAAGTGAGCCGCAACAATGACAGGCAATGGAAAAGATGAAATTGTTGTCTCAAGACCCGCAAACCTTGAAAAACTGGTTTTCTCAGAAACAGCGGTTTTTTGAAATGTTGCCGGATTATGGTTAATCGGGCATCATCAAATAAAAAAACGCCAAGTCATATGACTTGGCGTTTCGCTTCAAATCTTCTGACAATGTCAGCTAAATTAGAATTTCACTTCAGCTTCAGCAAACCATTCGCGACCACGAGCGTTATAAACGCTACGTTGGTAGTGTGGCCAAGATGTTGCCGTTGGATCAAAGTTAGGACCTGCATCAAATAGGTTAACCACACCTGCAGTTAATTTGATATCGTCCGTTACATGGTATGCTGTTGTTAGATTCCACGTTGTTTGTGATGCAACTTCGTGTGCACTTTCATCGAATTCTTCACCAGCATTTTCTGCCGCATCTTTAAATGACTTGTACTGTGAACCATGCATACGAGCTGTGTGGTATGCACCTAAGGTCGTTTCAAAATCATCAATAAACCAACCTAATACAGCGTTTGCACGGTACTGAGGTAGGCCGCCGTTATCGATATCATCTTCTACCGGATCCGTTGGTGATAATTGACCTTCAGATAATAGAATATAAGTACCATTGAAGTTCAGACGAAGCTCACCTAAGTTGTCTAGGTCGAAGTTGTAACCGGCAGTCAAGTCGATACCACGTACTTTTTGGAATGCGAGGTTTTGTGCCACGGCGTCAATGTGTGTAATGGTACCTTCATCATCACGTGTGATCATGTGCTCGTATTGCTCATATTCACGAGCTGCTTTACTAGCACTGATGTCACTGACCATGTCATCTAGCTTCCATTCCCACAAATCGAATGATGCATTAAGTGAATCTCCACCCCATACCGCACCAATATTGACAGTATAGCCAGTCTCAGCTTCTAGGTTTTCGTTAGCACCCGTTGTTGTGTCGATATGTAGCTCATTACAGACTTCGTTGATCTTTGGATCTGGATTGGTCTCACCAGGTGAGCCGCCAAGTGCCTGACATTGTTTAAAGTCAATGACTTGGTTGAATCCATTAGTCGCATCACCATATACACGGTGCATATCAGGAGCACGGAACACACTTGTTGCAGATGCACGGACTAACAACTCATCCATTGGACGGTATTGCACAGTGATTTGTGGTGAAAGGTTGCCACCAAAGTCATCGTATCTATCGTAGCGAATAGCTGCATCTACAGTCAGCACGTCTAACACAGGCATACTTAATTCAGCATAAGTAGCCCAGTATGAACGCTCACCAGCGCCTGAAGAACCACCTGTAGTTAAGATATTACCTTTAGTAGATTCTGAATCAGATTCTGTTTGGTAATCTTGTTCAGTATACTCGGCACCTGCAGCAAACATGGCATCACCTGCTGGCATTTCGAACGCCATACCCGTGATATTAGCTTGAATATTTTTTTGAGTAGACTGCGCTTTTTCAAATGGTGTGTAAGATGCATTAGCTACATCCTCTTCACTCATTTTTTCAAGTAAAGAGTTACCGTTTTCACCTGCTGTAATGTAGTTAAACATGCCTGCTGCAGTGGCATAGCCACCACGGAATACGTCAACATTCGTACGACCGTAGTTAACAGATGCATCCCAGTCATATTCATCAGCAATCACGCCTTGAAGGCCTGCTGTGAAGAAGTAGTTACGGGTCTTTGTTTCACCCATGCGGTTTTCAAACTCGTGTAAACGACGCACGTAGTAGTAATCACCGTTAGTGGCGTTTGCGAAGTCTCCGCCTAACGCAGTTGATTTATCAGTAAAGGTTTTACTTAAATCACCTACAGATACAGTAACATTGTTGCCATCAACATTGATGTCATAGTCATTGATTGCCATTGGTTCAATGAGTGTGGTTGATTTTGCTTCTGCAAAGTCTAAACGGCCCACAAAAGTTATATCTTCAGCTAATTCGTAATTGAAGTTTGTAGAGCTAATGAAACGTGTACTTTCAGGTTGAAGGTCACGCCACTCAGAACGGTCGAAACCACATAAGCTACGGGCTGCATCCCAGAACCAACCGCCAGCAGTGCATTCCTCGGCTGTTAATGTACGAGCGCCGGTGCCTGTCCCAGCAATACGTGCTCCGTAAGAGCTGTATTGAGAATATTCACTATGAGGTACTTTATCGGTATGAAGACCAAAGTTTTCACGGTCTGTCGCTTTGAGTTGCTCAGTATCTGTAAACTCTATGAAGCTAGATACGTTACCACGGTCAGATGAAGCACCTAAAGATAATGCAATGCGGTCACTGGCGCCACCACCGTTTGTGGTATCACCATGACGGTATTTTAGTGCAACACCTTCGAAATCTTGTTTTAGGATAATGTTAATTACACCACCTACAGCATCTGCCCCATACACTGCTGAACCACCTGATTGTAATACTTCAATGCGTGCTACAGCTTCCATTGGTAAGTTAGCTGTATCAACAAAGTTGTCTGTGCCGCCAGCTGGTTTCGGGTATTGATTTAAACGCTTTCCATTGATGAGCGTTAATGTACGGCTAGCGCCGGCACCACGAAGGCTAATTGAAGATGCAGCAGGTGTGAAACCATGTACAGATTGTGTGGTCATTGCACTGGTCGTAGAGGTAAGGCTTTCAAGTGCATCTTGAATAGTTGTAAAACCTTGCTTGGCCATGTCATCTGCGTTTAGTACCGTTACTGGTACCGCATTTTCCATGTCGGTACGTTTAATACGTGAACCAGTCACTTCTATTCTTTCTACATTGTCTTCATCAACAGCAAGTACTACAGGCGAGCTTAGTGCTGCGGTTGCGGCACCTGTTACAAGTGCAAATTTAATTGCTTTCGCCAATCTTGAATTAGGCTGCATTTTCATCTCCCTTAGATTTTATTTATATCCGCGCTTAATTTAGTTATCTCAAATGTTAATAAAGTTAAATAAAATAAGCGGGTGCAGGATGAAATCATAAATCTGTAACATTGGCAACGATGTTTTAACTGCTGAAATTGAATTGTGATTAAACAAGTGGTTAATATAAAATCAACTTAATATATACATATGGATGTATTTGGAGTTTAAATAATCATCAATAAATGTATGTGTCACATATAGCGATACATAGCTCTCTGGTTTGTTGTTACTTTGTTATTAATGTTGTTCTAGTTAAGCGTACGGCCTAGTCTATTTTTGTTATCGATTTGTTTGATATCTGGGTGTGAAAAAATTAAAAATTTAACGGCATGCTTATTTATTGTTCAGCGGCTATTAAGGGATTTGTTTAATACCTAGTAGGGCAAATGATATTTATTGGTGGCGTTCTTATCAGGGTGTTATTAAAAACGATAGTTTTCGCAATAATCCATAAGTCGATTTAATGATGACTTAGCTTTTTTATTAGTCATTTTATAGGTGTTTTTGAAGATAGATCTACTGGAAAAGAATGGTGAGTAGCCTCATTAGCAAAGAATCTGATTAAAAAGAGTGCTGTGATTTACAAGGCTAACACTAATAAACTGATCTATGGTGATTAACCGATTCTTTGCTTTTGGTTTAATTTGAGTTTCAAGAATATGTTGAGGTGAGTGGATGGGTTGTTGTGTCAATGAATCGCAGGAATATTTAGTGTGATATTTTAAAGTTTTTAATTCAGTAGTAATGAGTGGTGTTAGTTAATAAGACTACTGATTAATAAGAGTATGGTTTTGCTATGTCATTGATTATCAAATTCCCACTTACTGATTATATGTTTTTGTTAATATTCAAGCCGTTAAATCAACTATTAGCTGAAGGTTGAGGGGCAGAAATACATTCCAGCTGGAGATGAAGTCGAGCACTTAATAGCTTTGTAGAGTGTATATATTCTCTACCTTTAAATGCGAGTTAAATATGTTTGCTTTAATGCAGCATAAAATGCTCTCAATATAATGACATTGAATGGTCCAAGACGTTATATAGGTACAAAAAAACCAGCCGAAGCTGGTTTTAAAGGGGTGAGCTAAACAGTGATTACTGAATGTTTTCACTGTCGCCAAATTCACCAGCAAACAAAGCTGAAGAAAGGTAGCGTTCAGCTGCTGATGGCAGCACAACTACAATTGTTTTGTCTGCAAATTCAGGCAATGCAGCAATGCGATTAGCCGCGACAACTGCTGCACCAGATGAAATACCCACAAGAATACCTTCTTCCTGCATTAGACGGCGTGCCATATCAATTGCATCTTCATTGCTTACCGCTTCAACGCGGTCAACTAATTCAAGATCTAGGTTATCAGGGATGAAGCCTGCGCCGATACCCTGAATTTTATGTGGTCCAGGTTGTAGTGGTTCACCCGCTTTAGCTTGGGCAATCACAGGTGAGTCAACTGGCTCAACAGCAACAGATGTAATTTGCTTACCCTGTGCTTTTAAGAAGCGGCTAACACCCGTGATGGTACCGCCGGTACCTACGCCTGCAACGAATACATCCACTTCGCCATCAGTATCATTCCATACTTCTGGACCTGTTGTTTGTTCGTGAATTTCTGGGTTAGCAGGGTTGCTAAATTGACCTAATACAAGGTACTTGTCTGGGGCAGATTGGCGAATTTCTTCAGCTTTATCAATGGCACCTTTCATGCCTTTAGCACCTTCAGTAAGTACGAGATTTGCACCTAATGCTTTAAGCAGTTTACGGCGCTCAAGGCTCATTGTGTTTGGCATCGTTAGGGTTAGTTTATAGCCACGTGCTGCAGCGACATATGCTAATGCAATACCTGTATTACCAGAGGTAGGTTCAATAAGCTCAACCTCTTTAGTTAATAGGCCCTTTTTCTCTGCATCCCAAATCATGTTAGCGCCAATACGACACTTAACACTGAAGCTTGGGTTGCGAGCTTCAACTTTTGCTAGAACATTACCGTTACTGACACGGTTTAAGCGAACGAGTGGGGTATTACCTAAAGTGAATGAATTATCTTCAAAAATTTTGCTCATGAGTCATATGCTCCTCTATTTATATACCCACAATAATAGTCGTCTTAGACACTTTTAGAAGTGAAGAAAAGTTCTTCTTTATTCCATTTAGTTATACAAGTAAAACCTATTATTCTAACTAGCTGTATAAGAAGGCGACTCATTGTAGAACTAACTGATGGTCTGACCATGATCATTTAGTGCTTTTGGGGCTATGCAATGGTAGATAAAGTACTAGAATAAGTGAAAATTTATGATTATTTCGATTGGCGTAACATACGCTTCGATTTCACTTCTTCCCAAGATTTACTCGGTAAAAATAAAATGAAAAAAGTTGTCATCTCGGGTTCAGGCCTATTTGTGCCACCTCACGCAATCTCTAACGATGAGCTAGTTGATAGTTATAATGCTTATGTGGATCTGTTTAATCAGCAACATGAATCAGATATCGGTGAAGGCAAAGTAACAGCTTTGCCTTATTCTAGTAGCGAGTTTATCAATAAGGCGTCTGGTATTAACAGTCGTTATGTCATGGTAAAAGAAGGCATATTAGATCCTAATATCATGATGCCATTAATAGCAGATCAAGATTCCAGTGAGTTATCCATGCAAGCTTCAATGGGAATTGAAGCTGCGAAGCAAGCGTTAGAACAGGCAAAACTGCAAGCTGAGGATATTGATTTAGTGATAGTTGCTTGTGCTTATACCCAAAGAGCTTACCCAGCAATTGCCATCGAAATACAACAAGCGCTAGGTACCAAAGGTTTTGCCTACGACATGCTAGTTGCCTGTTCATCAGCCACATTTGCAATTGCCAATGCTGTCAATTCCATCAGGGGTGGCATGGCAAATAGAGTGCTGGTGATTAATCCTGAGTTGACCTCACCACAGAGTAATTTTAAAGACAGAGATAGCCATTTTATTTTTGGTGATGTAGCCACTGCTGTGGTGGTTGAAAAGCAAGAATTAGCTCATGCGGAAAATGCGTTTAATGTATTGTCGATGAATTGCATGACAGAGTTTTCCAGTAATATTCGCAGTAACTTTGGTTTTGTTAATCGATGTGATCCTGACAAGGCTGACACGCCTGATAAGTTATTCCATCAGCAAGGCCGTAAAGTGTTTAAAGAGTTACTGCCAAGAATTTACCAACATTTAGACAAGCAATTCGAGGCTGAACAAATAAAACCTGAAGAATTTAAGCGTTTATGGTTGCATCAAGCTAATATTAATATGAATATGTTTGTAGTCAAAAAGCTCTTAGGTGACAATGTCGAGGCTACAACTGCGCCTATCGTGCTTGATAAGTTCGCAAATACTGCTTCTGCTGGCTCAATTATTGCGTTTCATGAAAATAAAGCCGATTTTGTGACGGGAGATTTAGGTTTGTTATGCTCATTCGGAGCAGGGTACTCGATCGGAAGTATTGTGTTAGAAAAGTGCTAGCTTAACCTGACCTATACTATGTGGAAATTTAAGCTGCTAGTTGATGAATTACTTCATTGATATCAAGCTTTAATAGCCTTGCCATAGTATTACCAGTTTAGCAGCAATATGAAGGATACCAGATTGCGAATACTGATCGTTGAAGATACTGAAGCGGTATCGAAGATTCTAAAACACCTTATCATCCAAGAGTTGGAATGTGAGGTGGATGTTGCGCCTGACTTCGCAAGCGCTGTGAGTTTATTAAAGCAGCATCAGTATTTCTTGGTGGTGGCAGACTTAAACTTGCCCGATGCACCCAATGGCGAGATCGTACGAACTGTCCTCACGGAATTTACCACACCTTGTGTCGTATTAAGCGGTAATCTTGATGCTCATCAGCGTAAAAATCTGCTTAAGCAAGGCATTGTTGATTATATTCTCAAAGAAAACCGCTTTAGTTATCAATATGTTGTAAAGCTCATTTCCCGGTTGAGGCGCAACCAAGATGTTAAGGTATTAGTTGCTGATGACTCTGTGGTCAGTCGCAAATTCGTAAAAGCATTATTAGAGTTACATTTATTTCAGGTGCTTGAAGCCAATGATGGTGCAGAGGCCATTGAGGTGTTAGACCGAGAACCAGGCATTCAATTATTGATCACTGATTATAATATGCCGCGGGTTGATGGTTTTGAGCTTATTCTTAATGTACGGGAAAAGTTCAGCCGTGAAGATTTAGCCATTATTGGCTTATCTAATGATAATGATGAGTCACTTTCGGCAAGGTTTATTAAAAATGGTGCCAATGACTTTTTACAAAAGCCGTTTGTGCACGAAGAATTTCACTGCCGAGTGCTGAATACTTTAGATGCACTCGATATGATCAGGAGTCTATGGGAAAAAGCCAACCGCGATCATTTGACTAAAGCATTCACAAGGCGCTACTTTTTTAGCCAACATAAAGATGAACATAATGATCAGGGGATGTTTACTGTTGCGTTATTAGACATCGACTTTTTCAAGAAAGTGAACGATACCTATGGTCACGATGTTGGTGACCAAGTGTTGGTTGAGTTTGCTAATCGCTTAGATCAAGCTTTTGGTTCACACTTTACCGTAGCACGGTTTGGTGGTGAAGAATTTGTAGTGGCATTTAAAGGCTTAGGCGCTGAAAAAGCCGGCACATTAATTGATAAATTCCGTCAACAAAGTTTTGATATGCCTATTGTAACGGCAGCAGGCGAGCTTCAAGTGAGTTTTAGCTGTGGTGTAGCAACGATTGCTGATGAAACCATTGATGGCGCGTTAAAACGTGCCGATGAATTGCTGTACCGAGCAAAACAAGCTGGAAGGAACTGTGTTTTGACTGAAGAGTCCTAGTTCTAGTCAAAGACTAAATAGTCTAGATAAAATGTTGAAATCATAGTTGCTCAATAACATATAAATGACAAAGCCAGTGTTGATATCACTGGCTTTTTTACGTCTTACGATGAGAACTACTGTTAATAAGCTTGAATTTTGTTACAACAACCAAGCATAACTCAGTTTCATAAAGTAGGTCTTCTCATCTTGATTAAGAGAGTCGATGTCATCATTTGCAAGATATGCATCTGAATACCCTAAATAGAATACACTCTGTGGGTTGAGTTTATAGCCATAAAGAATTTCATTGCCCAAGTTTTGATACTTAGCATCACGTTGTTGGTAAAGATATAAACTTGGGTCGCGCTCAATGTGGGTATACACACTGGTCAGACGAATAAAACTTTGTAGGCTTAATTGCCAGTTCAACCTAATATCACTTAGGTTAGCAGTAAACAGGCGACCGTCGTCGACATCTAAGGTTTGATAACGGTGAGAAATATCTAACACAATTGACTCGGTAATTTTCCACTCCACCTCTGGGTTGAACATGGTTTTAGTCCCCAGTTGGTTATTGGCAAAATCAATTTCATCACCGTAGTTTATATCGAGCTCTAATTTCAGTTTATCAATAGGGGTGAAGTTAGTGTAAAACCAGCCAATGGTTTCAGTAAACATTGTGGTGTTACCCTCGATGGCCAAATTAGAAGCATCAATGCGGCGCCCAACACGATCTCGATGAGTTAATCCACCCGCTATAAAGCTTTGGTAGCCACCTTCAAACTCAACAAACATCTCAGCTTCTTTTTCTATTTGCTCACCAGCTTGGTTATGGGTGATATCCCAATCACCGCCGGTCACAATCGTATTGAAGAAGCTGTCGGTTGGGTACCAACGATAACCACCGCCAGCCACAAATTTTGCAACATCGACCCTGTCAATAAAGCCTAAGTCGCCACGGAAGTCTTCTCCGGTTGAGTGATATTGTGCTTTTGCCCACCAGTTACGACGATCATGTCGGTATGTTAGCTTGTAAAGAGAGTCGCTAAACTCACTGTCCTTGAGGGTTCTCAGTACTCGTTCGTTGTAGTCACAGTTACCAAAATCACAATCACTTGGTGGTGTTGAGCAGTCACCCCCACCACAGAAGTCTTGGAATAAATCTTCCGGGTACTGAGTTTGTGAGTGAGCGTACTGAGCTGTGAAGGTATCTTGTTCTGTTGGCTGATACTTTAAATCGGCTGTGGCGACATAGTTGTGGTAATCATCTGCTTTTTTTAGAGTGACTAAGCCACCAATTGAAATTTCGCGAGTTGGGTCGTAACGGTATCGACTGGCAACGTTATAACTTTCTTGATCCAGTTGCGCCACACTAGAACTGAGATTCCCCGGCACCAGAAACTGTGTTGTGACATCGTTCGTTGCCAATAATGCCATTGTATGGGCATCTGTTTGGCTAGTGAGTTTCACGCCATAGTCTGGAGCAGTGATATTGCGCGTATGCAACAAGTCCAATTGGGTATCAAAGTAATCTTTATTGTCTAAAAAGAAGGCCCGCTTTTCAGAAAAGAACAGTGCGAAATTGTTATTCACATTTAACTGGCCAGCATCGGCCTCAACTTGAGAAAAGTCTGGGTTAATTGTGGCGTTCAGTAAGGTAGTAGGTGTGATGCCCCAGCGAAAATCTAAGCCAACTTCTATCTCATCTTCATCTTGCCATTCGCCTTTAGGCGAAAGATCGCGCTGACTGTTGCGGTTAGCCACCAATGAGGGTGTGAGCTGGACATCATTGCCTTGCTCGGCACCTTCTAGTCCAGTAACTGTGCCTAATTGGCATAGTTTACAACTGTTATTGCGGTCAATTTTGCCAGAAGAGAGTCGGTGAGTTTCATTTCTAGGGTAAAAGCGGACAAACTCAACCCCCCAAGTTTGAATATCTTGCTTGCCAAAATTAAACAATCTAAGCGGTAACTCTATTTCAACCTGATAACCCTGTTCGGTGACTTTACCTTTGCTATACCAAATGCCATCCCATGCATCACTTTCACGACCCGTTAATTCGTTCTCAATAGAGTCACTTTGTGCACCTAGAGGATTGATAAAAAACTGATAGGCCAACTTAGCATTATTGTATGTATCTAACTTAATGCCGACTTGGTCATCACCCCATGATTTATCTCGGTCGCGTAAATTCGCTCTGATCTGTTGCGGATTAGGGTCATAAGCAGTAAAGCGAACGAAAATACTTGATTGAGTGGCGAAAATACGTGCCTCAGTTTTGACTGGGGCAGCAATGTTTTCTCCAGGCGAGGTTTCATATTTTAGTTCAATGACTGCCGCTTGTTGCCATTGCGGCTCATCAAAATTGCCATCTATAGTAGCAGGTGCGCTAAGGGTGGGGATCTGAGTGTTGAAGTTTTTCGCATCGCCGGCGACGGCAGAAAAACTAAACGCAAGTGAAGCGACAATTAGCGACAGTTTCTTGATAATCACAGAGGGCTCTTTTAATTATTTTTGTCTTGTAGGCAAATATTGTGACAAAAATAACAGTTCAAGTCGTTGCTTTGCTGTGATTATTTTGTGCCGAAATTGTTACAGTGTTTGTCAGGTAATAGATAAAGCTGAAATGTTATCAGTGGCCACGCTAAAAGCAAATAGCGCAATAAACCCTGCGCTATTCGTTTATGAGTACAATTTGCCAGTGAATGGCATTTGCCTGAAAACTAAATGGCATTAAAAACTAGATTAGTCATTCGCGATAGTTGGGTGCTTATACACTTCGCGGTAGCGCTCAACCCACATGGCCGTGGCACCGCAAATGGCCACAGGCATCACGACTAAATTTACGAGTGGGATCATTGAAAACAAGGTTACCGTGGCGCCAAAACTATAGCTGGTACCCTTGGTATTAGATAACGCGGTTTTCATATCCTGAAACGGGACTTTGTGGTTATCGAACGGAAAATCACAATACTGAATCGCCATCATCCAAGCGGTGAAAAGAAACCATAAAATTGGCGCCACAGTCTGGCCGACAAATGGCAACCAAAACAGAATTAAGAAACCAATCGCTCGCGGCAAATAGTATTTTAATTTGGTCCACTCTCGTCCCATTATTCGAGGTAAATCTTTAATTAAATCTACAGTGCCTCCGGAGTTGAGTGGTTTCCCTGTAAGGTGCATTTCAACTTTTTCAGCTAATAAACCATTAAAGGGCGCAGCAATCCAATTCATGACTGAGCTGAAGATAAATGACATAAAAACTAACAGAGTCGCCACTGCCAATGGCCACAGAAAAAATTCCAACCAAGAAAGGTACTCAGGAAGCTGGGCGCTCATCCAAGTAAATAATCGTTCTAATTGACCAAATGCCACATACATGGCAGTGGCAAACAACACAAAATTAATTGATAAAGGGATGATGACAAATGTTCTCAACCCAGGCTGTTTTATCAAGGTAAAACCTTGCATAAAATAGTTCACGCCACTTTTCTTTATTGTGGGAATTTTTGCGGTCATATTGTGACTTCCTTTTACATACTTGTTTGCAGTGTGACCATACAAGTCTCAGAAAACAAGTATAAAACTGTGTCAAATTCATAAAAATCGTTACAAAATGCGGCGCACTTGCTACAGTAGACTGCTGTATATCTTGCAGCGACTTCTTTTTCTTATTTACACTGGCAGCATGCGATTAAAACAAATAAAACTTGCTGGGTTTAAGTCTTTTGTTGACCTAACTAAAATCCCTTTCGAACATGCGCTTTCAGCGGTTGTTGGCCCTAATGGTTGCGGCAAATCCAATGTGATCGATGCCGTGAGATGGGTATTGGGTGAAAGTTCAGCAAAGCACCTTCGCGGTGATGCGATGACAGACGTCATATTTAATGGCTCTAGTGCTCGTAGACCCATTTCAGTTGCCAGTGTTGAGTTAACCTTTGATAACACAGAGGGGCGCTTAACTGGCCAGTATGCTGGCTATCAAACGATTGCCGTTAAACGGCAAGTCAACCGTGATGCCGAGTCCAGCTACTTTCTTAACGGTAAAAAATGCCGCCGCAAAGATATCACTGACTTATTTATGGGCACCGGCCTTGGTCCTCGTAGTTATGCCATCATTGAACAAGGGACTATTTCACGCTTAATCGAATCTAAGCCCCAAGAGTTAAGAGTATTTATTGAGGAGGCTGCGGGGATCTCTCGCTACAAAGAGCGTCGCAGGGAAACTGAAAACCGCATCAGGCACACCCGTGAAAACTTAGAACGCCTCAATGATATTCGCGTCGAATTGGCTGGGCAGATTGACAAGCTACAACAACAGGCACAAGATGCCCGCCAGTATCGTCAGTTGAAAGATCAACAAAGAACCTGCCAAAGTCAGTTACATGTTTTGCGTTTGCAAGATCTACAATCCCAAGCTGACAAGCTAAGCACACAGGTTAATGCCCAGCAACAGCTATTAGAAAGCGTCAGCGATCAGCATAGACAAGGCGATAATGTTGTTACTCAAGTTAAGCTGCAACTCACTGAACTGACTCAATCCGAGCACACCTTGGTTGAGCAGTATTATGCATGCGGCAGCGAATGCTCCCGTATTGAACAACAGCTTGCTCATCAACAGCAACAAGACTCTGCACTGGCACACAAACTAACCAGTATTACTCAAAAAATACAGGTGGTTGAAGAAAGTCAGCAGCAATTAACTGTGCAGCTCGATGAGATGATAAGCCAACTTGCACAGATTGAACCTCAGTTAAATCAAATCAATGATGAAATTGAAATAGCTGATCAGCAGGTACATTTACTGGATGAGCAATCTGAGTCGCTATTACAAGAGGTCACCCAAAGTCAACAGAAAATGGCTGATGGGCAAACAGCATTAGCGGTGAGTCAATCATCACTGGCGTATCAGCAGCGTACCCATGATGAAGCGCACCAGAAAAGTCGACAATTAATAGAGGCGAAACAGGCGCTAATTGCTAAAGACTATGCTCAACCGCTCGCTCAGGCGCAACTTGCACATGATGAATTAGCCGCCCAATCAATGCAAAATCAACATCAAATCGCACAGTTGCAACAGCAAACTCAATTGCAGCAAGCAACCTTGACTGAGCAGCAACAACAATATCAAGCTAGCCAGCAACAACAGGCTTCAAAGCAGGCAAGATTTGACTTAATAACTGAGCTGTTATCGAAACACCAGAGTAATGATAGTGAACAAGCGCTGTGGCAAGTGATTGATGTTAAGCCTGGTTGGCAACAGGCTGCAGATAGTCTGTTAATGCATTTGTTAGATGTTGCAGTTGTCGATGATGAGAACCATGCTCAAGGTTTTAGATTGACCCCTGAAGCTGCTTATCAATGTGACACACTCACTGCGCCAGTGAATTTAGCACCTTGGCTTAGCAATGTGCATTGGGTCGAAGATAAACTTGCGGCAGAGAACTTATTGACTCATTTAGATAAACAAGCCATTTGCGTCACCAAAGCCGGAGAGCTTATCGCCCATGGGCTGTCTGTTTTGCCTTCTAAAGGTGCGGAGTCGTTATTAGCCTTGAGTCATGAGCAACAAAAACTTAAACAATTGCTTGAGCAACTTTCGGCACAAAATTTTGAGCGGCAAGCTTGTGTGTCTCGCAGCACGCAAGCACTGGCCAAACTACAAGTCAACTTATCCGAACAACAGCAGTTGGCGCGTGAACTGCAACAACAAATAAGCCTGCATGCCACGCAAATTGCCAAATTAACTCAACAGCAACAAGATCAGCAACATCGCATTGATGATTACAGTCAACAGCAAGTAATGGCTGAAGAGGTTATTAATAAGAGCACGGCATTAATTGAGCAGCTTACATTACAAATTGAGCAGCAAGAGTTGCAGCAACAACAATTTAGTATGGGGCATGAACAAAGTTTACAAGCTAAACAAGACAACCTGTTGCAACACAGAGCGCTCAAACAGGCCAAGCAATCATACTTGCAAAAAAAGCAGACAATTGTTGACCAAAAGCAGACGTTAACGACCAATAAACTGCTTGCTGAGCAAAATAGCCAGCAGCAGCGACAAAAAAAGCAACAGTTAGTTACTGAGAAACAGCAAACATCTCAAGCCTTACATAGTCGGCAAGATACCCAAGATAGAGTGCAATCTGAGCAATTACAGCAAGCGTTGCAATCTAGTTTGCAGCAGCAACAACTGTTACAACAACAATTGGCTGACAATCGACAGCAACAAAGTGAATTGCAACAGCAGTTAGATAGTTCACTAATAATGCAAAAACAACAGCTTGAACAGCATCAGGGCTTGACTCAGTCGTTAAGCGCGTTAAAGTTACGACGTGAGGGAATAAAAGGGCAAATTGATGCTCAAGTGCAACTTTTAGCAGAGCAACAAGTCAAAATCACGCAGGTGGCAGAAAGCTTGCCTGACAATGCTAAAATTACGACTTGGTCTAAATCACTCGCCCAATTAAAACAAGCGATTGATGATCTCGGCGCAATTAACTTAGCCGCGATTGAAGAATATGAAACGCAATATCAACGCAAAGCTTATTTGGACGAGCAAGACGCTGATTTAAATCAAGCATTAGTTGCTTTAGAGTCGGCTATAAAGAAAATTGACCGTGAAACACGAGTGCGATTTAAAACGACCTTTGATGCAGTGAATGAAGATTTACAGGCTTTATTTCCTAAAGTATTCGGTGGTGGCAGAGCCTATTTGGCCCTCACTGATGATGATTTGCTCGATACCGGTGTCACCATTATGGCGCAGCCACCGGGTAAAAAGAACAGTACCATTCACTTACTTAGTGGTGGAGAAAAAGCACTAACCGCTTTATCATTAGTGTTTGCAATATTTAGACTGAATCCAGCACCTTTTTGTATGCTAGATGAAGTTGATGCACCTTTAGATGATGCCAATGTCGGCCGTTTTTGCCGCCTATTAGAAGAAATGTCTCAAAGTGTGCAGTTTATCTATATTAGCCACAATAAAATCACCATGGAAATGGCAGAACAATTGATTGGCGTAACTATGCATGAGCCAGGGGTTTCACGCGTTGTCGCAGTAGATATTGATGCGGCAGTTGCGATGGCCGATGTAGTTTAGGATTGGAAAACAGGGTTTAGAATGGAAGATTTTCAAATCGTTTTGTTAGTACTGGGCGCAATAGCCATTGCTGCTGTGTTGCTCCATGGTTTTTGGTCCATTAGGAAACAGCAGCCTAAATCAATGAAAGAAAGTCCTATGGTGGACTTCTATAAAGAACAATCGAATAAGCGCGATGCTCAAGGCTTTGATGCCGATGGCATTGGTGAAGTTAGAGTGAAAAGAGCTTCTGAGCTAAGCCAAAAAGCTGACTCTGAATCAATCGAAACAGCTCATTCCACGCTAACTGACGAGCTACCTGACGACCTGCCAGAAGGCATAAAAACGCCCGATATGGTGTTACCTTTAGAAGCTGAAATCGGTACTGACTCTGTGGCGCAGACATCCGTTGATGCAAATATACAAGCAGATACGTCGGAGATTCGCCAAAAACCAGAATCACATCAGCCTGAGCAGCAAACGCTTTTTGCCGAATCAGATGATGATTTTGCCAACATCGATATCAATATTGCGGATGATGAGCATACTGATTCAAGATTTAATAACGTAGTTGACTCAGATATCGATCCACAAGCGGATGCAAGGGCTAATTTCTCGTCTGAACAAGATGATGTCGCCCCTCAAACTTCTGAAACGACCCCTGATGCAAATCAAGCCCTTCAAGAACCAAAAGATGTATTGGTGTTGCATGTGGTCGCGAAATCAGGCTACCAGCTACAAGGTGCTGAAATTTTACCTTGTTTACTTGGTCTGAACTTTAAATTTGGTGATATGGAGATTTTCCATCGGCATATTGATAATGCCGGTACCGGTGAAGTGTTATTCTCATTGGCGAATATGATGAAGCCAGGGGTATTTGACCCAGATAATATGGAGCAATTTGTTACCGAAGGTTTGGTGTTATTCATGACACTACCTTGCTACGGTGACCCAACCATGAATTTCACTATTATGCTTAATTCTGCATTACAAATTGCTGAGGATTTGGGGGCGGAACTATTAGATGGTCAGCGCCAACCTTGGGCTGATGAAACCAAACATGCCTATGTACAACGTATAAAAGCTGCGATGTAAACTTACTATTAGGCAAAGACTTCGGGCCGCATTAGCGGCCCTCTTTATATAGATTATTTATGACTGAAACGGTTACTAACATGCATGACATTAAAGCTGAAATGGCGCAACTGACTGAGACGATTAACCAACATAATATTCGCTATTATGTGGATGATGCGCCATCGATTCCTGATGCGGAATACGATCGCTTAATGCAGCAATTGCAACAGCTTGAACAGGCTCACCCAGAGCTGAGTATGCCGGATTCACCTAGTCAACGAGTTGGCGGTGCCGCACTGGCTAAGTTTGATCAAATTACTCACCTTAAACCCATGCTCAGTCTAGATAACGCATTTGAACAAGCTGATTTTGAAGCATTTAATAAACGCATCACCGATAAAGTCGATAGCGTTGCTTATGTTTGTGAGCCAAAACTTGATGGTTTAGCAGTTAGTATCACTTACCGAAACGGCATACTTGAGCGTGCTGCAACCCGTGGTGATGGCACTGTCGGTGAAGATATTACAGAAAATGTGCGTACCATTAAGTCAATTCCACTTAAGCTGCGCGGTGAAGATTACCCTGAATTAGTTGAGGTGCGTGGTGAAGTGTTTATGCCAAAATCGGCATTTGCAGCGTTAAATCAGCGTCAACAAGCTAAGAATGAAAAGACCTTCGTGAATCCGAGAAATGCCGCAGCGGGAAGTTTGCGACAGCTTGACAGCAAAATCACTGCTGAACGTGCTTTGGGTTTTTATGCGTACGCACTTGGTGTGGTAGAGGGCAATCAGCAACCAATGAATGACACTCATCATGGCCAGCTTATGCAACTCAAGCAATGGGGACACCCGGTCTCTGCTGAGGTGAAAGTGTGTGAAAGTCTTGAAGCTGTCTATGCCTATTACCAAGATATTCTCAATCGTCGCAGTGAGCTTGAATATGAAATCGACGGTGTGGTCATTAAAGTCAATGATATTAATAAGCAAACTAGTTTGGGCTTTGTAGCTAAAGCGCCGCGTTGGGCTATCGCATACAAGTTCCCAGCTGAAGAAGAGTTAACCGTTTTAGACGCTGTTGATTTTCAGGTTGGTCGCACCGGCGCTGTTACCCCTGTAGCGAGGCTAAAACCTGTGTTTGTTGGTGGTGTGACTGTGTCCAATGCAACACTTCACAATCATGATGAAATCGCGCGTTTAGGTGTCAAAGTGGGTGATAGTGTCATCATTCGCCGAGCGGGAGATGTCATCCCACAAATTGTACAGGTTGTGCTAGATAAACGCCCTGAAAATGCAACGGATATCGTTTTCCCAAGTCAATGCCCTGTTTGTGACAGTGATGTTGAACGGGTTGAAGGCGAGGCCGTTGCACGCTGCTCTGGTGGATTGTTCTGCGAGGCGCAGCGCAAAGAAGCCATTAAACATTTTGCTTCACGCAAAGCGCTTAACATTGATGGCATGGGCGATAAAATTGTTGAACAGATGATTGATAAAGAGCTTATCAAAAGTCCTGCCGATTTATTTAAACTGACCGCATCGATGCTAACCATGTTAGAGCGCATGGGAATGAAATCAGCCACAAAGTTGATTGCTGCGATTGACACAGCGAAACAAACTACACTCGCCCGCTTTTTATATAGCCTAGGCATTCGTGAAGTCGGTGAAGCCACTGCCGCAAACTTAGCCAGTCATTTTAAGCAGATTGACGCGATACGCCAAGCGAGTCTAGATGAATTAATTGAGGTCGAAGATGTGGGCGTGATTGTGGCTAAACATATTCATCATTTCTTCAATCAAGCTCACAATGTCGAAGTATTGCAGGCATTAATCGAGGCAGGAGTTAATTGGCCTGCCATTGAAGAAGTGAGTGAAGACGCTTTGAGCTTGAAAGGGCAAACTTGGGTAATTACTGGTACGCTAACCCAGTTAAACCGAAATGATGCTAAAGCCAAATTACAGGCTTTAGGAGCTAAAGTCGCTGGCAGTGTTTCTAAGAATACCGATTGCTTAGTGGCTGGTGAAGCTGCGGGGTCTAAATTGACTAAAGCTCAAGACTTAGGTGTGAAGGTTATTGACGAGCAAGCATTGTTGGCCATTCTCAATGGTTAAGCCATATAGTTTGAATCGATTACAAACTACTGTGCAACTAGCAAAGCGTCACATAAAGGAATATTTGTATGACGCTTAGGTTTAGCAATATCACTTGGTTGGACGATAAAGGCCACATCAAACCGCCAATATTTTTGTATTTGATGATAGTGTTTTTATCGCGAGCTTGGTGTATTTTTGCAGCTTCATTGACTCAGTTTGATGATAGGGCTGGTCTTGTTAGATTATTTTACCCAGAGAAGAGTGACTTCTTATGGGCTTTAGCGACAGGTATTGGTGCAGTACTATTATTTGGACTGATCATTGCCGAGCGAAAACGTAAATCAACGTGGTTGCAGCCTATATTTAAACAAGGTCGCTGGATAATTGCATTATTATTGTTAGTTGATGCGATAGTGCTGTCACAACGTGTTATCCACGATCACTTTGTATTTAAGGCAAGTTACGCCCTCGATTTGTTGTTCGTTTTTTGGTCGGTGATGTATTTGCTCCAATCCAAACGCCTACGTTATTACTTTAATGACTGGCAAATCGAAAAATCAGACTAGCAAATTCCTTAAAAATCTCTATATTTGTTAGTAATATAACTATTCAATATTTGCATTCTTCGTATTTGGTTTAGCTGCACAAGCTACAAAGGCATAGTGATAACGGCAAGTGCTTACTTGTCGTATTCTTCGTCTTTATATAACTAAGGACAGACTCTTGGCAAAACAAGAAGCGGTACAAATTCAGGTTTCACAGATTGTCGTAGGCATGACAGTCAAGCTACCGCTATCTTGGACTAACCACCCGTTTTTTTTGAATAAAGTTAAAGTTGAACAAAGGGCTCAAATTGAGCTGATTAAAGGGCTTGATGTCCCTTATGTTCATTTGATTGCCGGTCACGATTTACTAGTGGAACTGCCGCCTGAGCCCGAACCAGAAGAGCAGGTCGAAACCGTTGTTTCACCAGACTTTAAAGGGCAGGCGCGTAAAGCAATGCGCTTGTCTCAGCAGCGGTTTATTAAGTGTGTGAATGAAAGTCGCAGCATCTTTGGACAGGTTATTGGTAATCCAGAAGGGGCCTATCGAGAAGCGGCCACTCTTGTTGAAAACTTAATGGAACATTTGCATGAAACCGAATCACCGGCGCTTACGCTGGTGGCCAGTATGGATGAAGATGCCAGTATTACTCAACATGGGATCTCCGTTGCCGTATTATCAATGATGATTGCACACTTAGCTCAATTGAGTAAAAGTGAACTGCGTGATATTGCCATAGGCAGCATATTCCATGACATAGGTAAATTGCGCGTCCCAGAGAATATTCGCCGTAAACGTGGTGAGCTTACCCCCCAAGAAGCCAATTTTTTAAAAATGCATCCTAATTTTGGCCATGACATGATGAGTAAAAGTGGTTTGTTCCCAGCACCTATGCTGCACATTATTAAGCACCATCATGAGCACATTGATGGCAGTGGTTTCCCTGATCAACTTAAAGGCAAGGATATCCCTGTTGGTACTCAAATAGTCAGTCTGGTTAATGATTATGAGAGTTTATTAGCCCGTTATCGCTCGCCTCAAATCGCTTTAGGGGTAATGTTTAAAAGTCATAAGCATCAACATGATGAGAGTTTAATTTCTTTATTAGTGAAAGTGTTAGGTATTTACCCACCGGGCACGATTGTTAGTCTATCTGATGGCAGCATTGCTAAAGTACTGATGACCACTAAAGAAGTGAAAGATCCCCATGTTTGGTCTTGTACTGATAAAGGTGAGGAGCCTGCATTGCGATTCTTAATGGAAGAGCCTGATGTCTGTGTCACAGGAACAGTAAAGCTTGAAACTTTGGCTGAAAAAGTGCCTAAAACCCTTAAAACCGATAGTTCAATTAGCTTTTATTTCAGTGGCTTTGACCACTAACCTCAGTAATTCTCCCATTTCCTACTTGATATAAGTGATAAATACAGTGAATAAACAAAAAAGCATCACCTTAATCGGCTGTGGTTGGTTTGGCTTTCCCTTTGCTAAAGCAATGGTCGCCGCTGGCTATCAAGTTCATGCGAATAAGCGTGATAGTGTTGAAGCCGATAATCTACAGCAATGGGGGATTCATGGCTTTCAGTTAGATTTAGCGGATGTTTATACTGACGCTTCATTAGAGACACACTTAGACACGGATATACTTGTCATTAATATTCCGCCAGGCCTGCGACGTGGCGAAAACCAGTACTTATATAACCTTAATGCATTGAAAGCACTGATTGGACACAGACAATATCAAAAAGTAGTGTTTGTCAGTACCACAGGCGTTTACCCCTCTCTCAACCAAATAATGACTGAACAAGATGCTGCCGTTTATAACGACAGTAGTGACATTTTATTGCAAGCTGAAGCTATGTTCAGTGGATTTGAAAGTAGCTGTATCGTCCGTTTTGCAGGTCTAGTTGGTCCTAAGCGCCATCCCGGACGCTTTTTTGCGGGACGTGAAGATGTTAGCGGCGGCAATGTGGCGGTGAATCTAGTTCACCTTGATGACTGTATTGCTGCTATCAAGTGCATCGTAGAGTCTGAGAGCTGTAGTGATACTTATAACCTTTGCGCGAGCCTACACCCGAGACGAGATGATTTTTACTCCAAAGCATGTCAACACCTCAACATGCCATTGCCGCAGTTTAATGGCGATGAGCAAGATTCAAAAGCTATCGATGGCCAATTAATCTGCCGTGAGTTGGGTTATCAATATCGATATGATGATCCAATTAAAATGCTTGATGCTTGCTGATCAGTCATCAGTTATACTGTGCCCCATATTTATATTTGTAATTTTTGAGAGCCATCCATGCATGATTTCGCATTACTCAGCGGTGATGAATACGTTGAGTTATATAAAGTGTTAAAAGTACAGGGCCTTGTTAACGGTGGCGGTGATGCTAAACACGTCATCTCTGAAGGTTTAGTTACAGTCAATGGTGAAGTGGATACCCGCAAGCGCAAAAAGTGCGTCGTTGGTGACGTGATTGAGTTTAATGGTGTATCGATAAAAATCGTTCCAGCTGAGTAAGGATTTAATATGCAATTCCCAGATGATGATAATGGCAAAATGCTTGCAGCAATGGCAGATGCAGGCATTGACTTAACCAAAGCACTAAATGTTGATTTCTTTCTAGTATTTGAAGATCAGCGAGATGCCGAATCTGCACTTGAAGCATTGGTTCAGCAAGAGGCTGAAGGCGAAGTGGAACTGCACTTTGATGAAGATACAGAAACTTGGGAAGTCATAGTGTGTCTTAACATGGTGCCAGATTACGATGCATTAGTGGCAAAAGAAACTGAACTGAATGCATTTGCCAATGAATTTGATGGCGGCTCTGATGGCTGGGGCGTTATGCAGCATCAAGAAGGCGATGGCGATTTTGCTGATGAAGAACATCAGTGTGACGACAACTGCCATCACTAATCTGACGCTTACGACAATTGGTTGAACAGATATTGTTCACTTGTTGTGCAAATGCAATGAAAAGCCACCAATATGGTGGTTTTTTTGTGTCTGAGTAATTAGCATGAAAATGCAATGCACCCACTCTTCAATAGCAGTCTCAAGGATTAGTATGGCTAGGCACATTAGTTTTGGTACACCAGTAAATGACGCAGAACGTTGGGCATTTTCATTACTCAGCGATGAACTACCCGAAGACTATCTTTTACTGACCAATGTCGAAATACCCACCAAAACGGGACAGGCCATGGAAGTCGATGCACTAGTCGTGGGTGAGTGGGGGGTTTATGTGGTTGATGTCAAAGGCTACATTGGTCGATTAAATGCAGGGCTACATGCTTGGTCATTAGATGGCAGAGACGTAGACAATAGCTTATCCAAGGCCAATTATGTTGCTAGAGTCTTAGCTGGCCGTTTAAAGCATAAAATTCCCGTTGGGGTTTATGCACCATGGTGTCAAGGCATGGTGTTCGTGACAGGGCGCAAGGGGGAAGAGATTTTACTCGAGAAAGACCATGGCAAATTGAGTATTTATACTCCAGCTCAAATTATTGCTGCACTGACAAAAGAGTGGGGGTTAACCGCACCTAAAAAGCATCAAGTGACCAATGCGCAAAAAGAAATGGTGTTGGATACCATTGGTCAGGTGGCATTAGTTGAACAGCGCAATCAAAAGATCCAAGACTTTATAAAACTGAAATGCCTATTTTTACAAAAAGGGCTAGAGGTGTGGCAGTCAGAGTATAACCCTGGTGGTTGGACAGCCCCTTGGCTGTTAAAAATATTAGTGGCTGGTCAGTTTGAATCTTCCCATGAAGCTGAACAACACGAGATCCAGCTACGTGATGAGTTCAAACGTATCCAATCATTGTCTGGTTGTACGGGTGTGCCATTTTGTGCGCCGCTTATTCAAGATGGTGAGCAACTTGTGCTGCCAATTCGTATGCCGCGCGGGGTGCCTCTGGATATATTTGAAATTGGCCAACAAACTACTTATCAATTACTGGAAATATTACGACGCAGTATTACTGGCTTACAGCAGATCCATCGCCGTGGGTTTACCATTGGTGGCTGGGCGGCTAATTGTGTGTTCATTTCTGATCAAGCTGATGTAGAGTTTATTGATATCAAAGATAATCTATCGATTTCACAAGATATTGCTGAATATGCTAAGGCTTTTCAAAACCTCGCTGAGCAAACTTTGCAGCCTCGAATTTATCAATGGTATCGTGAGGCCGCAAAAGGTGCGACAACGGATCTAGATGCCATCCGCTGTGATTTATCAGCGCTCATTGATTTGGGCGTGTGTGACACTTTGCCACAGAAAATCGATATTGGCCGTGGTGCTGTGATAGATCATCATTTCAAATTGGATAACTTTATTTCATCGACGGATAACAGCCAGCTTTGGCAAGCGCGACACCTTCAAGGTAATTACCCGTGTTGTGTGAGTATATATCAGCATGTGGAATCAAAGTGGTTGTCATTAAGCAGCATGTACCGCAGCTTATCTAAGGTTTATCATCCCCATGTTGAAAAAGTTCTGAGCTTTGGTCAGTTACCGCAATCAAATGATTTGTTTATTGCTAGAGCATGGGCACAAGGTGTGAGTTTAGATGAGGTCAGTGAGGTTCAATTAGGTCAACCACATACTTGGTTTGTTCAACTCTTAAGCGCACTGCAATATTTACATAGCTTGGATATCTTCCATGGGGCTATTTGCCCTAAAAATATTATTTGTAATCATAATACGGCCACATTAGTTAACTTTGGTATTGGTTCCGATATTGCTCAAATCCATTATGCGGCTCAATATGCCGATCCAACGCTTTGGTCAGTAGAAGGTGATGCTGAAAAAGATTTGTATGGTTTAGTTGCTAGCTTTATTGATTCACTCACCCCAAGGAGTAAACAAGATGCAATTGGTGTCAATAATATCGTTGAAGAGCTGCATATGTTTGATAAACAGTGGTTAGGTGAAGCCTTCTTTGATGCCTGCTTAAAAATATTAACCTTTGAATTTAGAATTGAACCTGGTCGCAGTTATGCAGAGCAACTAGGATTAGATGAGCAAGATATGATTGCAGCGGGGATGTAGTCGCTGGGTAAACATGTAAATAGAAGCACTTAGTGGTCTAAATTAAGGCAAATGCAGTGTAAAGCAGTATTTGCCTTTTTTATTGTACCAATAAGGGAGGATTCCCTAGGAGGATGACCATCTTATTTAAATCACTTTGGTTCATTGTTAACTTTTATCGTTTATTCAGCATCTAAATATTGATGCAATGGATTATACATTTAATGTTTTTGCTTAAGTGGCTGATAAATCTTAAAGGGGAGTGTGTGGTGGGGACTTTGTTCTCAAAACCACTTAATTAACTGTTTGCTAATAAAAGACTATTTTTGATATTAAACTTGATCTACGTAGAATTACCAAATGGTGCTATGTGAGATTTGTCACAGAAATGCTTTTAATAATAATTCACTTAATTTGAATGTAATCCTGCTTTTGGCGGATTTGACGTGATTAAACTACGGTTTTTAGTAAATATGAATGATGCAGGTCTTGGTTTTGATGGTAATGAGACCAAAATCATATTTTATCATCTTTTTGGGATAATTTTATTACACTTTTATTGTCTTTATTTGTGTTTGAGGTGTGATCTACATTAAGCGCCTTGGAAATGACAATAAAGGTGAAGTACATGAAGGATTCGCTTCAAGATAATCAAGAACATGTTGAGCAAGATAACTCACGCAGTTTTATGATTCTCGGCGCTAATATCGTATTATTTGCGCTGCTCTACAATTTTTTACCATTTGAACCTGGCATTAATACAGGGCTATCAATTTTAGTCTTTGCAGCTATCTTATGGCTAACTGAAGCAATTCATATTTCTGTTACAGCAATCCTCATCCCTATCTTGGCTGTTTTCTTTGGTGTGTTCGATACGGGCACTGCAATGGGGAATTTTGCTAACCCTATTATCTATTTATTCTTTGGTGGATTTGTATTAGCTGCGGCCTTAAACCATCAGGGGATTGACCGTAGAATTGCTGAGAAAGTATTGCAGCTATCAAAAGGGAAGCTCAGCATAGCGTGTTTGATGTTATTTGGTGTGACGGCCTTACTGTCGATGTGGATCAGTAATACCGCGACAGCAGCGATGATGTTACCGCTGGCTTTAGGTATTTTGAGCCAGCTAGACCTTAAAACTCACCGAAGCACGTATTTGTTTGTGTTACTCGGTATTGCTTACTCAGCGAATATTGGCGGGATCGGTACGTTAGTCGGTAGTCCTCCAAATGCGATTGCTGCTGCGCAAGTGGGCCTGACCTTTAGTGAGTGGTTAGAATTTGGTTTGGTGACCGTGGCATTAATGTTACCTACCATGTTGATAGCGCTTTACTTCTTCTTAAAGCCTGACTTATCGGCCGTGTGTAAAATTGAATCATCTGATAAGAAAATGACTGGTAGTGCGAAGTTAACCTTAGTTATATTTCTTGCGACCGTTTGCTGCTGGATTTTCAGTAAGCCTTTATCACAGGCTTTGGGTGGCATTAGTCGTTTTGATACCATAGTGGCACTGGGTTGTGTGGTGGTTTTAGCTGGCTTAAAACTGGTTGATTGGAAGAAGATTGAAAAAACCACAGACTGGGGCGTGTTGATATTATTCGGTGGTGGTTTAACGCTAAGCGCAATTTTAAAAGCCACTGGTACCAGTGTATTTTTAGCCCACACAGTGACAGGTATTTTTGGTGATACCCACACTGCACTATTTGTATTGGCTGTGATTTTCTTCGTGGTGATGCTAACAGAGTTTGCCAGTAACACAGCCAGTGCTGCATTACTTGTACCTGTGTTTGCAGCCATTGCAGAGCCATTAGGTTTATCACCTGTCATGATTTCTGTCGTGATTGGTATTGCAGCGTCTTGTGCATTTATGTTGCCTGTTGCCACACCGCCAAATGCCATTGTGTTTGGATCAGGCTTCATTAAGCAGACGGAGATGATGCGCGCAGGTGCCATTATCAACTTCACTAGCATTTTATTACTGTTCGTGATCACCAATGTATTCTGGGGAATAGGCTAATTGAATATGATTGATGATGACGTCTTTTGACAATAAAGTTGAACGGCATCATTTATACAAAGTCAGTCAGTATTTTTGCAAAAGGTAACCTTAGGGTTACCTTTTTGTTTTTAAGGCTAACAAGCTTTGTATTTTACAGCTAAAGAGGGTTTAATACGCTTTTCCTCTTGATAACGACTCACATGTTTGAACTCTCATTACAAATTGTCCTAGTGCTATTTTTTGTGGCCATTTTAGCCGGCTTTATTGATGCAATTGCGGGCGGCGGTGGTCTACTTACTATTCCTGCATTAATGTGGGCAGGGCTTCCTCCTGCAGCGGCATTGGGTACCAATAAATTACAAGCTTGTGGCGGTAGTTTTTTTGCGAGTTTGTACTTTGTGCGAAAGGGCATGGTCAAGATAAGTAGTATTAAGTTGTCGATTGCTTGTGCATTTATTGGCTCGGTGATTGGCACTATCTTGGTGCAAATGATTGATGCGTCAATATTAAGCCTTTTACTACCATTTTTAATTTTAGCTATTGGTTGCTACTTCTTGTTTTCTAAGAAGATAGCTGAAGACGATAAACATCAAATGGTGACACCAACGCTTTTCGCTTTCACAGCGGCATTGAGTGTTGGCTTTTATGACGGTTTTTTTGGCCCAGGTACAGGTAGTTTCTTTGCCTTAGCATTTGTCACATTAGCGGGTTTTGGCCTAGCCAAGGCGACGGCGCACGCTAAAGTATTAAACTTTGTTACCAATATTGCTTCACTCATTTTCTTTATGATTGGTGGCCAAGTTGCAGTCGCTCTCGGGCTTGTTATGCTGGTGGGCCAAGCCATTGGTGCCACATTAGGCTCACGATTAGTGGTGACAAAGGGCACTAAAATTATCAAGCCATTGGTGGTTGTGATGTCATTTGCCATGAGCTTCAAATTATTATGGTCACAATATATGTGATCAACTTTTATCGTCACCTAAATACAACTCATTTAAATTAAAAGGTATTTATGCGCGTACTGCACACTTCTGATTGGCATTTGGGACAGTATTTTTACGGCAAAAGCCGTGCTGATGAACATCAGCATTTTATGAATTGGCTGCTCAATACGATTAAAGCCAATCAAGTGCAATTATTGATTGTGGCTGGTGATATTTTTGATACTGGTACACCGCCAAGCTATGCCCGCGCTTTGTATAATCAATTTATCGTCGATATGCAACAAACGGGTTGTGAGTTACTCATATTAGGTGGTAACCATGATTCAGTATCGACTCTGGCGGAGTCTCAAGCCTTACTGTCTTATTTAAATACCCATGTTGTACCAGGCGGGTTCTCAGAGCCCGAACAACATGTGCTAACCATGGGAATGGAATCACAGCCGCAAGCACTGGTGTGTGCACTGCCATTTTTACGTGCAAGAGACTTAATCAGTAGTGAAGCTGGGGAGTCAGGTGTTGATAAACAACACAAGCTTTCTTTGGCTATCGCGCATTATTATCAGCATTGTTTTGACCATGCTCTTAAACTGAAACAGCAAATCTTAGCTGAGCAAGGGGTCAGTGTGCCCATTATTGCTACTGGCCATTTAACCACGGTCGGAGCCAGTAGCTCAGAGTCGGTGCGAGATATTTATATTGGCAGTCTTGATGCCTTTAACGCAGCGCACTTTCCTGCTGCCGATTACATTGCTTTAGGGCATATTCACCGCATGCAAATTGTGGCTAAATCAGAGCACATCCGCTATTGCGGCTCGCCTATTCCATTAAGCTTTGATGAATTACCTGCTGATCAGCTGCAAAGTGGTAAACACGTGTTATTAGTCGAATTTGAACAAGACAAGCTTAAGCAAGTTCAACCTATTGCCATTCCATTATTTCAACCAATGCGTGCCATCAAAGGTAACTTGCAGGAGATTGAGCAATTGGTCGAGGAGTTGGTCAAGCAGTTAATAGGGCAATTGGCAATGCAATCAGATGCTAATGAAACGAATCAACAACCCTTGAATACTTGGTTGAGTGTTGAAGTTGTTGAGCAAGATTATTTAACTGATTTACAAGGTCGCATAGCTAAAATCGTGGCAGACAAGCCTGTAGAGGTATTGCAGCTCACCCGAGCGAGGAAACAACGCCATAGTGCTAACCCAAGTCACAATGAAACCTTAGCCGAAATAAACGTGGCAGATGTGTTTGAAAGGCGCCTTGCACTTGAAAGCTTTGAGACTGAACAAGAACAAGCTCGCCGTGAACGCGTTAGTCTGCAATTTAAACGAATTGCCCAACAGGTTGAGTCTCAGCTTAATCATGAACAACACCCAGATCTCACTGAGCTGCAAGAAAGGGTGAAGTCATGAAGATTTTGAGTTTACGCTTTAAAAACATTAATTCGCTAAAGGGTGAGTGGAAGATAGATTTTAGCCAGCCACCGTTTAGTGATAATGGTTTATTTGCAATTACAGGCTCTACCGGAGCGGGCAAAACGACTATCTTAGATGCGATATGTTTAGCGCTTTACCATCGCACACCACGAATAGACACAGTTTCAAAATCCACTAATGAGTTAATGACTCGTGGCACCAGTGAGTGTCTAGCTGAGGTTGAGTTTGAAGTTAAAGGTCAGGGGTATCGTGCTTTTTGGAGTCAACGTCGTTCTCGGGGAAAAGTTGATGGTAATTTACAAGATGCTCAAGTTGAGCTTGCTAAGTTAAATGATGGTGAAATTCTAGCAAGCCAGATTAAACGTAAATCAGAGCTGCTAGAGGCAGTAACAGGTCTTGATTTTGCAAGGTTTACCAAATCAATGATGCTGTCACAGGGGCAGTTTGCCGCGTTTTTAAACGCGAAAGAAAACGAGCGTGCTGAACTTTTAGAAGAGCTCACAGGCACTGAAATCTACGGCCTGATTTCTGAGCGTGTTCACTTAGAATATACTGAACAAAAACAACAGTTAGCGTTACTTGAAGCACAAGCCTCCCATGTATCTGTGATGTCAGATGATGAACTGGCCAGTCAGCAGCAACTTAACGCCCAGCTAACTGAGCAACAGTTGCAGCTAAAACAGCAACAAACACAATTACAACAATACCTTGATTGGGCTAATCAAACGTCAGTAAATGAGAAACAGCTTGAAACTGCACAGCAACATTTGATTGATATTGAGCAGCAATATGACGGTGCTAAACCACAGTTTGATCAACTGGCACAGAATCAACCCGCGTTATCCATTACCCCTGAATATCAACGATTAGTCGATACTAAGCAAAAGCACATTAAGCTGCAGCCACAATTAATATCACTCCAGCAGGATAGGCTGAAGTTGGATGAGCAAGTGGCGCAATCGACAATGGAGTTGGATCAAAATAAGCTGCAACTTGAGGAGACACACACTCAGCATCAGGTGCTCGTTGAGCTGATTGAGCAAAAAGTGTTGCCGTTAGATAACGAGATAGCCAGTGAGCAGAAATTACTTGATGCTAAAGCTAATCAACTGCAAGAGATGAAGCAGCAGTATCAAGGCGTTTTACATCAGCTAACCGATGCACAGCAGCAACAAACGGCCTGCAATAGTGAACAAGCAGAACTTAACAGTGTGCTTGATGATTTGAGTCATGCTGAAACCATTGTACAGCACATTAGTGGTTGGCAGCATCAGTCACAGCAGCTTGGATCTTTACTTCAGCAAACCGAGCAAGTGACGCAGCAATTAGCTGACACTGAGCAATCATTACAACAACATGCTGAGCAGCAACGACAAAATGAGCCAGCACTATTACAGGCGCAGCAGCAAGCTGATGCATTACAAGAGAAGTTAACTCAGTCGCAGCAACAGCTTTCGCAATTTACCGAGCAACAAAGTGCAGATGAGCTGGATGCTGAATATCAGCAACTTGTTGAGCAACAGCCCCATCGATTGCAATTAACCAGTACATTTGAACAATTTCAGCAACTGGCACAGGAACAACTGCAATTAACGCAACAACTCACAGATGGACAAAACGCTAAACGACAATTGGATGAACAATTACAGTTAGCTAAGGTGCAGTGGAAAGACAAAAAACAGCAACTACACGATGTTCAAACCTTGTTAAAGCAAGAACAACGTATTGCCGATTTATCCCAAGCACGTTTGCAATTGCAGCCAGGTCACCCTTGTGAACTATGCGGTTCGACTGAACACCCATTAGTCGATAATTATCAGCAGTTAGACGTGTCACATACCCAGCAGCGTGAGCAAGTATTAACTGACGAGTTAGCCATAATCACCCAACACGGGGAGTCCATTAAACAGCAGTTAGCAGCACAAGTGGCCACGTTGACTCAAACAGAGTTGCAACAACAAAAAGTGATGGCTCAATTAGACGCGTTACGTTCATCCTGGCTGCAATTGTTGACGAGTCTGGGCCTTAGCTCCATTAATGGTAAGCAATTCGCTATTGATGATAATCAAGCGGGTAATGAGATTGCGCGTTATGTTCAGCAGCAAACAGAGTTGCAGGAGAATCTTAAACAGCAACTTTCTCAAATTCATGCAATGCAAAAACAGCAACATCAAGTTCAGCAGGACTATCAACAAGCCCAGCAAGCATATGCCGAGTTGCAGCAACAGCAACAACTACAGCTGCAGCAGTATCAAACACTATTAGAAAAGCAGCAACAATATCAATCGCAGCAAAGTGATGTTAAGCAGCAATATCAAAATCAATGGTTACAACTGACTGAGCAACTTGAGCAATGTCAGTTAACCGCCCCACATGCTAATGAGCTATCTGAGTGGTTAGTTGAGCTACAGGCTCACTTGTCGCAATGGCAAAATGCTAAGCAACGTCAACAGTTTCTTGTACAGCAGCTTCAAGTGATTGAGACGCAAATTAACCAATATGCAGGTTTGGCGAAAGAGTCAGAAAAACAATTAACAGCGCATCAGCAATCAACCGCTAATATGCAGGCTTCACTGCAGCAGTTAACACAGCAGCGTTTTGAACTGTTTGCTGATAACCAACCGAGTGAGCAAAAGCAGATAAGCCAAACCAAGTTGACTCAATGTCAGCAATCTTATGATCTGCATTTGCAAACACTACAAACAATGCAAACCAAGCTAAGTAATGCACAGGTGCAGCAAGATAGCTTAAACGCGCAACTAGCAGATTTACATGGTTTAATCGAACAGCAACAGCAAGTATGGCAACAAGTACTACAAGATAGCCCGTTTGCTAATGAAGCTGCTTATCTCGCTGCGAGATTATCCCCAGATGAAGTGCAGGCATTAACTGAACTAACTCAAGATATCAGTCAACGGCTTGTCAAAGCTAAGCATAGTTTTGAGCAGGTTACGACTCAAAGCGAAGCGTTAGTTGAGCAAGGTAACATTTGTCAATTTGACAAGAGTCAGCAAGTGCAGCAACAAGCACAGTTTGATGAGGTTGTGCAGTTGATGAATGATGTGCAGCAACAGTTATGGCAGACGCAGCATACCATTGAGCAAGATAAACAGAACCGCGAAAGTCAGCTGAAGTTAATTGAACAACTCGGTGTTGCTCAACAAGATTATGAAGATATAGCTTTGCTGCACTCGTTAATCGGCTCACAAAAGGGCGATAAGTTTAGGCGTTTTGCACAAGGGTTAACATTGGCGCATTTGGTCACTTTGGCTAATAGGCAATTACAGCGCTTGCATGGTCGCTATAGCTTAGCGAGTAAAACCGATTCTGCATTAGAGTTACAGGTGCTCGATACCTGGCAAGGTGATGCCATTCGAGATACACGCACGTTATCGGGAGGCGAAAGTTTTTTGGTGAGTTTGGCTTTAGCCTTGGCCTTATCAGATTTAGTCAGCCATAAAACCCAAATAGAATCGTTATTTTTAGATGAAGGTTTTGGTACGTTAGACAGCCACACATTAGATATTGCATTGGATGCACTGGATAACCTGAATGCTAATGGCAAGATGATAGGGGTGATTAGTCATATTGAGGCGATGAAAGAGCGTATTGATGTGCAAATAAAAGTCAATAAAGTCAATGGTCTTGGTTACAGTAAGTTACAAAGTCAGTATTCAGTAAACGAGTCATGATGTTTGTTAATGGATGATTTAGCTTTCGTTAAAGTGACGCAAACCTAGGCTAGATATAGCATTGAGCTCATAAATCCCAGTAAATTAATTTGTAATATGACGATTATTTGATATAAATAATCGTCACATTTTTTTATTAGCCCAAAAGTCTAATATGTTTGCGCCATTTTTAAGTGGAAAGTTTACCTTCCTGCGCGTCCAATGACACAAAGCCGTCATGAAAATAGTCGACATACAACATCAATAATAAATCATCATTAAAGAACACATTTTTAGGGTCAAGTAACGTGCGTAATACCAAAATAGCGAAGTTAACATCGCTGCCTAACAACCTGAGCTTGATGCACAAACGGCTATTACTCACAGGTGTCTTTTTTATTGCTGCAGTGTTAATGCTGCCAAGTAAGCAAGAATTTGAAGCTAAACGCATCCCTGTCGCACTGGATATCGAAGCGCTTATTCCTCACTTAAATAGCTTTGATGACTTACCCGAAATCATTGAAGCACCAGCCCCGAGTTACTCTCGCATAATTGAAACCGGTGACACGCTGAGTAAATTATTCGAGTATGCCAAGTTTGATCAGCAAACCATGTACCGAGTATTAGAGGCTGATTTGCAAGTACTTGCGCTGGATACCCTTATGCCTGGTAACCGAATCCAGTTTTGGGATAACGAGCAAGGTGAACTTCAACAACTGGAGTTATATTTTAACCCAGCACATCAGGTGGTATTTACACGCTTAGATGATGGCTCGTTTAATGTTGAAGACATCATCATTGATGGGATTTGGCAAAATCGGATTGTCGGTGGTGAAATTAATGGCTCATTCTACATTTCCGCTCAAAGAGCAGGTTTGTCAGCGGCAGAAATTCAGAAAGTTGAGTCGTTATTAAAAAGCAAAATTAATTTTTCAAGAGAACTACGTGCAGGCGACCGCTTCTCTGTTTTGATGAACGATCAGTATATTGAAGGTGTATCAACGGGCAACACGCAGGTTGAGGGCGTCAGCATTATCACCACCCGCCGTGAAGTGAATGCATTCCAGCATTCAGATGGTAATTTCTACGATGAAAATGCCCAAAGCTTAGCCCCTGCATTTCAGCGTATTCCGCTTAAACGCTCATACCGTTTAAGCTCTCACTTTAACCCTACACGCAAGCATCCTGTGACTGGGCGTATTCGCCCGCATAACGGCACGGACTTTGCGACGCCTATTGGTACACCGGTTGTCGCACCAGGAGATGGTGTGGTGACTATGGTGACCAATCATGCCTTTGCCGGTAAATATATCGTGATAGAACATGACAACAAAGTGCGTACACGATACTTGCACTTGTCTCGATTCCATGTGCGTAAAGGTCAAAGGGTAAAACGTGGGCAAGTGATTGCTTTAACAGGTAATACCGGTCGCTCTACGGGGCCACATTTACATTATGAATTTCACGTTAATGGTCGTCCCACCGACCCGATGAAAGCCAATATTGCTGAGGCCAAAGTGCTACCTAAAAATCAGCGTAATGAGTTTGAAGCGATTGTACGCAGTCGAAAAATGATGATGGCGTTAGGTTGATAACATAATGACATGGAAAAGCCGCATAATGCGGCTTTTTTTGTTTTGAACCATAAACGACCGACTTCTTAAGGTGGATGGTTTAATTTGAGAAAGTGTTAGGTCACTTGGCTATGAACTTAATTTTATAGGCGTTAGCTCGTTTCATAGGGTGAGTCTGCCAATGCCTCGCATACCAGCAATAGTCTTAAATCGAATTCTAATTGGTGATAGTCCTGTGTCATCGCACAGCATAATTGATAAAAGGCCTTGTTATGGTCTTTTTCTTTTAGATGAGCCAATTCATGTACCACAACCATTTTTAATAAAGGCTCAGGTACAGACTTTAACCGCGATGAAATCCGTATTTCATTTTTAGCTTTGACCTTATTACCTTGTCGACGCTGCACGTAAGAATGCAGCCCTAACGCCTGATGGCTTAAGCTAATTTTGTCATCAAAAATAACTTTTGAAAGTGGTGAAGACTGCTTCAAATACTGTTGTTTGAACGCCATTGCGTATTGATATAACGATTTATCGGTTCGGATATCATGATGATCTGGATAGCGTTGTTTTAGGTTTTCAGCCAATTTATTGCTTTTAATAAGTTGATTGACTTGTGCAATAACTGAAGGGGAGTAATGAGCTATAAACCGTAAAGGATCTGCATTAGATTGGCTTTCTGACACATGTTTTGTGGTCAATAACCCTGATAGCGCCCGTTTTTGTTTAACTTGCGCTTTATGTTGGGCGGTTGTTGCACTCACTGGCATGCGAGGTGGTGCTGTTGGGCGTGTCGGCTTAGTCATCGGTTATGGGTTCGAGGTTTGGTTGCTTAAACGAATAGGGAGCTAATTAGCTCCCTATGTTTAACATTTTTACATGCTTAGGCTTTACCAAAAATATGGTGATTGTGGTGAACATATGCCACCTCAAATGCGCTGCGTTGCACACGTTTTAATTCGAGCGAGTCGAATTCAACTAACGGTGGGTTACGCTTAAGCTGCTCTTTTATTGCCAAAGGGGTAATGATAGCGACTGGCTTATCGGTGATTTCAATCGCCGCTTCCATTTTAAAACTGGTGGCGCTGCCAGCTTGTTTACCTTTTTGCTCACGTGCAATGATGGCGATTTCATCAACGTGGTAGTCTTCCATTAGCTTATGGAAAGCAAAGTGGAATTCTTTAATTGTTGTCGTATTAGAATTTGCCGACAAGGTGAACGAGATTTGACGACACGCAGGTACGTTAAAAGTCTCGCCTTCATAATTTAATAGGCTGATGATGGCTTCGCCACCTTTTAGTTCAACACCACAGATTCTCATGTTAACCCTTAATTGTTTGTGGTTGGCGGGAGGTTATCGCCGCCAAGGTGAGCGTAAAAGCTCAATCACGTGTGCACAGTAGCATACGCATTTAAAGTTAATGATGACAAATGATCGAAACCCTAAGGTTTATGATTCGCTGTCATCTTGTTCAATAATCTTGCTCGGCTTAGCTTTACGTCGCATCGGTGCATCACCAATGTCGACACCTGAGATAAAACGCTTATCTCGTTTAGGCGCGGCTTTTGGTTTGGCTTTTGATGGCTTTTTCTGCGTTTTCGCTTTGCTATTTAGCGGCTTGTTAGTCGGCTTTTTAGGCTTGGCTTTCACGCCATTAAACTTACCCTTTAAGCCTTCAAACTCACTTATCGCAAAAGGTTTGCGTAAGAAAGTCTCAATATTTTTAAAGCTGTCCCAATCTTTGGGACCGACGAAAGAAATAGCATCACCTTTTGCTCCCGCTCGTCCAGTACGACCAATGCGGTGGACATATTCTTCTGCCAATTTTGGCATATCAAAGTTGATTACCAATGACACGTTATTTAAATCTAACCCGCGAGAAGCCACATCTGTTGTCACTAATACTTGATGTAAACCACGGCTAAATTGGTCCATTATTTGGTTACGGGCACTTTGTTTCAAGTCGCCGCTTAACGATGCGGTGCTGAAGTCTTGTTCAGCCAGTACTTTAGCAAGTCTGTCAGTGTCAGCTCGGGTGGCAGTAAACACAATCACTTGTTTGTGTTGTTCCGTTTTTAACACGTGGGTCAGCAAGCTTTCTTTATGGGTTAAATTGTCGGCTAACACAATGCGCTGTGTAATGTCTTTGTGTTCGCTATATGATGAACCGATAGCCACATGCGCAGGCGTTTTTAATAGCGTTGCTGCGATTTCATTAATGTTGTCATGATCTAAGGTGGCCGAAAACATTAATGTTTGGCGACGTTTATGATCAGCTGCATCATTGATTTGCTTTAGCTGTGGTGCAAAACCCAAATCCAACATGCGGTCAGCTTCATCAAGGATCAGTAGCTCTAATCCGTTTAAGTACAAATGGCGTTGGGTGAGATGATCGGCAATACGCCCAGGAGTCGCCACAATAAAGTGTGGGTCACGGGATAGGGCTTTTGCTTGGTCGTTAAAGTTCTCACCACCTAAAATGCTGACGGCCTTATATTGGGTGTTGGCAACCAATAAGCGTAACTGACTATAAACCTGCTGGGCTAATTCGCGAGTTGGCAATAAGATGAGTACACGTGGGTCTTTTTTAGAAATCGCCTTAGTTGAGATAATGCGCTGCATTGCAGGCAGTAAAAACGCAAGGGTTTTACCTGAGCCTGTTTTTGATGAAGCCATCAAATCTTTACCTGAAAGCGCCACTGGCATGGCTTGCTGTTGGACTTCAGTTGGCTCATTAATGCCCATGTGTTTTAAACTGTCCAATAGACGCTTGTCTAAGGAAAACTCAGAAAATTGCAAAAGGTCGATCCCCTAAAAAATGATAGCCAAACATTATAACGTGTTAGCGAGAGTATAGCCAAGACAATGGCTTGTGCTTATTGGAAAATTTGTGCTTGGTCATATTACGTTTTTAAGCTTTAATGCAGGGCACAATAGGCTGGTATTTATTTAGTAAGACATCATCGTCAATTCGAACCATATAACAGCCTTAATAGATTAAGTTGAAGCGAGTAGGAGGCTTCATGTTTGAGAAAACATCAATATCGTCAAATGTTACTGAGTCAGCAATACCTTTAACGATAGGGTTAGCGCTAGGCAGCGGCGCGGCTAAAGGCTGGGCACATATCGGTGTGATAAAAGGGTTAGCTGATTTAGGTATTTACCCAGATAAAGTCGCGGGTTGTTCAGCTGGCGCATTGGTCGGCGCGGCCTATGCTAATAACCAACTGCACGAGTTAGAAACTTGGGTGACGGGGTTTTCAAGCTGGGATGTCATTGGCTTAATGGATTTGAGTTGGCGCAAAGGCGGTTTGATTAGCGGTGAAAAGGTATTCGATGTTTTAGGTAATCGTATCGGCAATTTGCAAATTGAATCGTTGAAACGTCCCTTTGCCTGTGTGGCGACAGATCTCTATTCCGGTCAAGAAATCTGGTTTCGTAAAGGAAACTTACGTCATGCAGTGCGAGCATCTTGCTCAATGCCAGGCTTTTTGCCGCCCGTACAGCAAGATGAGCGTTGGTTAGTTGATGGTGCTGTCGTAAACCCTGTGCCTGTTTCATTGGCGCGTGCGATGGGCGTTGATGTTGTGATTGCGGTGGATTTACAGGGGCACAGACGCAGTACCATGCACAGTGTGCCTGAACAACTTCATGCCGAGAACTCACCGAGTCAGCCACAAACTGCTCAGCAACAGCATGATATTTCAGGTTTCATGGATCTGTGGGGCAAGGGTAAAGAGTATATGAGCAGCTTTACCGAGAAGTTGTCACTCGGTAGTAATGACCCAGGTATGTTAGCTGTGATGTCACAATCGATGGATATTCTTGAACAGCGTCATAAGCGCTCGAGATTGATGGGCGACCCACCAGAGATATGTATTGTGCCGGATTTAGTTGATATTGGCACATTAGAGTTTCATCGCGCTCAAGAGGCGATAGATGCCGGTCAACGAGCCGTTGAAGATATTGCTCATATCATTAAGGCAAACCTTGCTTTATAACGTTTTTTAAAAGTGCAGTTTTAAGTATTGCGAGTAAAGTTTTGAACTTGCTCGCAAAACATGCTCTATCTAGCGCAAATTTTGCCAGTAAAATGTGCACTACTTCAATGTCACTCTTTTGCTATCTAGCTGCCAATGCTTCATTGGTCAAGTGCAAATTTAGTATTCGTTGCACCTGATAGCAGAAATAAATTTATTCCTTTCTTAACCTGAAAAAACTGATCTAGATCAAAGCATAAATCATCTCAATAACGCCTAATGCACCACATATAGTGTTCTTTGTTATTTTATATCCAATATATAGTGATTGCTAAATGGGTAAGAGGAGTTTGATAAATATGCTTGTTGTCATTAAAAGGGATGGTTTTCGCACTGCATTTGATAAAACGCGTATCAAAGACGCGGTCATTGCAGCAATGGAGTCAGCAGGTCAATCAGACGATGATTATGCATTTACGCTTGCAGAAGTGGTTTACCAACAGTTTGCTTCACAAGCTGAAGTAGAGATCCATCATTTACAAGATGCGGTTGAAAATGAGCTGATGTCCGGCCCATATAAGGCGGTTGCCCGTCACTATATTGAGTATCGTCATGACCGCGATATTCGTCGTGATGCTAAAAGCAAACTGAACTGCCAAATCCGTGGTTTGGTGGAGCAAAGCGATTCGAGCATTTTGAATGAAAATGCCAATAAAGACGCGAAAGTTATTCCAACTCAGCGTGATCTGTTGGCGGGTATTGTGGCGAAGCACTATGCTAAATCGCATTTACTGCCTAAAGATGTGGTTGCTGCGCATGAGAGCGGTGAGATCCATTATCACGATTTAGATTACGCGCCTTTTTTCCCTATGTTCAACTGTATGTTGATTGATTTAAAAGGCATGTTAACTCATGGCTTTAAAATGGGTAATGCTGAAATTGAAACACCAAAATCCATTTCAACTGCAACCGCTGTCACCGCTCAAATTATCGCGCAAGTGGCTAGCCACATCTACGGTGGCACCACAATTAACCGTATCGATGAAGTGTTAGCAGAATTTGTTCAAACCAGTTACCAAAAACATAAAGTAGTGGGTGAGCAATGGCAGGTAAGTGATGTTGAAGCTTTTGCTATGGCGCAAACGGAGAAAGAATGTCATGACGCTTTCCAATCACTTGAGTATGAAGTAAATACCTTGCATACAGCCAATGGTCAAACACCATTCGTGACCTTTGGTTTTGGCCTGGGTACTAGCTGGGAAGCACGCTTAATTCAAAAGTCTATTCTCACTGTCAGAATGGCTGGCTTAGGCAAAAATCATAAAACAGCAGTATTCCCTAAACTTGTGTTCGCTATTCGTGATGGCGTTAATCACAAAGCTGCGGATGAAAACTATGATGTAAAACAAATGGCGCTGAAATGTGCAGGCATGCGAATGTACCCAGATATTCTTAACTACGAACAAGTTGAACGAGTAACAGGTTCATTTAAAACCCCAATGGGTTGCCGTTCATTCCTTGGTGCATACGAGCAAGATGGTGAGCTTGTGCACGAAGGTCGTAATAACTTAGGTGTTGTCAGTTTAAACCTGCCACGTATTGCGCTAGAAGCAAAAGGCAATGAAGCCGCATTCTTTAAGTTACTTGATGAACGCTTAGTGATTGCACGTAAAGCCTTGGATACACGTCTAGCACGCTTAGTTGGTGTGAAAGCACGCGTTGCGCCGATTCTATACATGGAAGGTGCCTGTGGTGTGCGCTTAAAAGCTGATGATGATATTTCTGAAATCTTTAAAAATGGCCGCGCATCCATTTCACTGGGCTTTATTGGTTTACATGAGACAGTTAATGCTTTGTATGGCACTGAGACTCATGTGTATGACTCTGAGGAATTACGTGAAAAAGCCATCGCTATCATTGAACGTTTAAAACTGGCGACTAATCAGTGGAAGCAAGAAACCGGTTATGGCTTTAGCTTGTATAGCACGCCTAGTGAGAATCTATGTAGCCGTTTCTGTGGTATTGATGCGAAAGCGTTTGGTGTGGTTGAGGGCGTGACTGACAAAGGTTACTACACCAACAGTTTCCACTTAGATGTGGAAAAGAAAGTTAATCCATTCGATAAAATTGATTTTGAGTTGCCATACCCAGAAATTGCGAACGGCGGCTTTATTTGCTACGGCGAATATCCAAATATGCAACACAATATTGAAGCATTAGAGCAAGTGTGGGATTACAGCTATAGCCGTGTACCTTACTATGGTACCAATACCCCAATTGATGAATGTTATGACTGTGGCTTTGTGGGTGAATTTAACTGTACGAGTAAAGGTTTTGTTTGCCCTAAATGTGGTAACCATGAGCCAAGCCGCGTGTCAGTGACACGTCGCGTTTGTGGTTATCTTGGTAGCCCTGATGCGCGCCCATTTAACTATGGTAAGCAAGAAGAAGTGAAACGCAGAGTGAAGCATATCTAATGCACTACCATGTTTATCACCCTATTGATGTCGTCAATGGCAAGGGCACGCGTTGTAGTTTATTTGTCAGCGGTTGCGAGCATGAGTGCCGTGGCTGCTACAATCAATCAACATGGCGAGTCGATTCAGGCCATGTATATGATCAAACGCTAGAAGATCAAATCATTGCCGATTTGAATGATAGCCGCATCATACGCAAAGGCTTGTCACTCAGTGGCGGCGATCCACTTCATCCTGCTAATGTATCTGCTGTATTACAGTTGGTGCAGCGTGTGAAGGCTGAGTGCCATGGTAAAGATATCTGGTTATGGACTGGCTACCAGTTAAATGATTTATCTGTTTTACAACAGCAAGTTATTGAACATGTTGATGCCTTAATTGATGGTAAATATGAGCAACAATTTGCAGACCCTTCGCTCAAATGGCGCGGAAGCAGCAATCAACAAATCCATTGTTTTAATGAACAAATTGAAGTTTAGTTTTAAGTTGCCGAGTTAACTCACCGATTAAGGCCAATGCATTTGCATTGGCCTTTTTGTTTGCCAATTAACCTGTACAGACAATTATTGCTATTCTTTGCTTGGTTGTTGTAGGGCGTTATCATCTGGTATTTTGTATAATTAATAGTTGATTTTTATGCAAATATCACCGATAAAATCTAATACGCCAAATAAGAATAATATGCGACTAAGTCTACGTTCATTACTGAGGCACTGAAATGCAGCAAGGTTATAAGTTAGTCAGAAAGGAATCCCCTTATAAAGGCTTGTCAGTATTGATAGTCGATGATTTTGATTCTGTTTTACGTGCCCTGTATAAAGCGTTTGAATCACTTGGGTTTAAACATATATACAAAGCAAAAGATGGAAAAGAGGCACTACTTCGACTTGAAAATAATACGGTAGACATCATTATTTCTGACTGGAAAATGCCCAAAATGGACGGTTTAGAGTTACTCGGTGTTATTCGTAAACACAAAAGCTATAAACACCTGCCGTTTGTGATGTTGACAGGTAACCTTGTTCAACACGATGTCGTTAAAGCAATTGAAGCCGGCGTATCGGAATACCTCATTAAACCATTTTCGATGGCCACGTTATCTGAGCGGGTACATAAAGCGTTTGTATCGCCAATCCGCAGCAATATTACAACCAAGCAAGATGAGCAGGTTGAGCTACCTATTGAAGATAAAAAGCGAACAGTACTTATTGTGGATGACGAACCCAATAATTTGCAGGTATTAAGCGGGTTACTTAAAGACGACTACAAGGTCATTGCCTCTCGCTCAGGTGCGAGTGCAATCGAGTTGTGCAATAAGCCTGAAAAACCAGATTTGATATTACTCGACATCATGATGCCAGAGATGGATGGGTTAAGTGTATGTAAAGTATTAAAAGATAATCCTGAAACTGAATTTATCCCAATTATTTTTGTGACGGCATTGTCGCAAAATGAAGACATCGTCAATGGCTTGAATCTAGGTGCAGTGGATTACATCACTAAGCCTATTTTTCCAGAGGTGGTTAAAGCAAGAGTGGCGACTCACGTGCAAAGTGTGGTTCAAAGAGAAAAATTAATTCACCAGTTAGATGCATTAGTGAATAGCATGCGAGCACGTGATGAATTTCTACACACTTTTAATCATGATATGCGCAACCCGCTTACGGCTATTGAATCAGTTTTACCAGAGCTAGCAAATGAAGTAAATGCAACCGATGCGAGTCAAGTCGTCGCTGAAAACGTGCAAGTTATGGCAGATATGTTGAATAACCAAACCTTATTACAAGACGTCGAATCGGGTGTTTTTAAAGAGCCTTTGAACAGCGTTAATCCGGTAAATGTTGTTCGAAAAGTCATGATGAGTTTAAAGGCAAGTATTCAGCAAAAATCACTTAAACTGGCTATTGAACTTTCTGCTGATCATCAATATTTAGGCCATGAATTGTTAAGTTTCATTATGCTGTCTAACTTGGCGAAAAATGCAGTTGAAGCAGCACCAGAAGCAAGCACAATAACGGTTAAGTCTCAGTCAGCTGGTGAGCTGGTTAGATTGACCGTTACCAACCTTGGTGAAGTACCTGTGCATATTCAGGGGAAATTTTTCAACAAATTTATCACGGCTAATAAAGAGGATGGTACGGGCATTGGCGCCTATTCCGCCAAGCTGTGTGTCAGCGCGCAGCGGGGTGAAATCCAATTAGTGAGTAACGATGGTATTCAGACCAATTTGGTGATGTTATTTCATAAAGCGTAATAACTTGCCCCAGTTAGCAAAATATAACGGGTGTTGGTAGTGTTTAAAACAGTACTTTTTGCCGAATAAATAGCGACTTAAAGCGTTGCCCTCATGGCTGATGTAAGCTAGATTAACGGATACGAATGTAGATAGGATGTTTACAGAATGCGAATGGCAGCCACCCTTGTATTTAGTCAAATTGCAGCAAGTTTGAATAATAAAAGACCTAAAAGTTTACTGCTCTTGAGCTTGGTATTTTTGTTCAGTGCCATTATTCCTGCGCATAGCCAATCCACAAATGACAAGCTATCAGATTCAGATAGTCTTGCTGCTGAGCAGGTAGACATTCCACCATCAATTGATTCTCAGGCAATTAACTCACCGTCACAATCTCGCAAGACAATAGAAAAGTTCTCCTCTGTAGAAGAAGCACTACTGACTGAGGTGGAGCTGCTCAATATCATTCTTGATTTGAAATATTTAGATGAGGTATTAACCGCCTCAGTATTGAGTTATACCTTTTCCGGCGATGAGCGCTGGTTAACCCGCTATTATGAATTTGAACCTAAACTCACAGCACAAGCTAATCGGCTACTAGAAAACCAATATCGAGATGAACAGCGTTATATTCTCGAGTTCCAAAAAGTGTCAGATGAGTTATTTCAGCTCGAAGACACCGCCATTAGTATGGTGAAGCAGGGTGAACGTCAACGTGGTATGAGTGTGTTAAATAGCGATGAATATCATGATGCTAAAGCACGCTATATGGATTTATTGATAGTGCTAGAAAGAGAGTTTAAAAAGCGTGAGCGCGCCAGTGCAAATAAGGGCGGTATCGCGCTTACTGCACAAGAAGAACAGTGGTTAGCAACCCATACCGTTAAAATTGGCATAGAGGATTTACCGCCGATTTTATATCTTGAAGACAATGGCGAGATAGCAGGGCTTGCTGGAGTCGTTGTTAAGCAAATCATTGAAAAAACAGGCATGAAGGTTGAATTTGTTGAATTGCCTTGGGAAACAATGCTTGAGCAGTTTCGAGCGGGGGAAATTGATGTTGTTCCTCATTCTTATTTAAGTGAAGAACGAAAAAAGTACGGCCAATATTCCACCCCTTACTACCTAGTGAGAGAAGTATTTTTTGTTAAAGAGGAAAATGAACAATTTCAAACCGCGAAAGATCTCGCATTAGCTAATATTGCTGTTCAAGCAGGTTATACCACCATAGATAAAATCTTGGCTGTGTACCCAGATATCACTATTACCGAAATTCAAAACGTGGAAGAAGGCATAGAGCTCGTGCTCAATGGCGTAGTCGACGCTATTTTGGACTCCGAGTCTGTGATATTGGATCGCATAGAAAAGCGCAATGTCACAGGATTACGCCTGATTGATGAAGATGTCATATCAGCGACATCTGTACATATGCTATCAAACAAGCAATCACCCATTCTTGGCAATATACTGCAGAAAGGTCTAGATACTTTAAAGTTAAAAGATTTAATCATTACTCGTGAAGATTGGTTTAAATCGACGGCAAAAAGTCATCAGGATGTAAGCCGCAGCAGCTACTCCATGACAACGATATGGCGAGTGATCGTTATCGTAGTGGTTTTATTGATTATCATGGCTTGGTTTATGGCAAAAGTGTTCCAAGCAAGTGATAAAGAAATTGCGCGTAAATTTGGCAGTAAAAGCTTTAAACAATCTTTGGCCTGGGCTCAAGTTTTTCTTTGTGCTTGCTTGATTCTATTAACGTCAATCGTCACACAGTATGCACAGCAGCGTAGTGATGAAACTGTAGAGTATAATTTGCAAACCTTATTGAACTCTACCCATGACCGACTGCAGGGGTGGGTTGATCTTGAAATGTCTTCCATAGCCTTAATTGGTGAATCGCCCAAATTCGTAGATTTAGTACAACAACTACTGGAGGTACCGGCAGACCCTAAGTCGTTAACGGGGTCGGCGTTACAAGCCAAAATCTATGATTTTATCGAATTACGCCATGGAAGCAGTGATTCTATTGGGTACTTTGTCATATCACCTGAACACATTAGCTTAGCATCTAGCCGAAACAGCAATATTGGTAGTATTAATGTGATTCAGCAAGCTAGACCAGAGTTGCTCAAAAAAGTGTTTGCTGGAGAAAATGTTTTTATTCCACCTATCCGATCCGATGTGTTTTTAAATGACTCACGACAACACATCACGCGTGATTTACCGCCAACCATGTTTTTTGCTGTACCAGTTAAAGATAGCGCAGGCAATGTGATCGCTGTATTAACCAAACGTGTTGATTTTAATGGTGCGTTTTCCTCGATTTTGTCAGCTGGATTTATCGGTCACTCAGGTGAAACCTATGCCCTTGATAAAACGGGTATGCTGCTGTCGAATGTTCGCTTTGAAAGCGAGTTAAAAGAAATAGGCTTAATTGAACCCCATCAACAAGCCTCACTCAATTTACGTATTGCTAATCCTGGCGTGGATTTGTTGAAATTTCCTCAACCCGCTAACCATAACTGGCCATTAACACTCATGGCTGCTGAAATCGCCAAAGAAAGAGCAGGGATAAACTTGAACGGTTATAACGACTACCGCGGTCAAGTGGTGGTTGGTAATTGGATGTGGGACGATAAGCTAGGTTTAGGGATCGCAGCTGAAATGGACGTGTCTGAAGCGAGGCAAGTTAATACCATTTTCAAGTACACGGTTTGGTCAATGTTATGCTTGTCTATTAGTGCCATGTTCGGTACCAGTTTGTTCACTTTGCGCATAGCCAGTCGAGCAACTAACTCATTAAAACATGTGCAGTCAGAACTTGAAGCGCAAGTGAATGAACGTACGGCGGAATTAAAACTCAATTCTGAACGCACGCGAACCATCATTGATAATGCATCCGATGGGATCATAGTGGTGAATAAAAAAGGAATTATTCAAGAATTTAGCCCAGCAGCAACGGATATTTTCGGTTATAGCGCTAAAGACATGCTAGGTGAACCCATTGAAAACATCATGGAGCAGGCATTTCATGAACTCTATCAACAGCGTAAATCAGAGGCAATTGAACAACATCTCATCTTAGCTATTACAGGTTATTGCAAAGATGGCCGCAACATTGAAATAGAAGTGGCTGTGGGAGATGCTGAACTTGCGGGAGAGCATTTGTTTACCGCCATTGTGCGTGATGCCACGGAGCGTAAAGAAGCTGAGCGTGAGTTAATGCTTGCTAAGCAGAAGGCCGAAGAAGCCACTCAAGCGAAAAGTGATTTCCTCGCGAATATGAGCCATGAAATCCGTACCCCAATGAATGCGATTATTGGTATGAGTTATTTAGCCTTGCAAACAGGGCTAAATCGTAAACAGTCTGATTATATAAATAAAATACAAACTTCCTCAGAGTCACTATTAGGCATTATTAACGATATTTTAGACTTCTCAAAAATTGAAGCAGGTAAGCTTGACCTTGAATATATAGATTTTCAATTGGCTGATACCTTAGATAATTTAGTGCAGGTAGTGAGTCAAAAGTCGCAACAAAAAGGCCTAGAGTTGTTGGTTGATGTTGACCCACAGTTGCCCTTAGCCTTGATTGGTGATCCACTACGTTTAGGGCAAATCCTGCTTAATCTGACAAACAATGCCATTAAGTTTACTGAGCAAGGCGAGGTTATTGTCAAAGCTGAGTTGATGTTCAAGACTCGTGATTCGGTGAAAGTGAAGTTTATGATTAGTGATACTGGCATCGGCATGAATGAGCAACAACTTAGCCGGTTGTTTCAGTCATTCAGTCAAGCAGATGCCTCTACTACACGTAAATATGGCGGTACTGGATTAGGACTCACAATTTGTAAGACATTGACCGAGCTGATGCAAGGCGACATTTGGGTTGAAAGTGAACAAGGTAAAGGTAGTCAATTCTATTTTACAGCCCAGTTTAAACCATCGAATATGGTTACTCCACAAATAGACGCTATTGCATCAAGCATGGAAAAATTACATGTATTGATTGTTGATGACAGCACTGCGGCAAGGGAAATATTACTGAATATTTGTGAAAGCCTTGGCTTTGTGACTGATATTGCATCATCGGGCTCTGAAGCGTTAGAAAAAGTAGCTGCTGCAGATGCGAATGGGCACCCATTTGGGCTTGTGCTTGCTGATTGGAAAATGCCTGAGATGGATGGTATTGAGTTTGGCCGTCAATTACAAAGCGACCTCTCGTTACGTCACCAACCTCATTTCATTATTATCACGGCTTATGACCGAGATGACATGATCAAGCTTGCTAAATCCATTAGATTGGATGCATCTATATCTAAACCCGTTAATGCTTCAAACTTGTATGACACTGTGATGCGTGTGATGGGTAATCAGGTCAGTAGTGAAGTTGAACAATCATCACATTTACTGGATGTTTCTGCTGCTAAAGGCATTGTAGGAGCCCATGTGTTGTTGGTTGAGGATTACATCCTTAATCAGGAAATTGCCACTGAGTTACTCCAATTGGCGGGACTTGAAGTCTCATTAGCCAATAATGGTCAAGAAGCTGTCGATGCTGTTAAAGCAAATCATTATGATCTGGTATTAATGGATATTCAGATGCCTGTAATGGATGGCTTTCAAGCAACAAGAGAAATTAGGCAAACGGGTGAATTTGATGATTTACCGATTATCGCCATGACTGCTAATGCCATGGCCGGTGATAAAGAACGATGCCTTGAAGCTGGTATGAATGACCATTTACCTAAACCAATCAATCCACAGCAAGTGTATCAAACACTGGCCAAATGGATTACGCCAACAGGTAAAACATTGGATACGCCGCTCCAACAATCAGAAATCAATCCTAAAGATGTGTACATTGCAGATTTTGATACAGATGCAGCAATACAAAGGATGGGCGGTAGTGTAAAAAGTTATATCAAAGCATTGAAGCGAGTCCGTGAAACTGAAGCTGATGTGATTGAGCGTGTTCAGCAGCATTTAAATGATAGTGATATTCGCTCGGCTATTATCGCTATCCATTCGCTGAAAGGTATTGCGGGCAACATTGGTGCACAATATTTATTTGAGCCAAGTAATCAGCTTGAACTCACATTGAATGATTTAGAAAAATCTGACTCAGAGCAACTAGAAAAGTTAAAAACTGACACTGAAATAGCGCAACAACTGCAAACCATAGAAAAGCTTGTTAGCAAGATGGTGAGTGAAATTGACGTAGCATTACAAAGTAAATGGGCTAATAGCACTAGTAAACCGTCGCCTCAATTATCTGTGGCTGAAGTCATTGAACTATGTCAGAGCTTGATGGTACAAATTGACGACTTTGACAGTACTGCTATTGATACATTTGAGCAAATCGAAGCCTTGATAAAAGACACGTCTAACTCTGAGTTTTTACAGTCAGTCCATAATGATCTTTCAAACTTTGATTTTGATAGCGCACAAGACAAAGTGCAGCAATTACAGCTCAGTTTACAGCAGCATTCGGCAAGTACTCAGGAAAATATTGATATAACTAGTGAGCTGGACAAAATTGATCAAATGATTGCGTCTTATGACGCCAGCATTCTTGAGTTAGTGGATGACTTACTTGAACAGTCAGTACCTGAACCTCAACACCAATTACTATCGAAAATGAGGCAGGTATTGGAGTTATATGACTTTGATGCCGCGCAGGAATATGCGACTGAATTGAGGCGTGAATTAAGCTAGTATCAATAGTGAGCAACATGGATTAGTGATAAGAAGGCAGAATGAAAATGGATGTATACAATAGTAAACAAGCTACAGTGCTAGCCGTGGATGATACCGTAACCAATATTGAAGTGGTTAAGGGGGTTTTAGCCAATGATTACCTTGTTCAAGCTGCAATTAGTGGCCCTGTCGCCCTGAAAATTATCGCAAAACAAAAGCCGGATCTGATTCTTTTAGATGTGATGATGCCGGAAATGGATGGTTATGAAGTTTGTCGCCAATTAAAAGCTGATCCAGCCACTAAAGATATTCCCATTATATTTCTTACCGCTAAATCCCAGGAAGAAGATGAGGCAAAAGGGCTTTCGCTGGGGGCAGTTGATTACATTGCAAAGCCAATAAGTCCACCAATCTTAAAAGAAAGGGTCAAGAACCATTTATTGCTCAAAGCATCTCGCGACTATTTAGCTAAACAAAACGAAGTGCTTGAAGAAAAAGTCTTAGAGCGCACATCGCAGCTTTCTAGTTTGCAAGATGTGGCCATGGTGGCCATGGGGGCGTTGGCTGAGTCGAGAGACCCTGAAACGGGAAATCACATTCGCAGAACACAGTACTATGTCAAAGCGTTATCACAAAAGCTGGCGCAAACGGAAAAGTATCGCGAGTATTTACAGCCAGATATAATTTCTGCTTTATTCAAATCAGCGCCATTACACGATGTCGGTAAAGTTGGGGTAGTTGATAGCATTTTATTAAAACCCGGTAAACTCACCGAAGAAGAGTTTGAAGAGATGAAACAGCATACCACATATGGACGTGATGCTATTGAGGCTGCTATTGGTTCGCTGGGAAGCGCAGATAATTTTCTACAGTTTGCCAAACAGATAGCCTATTCACATCATGAAAAGTGGGATGGCTCTGGCTACCCTCAAGGGCTTGCTGGCGAAGATATTCCTCTTTCTGCAAGAATTATGGCGGTTGCAGATGTGTACGATGCTTTGATCAGCACTCGTCCATACAAAGTGGGCTTTGGTCATGAAAAGTCTGTTGCTATTATTTTGGAGGGGAGAGGCAGTCATTTTGACCCCGATATCATTGATTGCTTCAATGCAATCACAGAGGAGTTTCAACAGATTGCTCAGCGTTTCCAAGATAAAACTACTCTAGAGTGATGGCAATGGAATGAAGGCAGAACGTAAAGTGCCCAAGGAAGCGCTCATTTATCCTCATCATGAGTAAAAACTCTGAGCATTGACTTTATCGACGTGCTTACATAATGCTGACATAGGTAGATTTGGTAATCAGCTTTGGTGTGATTGGTCTGCTGTAGATTCCGTGAAAGCGTCCTTGCTATCACATTGTTTATTAATCAGAAATTGACAATTATCCGTACTCTATTTTACAAGCTTGAAGCGTTTGATCAGTGAATTGAAAATGGCAACCGTGTTGTCCAGTTTCTGGCTAGCCATTTGTGATTGTTCAGCGGCTTTAGCTGTCTCATTTGCACTGTAATTGATATCATCAATTTGTTGGTTAATGTGCTCTGCTACTTGAACCTGCTGACTAATTACACTGGATATATCCTGGTTCATTTGGCTTATATTCGTCACTGTACGTTCGACATTTTCGAGTGCATCACGGGTACTTTCAACAATGGCTAAGCCTTTTCTAGCCGCAATCTCTCCTTCATTAGAAATAGTAGCAGCGCTTTGAGTTCTGTCGCTTAATTGGCTAATGACTTGATGAATTTGCTCCGTTGACTCACGGGTCTTGAAGGCTAGCGCTCTTACCTCATCAGCTACGACACTAAAGCCGCGGCCCTGTTCGCCTGCTCTGGCTGCCTCAATAGCGGCGTTAAGTGCAAGTAGGTTGGTTTGTTCGGCAATGGTGTTAATTAAGCTGGCTGCTTTATCGATTTGCTCGGTTGACTCTACTAATTCTTTAATGGTATCGGCAATGTTTTTTACTGATTGACTCAGCTCATTGATGGAGTTAATTGACTCATCGGCTAAGTTTGTCCCTTTAGCAATATGTACAATAGTTTCATCGGCATGCTCACTATTGATATTGACCTTCTCGGCTATTGATTGCGTTGCGTGTGCCATATCAGCCACCGCCGTTGCAATGCGCTTGGTAGATGAGTTTTGTTGTTGTATTGCATTCTGGGTGGTATTGACCTGTGTATGATTCGAGTCTGCAATATCTGATAAGCCGGCAACTGACTCTTCAATTCTGGTGAGTGCAGTTCTACAACGGGCAATTTCACATGAGAAGGCTAATTTGGCTTGAGCCGCATAACCCGTGTCATCAAAGTATGTGTGAGCAACAATTTCATCGGCAAATGAGTTTGGGCTAATCGCTAGCATACTCTGCCATTTTCTATATTGCCTTTGTAAATTGATAAAACTACTCAATATAGCAATACCCACCACAGTTAGACCGAATCCAGTGTTGCCAGTCATTGCTAAGTAACCTGCAAAGAGTCCACTAGGTAAAATAATAGGCAGCGAATCTATTAATGTGGATCTAAATTTTTTGCATTTACTTATCGGCGCCTTGCCATCATTAATGCGCTGATATAAAGCAAAGGCTCTGTGCTTATCTTTAATATTGGGGGCTATTCTTACGGACTCATAACCAACCAGTTTTCTATTGTCGTAAACAGGTGTAACAAAGGCATTGACCCAATAAAAACCACCATCTTTACGGCGATTTTTTACTAGCCCCATCCAAACTTGCTTTGACTGTAATGTTTGCCACATCGCTTTAAATACGGCGGCAGGCATATCTGGATGCCTGACAATATTATGGGGTTGCCCGATTAATTCTTCGCGTGAATAACCACAAGCTTCAATAAATGCGTCATTACAAAATGTAATATTACCTGCAGGGTCTGTACTAGAAACTAAGGGCTTATCTGGGGAGACCAAAAATTCTTTCTGGGTTAGATATGGACTTGTCATTGTTATTATTTTTATCCTACAAAGTTCTAAAATATGTCAATAATGCGAACTAAGTGTTGTTAGTGACAATAATGTATACCAAGACTTCATGTATTTAAATCTAGGATTTACTCATTTAAACAGTCATTTATGTAATTTCAATTTTACAGAATGATAAACGATAAGGTAAACAGTGGCTTAACATTTTTGCCATGCGTTTGTGTGATACAAAGTGTTGCAGTTGTGGCTTATACGCCTATGTACACAAGGTATTGATGGTAAGTGAATAGTGCATATTGAAAGTTTTATTCTACTTAAGCTTAGTTCGAGCAATAAGTTACCAAGGGATTGAGAGCATTGTCATGACAACATCAGTTGAGAAAAGGTTTGCCGGCTTAAAAGTGTGCAGCTGATACAGGTTAATGCATTTATATGAAGCGTATATTCGCACTCAGTGGGTATTGGGTATATAATCTGCCTCCAAATTCGTGTCGTTATTCGCTTTCAAAATCAGTAGCACACACAATTTATTAAGGTAGTACGATGAACTTAAAGCAAGAACTGCAAACGTTAAATGATAAACTTGATAAGTATCGCCGCAAGTTGGCTGCAGCAGAGCAACGCGGTGATAACGCTGTTATCTTGCAGTTTAATAAAGAAATTGCTGCATTAACTAAACGTATCAATAGCATTAAAGGCCAACAAAGCCGCCAAATGAACAGTCAGAGTGCTGATATTCGTGCTATGAAGTTTAATCGCGTGCTCACTAAAGCTGAGCAAGCCGATATGGGCAAGCTTAAAAAGTCGGTTCGTGGTTTGGTTGTTGTCCACCCAATGACAGCGCTTGGGCGTGAAATGGGTATTGATAAAGTGACCGGTTTTGCCCCAGCTAAGTTCTAAATACCAGTCTGGCCAATAACCCATCTTTGTGGATTCAGGAAGTGATGGCTCAAGGAATGAGTGTTGTCGTAAAGGTTATTTCATGTCGATAAAATATATCGCAACATCTAAATTACCCACACCTTGGGGTGTATTTGAAATGCATGGTTTTGAGGACGAAGAGTCTGGTAAAGAGCATGTTGCGTTGACATTGGGTCAATTTGAACCCGAGCAGGCGATACTAGGGCGTATTCACTCTGAATGTTTAACGGGTGATGCGTTGTTCAGTTTACGTTGTGACTGTGGATTTCAGTTACAAACAGCAATGCAAAATATTGCTGAGCAAGGCCAAGGCTTTATTTTATATCTACGTCAAGAAGGCCGTGGTATTGGATTATTGAACAAAATACGTGCTTATGAATTACAAGACGCGGGTGCTAATACTGTTGAAGCAAACGAACGTTTAGGCTTTGAAGCCGATATGCGTAAGTACGATATGATTTTGCCTATGCTGTCTAAAATTGGTGTCAGTAAAGTAAGGCTGATGACCAATAACCCGCGTAAAGTGGTTGCGATGCAAAATGTCGGTATTGAAGTTGAAGAGCGAGTGCCATTGCAAGTCGGTAAAAACCGCTATAATGAACAATACCTTAAGACAAAATCGACTCAGCTAGGGCATATGATGTCCGAGCATCACTTTAATGATGAAACCGCAGACTGATCTAAATATAAAAAAGCCAAACATCTTTTTAGACCATTCGGTATTCAATAAAGCTGCACTGTTGAGTGTGGCTTTTTTAATACCATTTCCCACCAAGGTGTACGCAGATTCCCCCGACGCATCACATTACGCCTTTGCCAACTATATGGGCACAGGATTGTATAGAACTTCGGGGCAGAATGCTTCAGTGCTCAATGTGCCATTTAGCTTTTTGCTCGATGAAGCTGATGATCACAACTTATATCTGCGGATGCCGTTGTCGCTAGGCTTTTTTAACTACTCTTTTGATGATTTACCTTCAGGCGAGTTACCGGAAAGTGTTGGTACCATGACATTGAGTCCGGGTATTGAATACCATTGGTTTGTAAATGAGCAAGCTACATTAGAAAGCTACGTAGATTTAGGTTATGGGCATAATTTCACCAATTCTTCGAGTGTAGGGATCTTCTCAACTGGCACTTCTCTAGTTTATGAGTTTGAACAAGATACCTATTCGCCAATATGGGTTAATAGGCTGTATTACGCTGCCTATCGTAGTAGCTTAAATGACAGTTCGGATAGTTTTGCTGTATTCCAAAGTGGTGTTGATGTTGGCTTAGGTATCGATTGGCAATGGGGGAACCAGACTATTGAGCCTAGAGTGTTTGTCAGTGGCCGCTGGTTCTTTGATACACTCACCTTCATAAATCCTAACCCTAATGAAGAAGATATCTCGACCAATCAAACCTATGAGGTTGGAGCAACATTAAAGTTTTCCAAACCATTAGGCTGGGAAGTGTTCGGTTGGGATGGCATGATGGTGGATAGGCTTGGATTGAGTTACCAAAATGGCGGTGGCTTAGAAGCTTGGCGTTTAATTTTCAGCTTTCCTATTTAGCTAAGCTCACCTGTCAGTATAAGTTCACCATTCATTTTTTATGAGTCTTATTTTCCCCATATATGAGCATTAACAGGTTTATCTGATTGTGATGAATTGGATGAGCTTATACTGTGTTTAGTGCTCGTTTGAGATGTCGTTTGTGCTGGCTTACTTTCAAAAGGTTTAGGAGTCGGTAAGGGCAAGTCATTAGTTTTAAGCCATAAGTATTCCACTTTTTCTCTCGCCCATGGTGTGCGTCTTAAAAACTTTAAGCTGGACTTCACACTTGGATTACTCTTAAAACAATTAATATTGATATGCGTCGATAAAGTTTCCCAGCCAAACTCATCAACTAAATCATTGACGATTTTTTCTAACTTAATGCCATGTAAGGGGTTATTTTTCTGAGTCATGTTGCAAACTTAAAGAGGTAAGGGTGAGAAGAGTCGTCTTAGGGGACGCATTATTTTCTGTCAATACAGCAATAGATTATACGTTACTTCTGTATACTTTTGGCAGGAAAGTGAGGAGTTTGTTTATAAGAAACCTATTTGTGTTTTTCAATGAGTAAAGTCATCAGGTTTATATACGAAACAAAAAAGGTGCCACATGGCACCTTTTTTAGCAAGAAGTTGATTTAGTTAGCTTCTATAGCCACGTCATCTTTTCCTTCTTCACGTTTAGTCTTTAATACTAGAGCTGTGATAACTAGTGTTGAGATAATACCTGCTAGGGTTGCTACTGTCATATTTAAGCCAAATCCTAGGTCTGTATTGCTTAAAATAAATGTGATGACAACCGTTGTCATAAACATTGCAGGTACAGTTGCTATCCAATGGAATTTATTATTGATATTTAAGTATGCAGTCGCAGTCCACAACATCATGACTGCAGTGGTTTGGTTAGCAAAACCGAAGTAGCGCCAAATTACACCGAAATCCACTTGGGTTAAGATGCCACCAATTATGAATAGTGGAATTGCCATCATCAAACGCTTTGGTAGTTGGTTCTGTGGCATTTTGAAAAACTCAGCTAGAATCAAACGCGCAGAACGAAAAGCGGTATCACCCGAAGTAATTGGTAGGATAACAACACCTAAGAAAGCTAAGAAACCACCGAATAGGCCCATTAAGCCAAATGCAGAGTCAAACACAACTTTACCTGGACCACCGTCTTTAACCGCTTCACTCAATAGCTCAAGGCTGCCAAAGAAAGATAGTGCGATAGCACACCAGATAATAGCAATGATACCTTCACCAATCATCGCGCCGTAGAATACAAAGCGACCATTTTTCTCATTTTCCATACAACGTGCCATTAGAGGTGATTGTGTTGCGTGGAAACCAGAAATTGCACCACAAGCAATGGTGATGAATAGTGCAGGCCATAATGGCATATCATTAGGGTTCATGTTGCTAACAAAATCTTTTGCTTCAAAACCGCTTAGCATTGCATGGTCAGGGCTCACAGCCAGTGCGACTACCATACCAACAGACATGAATACGAGTAGGGCGCCAAATAATGGGTAGAGACGGCCAATGATTTTATCAACTGGAACAATTGTTGCGATGATGTAATAGATGAATACAACTGATACAACCATACCTAGCGCAACCGTGATTTCGGTTTTGCTGTTAATCAAATTAGTTAACATGCTTGATGGTGCAGATACGAATACGACACCAACGAGTATGAGTAGCACTAATGCAAAGAAGTTCATAAAGTGCTTAGCACTGTTACCTAGATAGCGACCGACGATATTGGGGACTGATGAACCACCATTACGAACAGACAGCATACCTGAGAAGTAATCGTGAACAGCACCTGCAAAAATACAGCCTACAACAATCCAAAGCATTGCCGCAGGTCCGTATAAAGCACCCATAATCGGACCAAAAATTGGGCCTACACCCGCAATATTAAGTAATTGTATTAGGTAAACACGGCCTTTTGACATAGGGACGTAATCGACCCCATCTTGTTTTTCAAAAGCAGGCGTTTGGCGTTGGGTATTAATGCCAAATATTTTTTCTACAATGGCGCCATAAATAAAATAGCCACCGATTAATAAACCGACACACAGTAAGAACCAAGTCATCTTATTACACTCTATCTAGTTTTCGACGCTAGCATTTTATTAAATATAAACAGAAATTAATCGAAGAACTAACCGAGCGGTGCAATTGAGGGGGTAAGCGGTACAATAAACAATTAAGCGGTTTTACCATTATTGAAATCCGAGTTGTTGCTTGATGGATTTTAGGTATCGTCGAGAAATCGGCACTGTTGCGCCGCTATGTGTTGTGAGTTGTGCGCCAGTATCTAAGATCTCGATTTCAGCAATTGCTGTCAGTGCAATCAGATACTGTTTATGGCATCGAACCAGTGGTGTTTTTTCTTCTAATACTTTTAAAGTTAGCTGTGTGTGGCACTGGCCATTGGCTGTGCACACATGAATACCACCGAGATCGCTATAGGCATACTCGACATCAGATGTATTAGTGACTACTAGTTTTGAGCCGCAATAACAGGGTAAATGTACTAGTTGACTTGGGGACACCGGCGCCAGTTGTTGTGGGGTTAAGTCCTGTTTAACTTTCTCTAAGGTTTTGGCGAAGCGCACTTCATTAATGGGTTTTAATAGATAATCAAATGCGTTGTTATCAAATGCTTTTACCGCAAATTCATCATATGCAGTGACGAATACTACACGGGGCATATTCTCCGGACTCAGCATGGCGATGAGCTCCATACCGGTAATACGTGGCATTTGAATATCTAAAAAGACTAAATCAGGTTGCAATTGATTGATTTGCTGCAAGGCATCGATTGCGTTGCCACATTCTGCAACCACTTCCATATCTTTATGTTCTAAGAGAAGGTCAGCAATCTCTTGGCGCGCGAAGGGTTCGTCATCAATTATTATACAGCGGATCATGGTTTGATATCCTCAAGTGGTAAACGCACTTGTATACAGGTTTCACGGTCGGGTTGGCATTGAACATTAACGCCAAAATCGTTACCAAACAGGTTTTGAATGCGCTTGTGGACGATGTTCATACCCAGCCCCTCATTATCTGGTTTTTCTTTATATAACCCCGCATTATCACAAACTTGAAGTACTAAAGCGTCTTGTTCAATTAACGCCGTCACGTTAATCACACCAGCGTCCATCATATGAGATGTGCCATGCTTAACTGCATTCTCAATCAAAGGCTGCAGTGTAAATGCTGGCATTTTATGGTTTAACAAGGTGTCATCAATGTCGATATTGACGGTCAGTTTGTCAAAAAAACGCGCTTTTTCGATTGCGAGATAAGCATCAATATGTTCGAGTTCATCTCTTAAGGTAACCAAGCCTGTCGTGCGTTTTAAGTTTATCCTCAAAAATTGGGACAATTGCTGCAATAATTGCTTAGATTTCTTAGGGTCACGGCTAATAATTGCACTAATGGTATTAAGTGCATTAAACAAAAAATGTGGGTTAACTTGCGCTTGTAATAGCTTGAGTTCAGATTGCGTTAACAGGTTTTGCTGTTGCTCGAAGCGGCCATATAAAATTTGATTAGATAATAAGCGTGCAATACCTTCTCCTAAAGTACGGTTAATATTTAGGAACAACTTATTTTTGGCTTCATAGAGTTTAATTGTGCCAATGACTTCGTCATCATAGCGCAGCGGGATCACCAAGCTTGAACCCAGTTTACAATCTTGCGACAGCGAGCAGGCGTAGGTGTGCTCAACACCATCAGCAAACATCACGGTATTATTGTTGATGGCATCTAATGTGATTTGAGATGATATGGGGGTACCAGTTAAATGGTGATCGTCACCAATACCAATGAAAGCGAGTAGTTTTTCCCTGTCGGTAATCGCCACGGCACCGACTTCAGTTTCTTCAATAATGATCTGTGCAACTTGACCACTACTTTGTTGGTTAAAGCCTTTAGATAAAATACCCACGCTTCTTTCTGCAATTTTTAATGCTTTGGTTGAAAAGCTTGATGACAACTTATCATGCATGGTTTTTTGGTCGCGGATCATGCTCATAAACATGGCTGCACCTAGAGAGTTGACTAAAAGCATGGGTGGGGCAATTTCAATAACCAATGCTTGTGCTTGCACAAATGGTTTAGCAACCAATAAGATAATGCACATTTGCATCATCTCTGCGCAGAAGGTGACTAAGAAAACCAACATAGGATGATAAATCAATTCAGAGCGTGCATTATTTTTTAAATACATGCACACCAAACCAGCCGACAAACCTTCGAGCGTAGTGGAAATCGCACAGGCGACATCAGTAAAACCGCCAAGGCTATATCGATGCAAACCGCCGGTTAACCCAACAAGAAAACCCGTTACAGGCCCACCCAGTAAACCTCCGAGCACCGCCCCCATAGCACGCGTATTGGCAATGGCACCTGTTGTTTGCTCACCGAAATAACTTGCCATGATACAAAAGCTAGAAAAAATCAGATAGATAAAAATCTTGTGGGGTAAGCGCTTGGAAGTTTCAGTGAAAAGCTTAAATAGAGTGGTTTTACTAACTAAGTAAACAATCACTAGGTACAAGCACATTTGTTGAGTGAGAAGTAGAATGAGTGACATAGTGAATGCTTGATTTAGAGTGTTAAAAGTAATTAATTAAGGCAAATTGACTTTATCATTGATAATTCGCGTTTTATTTTGTTCGCTGCGCTGACAAAAATCATCAATCAAGATGCGGATTAATTTTGACTTAGGCAAACCTGTATCTGTACTTAGTTCGTTTAACTGTGTAATGCAGGTCTCAGTTAATGTAAATGTGGCATGTCGATAGACTTTAGCTGACTTCTTATCTAGCCCTTTCGCACTCTTTTGGGGTTTGGAAAGGGGGTCAGTACTTGGCCTGCCAGTGTCAGTTAATGTTGACTTACCTTGCGCATAGTTATTGGCATCTTCGATAAAGTCATCGATGTTAACCGCTTTACGCCTCTGTTTAGGCTTTTTACGCTTAAGATCCGTTAAATTCATAACTATTCTCTGGCGGAATGGCGAGTAATTCGTCGGTAATTGCACGTATTTCGTCGGCCGCCTTACCTTCAGGATCTATTTCCATCACAGATGAGCCCGATTCTTCACTATCGTCGTAAATATTACGGCTGAAGGTCACCGAATTAAGTGCGCGTAAACCGTATGATTCAACGACTTCTTTGGCTTCAAGTATTCTTTTAAATTGCGAAGGTAATGAAGGGCATTGGGTGATGACAATGGTCGCTACCATTTTAGGATTGACCATTTTACAAGTGCTGAGCATGTCTTCCATATGCGGTAGGGTTTTTAAGTCACGGCGTTTAGGGCGCAAGGGAATAACCACATAAGTGGCGACAGACATAGCGGCACGCATGGCTAAATTATCTTGACCACCACAGTCAACAATGACGTAATCAAAACGTTCATTTAAGCTGAGCAAATCATTACGGATTTTGCCATAAAGTTGAATACAGTTGATTTTCGGTAAGTCAGGGTCATCATTACGCGCTTGGATCCAGTCTGAAGTGGTGCGTTGCGGATCACAATCTACCATTAACACATTGGCTTGATATTTTTCTGTGATATTCACGGCTAGGTTTTGGGCTAAACAGCTTTTACCGCTGCCACCTTTTTCACCGCCTACGAGCAGTATCATACGTGTCTCCTTTTGCGAATAACCCTAATAGGTATTGCAACCAACTTGTGATCCTGATGAGTATAATGTTGACATTCTAAGCTTATGGCTCAACCTGAATAATAGAACAATATCAGCAACTTTGCTTATTATCTGTGAGACAGGAACTTAAACTAATTGCATTGCGATATGGAAACTGTGCGGATTGGCTTCCTGACAACGGCAAACTTGACCTTTTATGGTATTTTGTTGGCTGGTACCTTCATTAAAGGTTAATGCGACTAAATCACCAATTTTGAAAGGCTTACGGTAATCGAAAAGCACACCTTTACGCGCTAAATCTAAACAAACACCTTCACCTTCACAAGATTCACCTTGGTCATCAATCCAGTGTAATACAACACGCTCTGCTTCCATGTCGACACGTAATGATGTGCGCTTTTCTTCAAACCCGGGTGGTTCGTGGGTCATAGTCGAGACTCCTTTAAATGAGGTTATACCCTAGTTTTAGCATAATTAGTTGTATAAGCAATAGCTTGGGTTAATCCCAAGCTATTTACTGGTAACATTTTGCTAATCTTCCTTGCTTTTAGGGTAGGGCAGCTTTAACTGTCCCCAGCGGATAACAATTACCGTACTTGCTAATACGATAGTCGACACTGAAATAGCTAATACGCGCCAATCTTCCATGCTCTTCATATCTAAAATCAAGTAACGAGCCAAGGCAACAATGGCAATATAAAGCGGCATGCGGATTGGAAGTTTGCCTGACTCTAGGTAGTTGACCACCATTGCGAGGACTTCTAAATAAATGAACAGTAAAAGTAGGTCAGCAAGTTCAACGGTCTGACGTTTGAACATATGCATGATCTCTTCACCTATGGCGTAAAAAGTCGCAAGGGAAATAATAAATAAAACAAAATGTTCAATCATTTTTAGTGATTTAACACCTAATCGACTGAAAGCGGTGTGAGGCATATTCCTTTTCTCTGTAGTCACAACATAAAATGCAGTATATGCCTAGCTAACCTAATAGTAGGAGTGATCTAGATCAAAAGAACACAAAAAGGCCGCCTAAAGTCATATTTAGGCGGCCTTTGAAGAAGTGATTTAATATATTAAGCCAAAGAAGCGGCCTTTGTATTAATTAGCGCTTTAAACCATCGTTTAATAGTGGGCGCATTGTTTTTACAAGTTTCGAAGTGATTTTAGGGCTACCTGCAACAATATTGCCTGAAACAAGGTAGTTATGGTTACCTGTAAAGTCAGTTACTGTACCGCCAGCTTCACGACAAATTAAGTCGCCAGCAGCGATATCCCATGGTTTTAGACCAATTTCGAAATAGCCATCCATACGACCTGCTGCAACATAGGCTAAATCGAGTGCTGCAGAACCTGCGCGACGTAAATCCGCACATAATGGGAATACGGCACCTAAAATGTTCATGTATGATTCAGTGTGCTGACGTGCTTTAAATGGGAAGCCAGTGGCAATGATAGTATTTTCTAGATCATTGTTATTGGTCACACGCAAACGGAAGTCGTTTAGTTTTGCGCCATTACCACGCACTGCTGAGAATAGTTCGTCACGAATTGGGTCGTAAACAACGGCAACTTCAGTTTTGCCTTTGTACTGTAACGCAATAGAAACTGCGAAATGAGGAATGCCACGAACAAAGTTGGTGGTGCCATCCAGCGGATCTACAATCCATACATAATCTTTATTTTCACCGCGGTTTTCACCTTCTTCTTCACCCACGATTGTATGGTCTGGGTAAGATTTACGGATCTGATAGATAATTGCTGCTTCTGCTTCCTTGTCTACACTCGTAACAAAGTCGTTAGTCCCTTTTGTACTAATCTCAATACGGTCAAGATCAGTAAAAGCGCGCATAATAGTTTGGCCCGCAGCGCGCGCAGCGCGTGTGGCAATAGTGAGCATCGGATGCATAGCAATCCCCTGGATGTTAAAGAACGAGTAAAATAGCGGCGGTATTATACTCGATTTGTCAGTTATATCAAATGTAGATTTTCGTATAACCGTATAATGTCAGCTTGTGTTAGTATTCAAAAATAAATTTTTAGTGTTCACAGAAAGTTAGTTAAATGCTCAGTAATATTCGTGTTGTATTAGTTGGAACGTCTCACCCAGGCAATATCGGCTCTACCGCAAGAGCCATGAAAACCATGGGCTTATCAAATTTATATCTTGCTGAACCAAGAGTAGAACCAGACGGGCAATCGATTGCGTTGGCTGCTGGTGCATCTGATATTTTAAGAGATGTCACGATTGTAGACTCGCTTGAAGCTGCGATTGCTGATTGCAGTTTAGTGATTGCCACGAGTGCAAGAAGCCGCACATTAGATTGGCCAATGTTGGAACCTCGAGAAGCGGGTGAAAAGCTTTCTGTGCAAGCCACATCAGGCCCTGTTGCCATTGTATTTGGTCGTGAGAACCACGGTTTAAGTAATGAAGAGCTGCAGAAGTGTAATTACCATTTGGCGATTCCTGCTAACCCTGAATACAGTTCACTTAATTTAGCGCAAGCGGTGCAGATCATTTGTTATGAAACTCGCGTCGCCCATTTAGCTTTACAAAATAGTGGTCAAGAAAAGCAAGCTGAAGATTACCCTTTATCTGAAGATCTAGAGCGATTTTTTGTGCACCTTGAGTCAACGTTATCTAAAACGGGTTTTATTATTAAAAATCACCCTGGGCAGATCATGGTGAAGCTACGTCGCTTATTTACTAAAGCGAAAGTTGAAGCCGCTGAAATGAATATTTTACGCGGTATTTTGACATCTATTGACAAAAAGATTGATAAGTAAGCAGGACAATAGGGGGAAGTTATGGGTGTTATTTCCAGAATGAAAGAAGATATAGAATCTATCTATCATCGTGATCCTGCTGCAAATAGTACAATTGAAATCTTGCTCAATTATCCAGGAATGCAAGCCATTTGGCTGCACCGTATTAGCAATAAACTCTGGTTAAAAAAGTGGAGTCTGCTCGCAAGATGTTTATCGACCTTTTCTCGTTGGTTAACAGGAGTCGAAATTCATCCCGGTGCCACAATTGGCAGGCGCTTCTTTATTGACCATGGTATGGGTGTTGTAATTGGTGAAACAGCTGAAATTGGTGATGACTGCACGCTTTATCATAGCGTGACCTTAGGTGGCACGACTTGGCAATCAGGCAAACGTCATCCAACCTTATGTAATAATGTTGTTATTGGTGCTGGAGCTAAAGTACTCGGTCCAATTACCATGCATGATGGCGCTCGTGTTGGCTCTAATTCCGTTGTGGTGAAAGACGTAGAGCCAGGTAAAACTGTTGTCGGTATCCCTGGTAGAGTCGTCGCTTCGCCATCTGTTGAGTCTAAGGAAACATCTGAACGACGCAATCAAATGGCTAAAAAATACGGTTTTGATGCGTACGCAGTTTCGCCTGACAACCCCGACCCAGTTGCCAATGCCATCGGACAGATGCTTGACCACATGCACTTAATGGATTCTAAAGTTCAAGAGCTTTGTCAAGCCGTACAAACCATGGGAGGAGAAGTCTGTACAGAGAAACTTCCCGAGTTAAATGTAGATGAGTTTGATGAAGCTGAACGTGCAGCAGCACATAAGCGTAAACAAGAGCATGATGGATTTGACCCAATAATCTAAATTGCGACAAACGTGCTTATATTCACACTTCCTATTAAATAAGGCTAAATATTTTACATTAGCCTTATTTAATCTCTTCACAATCATTGAATCTTGATTGATAAAAAGGTTAAATACCCGTGCAAATTACTAGGGTGTTCTAACAAGAACAATACTTGAGTAAAATAGTAGGTTAAATACTTGACTAATTTACTCGGGTATGATGAAATTGCACCATACATTTTGGGAGCAGTACAACGTTTATGAAACTCACATCAAAAGGTCGCTACGCAGTGACTGCAATGCTAGATGTTGCAATTCATTCATCAATGGGTCCAGTTCCCTTGGCCGACATTTCTGAGAGACAAGGTATTTCTTTGTCTTACCTAGAACAACTCTTTGCCAAATTAAGAAAACAAGGTTTAGTCGCGAGTGTTCGCGGTCCAGGTGGAGGATACCGCCTTGGATTAGAACCACAAGACATCTCGGTAGGCATGGTCGTACATGCAGTTGATGAGTCCGTAGATGCAACTCGCTGCCAAGGACAAGGTAATTGTCAAAGTGGCAGCCGCTGTTTAACTCACTCTCTTTGGGGTGACCTAAGTAAACAGATTTCAGAATTTTTAGATGGTATTTCGCTTGCTGGCTTAATGCAAAAACGAGACGTGCAATTTATCTCAGTTAAGCAAGATGAATTACAAAAGGAGCACAGAGCGACTATCTAACGCGATGTGTTTAATACAATAATTATTTTTATGTACGTTGTTTAGAGCCAGACTTTGGTGACTAAGTACGGAGTGTGAAATGAAGCTTCCTATCTATCTTGATTACGCAGCAACAACCCCTGTAGATCCACGTGTTGCAGAAAAAATGGTGCAACATATGACAATGGACGGTGTGTTTGGTAACCCCGCATCGCGTTCACATCGTTACGGTTGGCAGGCAGAAGAAGCTGTTGATGTTGCACGTAACCAAATTGCTGAGTTGATTAATGCTGATCCGCGTGAAATCGTGTTTACCTCAGGAGCGACTGAGTCGAGCAATTTAGCGATTAAGGGTATTGCGCATTTTTATCACAAGAAAGGCAAGCACATTATTACTAGCAAGACTGAGCATAAAGCAACGCTTGATACTTGCCGCCAATTAGAGCGTGAAGGTTATGAGGTGACTTACCTAGAGCCAGACGCAAACGGCATCATTCCATTATCTCGTATTGAAGACGCGTTACGTGACGATACTATCCTAGTCAGCATCATGCATGTGAACAATGAAATTGGTGTAATTCAAGACATTGAAGCCATTGGCGAGTTATGCCGCAGTAAAGGCATTTACTTCCATATGGATGCAGCTCAAAGCGCAGGTAAACTGCCATTGGATGTGAAAACCATGAAGGTTGATCTCATTTCAATCTCTGGTCATAAAATGTATGGACCTAAAGGTATTGGCGCGCTTTACGTTCGCCGTAAGCCTCGTATCCGTCTTGAGTCGCAAATGCACGGCGGTGGACATGAGCGCGGTATGCGCAGTGGTACTTTGGCCACTCACCAAATTGTCGGTTTTGGTGAAGCTGCGGCAGTCGCTAAGCAGGACATGGAAACTGATAACGCACGTATTTTACGCCTACGCGAAAAATTATGGGCAGGTATCAAACACATTGAAGAAACCTATATCAATGGTGATATGGAGCAACGTTACTGCGGTATCTTCAATGTCAGCTTTAATTTTGTTGAAGGTGAGTCTTTGATGATGGCACTTAAAGATTTAGCCGTATCATCAGGTTCAGCATGTACTTCAGCAAGCCTTGAACCAAGTTACGTTCTACGTGCACTCGGTTTAAACGATGAAATGGCCCATAGCTCAATCCGTTTCTCTATCGGACGTTTCACTACAGACGAAGAAATAGATCACGCAATTAAAACAATTACAGATTCTATTGATAAATTACGCGCAATGTCACCTCTTTGGGAAATGTTCAAAGATGGTATTGACCTTGAGAAAGTACAGTGGACTCACCACTAGGTAGAGTCACCTCTCACCTTAGGCATTGTTAACGTTAAACGAACAGATTTTGGAGCAGTATCATGGCTTATAGCGAAAAAGTAATCGACCATTATGAAAACCCACGTAACGTAGGTTCTTTTGAAAAAGATGACCCATCAGTAGTGACAGGTATGGTAGGCGCACCCGCTTGTGGTGACGTAATGAAACTACAACTTAAAATTGATGATGCCGGCATTATCGAAGATGCTAAATTCAAAACCTATGGTTGTGGTAGCGCAATTGCATCTAGCTCTTTAGTTACTGAGTGGGTGAAAGGCAAATCTGTTGAAGAAGCTGCAGCGATTAAAAATGCTGATATTGCAGAAGAGCTGGCATTACCACCAGTAAAAATCCATTGCTCGATTTTGGCTGAAGATGCCATTAAAGCAGCGATTGATGAGTACAAAACTAAACAAGATAAGTAATATCTGGAGTACACATGGCTATTACAATGACCCCAGCGGCGACGGACAGAGTAAAATCGTTTCTCGCTAATCGTGGTAAGGGGCTTGGATTGCGCCTTGGGCTTAGAACATCTGGATGTTCGGGTATGGCTTACGTATTAGAGTTTGTAGATGATCTTAACGATGATGATGAGCTTTACACTATTGATGGTGTGAACATCATTATTGATGCTAAAAGTTTCATTTACTTACAAGGTATTGAGCTGGACTTTGTTAAAGAAGGCCTCAATGAAGGCTTCCAGTTCAATAACCCGAATGCAAAAGGTGAGTGTGGTTGTGGTGAGAGTTTCACCGTATAATCGTCCCCATTTACTGATATAAAGCTGTGCGATAACTGCCCATGAACTATTTTGAACTGTTCCACTTTACGCCTGCCTTTGATATCGATACCGCCTTACTTGCAGAACGCTACCGCGAACTGCAAAGGGCGGTTCATCCTGATAAGTTCGCTCATGACTCTGAGCAGCAAAAGTTGCTTTCTGTGCAACGTACTGCACAAATCAATGATGGATATCAAACTTTAAAAGCCCCATTACGCCGAGCTGAACATATGTTGAGTTTGCGCGGCCTTGATCTCAGCCATGAAACCACCACTGTAAAAGACACGAGTTTCTTGATGCAGCAAATGGAATGGCGAGAAGCAATAGAAGACATCAACCATAGTGACGAGCCACAAGACTTGATTGATGAGCTATATGACTCTTTTGCTGACTTTGAAAAGCGCCTGTTCACACTCCTTGCTGAATTATTACTAAAGACAAATGAGCAGGATGATTTGTTAGCAGCAGATCAAATACGCAAGTTAAAGTTTATGGCAAAATTACAAGATGAGCTATCTCGTATAGAAGATAAGCTACTCGATTAAGTGCAACTCAAAGAGAGCTTGCACATAGATGAATGATTAAAGTTGGAAGATTATGGCACTGTTGCAAATTGCAGAACCCGGCCAAAGCGCTGCTCCACATCAACACCGCTTAGCTGTAGGTATCGATTTAGGTACAACAAACTCTTTAGTTGCTTCAGTCAGAAGCGGTGAAGCGACAACGCTTGCTGACGAACAGCAACGTCACTCAATTCCTTCAGTAGTTCATTATGGCAATGATGCTATTACTGTCGGCTATGATGCTGAGCAAGTATCTGCAAAAGATCCTGCGAATACTATCGTCTCAGTAAAGCGTTTTATGGGACGCAGCTTAGCAGATGTGCAAAGCAAACAGCAGCAACATACTTATCAATTAGAAGCCAGTGAAAATGGCTTGCCGCTATTTGTTACTGCCCAAGGTAAAGTTAACCCTGTACAGGTTTCTGCCGAAATTTTACGTCCATTAATTGAACGCGCTGAGACAACATTAGGCGGTGATTTACAAGGTGCGGTAATTACTGTGCCGGCGTATTTTGATGACGCACAGCGTCAAGGCACAAAAGATGCAGCTGAATTACTCGGTGTGAAAGTGTTACGCCTGTTGAATGAACCTACTGCAGCAGCCATTGCCTATGGTTTAGATACTAAACAAGAAGGCGTGATTGCCATTTACGACTTAGGTGGTGGCACGTTTGATATCTCGGTTCTACGTCTAAACCGTGGTGTATTTGAAGTACTGGCAACCGGTGGCGATTCTGCGTTAGGTGGCGATGACTTTGATTATATTTTACAGGAACACCTCCAGCATCAGTTTGGTTTTGATGTATTAAGTGCACAATTGTCGCGACAGTTATTAATTGAAGCAAGACGTGTTAAAGAAGCTCTTACAGACAATGATACAGTGACTGCCAGCGTTGAGTTTGAAGATAACCAATTGCAATGCCAGGTCACTAAAGCACAATTTGATGAATTGGTTACAGTTCTAGTCAAGAAAACAATTAGCAGTTGCCGCCGTACGCTCAGAGATGCAGGTGTTAGTGCCGATGAAGTACTTGCAACTGTCATGGTCGGTGGCTCTACACGTGTGCCATTAGTACGTGAAAAAGTGGCTGATTTTTTCAAAAAACCACCATTAACTTCAATTGATCCAGATAGAGTCGTGGCAATTGGTGCGGCAATCCAAGCTGATATCTTAGCCGGTAATAAGCCTGATTCTGACCTACTTTTATTGGATGTTTTACCGCTGTCGTTAGGCATTGAAACCATGGGCGGTTTGGTTGAGAAAGTCGTGACCCGCAATACCACTATCCCGGTTGCCCGTGCACAAGAGTTTACTACATTTAAAGATGGTCAAACCGCGATGGCTTTCCATGTAGTGCAAGGGGAGCGTGAGTTAGTTGACGATTGCCGTTCATTGGCTCGATTTACCCTGAAAGGCATTCCGCCACTGGCAGCGGGTGCAGCACATATTCGTGTTACATTCCAAGTAGATGCTGATGGCTTGCTTAGTGTAACTGCAATGGAGAAATCCACAGGTGTACAAACGAGTATTCAAGTGAAGCCATCATTTGGTTTATCAGACAGTGAAATAGCCACTATGCTGAAAGACTCAATGAAGCATGCTAAAGAAGATATTAGCCGTCGTATGTTAACAGAGCAGAAAGTCGAAGCTGCTCGTGTGATTGAATCACTGACTGCGGCTTTAGCAAAAGATGGTGAGTTATTAACTCAGCAAGCTCGCGTTAAGCTTGATGAAGCCATCCTAGCACTTGCTGAAACGGCCAAAGGCGATGATGCCGATGCCATTGAAGCAGCAATTTCAGCATTAGATGAACAAACACAAGATTTTGCGTCAAGACGCATGGATAATTCAATCAAGGCTGCGCTTACAGGTCAGTCTGTAGAGAACATATAGGTGAAACGATGCCACAGTTAGTATTTCTACCCCACGAAGAATTATGCCCAGATGGTGCAGTATTAGAAGCAGAAGTGGGCGAAACTATTTTAGACGTTGCACTGCGCAATGGTATTCACATTGAGCATGCATGTGAGAAATCATGCGCTTGTACAACATGCCACTGTGTTGTACGTGAAGGCTTTGATGAACTTGAAGAAAGTGATGAATTAGAAGATGACATGCTTGATAAAGCATGGGGATTAGAGCCAGAAAGCCGTTTATCTTGTCAGGCTAAAGTGGTTGAATGTGATCTTGTTATTGATATTCCAAAGTACACGATTAACATGGTTAGTGAAGGCTAGAGTACGTCGGTATTTATAAAGAGCAGCTTTTAGCTGCTCTTTTCTTAAGTGAGAATATGATAACTTTGGTTTATCAGCAGTATCTACAATCCTCTTTCTAATCATTAATACCTCCCTAAATGTTGCAATTATTTAACATTTGAATTAACTTAATGTGAACTCACATTCGCATTGAGGCGCTAATGTCATTAAGTCGTGTTTTTGCAATCCTTGGCCCTGGTATCGTTTGGGCAGCCACTAGTATTGGTGTATCGCACATTGTGCAAGCAACTCGTGCAGGTGCTGATTTTGGCTTTGCATTAATTGGCTTTATCATTCTTGCCCATGTGATTAAATATCCTTTCTTTTTATTTGGCCCACAATATGCCGGATTAACCGGTAAAAGTTTGCTTGATGGTTATCATTCCATTGGCCGCTGGGCATTTGTCCTTTTTCTAGTGCTCACATTTATCACCATGTTCTTTGTTCAGTCTGGTGTCACGATTGTGACAGCCGCATTAGCAATGAACTTATTTGGTGATGTATTGAATTTGTCTCAATGGGCATTGTTTATTTTAATGGTCGTGGGTGCGGTATTAATTGTTGGCCACTATAAACTGCTAAACACTCTGCTTAAGTGGTTGATGCTTATTTTTGCTATGTGTAGTGTTATTGCTTGGTTCGCAGCAATAGGGCGATTAGGCTTTTCACCGTCGGGGGCTGCACCGGTAATAAATTTAACTTCAGCAGCGAGCATTGCATTTATTGTCGCTCTCATCGGCTGGATGCCAACTGCAATAGAAATCTCTGTATGGCACTCTTTATGGGTATTGTCTAAAGGGCAAAAAAGCGGTGTCGAAACATCAAAAAATGCCAAGCTAGATTTCAACGTCGGTTATGCCACGAGTTTTATTCTCGCTATCGTCTTTATGTGGTTGGGGGCTTTATTACTGTTTGGCTCTGGCACAGAGCTGGCGTCTTCGGCTGCTGCATTTGCAGGTCAGCTTGTTGGTCTTTATAGCGAGGCGTTAGGCAGTTGGAGCTGGATGCTGATGGCTGTCGTGACTTTTGTTGCCTTGTTTTCGACAACCTTTGCCGTTGCCGATGGTTTTTCGCAAGTATGGAAACGTGCTGCAGCCATCTTATTCGCTGAAAAGTCAGAAGCTGTAGTGCACAAATATAGTCGTCAAGCCTACATTATCACTCTGATGATATTGTCATTTGGTAGCTGGTGGATTATCAGTGCCCACAGCGCCAATATCAAAGGTTTATTGGACTTTGTGACCACGGTTTCATTTGTCAGTGCGCCATTGTACGCCTGGCTGAATTACAAAGTGATGATGGGAAGTGATGTTGAAGATAATCATAAACCACAAGGCATTTTCAAGCTTTATACGCTGGGTTGCTTATTTATATTAACCGCCTTCAGTGTGTTCTATTTATGGTGGCGCTTTGGTGTCTAATCCCAAGCTTGGTTATATAACATGAGGTTTAAATGACATACATAATAAGATCTATTCCCAAATGGGCTTTTGCACTTATGTTAGCTGCTCCTATATCACTTTCAGTGTCAGCGACTGACGAGGTTGAGTTTATCAATAGTAAAGGGCAAAGTGCTTACCCTTTTTCTGAGGCTGTTAAAGTCGGCAATACCATGTATCTTTCAGGGCAACTTGGTTTTGACCCTTTAACGAAATCATTAGCCAAAGGTGGTGTTGGCGCTGAAACTAAACAAACGCTGCTAAATATTGAAGATTCATTACAGCGCATGGGTTATACGTTATCAGATGTTGTGAAGTGCACAGTAATGCTGGCTGATATTAAAGACTTTTCCGAATTTAATGAAGTGTATAAAACAATGTTTACAGCCCCTTATCCTGCTCGAAGTACCTTTGCAGTAAGTGGTTTAGCACTTGATGCCAAAATTGAAATTGAGTGTATAGCTGCAAAGTAAAGCATATTGGGGTATTCGAACAGTTAATTTTTTAAGGTCGAATGAATCTTCAAAATAAAACCTCTGCATAACGCAGAGGTTTTTGTTTTCAGCCCTAAACCACCTACTTCAGTAGGTGGTTATCATCAATTAGGATTTGCCTGTATCTTTGTTTGTATGGCATGCCAGCTTGAGGTTGATTCAGCTATGCAATGATATTTAAAGCACGCAGCAAGCACATCCCTGTGGGCTCGACGAAAACATCCATGTTTTCAACGGCTTTAAATATCATTACTCATAGATGCTACTGAGGCTACAAAATAACTGAAACGCCCCCTTTTAGGGGGCTGAATGAAAGCCACCTTCTTCAGAAGGTGGATTTTTTACTTATACACGCTAAACACACATTATGTGAATTCATATTTACATTTGTGTTGTTTGTGATTACCATCATGATACAAGGTGAAACATGATGAGCAGAAAAATGAAATCACAGTTAAAAGCAATCACATTATCTACGGCCTGTTTGTGTGCTATTACATTACCAACAATCAATATCGCATTGGCACACTCTGACCATAAACTGGATAATACAGATGCTGTCAGCATGACTAAAAAGGTGGATAAATCTCAGTCAGCAAACAATCATCCTGTTAGGGTCACTCCGAGTAAGCAGAATTTATCAGCTAATGTGTCGCCATATATCGCCTATTCGCAACCTAATATTGCCATCACAAATGTCAATCTGATTGATGGTACTGGCGCTAAAGTCAGTCGGCAGCAAACCGTGTTAATGCAAGAGGGTGTCATTACCAAGATTGCTTCGAGTAAAGAGGTGACAAACCTAGATAACTTTACGGTGATTGACGGGCAGGGCAAAACGCTAATTCCGGGTTTGGTGATGATGCATGAGCACATGTTTTATCCCACAGGTAATGCTCATTACACAGAAATGCTCCATAGTTTTCCCAAACTTTATCTTGCTGGCGGGGCTACTACGGTTCGTACAGCAGGCACCACATCTCCCTATGGTGATTTGAATGTTCGTGATGCCATATTAGCCAATCAAACAATTGGCCCGGATATGGAAGTTACTGCTCCGTATCTCAATGGCCCTGGTTTACCGATAGTTAAGTTAAAAGCGCTGCGAGATGAAGAAAATGCCAGAGCCATGATGAGCTACTGGATTTCAGAAGGCGTAACATCCTATAAAGCCTATATGCAAATACGCACCAATGAGCTTGAGGCGGTGATTGATGAAGCCCATAAACGTGATCATAAGGTGACTGCACATTTATGCTCAATTACTTATCGCGAAGCTGCCGAGTTAGGTATTGATAATTTAGAACACGGCTTTTTTGCGGCTACCGATTTTGTTCAAGATAAACAAAAAGACGTGTGTCCGGGCAAAGCAGGCCATCAATCATTGGTTGATTTGGATATCAATTCCAAGCAAGTAGATGACCTGATCGCTTTTCTAGTCGACAAAGGTGTTGCACTTACCTCTACTTTAACTGTTTATGAAACCTTTACCAAAGGTCGCCCCAAAGCCTACCCATTAGCACTGGAGGCTTTAATTCTTCAAGTGAGGGAGCAGTATGAACAGCGCTGGTTGAAGATTTCACAACAAGATGATGAACAAGCTACATGGCCAATTGTGTTTAAAAAAATGATGCAATTAGAACGTAAATTTGTGGAAGCTGGTGGTTTATTGATGGCAGGAACGGATCCAACAGGTTATGGCGGTGTCGTAGCAGGCTTTTCTAACCAACGCATGATTGAACTGTTACATGAGGCAGGCTTTACCGCTGAACAAGCGATCGAAATTGCCACATTAAATGGTGCTAAATATCTAGAAAGAGACCAACAAATCGGTTCTATTGAGGTAGGTAAGCGTGCTGACGTGGTATTAATTGACGGCGACTTATCAACCGATATTAGTGCTATTCAGCATATGCCTTATGTGTTTAAACAAGGTATTGGTTATGACACCCAATCTATCATTGCCGACAACAAAGCTGTGGTGGGATTGCATTAGGGCCTGTTGAACTTTCACGATTATTTTTGCAGCGACTTGTTGGAAATTTATACAAGGCAGCGACTTTGATGTGTGGTTATTCCACATGATAAGTCGTTAACGCAGTAGAAATGACAACAAGTGCTGCCTGTAAGGTTCGTTTAAAAGTACTTTCTTCTGCGTTGCGAGCCATTTGTTCAGACGACTAAACGACATAACTCACGCCTCGATTAAAGTGCTTTTAATTCGAACAAATTCTAATCAGCAAAGATCAACAGGCCCTAATATATAATAACAATAAGCGCCATGTATCAGTGGCTTTGGATGTTTGTGGACTGTTTTTCAGTCCGCTTTTTTTTTGGCAATTTATTGTAGGTTTAACAAGTCATGCTTGTTACTTAGTCGATGCATTGTGATAAAGTGAATACGTGTTTGTCACTATCACGGAATTTGCATGTCAGCTGTCGATTTAACGCCTAAACAACAACGTAGCCAACGCACCCATGAGAAATTTTTAAACGCTTTACAGCAAGCGTTAGAAACAAAATACTTTGAGCACATTAGCATCAAAGAGCTAGCTGAAGGCGCTGAAGTTTCAGTTGGCACATTTTATCGTCGTTTTGAAAATAAAGAGGCCTTGCTGCCTTTGTTATACGATGACTTCGGTCAGGAGTTGGCCCAGTTTGTCGAATTGTTAGAAAATACACCTTGTGAGGATTTATCACAGCAAGTGAGTGTGTTATGTCAGCAGACAGCGGATTTCTTATTACCACGTAAAAGTGTGTTCAGAACAATTCATCTCAATGCGAGATTACATCCTGACACTATGTTTAGTAATCCAAGCTTGGATAGGAATCACGCTTATGGGCGTATTGCGCAATTAGTTGTACAGCAGATGCCTGACACAGTGGCGTTAGATAAAAGGCAGCGCGCGGCTAATATGGCGGTGTATATGTTAGTTAATGGTTTACTTGATCAAATATTGTATCCGACACTTACGCCTGCAACAGCATGCCCAATTGCAATAGATGATTTTGTTACGGAGTTAAATCAGATGATACTCAGCTATCTGCAATCTCAGGTCTAATCGAGTTACCTATGAAATTAGTTAACGCTAAAGTAGGTTATTGCTCACTATTTCAGATCAGACTCACGTAATTTCAAACTCCGTCGGTTTTAACCCTATGCAGTTTGGTATTTATTACGTATAATCCGCGCGAAATTAAATAACTTGCTCACATAAGGAAGCTAGTCATGGCGATCGAACGCACATTTTCTATCATCAAACCAGATGCAGTTGCTAAAAACCACATCGGTGCAATCTATAGTCGTTTTGAATCAGCGGGTCTTAAGATCATTGCTTCAAAAATGGTACACCTATCTAAAGAGCAAGCTGAAGGCTTCTACGCTGAGCACAGCGAGCGTCCTTTCTTCGGTGCACTTGTTGAGTTCATGACTTCAGGTCCAATCATGGTTCAATGTCTAGAAGGTGAAAATGCCGTTCTAGCTAACCGTGAAATCATGGGTGCTACTAACCCTGCTGAAGCTGCTCGCGGTACTCTACGTGCTGATTTTGCTAACAGCATCGATGAGAACGCAGTACACGGTTCTGATGCTGTAGCATCTGCAGAGCGTGAAATTGCATATTTCTTTAGCGCTGAAGAGCTGTGCCCACGCACTCGCTAATCTCTGCTTTAGATTAAAAAAGGAGCTTCGGCTCCTTTTTTAATGCTCTAAATTTATGCCCCGCGTGTCTACCCGACTTACATAATTCATTACCATCAACATACCCATTAACAGCCCCCTTCAACAAGAGCATTAGCCTTAACCCTTCTTTTTCTGTATCTAGTATCAAAATGTATTTATTCATTTTTTTTGAATTTATAGGCGATGTTAACTTTTTAAATACCTATGTAACAGCTTGTTGCGATGCATTGAGTTTGTTATCAACTTGTTTATTTATGCGTAAGGTCCACAAGGAGTAGGTGTGTGGTGCCGGTATTGCGTATCAATTTTCAGACAAGTGTATCAAGTGTTTTCATTTGTTGATTTATCTCACTTAGTTCGTTGACCGGATTACGGCTATTTAACAGTATCGATGACAAGTGGTTAACGAGTCCTTAACCATTAAAACAATAAAAAACATAGCGTTATTATTTTTAACGTATTAAGGGAGATAAAAATATGAGTTCTGTATCCTTAACGGCTAAGGCGATTCGTCGCAGTTTGCTAGCCGCAGCAGCAACCTCAGTTGCTTTTTCTGGTGTAACGTTTGCTGAGGAAGAGCAAAAAGTAGAAAGAATTGAAGTAACTGGTTCACGTATTAAGCAAGTTGATATGGAAACATCTTCTCCAGTGACAGTTTTAAGTGCAGCGGATATCGCGCTTACTGGTGAGAAAACAGTTGCTGATGTTTTGAATAATTCATCAATTAACGCATTTGGTTCATGGCGTGGTATGTCTGGTTATGGCTCTGGAGCGAGTGCAACTAGTTCTATTAACATGCGTGGTCTAGGTTCTCAAGCAACGCTAGTATTGCTTGATGGTCGTCGTATGCCTGGTACTAGCTCAAGCTCTGGTGCGACAGCTGATACTTCTCAAATCCCAATTGCAATTGTTGAACGTATTGAAATTCTACGCGACGGTGCTTCAGCTGTTTATGGCTCTGACGCGGTAGCCGGTGTAATTAACATTATCACCAAAAAAGAATTTGAAGGCTTACAGTTTGATTATAGTACTGAGCAACCATCTGTTGAAGGTGGTGATGCAACACGCTTCTCTATCGCTACTGGCTTTAACACTGACAGCGGTAATGTCACCTTTACTTACGAGTATTATGATACTAAAGCAGTGATGGACCGTGATATCTGGAATATGGATGATCCTACTTATGGTGACTATAGCTCATTCAGTTCAGTACCAAATGGCTACTACGACACAGGTGAAGTAGATGAAGATGGCAAAGCAATTTATGCCTTCTATTCAAATTCAGAAATGTGTGAAGAAACTGAAAATGTATCGAATGGAACAGACGGCGAAAATAATGGCCGTTGTTTCTATAGCTACGGTGAAGTAACTAAGCTATTTGGTGACATGACCCGTAACTCGTTCATGACCAACTTCAACTATGAAATTACAGATGATATTCAGTTCCGTGGCCGTGGTTCAGCATCTTTGAGCGAAACTCATACTCGTTATGCAGGTACGCCGGTTTCAACTAACTACCCAGTGTTGAGAGCAGACAACCAATATAACCCAACGGGTAAAGACATGACGCTTTACATGCGTTCTGTTCAAATCGGTGAGCGTGATACGTTAACTGAAACTAACAACTATGACATCTTAGGTGGCTTCGTTGGTTTCTCTGATGTAGGTAATGGTATTGATTGGGAGTTAAATGCACAGTACTCAGGTTCTACAACTAACTCGTTCAACTATAACCTAATCAATGACAACATCATTCAAAGTGAACTTGACACTGGTAACTACGATGTATTTAACACCAGTGGCATGAGCTATGCTGAGTGGGATCAGCAGATGACTGCACTGTATAGCGCAGCAAACCACACTGGTGTATATCAAGGTAAATTTGACAGCACACAGATTGACGGTTTGGCATCAACCTTACTAATGGAAAGTGATAACTTCTCATTAGCAATGCTAGTGGGTGCTGAATATGAAATGATTAACTTCAAGCAAACGTCTGATCCAGAATCTGCTGCAGGTATTATTTCAGGTGGTTCAGGTGGTGATGATGTTGATGCAACTCGTGACCGTACAGCGGCATATACCGAAATCCAAATGGGTCTGCCAGCAAACTTTGATGTGTCATTAGCTGTTCGTTATGAGCGTTATGACCAAGAAGGTACATTAACAGGTGCAGAAGGTCAGGTTGTAAACTCTTCTACATTTGATGCAGTTGTGCCTAAGTTAGGTGTGAGCTGGCGTCCAGTTGATTCTCTACTTGTTCGTGCAAGCTATGGTGATTCGTTCCGCGCTCCAAATATGGGCGAAATGTTCTCGTCTCAATCATTAAGTTTCGAACGTGCTTATGACTCGGTATGGTGTGAATCAAACACAGATGAAAATTACTGTGCTACTGGTAACCAGCACAAAACTTGGTTCGGTGGTAACCCGAATCTAGAAGCTGAAGAAGGTAACTCTTTAACGCTTGGTGCTGTATGGAATGTGACTGATGCTTGGAGTGTTGAACTTTCTTACTACGACATCACATATGACAACAAGATTGAAGCAGTAAGTGCGGATGATGTTATTCGTGAAGAAAACCTCAACGGTGGCAGTGAATTCGTTCACCGTGGTGCAGATGGCAAGATTGAGTACATCGAAAGTGGTTACATCAATATGTCATCAGTTAAAACCAATGGTTTTGATTTCGCCACATCTTATAACTTAGAAACTAATTATGGTGACTTTAACTTCAAAGTTGATATGAGCCACGTTCTTAAGTTTGAAGAGCAAGCAAATGCTGAGTCTGAAGTTGTCGATAACGCAGGGTTGCAAGATTACCCACAATGGCGTGGTAACTTAGCTGCAGCATGGTACTACAATGACTTCAATGCCGCTTGGACAACAGTTTATATCGGTAGCCAGTCAGGCCAATACTGGCGTGACCTAGGTTATAGCTACATCACTGATACGCCTGATTACTTCAAGCATAACTTCCAAGTAGGTTATACCCACGATTGGAATGGTACTATCACAGTCGGTGTAAACAACTTGTTCGATAAAGAAGCACCAACTTGGTACAACTTTGCAGGTTACCGTGATGTGAACACTGGTCTTTATGACGTATTAGGTCGTACTTTCTACCTACGTTTAAACCAAAAGTTCTAAGTGTAAATAACACATAGTTCATCTCTCCCTAGATGACCCAAAGCCTCCGTTCGCGGAGGCTTTTTTCGTTTTCAGCCCTAAACCACCTACTTCAGTAGGTGGTTATCATCAATTAGGGTTTGCCTGTATCTTTGTTTGTATGGCATGCCAGCTTGAGGTTGATTCAGCTATGCAATGATATTTAAAGCACGCAGCAAGCACATCCCTGTGGGCTCGACGAAAACATCCATGTTTTCAACGGCTTTAAATATCATTACTCATAGATGCTACTGAGGCTACAAAATAACTGAAACGCCCCCTTTTAGGGGGCTGAATGAAAGCCACCTTCTTCAGAAGGTGGATTCTTTACTTTATTGACTTAATTAGCTATATGGAAGATGAAATAAGTCATTTTAAATAGAATGACTATGTCTGTTATCGGGGGTGATCGAATTAGGGGAAGGTCAAGCTTTCTGAGAAGGTAATCTGAATTCGCTTGTATTTCGAAACGGTAATTGCGGGAAGGTTAGTGGCTCAATCGAAGTTCATGTCGATGTTCGGCATTATATTTTTCGGCGCAATTTGCACAACGCTGCTCTGTGGGGTTGATTAATAAGCGTTCTGGTTCAATTTCCATTTCACAATCTGAGCAAATACCATAAAGGCCAAGTTCTAATTGACAAAGGGCCGCATCTAATTGGACGAACTTGTCGAAAATTGCGCTATCAAGCATGTGGGTTTTGGACAGTTGCTCAATTAACTCATTCAGTGGTGCATTGATATCAATCATTGATTTTTGTTGTGCTATGAGTGGTGTCTGTAGTTGAGCTGTTAACTCAATACGAAAACCTATCTCAAGTTGAATCAATGTTTGTTTGATATTTTGCTCGTTCACAAATGGCCCCTCTGCCGGTATAACTGTCGAGTCGTATCAGCCATCATATTTTTATCAGCTAGAACTGCTATGACAAAGATCAATTCTCTGCCATATAAGTGAATAAATATCACCTTTTATTGATATTAATACTAAAGCTTTAGCACGAGGTATTGTGAGTTAACACTGAGCTTGTTTAAGTGCTTGTGTTATCTCTTCTGTTGTTTTCAATGTTCTGATTTGTCTAAACAGGGTGTCTGCTTCAGGATATTGCTTATTAAGGTAACTAAACCATTGTTTAATTCGTGAAGGGAAGTAACAGGCTTTACGGCCTTGCAACTCTTTATCTGTAAACTGTTGTAATAAGGCTAATACCTGTTGCCATTGATAAGGTTGAGTATCGTGTTTAATGGTTTCAGCTAGGTTTGGCATGGCAATCGCACCTCGGCCGACCATGATATCAGTTGTTCCTGTTACTTCAATGCAGCGTTTAGCGTCTGCACTATTCCAGATTTCACCATTTGCAATTACAGGTATCGGTATAGCCTGTTTGATTTCAGCAATATATTCCCAATATGCCGGTGGCTTATAACCATCTACTTTACTGCGAGCATGTACAGCAAGTTCGGTCGCGCCAGCTTCATATATCGCGAGCGCATTTTCCATAAAAAGGCTCTTGTCTTCAAAGCCTAGTCGAATTTTAGCTGTGACAGGTTGCGTTTGTGGCACTGCCTGTCGCATTGCCTTAACAATGTCATGAATAGTATCTGGATATTGCAATAATACGGCACCGCCTTTACTACGGTTGACCATTTTGGCTGGGCAACCAAAGTTGGCATCAACACCATGAGATCCAAGTTCAATCGCCTTTTGGGCATTTTCAGCCATACATTGTGGTTCTTGCCCGAGTAGCTGAACTCGAACTGGGGTGCCAGATGGCGTAAATCCATCGTTATGTAGCTCTGGGCACAATTTATAAAACACTTTATCAGGCAATAGTTGCCCAACGACGCGCACGAACTCAGTCACAACAAGATCATATGGATTAATAGCAGAAAGAAGATCACGCATGTGATCATCTACCACACCTTCCATTGGAGCCAAAATAACGCGCACGTAGATACCTAAATAACAGTTAATAGAGTAAGGGGCGCTATTTTAGCGGTTTTATTTATTGATACCAGTGGCATTCATCATTATCAGTGAGTATTTATTCACAATGGATATATTTGGCTTGAAAATCAAATTGATAAGCTTATTTTGCGAATTTAATGTACAAATAAACTTGCACAGTCTCTAACAGCCTATTAACTTGTAAAACATGATCTGGATTAACTTTTTCAACTTTTTTGAAATAAAAGTTACGCCGTACAGGTCTATTTAGACAAGTCAGCGCAAAGTGAGTTGACCACCCATTACAAATTGATATGAAAGGAAGAATATTATGAGCTCAATCAAACAAACTACAGTTGCTGTTGCTTTAGGTGCGGTTGTAATGAGTGCTGGTCTTGCTACAGACGCTCAAGCTAACCCATTTGGTTTTGAACAATTAACGTCAGGTTACCAGCTTGATGGTGGTGAAGGTAAATGTGGTGAAGGAAAGTGCGGTGAAGGCAAATGCGGTGCTGACAAAAAAGCCAGTAAGAAAGCCAGCAAAGAAGGGAAGTGTGGCGAAGGTAAATGCGGTGAAGGTAAGTGCGGCGCCGACAAAAAAGCCATGAAAGAAGGTAAATGTGGCGAAGGTAAATGCGGCGGTGACAAAAAAGCCATGAAAGAAGGTAAATGTGGCGAAGGTAAGTGCGGCGGTGACAAAAAAGCCATGAAAGAAGGTAAATGTGGTGAAGGTAAGTGTGGCGGTGATAAGAAAGCCAGCAAAGAAGGTAAGTGTGGCGAAGGAAAGTGTGGTGGTAGCAAGTAAGGTTGCTAACTAACCCTGTCTTCACACTAACATGATGATTGTATACATTCTCATGTAAAATTAAGGCCTGTTTTGCAGGCCTTTTTATTTGCTAACTAGGGCAAATTAGAATTAAAGTTTAAGTGTGTTTTAGACTTTGATTTGTCGTGTTACTAGCTACCGTTTACCCGTAAAGGAGTGCAGATGTTGTCCTATGAAACTACTCGTACCCAACCTAGTGTTGGTTTAGGTCTGCGAAGAGAAATGTTAGATGAATTTTGTCAATCGGTGCCCAATGCAATAGAGTTCTTTGAGGTTGCGCCAGAAAACTGGATGACGTTAGGCGGAAAATTTGGCCGTCAATTTAAACAACTCACTGAACAACACACATTTTTCTGCCATGGGTTATCGTTATCGATAGGTGGACCTGAAAAGCTGGATCTTGAGTTTGTCAGAAATGTTAAACAATTTCTCGATGAGCACAATATAGATATTTATTCAGAACACCTAAGTTATTGCTCTGGACAGGGTCATATGTATGACTTGATGCCAATCCCTTTTACCGAAGAAGCTGTTAAGCATGTTGCTCAGCGGATAAATCAAGTTGAAGACATTTTAGAACGTCCATTTATTCTAGAAAATGTATCTTTTTATGCCGCACCAGGTTCAGAAATGTCAGAACAGAGCTTTGTGAATGCCGTGCTCACTGAGGCTGACTGCAAGCTGCTTTTAGATGTGAATAACATTTACGTCAATAGTATTAATCATCAATATGATGCCGATGCATTTTTAGCCGCGATGCCGAGTGAAAGAATCGCGTATCTGCATATTGCCGGTCATTATGAAGAAGCCCATGATTTACGTGTCGACACCCATGGTGCTGATGTTATTGACCCCGTTTGGCAATTATTACAGCGCTGTTATCAACTTCATGGTGTTCATCCAACCTTGTTAGAAAGGGATTTTAACATCCCTAAAACGGAAATATTGTTAGAAGAAATCGATAAAATTCATTACTTTCAGCGTCAAGCATTCGAGTCAAAATCAGCTACTCGTGAGCAGGAGGTGACGTTATGACACTTGAAAAAGATTTTATTGTCCAACAGCAGATTTTCATGGATTACATTAAAAACCCTCAAAATCCGTTACCTGAAGGTATTGAGCCGCGCAGGATGAGAATTTACCGGGAATTATTTTTCAATAATATTGATGGTTTTGTTTCTAATGCATTTCCTGTGTTGAAGTCACTCTATAGCGATGATGATTGGCAACGACTGGTACAAAAGTTTTTTGAACAGCACCATTGCCAAACCCCTATCTTTATTGAAATTGCTGGTGAGTTTTTACAATTTTTACAGCAGCAGTATCAACCTAGCGATACCGATCCCGTGTTCATGCTGGAATTGGCACACTATGAACATTTGGAGCTACTGGTAGCCATTGCAAAACAACCTGACACTGAAAAGTCACTGGCATCAATAGGTGTTACTAACAACAAATTGTATATTTCATCTGCTGCAAAAGTGGCACAGTATCAATTTGATGTGCAGCATATCAGTGTCGATTATCAACCGGTTGAACCACCAGAGCAGCCACAGTTTTTCTGCGTATATCGTGATGAACAAGAAGAGGTTGCATTTTTACAACTCAACCCACTCAGTGCCCAAGTGATGGCTTATATTGATAGCTGTGCAGATAATGGGGCTGATTATGAAACGCTGAGTCAGTGGCTTTGCGAGCTTTACCCGCAAATGACAATGGATGTTTTACAATCTGGCTGCATACAATTACTGAGTCAGTTAGCAGAAAAGGGGATTTTGGTCACGCGCTAGTCAATGAATTAACAACTCCCTGTTTGTGTAGCATTAAACACTGATAAATTTTATGGTTTTTATTCCTTAAGGTTATGTATAGAATGTCGCCGCTTGTGATGTGTGTCACAAATTTTTGTAACTTTGATTACCCCTAATTCAGTTAGTTGCAAAAAATATCAAACGCCCTATAGGAATTGCTATGAGCCAGCCTTTTAAAGATCCATTTAACTTTCTCTATTTTATTGGTTTTATTCTTGTTTTATTGTTGCCAACTTTGCCAGCAAGTTTATCTTGGTTAAAGTTTTCAGGGTTAATTTAATGACTAATTTAGGGTAAAATAAACCTGAAATTGAACAGTTTTCTAAACCACTCAATTGCTGAGTGGTTTTTTTATGGGTGCATAATGGTATTAAAGCGTGGTTTTTTTCTGATTGTCGGCTTATGTAGCTTAGCACTGGGAATGACGGGAATTGTGGTTCCCTTGTTGCCAACAGTGCCGTTTATTTTGCTTTCAGCTTACTGTTTTGCCCGCTCAAGCGATCGCCTATACAGCTGGTTAATGACGCACCCTTGGTTTTCAGAAGCACTGACAAATTGGCAACAAAAAAGGGCGATGTCAAAGTCGTTGAAGCGAAAAGGGATGTTTATGACAATCTTGAGCTTCGCTTTTAGTATTGCCATTGTGCCCTTGTTATGGGTTAAGGTGTTGTTGCTCTGCTTGTTATGTGGCTTGTTACTCTTTTTGAAAAGCATTCCTGAATTGGAAGAATGAGGCGTAGGTCAATTTAACGCTATTGCAACCCTTTCTAAACGCGAATATGATCAAACCCATCTAATGTACGCAGTCCACCAAAGTATGTGGACTTTTTATTGCGCGTAATGCCGAATATTTTTCAAAAAGAGTGTGACTATGATTAACAAGCACAGTTTAGCGCTGATTAAAAACAGCATCAAAACCATTCCTGACTACCCAAAGCCTGGCATCATGTTTCGTGATGTCACTAGCTTGCTTGAAAATGCTGAAGCCTATAAAGCAACTATCGCGTTATTAGTCGCCCATTATCAATCAAAAGGTTTTACTAAAATTGTTGGTACAGAAGCCAGAGGCTTTTTATTTGGTGCGCCATTGGCGTTGGAGCTAGGCATTGGTTTTGTACCCGTGCGCAAACCTGGCAAACTACCCCGTGAAGTGATTGGCGAAACTTACGAGTTAGAATATGGCATGGATACTTTGGAAATCCATACTGATGCTATCAATGCTGATGACAAAGTACTTGTGATAGACGACTTACTTGCCACTGGTGGCACAATTGAAGCAACGGTAAAGCTTATTCGCCGTCTGGGTGGTCAAGTTGAGCATGCCGCTTTTGTTATTTCATTACCTGAAATCGGTGGTGAAAAACGTCTAGAATCTCTAGGGTTAGAGTTACTTAGCTTATGTGAATTCGAAGGCGAGTAATCGCCTTTTTAGCTGGCTTTAAGACGGTTTTTCTGTGTCGATAAAGTCAGCTAATAATTCCTAAACAATAGATTGCAATGTGTTTGCATGTTATTGTTTGAGCTAAATTACAGGAATATCTTCTGTTGTATTTAGTTCGGGGAAATACATGTCTTATCAGGTGTTAGCGCGCAAGTGGCGCCCAGCCAAATTTGAACAAATGGTTGGTCAGTCTCATGTTCTTCTTGCGTTAACCAATGCGTTATCTCAACAACGATTACACCATGCCTATCTGTTTACCGGTACTCGCGGTGTCGGTAAAACCAGTCTTGCACGTTTATTTGCTAAAGGTCTGAATTGTGAACAAGGTGTCACTGCTACGCCATGTGGCCAGTGTGCGAGTTGTGTAGAAATTGCACAGGGACGTTTTGTTGACCTTATTGAGGTGGATGCAGCATCACGTACCAAGGTCGATGATACCCGTGAATTGCTTGATAACGTGCAATATCGTCCCTCACGTGGTCGTTATAAGGTGTATTTGATTGACGAAGTACACATGCTTTCTCGAAGCAGTTTCAATGCGTTGTTAAAAACCCTTGAAGAACCGCCTGAGCATGTGAAGTTTCTACTAGCAACAACTGATCCGCAAAAGTTACCTGTAACGGTATTATCTCGGTGTTTACAGTTCAATCTGAAAAGCTTATCGCAACAACAAATCAGTGATCAGCTTGAATATGTATTAACGCAAGAGCAACTGCCATTTGAGACACAAGCGCTACAATTATTAGCCAAAGCGGCGAATGGCAGTATGCGTGACGCGTTAAGCTTAACAGATCAAGCCATTGCTTTTAGCAGTGGTCAAGTCAACCTTGAACAAGTGCAAACCATGCTAGGCAGTATTGACCAGCATCAAGTCATTGCACTGCTTCAAGCCCTGTGTGATGCAAAAGTCAAACCTTTGATGGAACACATTGCCAAAGTGCTTTCATTCGGTGCTGACGCCGATGAAGTGCTTCGTAGTCTGTTAGAACTGCTGCATCAAATCACATTAACTCAGTTTGCTCCCGCAGCAGCGCAGCAATCTCTGTTTAGTGAACAGATTGTCGCTTTCGCCAAAGCGATTCCAGCTGAACAAATTCAACTTTACTATCAACTGCTGCTCAGTGGTCGTAAAGATCTAGCTTATGCACCTGATCCTAAGTCTGGTCTGGAAATGGCTTTATTGCGAGCGGTGGCATTCGTACCAGAAAAGCCAACGCAACGCTGGGCTGTTGAACACCCAGCGAAACTCGATTTAACTCAGCAGCAAGAGGTCATTGAGACTGGCCCAAAGCCCAATGAGCATGTGCAAACTGAAGCGCTGGAAAAACCTGATTTAGAGAGTAAAAAGCTCGACAATGCTGACGTAAAAGTTGGCGGGAGTACAGGTACCGATCTAAATACGTCTTCTGATACTAATGCTAATTTAACTCACGCCAATTCAAATGACGCTAGTTCAAATAATGCCAATGCAGAAGCTGAAACGACCTCGGAGCTTGAGGCGCTTAATGCTGAGCAAGCCATTTTACTTTCTCAAGCCAGTTCGATGGGCTACCAAGAACTGCAAAAGCCAGTACCTGCACAAGTTGAACTTGATAATAAACCAACAGCAACACAAATAGAAACATCACCAGAGACCAGCACTCAGACCAGTACCGAGAATGATGCTCAGCAAAGCGTTCAAACTCCCATTGATGATGAAAGCTGCAAAACTGAAAGCGTGCCAAGCGCTAAACTTGAGTCCAATACTGATTCTGCATCCAGCTCCAACCTTAAGCCCAGAAAAGGGCAGGAAACCGTTTCAGAAAGTAACACTGCTTTAAGTCAGGACATGCCGGTTGATACTGCGCAAGGTGACTCAGATAGTGCCGCATCAATGGACGATTTTTATATGGCGATGTCGCAGGCAAGCGAGCAGTCGCAAGATGGGGATTACTATGATGCTCAATTTGAGCAGCAAGCGGCTTCTCAAGACTTACCTATGTCCATAGAATCAACCTCGCAACTTACTAGTAATGATCCAAGCGCATCACTAAAAACTGATAACGCCATTGCAGCAGAAGATGACCTTGATTTAGATGACGTACTTGATGCTGTGCTCGCCAGTAATGAGTTGCTCATTGCGGACATTGATTCTCACCATGCAAAAGAAGAAGCTGAAAAAAAAGCGGCAAGTAGTAAATCTGTCGAGATAAAAAAACCGATTGCTAAACCTGAAGTTGTCAACTTAACCTCAAATATAGATGGCTCAGTTTCAGGTTGTTTAGACGCAAATCTGTCGACCAGTTCGAATGATGATGTAAGTGCTGCAACTGTTGATAGTCAACGCATCGCTTCACAAGCAAGTATTAGTGATAAAGCTGCGACTAAAGAATCAGGTATTGATAATCCTCAGTCAACTCAAACTCACACCGATGATAGACCTCCTTGGGAACCCGCACCTGCAGGTGAACTGGCTGATGTTAAGGTGACTCAAAACAATGATGAGCCCAAATTAACTGATGTTTCAGTGACAACGACCGATACACCAGCTCAAGTCACACCAGCTCAAGTCACACCAGCTCAAGTGAGCTTACAGCAGCTTTCGACTACGGGGCATCAGGTTACGGGTGAGCAACAAGATTTACAGTGGTATCGTGTCATGAGTGAAATTAAGGTCGGTGGCAGGGTGCGTCAACTTGGGGTCAACTCGGTGAACCATAGCCTGCAATCGCCCATTAAGCTGACATTAAAACCTAATCAAAAGCATTTAGCTGCACCTGTTGCGATTGAACAACTCGAAGCGGCATTGACAGAATACTTTGCAGAATCGACTACCGTTGAGATTGAGGTCGGTAGTGTTGATCAACGTGAAACACCGTTGGAGTTGAGAAAACGTTTCCATCAGGAATTAACCACACAAGCGACGCATTCTTTGTTAAATGACTCTAAGGTTCAGTGGATGATACAAAGTCTTGGGGCTGAACTTGATCAAGATTCAGTGCTTTATCCAACTGAACAATTGACGCAAATTGCTGCTCGATTACCAGCAAGTAACGCTAACGACGACTCAAGTGAGCATAGCGAATAAATATCGTGTGAATAGATTTACAGTGAATGGCTAAATAAGTAAAAGATGATCAAACCTTCATCTCAATTTACTTATCATAGGATTGCCATTCATGAATATTTCAGTAAGATGGCAGTCAATTAGCAGCTTGCTGACAACCTTAGATTAAAGAGAAAATATTATGTTTGGAAAAGGCGGCATGGGCAACTTAATGAAACAAGCCCAAATGATGCAAGACAAAATGGCCAAAATGCAGGAAGAAATTGCCCGCACAGAAATGACTGGCGAAGCCGGTGCTGGTCTTGTAAAAGTCACCATGAATGGTGCCCATAATGTGCGTAAGGTTGAGATTGACCCAAGCCTAATGGAAGACGACAAAGAAATGCTTGAAGATTTGATTGCTGCAGCGTGTAATGATGCCGCACGTCGAATCGAAGAGAATCAAAAAGAGAAAATGGCTGAAGTGACCGGCGGTATGCAATTACCACCAGGTATGAAAATGCCATTCTAATTGATTGATGATAAATCAAAAAAGCTCAAGCAATGCTTGAGCTTTTTTGTGTCTAAAATCTGTTTCTAATGGTGAGAGTTATACCAATTGGGGTAAATAATTGATCAGAGATAGCGTAGGATAAATCGCTTATAACAAGGCTGGTATTGCAGTTAGCTAGTTGTGCTAACTTCAAAGTTTATAACAAGGTTATAAGCGATTTTAACCAGTAAGAATAATTACATACTTGTGCTAATTGGTATTAATTAAATTCAGCATCAATATCCGCTTGTTTCTGCTTTTGTCGAACAAAGGCAATCACGTTATCTCTATCAAAATAATCCCGTAATGAAATGGCTTGCTCTAAATCAAAATGCGGTTCTTTGGGATGATAGTTGATGTACTGATTATCAATACTTTGTAGCTTAGGGATAACGAATACTAATTGGTGATGTTTGGCTGACTGAGAATAAAAGTGCAGACTTAAATCAACCGAGCGCCCAACACGCCACGGACTATTGCCTAAGCGCCAAAAAGTATAGCCAGTATGTACTTTGGCAATTTCTTTATCGAGAGTCACAGCTTTAACGGTGGCTTTTTTATTCCACGATTCATACTTATCAATCATTGCAATTAATGAGTCAGCTGCAGAGCGAGATAACCTTAAGCCCACCACATACATACCTTCATAGAAGTAGATGGTAAATTCATCTTTTTCTGCGTTGTAATCTATGCTCGCATCAGCCGTTTTTAAACGATTAACTTCTTCATCAAAGTATTGTGGCTGAATATTATTGACGTATCGCTCATCTGCACCGTAGCTCGAGTACGACAGTAAGAGTAATACTAAAGTCACCAATAATCTCACGATCTCCTCCTTGATTAATTATTCTACAACACTAAATTAAATAAAAATGAGTAATTACTCAATCAAAAAATTATCATATAAGTAATTAAATTGATGGAAAATTCATCAGCTAGCAATTTTCAGGGATAGAAATTAAAGTGCTTTTTCCATTTTGAAGATGGCTCAGACTTAAGTGTTATACCTAACCTTAATACTTATTTAAACAAGCGCTAATAAACGCCACAACTAATAGAATTTGTGATTGCCCTTGCAATAGGAGCCATGCAGTAGCGGTTTCTGATGTAAGTAATTAAAAAATATATAGTTTTTTGCATCAGTTTGCTTCGGTGAGATTGAAGAATCTATTCGCCATGAATAAGGCGATTTTCATTTAAAACAGTTAGGGCACTTTTACGCAACTTTTTGCATCAACATGATTGGAAGTCGCTAGATGTGTAATGGGTCTAGTGATATGAGAAAAACGGGATCAAACGAGAACAAATAAAACTTGGCGGGAGTTTTCTAGATTTAATGCGGGTTTGAGAGAAGTTTAAAGCTGGTTTAACTCGGTTTCCTTTTGAAAAACCTAAATGATAAAAAGGTGGCTAAGCTTGAAGCCGTGCCACCTATATGAGAATTACTTGACGTCTTTCCCAATCCATACGACTTTGCCCACAATATTGAGCATTGGCAGATCTTCAATAGAGACAACTTGTTCTTTGTATTCCTTGTTGTCGCTTATGATCGTCACGCTACCATCGATATGCTTCTGTAACCGCTTGGCATATAGCTCATCACCCAGACGTAAGACAAAGATGCTGCCATCGGTCAGTGTTGTCTGCGTGATATCTACTAAGATAGAGTCGCCGGTGTGGATCGTTGGCTCCATCGAATCGCCTTTGGCAAATACCACTCTAAGGCTTTCGGGCTGCAAGCCTCTATAGCGGAGCCACTTGGTTCTGAATGCTAGCTTACGTTTGACTTTCTCATCATCCCAGATCGCGCCGTGGCCTTAGCGTCAGCCAACGGCCAGAAGACGGTAGCCGCGAATGGCTCGACAAAGTGACAGGTGAAGTACATAAAGTGCCGAAAGGCATAGATCCAGGTTTTGACTACACCCCACAGCGCGAGGTGAATCTTGCTAAGGTCCAGCAGCTTGCAAAGCAAAAGGCGGTGGTTTATCACGCGCCAGAACGTTTGGTACCTAGCGCATTCAGTACCGTTAATGGCGTTAACGTCGACAGCCTAAATCAAGTATTAACCGCCATGGCCGATACCAAATCGGCACCACAAGTGGCTAAACTGGCTGAGTTCATCAAGGCGCATGACATCAAAAGCGTATTTGTTAAACAAGCCGGAATGGGGTTATATAACAAAGGCGCGAAGGCCATTAAGCAGGCAGTTAAGGGGTACCTTAAACCTAGCCATTATCATGCAAGGTACCTTTATGCGCTCAGGGGTTACAAAACCACCAGAGGCTTTACTTCTAAAGGTTTCGATCATGTTGTGGTTAAGGTGGGGGCCACCATTAAGCTGGCCAAAGTAGATATTAACGAGCTGCGCCAATTGGTGCCCTTGGCTCATGAGTTTCAAAAACGTGGTAAGTCCGAGTTCTCAATGTCCCACATCGTTAGAACCTATGGAGAGGCTAAAGACCACGGCGGCACTATCGTCACTTGGTTACATGAATTAGGCCATCAGCTACACTATAAGGCAGGTGGGCCTAATGCGCCCGATATAGCAGGGCTAACCCGTTACGGTGGAAGTAACGCTGCGGAGTGGCATGCGGAACACTTTGCTGCCTGGGTGCTCAATCGTGATGCCCTGGCCGCGTATAATACCGATATTGCCGATTATTTTGATAACCTAGTGGCACAAGCAATTGCCAATGGAGGCCATCGTGAATAAAGCATTCGCCGCCATGCTTGCCAGAGCCGAGGCTGATCCACTGCAGGGGCAGTCCACGCCGCTGCTTGATGCCGCCTTGGTCATCGTGAACGATAACGCCTTAAGCTATTGTGATAAGCGCCAGCAGATTGAGGCGTTAGCGCAGCAGGCCAACGGGCGTGAACAAGAACTGTTTGGTGAAGTGTGGGAAAGCCTTATTGCAGCAACGCCAATCGCTGAACATATTGCCGCCGATGGAAACCTTAAGTAGAGGCCGGTGCGTCAATAAAGGTCAGTGTTAGGGGCGAGCGTACAATTGCCAAGGCGCTTAACAGCTTACTTAAGCAAGGTCACAACCTAGCGCCTGTGCTAGGGGATATTGGCGAGAATCTGCTGACCAGTACCCAGCAGCGCTTTGTCCAGATGCAAGCGCCCGATGGCACGCCTTGGGAGCCACTGAGTGGCACCACGTTAGAAATAAAAGCAGCTAAAGGCGTACGCCTAGACCGTATCCTAACGGACTCGGGTACCCTGGCAGATACCCTGCATTATCAAATCAGCAGTGATACTTTAAGCCTGGGCAGCAACCAAGAGTATGCCGCCATGCAGCAGCTCGGTGGCATTACAGCCCCCAACAGCATGATCCCCAGTGTTGAAATTCCCGCTCGTGAGTTTTTAGGCATAGCCCCATTTGAAAAGGATGAGGTAGAGGCCATGGTGGGCGACTATCTCATCAGAGGTTTGCCTTAGCCTTTCTAGATTTATGTCGAAACCGTCAGAAGCGATTTAAGTGCTTTAAATGGTTTGTCTACGTCATCGTGTGCAATCGGTCTGGTTAATGCCCTTAAGAGAGATTTAAACGGGGTTTAAACAACACTGTGATAGATAGCTTTAAAGATTTTTTAGAGAAGAGGGCCAAAGATAGACATTGGCCCTGAATGGCATTATTTGCAAGCGTAAATAAAGTAGTATCTACCTTCGATTACGATTGTCTCCTTAACATATAGGCTACAACCTCCAGAGCCGCCTGCAGTCGAACCGCCTACTAGCGTACTTGAATATCGCTCGAATTTTTCTTTAATATTACCTGACCCACCTAGTGAGAAACCGCCACCTAATACCTGGCTAGCAGTCATCGGAATATCATTTTTATTCACATCTTTACCCGATAAAGGGACAAAGCCTCGCTCCAATGCGTCTATACCAACTTGAACAACACCATTAGGTTGCTCGCCAAGATCATCTGAGTAAAACTTCACATCAATAAAGACACCTAAGTCCAATATTTGGGGAATGCTAATAGTGTTTAGCACATTATTAGCAGTAGCCTGCAATATACCTGAATTTGTTTGAATATGGCGTTCAAATACCGTATTACTTATAGCGCTAAAAGTTAAAAAATCATAAGGATCGCCTTTAGTTTTTATTTCGCCAACATAAAGACGGCTTTCATCGGCCTTATCTGTCGATGAGTATTGGATGCTAACTTTTTGTGGCGCAGCATAAACATAATTCGGGTATAGTTTCTTATTGATTTCCTCAGCTTGCTTTACTGTTTCGACTAAAAGCCCTCTATATTCAAATAGAGAAGCAACGCTTGCTCTTTCTTCATTACTTAGATTGCTCTCATATGCATATCTGATAGGTTCTCCGCGATCTCCTTCGTCGTTGACTACGGTGAACTTTCGAGAAGATTTATTAACAAAATCCACAATAACCACATGGCTTGTGCCAAATTTAACTTGTGCAAAAGTTGCTTTTTGCTCCATTTCAGAGTAGCTACAACCATTACAGACTTCAGTTTTAGTGATTGCCAGACTTTGAGAAGAGAAAGACAAGAGGCCGCACAGCAAAAGTGTGCTATATAAAACTTTTTTCATTTTAGATAACTCCATTCCATGTTATTACAACAATTAAAGCTCTCTTCATGAGAGCCAACCGGAATTATGTCGTGTTTGATGTATTTTTCAAGTTTTGTTAAGCTTTGTGGTGATTTGTATGTAGTGGTCAAGTTAAATTGGCCACGGTTTTATAGTTGAGCCAGTATCTTTTCTCTGACTCATTTGGTGTCAAACCACCATTATGTTGATGGGGCCGAACCTGGCTGTAATAGCCAATAATATATTTTGTGATACCTATCTTTGCTTCGTTAAAACTTCGATAGCCTACCGTTGGTATCCATTCCGTCTTTAAACTTCTAAAAAAGCGTTCCATAGGGGCATTATCCCAACAGTTACCACGTCGACTCATACTTTGTGTTATTTGGTAACGCCATAGTCTTTGCCTGAACTTGCGGCTTGTATAATGACTCCCCTGATCACTATGAAACATCACGTTACTCGGTTTACCACGCAGCTCGTAAGACATTGTTAATGCTTTTGCTGTTAACTCACTGTCTGGTGAGAATGACATTGCCCAACCAATAGGTTTGCGGGCAAACAAATCGATAACTACAGCTAAATAGGCCCAGCGATTGCCTGTCCAAATATAAGTGATATCACCACACCAGACTTGATTGGGCTCAGTCACAGCGAACTGCCTATCAAGCAAATTAGGTATTGCCACGTGCTCTTTAGAGCCCTTCTTATAAGCGTGTTGAGGTAATTGACAACTAACCAGCTCTAGGTCTTTCATAAACCTTGTGGCACGGTATCGACTCAACTGAAAGCCTCGTTGCGTCACTATGTCTGCAATGGTTCTAGCGCCTGCTGAACCACCGCTTAGTTCATGAGCCGATTTAACTTCGGCTCGTAATGTCACTTCTTCAGTTGATAATGACGTATCTCGTAACCGCCAGTATTTATAACTACTGCGGTGAACATCAAATACATCACATAAGGCCTTAATCGAATATTTTGCTTTATGGCTCTGGTTGAGTTTTTCGATTAATTCGAATTGTTCAGTGAGTTCGACATCAACAGAGCCGTAGCCTTTTTTAGAATTTCCTTTTCTAATTCAATACGCTCTATTTTCTTCTCAAGCTCGCGTATTTTAAGCTGCTCAGGTGTCATTGGGGTTGCTTTAGGCGCTTTGCCCTGACGCTCATCCTTTAACTGTTTTACCCATTTACCAATCGTAGAAAAACCAACATTCATGGCCTTGGCTGCTTCTTCATGGGTATAGCCATGATCGACCACTAGTTGTGCCGTTTCTAATCTAAATTCAGGGCTGAAATTTTTACGTGATTTCTTAGCCATTGTCTTTACCTAATATTGCTATGAAAGCGATCATAGCATCCTCTAATTAGGTGGCCAAAATCACTATGCCACTACATCCCAGAGCACCACACCTATGTGGAACCCTTTTGCGGAGGAGCTGCGTTATTCTTTGCCAAGGGCGAGGCCAGAGTAGAGGTGGTTAATGATGTGAATGGTGACCTGGTCAATCTATATCGAGTGATCAAATATCATTTAGAAGAGTTTTTAAGACACTTTAAATGGGCGTTAATAAGTCGGGAAGAGTTTCTTTGGCAGAAGGATACTAACCCTGAGACATTAACCGACATTCAGCGAGCTAGCCGCTTCTACTACCTACAGAAGCTGGCATTCGGTGGAAAGGTTTCGGGGCAGAACTTTGGTTGCTCGCCATCCAGACCAGCAGGTTTAAACTTGTTGCGGATTGAGGAAGACCTAAGCGCGGCCCATCTTAGGCTGGAGAGGACTTATATAGAGCAACTGGACTGGGGCGATTGTGTCACTCGATATGATAGGGATGAGACCTTGTTTTATCTTGATCCACCTTACTGGAGTATAGCTGGCTATGGTGTTGACTTCGACCTCTCTCAGTATCAGCGCATGGCAGAGCTGGCCAAGGGGATTAAGGGCAAGATGATGATTAGTGTTAATGATGTGCCAGAGATGCGAGAAGCCTTTGATGGACTATCGATGAAGACGCTGGACATTAACTACACGGTAGGAGGTAACCACAAGGGGAAGGGCCGCAAAGAGCTGCTAATCTGGAACTGGTAAACGCATTAAAAAAGGCCCGCTATGGGCCTTTTGTTTTTCTCATTTAGGTGAATCGTTTTCTCATTTTGGGCGGCGCGCTACATTTTTGCATCAACATGATTGGAAGTCGCTAGATGAAATAAGCACTTTCATTGAGTTATGGGATTAATCCATAGAATAAAATGCAAAAAGCCAGCAATGATGCTGGCTTTTTTTAATTTGGTCGGTATGAGAGGATTCGAACCTCCGACCCCTGACACCCCATGACAGTGCGCTACCGGGCTGCGCTACATACCGAGTCACTTATCGTTATAAGCAGCATAATATAGGGGACTGCTTAATAAGCTGCCTGAGAATAACAAAGGCTGTGTGCTGCGTAAAGCTAGCATTGTTATTGGATTATTTAATTGCTTAACTATTGAGCAAAGGGGCTAGATAATATTTAGCCGTTAGAAAAATAGCGATGTCAGTCGTTTCCAATACTATGTGTGAATGAGCGGTGTACTAATTAGAAAGGCCATCACCTTAAAGATGATGGACTCTATTTTTATGCGGTCAATTAGCGTATTGATTGTCGCGTTAGTTGTTGTATAACCTGCGGCTTTCACGCATGACTTGAATAAGCTCAGGTGCACTCATGCGCTTATCCAGTTGTTTGGTAAACTCTAGGTCATAGATTTCGTATTTACCATGACGGTTTAGCACGGTGACTTCTTCACGTTGGTAAATTGCAAACACACGGCTATTACCTATGTAGACCCAAGTATCTGTACTCGGTTGGAATAAGCTTCTACCAGAACTATAGTCCGTGGTTGGGTTGGTGCAGCCAAATAGATGGGTTAGTAAGGTTGGTACCAATCCGTAGTGGCTGGTGCGATATTTTATATTACTATGTTTGGCTTCAGGTAATCTCATTATTAAAGGTACTTTGACATTGCCTGGGGAGAAGTCACGGCGTGCATCACGCTCATTACTGGTAAATACTTGCCCATGGGTACCCGTAATAATCACCGAGGTGTCAGCAGGTAAACTAGAGAGTAATTTTTCTAATTGTTGGTCAAGATAAAACAAAGATTGACGATATTGGTTGAATAATACCTTTTGAGCGGGCTTAAAGCTCTCTGGCGACTTGATAGTTTCAATTCCTAGGAAGCCAACAGGCGTATCGTAATCTCTAGGTGTTGTTAAATTTACTATGCTAAACCAAGGCTTATCTTGCTGTGATTGCCACTTGCTGAAATGATTAACTATTTCTGCATCAGTCGATGCGCTGCTAACGTTTTCAAAAACGTTAACCTCAAAACCTTCAAATATGGCACTGTTTCTAAGTGAGTCCACACTATCATCGGCCGAAAATATCTGTAATTCATATCCTTGGTCTTGCATGACACCCGTGATCACTGGTGGTGTATAGCTAAACTCAATGCGGTCACTGTAGTTAGTTTGCACACCATACAAGAGTGAAAACATACCAGTATAGAATTGATTTCCACCTGTATAGTGATTGTTGAAGTTGAAATGATTACTTTGGTAGCCACTTAAAAAAGGCATGGTTAATGGCGTGACCATATCCGCCCTAAAGCTATCCACAGTCACCACTAAAACGTTTGATTGGAAATCATTACTGCATTGCATTGGGCTTATTGGATAGTTTAAATGGCGACTCTTTTGTTGTAGGTAGCTTGGTCTTGCCTCATCATTGAAGTTTTCAATACCGCGATTAGCTATAAATGAACGTGCAGTCGCTGGATATGATAATGGATAAGCATCATCAAATCGTGTGATTTCAGTGTACTGAGTTGCATCAGCCCAAATATGAATTAAGTGGCCACTGACAAAGCAAGCGCCTACAAATAACACCACTTTATTGCCAGCTTGCTTCTTCTGTATTTTATCAATTCTTTTCCAAATGAAGTTAGCGGCAGTGAGCTCAAGTAATAAAATACCGATTGGAACTGAAATGTAGGAAGTATTACGTAAAATTGAGCTTAAGTCTTGCCATGCAAGGTCAAAGGCAAATGGACTTAAGTGAATACCATAATCGTCAAAAATAAGCGTGTCATAAAGAATGGCATACAAGGCAATGGAATAAATGGTTGCGGTATAACCACGTAAAATTTTGGAGTAGGGCAGTAATAGTGTGACTGGGAAAATAAAGACCAAATAAACCAAAAAGGCTAAAAAGGTAAAATGGCCAATGGTTGATAGTCCGATATAGCCCCATGAAAATAAAGAGTCAGGATATCCGGCACTGCTAAGGTAGCGAGTGCCTGCCAGCATGGCCAAAAAGCCATTAAAGAAGGCAAACCAATGCCCCCAATTAACTAAACGTGAGACTTTGTCTCTATTCATCTGCTTTTTGCGTTCAGCCATGCTTTAAAATTTTCCTAACTCTTAAATATAGGTATGTCAGCGAATGTTTATTTAGCCACGGTTTGGGCTAATACTTTAGCAAATTGTTCTGCAACCACTTTACGAGATTCAGCAGGAACTTTATTTTCCAATAAATGAGTCACGCAGTTGCCCAAAGCCATTAGACTTAGGTCAGTTGGAGCTTGATGCTTGGTTAATACGGCTAATAATTCAGTAATCAGTGCTTCAACTTGCTCATTAGTGTATTTAGATTGAATGGCCATAATCAAAAAAGTTCAAAAAAGAATGAATTAGCTATATATGATAACGGATTTCCAAGCAAGTCGCCTCATGTTTTGTGGTTTCTATTTCAAGGCTATACGATTTAGTGTCTCTGTCTGATATTATCCTTCTCAATACTGTCTCCCTTTTGATTTGGAAACAACATCGTTATGAGCATCACAACTGAACACGCCATTATTCATGAAATTTCACAAGATAGTCAGGGGCAACTTCGCTGCCGCCTTCGCCCACAGCCTTTACTAAACAGTCAAGCCGTTGATGCCATGTTAGAGGAGTTACACCAAACCTATACCAGCAAAGGTGGTAAAGGTTTTGGTTATTTTGGCGTTCCTGAAGAAGACGGAGAAGCCAATGAAGCTTTTGCCAATGCGTTAAATCAGTATCGCAGTGGTGATTTAGGTTTCGTTGAGTTTACCAGCCAGGCAAGTCAATTATTGCAAGAAGAGCTAGCCAAGTATGACTTTAGTCAGGGCGGTTTTTTATTGTTATCTAACTATACCGCGATGGCTAGCGACTATTTATTTGTTGCACTGCTTAATGCTAAATCCTCCATGACAGTGCTCGACGACATGGAGTTGAGTGAAAATAATCACTTAGATTTAACCAATATTCAATTGGCTGCGCGAATTGATTTAACTGAGTGGCAAGCTGATAAAGCGTCTAAGAAGTATATTTCGTTTATCCGTGGCCGTGCAGGACGCAAAGTCGCTGATTTTTTCCTCGATTTTATGGGGTGTGTAGAAGGCGTTAATACCAAGGCTCAAAATAAGTCGCTAATGCATGCCGTAGAAGATTTTGTTGGCGCGAGTGAGTTAACTAAAGATGAGCGTCAACAGTGCCGAGACCGTGTATTCGATTATTGTACTGAACGCGCAGATACTGGCAGTGATATTGAAGTCAAAGATCTTGCTGACGAGTTAGCAGAGCAAGGCATGGAATCGTTTTATGACTTCGCTTGTGGTGGTAATTATGAGCTTGATGAAGAGTTTCCTGCAGATAAAGCGAGTTTACGCACATTGAAGAAGTTTTCAGGTACTGGCGGTGGTGTGACATTAAGCTTTGATGGTGGTCATCTAGGTGAGCGAGTGATATACGACCCTATATCTGACACCATTTTGATTAAAGGTGTTCCTGCTAATTTGAAGGATCAATTAGACCGTCGTTTGAAAGGTGAATAAAACATCAGTTTTCAATTTAAGTGCCTATATAGGCACTTTTTTTTGAATTTTAGTTATCAATTTGAGCTGTAAGCTGTAAATTTCGTTATATATTGTCATTTCTTCAAATATTGATTTCTATTTATGCATATTTTAGTACACTAGCCGCAAAATTTTACCCAACCAATTTAGTTGCACCTTGTAACTTGATCAGGAGGAAGCATGATCACAGCCTATGTTTATGAAAACCGTCAATTAACCGTTCACGAATTGAACGTTGAAGATACGTTACCAGCAAAAACATTATGGCTTGATATGTTTAAACCCAGTGAGGAAGAACGAAGTTGGCTGAGTAGGTTTTCCGCTGAAGAAGTTCCCGACGAAGAAGATATCAATGAGATTGAAGCCTCTGCGCGTTTTTATCAAAGCAAAGATGGTTTACACATTAACTCGCTATTCCCACAACGAGTAGCCAGTGAAGTGAGATCGGTTAACGTGTTTTTTAACCTACGTTCTGATTTTTTACTGACCATTCGAGAAGATGATGTTGGATTACTAAGACTGTTGCGCAATTATTTACGCTTAGGTCGCTTAGACATTACCACACCGCAAGGCTTACTGCTTGAGCTACTGACGTTAAAAGTGGATTACCTATCTGATCTTGTCGAAGATGTGTACGCTGTTTTAGATAATGTTAGCGCGCAAGTGTTTGAAAATGAGCAGCTTGATGAAGTGTTCAAATTAATCACTCTACAAGAAGATTCAAACGGAAAAATTCGCTTAAGTTTGCTCGATACCCAACGCTCTTTACGTTATATGCAGCGTTATTATCGTGATCATCTCTCAGATGAAAATATTAAAGACCTACGTGAAATGCTCTCGGATATTGAGTCGTTGATGCCCCATAGCCAATTCATTTTTGATAAGCTGAACTTTCTAATGGATGCAGCCATGGGCTTTACTGGCTTGCAACAAAGTAAGATTATTAAAATCTTCTCAGTTGCAGCTGTGGTATTCCTGCCACCGACAGTGATTGCCAGCAGCTACGGTATGAACTTTGTTAATATGCCAGAACTAGATTGGCGATTTGGTTACCCAATGGCGATTGCCATGATGTTTGCTAGTGCCGCAGGTACCTATTTCTTCTTTAAGCGTAAAGGTTGGCTGTAACCACTCTTTGACATATGTAAAACCATAAAACAGTCATTGCGAGCAATGGCTGTTTTAATTTTTACCAAAAGAAAAACTCACAACCTCACGTGGACTTAAGTAATTGAATACTTTCTCGGGTAGAGCTGCGGGAGGTAAGCTGCGCACAATACTGATGCTTTCTTTTTCCAAATCAATGATAGGCGCTTGATCTTTGGGAACTTTAGGATCATAGACAATGACATTTGGCAGTAATATTTTTTGTAAATTGACTGACATAACCAGTGCGAATTGGCCATTAGACAGTTCAACCACGCTGCCAGGTGGATATACGCCTAGTTTTTTGATGAACTTACTCAGAAACTCTTTATTCAACTTCTTTTGAAAATTCTTATAAAGTAGACCTAATGCGACGCTTGGTGGTTTGCCTTTTTTACGCACGTTGCCGTTACATAAATTATCGTACTCATTGACAACACTAATTAATTGAGCCATTTCATCTATTTGATCGCCTTTGAGGCCTTTAGGAAAACCAGAGCCATCTAAAAACTCATGGTGATTGGCAATTAGTGGTTTTGCTTCTTCAGGAAAAGTGTCGGCCAATTTTAAAAAGTTCAAACTCATTAATGGATGCTGTTTGAGTAAGTTGAGTTCAACGTCGGTATGGGCTTCTCTTTTTTGCAATATGTTGGTTGGAATTTTCAATTTACCAACATCGTGAAACAGTGCCCCCATACCGATTAATTCAATTTTCTTGCGCTCCCAGCCCAACTCTTTCGCCATAAGCATACATAACATCGACACGTTTAATGAGTGATGGTATATCACATCATCTGGCTTGGCATCTCTCATTAGATGCAGTGCTAAATCATTGGTTTCTAACAACATGTCAGTTAGGTTGTTAATGAGCTCTTTTGCTTCATTGACAGCATTCAGTGGCCTTGAACCAATTTTCGTCACCAATGAGCGCATCATAGACAAAGAGCGGTCAAACTGCTTTTCTGTGCGTTTTAAATTTCGCAGTAGCTTTTTCCGTTCTTCAATTTGCGCGTTTTTTTGCTCATCCATTTCTTCTTTTAATGAAGTGATATCGCTTTTATCTATTTTAGATTCTTGCTGCTCTTGTTGTTTGGATACTTCACTTTTATCAACGTCTATCTCAACTTGTTTTAAATTGAGTTGTTTAAGAAGTTCAATCTGTGCTTGGTCTTTTAATTTGAAGCTGTTAAATAAAAACGGGTGGTCCTTCCATGCTAAAGGAAGATGGATGAACATACCTACTCTAAGCTTCTCTACGTTAACTAACTGGTTTTTCTTCATGTAGTCTTCACAAGGTCCATTTAAGGATTTACTTTACATAAACTCAACATTCATGGCAGCATCATACCACTTTTATATGAGGTAATTTGTCACGATATGGATTTTATTGAAGTATATCCCAATGCAATAAATAATGAGCTGTGCGAACAATTGATTACCAGTTTTAATCAACATCCCGATGTTTATCAAGGAAAAACAGGTCATGGTGTCGATTTAGATAAAAAAATCAGCAAAGACTTAATGCTGGATGCCCACCCAGAGCTCGCTTCTTTGAAACAACAGCTGTTAAGTATCACTTTTAAGCATGTAGTGGAGTATTTTAAAAAGTACCCGTTAGCGTTAATGGGGGCGGTTGCTGTGAATGTAAAAGATGAACAAGGAAAAGCCTGTACGCTTACCCCAGATAATTTTGAACGCCTTGGTTTACCGCGTATTGAAGGTATTGTGAAATACTTATTTAGAAGTGGTGCGATTAATATTCAACATTATCAGCAAGGGATTGGTGGTTATCCTCATTGGCATTCAGAGCAGTTTCCCCAAGCACCTCATAATGAAGCCTTACATCGTGTCGTATTATTTATGTTTTATTTAAATGATGTGAGCGAAGGGGGCGAGACAGAATTTTATTATCAGCAGCGCAAAGTACAGCCGAAAAAGGGCACCATGGTCATTGCGCCAGCGGGTTTCACTCATAGTCACCGAGGAAATATACCCAAAAGTCATGACAAGTACATTGCCACGTCTTGGATTATGTTTAACCGTGCTGAGCAGTTGTATGCCCAGCATAGTTAATATTTTAGGCTTGTAGAGCGTTAGTGGATAATTAAATGTTACTGGATAAATGGTAGCGAGTAGCTGATTTAAAGAGAGTAGTTAATTGAATGCTAATGGCAACTTAATAATGAATTTAGCGCCAAGTAAGTCACTTGTTTCAATGAGTAATTGACCATGATAACTGTCGACTAATTCTTGGCAGACAGCTAAGCCAATACCTTGTCCGGGGGTTTGAGTGTCAGCTCTCACGCCGCGCTGTATAATTTTCTCCTTAATGGCATCTTCAACTCCTGGACCATCATCTTCTACAATTAGTTGATAATATCCTTGTTGCTTACTTGCACTAAGTTTGACCTCACTGATACATAGGCGGTAGGCATTTTCCAGTAGATTACCTACCAATTCCATCACATCACCTTTGCTTAGTGGAAAGCTTAGATTAGACTCAATATTGGTAGAGAATTGAACTTGTTTGGCTTGATAAATTTTATCCATCATTTGGGCTATGTCAGCCACTGTGGCAGCAATGGGGGTTGTTTGCATCATTAACCCTTGTTTACCAATCATCGCTCGCTTAAGTTGATATTTAACCAGTTGATCCATATCATTTATTTGCTGCAATGTACGTTGTTTTGTTTGTTCTTGGCTTAAGCTTTTGTCATCAATAATTGCAATACTGGCTGCAAGACGTGTTTTGAGACTATGTGCTAGGTCATTCATCGCATTTTGATAGCGCGTTTGTCTTTGCTGATTTTGTTGTAATAACTCATTTAGAGAACCCGTTATCTCTTGCAACTCAATTGGATAGTTTTTACTCAGCGTTTGCTGTTGACCATTTTTGAGGTTATCAAGTTCCGATTTCAAGTGCCTCAACGGCATTAGTCCCCAATATGCGGCGCTGGTTAGAAGTACATACGCAATAGCTAATACTGCAGCGAGGCGAAGTAGCATAATGCGGTCAAATTCATTTAGCTGTTGAATGAGCTGAGCGGCATCTTTTAATATGATGAGATGATAATCTTTCTCATCAATCACCACACTCAACACATAACTAAAGTAGGTATTTTGAGGGCCGTACTCTAAATAAGCTGGTCCATAATTGCCCTTTATCTGTTGGTAGTTTTCGCAAATGTTGTCTATGGCTTGCTCTTTTGCTGCAGTTGAATGCCAAAGGCTGTGATATTGATCTGTGCATGTTGCCATTAGATATGTCGCATCAATATTGTCATTATCACTGGCTTGGGTAATAGGGACTAGGTAATGCTCTCTAAATTCTGCTGCAATGACGGGCAGTTCAGCGATGAGCTTAGTGGTTGTTTCATTATAGAGTTGTTGACCATAAAGTACGGTGATCATCCAAGCTAAACCACACACCACTAGAGTGATGATAATATAGGATGTAACCAGCACACGGGTGAGAAGACGTTTCTGCATTTTTGCTTACTCGCAAATCTGGTTAAATTTATAACCTTGCCCGCGAATGGTTAAAATAGAGTCTGCAAAACCAGCTTGAGTGAGCTTTTTACGTAATCGGCTTACCATGACTTCAATTGTATTCGGATCACCTTCTTTATCAGCATAAACTACATCTAACAATCTTTGTTTAGCCACGACTTCTTGGTAATGACGCATTAAATATTCCAGTATTAAATATTCAAATGCGGTGACGGTAATTGCCTCACCAGCCAAAGATACTTGTTTTGCAGCGAGATCTAACTCTAATTGGCCACTACGAATGATGGGTTTTACAAAGCCTGCACTACGTCGCACTAAGGCATCTAGTCTAGCTACCAGTTCTTCTTTTTGAAAAGGTTTTACTAAGTAATCATCAGCACCGGCATTTAGACCTTCAACCTTGTCTTGCCAGTTCACTCTTGCCGTTAAAATTAAGATAGGGAATTTACTGCCAAACTCTCTTATTGATTTGATTAAGCTGATGCCATCTTGATCGGGTAAGCCTAAATCAACAATTGCAATATCGATTGGGTAATTAGTGGCTTGATAAAAGCCTTCTTTAGCGGTGTCCGCAACTTGTACTTGATTACCAAGCTCTGATAATTGTGTGGCGAGATGATGAGATAAAATGGGGTCATCTTCTATAACTAAGACTCGCATGCAAAATCCTCTGTAGTTTATATGCCAAGTTAACTCATATAGGTGCAGATAATATAGCCTATGTTAGCTTAACCAATACTGACTAATTAAAAACATCCAGTATAAGATTAATTAAAATAGTTATGGCAACACCCACAAAAATCACACCCACTAATATATCGATATAACAACTTGAGTTCATGAGTTTTCGTTGGATATGTGATTGTGATAATACGATGGAAAGAAAGCCAAACCATAGAAGTGATAAACCAAATAACATAATGGCAGAAGCTATTTTTGTCGCGTTATCCACTGAGGGGGTGACTAGTACAGTAAACAGGGTGATGAAAAACACCAATGCTTTTGGGTTGAGTAAGTTAGTGAGTAAACCTATTTTAAAGCCTTGTATAGGGCTAACCGTTGATGATGTAGCCTGGTGAGTGGCGTTTCCTGCTACTAATTGGGCTGACAAATCATTTGAGTGTGCCCCTGAACCTTGATGGTTGCTTCGGTATTGTTGAACCCCACCTCGAAATGCACCTATTCCCATCCAGCCAAGATAACTTATCCCAACAAATTGCACTATGGAATAGGCAATGGGCGATTGCTGGATCATCAAACTGATGCCAAGCAAAGATAAAAGAGTGTGCAGCAAAATAGCCAAGGCAATGCCTGCGGCACAATACAGCGCACAAGTACGGGTCTGTTGGGTAGCCATTTTGACAATAATGGCAAAGTCAGGGCCGGGGCTCATCAATGCGATCGTGTGGATCACGGCTAAACTAGCCAGTAAGGTATAGTCCATTAAAATTAGTGAAGAAGTGAGTTAATTGTGTTGATGATGACATAGAAAATAGCAACTTGGGAAATAAAAAAGGTGCCATTAAGGCACCTTTTTAGCGTCAATTACTGATTAAGCGTTTGGCACATTTGGGTGCTTGACTTGATCTTCAAAGCTCTCAGCCACTTTCCCCGCGTCTGCATCTGCGAAGGTTTCGTTATTGAATTCACCTTCAGATTTGGCGATAACCACAGTCGCAACAGTATCACCTGTCACGTTAACAGCCGTACGAACCATATCTAATAAACGATCAACACCAATAATCAATGCAATACCTTCAACAGGCAAGCCAACTTGGTTTAATACCATGGCAAGCATGATAAGACCTACCCCTGGAACACCTGCAGTACCCACTGACGCTAATGTAGCCGTGACAACAACCATGAGGTAGTCAGTGAAGGTTAAGTCGATACCAAAGACTTGAGCAATAAATACGGTTGCAACACCTTGCATAATAGCTGTGCCATCCATATTGATGGTCGCGCCTAAAGGCAGTGTAAATGAGGCAACTTTGTTATCTACGCCCATTCGGTGTTCGGCTGTTTCCATTGTTACAGGCAGTGTTGCATTCGAACTTGCTGTACTAAAGGCAAATAATTGAACATCGCGAATTTTGCGTAAGAACATAATAGGGCTTAAGCCCGAGAATATTTTTAATAGGCTAGGGTAAACAATTAGTGCATGAATAATTAACACTGCTAAAACAAGGAAGAAGTACTTTATTACGCTACCGAATGTTTCCATGCCTAGGGTTAAACTTAGTTTAGCCATTAGGGCGAAAACACCATATGGTGCGAGCTGCATGATTAAGGTTACAACACGCATGATGACTTCATTCAAGTCATTGAAAAGTGCTGCAACACGCTTACCACGCTCTCCAATATGTGAAATGGCAAAGCCAAAAATTACCGCAAATAAGATGATTTGCAGCATATTGCCTTCAGTCATAGCCTGAATAGGGTTGGTCGGTACTATGTTGATAATCACATCTGCTAAGCTAGGCGCTTCTTTAGCATTAAATTCCATTGCACTTGTTGCTAGGCTTGCATTGCCAGGTTGAACCAAAATGGCAAACGAAATAGCAACTGTCAGCGCAATCGCTGTCGTGAACAAGTAAAACGCAATGGTTTTACCGCCTAAACGGCCTAATTTTGAAGGGTCACTCAGTGAACATGTTCCGCACACCAACGAGATAAATACCAGAGGTACAACCAACATTTGTAAACTTGAAATGAAGATTGTGCCGATGACTTCAAAAAGCCCTTCGGTTAGATAGTCGTTGATGAAGGCATTTTCAGGGAATAGGTTGCGAAGAAGAAGGCCTAGTAAAATACCTCCTCCCATACCGATTAAGATTTTGCTCGTTAAACCGAGCTTTTTTGATTCACTCACAGTCATTTCTTCCATCAATTATTAGTTTTGTAATTTTATATATCACTTTTTAAGGACTAAAGGTTAGCAGGAAAACCGAAGTTGTGAAATGGTATGGAAGTTAAAGTTTGGCGGGAATTGTTCAATAAAAGGCGGTATAGTTATACAATGGTTGTGATAAAATTGTTTATTGTTTATCAATAAGTAACTATATTAAATAATAAGTTTGTTTACATGTAACAGGGAGTCTGGCAATGCAGTCAGCATATAAGTTTTTTTTGACGCTTTTATGTACATTTATGCTCGTCGCGTGTGGTGGTGGTGGAAGTATTTCGAGTGATGATGACGGTGGCGGTGGAACGGACCCAGATCCGGTCACTATTTCTATTGCTTTGGAGGTTTCAAACTCACAAATTTCAGTAGCAGAACCTGCCACGATAACTGCCACAGTGGTTGACTCTGACGGAGCGCCTGTGGATACCTTGGTGACGTTTGCACTTAACAACGCACTGTACGGTACTTTTACGCCTGGCACAGGTGAAGTTGCAACTGATGATTTTGGTGTCGCGACAGTGGTACTTAATACCGCTGAAATAAATACTGGTGCGTCAGTTACTGCAACCACGTCAACAGGTGAGACGAGTACTATTAATGTCACCATGGTGGGTGATGGTGGTGAAGCGGGGGGAGGAGCTCAAGTTTCATTAGTGCTAACTGATGCCGCTGGTACGCCTATCCAGTCGATTACGACATTATCACCAGGTAAATTAACAGCAACTGTTACCGGTATTACTAAGCCAACGATTGTTTCTTTTGATAGCACAATTGGTGATTTACCAATTAAAACGGCTGTGACAGATGGTGAAGGTAAAGCCACGGTGGATATCTATGCTGGCAGTTCTTTGGGGGCAGGTGAAGTCACAGCAACGTTACCCACAAACGAAGTTGGTCAAACGATAGTTGTCGTCGGTGCGACAGATGTTGTGATGGGCAGCGGTGACCCGTTTGTTGAAGGTGCTGCTGAAATCAGTACAACGGATTTATCCGCTGGCGGAACAGCGACTATCACAGTGCAAATCCAAGATGAAAATGGCTCGCCATTCACACAACCCGTTGATGTGAACTTTTCTTCTACTTGTGCGACTGCAGGCTCTGCCGAAATTAGTAGCCCAGTGTCTTCAAGTAACGGTATTGCGACAACAACATATTTAGCACAAGGTTGTGTGGGTGAAGATCAAATTAACGTTACTGCAAATGCTGGTGGCATTAGTTTGTCGGCAACTGGCACCATTAATGTGCTTCGAGCTGATGTAGGCAGTATCGTATTCGTATCTGCTGTACCTGAAAATATCAGTATATTAGGCACGGGTGGCGATGAGTCTTCAACGGTTAAATTCCGGGTGTTGGATCAAAATGGTAACAATGTCATTAACCAAGATGTCTCATTTGAGCTAAATACTAACATTGGCGGTGTGGGCCTAACGCCAGCGTTAGCGACCACTAATGGTGAAGGTATTGTACAAACTGTCGTGACATCAGGTACGGTTGCGACTTCTTTACGTGTCACTGCAACCGTTGAAAATGGTGCGGTTCCAGCCATTTCAAGTCAGTCTAAACAGTTAATCGTCTCTACTGGTATCCCAGATCAAGACAGTTTCTCTCTGTCTGCTGAAGTATTAAATGCTGAAGGTTGGGATGTTGATGGTACGGAAGTGGTAGTAACCGCGCGCATGGCTGATGCATTCAATAACCCAGTACCAGATGGTACAACGGTGTCTTTCACCACTGAAGGTGGTTCGATAGAAGATGCGTGTCAAACGATTAAAGGTGTTTGTTCGGTTACTTGGACTTCACAGTTACCACGTCCAGAAGGTAATACTTTATTGGCGGGTAATGGTGCTCAAGTTAACAATCCTGAGTCCGGTTTGACTTATGATGCAGCTCTTGATGTCTACGGTAACTTTTACGGTCAGAAATACGGTGGCCGTGCAACAATCACAGCCACTGCGATTGGTGAAGAAACATTCCCAGATCTCAATGGTAATGGTCGATTTGATGCCAGCGAAATGAATGAGTTCATTAATGGCACAGACGTCACCGGTCAAGCTTTTGATCTTGATGATGCATTTAATGATTACAACGAAGACACCGTGTTTAATCCACAACCTGCGAATCAGCCAACTGGGCAAGCCGGCGGTGAACTTGAAGAGTTGATTGACTTTAACGCTAACGGCGTCTTTGATCAGAAAGATGGACTATATAATGGTGTGCTTTGTTCAGATCCTGTGCACGCAGGCTGTGCAGATGGTGTGAATGATTCTAAGTCTATCTTCGTGCGTCGCAGTTTAGTGATGGTGATGTCAGGTAGTACTGCTTTTGCGACTGATATCGCAGATATCGTAATAGATGATGCACGCGGTGTTGGTAATCACCAAAGTATCCAAATTATAGGCAAAGGTGCAGCTTCAGCTTATTTCACTATTTCTGATTTACATAATCAGCAAATGCCAGCAGGTTCTATCGTTAGATTTACAACGAGTGCGGGGTCGGTTGTGAGCTCAAGTGAAATTGTATGGCCTAGCACTAACTATAATGGTGGCCGTGACTTTGGCGTTACGGTTAAAGGTGAAGATGAGCCAAACTCTGGTGTGTTATTGGTCGAAGTTGAAACGCCAAATGGTGTCAAAACTCAAGTTGTATCGATTGGTATTACTATTCTTTAATGTGTCTAAATACTCCAAGGTAGTCGTTTTCAATCGACGCAATGCGATAATTTAGTCATCCTAGTAAAAAAGGTGCTTCGGCACCTTTTTTAATGGTTAAAGAAAATGAATGATTTACGCTAGTTTCTTACTCGATTGCAGGCTGTTAAATTAACTTGAAATACTTTCAACCAGAGTTGATTTGATAACAATGTTTTTAAAGAGTGACAACGACAAAGAATAACTATTTTTAATTGGTGATTTAATCCTCTCAATAACTTTTTAGGGTGTTGACCACGAGAGTTGGATGTTTAGCTGGGGACATAGTTGCTTTGGAAAGGTGTTGTGCTTTATTAATGACTATAAAGGCATTGTTTAAGATAAAAAACTAAGCTTGTATCTCTTGATTGAAAACATAGCACATCACATAGTTGCAAATTATTGTTTGAATTTTAAGCAGTCTAATCAGCTAATAATCTATGTTGATTGAAGAGTTTCTATTAGGTAATAAAAAGCCACACTCATTGGTGTGGCTTCTCATTGTTTAAATTCAAAAGATATTATTTTTGAAATTGATAAACACTGCCAAGTTTTAATATTTGAGTCAGTTCATCTAGCGCTGTGCGTGATTCAATAATCAATTGCGGATCAGCTAAGTCCGCGGCTGATAATTGGTCGCGATAATGTTTGTCTACCCATGTATTTAATCGAGTAAACAGCTGTTCATTCATTAATGTGTGCTGGTTAACTGCTGCCACCTCTTGCTCATTCATCGCTACACGTAAACGTAAACAAGCAGGGCCGCCACCATTTTGCATACTTTGTTTTACATCAAAGTATTTTACTTGCTTAATAGGCGTGCCCAAAGTGACTAATTCTGTTAGATACTGATGCACCGCTGGGTTCTCTTGGCAATCGGTTGGCGCGATAATAGCCATTTCACCATTAGGCAGAGTAATCACTTGTGTGTTGAATAAATAGCTTCTGACAGCATCATCAATGGATACTTGTGAGGTCGCCACTTTAATAAAGTGTACTTCACTGTTCATTTTCTGGCGTATTTCAGCAAATTTGGCTTCAGTGTCTAAAAATGCTTGCTCGTGATAGAACAATACATTTTGATTGCCTACTGAAATGACATCATTGTGAAATACACCTTGGTCAATAACGTCTGGATTTTGCTGCATGAAAACACAGCTTTCATCATCAAGTTGATGCAGTCTCGCAACCGCTTGTGAAGCCTCTAGGGTTTGTCTAGCTGGAAACTTAGTCGGTTTAGGCATTTGTGGGTTAGTAGCCGATTGTCCATAAACAAACAACTCGATACCAGAGTGTCCATAGTCATTACACAAGCGAGTATGGTTCGCTGCGCCCTCATCACCAAATGAAGCATGTTCTGGTAAATGTTGATGATGGTGAAAGTGACGTTCATTGTTAAATGTCGCTTTTAAAATATTGCCAGTGGTAACAGGTTCAATACTACGATGTAATTTGTCGACTAAATTCGCGGGTGTGAAATGAACTCTGCCATCACGGGTGTCTGCTGACGGAGATACCGTTGCTGCATTTGCAGTCCACATGCTAGAAGCACTGCAACATGCATTGAGTAGCTGAGGCGCTTGCTGAGAAGCTTTATGAAGAACTTCAGTGTCTGACCCAGTAAAACCAATTCTACGCAATGTATATAGGTCTGGTCGCTCTTGAGGTGCTAATACTCCTTGCACCATACCTAAATCTGCAAGTGCTTTTGCTTTTTGAAGCCCTTGCTTCGCAGCGGCTTTTGGATTTGATGTCATTGCAGCGTTATTAAATGAGGCTACATTACCAAATGATAAGCCCGCATAATTATGGGTCGGGCCAACTAAGCCATCAAAATTTGCTTCGAAGTGCTTCATGTTTTTTCCTTGAAGTCAGAGTGCTTATAATTATTTTTAATCGGATTACTAAAAGCCGTGTTTTCTCTGTGAATGCATCGCTAACAACAAAACGGCGGTAGAAAACATCAAATCATAAGTTGAGTAAATACTCGAGTTAGTCCCAGTTATATGGGGGAAATTCACGCCAGTATACTGATGATAAATCGCTAAACAAGTCGTATTTTTTTTGAACAAAGCTGTAAAAGTGACTAAAAATGCATAATAGTTCTTGCTAGAAGACTAAATATGAAATATTACTTTTTATTAACGCAATAATATTTTTTACATTTTTTTATTTTGTTTAAAAAGTGACTCGCTGGACACATAAATTAGGGATTAACTTGAAACTATCGTCTCAACACTCTATATATGTAACCAATTTTCTATCCTTTTGAGACTATTTGGCGCTAAAAAATTTATGGGTAAATCGCTAGTTATTGTCGAATCACCGGCCAAAGCCAAGACTATTAATAAATATCTTGGAAAAGAGTTCATCGTTAAATCGAGTGTAGGTCACATCCGTGATTTGCCTACATCATCGTCTTCAGATGGCACTAAAAGTGGTAAAACTGCTGCTGAAGTTCGCAAAATGTCACCTGAGGAAAAAGCCAAATATAAAAAGGCTCGTGATGAAAAAGCTTTAATTACACGTATGGGGGTTAACCCTAAAAAAGGCTGGGCAGCAAAATATCAGGTATTACCTGGTAAAGAAAAAGTGGTCAAAGAATTAAAGACCCTTGCTGAGTCTGCAGACCAAATCTATCTCGCAACGGATTTGGACCGTGAAGGAGAAGCTATCGCATGGCACTTACAAGAGATCATCGGTGGTGATGCTTCACGGTATCAACGTGTTGTATTTAACGAAATCACAAAATCCGCTATTCAAGATGCATTTAGCCAACCGTCAGCATTAGATACCAATATGGTTAATGCACAGCAGGCTAGACGCTTCCTAGACCGCGTGGTTGGTTTTATGGTCTCACCATTGCTGTGGAAAAAAGTCGCGCGTGGTTTATCTGCTGGCCGTGTTCAATCTGTCGCCGTGCGTCTTGTGGTTGAGCGTGAAGGTGAGATTAAAGCATTTGTACCGGAAGAGTTTTGGGATATCCATGCTCAACTCAATACTAGCAAGGCTGATATCTTAAAAATGCAGGTCAGCAAGTATCAAGCTGCTGCATTTAATCCAATAAACGAAGCGCAAGCTCAAGTGGCTGTTGATGCCTTAAAAGGGGCTTCATTTAAGGTTACTGCACGTGATGATAAAGCGACATCCAGTCGCCCATCTGCACCTTATATCACCTCCACATTGCAACAAGCGGCGAGTACACGTCTAGGCTTCGGTGTAAAGAAGACCATGATGATGGCCCAAAGGCTTTATGAAGCTGGTCACATTACCTATATGCGTACAGACTCGACCAACTTAAGCCAAGAAGCATTAGATAATGTACGTGAGTTAATCGGCAATGAGTTTGGCAATAAATACCTGCCAGACAATCCTATTCGCTACGGTAGCAAAGAAGGTGCGCAAGAGGCTCATGAAGCCATTCGTCCATCGAATGTAAAAGTCCAGTCAGCGTCTTTGTCTGATATGGAGCGTGATGCACAGCGTTTATATGAGCTTATCTGGCGTCAATTTGTGTCATGTCAGATGACACCTGCAAAATATGATGCTACCCGCTTAACGGTTACAGCCGGAGAATATGAGCTTAAAGCGAGTGGTCGTACATTACGTTTTGATGGTTGGACTCGAGTTCAGCCACCAATGAGCAAGAAGAACGAAGAAGATAAGACATTACCTGTTGTTGAAGTGGGTGATAGTTTATCTTTGAGAGATTTATTACCTAAGCAGCATTTCACTAAGCCGCCTGCACGTTACAGTGAAGCATCTTTGGTTAAAGAACTTGAAAAACGCGGTATTGGTCGTCCATCAACTTATGCGACTATTATTTCAACCATTCAAGATCGCGGTTACGTAAAGGTTGATAACCGCCGCTTTTTTGCTGAAAAAATGGGTGAAATTGTTAGTGAGCGTCTAACGGAAAGCTTCAAAGAGCTGATGAGCTATGACTTTACCGCCAGTATGGAGCAAACCTTGGATGATGTTGCCCAAGGTAAACTTGACTGGAAAAAGGTACTCGATGGCTTCTACGGTGATTTCACTAAACAATTATTGCTTGCTGAATTAGACCCAACTGAAGGCGGTATGCGCCCGAACGAGATGGTGCTCACAGACATTAAGTGTCCAACATGTGAACGACCTATGGGTATTCGTACTGGCTCAACAGGTGTCTTCTTAGGTTGCTCTGGTTATTCATTGCCGCCAAAAGAACGTTGTAAGACGACTATGAACCTGACTCCAGGTGAAGAAGCCGTAAGCGATAATGAAGATGCCGAAACTGATGCACTGCGTGCCAAACACCGTTGTCAAATCTGTGGTACCGCCATGGATAGCTACTTGATTGATGAAGGGCGGAAACTACATGTATGTGGTAATAACCCAACATGTGAAGGCTACGAAGTTGAATCAGGCCAATTTAAAATTAAAGGTTATGAAGGGCCAATCATTGAGTGTGATAAATGCGGCAATGATATGGAACTGAAAAACGGTCGATTTGGTAAGTACTTCGGTTGTACCAGTGAAACCTGTAAAAATACTCGTAAGTTGTTGAAGAGCGGAGAAGCTGCGCCACCAAAAGAAGATCCTATTTTCTTGCCAGAACTAAAATGTACTAAGTCAGATGCACACTTTGTACTTCGAGACGGCGCGGCAGGTATTTTCTTAGCGGCTAGCACATTCCCTAAGTCTCGTGAAACACGCGCCCCATTAGTGGAAGAGTTGGTTAAATATCGAGATTTACTGTGGCCTAAGTATCAGTTCTTAGCCGACGCGCCAATTGAAGATGATGATGGTAACAAAGCCTTAGTCAAATTCAGTCGCAAAACCAAAGAACAATACGTTGCCAGTGAAAAAGATGGTAAAGCCACGGGATGGTCCGCTAAGTTTGTCGGTAGCAAATGGATAGCTGAGCAACCAAAGAAAAAAGCCACTAAAGCGAAAGCAAAGGCTAAATAACGTAATCAGGGTTGTTAACCTTGTTTGATAATAACGCTACCCTCGGGTAGCGTTATTTCTTTGCAGACTCAAAGCCACCTTCTTCAGAAGGTGGCTTGTTTACTTGCAGCAACGACTAATCTGATTGCACTTGGTTGATAGTCACTTTTCTCACATAAAAAATCCACCCGAGGGTGGATTCTAAGTGTTCACGAAAGTTGAAAGATATTACTTATCTTCTGTCTTGTACTCAGTAGAAGCCGGTCTTAGCGTGTGGAACTCACTGCCTGAGTAATATCCAGGCCAATCTTTACTGTTAGCTAATGCGCGAGAAGCATTAAAGTAAACTTGTAAGTCTTCTATGGCACCTGACAAGTCCCAATCTTCACGGTATTCGTCGCATACATTGTGGTAGCAACCTTTCATGATTTCACGCATCTTCGCTTTGTATTGGGCGACCGCATCATCAATAGGCTCACTGCCACCGCCTGCAAATACGGCAGGTACGCCTTTCTTTGCAAAGCTAAAGTGATCAGAGCGGAAAAATCCGCCTGATTCAGGGCGAGACTCTCTTCTTGCTTTACGTTGACTTGGTTCTAAGGCCGTTAATAGGTAGTTTTCTAGCTCTGACTGGCCTTTACCAACAATCGTGTAGTCTAAGGTTCTGCCATAGATATTGGTGCTGTCTACGTTAAATACTGCCACGGTCTTATCAAGCGGAAATAATGGATGTTCGGCATAAAAGCGTGAGCCTAACAAACCTTGTTCCTCTCCAGTAGTCGCGATAAATGTGACAGAGCGACTGACGCCTTGGTCAGATTTTGCATATTGGGCATACATGCGGGCAATTTCTAGAATACCTGCAGTACCTGATGCATTATCCAATGCGCCATTATAGATTTGATCGCCTGTTTTAGTTTCATCTTTGCCAATGTGGTCCCAATGTGCAGTAAATAAAATATGTTCGTCAGCGGCTTGAGTACCAGGTAGTGTCGCAACTACGTTATAGCTATTGGCATACTCAATTTTGTTGGTAAATGAGATAGAGGCGGTTTGGTTAAGAGGAATGTTGAGTGGGCCGCTGGCAGCGCGGTCAGAAACGTTCTCAAGTGAAAGTCCGGCTTGCTCAAACAGGGCTTTCGCTTTTTCTAAGGTTACCCAGCCTTCGACTTGCACCCGATTATTGGGCTGGTTTTCAAGTACCAAATCCTGTTGAGCTCCTGTCCAGCTATTTTCTACAACAGACCAAGGATATGAAGCTGGTTTGGTGTCATGAATAATAATTGCTCCAAGTGCACCTTGGCGGCTTGCTTCTTCATATTTGTAGCTCCAACGGCCGTAGTAAGTCATGGCACGGCCATTGAACTTACTGCCTTCTGGGTGTGCAAAACCTGGATCATTGACTAAGACAACTGCAATTTTGCCTGTCATGTCAATATCTTGGTAGTCATTCCATTGGTATTCTGGAGCATTGATACCGTAACCGACGAAGACAAGTGGGGCATCTTTTATGCTAATTGCTTCTTGGGCTGTGCGACTACCGAGTACTACATCCTTGCGGTGTTGTAGTGTGCTGTCGCCTAGACGGATTTGTTGTTCATCACTAGCAGTGTAAGAAATCATGGGAACGGCTTGTACATAGCTGCCATCGTTCGCCCCTTGAAGTCCCATTTCTGTGAAGGCATTAGTGAGGTATTCAATTGTTAGCTGTTCGCCCTTAGTGGTTGGAGCACGGCCTTCAAATTCATCTGATGCTAGGACTTTGATGTCCTGTCTAAAGCGTGTTTCATTAAATGCAACCTTAGCACTTGTATTCGCAGCAGTGACTTCATTTGCTACTGACTTGTCCGAAGTTGGAGCCTGCTCGCTGCCACATGCACTGAGAAGCGCGATGGCACAAATTGGAAACCAAGGTTTCATATTATTCCTTTATTATTATTGATTTTTAGCATGCAACATCATGGCGTAATAAACGGGTTAAAGACAAGTTGAAAACCGCCAAATAATGTTACCTAATGTAAACTCAGTGAATAATAGTTCACATATTTCGTTAATGATAATTCCAATGAAAAGTGTGATCAAGTTCAAGTGATGAGGAGCCGCCTGACAAGTCATAGGGATAAAGAGAAAAACTTATCTAGCCTTGTGTTTACTTTAAAAATTGCTTTTTTTATTCAACAAAAAACACCAACGATTGGCTGGTGTTTTTTGGGTATCAAATTATGCCAGATTAAACGATGTTCATTTTACCTTGGTTACGTTCATTTTTGAGCGTGTTAAAACCTTGCTTCATGAATGAGAAGTTCGGGTCATCAGGCAGTGCGTCTAGACAAGATAGAAATTCTTCAAATGCATGATCTATGGCGAGTTGGTCGCGATCTTTTAAATGATTATAAATAAGCGGCCTTAGCACCATCGAAAATACGCCTGAGACTTGGTGATACTGTTCGCTTTTCACGGCTTTAATGTTTGCCAATAATTCATTGGTACATAATGCGGCTAACACTTCATTTTTATCACGAAAGTGTTGATAACAAGATGCACGGGATAAACCACACGCTCTTGGTATATCAGCCATCGAAAAGTTAATTAACCCTTGGTTTTTAATCAGCGTTTGTGCAGCATCAAGTAGTTTTTCTTCAGTGGTCATGGTGTTTTCTTGTAGTGTAGACTTTCACTTTACTATACAGCTGTAGGGCGGTGAATCAAAGTGATGACAAATAGTTTTGGGAGTCGCTTAGCATTTTGATTTATTGTTTGCTGGTCAGGAGTTTATGTATTTAATATAAATGGCGCCTATTTGAGGCGCCATTTATCATTTGTGAAGGAGAGCTAAATCTCAGAAATGAGGATCGCAGAAACGTAAATTAACACTCAACAATGTTGACAGCTAAGCCACCTTTAGCCGTTTCTTTGTACTTGCTACGCATATCTTTACCAGTGTCCATCATGGTTTTAATGACTTTGTCTAAAGATACTTTATGGTTGCCATCGCCTCTTAACGCCATTCTCGAAGCATTAATGGCTTTTACCGCGCCCATAGCATTGCGTTCAATACAAGGAACTTGCACTAAGCCACCAACAGGATCGCAAGTTAACCCTAAATTATGCTCCATGCCTATTTCAGCGGCATTTTCAACATGTTCAACTGTGCCACCCATTATTTCAGTTAATGCGGCAGCAGCCATAGAGCAGGCTACACCCACTTCACCTTGACAACCCACTTCAGCACCTGAAATAGACGCATTTTTCTTATACAAAATTCCCACGGCCGCAGCAGTCAATAAGTAGCGTACACACACATCCATATCGACTTCTTGAACAAATCGGTCGTAGTAACATAATACCGCAGGAATAATCCCCGCGGCACCATTGGTTGGCGCAGTGACAACGCGATCGCCAGCAGCATTTTGCTCATTGACAGATAAGGCAAATAAATCCACCCAATCCATAGCCGTTAACGGGTCAACACTGTTGCGACCTTCAGCTTTCAAGCGGCGATATAACGCAGGTGCACGGCGACGTAGTTTTAAACCACCTGGCAGCATGCCTTCTTTTTGATAGCCGCGCTCAACACAATTCTTCATCGTTTGCCAAATTTGCCACAAACCTTGTTTAACAGCTTGCTCATCAGCAATGCTCAGTTCATTGGCCATCATGAGTGAAGAAATACTTAGACCATTTTCACAACACAGTTCCATTAACTCTGTCGCAGTCTCAAAGTTATAAGGCACTTGGTTAAATTGGGTCGCTGGTGAAGCATCTTGATTGGCAATCTCATCTTCATCAAGAATAAAGCCGCCGCCCACGGAGAAGTAGGTGCGTTGATAAATTCGTTCACCATTACTTAATGCGTATAACGTCATTGCATTAGCATGTTCAGGCAACGACTTGCGGCGATGATAAGTAATGCCATTTTCACGGGTAAATTTAACTTCACTGCCATTTGCCATGATGAGTGTTCGCTGTTCAGATACTTGAGTCAGAATGCCATCAATTTTATCTGTATCCACAGTTTCAGGATCTTCACCCATCAAGCCTAAAATTACCGCTTTGCCTGTGCCATGGCCTTTACCCGTTTGTCCTAACGAGCCAAATAACTCTGCTTGTAATTCATCAACTTGTGTGATTAATCCGTTATCAGCCACAGCCTGCATGAAGATTTTGCCTGCTTTCATCGGACCGACAGTATGCGAGCTTGACGGCCCAATGCCGATTTTGAACATGTCAAAAACACTAATCATGTTAATCACCTTTTAAGTCGTCTATTGTTCTATTTATTAGTAGTATAATCACCGAGAAAAAATCAGGTGAGAATACAAATTATTGTGGGAGTATCCCATACTTTTAACAAAAATATGCATTAGTTTTTCTTATATGTAATTTTCACATTAATGCACCTAATTAGCTGTTGCTGTTAACAACGCAGCTGTCAGCATTTAAATAATATAACGTAGGGATCTGATTTGAGCTATTTAATGATGGACTTGGCCGGTCAAACTGTTTCAGACCTAGAAGCCGCGCAATTACAGCATCCACAAGTGGGTGGTATTATTCTGTTTACCCGTAATTACTCATCTCGAGAGCAATTAATCGAGCTAATAAAACAAGTTAGAGCGGTGCGAAAAGATTTACTTATTGCGGTTGATCATGAAGGTGGTCGCGTTCAGCGTTTCAAACAAGGTTTTAGTACCATTCCAGCTATGGGTGACATTTTACCAGCCGCTGGACATGATATTGAAAAAGCAAAACGCTGGTCACATGCGTTAGGTTTTTTGATGGCAACTGAGCTACTTGCCTGTGACATTGATTTGAGCTTTGCGCCTGTATTGGATGTCAATGGCATCAGTGAGGTCATTGGTACAAGAAGTTTCAGTAGCCGCCCTGAAGAAGTGAGCCTGCTTGCCGAGCAGTTCATTGGTGGTATGCAAAGTGCGGGAATGGCTGCAGTCGGTAAGCATTTCCCTGGCCATGGCAGTGTACAGGCAGACTCACATATAGCGATGCCTGTTGATGATAGAGCAGAGCAGAAAATCTTTGAGCAAGATATGCAGCCTTTTCGTGATTTAATGGCGAAAGAGTGTCTTAATGGTATTATGCCCGCGCATGTGGTGTATTCTCAATTAGATCCTAACCCAGCCGGTTTTTCTTCTTTTTGGTTGCAAGATATCCTCAGAAAAAAACTCAACTTCAATGGTGTCATTTTCTCAGATGATTTAGGTATGAAAGGTGCAAGTTTTGCTGGTGACTACCTTGGGCGTGCTACTGCGGCGCTTGAAGCAGGCTGTAATATGATTTTAGTGTGCAATGACCCTGAAGGTGTCAAAACATTATTGACGGACTTTAACTGGCCTGAAGCAGCGCCTTTACATGATGCGCTCAGTTTGAAACCAGATTCAAGTCGAGTGCTATTAGCACTACAAGATGAAGCGCGCTGGCTAAAGGCGAGGGCGATTGCTGATGAGATTAATCACGCCAGTTAGATACTCATAGTGGCTATTTAACACCTATTTATTGCATGGGTTAGGTTGGTATAGCCGCAAACTGTGTTTAGTTTTAGTGTGCTTTGATATTTTCAGCGTAATAAAAAAGCCACTTGATGAAGTGGCTTTTTTATTCTTGTGGCTCGGCAGATCAGCGCTTGTTCACTTAGCCTGACAATAACGTCTACTAAATAAGACAACTAACTAAATCTACAAATTAGTCCTGATTAGTTTGTTGCTGCTGTATTATCTTGTAACTCAACTTGGCTTTTTGGCAACGCGTTTATATCTGCTTCATTTGGCGTTAAGTCGATAGGCCTTGCTGTTTCAGGTTGTTCCATGCGGCGTATTTGCATCACTATTCCCATATTGGGGTGGTCAAAGTAGTGTACCTGTCCACTGCGCACTCGACGGTTTTGTTTAAGCGGAATTGCTTGTAAAAAAGGTTCGCTAATAAGAGCTAACTGAGCCGTTGTTGTCGAACTTGTATCTGTTTGATAGCGGTTATAGCCGGCGATAGCGCTGACTGTCCCTTTATCGGTTGCAGTCACTTCTTTTTGAGTGACTTTACGTAAGAATAAGTCATGCTCAATAAATAAATAGTGATTTAAATAGATATTAATCATGCCATCAAGCTGCCAAACCGGGCTGACGGTTTCTGTACCAATCATAAAATCAAAGTTACTGAAGTCGTTTAGATACAAAGGTGTTTCAGGCTCCTGCGATTGAGTATCTGTTTGGCTGACCGGGCTACCTTGAAAATGAAACTGTTCTGAATAGTCTTTACCGGCATAAATGCGTACAGGTGTCGCTTGACGTCTTGGTTGCATGTCTTGCTGCCAAGTTAAATGCAGTAACGGTTTTACATTGCGCTCTTTACTGATGCTATCAATGATGTCGGTAAATTGGCTTTGACTTTGAGCTAATAGCACTGGAGCATCCCCTAGATAAGCTTGTTGCTCTGTTTCTGCGGCAATGGACATAGGCACTTGGCTAGGGTGGGTTTGTGCTTGTTGTTTTGCCAATGGGTCGCAGTTCGTTTGCTCATCTGAGTTAGATAACCAATCTGTAGAAATACAGCCAGATAAGCCTAAAGCCACACCGGTTATATCAGTAGTGATTATCGGCGAAATTAAATCAATGTGATTAGCTGATATCGCTTGTGGCGGTGTGTTTTGCCACTGTTCAGTGTTAGTTTGGCCTTCACGTTCAAACACAAATACTTCAACTTCAAACCAAGATTTGGCTTGTGCATAAAAGGGTTGGCAAAGGCAGGCTACTGCTGCCAGTGACATAGCAATTTTACGTTGCACTATTTGTCTCCACTTGTATGTTTAGCAAATTGTTCGAGTAAGGTTTCAACCAGCTTGAGGCGGTCTTTACTTGATTCTACTGGAATGTTGAACTTTAACTTATTTGGCCCATCCATTCGATATATTTGTGGTTGGTTTTGTAATAAACCAATAATAAATGTGGGATCTACCTTATTGGACTCGCCAAATTCAACGCTGCCACCCTTGGCGTGCATTTCAATTTTACTGATGCCAAGCTCAGTCGCTTGATGCTTAAAAATAGTTAAAGACATCAAGTTTTTAGTTGGTTCAGGTAATAAGCCAAATCGGTCAATAAATTCTACTTTTAGCTCATCAATCATGGCTTCGGTTTCGCAATTGGCAATCCGCTTATACAATGAAAGGCGCATATTGACATCACTGACATAATCTTCTGGTAAAAGCGCGGCTATACGCAGGTCAATATCACATTGTGATTTCAACATGTGTGCAAGGGACGGTTCTTTACCTTGTTTAAGTGATTTAACTGCTGACTCGAGCATCTCCATGTAAAGGCTAAAGCCAATTTTGGAAATATGACCGCTTTGTTCATCACCGAGTAACTCACCGGCTCCACGGATTTCAAGATCTTGTGTCGCCAGCATAAAGCCAGCACCAAGATCTTCTAATGCATCAATCGCTTCTAAACGCTTTCTTGCATCAGAGGTCATTCGTTTCGGGTGTGGTGTCATTAAATATGCATAGGCCTGATGATGTGAGCGACCCACACGGCCACGCAGTTGGTGCAATTGGGCTAAACCAAACTTGTCAGCACGATCAATAATGATGGTGTTGGCAGTAGGAACATCAATCCCAGTCTCAATAATAGTGGTACATACTAATACATTGAATCGTTGGTGATAAAAGTCAGACATGACTTTTTCTAAGTCACGCTCGCGCATCTGACCATGGGCGGTGACCACTCTCGCTTCGGGTAGCAATTCAATAATATCATTAGCCGTTTTCTCAATGGTTTCGACATTATTGTGTAAAAAGTAAACCTGACCCCCCCTGAGAATTTCACGTAATATGGCTTCACGAATAGTAGCAATATCATACTCTCTCACGAAGGTTTTTACTGCTAATCGCTTGGCGGGAGGCGTGGCGATAATCGATAAGTCGCGCATGCCTGACATAGCCATATTTAACGTACGCGGAATTGGTGTTGCAGTGAGTGTTAAGATATCAACATTGGCACGAAGGGCTTTAATTTTCTCCTTCTGGCGCACACCGAAACGGTGTTCTTCATCGATGATTAATAAGCCTAAGTTGTCGAAGTTAGCCTCTGCAGACAGTAACTTATGCGTGCCTATTACAATATCTACCTTACCTTCACTTAACTGTGAAATGACATTATTTTGCTCTTTTGTGGTTCTAAAGCGAGACATCACTTCTATCACGACAGGCCAATCGGCAAACCTGTCTTTGAAGTTTTCATAATGCTGCTGAGCAAGCAGTGTTGTAGGGACCAACACCACCACTTGTTTGCCTGCATTGACTGCCACAAAGGCAGCACGCATCGCCACTTCCGTTTTACCAAAGCCAACATCGCCACACACTAAACGGTCCATGGCCATTGGTGCTTGTAAATCATCCAAAACCGCCTCGATAGCAGTTTCTTGATCAACGGTTTCTTCAAACGGAAAGCCTTGGCTGAATAAAGCATATTCTTCTTCGTCTAACTTTAACGCATCACCAGGACGGGCTTGACGACGAGCATAGACATCCAATAATTCTGCAGCCACATCACGTATACGCTCAATGGCCTTTTTCTTAGCTTTTGCCCAAGTTTCATTACCCAGTTTATTGAGTTGTGTTGCCTCTTCATTGCCCACACTATAGCGGCTGATCAAGTGTAAAGATGACACTGGTACATACAGTTTGTCGCCGCCGGCATATTCAAGCTTCAAGTACTCAGCAACTAGACCGCCCGTGTCTAGGGTTTCTAGGCCTTGATAAAGCGCAACACCGTGCTCAAGGTGCACAATTGGCTGACCCACTTTTAGTTCTGCTAAATTCTTTACCAGTAAATCTGAGCTGACTTGTTTTTGTTTTTCACGGCGACGTTGCTGTGAAATCCTGTGGCCAAACAGTTCGGTCTCGCAAACGATGCTCACATCACCTTTTGGAGAGTCACTGATGATTCCACCGTGTGATAGAGGTGAAACGATTAAACCGATAGGCTCGTCAGCAGCAAAATAATCATCAAGATGCTTAAACAGTGTTGGCTTAATGTCGATTTTGGCAAACAGCTCGAACAATGCTTCTCGTCTGCCTTCTGATTCAGCACAAAAAAGCAGTTTCTGATTATTTTCGGCGTATTGTTGCAGCGCGATTAATGGTTGCTTGAGCTTGTGGTTAGCATTGATATCAGGCAGTAATGATGCACTTGCTAGCTGACAATGTTTAGGTAATTGCTCAATGAGGCTTTGGTTGTTTTCTCCGCCTTGGGCAATTTGATGGCTGAGCAGCATTTGGGTACGCTGATACTGTTTGAATGCTCCAAAGAGCTCATCAATCATTAAATACAAAACTTTGGGGGGCAATAATGGTCTTAATGGATCGATACGACGATCTTCATAGCGGCTGTGCACTTCTTCTAGATGATGACGACTGGCACTTTCAATATCGCCAACGGTGACTAATTGAGTTTCGCCGGGCAAATAGTCGAATAAGGTGGCTGTTTCATCAAAGAATAGCGGCAGGTAATTCTCAATCCCTGCTGGCATCAGATTGCGGCTGACTAATTGATAAATCGACTCAGGTTCTTTGGATATCACCTCAAAATGACGGCGATAACGTTGTCTAAAGCCTTCAATGGATTGGCTATCAGTGGCAAACTCTTTGGCTGGCAGCATTCTGATTGAATCTATCGCCATGCCTGAACGTTGGGTTTCCACATCAAAAAAGCGTAACGATTCTACCTCGTCATCAAATAGCTCAATACGCAGAGGTTGCTTTGCCCCTGTAGGGAATATATCAACAATTGAGCCTCGAATGGCAAACTCGCCGTGCTCATATACTTGGTCAACGAGATGGTACCCTGTGTCCGTTAGATGTTGTCTGACTTTGGTTAAACCATAGTTATCACCCTTTTTAAGCAATAATACGTTGCCACTTAAAAAAGCTTGATTAGGCAGACGCACCATTAATGTACTCACTGGGACAATAATGACTTGTGACTGACCTTGAGTGATTTGCGCTAAGGTTTCTAAACGCTGCGAAATCAAGTCTTGATGCGGTGAAAAACTGTCATAAGGCAGAGTTTCGCGATCTGGAAATAGGTAAACATCAACGGCTTTATTTTGCAGTAAATAGTTAAGCTCAACCTCTAAGCTTAATGCGGTGGGCGTGTCATGGGTGACCACCATCGTTGTGCCTGAGTGTTGCTGCGCCAGTTGGGCTAACACCAATGCTTGTGTGACACCACCATGAGTGGCTAGAATTTGTTGTTGCTGATTTTTGCTAACCCCTGGTGGGGTAAATACACTAAATTGCTTCATTGATTTCTTTAATCGATTTGCTGGTGTGCGCTTTGGCACTCACTTGCCATTTATCCCCGTATGCTTTTTTGCCATTAGCATTGAAACAGTTTGGGGGACTGGGCACTAATTTGATGTTTTCTGTTTTCGCTGTTTAAGTAGCTTTTGCTGGACATTTAGGCTCGCTTTAACCAGCTGTTCTACATCATCATCGAGGATCTGTACAAAATCGAGATCGCACTGCCACGAAGAGGGAGCAGACCCTATTGCTTGGCATTGTTTGATTTGTGCAATACACATCACCGCCACTAATTCACCGCGAATATAAATTTGTGTTTGATAATAATCACCGACATTCAGTGGCTGTGTGCTTATGACTTGTATACCACTACCACCAAATTGTAGGCCTTGTGCTTTATCGCCATTATGGGATTCGCTCTCGATGATATGTTGTAATACCAAGTCAATTTTACGAGACTGAAGTTTCAAAAAATCAACCACAGCTTTCGCTTCATTATCAATTTGGCGTAACTGCAGTAAACAACTGGCTTCCAGTCCTTTGACATCAGTGAGCAACTTTAGGCCAACAGACTGTAAATCGCGTAGCTGATCTTCAGAAGGTAATGGGAGGGATTTGTCCCAAGGACTAAGGTACACACTAAATTGATGAGGCACACTAAAATAGGAATTACTGTCAGTTAACAAGGCTTGCCTCTTTATTTATCAAACTATTCCCCCTATTATCGTGCCCAACATGTTAATTTAGCAAGTCATACACAGACCGAGTTTCATTTAAATACAGAAATTTAGTGCAAAATAACGTCAGCATTAGATGAATCCGGCACATTACGTCTTGATCAAGGTTTAGGATCAGCAAAACACATGAACTTAGGTTTCTCCTTTTACATAGGTTATCGCTATTGGCGTGCGCGCAAAGCAAATGCGTTTGCATCCTTCATTACCTTATTTTCTGTCTCAGGTATTTTTCTTGGTGTCGCCGCGCTCATTATTGTCAGTTCAGTGATGAACGGATTAGAAGCGCAGTTGAAAAATCGTATTTTAGGGGCCGTGCCGCAACTGACATTAGTCAGTGAATCCGGCTTTGAAGATTGGCAACAGGTTCAGCAAACTATTGCAAAACAGTCACCTTTCTCGCCACTGATTCATGGTGTGGTGCCTAGCGCTACAACCCAAGCCATGGTGCAATCAGTCAGCAATATTCAAGCCGTGCAAACGCTGGGTATTTACCCTGAATTAGAGTCAACTGTTTCTGATGTGATGGCGCATAGTTATTCAGGGGCTTTTTCTGAATTGGTAGTCGGTGAGTATAATGTCGTGCTTGGCCGAGAATTAGCGCGAAGCTTAGGTGTTGTTGCCGGAGACAAAGTCAGATTATTAAGTGGTGATGGCGTAGTTTATTCGCCTTTTGGTCCTGTGCCCAGTCAGCGTAAATTCACAGTGGCAGGCACATTTGAAATGGGCTCACAAGTTGATGCTTCTGTTGCGTATGTACATTATCAAGATTTACGCCGTTTAATGAGAAAAGACAGTCAGCAGGTGGATGAGCTGAGAGTATATTTGCAGGACCCTTTTGCAGCCCCGGAGTTAGCACCGCAAATCGCTGCCTACCTTTCTGATTCACAAACCATCTCCACACGTGATTGGCGTGAGGATTTTGGCCATTTATTTGCTGCCGTGAAAATGGAAAAAAACATGATGGCACTGATGCTCAGTTTAATTGTTGCAGTCGCGGCATTTAATATTGTGTCGGCGTTAGTCATGATGGTTGTTGATAAAACCACGGATGTGGCGGTGCTGAAAACCCAAGGGTTAACTACAGCAACTGTGATGGGTATATTTATTGTTCAGGGCTCGCTAAATGCATTGCTAGGCTTATTTTTAGGCACAACAGTTGGCGTGATTCTTACCCTGAATTTAAATACGATTTTAAGCACACTTGGCATTTCTATTTTAGGTGTAGGGCAAGTGTTGCCAGTTGCGTTTTCAACCACGCAACTGGTGGTAATTATCTGCTCCACTATGATCATAACCTTACTCGCGACACTTTATCCGGCACTTACCGCAGCAAGAGTGCAGCCTGCAACCGCATTGAGATACGAATAATGACGAAATCATCAACCCCTTTATTGCAAGTTTGCAATGTCAGTAAACACTATCTTGAAGGTGATATTGCCACTGAGGTATTAACCAATGTGGATCTAGTGGTCAATGCGAGTGAGCAACTTGCCATCGTCGGGACATCGGGTTCAGGTAAAAGCACCTTACTCCATTTAATGGGTACGCTTGATACGCCAAGTGCAGGCAAAATCTTACTTGATGGGGAAGATCTTCATCAACTCAGTGCAACAAGGCAAGCGCAGATCCGCAATCAAGATTTAGGCTTTATTTACCAGTTCCATCACTTGTTGCCAGAGTTTAGTGCTCTTGAAAATGTGTCTATGCCGGGACTTATCCAAGGGCTAGATAAAAAACAGGTGCATCAACAGGCGCGTGATTTATTAGAACGTGTTGGCTTAGGTCATCGTATCGAACATACGCCAGCGCAATTATCAGGTGGTGAACGTCAACGTGTTGCTATTGCACGGGCTTTGATTAACCAGCCTAAATTGGTGTTAGCCGATGAGCCTACAGGTAATTTAGACGCAAGCAGCGGTGATGCGGTTTATGGCTTAATTCGAGAGCTGTCACAGCAATTAGGCACGGCATTTGTTGTGGTGACCCATGACTATAAATTAGCAGCAAGAATGGATCGCCAATTAACCATGAAGGATGGCAAATTGCAGCAAGCCGAAGACAACGTGATGGAAATTGTGTCATGAGTAAACGTTTGCCACTGTTGATTGGCTGGCGTTTCTATCGTGCACGCCAAGCCAATGGCTTTATTAACTTTATTTCGTTTGCATCTACCGCGGGTATTGCCTTAGGTGTTGCAGTACTCATCATTGTGCTGTCGGCTATGAATGGCTTTGAACGCGAGCTACAGCAGCGTTTGTTGGGGGTCATTTCCCATGGTGAGTTAGTGGGCGTTAATGCACCCATACAAGATTGGCAGGCTATTACTGAGTCAGCGACCAATCATCCTGAAATTGCTGGTATTGCGCCTTTTACACGCTTGCAGGGCTTAGTGCAGCGTCAAGGAGGCTTTCAAGGTCTGGTGCTCAATGGCATTGATGTGGAGCTTGAACCTTCGGTGTCCAGTATTGCTCAATTTATGGATGAATCAACTTGGGCATCACTGGCCACGTCTGAAAATAATATCGTGTTAGGCCAAAGCCTGTTAGACAAACTAGGGCTTGAAGTGGGTGACAGTATAGCCATGTACACGCCAGAGCCTAACAGTACTCGATTAACTCAGGCGAAGAGTCATCGTTTTGTGGTTTCAGGTGTCTATCAGCTCGGTGGTGAGATTGAGTCCACTCAAGCCTATGTGTCGATGGCATATTTGAATCAGTTATTGAATATGAATGGCACAGTCACAGGGGTGCGCATTAAAGTTGATAATGTGTTTAATGCTCAAAGAGTCACACGAGATTTAGGCTATGCACAAAGTGAATATGTGTATATGAATGATTGGACTCGAACCCAAGGCCATTTATATCAAGATATTCAACTGGTGCGCATGGTGATGTATTTGGTGTTGGCGCTAGTGATTGCCGTAGCTTGTTTTAACATCGTGTCGACCTTAGTGATGGCGGTACGAGACAAGGCCTCTGAAGTCGCTATTTTGATGACCATGGGGCTAAAGCGCATGGCTGTGATGTCTATATTCATCATGCAAGGTGCGTTAAATGGTGTAATGGGCTGTACGTTAGGTGGCGTTATTGGCGTATTAGTCGCACAGAACTTGAGTGTTATAGCGGCTACTATTGAACAAACCCTGGGTATTCAGCTTCTGGCATCTGACATATATTTTATCGACTTTTTGCCTTCAGAGCTAAGACAGCAAGATGTGATGCTAGTGATAAGTATGGGGCTGGTTATGAGCCTGTTAGCCACCTTATATCCCGCATGGAAGGCAACTCAAATCGCGCCAGCCACAGCATTAGCAGGGCGTTAAGCAATCTATTTTCCAAGATAGTTAAAGTAGTAATTAAAAGGCTCACATGCATGTGAGCCTTTTTTAATAGTTACTTCCCCGTGAGGAATGTTTCTAGCGAGATAGTTTTGGGTAGTTCAAGGCGAAGCTGCGCGTCAATAGTGAGTCTATTGCAAGTAGCTTCAATGAATCTTTTAGCTAAGAGCTAGACAAAAATAGCCGTTAGAAACCCATTTATCACCCCAAGCTCAGGTTGTTTATTATTAGCTAGAATGCTTAATGAAACCTTCAAGCGTTAACGGATTATTTAACGCGCTTTTTCCATTTAAATAGCACTGAATATTTCCACAAATTGACTATCGTAAAGTAACCAATAATCGCACTTATTATCCCTAGAACACCGCAACCTAACAGGAATGGTGGGCCGATTGTCGTGAGCGAGGATTCAATCCATGCCCAGCTTGCTTCAAATTGGAAGTCTTGTGGTGGATTGCCAAGTAGCTTACTGCCAACCCAATAAGCGCCATAAAACATAAATGGCATAGTGACTGGGTTAGTCAACCATACCAAGGCTACTGAAATGGGCAGATTTACATTGAAAAAAATTGCCATCGCGGCAGCCAATATCATTTGAAATGGGATTGGCATCCAAGCCGAAAATAAGCCAATGGCGAATGCTCCCGGGGCAGATTTGCGATTTAATGTCCATAAATTGGGTTTATGTAAAAGCTCGCCAAAAATACGTAAGTGTTTATGCTTACGCAGCTTTTCAGGGTTTGGCATGTACTTTTCAATTATTTTTTTTGGCATCTTGCTCAATTACTGTCTTTACTGAACCACTATGAACCGATTTATTTACGGCTATTGTTTGTGCTGTTTATCCGCGCTGATCTGGCCAAACATACCTCATATTTCATGGGTAATACCTTGCTTAATCATCGCTGCATGCCTGTTAAAGCGTGCTGCGTTTATTAGTGGTTTGTTGATTGCAATGTGCTGGATAAGCACAGTGTTTTATGGTCTTTATCCTGCTCAAAAGAGCGACCATTTATCATTACAAGCTGCTGAAAAACCTCAGCAACTGGAATTTAGGGCAGAGATAGTATCACTAGTCAGTCAAAACCGCGACTATATCAGTATAGATGTTAAACCTTTGGTTCAAGCAAACGACAGCACGCTTAGTTATATTTTACCTCAATATTACCGCTTATCTTGGCGAAATCCTGAAGAAGTAAGGGTTGGAGAACAGTGGGTTTTCACGGCAAGGTTAAAAAGCATCAGTAACATAGGTAATGTCGGCGGGTTTAATCAGCAGAAGTATTTTATCAGTCAACATATCGTTGCGCGGGGCAATATTAAGCAGGGTAAACGATTAACACAATCACACACATTCAAAAGCACATTGTCGCACTTTTTAACGGTCAGGCTACACAATCTTGCTAATGGTGACATTTTGCAGGCAATTTTATTGGGTGATAAATATGCGATTTCAACTGAACGATGGCAGCAGTTAAGGCAAACAGGCAGTGGCCACTTGATAGCGATTTCAGGATTGCATTTATCTGTGGTGTTCGGTTTGTTTTACTTTATTTTCAACCTCATATTCAAACAAGTTTTTATCACCAAAGCTGCGAAAGGGTTGACTCAACACCGTCAAGTGATAGTGATGATGTTAGCGCTCAGCATTACGTTATTTTATGCGTATTTAGCTGGGTTTGCAGTTGCCACACAACGTGCTGCAGTGATGTTGTCTTTAGTGGTGCTATTAACTGCCTTTAGGCAGTACACCACGTCATGGGACCGTTTATTATACGCGTTGTTTGCTGTGTTATTGATAGACCCTTTTGCGGTTCTTAGTGCAGGTTTTTTCTTATCTTTTGGTGCACTGGCTGTGATTTTGTTTACTGTATCTAGTCAACATAACAAGCAAGAAATCCCTTGGGGTCAGGCTGATGCAATAAATAGTGATAATCGGCAAGTATTTGCTGATGACAAAGGTTCATATAGGCCCAAGCTATTTAGCTGGTTGTTATCATACTGGCAAACATTATGGGCGATACAGTGGCGTATTGCGTTAATGCTTGGCCTGTTACAAGCCATACTATTTGCCAGTGTTAGCCCACATAGTATTTGGCTTAATTTATTATTTGTTCCATGGTTTAGTGTGGTGGTTATACCGCTGGCCATATTATCAATGTTGCTGATGATTGCGGCTTGGTTGCTGTCACATGCTATTTTACTAGTGGGCTTCGATGTGTTTGATTCCCTCACTTGGCACACCTTAGATAACTTCACCTTTTATTTTGCTGATTTGTCCTTACACCCTTATTCAACGATTTTGGCACTGAGCGACCATTTACCTCAGGCTCAAATTGCCTTGTCACAGCAAGCGACGGCCATCATGCTTACCGCTGTGATAATGCTCGTCATGCTTTACTTGTATCCATGGTTGAATCAACGCTTTAAACTTTATTGGCAAGCATTAATAGGCTTTTTGGGCTTGCCGTTAGTGTGGTTTACCTTAACGAATCAAGAGTCTCCAGAGACCTTTTCTGAAGCAGTAACTGCGCAGTTTAATCGTGATTGGCAAATGCACACTTTAGATGTGGGGCAGGGAAGTGCGATTGTGTTTCAGCGTGGTAATCGCGCCTTACTCTATGACACGGGGGCACGCTATGGCAGCAGCTTTAGTTATGCTGAACGAGTTATTTTGCCGTTTTTGAATGCAAGAGGTATTACCCATATTGACTATATTATTGTCAGTCATGATGACAATGACCATGTCGGTGGCTTAACGCGTTTATTAGCACATGCACCCAATGCAATCATAATCGCTGATGCGAAGATTCAAGCTCAGTATTTGAGTCACGACCTTAGCAAAACTCACAGAATGAGTGCTCAAGCAGCAGATTGTTATCAACTAAAGCTAGAATGGCAAGGGATTAAGTTTACAGGGGTTAATCCTAATATTGGCTTCTTTACGACTGACAATAATCGCTCTTGTGTGGTGAATGTTAGTGATGGTAAACATCAAGTGTTATTAACTGGCGATATTGAACAGGCTCGTGAGCAGAATTTACTACAATTTGCTGTGCCATCGATAGATGCGGACATTATGTTCGTGCCGCATCATGGTTCTCGCAGCTCATCTTCTGCGGCGTTAATTGAAGCCATTAGTCCGCAAATTGCGATTGTGACAGCAGGTTTTGCTAATCAGTTTGGCTTCCCTAAAAATGATATTTTACAAGTATACTCTGAGCAACAAGTGCCGGTTTTACGAACAGGTGAGTTAGGGCAAATCAGTATTAATTTCACTCAGAGTGGCTATCAAGTAAGCAGTTACCGGCAAAATATGTCGCCTTTTTGGTATAACCGCTTGTTTAAATTTGGTGAAGGAGTCAAAGCAGAGTAGAATGCCGACTAATATTTGCAAGGAAATAAGCCATCAATGTCAGCGAATCAAAATAATGAAATGTGGGTCGTATTTAAACGGTTAATGACCTATGTGTTGCCGATGAAGTCGATGTTCATCTTTGCTGTGTTGGGGTTATTAACCTATGGCGCTGTGGATGCAACATTCATTGCCTTCATTAAACCTTTCATCGACCAAGGTTTTGCCCAGTCTGCGTCAAGTGTTGCCGGTGTCGATGTGCCCACACACACAGGGTTTAGCGCAAATAATGACATTATGGTAATCGCGCCATTCGTTGTGATTTTTATGTTTACCCTCCGAGGCATTGCCAATTTTGTGTCGACGTATTGTGTGTCGTATATGAGTGCCAAACTGATAATGGACATGCGTCAGCAGGTGTTTGAACATTACCTACGTTTACCCGTCAGTTACATTGACCGTGAAAATAGCGGTAATCTTATTTCTCGTGTGACTTTTGATACTGAGCAAATTGCCCGAGCGTCTGGTAGTGCGTTGATTTCAATTGTACGTGACAGTATTACCGTGGTCGGTATGTTAGCCATTATGTTCTATTACTCTTGGAAACTGTCACTGTGTATTATTGTAGTTGGCCCGTTAATGGGCATTGTTATCAGCGTAGTGAGTAAGCGTTTTCGAAAAGTGTCTAAGCAAATTCAGTCAGCGATGGGCGGCGTAACGGCCACCACTGAACAAATGATTAAAGGTCATAAAAACGTGCTGGCATTTGGTGGACAAGAAACAGAAGTGAAACGTTTTTTCCAAGTTAATGATAAGAATCGCTATCAAAATATGAAGCTGGCCGTGGCACAAGCTATCAGCCAACCACTAATCATGGTGATAGGCTCTTTCGCCCTTGCGTTTGTATTGTATGCCGCTAGCTGGGAAAGCATGAGTTCCGAGTTGACTGCGGGTACTTTTGCGGCCATTTTAGGTGCAATGTTGGCTATGTTGCAGCCTATTAAAAACTTAACCCGCGTTAATGCTGAGTTCCAACGTGGTATCGCTGCATGTACCACGGTATTTGAATTGTTAGACACCGAGCCAGAAGAAGATACAGGCAAGCACAGTATTGAAAGAGTTAACGGGCACTTGGCTTTTAATAATGTAACATTCGCTTATCCAGAACAAGAAGGCACTGCGCTTAATGGTATCAACTTCTCTGTTGAACCGGGCAAAACTGTTGCATTAGTTGGTCGTTCAGGCTCGGGTAAATCTACTATAGCGAGCTTAGTCACACGCTTTTATGGTGGCTTGAGTGAAGGCGATATTACCATTGATGGCACCAGTATCTACGATTATCAATTGAAATCGCTGCGTAACCAAGTGGCATTAGTATCTCAGCAAGTCACGCTATTTAACGACACCATTGCCAACAATATTGCTTATGCCTACCCGGGTGAAGTTACCCGTGAGCAAATTGAAAAGGCCGCTACTTTAGCTCATGCCATGGAGTTCATTGAAACCTTACCTGAAGGTTTAGATACCCAAGTTGGTGAGAATGGCGTGTTGTTATCAGGTGGTCAACGTCAACGTATTGCCATCGCACGAGCCATGCTACGTGATGCGCCTATCCTTATTTTAGATGAAGCCACATCAGCGTTGGATACCGAGTCTGAAAAGGCGATTCAACAGGGGTTAGATAACTTAAGGCACAACCGAACTTCCATCGTTATTGCCCACAGATTATCTACCATTGAAAGTGCTGATGAAATCTTAGTCATAAACCAAGGTGAAATTACCGAACGTGGTAATCATACTCAGTTGCTTGAGCAAAATGGCACTTACGCAAACTTATACCAAATGCAGTTTGGTGAATAATGCAAAGCTGGGTTAATCGAATTTGGTATCAAGGTCACTGGCTTAAGTGGCTATTACTCCCTTTATCAGGTTTGTTTTGGCTGATTAGCACTATTCGTCGTGGATTATTTAATTTCGGTGTAAAACAGCAAACACAGTTACCAGTACCTGTCATCATAGTGGGTAATATTACCGCTGGTGGCAGCGGTAAAACCCCAACCGTCATCTATTTAATTGAACTGTTAAGAGCGCATGGTTATCAACCTGGTGTGGTGAGCCGCGGTTATGGTGGCAATATTAATGGTACTGCGGTAGTACACACATCCAGTTTAGCCAGCGAGGTCGGTGATGAGCCTAGCCTTATTGTTAATCGAACGCAGGTGCCTATGGTTGTGGGGGCAAAACGTGTTGATGCAGCAAACAGGCTATTATCTGAGTTCGATGTTAACGTTATTATCAGTGATGACGGTTTGCAGCACTATGCTCTTGGGCGTGATATTGAAATTGCACTTGTCGACGGTGAACGCCGCTATGGCAATCAGTGTTTAATACCAGCAGGACCATTACGTGAAAGTATTTCACGTTTGCAAACCATCGATTTTGTCATTAATAACGGCGCAAAAGCACAAGGTGATGAAGTGCCAATGATACTTGAGCCTTGTCCGCCATTGCCTGTATCACCGTCAGTGTCCCGTGAAGATATCCCTGCAGATTTTGACAATAATCAGCCACTGGTGGCAATGGCTGGCATTGGTAATCCGCAGCGATTTTTTGATAGCCTGACGTCTCAAGGCTTTAACCTTGCATCTACTCAGGCCTTTGAAGACCATCAGGCCTATAGTGAAGCCAGTTTGATTGCGGTAGCTGGTGGTCATGGTTTAATCATGACTGAAAAAGATGCGGTTAAATGTCGCGGTTTTGCTCACAAAAACTGGTGGTATTTACCAGTAAATGCAAAACTTACACAAGAATTTGATCAAACACTGTTGCGCCGCTTAGCGCAGGTGGCGCAATTTAAAAAGGAAACATAAATGGCTTTTGATAGAAAACTGTTAGAAATCGTAGCTTGCCCAGTATGCAAAGGTAAGCTGGAATATGATAAGCAAGCAGATCGATTGATTTGTAAAGCAGATAAATTAGCCTATCCCATCACAGAAGGGATCCCAGTGTTATTAGAAAATCGTGCTGAAACGGTTGAGGCTGAAGCGTAATATTGTTGGCAATTGGGGCTTAACGTTGGTGATATTTAACGTTTAGTATGCCTAACATTTGATCCGCTCTATCGCTCTAAAAACGAATGGAGGCTTATGCCTCCATTACTGTTTCTGAATCATATTTGCTGATATTGTCTTTCAGCTAATATCACTCGTAACCGTTATTCCCTTGGAAGCTTTACCATCTACATCGACTGATCTCAGCGAAACCTTCGGCTCAAAATCTTCTCCAAAGTTACCATCTACGTGATATAGCCGCTCAAAACCTAGCTCTAACCCAATGTCGCTATGGTTAAGGCTCCTATAATGAATAACATAGCGGCTAATTTGATAAAAACTGATGGTTAGTTACTGAACAACTTTGCTTGCTATTTCCCCTCAAACTATGTGATTGAGATGCCCATTCAATATTGTGTTTAGCATCTACAGGCTGCGAGAATGGCTTCGTGTCAAGCTTAAGCTAATCAAGTTAACCAAATTGAAATAAATGTAAATGGATTTTAAATTGGTGTAACAAGCTATAGGTCTAGTAAATTGGAATAACTGTTATTCCTATTCTTTGATTTGTTCAACTGGATAATTGTTGGTTCGATTCAGTTAGGCAGACGTGATTATGTACTCGTATCCAACAGGCTTAGAACCTCTTAGTTTTCAACAGTTAGTGCAACATACTTTGATGTTGAATCAGAATAATCGTATTTGTAGTTTTGAGTTCAATGGTCAACGCTATTGGATAAAGCAAGCTGAGCGATTAACGGGTGCAATGCGTTTGCTTAAACAAAACTCTAGTGCAGCATTGGTGAAAGAAACCAATGTACTGCTCAAATTAAATGAACTTGGCGCACCTGTCCCTAAAGTTGCACAAGTGGGCGATAACTATTTAGTGATTGAAGATGCAGGCTGCACTATTAATCAATTACAGCATCAAGTTGAACCTGAACATTTTCAGCAAATAATTAATGATGCCAGTATGGCACTGGCGAAGCTTCACGACATGGATTTAGCCCATGGCAGACCTGCATTGCGGGATATTAGCTGGCAACAGGGACAAGTGAGGTTTTTCGATTTTGAAGCTCATCAACAAGGTGAGCAACTGACTCAACACAAGATCCGAGATTTACTGGTGTTTATTCATAGCTTATATCGTTATATGGGTCCACAATGCCAGATGATTGATAGTGCCATTAAACAATATCGTCATGCCGGTGGTGAACATATCTGGCAAATGACCAAGCAATATATCACTCGCTGGCAGTGGCTAAGTTACCCATTAGCGCCTTTGATGCCCATTGCAGGCAAGGATTTAAAACCTGTTTACTGGGTGTTGAAGCACTTTAAATAGGGCTCGGAAAACGCCCCCAAATAGGAATAAAAAAAGATGAGTAACAGGTTATTCATCTTTTGGTATTACTTACCTTTATAGCCTTAAGCGTTAAAAAAGTTACTTCGCTTGGCTCAGGTCTTGATAGAGTGTGTCTATCCACTTCTTTTCCGTAATAAATCGCCAGCCCCAGTCTTTGTATTTTTCAGGCATGCCAGCTGCTTGGATGGTTTCAATACTCTTCTCTTCACGAATGTGCTCGTTCATCCAATTGATACTGTCATCAAGCATGTGCTTGAATTTTCTTAGGTCAGATTTTGTGGCCAAGTCCCCGTGACCCGGAATAATTTGAATATCATCTGGCAGCACTCTTAATACTTCCGCAATATTATCGCGATAGCCAATAACTGAACCACCGCCTTTTAAATCCACATAAGGGAAACGGTCTTTAAAGTATAAATCTCCCATATGAATAACATTGCTGTTTTGCCAGTGAACCACACTGTCACCGTCAGTATGCCCTGGGCCTAGGTGAATAACTTTTAGCGTGTCGTTGTTGAAGTGAATGTGGATCCCTTCATCATAAGTGACCACTGGTAAAGCTGATTTTGACAATTTGTCATTACTGCTTAAGCGCTTCAACACGTTATGATGTGCCAAAATGGTGCCGCGTTGGCCAAAATGTGCATTACCACCAGTGTGGTCACCGTGATAGTGAGTATTAACAATGTATTTGGGCTGACTACTGGAAGGGTGTTTATGTATTGAAGCAAGCTGGGCTGATATTTTATCTGCCAGCGGGGCAAATTGGTCATCAATAATCAATACGCCATCTTCACCCGATGACACGCCAATATTACCGCCTGAGCCTGTAAATAGATAAACAGTCTCTGTGAGTTTAGTTGAGCTGATTTTCACATCTTTAAATCTATCATCATCCGCTTGGACAGGGCAGTTCATTGCACACAATAGCAGGCCAGTTAGCGCTAACGCCTTAGCCGGTATGCGTTGTAATTTACTTGGCAGGTAAGTTGTTAGGTGTTTAGGAACTGATGAAGTGGTAAAAATCATTGTTACTCCTGTAATCAAGGTTCAACTTGTTATGTGTATTGATATATAAGCTCAAGGTTGTGAGCTTGCCTAATTACGGCTGCTGTTAACCTTAACGTAACAGATTAGTTGTTACGCGACCAATTGCAAATGCGATCACTGTTGCCAGTGATCGCATTTGAATGTATTGCTATAGGTACTGTTTCTATCGATACTTTTACGACACAGAACTGATTAGTTAACCCAAGGCAATAACCTTTTTGCCACGCTATCAGCGACACCAAGCTTAATCGCACTTTTGTGGCGCATGACATACAAACCTTGATAGCACAGCGGCACTAAATACAAGCTGGTTACTGTTGAAAAGGTTAAGCCACCAATAATCGCTATCGCCATTGGGCTATATGGCGGTCCACCACCACCGATTTGAGTGTCACCCATTGCCAGCGGCACAAGCCCTAATACTGTTGTCGCTACCGTCATCAATACTGGACGTAAACGGGTTTGGCATACCTGATTAATCGTGTCGCTTATGTCGGCTAAATCCGGTGTCATCTGATTAATTTGATCAACCAGTACAATACCATTGTTAACCACGATACCCATGAGGATTAAAATACCTATCATTGCCATAACAGACATCGGTGTCATGGTGATCCACAGTGCCCAGAATACTCCAGTAATTGAAAACAATATTGACGTAATAATGGCTGTAGGCAGCACCAAAGATTCAAATAGCGCCGCCATAACAATGTAAATCATGGCTAAGGCCAGCAGCATGTTCACCGCCATAATCGCTTGGTCTTCGTCTTGGCGTTGGAAACCACCGCGCAGTGAGTAATCATAGCCGTAAGGGAAGTTCACCGTATCCATTACTTTAGTGATCTGCTTTTGCGCTTCTTCAGTGGTCATATCATCAAGATTGGCACCTATAGATAGAGCCGTCTGGCGATTATAGTGTCTAATATTATTAAACCTTGGCACTATGTTGATGCTGGCTAAGCTATCTAAGGTGTATACACGGTCATTTTGTTTGATGATGGGCAATTGCTTGAGTTTCTCAAGCGAGCGTTGCCATGATTTATCAAAACTTAGTTCAATACGTAATTCACCGCTTGGGTCATGCCTAAATGAACGTAAAGGTGTACCACGCAGTGCCACAGAGATGCTTGATGCTATCTCTGTCAATGACACATCCAAACGGGCGGCCATGTCTCTATCAATCACGACTATCACTTCTTGTTGAGCACTGTTCACTTCTGAACGCACGTCAACTAAGCCATCAATGCTGCTCAGTAATGGTAATACTTGTTCGCTGATCTTGATTAGCTCAGAGGTAGAGCGGCCTGTTAAGGTTACGCGCACGCCATTATTGTCGCCGCCCCATCCAAACTGGGGTTTAGCGATAGAGTATTTAGGGAAACCCTCACGGATACGTTTTTTTAAATCCTTCATGTCAAACTCAATATCTTTTTGGAGCAAGATAGTGGTTTGCACATCATAGGGAGAATAAAAGCTATATACAGAGTCGATGTAAAAGGCTTCTTTATTGGCGTAGAGGTAATCTTCCATCAGATTAATGATAGATTCAGTTACCTTCATGTTGTGACGACCTTCAAGCTGATAATTGATAAACAATCTATCGCCGTTTTCACCGTCACTTTGATCTTGCTGCACCATAGACAGTGGTAAAGCCGTTGAGGCTAGAATAGCGACGGCGGCCACACCAGAGCGGATAGGTCGAGCTAATATCCAAGCAAGCGAGCGTTGATAAAAGCGTGCCAGTTTGCCATCTTTTTCTGCTGGCTTGATATCAAACTCGAACACATTCAACATCAACGGAATAAGGGTTTTCGCCACTAATAAAGAGGCCGCCAATGAAATACAAATGGCAATAGCCACATGTTCTAAAAAGATAGTTAACTCAACTTTGACACCAAAAATGTTAGGTAAAAACACAATCGCAGTGGTTAATGTACCCGCTAATACTGCCAGAGATACTTTATCAACACCTAAAAGCAGTGCGTTTCTAGCTGCTTTACTGGGTGTCTCATTAGTCGGAGTTGGTGAGTTTGCTTGGCGCTGCTTTTCTTGCAGGACACTTTCAGTCACCACAACAGCATTATCAATTAACATACCCACAGCAAGTAGTAAGCCCATCATAGATAGAATATTTAGCGAGTAACCAAGAAAGTACATTCCGGCCAACGTCATCGACAGTGAAATCGGTACCGAAGATACAACTACTAAGGTCATTTTTAGGTTACGCAGGAATAGATACAGCACCCCAAATGACAGCAGCGCACCTAATAAACCTGATAACAGCAAATCTTTAAGCGATGATTTAACCCCGTAAGCTTGATCTTCCATGACATAAAGCTTGATGCCATTGAACTGTTTATCTTGCTTAACTTGTTCAATGACTTTTGAGACGCGGTTAGACACGTTAACTAAATTTGCCCCGGACTCTTTAAATACATCTAATCCAACCGCATAATTTTGATCTAAATGACGGCCTTCTTGCTTCTCTGGTAGTGCAAATTGCACATTAGCCACATCTTCAAGGCGCACGCCAGGCTTTAATATGAGCAGTTTAATGTCATCAAGGCTGGTAAATTCACCTTTGGGTGATACTTGAAAAACACTGTTATTAACGCGCATATTGCCTGCGCTTAAGACAAAGTTTTCACCCATTAACCTTTGTTGCAACTGGCTGCTATTAATACCTGATGCTGCCAATCTGTCTGCATCAATTCGGATTTCAATTTGCTTTTGTTCCACACCATACAAGGTCACTTTAGATACGCCGTCAACACGTTCTAGTGGTTTCCTTAATTGCTTTTCTAACAAATCATATGCGTTAGATAATTCGCGCTCGCTTGAGATACGGATCGTGAGAATGGGCATATCTGATGTGGAGAATTGTTGAATAAGCACACGCTCAACATCTCTTGGCAATAGGTGACGTACGGAATCAATTTTTTCACGCGCCTCTAAGCTCTTGGTAGCGACTTCTTCACCCCACTTCATATTCAAGCGAATAAATGCACCGTCTTGTGTCGAATCACTGCGCATTTCTTCAATGCCACTCATGGTCGCTAAGGCTTCTTCGAGTACCGTGGTAATTTCCCGTTCAACTTCAGCAGGAGAAGAGCCCTTATATGGCACCTGTACCATTATTTGCGGAATATCGATACCCGGGAACATTTCCAGTGGTAATAAACGACTGGCTGCCATGCCAAATAACACAATGGCTAAAAAGAACATGCTGGTGGTAACAGGGCGTTTTAATGCCAGTTTGGTGATACTCATGCGTTGCCCTCCACAAGCTGTGGCGTGTCATTTTGTTGCTGAACTTCATAAGACTTACGATCAAATAAGCCGTAAAGTGCAGGAATAACCAACAAGGTCAACATGGTGGAAAAGGCCAAACCAAATATCACGGTAATTGCCATTGGCGCACGTACTTCACTGCCATCACCCACACCAATAGCCATTGGCAGTAAGCCTAATGTTGTGGTCATGGTGGTCATTAATATTGGACGTAAACGCGACTGAGCAGCTTGCGAAATCGCCTCGAGCTTTTGTATGCCTTGGCGGCGCAATTGATTAATACGGTCAACGAGTACAATTGCATTATTGACCACAATCCCTGCCAACATAATTAACCCGATAAATACCACCACACTGATATGTGTGCCGGTGATAAATAAGCCGACAATACTGCCGCCAACCGCCATAGGCACAGCAATTAAGATAAGTAGCGGGTGTAGCAACGACTCGAATTGACTCGCCATAACCAGGTAAACCAGAAACACAGCTAACACTAAGGCAATTTTTAATGAGTTAAATGAATCGTTCATTTCTTCATTTTGCCCACCAAAGTTAACTTGCACTGAGCTAGGTAATTGCATTTTGTCCAAGATTGACTGCGCTTCCAGTACGGCTTGAGACAAATCACCATAAGCAATATTTGATGACACAATGGCAACGCGTTGTTGACTGATCCGGTTTATCGCAGAAGGGCCCGTTTGCAGAGACACAGTAGCGACCGCATCTAATGGAATAGCTTGAGCACTATTAGGGTTAATGATCATCGATGCGATATCACTGATTTGGTTACGCTCTTCGAGTTCACTGCGCACCAAAATATCCACTTTACGGTCTCTAACCGTATATTGACTGGCAACCGTTCCACCTACACGTTGTGCAACTCGATTCGCCACCGTTGGCGCATCCATCCCTAGTGCAGCAAGACGTTGGTGATCAAACTTGATGCTGATTTCCGGCTGGCCATCTCGTAAGCTGGTATTGATGTCAATATAACGATTCGAAGTTGCCAGCGCTTTGACCAGCGCATCAGCGGTCATTTTAAGTTGGCCTAAATCATAACCTGCCAATTCAATTTCAAGCGGTGTTTTAAAGCTAAATAGCTCTGGGTGATCTATTTTAGCTTCTAGTTCAGGCATCCTTAATGCCGTTTTACGAAGCTGTGCTTTTACTACGGCATAAGCGTTGGCATCATTGAGCACCACTTGCAAACGCCCCCAGTTTTCACCGCCTCTTGCGGTATCAGAGGTCATTAAGCCGCCACTGCCTGCTTGACTGTATGCATGTTTTACCTGTGGCATATCTTTAATTGACCAAGCTAATTGTTGCAATGCATTGTCAGTCTGGGTCACTGCCGTGCCGGGAGGTAATAACACTTCTACATAAAACTCACCTTGATTCATCGGCGGGATAAGCTCCATACCGAGTCGAGGTAATAGGCTTGAAGCACCTGCTGTCATTAGCAGTGCAAAAATAACAGTCAGTAACTGGTGTGAAAGCGCTTGTTTTAATAACTTGTGGTATAGCTTTTCTATCAGGCCATATAGCCAATTAAACCCAGCAACAATTGGCTTGAAAACCATACCAAGTGCCCAACTGATTAAGCGGGATAACACTAAACTGGCCGTGAGTAATCCAGACGGTAGGTAGCTAAATAGCAGCTTAAATGGAAAACCAATGACTTTGATAAAATAGAATTTAAATTTCTGCCATTTACCTTCCAGCACAACAGTATCTGCTTGCTGAACAGGCAGTGGCAGTGTGTTAAAGCCTTTGCGCGATGCCAGCATTGGAATGGCTGTTAATGCAACAAACAGTGAAGCAAGTAGGGCAAAGGTCACCGTCATGGCTTGGTCTGAGAATAATGCTCCTGCAATACCATCAACAAACACCAATGGAATAAATACTGCTAAGGTTGTCAACGTTGAAGCAATAATTGCCCCTGATACTTCACTACAGCCTTTTACCGCAGCATCTAACTTACTCATCCCTTGCGTTTTGTAACGGTCAATATTTTCCAGCACCACAATGGCATTATCAACCAGCAAGCCAATGGCTAAGGCAATACCGCCTAACGACATGATATTGAGACTAATGTCTGCAAAGTACATCATGTTAAAGGTGGCAATAACTGAGAAGGGGATTGAAATAGAGATGATTAGTGTTGCAATAATATCTTTTAAAAATAGATAGATGACAAACATCGCCAGTAAGCTACCTAGCATTGCAGCGGCGGTCACTTCGTTTACAGCACTTTCAATAAATTCTGATTGGTCATAAATCACGTTAAGCTGATTGTCACTATCAAGCTGGTTGATTGCATTGAGTTCGTTATGTAGCTTTTTAGCAACCGCAACTGTGTTTGCATCACCTTCTTTATAAATGGCGAGTTCAATGGATTCATGCTCACCAATGCGGGTGATATCACTGCGTTCTTTATAAGCATCTTCAATGGTGGCCACTTCTGATAAGCGCACCAGCCTTTGACCATCACGAAATACAATGACTTGTCCAAGTTCGTCTAACGAGTGAAATTGATTCAATGTTCTCACCAGATACTCTTTATCTGATTGAATCACTTTACCGGCTGATAAGTTGATATTTTCTTGATTGATGCGTTGTTTAATATCATCAGCATTTAAATTCAGCTGTGACAGTTTTTGCTGGTTAAGCAAGATATGGACTTCTTGCTCCAAACCACCTGACAATCGCACTGCAGCCACGCCTGAAAGGGCTTCTAAACGGCGTTTCAACTCTTCTTCAGCAAAGGTACGTTGCTGTTTGAGCTGCTCAGGGCTTGCATTGGGCAATGAGAATGCCAAGCGCATAATCGGATCTAGATTAGGATTAAAGCGAAGCAATAACGGTTTGTTGATATCCAGTGGCAGCTCGATAGTGTCGAGTTTTTCACGCACCTCAAGACTAGCCATATCCATATTGATGCCCCATTCAAACTCAAGCACAACATCACTCATGCCAGAGCGCGAAATAGAGCTGATTTTACGTAACCCTTTTACAACGCCCACTGCTTCTTCAATAGGTTTAGAAATTAACTGTTCGACTTCGACAGGGGCAGCGCCATCATAAGCTGTGCGTATGGTGACGCTTGGATAACTTAAATCAGGCAATAGTTTTACCGCTAATCGCGTGAAGCCAACTAACCCAAATAACATGATGGCTAGCATGAACATCCACACGGTAACTGGACGCTTTACCGAGGTTTTGATGATTGACATAACTCGCTCCCGTTATTTAGCTGCAATTTGAGTGTCAGTGGCTTCAGCATTGGCTTGAGCTGTTTGACTTTGCTGCTCGTTCAGTTTGACGATTTCTGTTAACGGGGTGACGATTTCAACCAGTGACTGATCTTTCAAATTCTGTTGGCCGCGAATAACAATGTGCTCGTTCAGTTCAACACCTGAGGTAATTTCAACGGTATTGTTTTCACGGTAACCTAAAGTTACTTCGCGTCTTTCAGCAATGGTATCTTTAATGACATAGACCGCCTGCACGTTGTCTTGATTGATTAGTGCGTTATACGGCACGGTTAACACATCCTGATGTGTGTCATATTCCAGCTCCACACGAGTAAACATACCGGCTTTTAACTTAGCGTCTTGATTAGGGATAGACAATGTCACTTTAAAAGTGCCACTTTGCGCATCAACAATCGGGCTGATACGTAACACTTTTGCTGGTGTTGCCATATCGGAGTGCTTATTGGCATAAATACTGGCTTGTTGACCCAGTTGTAAACTCGATAATTGTTGCTCTGGTAGATGCACAATGCCATGCAGCTCATCTTGATTGACAATATAGAACAACTCTTGGAACTCTTTTGCCATGTTGCCTACTTTGACATGGCGCATTGCAATCACACCATCAATAGGGGAGGTAATATAGCTTTCTTTGACCTTCAATTTAGCAAGGTCGCGTTGGGCAATGGCTGCTTGTAGATTGAACTCGAGTTTTGCCATCGTATCCTGGCTGATGAACTCTTTGTTCTTCATTTGCTTTAATCGATTTAACTCTTGTTCAATGATTTTAACTTCAGCTTGAGAGCGGTTGTAATCGTATTCTTGACGCTTTGCATCAACCACAGCTAGCACTTGACCTTTAGTAACACGATCGCCTTCTTCGACATTGATGGATTCAATGAGTCCTGCCAATCTGCTCATCACGTGTGCTTCGAGAGGGGCTTCCAACGTTGCAGTTGTACTGTAAAAAGAAGAGACATCAGCATGCACTACTGTTGTCGTCTCTACTGGAATTGCATACTGTTCTTCTTCATTAGTTTCAGCAGGTGCTTGCTCGCAGCCACTCAGTGCCATTAGACCAACCAAAGGAAGAACTAGAGATAATTGTTTGAACCTTTCCATAGGAATACCCGCCCCAAAACATAGTCAATTTTATTAATAATGAGCAAGATTAGGAGATCTTGCTGTAATGCTTTGGGTATAGCACTTATCATGCCAGATTGTTAACTTATTTAATATCAATACGTTATGTGTATTAGTTTGATTTTGTACGAGATACTAATAATTAATAAACACACAATGTGGTGAAAATGTTAATCAATTGGCGAGAATGATTATGCGTATGTGATGTTAAATCAGCAATGGTGTAAAAGTTGTTCGTTAACTAAACTTGGTTGTATACAGGTATATAGTGGTGAGTGTGCCTTGCTATCAATTGGTGGTGGGTAACTACAGCTTGAACAATGCCATTCATTACATGGTAGGCGAAAGGCACCCTGACAAGTTTACTGAGGTATATGATGAATCGCTAACAGCACATTTCTTTACTACAGCAGTGTTTGTTTCACTTGCATAGTTTAACTTTCAAAAATTAGGCTTAACTTCCTTTAGTCGTCAACATGCTGTGCTAAGTCAGTACGCATTAACAAATTAGTATTCTCTCAGCGCGTGTTGATGTAACACGTAGCATCGCTACATATTGTCACAAGCAAAATTCACAACTGCTGCATATTCATTCACTTTTGATGTTAATGAAATTTTAACATTTCTATTAGGTCATAGATTAAGTGTGATGCAAGTTTAATTGTTTAATTTGTGTGCATAAGTTACAGCTTTGATAGCTATTTGGTTAATTTGTGAATGGCTTATTGTGTGGGCTAATAAGATACCGCTTATTCGTACCAATTTCTCATTGCTTTACACCGCGAGCTAACAAGGCTGTCTCAAGTAGTTATGAATATTAAACGTGCATAAAATAATCAATCTAACAATGTTTTGCCGTAAGTTACTAAAAATAAATAGTAAAAACTCTATCTTGTTTATTTAGTTCTGCGGTCGCCTGTAATGCCGTTAATTTATGTTATCTATAATAAGTTCAGAAATATAATGTGATCTGTGTCACGTTTTTCTTAATTCTGCTGTTTTCATTGTGTTAACTTGCCCTTGGTTTATTTAACTGCTTTTTTGGGTGAATGCGGGCTTTTCAACTAGCGATGCGTTGTGGTTCTGGTTTTCTATAAGAGGCTTGTCAAAACTGTTAACTTCAGCTTGCATAAATATTTAACAAAAGTGCGTGGGGTTGTTAATGGTTTGGGGTTTGACGAAACAACTCTGGTTCTACAGTATCGGCTGCAACGTCGAGTCAAATAATTATTTAGATGACGTCAATAGCGGCAGTAAAACGCTGAAAAAAAATAGTAAAGCTAGGGAGCTGAGTCTGTTATGAACCAAAAGTCTATATTAGCAACGAGCATCAAGAGCGCATTAGTCGCCTCGATCGCTGCTACATCAACAATTTCAATCAACGCAATTGCAGCCGAAGAGTCTGCTAACGTAGAACGTATTCAAGTCACGGGCTCACGTATTCAACGTCAAGATATGGAAACAGCATCACCTGTTACTGTAATTGACGCATCTTCAATCCGTGCTGAAGGTTATAACTCGGTTGATGAAATTTTACAGGCACAACCAGCAATGGCTGGTATGGCTATGGGCTCAACTACCAACAATGGTGCACGGGGTGTTGCACAAGTTGATTTACGTGGTATGGGTGCAAACAGAACATTAGTGTTATTGAATGGCCGTCGTATGGTTAATTCAGGTTCAGGTGCAGACAGTGCAGTTGACTTAAACACAATCCCTGTTGCCATGATTGCTCGTGTTGAAATCCTAAAAGATGGTGCTTCTGCCGTATATGGTTCTGATGCCATTGCAGGTGTTGTTAACATCATCACCAAAAAAGATTTTGAAGGCTTCCAGTTAGATGTAACCGGTGGCGCTACGTCAGAAAGTGACGGTGAGAACATTGAGCTAAGTGGTCTATATGGCTTCAACACTGACAGAGGTAACTATACATTTGGTATGGCTTACTCTGAGCGTAAAGGTGTGATGCAAGGCGACCGTAGCTGGGTTGAGCAAGGTGCAAGTTCTTTCATTCCTGAAGGCACATTAGGTGGTAAGCAGTTTGATCCTGAAACAGGTGAGTGGGGCGACCGTGAATATGGTTACGACTACACGCAAGATAGCTGGTTAGAAACACCAAACAAGCGCTATAGCTTCTTTGCTAACGCTGTACATGAGTTTTCAAATGATGTCACATTTACTGGTGACTTCTTATACACCAAGCGTAAGTCTGAGCAAATGATGGCTGCACAGCCAGCAAACCTAGACTTAAAAGTGTGTGAAAACAACATCAAACAAGATGATTGTATTACCCTAGATGATGCGATGATTGCGGGTGGAGTTCAGGCTGATGAAGACGGCATGATTAACTACCGTAAGCGTATGGGTGACGTGGGGAACCGTGTTTATGAGCAAGATACTGATACGTTCCGTATCTCTGCTGGTTTAGCGGGTTACATTGATGTAAGCAACGGTCTAGATTGGGATGTCGCTTATACTTACGGTAAGAACAAAGCGAAAACTTGGGTTCACAACTCAATTCACCAAGGCAACATGGAAAAGTCAATCTATGCTAACCAAGATGCTTGGTTTGGTGGTGACCCAATGACTCAAGAGATGATTGATGCCGTTAGCTATACCGAAGCAACAACGGGTGGTAACGAGCAGCATATCATTTCTGGTGTGATCAGTGGTGAAGCTTTCGATTTAGAAGCGGGTGCAGTTGCGTTTGCAATCGGTGCTGAATACCGTCATGAAAGTGGCTACTTTAATCCAGACCCAGTGATTGTTGCTGGTGAAGGTACAGCCGCTCAGCAAGACCCAACAGATGGTAGCTTTGATGTATTCTCTGTATACCAAGAAGTGAGTGTACCATTCACTGAAAAGCTAACAGGTGAATTTGCATTACGTTTCGATGATTACTCTACATTTGGTAATGCAGCGACTTGGAAAGTGGGTTTAACCTATGAAGCCACAAGTGACTTAATGCTTCGTACCGTAGCGGCTACAGGTTTCCGTGCACCTTCAGTTAGTGAGCTATACGGCGGTAACTCTGGTTCATATGATTACCTAGATGACCCATGGGAAAATGAACTTGACCCACAAATCTTGGTTAACTATACCTCTGATGAAAACCTAGATGCTGAAAAGTCAGAGTCTTTCACTGCTGGTTTAGTTTACTCACCTAGTTATATTGACGGATTATCTCTGACTTTAGACTGGTGGAGATTTAAGATTGAAGACGCAATTTCGCGTTTAGATGTTCAAGCTGGTCTAAATGCTTGTCATGCTGGTGATACGAGTGCGTGTGAAACCTTCAACATCACGCCAGATGGTGACTTGTCTAACTTAAGCAACCCATTAACTAACGTGGGTTACCAAGACACAAGCGGTATCGACTTTAACTTAGCTTATACGTTTGAAGCGTTAGGTTTAGATTGGAAATTGAACAACGATCTAACACACCTACTTAACTTTGAGCAAGATGGTATTGATTACACAGGTACTATCGGTGGCATGTATGGTGGATATGCTGAATACAAAAATAACTTCAACATCTCTGCTAGCCAAGGTGACTGGAGTGTAATGTACTCAAACCGTTATATCGGTGAAATGAATGACGTAAACACTGGTGAGAAAGTGTCATCAGTGCTATATCACAACATTTCAGGTCTGTACCACTTTACTGACAACTTATCAGCTAACTTCGGTGTGAAGAACTTAACTGATGAAGAGCCAGTAATGGTTACAAGCGGCAATGAAGCCGGTACTGTACCAGAGGTTTATGACACCATCGGTCGTCAATTCTATGCAGGTGTTTCAATGAAGTTCTAATCGAACTGAAACCCATAAAAAAGCCAGCGTAAGCTGGCTTTTTTGTTGGCTAAAACATACTTCTAAAAGCGACTGATACACGGTTTAACCTAGGGCTGCAGTAGCTGATTTTTTCTGAATAAGTTCAATTTTATAACCGTCTGGATCTTCTACAAAAGCGATTTCTGTTGTGCCACCTGCAACAGGCCCTGGAGCTCGAGTCACTTTACCGCCAGCTTTAGTAATTGCTTCGCAGCGGGCATATATATCTTCTTCACCGATAGCAATATGACCAAAGGCATTACCTAAGTCATACTCTTCAACGCCCCAATTATAAGTTAATTCAATTACTGCTTGGCCTGAGGTTTCTTCACCAAAGCCAACAAAGGCAAGGGTATATTTGTACTCAGCGTTCTCAGACTGACGTAATAACTTCATGCCCATTATTTGGGTGTAAAACTCAATGCTTTTTTCTAGGTTACCAACGCGTAACATGGTGTGGAGTAGTTGCGACATAGTTGATTTCTGCTTGTGAATAGAGATGACAGAATATCAATGTTAATCAGTAGATAAAAGCTAAAAAATTAACATGTATGACTTCACAATTATCAGTATTAGCAGTGGGAATATTCGCTAATCACGTTATTATTTACACATAATAACTCGGAGGCAAAAGATGAGCACAGAACTTAGAATGGCCCTAGGAACAACGGTTGTAATTGCAATTTGCTTTAGTGCATTTTTCGTAGCAATGTTCTAATTATTCGCAATAGCGAACAAAAAAAGCCGCATTAAGCTGATGACTTAAAATGCGGCTTTTTTGTGTCTACCTTTTTAAAACAAAGGCTATTTATTTCTTTGCCACATTCTGAGCACAATCCTTACATAAGCACTGCAGTTCAATTTGAGAATTGATTAACTGGAAGTCTGCTTGCTCTATGCTGTCTTTTAAGGCGGTAATAACATTTGACTGAATCCCGCGCTCTGCTACTTTCCCGCAGCACTTACAGATGAGAAATTGCGGTGTTTCATGCGCGTGATCACATGTGATGTGAGAGCAAACTAAATACTTATTTTCTGAAGAAAGTTTATGCACCAAGGGCAGAGAACATAGTGTGTCGAGCATGCGGTATACAGACATCGGCGCTAATGCTACTTGATGTGTTGCGCGATAGATATCGACAATTTCATAAGCTGACAGTGGTTTGTTGGCATCAATTAATACTGTTAGCACATTCTTTCTTTTGTCAGTTAGCTTCACCCCGTTATTTGCACATATTTGTGCCGCTTTAGATAAAATGGCGGCTTGAAGGTTATTGGGCATGTTTGAGCTCTGGATCAGTTGAATGAGCGCTATTATTTAGTCTCAAGTGCAAATTGTAAATATGTAAATTTCAATAGTGGTTTTTGATTCACACAAGTCGACAAGAAAGGGAACAAGCTACATACCGCAAAAGTCAGCTTTGCGCGGAGAGTGATGTTTTAACCTAAGCTGTTTTTAACCGTGCATCATAAGCATTAATTATTACAACTTACCTAGCGTTGATGCCTTTTGCGATGAAGCTGAATATTATTGCAGGGCAACAAAACCAAGCATTTGAGTACAGTGCAATAGGGGGTGACATCAACTATACTGTTTGAAGCTTATTCCGTTTTCTCTTTAAACTCACATAAGTCTTCAATAATACATGAGCCACAACGTGGTTTGCGGGCAACACAGGTGTACCTGCCGTGCAAAATAAACCAGTGGTGTACATCGACTTTAAATTCAGCAGGGGTGACTTTTAGCATTTTTTCTTCGACTTGGTCGACATTCTTACCCATAGCAAATTTTGTGCGGTTTGCCATACGATAGATATGCGTATCTACTGCGATAGTTGGCCAGCCAAAAGATAATTATGGTAGATGTAAATGAACTTCTGAATTGTGCTGTGGAAGTTACTGCTCATCTATAAAAATTCAGTAATATTTCATGGTGTAAAATTTTTATTATGAGAATACCTATATAAGGAATAATTATCACCAACAAGTATTCTTTAAGTGCTGTGGTACATATACCGTTACGAGACTATTTATCGGTATATTGAAGTAAATGAGATTGACTAGCGCTATTGTGTTATATTAGCCCCAAGATATTATCTATTAGCAACAAACGCTCATCCGAGTAAGTTACTTGATGTTATAAATACTACCTGTTAGAAAATTTACAGCATTAAACGAGCTAATACTGATAACAATACCCACAAATTGTTCTCTCTTTAGATTAAATTCCCGTAATTATACAATCAATTTCAATGAGAGTAGTTCATGCCACCAGCAAAAACACAGAGCAATAGTTTAGCACCTCCCTCGATTCTCTCGATGGCTTATGATTTACCTAATATCTGTTCTTTGTTTGGTCTGCTTTGTGCATTAATCGCCCTATACTTTGCCCTAACTGGTAATTATCCTGCCGCGATGATCGGCTTAATTTGGGCGGTATTTTTTGATTGGAATGATGGAAAAATAGCGCGAAAAATGAAAGGACGAACGCCCGAGCAAGCTCAAGTGGGCGGGCAAGTTGATTCACTTATCGATATTGTCAGTTTTGGCGTTTGTCCTGCGGTTATTTTGTTGAGCTACGGTAGTTATAGTCCATGGTTATTCCCTGGTGCTTTCTTAATAGTCGCTGCAGGCGTTTTACGATTAAGTTATTTTAATGTGTTTGGTTTAGATGGTAAAACGACTTATCAAGGCCTTGCCTATGACAACAACGCGATAATTCTTGTTTTTGTTTTTTTATTAGAAAGCTTTGTTACTACCTCAGCTTTCACCATTGTTCTTTATATCACCCTTATAGCTTTATCAGCTTTAAACGTAGCTCCCATAAGAACGCCTAAGCTCAATGGGGGCATTTGGTACTACGTACTTGCTATATACACGCTAGCGATAACATTAATCTATTGTTGGCTGTTATTTTCCAATTCATGACGTAAATAACGTCTTTTGTTACTACATATCAAAGCTCTAGTAATAATGGAGAGTGGTTGAATTAAATACCACGTTCCATCGTAATTATCACAGAACAACGTGCTTTCCTTTGGCTGACTTAGTAGAAGTAAAGCCTAGCACTATGCTGCATTTTAAAAAATAACATTCACTTAAAAGAGAATGTGTTGCCGGCAAATGGACTTCTGACGAAAAGATTTAATAGAACAGGTGATGAAGATTTTTTCACTGCCTGTTCTGTGATAGGAGCAATAAAATGAAAAAAGTATATACCAGTGGGGTATTTGATTTATTTCACGTAGGGCATGTATCAGTTCTAAACAAAGCTAAAGAATTTGGTGATTATTTGATCGTTGGCGTACATTCAGATGAAGACGTTGAGTCTTATAAACGAACACCTGTTATTCCTTGCGAACAACGGTGCGAAATTATTAGAAATATGAAATGCGTTGATGAGGTTATTGTTGCACCACTGACCCCTAATATCGATGCGAGTTTTTACGAATTAAATGAAATTGATATTCATGTTGCTGGAGATAATATGCAGCACATGTATGAATTACCTAATGAGATGGGAATAATGCGCTATGTTTCAAGAAGTGCTTTGACAAATTCAACAGCAATTCTAAACAAACTTAATACAGTCAATAAAGTCAATAAAGTCAATACAGTCGATAAAATACGCGCTCCAAAGATGTTTAATTTTTGGTCATAGCTTTAAAACGTTGAGTCTATAAATGATTTTGTGTAACTACCTTTCAATCAATATCTATGAGGGTTAATGGAAGGTAGAGCATAAATTAAAAAGAACTAGAAGCATACACATAACACTCCTTAGAACTACATAAGTTCTAATTTGCTTTAGGCTTAATTTACATATTTTTAAATTTCCATATCTCAACATTTCAACATTTTAAATTTCCACCGTTCACACGCTCAAGGGAGAGGTTTCCCTCCCCTTGATTATATTTCTTAATTATTGAGATAAAAAATGAGAATCGCCATCATAGGAGCTGGTAATGCCGGCTCTGCTTGTGCGTTTATGGCTGCCGAAGCAGGACATAAAGTTAGATTATTGAAAACATCAAATCATATTACTCATGACGAGCATTTTGAAAAGATGGTTGAAAATAAGGGCATTTATTGCATCGACAATACCCAAACAGGTCATTTTACCGACAGTAGCGATAATGTCGAAAAAAATTTTCAACCATTAGAAGTGATCACCAGAGACCCTAAGGAAGCTATTGAAGGGGCAAATGTAGTGATGATTTTTATTCAAACCACATATCACCCAGCATTAGCTGAAAAAGTCGCAAAGTATTTTCAGGACGATCAATTAGTCATATTAATTCCGGGGTATGCAGGTAGCATTTATTATAGTAAGCATTGCGACAACAACCCAATATTTGCAGAAGGGGAATCAACACCTAACGATGCAAGAGTGGTTGAACCTGGCACAGTAAAAGTGTTATTTAAAAATGCCAGAAATTCATTGTCTTTTTTTCCTGCTGTAAAAACTGCGCGCGGCATGGCAATTGCGGCCAATTTATTTCCTGCCTACAACATCAATAAAAAAAGTGTTCGAAAACATATCTTCGAATCGGCACTACATAATCCCAATATTATAGTTCATACCGTTGGGTTATATGTCATGTATCCAATGCTTGAATATTGTGCAAAACATCACCCTGACGAAGTGCCGTATATGTATAGGGATGCGCTTTCAACTGACATGGCATGGCTCATGATAGAAAAGCTAGATGCAGAAAAAATGGCAGTGTTAAGTGCTCTTGATTGTGAGCCAACGCCTTACCTAGATGCCTGCCTATTTAGAAATGAAGAAGATTTAACACAAGACCCTAAAGAAGTTTTTGAAAGCTATAAAATATCATCACCGCCCGGTCCTTATAGCTTTGACAATAGGTACGTAACCGAAGATGTCCCGATGGGACTGGTATTACTTTCTTCGTTAGGTGAAAAATTCGGTATTAACACGCCGGAATGTGACCGTTTGATCGAGATGTGCGGTGGACTTTTAGCAAGAGATTTCTTTAAAGAAGGAAGAACACTCACGTCGTTAGGGTTAGGTGACTTAACAAAGAAAGAGCTATTACATTTTGTAGAAGAAGGCAGCACCATTGTAAAGTCGATTTCTGTTGAACCTACCTGATATGGGTCTTTCAAAGGGCGACTCGATGCTGTTTGATTCAATCACAAATGACATCATTGATAAGGGATATAGTATTAGCCACTATGCTTTACCTGACGAGTTAACCACCTTGTTATTACAACATATTACAACGTTACCAAAAGGAAACTATAAACGAGCGGGTATTGGCAGAGCTAAAGAACATGCAATTAGTGACGTTATTCGCACCGATGAAATCTCTTGGATAACAAATAACAGTATAGCTACTTGTGCGTGGATAAAATGGACAAGGTCACTGCAAAATTACCTGAACAGACGCTTATTCCTTGGTTTGTTTTCTTTTGAGAGCCATTTTTCACTTTACACTAAAGGTGATTTTTATAAGAAGCACAAAGACGCCTTTAAAGGCGAAGATAACCGTGTGCTATCTGTTGTGGTTTATCTTAATAAAAATTGGTCTGTTGCTGATGGCGGGGAGTTGGTGATTTATGAAAATGAATCACCAACCGCTTTTGTGGCTGATCATAGCATAGCTACTGTCATGCCCTTTTTGGGTACTATTGTTGTGTTTTTAAGTGAAGAATTTCCACATGAAGTATTACCGTCAGAATGTGATCGCTATTCTATTGCTGGCTGGTTTCGATTAAATAACAGCACTTTTAATAAGATTGACCCACCAAGTTAATGTTAAATCACGCTGACTTGATATTATTTTTTAGAGGAATAAGTCATTGTCTAAATTGAATGACAAGCTTCATGTGAACAGTGAATTAACTGATGTCAATAATGAACTTATTCCGTTAAAAGAAATGGCTGACAGAGAATGTACGGCTACTCATGGGCTAACAGGAACGATTTACAGACCACATTTAGATGCCTATATGCAAAGGTGTATTAAGAAGGCTGAAATATTAGCTTGTTTAAAAAGACAAAGTATTCTGCCTTTGTCGAAGGTCGAGCTTATTAGTACGACGTTGGACAATATACATAAAAGGGCAAAAAATCACGACATCGTTGAATATGAAGGTGAGCATTATCAACGGCTATTCTTACCTTTAAAACTAAGTAAGTCAGGTAAGGTTGTGCAAAAATGGGCTAGAATTTGGCTTTTGCAACAAGCAAATGGAAAAGTAGACTTTCAGTGGGAAAGTCAAGTGAAAGAGATTTGGCCAAGCTATTTTTTGATTAGAATAAGCGATTTATAATGAGGTAAAGCTAACTTTAGGATTATAGAATTGTCCATTATATTCTCTAGACAGGTGATCCAATAGCTATTCAATCTTTTATTGTGGTTAAAAAGAAGTTAGTTCCATCTCGGAAAGGGGGCGTTAGCGCCTTAGAGTATATATGCTAATGTCAGCTTTCTTTGAAGATAGCTGACATAATAGTGGGTGCAGTTAAGATAGCAATACCCTCAAAAATCAGCGATTAAAATCAATCCAAAATTGTCAGTTAATGGCTAATTTCTGCCTTTAAAAGCTTAACGGTCAATGTTTGCTTCTCGCTCTAAAAAGACGTTTACTCAGTCTTATCTTTAAACTCGCACAAGTCTTCAATAATACATGAGCCACAACGTGGTTTGCGGGCAACACAGGTGTACCTGCCGTGCAAAATAAACCAGTGGTGTACATCGACTTTAAATTCAGCAGGGGTGACTTTTAGCATTTTTTCTTCGACTTGGTCGACATTCTTACCCATAGCAAATTTTGTGCGGTTTGCCATACGATAGATATGCGTATCTACTGCTATTGTCGGCCATCCAAATGCGGTATTGAGCACGACATTAGCTGTTTTACGGCCGACACCAGGTAAGGCTTCTAGTGCTTCACGGTTTTCTGGAACTTCTCCTCCATGGAGTTTGACCAGCATTTCACAGGCTTTAATGACATTTATGGCTTTATTGTTATAAAGGCCAATTGTCTTGATGTATTCCTTTAAACCTTCAACACCCAAATCAAAAATGGCCTGTGGTGTATTGGCAATTGGAAATAGCTTGTCAGTGGCTTTATTGACACTGACATCGGTTGCCTGTGCTGATAACGTTACGGCAACCAGTAACTCGAACGGGCTCGAAAAATTAAGCTCCGTTTCTGGCTTTGGATTGTTATCTCTTAATCGAGTTAATATTTCGCGTCTTTTTTGGTTATTCATTTTTCACGCTCTGTCTTGCAGGTGTAAATGTAGTTAGCTGACCTTAGTGATCCTTGCTCGTGTGACCACTTGTGCTTCAGGTTTAGGTTGTTTTGCTTTTTGTCTGGCATCAATGACATTCTTAAGTGCAATTAATAACCCCATGGCGATGAAAGCCCCAGGTGGCAATATTGCCAGCAAGAATTGATTATCAACTTGCCATACTTGAATAGTCAACGAGCTAGCCCACTCACCTAATAACAAATCAGCACCATCAAATAGTGTGCCTTGGCCTAGTAATTCACGACTTGCGCCCAGTGCTACCAAAACGGCAGTGAAACCAACCCCCATCATGATGCCATCAAATGCCGAGTGAGCGAGGGTATTACGTGAAGCAAACGCTTCAGCACGCCCAATGATCACGCAGTTGGTCACGATCAGCGGCAGAAAAATACCGAGGGATAAATATAAGCCATACGCATAAGCATTGATCAGTAATTGTACGCAGGTAACCAGTGCAGCAATGATCATCACGAAAACAGGAATGCGAATTTCTTTAGGCACAAAGTCTCGAACGAGCGATACCAGCATGTTAGAGCCGACAAGGACGACAATAGTTGCCAGACCCAACCCTAACGCATTGGTAATGGTGGCGGTGACGGCTAACAGCGGACATAAGCCTAGTAGTTGCACAAGACCTGGGTTGTTGTGCCACAAGCCTTGCTTGGCTATTTCTGAATAACTACTCATGGTTGGCCTCACATGTTATCGGACTGCGATACAGTTGATTACGATTGTTTTCAACAAACAACAACGCATTGTTAATCGCTTTGATATAAGCCCTGGGGGTAATCGTTGCTCCAGTGAATTGGTCAATCTCTCCGCCATCTTTCTTAACAGCCCATTGAGGGCCAGTGCTATTAAATATCATACCGGTAAATTGCATTACCCAATCTGATTTTCTTAGCTCAATTTTGTCACCAAGCCCTGGTGTTTCCTGGTGGGTAAGGGTGCGCACACCAAGCAGCTTGTTATGATTATCCACGCCGATAATCAGTTTAATATCACCGTTATACCCATCAGGTGCAATCGCTTCAATTGCCAGAGCGACAGCTTGGCCATCTTTACTGGCGATATAAGCCGGCAATGGATTTTTACTACCAAGTAAGTGTTCATCATGTACCAAAATACAGGCTTCAGAGAGAACATTGTCGTGTAAATCCTCGGCGATGATTTCAGTTAATGTTTTGGCCAATTGCTTTTGCTGTTGCGCTTTTATGGTATCAATTGTCAAGGCGTTAACCAGTGCAACTAACCCTGTGCAGCACAGTGCAAATCCGCCAAGTATCAAACCATTTTTAAGCATACTTTTCTGGGTCATAGCGAGTTCCCCGAACGGTGTCCGTAGGAACGAGGACGAATATAATGATCAATAAAAGGTGCGCACATATTGGCAAGTAATACGGCAAAGGCCACCGCATCTGGGTAGCCACCGAAAGTACGAATGACATAAATCATTAGGCCAATCATGGCGCCAAAGACAAGTCTGCCCCGTGGGCTGGTGGCCGCGGTCACAGGATCTGTGGCAATGAAGAATGCCGCTAGCATTGTGCCGCCTGAAAACAAGTGCACGACTGGACTAGCATAGGTATCAGGACTAATCAGGAAGAAAAAGCCGGAACAAATCAATAAACTAATAATGATGGCGCCACTGATATGCCAACGGATAACCTTAAGCTTCAGCATGACGAGGCCGCCAGCTAAATAAAGCAAGTTAATGAAGAACCAGCCTTGGGTGAACCCTTCAGAAAATATACCTTTCTGTAAACTTTCTGTGGTGGTTAATCCCATTGATAGATCTGTTTTAATGCTATCAAGTGGTGTAGCCATCGCGATACCATCAACACCTAACTGAAAGTACTCAACGCCATACTGAGCCGACTGCCAAAAGATGACTTGCATACTGGTCATGATGTCTGCTGGGTTAATCGCTAAATTTTGCGGGGCAACCCAGCTTGTCATTTGAACGGGGAATGAGATAAGTAACATCACATACGCAGCCATAGCAGGGTTAAAGATGTTGTGCCCTAGGCCGCCATACATGTGTTTTACAATCACAATGGCAAATAAAGTACCTAATACGATTATCCACCAAGGTGCTAATGACGGAATAGCAATCGCTAACAAAAGCGCCGTAACTAAAGCACTGTTATCATTCAGTGCATACTTAACACTACGCTTGCGCAGTTTCATAATGCTCGCTTCAGCAATATACGCGACACTGACAGCCAGTATGATTTGAATTAAAGTCCCCATACCAAAAAAGTACAGCTGCGCGGCAATACCCGGTAACAGACATAAAACCACCCGCTTCATTATCGATGCGGTTTGCAAAGTGGTATTAATATGCGGGGATGATGCAATTTTAAAGGCCATGATTAATCCTCTTGCTGCTTAGCGAGCTTTTTCGCTTTTGCTTTAGCGACTGCAGCAGCAATTTTGGCTTTTTTTATGTCTGCAGCGGATTGCGGCTGCTCAACAATGTTGTCTTTATTATCTGAGATAACGTCAGTATTAGGCTGTGCCACATCTAAAACCTGTGGGGGCTGTTTACTGTCTTGTGTATCAGTATTTGGGCTTGTCGTTTGCGGATTAGTACTCGCCAGACTCGCGGTTTTTTTCGCTTTGGCTTTTGCAACCGCTGCCGCTATTTTGGCTTTCTTTATATCCGCTGCAGATATCGGCTGCTCAGAACCCGATTCCTTGTGGTTAGTGGTGTTATTAGCTGTGTTAATACTGTTAGATGTCACTTCAGCTTCAAAGTCTACTTGAGCAGGACTTTGATTATCAGCGCTTTGGTTATCAGAGCTGGGTCTTTCTGATGTCGGTGTGGCGGCTGACTCACTGGCCGCTTTCTTTGCTTTAGCTTTTGCGACGGCAGCAGCAATTTTTGCCTTTTTAATCTCTGCAGCTGATTGCGGTATCTCTGCGGCTGATTGAGGTGATGCCGTTTCAACTTGATCTACAGTAGGCAGGCTCTGTTCAGAACTCAAAGGCTTTTCACCTGTTTGCTTTGCTGCTTTCTTGGCTTTCGCGCGGGCAACTGCTGCGGCAATTTTAGCCTTTTTATCATCGACGGGCGCGTCAGTGTCATTTGTTGCTACGCTGTCACTTACCTGTGCACTTTTTTGCGCTGCTTTTTTCGCTTTTGCTCTGGCAACGGCTGCTGCAATCTTGTCTTGCTGCGATACATTATTAGTATCTGAATCATTTGATTGACTAGTAGTCTCTGGCTGCTGCATCGCTTGTTGTGCGGCCTTTTTCGCTTTGGCACGGGCTACAGCCGCGGCAACTGCATCAGATTTAGCTGGCTTGTCTGTTGTTGGGGCTGGTACTTTACTGGCTTCTTTTTTAGCCGCGACACGTGCTAGCGCAGCTGCGACGGCATCTTTATCGCCAGATTTCATTGATTGTTTTCGTTTTGCTGCGGCTTGTTTGGCTTTTTCTTCACGCGCAATTTTTTCGTCTTCTAATCGCTTCAAACGTGCTTCAAATCTCACTTTCGCCGCTTCGGCTTGACGCTTTTCTTCCTCAGCATTTTTCAATGCCGATTTTGCTACTCGGTAATATTCCACTAATGGAATGTCACTTGGGCAAACATAGCTACAACAGCCGCATTCAATACAGTCTTGTAGATTAAAACTGGCGGCTTTGTCGAACTCTTGTGCCTTTGCATGCCAAAACAGTTGTTGTGGTAATAGCAGTGCAGGACAAGCAACGGCACATTCGCCACAACGAATACAAGCTTGTTCTGGCACACTTGGGGCAATCTCTTGTTGGCTAGGCGCCAAAATGCAATTACTCCCCTTTAAAATGGGGACGTGTAAATTATTAATGGCATATCCCATCATTGGGCCACCAACAATTAGGGTCTGCTGTGCGTGGGCATCAAACCCGACATGTGACAACGCATGTTCAATGGGGGTGCCAATCGCTAACCAATAATTGCCTGGTTGATTTACTTGCTCACCCGTTAAGGTGACAACGCGTTCAATTAATGGCTTTCCTTCTGTAACGGCTTGGTTGATCGCAAACGCCGTTCCAACGTTATGCACCACGACACCGAGTTGTGCTGGGATAGTGCCACTGGGGACTTCTTTACCTGTGATAATTTGAATGAGCTGCTTTTCGCCGCCAGAGGGGTATTTTGTTGGAATAACCGTCACACGGATAATGTCACCATCAAGCGTCGATTGTGCAATTGCAGCTTGCATGGCATTGATTGCCATTGGCTTATTGTCTTCAATCGCAATAATGATGCGTTTAGGCGTCAGCAACTGATTAATAATGGCTATACCAGCTAAGATTTGTTTAGCATGCTCTTGCATTAAGCGATCATCAGCAGTGATGTAAGGCTCACATTCCACACCATTGATTATCACTAAATCAATTTCACTGGCGGGGTTAAGTTTTATGTGACTTGGAAATGCTGCACCGCCCATTCCGGCGATACCTGCTTGCTTGATTTTATCTAATATGACCGGATTGCTGAGCTCGCTCGCAACACTTGCAGTAGTCTCACACCATGTGTCTTGACCATCGGTTTCAATCACACAGCTTAGTACACTTAAGCCTGATGCATGATTGCTGGTGCGGGGTTCAATAGCTATAACAGTCCCAGATGTAGGCGCATGCACTGGCAAATAGGTAAATCCACTACCCTTGGTGAGGCATTGTCCCTTTAATACATGATCGCCCACATTTACGGTAAGCGTGGCTAATTCGCCTACTTGTGGAATAGGGATAATGTATTCATTAGCCAAAGGAAGACGGCCAATTTTTTGTTTGTTGGATATCGACTTGAGCTCAGGTGGGTGTATGCCTCCTGGAGAGTGCCACAGTGTGCCTTTATCCAATTGTTCTAATAAAGTTAACACCGTTTATCCTCATATTGCTTAGCTGAAATCACATTGATTGGTTGTGGGTTTAGTTTCCAGTCCCAGTTGTTAATCGTTTGAGGGACAGGGATCATGTCGATGCAATCAACTGGGCAAGGCTCAACGCACAAGTCACAGCCAGTACAGTCTTTGGTGATGACGGTGTGCATTAACTTGCCTGCACCTAAAATGGCATCAACAGGGCAAGCTTGAATACATTTGGTACAACCAATGCATTCATCTTCACGAATGTAAGCCACTTTTTTGGTGGTATCTGCCGCTTCAGCATCTAAGGGCTCTGGGTCAACACCCATTAAATCTGCCAATTTTTCCATGGTCGCAGTGCCACCAGGCGGGCATTTGTTAATTTTTTCACCATTAGCGATAGCTTCTGCATAAGGGCGACAACCTGGATAGCCACATTGTCCACACTGAGTTTGAGGCAATAAAGCTTCAGCTTGATCGACAACAGGGTTGCCTTCTACTTTAAATTTTTCAGCAGCAAAACCCAGCATTAAACCAAAAACTAATGCAACAGCAGTAAGGATCCCTACAGCAATTAAAATACTCGACAACATTATTTCACTAACCCTGCAAATCCCATAAATGCTAAAGACATTAAGCCGGCGGTGATCATGGCAATTGCTCCGCCTTTAAAGGGCAGAGGTACGTCAGCCGCTGCCAGTCGTTCACGCATGGCAGAAAATAAAATTAATACTAATGAAAAGCCCATTGCTGCACCAAAACCATATACGGCAGATTGGATAAAGTTATGATCTTCATTAACGTTTAATAGTGCAACACCCAGTACCGCACAGTTGGTGGTGATCAAAGGAAGGTAAATACCCAAGGCTCGATGGAGAGTATCACTGGTTTTTTGAACCAACATTTCGGTAAATTGTACCACCACAGCAATGACTAAAATAAAGCTCATGGTGCGTAGATACTGTAAATCGAATGGCTGAAGCAAATATTGATTGGTGAAATAGCTAATAATTGACGCAAGAGTCAATACAAATGTAGTCGCCAAAGACATTCCAACAGCGGAGGCTAATTTACTTGAAACCCCCATAAATGGGCAAAGGCCAAGAAATTTTACCAGAACGAAGTTATTAACCAGTACAGTACCAATTAATAGAAGCAGGTATTCGGTCATATTAGTTATTTCAACAAAATTAATCTTGTTATTATCTAAGGTTTAGCTTTAAGAAACAACGGATAAAAAACAAGGTTAATGGAATTTACCATTAACCTTGAGTGATTCTGTCAATTTCAGCTAACACATGCTCAAAAATGAGGCTTCTTGCGTAAATTCTAGCTTTTTTATTCGTGGCAATTACAAGGTTTTTGCTAACTGCTTCATTTTTTCGGGCTGCGAAATATAAAAACCTTGTAAGCCATCAACTAACAGCTTTTCTAGCATGAGCTTTTCATCTTGTCTTTCAACGCCGGTCGCAATCACACGAATGTCTAGACGCTTAGCAATATCAACTATCATACGAACAAAGAATTTATTGTTGTTGTCCTGCTCAATGTCATTACTGTAACTACTATCAAGCTTGATAAAGTCGGGGCGAACTTCGCGGAAGAATTTAAACGAAGTAAAGCCTAAACCAAAGCGCTCAATCGCTACTTTGGCACCGACCTTATGTACTTCATTGACAAATTTATGGCTAGCAGTCAGATTCGATTGCATACCCGACTCATTGATTTCAAAAATGAGACGTGATGCAACGTCCTTTTGACGCGACAAACTATCCTTCAACCAGAATATAAATTGATCTTGTAATGCGGTACTGGCACTGATGTTGATACCATACATACCAGTTAAGTTTGGATTGTCACCGAGCATTTTCAGCGCATGCATGATGATCATTTTATCTAATTCTACGCTGCTTGAATGACGCTCAGCCATTGCGATTACCGTTGAAGTAGGTAGATGTTCACCGTCTTGATTGTGAAAGCGGCTCATTAACTCTCGGTAAATAGCTTTGTCTGTATTACAAGGTTGAATAGGTTGCTGGTAAAACTCAATATTTCTACTGTCAATCAAGGTTTCAATGGTGTTTTTCCAGTGATCTGCCCCTTGCTGCTCTTCACCAGTAAATTGTTCAAGTTGATGATGACGATTTGCACCCAGTGTTTGAGCAATGCTGACAGCAGCATCTGCTAATGCTACCAGTTTTGTCGAGTCGGTGCCTTGTTCATAGGGCACCATGCCTGTGTGTGCTACAGAGTCAATGTTGGCACTTTGACCATACTCATTTAATTGATGTTGTAAGTTGTCTAGGTACTTCTGGCCTTCTTTTAAGGTTAGGCTTTCAAAGTAAATGGCAAAGTCACCACTGGAAATACGGAATGCTTCATTTTGACTAACATTACTGGCCGCGCGTTTCATGCAAGTAGCAATTTTTGCCAAGTAATCATCACCGGCTGCTCGGCCTTGAATTTCGTTGATATTGGCCAAATCAACAGACTTAGTAATGGCAAGCACACCCACACGTTTGTCTTTCGATTGCTGCAACTTATCTAAAAAGCGGTTAAAGCTTCTGCGGGTTGAAAAACCTGTGGTCGGGTCTTGATAGGCTGCTTTTGTAAGCTTCTCATTTTCAGCATGTACTTTACTTAAGCTGGACTTTAGTTGAGAACGGCAATTATCCAGTGCAAGGCCAATTGGGCGTAGCACCCCTGAGAACCGTGAGAGCTCAACAGCTTGGAATGATAGATTAGGGATACTGTTGATGTATTCTGCTGCATATTTGATACGCGACATATGCAAACGGATAAGTAAGGCAAAGCTTAACATCAAGATAATATAACTGAGTACCATCAAGGTAGCCGCTTGCTCTAAGTCAGCAAAACTCGGAGAGATCACACTGGATGTACTGAGTCGTACCTGTAATCGTCCACTATTAAGTTTTTCAATGTGGCCGAGCTCAATATTAAATAACTTACCAGCAAAGTCATCGTCAGGACGTTTTAACGTACCGCGAGTGAAGTTTTTCTCTGTATCTAATTCATGGACATATTGGAAAAACTGAAAGGTATATTGCTCAGAGAGTTGTTGATATAACTCTTCACCTGAACGGTCCCAGCCTTTGTAGTCAGCAATCGCTGCTTTAAAATTGGCTCGAGCAATTTGTCCCTGATGCTGAACTTCTTTATTTTCAGTGTGATAGATCAAAAAAAACATCATGCCAAAAGTCAGCAATAAGGTTAATTGAAATGATTTAGATATACCCATATAAAAGAGTCCATTCCCTGATTAGATAGTCAACTATCAACGATGAATGAGTGTCGCTACGCGCAGGCAATTACAACACTATCGTGAAAAGTAAGACGTCATTGAAATATATAAGTTTTATTTCAATACATATTAGCAGAATAATGAAAGCAATAGCACTAGGAACAAAAGCTATTTTAGACCTTAATGAGCAAATATGAAAAATACCGCAGGGTATAAATGGAATTTATATTGTTTGAAGGGGTGAATCAAAAGCAAGATATCGCAAGAAGGGTGATAACATATGGCTCCCCAGACTGGACTCGAACCAGTGACATACGGATTAACAGTCCGCCGTTCTACCAACTGAACTACAGGGGAATTGATATATGATAAAGTTGAATGGCTCCCCAGACTGGACTCGAACCAGTGACATACGGATTAACAGTCCGCCGTTCTACCAACTGAACTACAGGGG
>NZ_JBHZSM010000008.1:183478-191188 GCF_043643735.1 Shewanella maritima
TGGCTCCCCAGACTGGACTCGAACCAGTGACATACGGATTAACAGTCCGCCGTTCTACCAACTGAACTACAGGGGAAGCGCATAGCAATGTATTGCTGAGAACGGAGCGCATATTAAAACGCTGTTGCAACATAGTCAACTCGAGATATCAAAAAAAGTGAATATCAGCCACTAGTTGTTCATCTAATGGTCATCATGACCGAGAAATGTACTTTTGCTTTGATACTTTGCACAAATCAAGTACGTCACATAAAAACCATTAATCGTTTCATTGGCAAATCAATGCGCGATAAGACAGATTTATTATTAACAACTTCTTGGCACCTGCTTTTATCGTTATCTAGTTTTCCTATAACAGGGTTGATCGTTATCTACTATTTCAATTATTACTATCTGAATAGGATTGTACCGTTATATAAATCAAAGCTTCGTCATACTAATGATGGATGACTTACAAATGTAGTAAACTTTCAAGATGACAGCTGCGTGAATAAATAGTGACAATAGCGCCCTATGCCCCAGTAATTATGGGTTTAAATGAGTTATCCACTATTTCTGTGGATAAGCCTGTGGGTTAAGCTAAAAAAACGGCCGCAAACACTGATAAAGTGGGCGTTGGACTTAAATTGGTTCATTTTTTTAACCGTTAAGAAAATTCAATTAAAACAATGAGATATAAAAATCAATAACTTTTTTAACGGGTTGTTTGTTGTTTCTTAAAAATGTAATGAAAAAATGTTCATGATTGTGCATTAAATCCTTGCTAACGCCTACATAAAGGCTGTTTTTTAACCAGGTTGGCCACATTTCACATTTGGTTGAAAAGTTTCATTGTTCTTCAATAAAAATGACATATTGATCCTGTAGTGCACTAAAACGATCAAATCGCCTGCATGTTTATGGTGCATCGTATACAGTGGAATTTGGTGTCTAAATGTGCGGTAATCAAACACAAAAAGTCAGTAAATAAACTGTGCCAAACGCTAATTCATTGTATGATAGAAGGCTGCAAAATTTAGGGATTAGAACGTGTCACAAACAATGTTTTCATTGGCGTCAAAGTTTGCGCCAGCAGGGGACCAACCCACAGCAATAAAACAACTTGTTGAAGGGCTAGAGTCAGGTTTGGCTCATCAAACCTTACTTGGTGTAACGGGTTCTGGTAAAACCTTCACCGTTGCGAATGTGATTAAACAAATGGGCAGGCCAACGATTATCATGGCACCCAACAAAACCCTTGCAGCCCAGTTATATGGTGAGATGAAAGAGTTCTTCCCCAATAACGCAGTTGAATATTTTGTGTCTTACTATGATTACTATCAACCAGAAGCATACGTCCCAGCCTCTAACACCTTCATTGAAAAAGATGCCTCAGTAAATGATCACATTGAGCAAATGCGCTTATCGGCCACCAAAGCATTATTAGAACGTAAAGATGTTGTCTTGATAGCATCCGTTTCTGCCATATATGGTTTGGGCGATCCCGACTCTTACATGAAGATGTTATTGCATCTTCGCCAAGGGGATTTTATGGGGCAGCGTGACATTTTAAAGCGCCTCAGCGAAATGCAATATACCCGTAACGATGTAGACTTACAGCGCGGTACTTACCGAGTCCGAGGGGAGGTGATTGATATTTTCCCTGCTGATTCTGATAGAGATGCTGTGCGCGTTGAGCTGTTCGATGATGAGATTGAACGCGTCAGTGAATTTGACCCACTTACAGGTCAAATAAATCAACGCGTGGCCCGTACGACTATATACCCTAAAACTCACTATGTTACCCCTCGCGAGAAAATATTAGCGGCTACAGAAGAAATTAAAGAAGAGTTAAGAGTTCGACGAAAAGAGCTACTCGATAATAATAAGTTAATTGAAGCGCAGCGGATCACCGAGCGAGTGCAATACGATATCGAAATGATGGTCGAGCTAGGCTATTGCTCGGGTATTGAAAACTATTCTCGCTATTTATCAGGACGCGCAACAGGCGAGGGACCACCTACATTATTAGACTACTTACCTGCAGATGGCTTGTTGATCATCGATGAGTCACATGTCACTGTGCCGCAAATTGGCGCTATGTATAAAGGTGACCGTAGCCGTAAAACCACCTTGGTAGAGTACGGATTTAGATTGCCATCAGCGCTAGATAACAGACCATTAAAGTTTGAAGAGTTTGAGAACTTAATACCGCAGGCTATCTATGTATCTGCTACCCCAAGTCAATATGAACTTGATAAGAGTGAAGGCGAGGTGGCCGAGCAGGTTGTACGGCCAACAGGTTTGCTTGACCCTGAATTAGAAGTGCGCCCAGTATCGATTCAAGTCGACGACTTATTGTCTGAAGCCCATAAACGCATCGCTAAAAACGAACGAGTGTTAGTGACCACGCTAACTAAGCGCATGGCCGAGGATTTAACCGAGTACCTTGATGAACACGGTATCAAAGTGCGCTATTTGCATTCAGACATTGATACTGTAGAGCGCGTTGAGATTATTCGCGACTTACGCTTAGGTAAGTTTGATGTGCTAGTGGGCATTAACTTATTGCGTGAGGGGCTAGACATGCCAGAGGTCTCATTAGTGTGTATTCTGGATGCCGACAAAGAAGGCTTTTTACGTTCAGAACGCTCACTGATCCAGACCATTGGCCGCGCAGCGCGTAATGTTAACGGTAAAGTGATCCTCTATGCCGATAGCATCACCAAGTCAATGAAGAAGGCAATGGATGAAACGGAGCGCAGACGGGCAAAACAGCATCAATTTAACCTAGATAACGGCATTGTCCCTAAAGGTGTGGTGAAGTCAATTACTGATGTGATGGATGTGGGTGATGCCAGACCGACTAGAGGTAAAGGCCACAAAGGCAATAAATCCTTGGCTAAAGTGGCAGAGACTGAGGTTCATTACGACAGCACGGTTGATATTAATAAGCAAATCCAGCAGCTAGAAAAACAAATGCTTGAACATGCTAAAAACCTTGAGTTTGAACAGGCAGCAGCACTACGTGATGAAGTGGCATTGCTCAGAGATAAGATGATACTAAACACTTAGCACTCATTGCTTATTGCTCGTTACTTTGCGTTTATTACCGGAAAACTGCTCATATAACTTAGTATGAGCAGCTTTGGAAAGCTCATCATTTCGAAAAGGATAATCGCTGATCCAGTCTATTAGCATCGTCAGGTTTTTATCCTGCGCTGCTTTGGAGGAATATTTATGAGGTTCCCATGGTCGGTTTTTGGCGTTTGCAATACATTGCTCAATCGGTAAGTTCATAAAAATCATTTCAGTTGTGTACGGCTTTGCAATGTCGAGCAAGTCCGCATAGCAACCTTCGATTACCCATGTAGAATTCTCTCGAATAAACGCTAATATAATTGGCTGTACTTTGTTAAGTGCTGTGCGCTTTGGCGGCGTTGACGGTTCCCAAGCCAAGGTATCTAAGTCTAAGTGTGCTAAGTGATGAGTCGTTGATAATTTTTTTGCCAGTGTCGATTTTCCTGAAGCTGAATTTCCAAAAATTAAGATGTTTTGCAAAATTTACTCCTCTTTTGGCTTAGTAAAACAGCCCTAAACTTAAACATAACCTAAAGTAAAGAATCCACCTTCTGAAGAAGGTGGCTTTCATTCAGCCCCCTAAAAGGGGGCGTTTCAGTTATTTTGTAGCCTCAGTAGCATCTATGAGTAATGATATTTAAAGCCGTTGAAAACATGGATGTTTTCGTCGAGCCATCTTTTAAAACAAAGAGGGGATGTGCTTGCTGCGTGCTTTAAATATCATTGCATAGCTGAATCAACCTCAAGCTGGCATGCCATACAAACAAAGATACAGGCAAACCCTAATTGATGATAACCACCTACTGAAGTAGGTGGTTTAAGGCTGAAAACAAAAACGCGCCACTTAAAAAGTAGGCGCGTTTTGATATTTCTGGCAAGTATTAGCCATCAGCTAAAACCTTAAGTCATTCAAACTTAGAAGTTTGCAGACTTAGGTGCACGTGGGAATGGGATCACGTCACGGATATTGGCCACACCCGTTACATAAGACACTAGACGCTCAAAACCAAGACCAAAACCAGCATGCGGTACGGTGCCGTAACGGCGTAGGTCGCGATACCAGTTCATGTGCTCTGGGTCGATGTTCATTGCGCGCATGCGCTCATCAAGCACGTCTAGGCGTTCTTCACGTTGTGCACCACCGATGATTTCACCAATGCCTGGAGCCAATACGTCCATTGCAGCAACAGTTTTACCATCGTCATTCAAACGCATATAGAAAGCTTTGATGTCTTTCGGGTAGTTTTTCACCACAACTGGCGCTTTAAAGTGCTCTTCAGCTAAGAAGCGCTCATGCTCAGATGACAAGTCGATACCCCATTCAACGTCAAACTCAAATTTCTTACCTGACGCTTTAAGGATCTCAATCGCATCTGTGTAGTCAACTTGCGCAAAGTCACTGCTTACGAATGCTTCTAGACGTTCAATTGCCGTCTTTTCAACACGTTTGGCGAAGAATTCTAAGTCATCACGACGCTCTTCAAGTACAGCATTGAAGCAGTATTTCAGCATTTTTTCAGCTAACTCTGCAGCATCGTCAAGATCGGCATAAGCCACTTCAGGCTCAACCATCCAGAACTCTGCTAAGTGGCGACTCGTGTTTGAGTTTTCTGCGCGGAAAGTCGGGCCGAAAGTGTACACTTTTGATAATGCACAAGCATACGCTTCCGCATTTAACTGACCCGATACCGTTAGGAAGGTCTCTTTGCCAAAGAAGTCTTCACTGAAATCAACTTCGCCTTTATCAGTACGTGGTAGGTTTTCCATGTCCAGTGTCGATACGCGGAACATTTCGCCAGCACCTTCTGCATCTGAAGCCGTGATTAGTGGCGCAGATACCCAAATGTAACCTTGTTCGTGATAGAAGCGGTGAATGGCTTGCGATAAACAGTTACGAACACGGGCAACAGCACCAATAATATTAGTGCGAGGGCGTAGGTGAGCCACTTCACGTAGATATTCGATAGAGTGGCGCTTTGCAGCCATTGGGTATGTGTCTGGATCTTCAACCAAACCTGCGACTTCAACCCCAGTTACTTGCAACTCAAATGCTTGGCCTGCACCAGGAGACTCAACGACGTCACCAGTCATAATGACTGAACAGCCTGTAGTCAGCTTTAACACTTCGTCGTTGTAATTAGACAAGGTATTAGGCACGACACCTTGAATCGGATCAAAACATGAACCATCATAAACGGCTAAAAATGAGATACCAGCTTTAGAATCTCGACGTGTTCTTACCCAGCCACGTACAGTGACTTGTGTACCAACGGCATGTTCACCGTTAAATACAGCTGCGACAGATGCAATGGTCATTATTGCTCAACTCTCCAACAAACGAATGTAAAATATATTTGGCGTTTATCTTACCTTTATGGTGGCTTTTCTCAAGCTGAAAAAGCACTTCTTGAGTCAATATTGATATACTTTTAATTAAGTCGATTAAATATTTGTCAGATCACAGTGGGAAACACCAAAGATATGGTATTTTTAAGCGGCTCGTCCTGTGGATGTTTTGCCGAAAAGCGTCAGATGATGATCGCCGCTCAAGGAATGATTTAATGAAACAAATAAAGGTATTACAGGTTATTTTGACTGTCCTTTCTCTTTTGGGATGGAGCTTAGCAATTTATGCCTTAATTATTTTTGGTGAAGCAAGGCCAGATGTTGCCGTTGGCTACTTTTTATCAAAAGGTGTTGAAGTACGGCTGCATTGGGACCCCGATTTAACGATTCAACTGGAATACCTGATTTGGGCTTGTGCTGCGATAAGTTTTGTCAGTTTAATCGTGAATTTCTATGCAAAAACCACCACCAGAATGGGGTATTGGCTCAATATCCCTATGTTGCTATTAGTCTCTTTATCAGCAGGGTTATATATTCGTTATGTCATTTAGCCTGCTGCATACAAGGCACTAATCATGAGTGATATGACGGCACAACAAGTCAATAATAGCTGCTGTGACTCCCCAAATAAATTTATCCTGATAAGGCATAACATGAACATTGAATGCTTGGCCTTTGCGGTTAAATAGCACTTGATGACGGTTATTTTTGTCGGTAAAAAAACTCAGCGGCACAGTAAAACAATCTGCCACTTCACCTGGGTCTAAGGCTAACTGAAACGGCGCTTTAACTAATCCAATGACAGGCGTGACCTCAAAGCCAGTAAAGGTGCGATGCGACGGAAAACTGCCCAGTACATCCACATTGTTTCGTAACAAACCTATTTCTTCACTCGCTTCTCTTAGCGCGGTATCCACTAATGAGATATCACCTTGCTCCACCTTGCCACCGGGAAAACTAATTTGCCCAGGGTGATGCCTAAGATGTTCAGGCCGTTGAGTCAGTATTAAGCTTAAACCTGCAGGTTTTTCAATCACGGGCACTAAAACCGCCGCAGCCTTTGATTGCTGTGTAAGGATAGGGGAAGGGATATTCTCGCCCATTTGATGTAAGCCAAAGCGAGTTTTAAATTGTGCTGGTGTCATTTAGAACCCCTGTGACAACCATTTCATTGTTGTCATGTTTGGCCGCAGATAACTGCAACAGAGAATATGCATGGTTGAGATTGTATGTTTGTTATATTCTACTTGCTTCACTCAATGATACCTCTCCCGATAAGCAAGCAGACCATTGTTCTTGTGATTCAATGTGCCAGTTTATTTCTTCTAGAATTCCATGTTCGTTAATTTTTACGATGTGCGGAAGTGAGCCACTAAAATTTGCAAACATTCTATTTTGAAGAACGGCTTTAGGAGAGCTTGATTTCCAGACTTCAGCTGTATATCCAGTTTTTACAAGCATCCTTTCTAATTTAACCCAGTCTTCGTCTAAAGAAATGGCGATAACATTTACAGTAGGCGTTTTATCCTCAATTGCTTTTCCAAGATTTTCAAGTTTTGTATAACAAGGCGAACACCAAGAGGCAAAGAAATATGCGATTGTTGTTTTACCTTTGAGCGAGTCAAATGTCACTTCTTGTTTGTTAAGGGTTAAAAAAGTATGGTCTTGGACGGGCTGACCGATTAAAGCCAATGATGCTTCTCGTTTTTCTTCATAAGTTTGTGCAAAAGCACAATTAGTAAAAACGAAATAAATAGAAAGAAGAACTATTTTTTTCACTATGACCTCCAATTTGTCAAAAGAATATAACGTCCTGTTAGGAAGAGAACCGAGTGCCGATTTGCCCAGTAAATGGCATGACGGCCTTGGTGAATCTGAATTTAGCAGCTTGTTAATGGTCTCCATCTCCAACTGACGACCCCATTTGGCTACTATCTTCTGAAGGGAAAACATTGGGTTGCTCTTGCGGGTTAAACCAAAAGATCCAATCCCACATTGATTTTACCGCTTCCTCTCGGCTACTAAGTTCGGGTTTCAGAACTGAACTAATCAGAAGAGCACCTACAAATGGTACTAACCAAGATACTACAAAAATCAAATAGACTTGGTTTTGTTCAAGTAAATCACTTTTGTAGGCCATATAAGATGTTCTGGCCGAAAAGTAGATAGCTAATAAAAAAACGGCTATGAAAAAGTAGACCATCTATGACTCCATCCTTGAGACACATAACGAATGATATGGACTCCCCTTACCAATTGGCCGCTATGTGCCATATTGAAAGTGCAAACATTCAATCAAGGAGA
>NZ_JBHZSM010000009.1:0-173817 GCF_043643735.1 Shewanella maritima
GCGCTAACTTTAATGTGTCAAAGACAATCAAAGTTAACTTGTGTCAAGTATGAACATTCGTTGAGATTTAAATTTTGTGATTTGCACTTTCTAATGAAAGAAGGTGTAAATCTGTCGAATTTCTCAACACTGTGAATGTCCACACAGATATACTTGTTAAATTGTTAAAGAGCGTTTGACTCTCGCCGTTGAGCGGGTCAGGGCTGCGTATTCTACGCTTTCCCTCGTTGGCGTCAAGTAGTTTTTTAAATTAATTTAAAAACCCTTTTTGCCGTTGATTTAAGTGATGAATTATCGCTTAAACCACCCTGTCACGTTAGCGTTAATCACTTGCTTAATGCCTTGTGTTTGCTGCTGTGCCGTGTCAGTGGATGCGCATTATAGGCAGCTTAGATTTTTGCGCAAGGGCTTTTTTAAATAAAACTACCAAAGCCGGTTTAACAGCCTATTTTGTGTTCAATATTGACAGTAATGAGCTAAAAACAACCTAAATTAGCTTTATACTAGGCCTATACACCTCTATCGCTCTCAGCGATGCCACCTTTTTCTATCTTATACGCTGACTATCAATCACTGAAATTCAAACGGGGATAAAAGTATAGGCAATGATTTATAATTTTGCTGGTTCTTTTAGTCGTGTAGGCTAGTTACAAGAGTGGCTTTTTGGCTAAGTAATTTATTTGATTATTTTTGCCTATACTGTGGTTATGACAAAAATATTTGGCAATGATGCCCAGATAGCATACTTTATTCATAACAAGGAAAGCATTGCACAACATGGGATTGATATGAACACTCAACAACGATTACTCGGAACTCTCTTCTTATTTTTCAGCGTCACAACATTTGCTCATGGAAAAGTTATTTATACTTGGGTCGATGAGGCCGGTGTATCCCATTATAGTGAGCAAGCTCCTGTTGGTGTAGATGCAAAACGTATCTATAGCGAAGATATAGAACCTGGAAAGGTGGGGTTTGTTTCCCCTAAAGAAAAAGTCTCTGGGCAACCCGCTAAAACTCAGTTAGAAAAAGATGCTGAGATCATTAAGTCACTGGATGCAGAGCAAGCCAAGATGTTATGCGAGCGTGCACAGCATAGCCTAACAATCCTGACGACCTATAATAAATTAAATAAAAAGAATGAAAAAACTGGTGAAACTGTCTCAATGACAGAAGATGAGCGTCAGCAAGAGATTGCGATGAATAAAGAGAGAGTCGCGCTGTTTTGCGATTAAGTTACATCGTTTAATGGCTATCGCCTGCATTACGACTTTATCCATAACAATATTAAAATCGCGATTTGTAGATACTTCCATATAAACAAATCCATCTTTACCATTTACAGGCAATAAAAAAGGAGGCATAAGCCTCCTTTTTTACGGTCTTTCGCTCACCGTCGTGAGCAAAATGTCGAATTAACGACGTAAACCTAACTTTTGGATCAAAGCAGTGTAGCGAGCTACTTCAGTACGCTTAAGGTAAGCAAGAAGCTTACGACGTGCACTAACCATACGTAAAAGACCACGACGTGAGTGGTGATCATGGATGTGCTCTTTGAAGTGACCTTGAAGGTGGTTGATTTGAGCAGTTAATAACGCTACTTGAACTTCTGTAGAACCAGTATCGTTCTCGCCGCGACCAAATTCAGCAACAATTTGTGCTTTTTGTTCATTACTTAGTGACATGAAAATCTCCAAAATATTTAAAATTAACCCCAGCCGATCACTAACTCAGCCGAAGTGGGCGCGCTATTCTAACGAGAAAGACAAAACAGCGCAAATAAATAATGCTTTATCGATACAATTGCCGATATTTAATTAGTCTCTTAATACTACAAGGCGCTTAGGGGCAAGTAAGCCATCATCATTCATCGCACCAATACCGACAAATTGCTTACGTTCGCCAATAGTGATCCTAACTAACTCATCAGGCTTTAACCCCGGAGCTTGCATAAATTGCCCTTGCATTACATAAGGCATCATCGCATCAGGCAAATTGATTTCATTAAGGTGGCTGACCGCTGTGTCCATTGGCAATAGCAATGGATCGAGCAAATCACTTGGTTCAATACCATCGGCTTTAGCTTGTTCGACTAATGCTTCGAGTTCAGCTAGCGATACCATCTTATCGTAGGGATAAGTCGCCACCTGTGTGCGACGCAACATAATGACATGTGCACCACAACCCAACATTTCACCGAGGTCATCGATGATTGTGCGAATATAAGTACCTTTTGAGCAATGAATATCTAGTGTTAGTTCATCACCTTCTAAACCTAAGAAGTTAAGCTCATACACAGTTATCGGTCTTGCTTCGCGGGGAACTTCAATTCCCTCACGTGCGTACTTATACAGTGGCTGACCTTGGTACTTCAACGCAGAAAACATTGATGGCACTTGCATGGTGTCACCACGAAAGTGCTCAAGTGCAGTTTGCAATTGTTCATCAGAAAAGTTAACTGTGCGAGTTTGGACAACTTCACCATCAGAATCACTGGTATCAGTGCGTTCACCAAGCTTAGCAATCACTGTGTAACGCTTATCAGAATCAAGCAAATGCTGCGAAAACTTGGTTGCTTCACCAAGACATACGGGCAACATACCTGTTGCAAGTGGGTCTAAAGCACCTGTATGGCCTGCTTTATTGGCGTTAAAAAAACGCTTAACTCTTTGCAAGGCATGATTTGAGCTCATGCCGGTATCTTTATCGAGTAGTACTATACCGTCAATAAAGCGACCTTTTTGACGACGAGCCATTAATCTTGCTCCTTGTCGCCACCATCAGTTTCAGTATCAGCCTCGTCAGCTCGACCACTTTGCTGCTGCTTTTGCTTGTCATTGGTAATGACCTGACTCACTAGGTTAGACATTCTCATGCCCTCTACTAGCGATGAATCGTAAACAAAGCGAAGCTCTGGCATCACTCTTAATTTCATGCGGCCAGCAATCAAAGTACGTACATAAGGTGCTGCTGCCATTAACGCATCAATTTTTTCTTGAACTAGCTCTTCATCTTCTTCGAAGAAAGTAACGAATACTTTTGCATAGTTTAAGTCACGTGACACATCTACATCGTTCACAGTTACGAATCCTACACGAGGATCTTTAATGTCTCTTTGTAGCACGACAGCAAGTTCTTGCTGAAGTTGCTGGGCGATACGACGAGTGCGGCTAAATTCTTTGGCCATAATTATGTCCCATCATTTTTAAGTTGAATCAAAAAGGGCGGCTAATGCCGCCCTTTGATATTAAAGTGTTCTTGCCACTTCGACGGTTTCAAAGACCTCTATCTGGTCTCCTACTCTCACATCATTGTAGTTCTTAACACCGATACCACATTCCATACCATTACGTACTTCGTTGGCATCATCTTTAAAGCGACGAAGAGATTCTAGTTCACCTTCATAGATAACAACGTTTTCACGTAGTACACGGATAGGTGCGCTGCGCTTAACGATACCTTCAGTAACCATACAACCTGCAATCGCACCAATTTTAGGCGATTTAAATACATCACGTACTTCTGCAAGACCGATGATTTCTTGTTTGAACTCAGGAGATAGCATACCGCCCATCGCTGACTTCACTTCATCGATTAGATTGTAGATTACGCTGTAGTAGCGTAGGTCAACACTTTCAGCTTCGATTGTCTTACGCGCTTGTGCATCAGCACGTACGTTAAAGCCAACCATAATTGCATTAGATGCTGCAGCAAGTGTTGCATCAGTTTCAGTTAATCCACCTACACCGCTAGCAATGATGTTCACTTTAACTTCATCAGTAGACAGTTTGTTCAGTGAGTCTGAAATTGCTTCTAGAGAACCTTGAACGTCTGCTTTTAACACAATGTTCAGCTCTTGTACTTCACCTTCAGTCATGTTGGCAAACATGTTTTCAAGTTTAGACTTCTGCTGACGTGCTAGTTTAACGTCGCGGAACTTACCTTGACGGTAAAGTGCAACTTCACGAGCTTTACGTTCATCACGTACAACCGTCGCTTCATCACCCGCTGAAGGTACACCTGAAAGACCTAAGATCTCTACAGGAATAGAAGGACCGGCTTCTTGAATTGGCTTACCGTTTTCATCTTTCATCGCACGGACTTTACCGTACTCAAGACCACATAATACGATATCACCTTGTCTCAACGTACCTTCTTGAACCAGTACAGTTGCAACAGGGCCACGGCCTTTATCAAGTTTAGACTCAACAACAACACCGCCAGCCATGCCTTCACGTACAGCTTTCAGCTCAAGTACTTCAGCTTCAAGAAGAATACCTTCAAGTAGCTCATCGATACCGGTACCTGCTTTTGCAGATACATGTACGAACATGTTGCTTCCGCCCCAGTCTTCTGACATCACGCCATGCTGAGCGAGCTCAGATTTAACGCGTTCAGGATCAGCTTCTGGCTTATCAATCTTGTTCACTGCAACAATCAGAGGGACACCACCCGCTTTAGCGTGTTGGATTGCTTCGATTGTTTGTGGCATCACACCGTCATCAGCAGCAACAACTAGGATTACGATATCTGTTGCTTTAGCACCACGAGCACGCATTGCAGTAAACGCGGCGTGACCAGGGGTATCTAAGAAGGTGATCATACCGTTGTCAGTTTCAACGTGGTAAGCACCAATATGCTGAGTAATACCACCCGCTTCACCTGATGCTACTTTTGCAGCACGGATATAATCGAGTAATGATGTCTTACCATGGTCAACGTGACCCATGATGGTAACAACTGGTGCACGAGGCTCAACTGATACGCTATCATCACGGTCAGATAGTACTTGGTGCTCTAGCTCATTTTCACGAGTAAGAACCACTTTGTGACCCATTTCTTCTGCAACCATTTGCGCAGTTTCTTGGTCTAGTACTTGGTTAATGGTAACCATTGAACCCATTTTCATCATTTGCTTGATGATTTCAGTCGCTTTAACTGCCATCAAATGTGCAAGTTCAGAAACAGTCACAGTTTCACCGATGCGTACATCACGTGTTACTGCAGCAGCTGGCTTGTTGAAGCCATGCGCCATTGACTCTGGTGCAACTGTGCGATTGTTACGTGCACCGCGGTTATCACGACCGCCTTTGCCACCACGTTTCTTGTTGGCATTCTTGTTACGTGCACGACGCCCACGTTTTTCTTCAGCCATATCAGACTTATCTTCAGCAGCACGCGCTTCTTTAGATGTCGTAATATGGTGATCGCTGTTTTTCTCAGCTTCAATACGTTGACGCTCTTCTTCAGCCCAACGCTTTTCATTTTCTTCAGCTAACTTACGCGCTTTTTCAGCCGCTAAATCCGCTTCTTCTTTTTGCTTTTGTTGCAATGCAGCCTCTTGCGCAGCTTTAATGCGGTCAGCTTCTGCTCTAGCCGCTGCAGACTCTTCAGTTTCAGCTTTAGGCTTCACTTCTGCAGTCTTAGTTGCTTTTTCAGCTTTAGCTTTTGAATCAGCTTGTTTCTTAGCTTTCGCTTCTGCATCCGCTTTAGCCTTAGCTTCAGCTTTCTCTTTCGCCGCTTTCGCTTGCGCTTCTTGCTTAGCTTTTTCAGCCGCTTCGGCTTCCGCTTTTTGCTGTGCTTCTAGCTCTGCTTGCTTAGCAAGTTCTGCTGGATCGCGCTTAACAAAAGTACGCTTCTTACGTACTTCTACTTTCACGTCTTTAGATTGACCACCAGTGCTTGCAACACTTAACGTTGATACAGTTTTACGCTGTAACGTCATTTTAGTTGGTGCATTATCGCCACCATGTTGCTTTTTAAGGTGCTCTAGTAACTGCTGCTTTTCTGCTTCAGAAACTGAATCATTCTTTTTCTTGCTCACGCCAGCTTCAGCAAATTGTTCAATAAGTCTTTCAACACTCTTGCCAACTTCTGTAGCTAACTTCTCTACACTTGTATCTGCCATTCAATAAATCCCCCTGTTGATCGACTTATGCTTCTTCGCCAAACCAACAGATGTTGCGGGCAGCCATGATGAGCTCACCAGCCTTTTCTTCTGTCAATTCTTCAATATCGATTAAATCGTCAATACCCTGTTCTGCTAGGTCTTCTAGCGTCACTACACCTTTACTTGCTAGTACAAAGGCTAAGTGTCTTTCTAGACCCTCTAACGCTAATAAATCTTCACTCGGCTCAGCACCGTCTAATGCTTCTTCAGACGCTAATGCACGAGTAGAAATTGCCGCTTTTGCACGCTCACGTAACGCTTCAACGATACCTTCGTCAAAACCTTCAATTTCTAATAACTCTGCTTCTGGTACGTAAGCAACTTCTTCTAGTGAAGTGAAGCCTTCATCAACGAGTACCGTTGCAAAACCTTCATCAACATCCAGTGAAGCTACGAATAACTCAATTGTCTTCGCACTTTCTGCTTGATGCTTCTGGTTCATTTCTTCAACTGTCATCACATTCAATTCCCAACCCGTAAGTTGAGTTGCTAAGCGAACGTTTTGACCGTTACGACCAATGGCTTGAGCTAGGCTATCTGCTTCAACAGCGATATCCATAGAGTTGTTGTCTTCATCAACAATGATAGAGGCAACATCAGCTGGCGCCATGGCGTTAATAACATATTGCGCTGGGTTATCATCCCACATGATGATATCTACACGCTCACCAGCTAGTTCGTTTGAAACAGCTTGAACACGTGCACCACGCATACCCACACAAGCACCGATTGGATCAATGCGCTTATCGTTAGATTTCACAGCAATCTTGGCGCGTGCTCCTGGATCGCGAGCGGCAGAAACAATTTCAATCATTTCATCTAAGATTTCTGGTACTTCAACACGGAACAGCTCAATTAGCATTTCTGGCTTGCTACGTGTTAGGAATAGTTGCGCGCCACGTGCCTCTGGACGTACTGCATAAAGTAATGCACGTACACGGTCACCTGGACGGAAAGATTCGCGACTAATTAAGTCTTCTTTGAATAATACGCCATCAGCGTTATTACCAAGGTCAACTACGACGTTTTCACGGGTGCTCTTTTTAACAACACCAGTCACAATCTCGCCTTCACGCTCAATAAACTGTTCAACAACTTGAGCACGTTCAGCTTCACGTACCTTTTGTACGATCACTTGCTTAGCCGTTTGAGTCGTAATACGGTCGAATACTACTGATTCAATTTCGTCTTCAATGTATTCACCAGCTTGAATCTCTGGTGTATCAAACTGCGCAGCTTCAATCGTAATTTCAGCAAATGGGTTTTCTAATGGCTCGCCATTATCTTCAACCACTAACCAACGACGGAAAGTTTCATACTCACCAGATTTACGATCGATAGAAACGCGTACTTCAATATCGCCTTCGTATTTTTTCTTGGTTGCAGTTGCAAGCGCGATCTCTAACGCTTCAAAAATTTTCTCACGCGGTACAGCCTTTTCATTAGAAACTGACTCCGCGACTAACAGGATCTCTTTATTCATTTGGTCTAGCCTCGTTCTTCACCTGAAACCATCAAAACTTAGCGATAACGTTACCTTTACGGATATTATCCAAGGCAACAATTAACTCTTTTCCATCAACCGTCATCGTGAGCATCTGCCCATCAATTGCGGTGATAACACCTTTTAAATTACGACTGCCATTAACTGGCATCGTTAACTGAACTTTGGCATCTTCACCGACATAAGCTGCATATTGCTCAGCAGTAAATAAAGGTCTGTCGACCCCTGGAGAAGATACTTCTAATGTATATTCAGTCGTGATTGGATCTTCAACATCCATAATTGCACTGATTTGGCGGCTCGCCTCAGCACAATCTTCAATGTTGATGCCATTTTCAGCATCAATAAATACACGAATGATTGAATGTTTACCTGCTTGAATGTACTCAATACCCCATAGGTCAAAGCCAAGGGCTTCAACTGGACCTGATAACATGTCAACCAATTTAGATTCTAAAGTTGCCAAAAATGACCCCCAAAAAAACGAAAAAAGGGCTAATAGCCCCTAAAACGATCCATCTTGATGGATATTCAAAAGTCCATATAACAAAAAACCCCGTAAGCACGAGGTTATTTGTTATAGAACCTGTAATTGTAGTGAGTTCACCTGAACTTTTGCCACTACAAGGAGCTGGTTGCGGGAGCCGGATTTGAACCGACGACCTTCGGGTTATGAGCCCGACGAGCTACCAAACTGCTCCATCCCGCGTCAACTGGTGCCAAGTATATTGATTTACGCCTTTTCTTGCAATGATTAACTCTCTAAAATCGAAAAAACTTGCTGCATTTATCGCGCTGTTCCGTTTATGGCTTTTATTTCACGTTAACATTTAAGCTGAGTAAAATCATGAGGAGAAATGATGACTTATCATGACGCCCTCAACATTTACTTAGTGAAATATCAAAGCATTAGCTCATTGCGTTCTCACATTAGCTCGCCTTAAAACTCAGATTACCATCGTCTATACCCACATATATGGTTTGTCCGGCTACGAACTCACCACGCAACAATCGCTGAGCGAGTGGGTTTTCAACTTCCTGCTGCAATGCCCGCTTCAAAGGTCTCGCACCGTATACAGGATCAAACCCAGCTTGTGCAATCAATGCCAAGGCTTGCGATGTAATTTCTAACCCGAGGTCTTTTTCAGCTAAACGCGCTGTTAGATTGGCCAATTGAATTTTGGCAATATGGGCAATATGCTCTGCTGATAAAGGATGGAATACCACACTTTCATCAACTCGGTTTAAAAACTCCGGCCTAAATGAATGCGTAACAACATTCATGACCTGCGCTTTCATTTCATCATAAGTGAGCGTATTAAATTGCTCTTGTATCACATCTGAACCCAAGTTAGATGTCATGATCACCACAGTGTTTCTAAAATCAACTGTGCGCCCTTGCCCGTCTGTTAAACGGCCATCATCCAATACCTGCAATAAGATGTTAAAGACATCCGGATGCGCCTTTTCAACTTCATCTAATAAGATGACTGAATATGGCTTACGGCGAACAGCTTCTGTTAAATAGCCGCCTTCTTCATAGCCAACATACCCAGGAGGTGCACCAACTAGCCGCGATACTGCATGTTTCTCCATAAATTCAGACATATCAATCCGCACCATGGCAGACTCAGTATCAAACAAGAAGGTGGCCAGAGATTTACACAATTCCGTTTTACCGACCCCCGTAGGGCCAAGGAATAAGAATGATCCAATAGGACGATTTGGATCGGCAAGCCCTGCTCGGCTTCGACGAATGGCATTTGATACAGCATCCACAGCTTCTGCTTGACCAATGACACGTTCATGTAACGCATCTTCCATTTGCAGCAGCTTTTCCCGTTCACCTTCAAGCATTTTTGCCACAGGAATGCCCGTGGCTTTGGATAACACCTCAGCAATCTCAATATCCGTGACTTTATTTCTCAATAACGTCATATCTTGCATTTCAGCTTGAGAAGCCAAATCCAATTGTTTCTCTAACTCGGGAATACGGCCATATTGCAGCTCAGACATTCTGGTTAAATCCCCAGCACGCCTTGCAACTTCCATGTCCATTCTCGCTTGCTCTAAGTCAGCTTTAATGTGCTGAGTACCTGCTAACGCTGCTTTCTCAGTATGCCAAATCTCATCAAGCTCATTGGCATTAGCTTCAACTTCTTTTAACTCATCCTGCAAATGAGATAAACGTTTTCGACTCGCATCATCTGACTCTTTCTCTAGAGCCTGCTCTTCAAGCTTTAATTGAATAGCTCTTCGCTCCAGTCTATCTAAAGATTCTGGTTTAGAGTCAATCTGAAGACGGATACTAGATGCTGCTTCGTCAATTAGATCGATGGCTTTATCAGGCAGTTTTCTATCTGAAATATAGCGATGAGACATACTTGCCGCAGCGACAATAGCAGGGTCGGTAATTTCAACATGATGATGCAGTTCATAGCGCTCTTTTAATCCACGTAAAATAGCAATGGTATCTTCAACAGAGGGTTCATCCACGACCACTTTTTGAAAGCGTCGTTCAAGGGCGGCATCTTTTTCTACATATTGGCGATATTCATCTAATGTTGTCGCGCCTACACAATGCAGTTCACCGCGGGCTAATGCCGGTTTGAGCATATTGCCTGCATCCATTGCGCCTTCACCTTTACCTGCACCAACCATGGTATGCAACTCATCAATGAATAAAATCACCTGCCCTTCTTCTTGAGCAAGTTCATTTAGCACGGCTTTGAGGCGTTCCTCAAATTCACCGCGATATTTTGCCCCAGCAATCAAGGCGCCCATATCTAAAGAAAGAACACGTTTATTTTTAATACCCTCAGGGACTTCACCATTAACAATACGCTGGGCTAAACCTTCCACAATAGCTGTTTTACCTACGCCAGGCTCACCAATAAGCACAGGGTTATTCTTGCTTCGACGTTGTAATACTTGAATGGTTCGGCGGATTTCGTCGTCACGACCTATCACTGGATCAAGTTTGCCCTGCTCAGCACGTTCGGTTAAATCAACCGTAAATTTCTTTAATGCTTGTCGCTGATCTTCAGCATTAGGATCATCCACATTTTGCCCACCGCGAACCTGTTCAATGGTTTTCTCCATCAACTCTTTGGTTGCACCTGAGTCTTTCAAGGCTTTGGCTAATGCATCATTGCCTTCCAGCGCCGCTAAAATAAATAACTCAGAAGATATGTACTTGTCTTTACGTTTTTGCGACAGCTTATCGCATAAATTAAGTAAACGAATTAACCCTTGAGAAAGCTGAACATCGCCACCTGTACCATCAACTTGCGGTAATTTCTCTAACTCTTGACCGAGCGTAGAGCGTAACGCACTCACGCGGATCCCTGCTTGAGTCAATAAGGGATGAATGGAGCCAGAATCTTGGTTCAATAGCGCCATCATTAAATGAGTCGGTTCTATAAATTGATGATCACGCCCGAGCGCAAGCGATTGGGCATCAGAAATGGCAATTTGAAACTTATTAGTCATTCGATCGAGTCTCATACTCACTCCTATTATCTGATACGTAAAATAAAATTGGATGTGCATTCTATTTGCACTGATAACTTATTTATGGGGATAAAATAGCCGATTTCAAGCAGGAAGATTGAAAATTGTCGATTGAGTAGAATGATTATTAGCTTAACAAATGCCTGTAAGAATAAAGTCATTACTGCATCACAAATTGCTCTGTATTGCTCAGTAACGAGCAAACAGGGGTACAGGTTTCTATGATTTCAGCCACACTAAAGTGGCTTGCCGGCCAGTTTGAGCTTGGCGTCGATAAGAGAAAAACTGAGGGTTGGAAACAGTACACTCATTCGCACTGAATATCTGCTGCACGCCAAAACGTTGTAATCTTTGTGCCGCTAGTTGGTATATATCGGCCAGATATTTATCACCACTGGCAATAAAGCACTCATTGGCCTTAGGGTCGTGCTTGATAAAGGCCGCACGCACTTCTGCACCCACTTCAAACGTATTAGGACCAATTGCAGGGCCAAGGTAAGCAATTAATGAGTTTGCTGGCGAGTCGAATAGTTGCAGGGCATTTTCAATAATACCCTCACACAAGCCGCGCCAGCCAGCATGCACAGCGCTGACTTCAGTACCTTCTTGATTGCATATTACCACTGGGAGACAGTCGGCAGTCATCACGGCACAAACAGTATGAGCTTGATTAGTAAAACTGCCATCAGCAGCAACTACCGATATATTATCAGGATTACTCAGCACCTTAGTACTATGAACTTGCTCTAACCAAACAGGAGCTGATGGCAGCTGGTAACGCGACACAAGTAAATCACGATTATGGCTCACATGGGCAGATTCATCACCCACGTGCGCCCCTAGATTTAACTCAGCATAAGGGGCCTGACTTATCCCGCCGAAACGATCCGTAAATACCAATCCGATATTATCAGGTACAGGCCAATCATGCTGCCACATTTAGATATACTCGACAGGGTTCTGCTCAAGATCTTTACGCATCGCTTTAGCTAACTGCACCATGTCATCTGGAACCGGCGCATGCCAAGTCATGATTTCACATGTGAATGGGTGAGCAAGCTCCAGTCTTATTGCATGTAGCGCTTGGCGTTTGAAGCCTCTTAGCACTTCAGAAAACGCTTCGCTTGCCGCTTTTGGGGGACGCGGACGGCCACCATAAACAGGATCGCCCACCAGCACATGACCAATATGCGCCATATGAACACGAATTTGGTGAGTACGGCCCGTTTCAAGTCGCAAACGTAGGCGTGTATGGGCACGGAACTTTTCAGCTACTCGGTAATGGGTCACAGAGGGACGACCACCGTGGATAACAGCCATTTGAGTACGCTTAGTTTCGTGACGGTCAATAGGCTCATCCACCATACCACCAGCAGTCATAGTGCCTGTCACAATCGCTTCGTATTCACGTACAATGTCGCGCGCTTGTAATGCAGCTACTAGATGAGTTTGTGCTTCTACCGTTTTCGCTACCACCATCAGTCCAGTGGTATCTTTATCTAAACGATGCACAATACCCGCTCTTGGTACATGCTCAATGTCTGGGCAGTGATGTAATAAAGCGTTGAGTAAGGTACCGTCGGCATTGCCTGCTCCGGGATGTACCACTAAGCCTGCTTGCTTGTTTACCACTAAAATATGATCGTCTTCATATACGATATTCAGAGCGATATCTTGCGCGGCGGCTTTCACCTCTTCTTCTAAGGTGGCATCAACGTCAACGATTTGAGATTCAAAAACCTTTTCCCGTGGCTTATCAACTGTGATACCGTCAACGCTAACTGCACCAGATAGGATCCATTCTTTGATGCGTGTGCGCGAATAATCCGGGAACAATTCAGCTAATGCTTGGTCCAATCTAAGACCTGTTTGTGTTGCCGTGATCTCGCTTTTTAGATTAATCTCTTGTGTCATAGTAACCGTACCCCGATTTTTGGGGTCCAAAGTGAATGTGCTATCTGTTACAATCGGATTTTCCTATTTTACCGTGAAATGGAAAAATTCTTAACAACAACTTAAAAAGAATTGAATTCAAGTATGTATAAATATGCAAAACGTATGGCGCTGATCATCTCTGCATTGGCGTTAACTGCCTGTAGTAGCAAAGATTCTATCGAAGATGAAATTAACAATCGCGCTTCTCCAGAAGTGCTATATAAACAAGCTAGAACTTCAATGGAGCTGGGTAATTACTCGAAAGCTGTACGTTCTTTGGAAGCATTAGATTCGCGTTACCCATTTGGTGCCCACAAAACGCAGGTGCAACTCGACCTCATTTTCGCGTATTACAAAATGGATGATGTCGCCTCTGGTATTGCCAATATCGACCGTTTTATTCGTCTAAACCCGACGCATCCAGAAATCGACTATGTGCATTACATGCGTGGATTGACTAACATGCAAGCAGATAATTATCTGTTCCATGACATGTTTAATATTGATCGAACTGATCGCGATCCTAAAAATGCAGAAGATGCTTTCCGTGACTTTGAGCGTTTAATTAAAACTTACCCAAATAGTAAGTATGCGCCTGATGCACAAAAGCGTATGCATTATTTGAAAAATCGTTTAGCTAATTATTCGATTAAAGTGGCTGAATACTACATCAAAATGAATGCATGGAGTGCTGCAGCAGTGCGTGCTCAAACAGTATTAGAAAAATTCCCAAGAACACCAACGACTGAACGTGCACTTGAGATTATGGCTATCGCTTATGAAGAGCTTGGCCAAGAACAACTAAAAGATAATGCATTAAGTGTTATGCAGCTTAACTTCCCAAATAACCCAATGGTGAACTAAGCCTTCTTTAGTAAAGCATCTAGTTATTAAAAACAGCCCGCTAGTTTAACTAACGGGCTGTTTTTTTTATTCGTTAAGCCATATGGTGATATACAAAGCCACCGTATAAATATTTGGTTGCCTCAGCCCCCAACACAGCAACCTTATCACCAGGTTTTAGCTTATTAGAATGAATAAGACGAGATAAGCTAACCCAAATTGCTGCCGAGCCTAAATTACCTAAATGCTTAGCATCATTAATGACTCGTTCAGGAGAAGTACCCATCGCCTTTGCCAGCATGTGATCAATATGGCCATTGGCTTGATGCGGCAAAATATAAGCAAAGTCATCAATATGATATCCGCGTTGCTGCAAGGCTTGCCACCCAAGTGTAAATAGCTGCTCTCCCTGAGAACGTACCGCTTGAGTATTATGGTGAAACCTTGCCATTTTACCGCGGCCTACGTCATTTGAACCTGCGTCAAGATAAAAGCCAGGTGGCTTTTGGTGGCCAATTTGCCCCAAATAAATATCACTGATTGTTGATGTATTGCTCTGCTTAGGCCCAAGCACAACACTGGCAGCACCATCGCCCATTTGCACATAGTTCACAAGCTGCTCAGTGTCGACAAATGCTTTACTCATATCGAAATATACAGACCCTGTTTCAACCCCGACAATGGCAACAGGCTTTTCATTCACATGACAAAATGCCGAGGCAATTTGCAGTCCATTAGCAAAACCAGTACACGCTTGTCGAAGCTCAAGGTACGGACCGTGATAAGCCATCACATCAGCTAACCAAGCAGCATTCGGTGGAACCTGCGTGTGTGGCGTACAAGTATGAGTGAGCAGATAATCTAAGTTATCAGGCGTTAATTTTGCCTTTGTGAGTGCATCCATCAGCACCTGTTTGCTTAATTCAATACTGGTTGGCGTGGCTTGGCTCGTTGCTTGAGTTAAATCACGCACTAAATGCCGCTGCTCTATACCAAGGCGTTTAACAATACTCTTAGCTTTCCTAGCATTTAGCGAACCACACAAAGTCGATAAACAGTCTAATAATTGCTGGTTTGTTACCGCTGCATTCGGTAATTGATGCGCAATGCCCAATAAACTTACATCATGCTTAGCAAACTTTAACGCCATTTGGCCTCCAATTTTTGTTGAATATCATCCAAACAAATACCCATCTGTTCAAAAGCATGATCTTGGGAACACAACAGTGCAAACAAATCATGACTAACTTGCTGCTGCGCCAAGTTAAAGTCCCTACTCGTTGCCCCTAACGCTTGTGCATGTTGCCGGCTAATATAAACATGTTTGGCTTCATCCTTTTTGATCAATCCACAAAGCTGACTGAATCGATGTTGCCTACCTAGACTACTTGATTCAAAAGCATGCATGATTTGGGTGACGCAGGTATCGAGTACCGCAATTTTGACAAAATGTTCGCTGTAATTATCTACGCGGCCTAATTGGCTATAAAACAATTGGGCTTTACGCTGTGCTTGTGTATAGCTGTGCAATATGGGAAGTTGATCTGCCACTTGTTGCAAAGCAATATCATGCCTGCACTCGTCAGACTCCACTTCAACTAGCGTTGTCACAATAGATTGTTGCTGAGATTGTGTGAAACTAGGCGTCAATTCTATCTGCTGAGTTTGAAGCCGCAGGATCTCTTGGTTAAATACCATTTGCGCCGATTGCTCGCCGCACAATAATAGCGGCAGCAAGCTAGATAATTGTTCAAGATGATGATCAGTAAATTGCACAGGCTTGCGTTGCTGCTCATCTATCCAAGCTTGAAGTCTGTTAGCGTTATTCCCAGTAATATGTTTTGCAGCTGTTGCCTTACCAAAGCATCGAGTGACTGTCATTAAGCGTCCCTCCCAAGCATTCTATAAAACACGGGGAGCAACAAAACATCGAACAACCAAGCTAAAGCGATGACCATACATGAGAGCAAACTTAGTTGTAAGATGGGCAGAAAATCACTACCCAGCCCAATCGAAAACCCCAACACTAAGGTAACCGTGGTAAAGGTCACCACTGACATGACATTGGTATAGGGCCTGATAAAGTCAGTGCTAGTTTTAAAGTCAGTACCACTTTTCACGCTTGGTAAACGCAGCATCAAATGTAAGCTATCATCAACAATGATCCCCAACATGATCCCAAGCACAATGGTACTGCCTAAACTCAAATGCCCGCCAAGCCAAGACCACAAACCAAACACCCACAGTAATGGCAGAAAATTCAGCATTAAAGCTATCAAACCCAAAGACCAACTACGTTTTATTAAGGTGACTATCAACGCCAGTACCACTAACGCCAGCGCAAACGAAATCAGCATGGTTTTAGCATTATCACGTCCTAAGTGGGCAAACATCAGCTGATGACTAACCGCCTCACTGACCTCTAATGGTGAGTTAGCTGCTAACCAAGTTTCAGTCTTAGTTTCAAATGCCAATAATTCGCTGGCATTCATTGGTTTCAAATACACACTAAGCAAACTTGCTTGATAACCGAGTGCCACCTCAGCACTTAAGCCGAGCTCAGCTTCCGTATGCGTTGCCACTATCAGCTGTAACTGATGCTGCCCGATTCCGGCACTTTTGAGCCATTGACCAATATGATTGACCTTAATGACCTCATCTTGCTGCTGTAAATACCGAGCAAACTACATGATAAAACTAATGTAAGGCTTGCTCGTAAGGGGGGCTTCAGTTGCTGATACTTCATAGTGCAATTGATTAACACCAAAAAAGTACTGCTGCATCTTATTTCTTGACTCAGTGAATGGGTTGTCTTTGGGAAAATAGTTCACTGGGTCGTCATTGAACTGTAACTGACTGGCCTGAAAAACTGCGAGTAAACTAATCAACAGTACCAACAGTAAACTGATTATTTTGGGTAGTTTCTGACTGGTTCGGGCAAGTGCATAACTAAAAGCATTCAATGCAAGTGTGGATTTACGGAGGGTAAATTTAACTGCATGAGGCTTTTGTTTATCAGTCGACGTAGATGCCGATGCGACGAACAACACCAACACGCTATGACACAACAAATAATGTGCTGCCACAGCCGTTGCGACAAGTAGTCCAAATGCTTGAATAGGCGGTGAAGGGCTAAACAATAACAAACTGAAGCCAAACACCGTCGTTATTGTTCCATAGAATAATGGCTGCCTATTGGTTTCTACAGCCCGCAACAAGGCTTGCAAATCTGTCAGCAAGCCTGACTCATTACTCATATGCTGTTGCCAGCTAAAAAACAGATGTGCACTGTAAGCCAGTGACAAGGTAACAATCACCACAGGCACAAATGCACTCACAGCCGCGAGTGTTAAGTTGCACCAAGCTGCAAGCGCGATTGCCACTAATAAGCTGAGCAATATATTCAAGCAAATAGCCGCTAACCAGCGTAAATTTCCAATAAAAATACCCGCCATCACAACGATAACTAACAGTAAACACGGAGCAAACCAACGTAAATCATGACTCAGTACCTTGGCATATTGCCAATTCATCGCATCGGTGCCGCTCAAATAAACGTTTGCATCTGAAGCCGAAATCGAACTTGACTGCCAGTACTGCTGACTGAAGTTCCACAGCTCGTCAATTTCATCAACTGGATTGTGAGTTTTTATTAAAGATAGGCTTAGCAATACAGCCTTGCCAGAGTCAGACATGACATTAATAAGCCGAGGGTGCTGCTTGTAACTGAGTACCAATGGCGATGCTTGTTGATTAATAAACTGAGCGTAGCCGCCGATAGATTCAACAACGGGCAATGTGCTCAAGTCATCTATAAATTGCTGTAGCAGCACTTGATGCTGCTCATTTCGCCAATCATTTTGCGTCTCTAGCAATAACAACAGCTGTTGTTGATCTTGATAACGAGTTTGAACTTGTTTTAACGCCTGTAACCTTGGATTGCTGGAATGAAAGTAATCATTGAAATCGACCTCAAGGTTTATTCTTGGTATCCCTGATAGCGCCTGAAGCAACAACCAAATCACGCCAATGATGACAGTTTTGGGGTGGTGATGAGCATATAATACAAGTCGTGTCTGCCAGTTCAATCCAATAACCTACTATAACTTCCCATTTATAAAGTGCGCCTAAAGAGTAAGTTGCTGACAATAAAAGGCGCGGCCATCATCTGTTTACGAGTTCCCATTCCCAGATAACATTGGGTTCACCCAGCTGATTTGTTTATCTAACCAATTCGTTCATCTAATATTGTTAGAGTTAAAACAAAAGACCGCACAACGGGCATTTTCATTCGCAAATAGATAAAAGTTTTTTAATCTTAATGAAGAGACAAGGTTTTCATTACTGACAGAGATGGAAGAACGACTGTTCACAGGCTGTACAGGTTATCGACATAACACTGACCTAACGGTTGTGGATATTTCTCCCCTTCTTTTCAGGTATTGCACAGCCAATCGACAAATTGCAGTTTAATTGTGCAAACAAACCAGAAAATGCAGTTTTTTATAAAAATGCATTGACTCACAGCCGTAAAAACCGTTTAATAGCGCCCGTTGCCCGAATAGCTCAGTTGGTAGAGCAGAGGATTGAAAATCCTCGTGTCCCTGGTTCGATTCCGGGTTCGGGCACCATATTTCTTTGATGTTGATTTCATCGACATCAATAAAAAAACCTCGCTATGCGAGGTTTTTTTATGTCTAAATTTTATTGAGCTATCGACTAAGTGATCACTAAGCGAGCACTGAGTGACAAGTCAAGTTGCAGCTGTCGGTGGACAATAAAGATTAGAATTCGAAAATAAGGTTTGAAACAGTAACATTAAAGTTCGAAACTTTTAGAGGCTTTTTCTTAATTTGCCTTTTCCTCTAACAAGGTTCTGACCCAAAATAACTTAGTGTGATTGTTCTGTTGAAATATCATCATTTCAACTGCCATAGATTTTCTAATTGCACATTTAAAAAAAATGAATCCAAATCAAAGCCCAAATTGACTCTTCCACTACAATCCAAGGGTCAAAGTTTAAAAGTCGCAGGCTATAAGCACTGTGATTTAGTAGCCAACGCCTTTACCAAATCGATATACGATTTGTGCATTTAGCTGCTGATCAGATTGCTTATGTTTACCGCTATAATGTTGCTGCCAATCAAGTTGTACGGCCCAATTCGCTGCAACTTGATAATGCAACCCTGCTCCTAGGTTTATTTGGAATGCTTTTTGGCTTAAGTCTTTCTCACGCATTGATTCACCAAAGCCAGCAGTGAGATAGGGACGTAGTGACTGCTTAGTATTAAAATAATACTGGGTATCTAAACTGTATTGCTCAAAGGTCACGCTGTGCTGACTATGATGCTGTTTTAAGTCGGCCCTAGCGTAGCTTAGCCTCGTTGACAGGCTTGGCGTAAAATACAGCCCCAGACTTATTGTGGGTGCCCATCCTGACTCTAGTCCCCAAGCCGAAGACGGCTGTAGCATGCTTGTACCGGCAGAGATACCGACTATAGAGTAGCTAACAGGATCACCAGTTTGTTCATGATAGCTGTGTAGATAACTGTAACGACTAATATTAGATTCAGTTCGACCGCCACCAATGCTATAGCTTAGCTGCAACTTCACTTGTTTATCAGTTAAGCCATTATTTAACTCTTGCTCAGAAATACTAATATAACCCGTGCCCGCTCTAACAATATCTTGGCCAAATAATTGGTTAATGCCTCGCCCAATTGAGTCGATTGGGTCAAGAATAAAACGCGCAGTACTGCCCATACCTTCACTGCCCCAAACTGTCCCGCCCCGAGCAAGGATCTGCTGTTCTTTGTTATATGCCCATTCTCCATAAACCCAACCAAGAACGGGGGTCACAACAATATCTTGAATTGAGGGAGTTTCTGCAAAAGCTTCAACACCATATTCCCAGTAGAAAGTCGACATCATGAATGAGTAAATAAATGCATCCCATTGACGGTAGCCAGACTTACGAGCCACTTGATAGTAAACGCCACCAAAGTAAGGGTGACCAATATAATTGATTGCGAAATCATCGCGATCCCACACTGGACCAGAACGAACATTATTCCGCCATTTTTTCATCAAGCTATCATCACTTTTCTCCCAATTAGTAATACTGGTCGGCAGTAATGTCATTGCACCCGCTACACCAACACCATAAGCGGCTACTGATTTGGTTTGTGACCACAAACGTGCACTGTCTTCACCATTTTGGGGGGTAAATAGCGAGACTTTGAAGGGTGAATCATACCGGGCACCCTGCATAGCTAGTTCTTCCCAGCTGCTATTAGTGATCGCTGGCCGATAATAGCTCTGTTCGTCTATTGCTATAGCATCATCAAGGGTTATATCTTCTGCTTTTGCGATCGTACTGACTAACACAATACATGCTGCGGCAACCGACCTTGCATTGAGTTTCAACGTAGAAAAAAGTAACACTTTATTCACCTTCAAAAAATGAGTAAGACAGTCTGAAGACTAAGGACGTAGTTACCACATTCATGGTCATAAGAGTGTTTTTAAAGCGGTGTTTCAACGAATAGTACATATATTGAAATCCTCAATGATGTGTCGTTTTGCCAATAAAATTTATGGGTGCATTACACATTTTTGCTGAGGCTAAAGCGATGAATTAGAGAAAGTTATATCTGCAATTTGAGTATTCCAACCACAAAAAAAGCGACCTCATTAGATCGCTTATTCAAGTCGTTTTAAGGCTGAAGAGTTAATGCTTTATCAAAATCTTTTAAAGAAGGGTCCAGTTGGCTGAACCTTGTCTTGCCCAGTAACACATCACTCCATTGTGCATGAGAGAGTGAAATGGTCACACCATCATTTGGCAGCTGCGCAACTTGGATAATGCCGTTCCGAAGTACAATGCTAAATGCTGCATCACTATCGTTCATGGCTAAGTTGAACTCTGCATATAAACCTTGCGCTTTTTGGGTATCAACTAAATAACGTAAGTATTCTACGTTTGATGCTATCGGCGACTTTTTCAGCCTTTGCTCATCAATCACGCCCATCATTTGGCCTAATTGCTGAAAGCTGTGTAACTCATGACCCTCTATTGACAGTTTGCCTTCATGCAACAAGGCTTCTGATATATAGAACCCACGTGCATTTGCCGAACTGGTACGTTGTCCAAGGGCTCTTGCAGCATCAGCTCTAAGCTGCTTTACATCGGCGTTATTTGCATCAACTTCCAATATTTGCGAGGTCAGATAAAGCGACCACTGCCAGCCATCAAGGCTTTGTTTTTGATTAGACGATTTGACCATTTCAATGACAGTTTCAACGCCGCCAAGGCTGTCTATGTACTTCTTGGCAAATTCGTTAGTGCGCAGCGGATTAATATCGTAAACGTCCCAACCATTCCAGCCCATTATGCCGTTATAAACTTGCTTTACATGGCTTTCAACTTGACCATAAATCTCTTTATCCTGCCTGATCGCCAATGGCATATGAACAAATTCCGCAGCACCTTGTGCATCTTTTCCTAGGCTAATTGCCCGAACGGTTTGGTCGTGAATGAGTTGCATCGAATCTCTAAACGCGTGAATCGACTGAACGGCCTCTTTTCGGGTTGTATTAGCAGCGCCATGAATGTCGACATGGAAATCAAAATCGTATGACAACAGCAAATCAGCTGCCTCTACCAATCGAATTGGATCTCGGTATCTATCGCCTCTTAAGGTGTATAAATTAAAGATACCGCCATCGCCATTAATGGCATTAGTCACCATCAAGCTTTTTGCAGGAAAGTAATAGGCCACGCTATCGGTAACATCTGTTGGACTTGGCAGCACAATCACTTCTGTGCCTGCAATATGGTGTGTTTCTATCTCGTTATGTGCAAACGTAATATCTGGTGATACATAGCCTTTTTCACCTGACAGTTTATCCATGCTGAAGCCAAGTTGATTAGGAAAGGCATCAGGGCCACTCTCAGGGTGAAGCATGCCAAACTGGATCATGGCTCTCGCGTTGAAATTGCCAGCTAAGGCACTGACACCATTGTCGGCGTGTAAATGTTTTTCCATCCATTCATGGGCGTATACCTTAGTGTTTTCTCCCATCCAGGCTTGGGTGCCAAACACATAATGCGAGTGAGTATACAAAACCGCTGCTACATCAAGGCTATCGTTCAACAACGCTTCCAATGCAGCGCGCTGCTCTTTTGCCACTGTCATACTATCGCCCGTATCTACAATAACCCAGCCTTCAGGCGCTTGTACTGCAATTACATTACCAATTCCCCAGCCTGCAATTCGATATACACCTTCGGTAATTGGCGTAACGGTTTTTTTATCTACATGCCAAGCTTTATCGACAACCGAAGCGGGTTGGGTGGTGACAGCGCCGTTTTTCATTGTGATGGGTTCGTAGTTCAACGACATATTGTACTGATCTGCTACGGCAAAAAATGCCGTTGTAATTAATAAGCCGCTACCTATGATTTTTGAATACATGTATGAAACCTTCTTTGTTGGACCTGAGATCGTTTAGGTCTGATTTGTTGAGTCAATTAAACTCACTTATCCAACTGAGGTCGACGAATTAGAGAAAGTCATTTGTGCTAATCCACCCTCATTAAAACCGTTCCCAAAATACTGCAAATATGCATTTCACTAATTCATAGTCCTTATAAACCAACATCTTTATCGTTGTCATATTTCAGCGACTAAGGAATAGGAAGCTCAGTTGAATCACATAAGCTCATTAACGGATTTATATGAGTCGTGGACAAATTAGAGGTTCACCATGCTCCAAATTTTTAAGCAAGAATACAAACTACTCATCGGTATTTTAGCTGTTCTGTTTTTCAAGTTTATAGGCGACGATTTACTTGCTAGTGGGATGTCTACATTTAGTTATGTACTGACAACTGCAGCGCTCTTTTACGTCGTAATGACGACTATTTTTTCTGTCGTTCGGCACTCCGATGCACTGGCAATAAAACTTGGTGACCCGCTAGGCACATTAATACTTACCCTGTCAGTGGTATTACTTGAAGTGATTATGGTTTCTTCAGTTATGCTAACTGGTGATTCAAACCCTGTACTGGCAAGAGACACCATGTTTGCTGTGGTGATGGCGGTGCTCAATGGTTTCGTTGGCATTACACTGCTTATTGGCGGGCTAAAATATCATACTCAAACTTACAATTTAGATGGAATTAAAGCGTATTTAGTTGCCATCATTCCACTAGCCATGCTTTGTTTGGTGTTACCAAGCTTCGCAAGCGTCGACGAGCTTGGCAATATGTCTCAACCACTAACATGGACTCTCGTTATTGCATCTGTAGCGCTATATGCCGTGTTCCTTTTTGTTCAAACTCGTAGTCATACTCACTTTTTTATTGATCCAGACAATAAAGATGATCAGGAACATCATGGTCCTCTGCAGGGCAATGCATTTCACACAATCATGTTAGTGAGTTACTTGCTAGTAGTCATCCTGCTTGCAAAAAGCCTTGCGTTGCCGATCAATGACAGCATTACGGAAATGGGCGCGCCTGCTGCTCTAGGAGGTTTGATTGTTGCGCTGATTATTCTTGCTCCAGAAGCTGTTGGAGCGATTAAATCGGCATTGACCAATCAAGTTCAGCGAGCAATGAATTTGTTTTTCGGCTCAGTACTCGCAACGATTGCGCTCACTGTTCCAGCTGTACTGCTTATTTCAGGTGTCATGAATGAGCCTATACAGCTCGGACTTGCTCCAGCAGAAATGGTTTTACTCGTAGCCACCTTGATGATGACAAGCGTCAGCTTTAGTAGCGAACGAACAAACTCTCTTAATGGAGCTACTCACCTCATCTTGTTCTTCGCTTACATCATATTAATGTTTGACTGATTTTCGACTAAGTACTCTTCAAAAATGCTTTGGCTAACTCTACTTAGCCAAAGCTCCATTTAATGGAGTTCCACCATGCAAGAAATTCTATCTGCCATCTGGCTGCAAGACTTTGACGCACTCTTACAAGTTAATTCGCTTCACATTCTACTTTTGCTATTGAGTGTGGTGCTTTTTCTAGAGTCTAGTTTTGTATCTCTTCCTTTACCTGGCGACGGGCTTGTGCTTTTCGTTGGTGGATTAATAGGTATAGGTGTTATTGAGTTTTCTCATGCCCTTATATTACTGTCTTCATCCGCTTTTTTAGGTTCACTAATTGCTCATCAACAAGGTCGATGGTTGCAAGGAACATCATTTATTAAACGTGTAGAGCATACGTTACCTAAAAGTGCTTTACCCAAAGCAAAGAATCTACTCTCTAAATATGGTTTTCTGGCGTTATTTTCTTCTCGATTTATTCCCTTTGTAAGGGTGTTAACACCAATGCTGGTGGGGATATCTAAACTAAGTCTATTTCGAACCGCAATCATCAGTTTTACCAGTGCCATCACATGGATTTTTACATTGCTCATAATTGGCAAATTCATAATGAAGCAGCCTCTGGTAGAGGCTTATCAAGAAGTTATCACCAAATGGTTTTTAGTGGGTAGTTTCATATTAATGCTTAGCGCATTCATCGCTTTATTGTTTCGAATAATCCGAGCAAAAAAAGAGCAGCCACCAGTTACTTAGTCCTTAACAAAATATCGAGAAAATTATGATGTCACACAACACAAAGAACCCAAGTTCAGATGCTGAACAATTATATTCGGATATTTTGACCTGCCTTAAAGGAATGGATATTCAGCACCTTATTCAATGTATTAAAAATGCAGACTTAGTGTCTATATCTCCCGCTTTCAGGCAGTTGACTGAGCATGAAAGAGTACTCACGTTTGGGATCTTAGCGAACAATGAACCTCAGCTTGCGGCAAATTTATTGGATCACTACAGCGATGCTGAAGTACGTGCATTATTAACTCAGTTACCTAAAACAACGACTCAGGAAATTTTCACATTTCTACGCTCCGCTGATAGGCGCATGATACTAAGGCATTTTACACAAGAAGAAGGTGAACATTTAGAGTCAGCCTTTCCGAAGGTTTGGATTGAAGAGGAAAAAGCTGCACTTAGTTACGATATTCATAGTGCTGGAGGAATTTGTAAAAACGAAATTCTAAAGCTAAATAGCTCTGCAACAGTGTCTCATATTACCAGTATTTTAGCCGATGATGAGCAAAATTATGAACATCAAGAGTGGCGTTATGTCTACTTGTATAATGACAATGGTAGCTACTTAGGCGCGATCAAACTAAAGGACATTTTTAGTTTACCTTACAATAGCCATGTAAAAGACTATCTAGATGACAGTGTACCAGTAGCCTCGCCTGAGCTAAGTTTATTCTCTCTAAAAAGTATCTTAGACACTACGCCACATTCAATCATTCCTGTCGTTGATAGACGTGGGTTCCAAATTGGCGTTGTCGGCTTTAAGCAACTTAATGAAGCACTGTATAGAGAGTCCAAAACACAATTATTAGAGCAATCTGGTGTATTTGGCGGTGATGAATTTCGCACTATGCCAACCGTTAAACGTAACATTCGACGTTTAACATTTTTACTCCCTTCAGTGCTACTTAGCTATGCTGCAGTTTCGATCATTGCCCAATTTGAATCGATTATCGCCCAGTACGCGCTACTTGCTGCGATTTTACCCTTAGTCGCTAATTTATCTGGCGCTGCAGGTAATCAAGCAGTAGCTGTATCTATTAGAGAACTTTCCCTTGGAAGCATCACGCCTAGAGGCGTTCTTTTTGTTGTTTTAAAAGAGTTACCTATTGGCATCATCAACGGCTTCATTATTGGATTTATCTTATCCATTTTGGCTTTCATTACGCATGGTAGCGAACTGTTGGCTCTTCCTGTTTTAGTGAGTGTTGCCTATATGATTTCGTCCACGTTTGCTGTCGTAATCGGGGGGGGATTACCACTAATCCTAAAGCGTATGAACTTAGATCCTGCCATGTTATCAAGTCCACTTTTAACCACATTGACGGATGCTATCTCATTCTTCAGCGTACTTTACTTAGCAAAACTGTTTTTACTTTAAACACAACCTCAAACATAACCTCAACTTGGAGTTAAAAATGAACATAGAAATGTTACTCACTTATTTAAGCCTCACTGTACTTGGCTTATTACCTATTATGAACCCACCAGCCGCGGCAACAGTGTTGCTTGGACTGAGCAAAGGGAAAGACAAAAGTTATATTGTTCAACAAGCTAAAACTGTTGGCCTATATTTGTTTTTCGCGCTTTGCATCACCTTTTTTATCGGTGCTTCAGTATTAGAGTTATTTAATATTTCAATACCCAGCTTACGTTTAGGTGGAGGGATCATTATTGTTGCCATTGGTTTCAATATGCTGTTTCCTAAAACTGAAAACACTTGCTCTTCACCTCAACAAGATTCTATTGCATTAGTCCCTCTCACAATTCCATCACTATGTGGCCCCGGCACCATGGCATTAATCATTAGCTTAGCGGCTGAGCTTGCCATTCATGGTGATGAGCTGCATATGCCAAGTGTTTATAGTGGGGTGATTGCTGGATTTGCAGTTGTAGCAGCCATAGCAGCGTTTATTTTAAGCATGGCTTATCCACTACTTAAAGCGCTCGGCCAAAATGGTATTAATGCATTTACTCGTATTATGGGTTTTTTACTTATTTGCATGGGTGTACAGTTTTTCACTGTAGGCATCACTGAAATTGTTCAAGTATTTATGATTAGCATTAACTAACTTTATATAAATAAACCTTCCTAATACTCTTAAGCAATACTCCTACCAAATAAACATTAAATTCAATCACTTTTTATCATCAAACTGCTAGAAAGTGGTTGAACAATATTCCTTTTCACATAGTCTATATATAACTAGCCTACTACTGTTAATAGTTTTCAGGTGTTAAAGGAATTGACTATGAAAAAGCTGCGAGATTTAGACCTCAACTTATTAAAAATTTTAGAAGCCATTGTCGAAACGAAAAATACACATACGGCGGCAGATAAGTTAGGTATTTCACAAACCAGTGTCAGTCGCGGTATAGCAAAGCTTAGAGAAACATTTGGTGATCAACTATTTATTCGAAAAGCACATGGTGTAGAGCCATCAGAGTTAGCGATAAAACTAGCTGAAGCCAGCCAAGATATGTTTAATCCAATAATAAAAGTGGTTGAATCATATCAAAATTTTGACCCTATAAAGTTCGATGGTGAGATTACTATAGGACTTAATATCTTTGTTCTTGAGTTATATGGTGATGGTATTTTTACTGCATTGAGGGAACGCCTGCCTAATGCAAAATTCAACATGATTTATTGGCAAGATCAGACTTTACCTAGCATGTTAAATGGTGAAGTTGATTATATGCTTCAGTTTGAAGGTATTCCCCTCCCTCAGGATATTTATCAACATAAATTAATAGAAATTCAGTTATGCCTTATTGCGAGAAAAGACCACCCAGTGTTGAGCAAGTCGAGTGAATGGGAGGATATACAACAATTGCCTGTCACTCGTATATTGATCGACGGAATAAAGACTAAACGCTCGCCAATAGAAGAGCTATTTCTTGCTAAGGGTTTCAAAATCAATATGGCTTTAACAACTCACAGTTTATCAGTGCTTGTTAATAAGTTAGCCAACTCAGATGCATTTTCTTTTGGTAGCTGCTTTATGACACAGGGTAACACTGAACTCAGCTGTTACCCTTTACCTACTTTGCCTAAAGAACACAGGCATATTCAAATCAATGGTGGGTATTTACAATCTAAACGTGGCTTTCCATTAAACCAATTACTTCAACAAATTATGACAAGTTATTTTGCTTCGATTTCACAGCCTAGCTTTTCATAACACTCAACTTTCTTCACTTTTTAAGTCATCGTGTGCCGGCGAACTGCTGAGGAAGGTGCTGGATATATAATGGTATCTTTGATCTCATATTTATATTCAGCATTAAAATCAGGGAAAGGAAAATTCTGGTCTTCATGCCATTTTTCAACAGATTTTAGTGCCTCTTCTTTTTGTTCATTAGTTGGCATATCAGCTTTATCAACTAACTGGTATTGTGTTGAGTGAGCAATTTTTGCTCCAACAATGTCAACCTGATCAATAATCGCAAATAATAAGTCTTCTTGCACAGCCATGAATTCTTCTTGATCCCGACAGCAAATATAGGCCATCACATTAATGTTGATCGAGTACTCGCCCACCCCCATTAATCTGACTCTAACAGGCTCAGCTTCAATAATAGGATGTCGAAGTAAAACCCGACGTACATTCACAATGACTACACGTAATTGTTCCGGTGTGGTTTCTGATCGTAACCTTAAAATATGTTCCATCCGACGCTTGTCCCGACGCTCTAGATTATCAATTTCAATGTTAGCAAATTCAGAGTTTGGGATGGTTATGAGTGATCTTTCTAGCGTACGAATTCGAGTTGATCGCAAGCCAATACTTTCGATCGTTCCTAGGTTTTCTCCATAACGACAAAGTTCACCAATTTTAATTCCACCATCCGCATATAGTGTCAGTCCATTAATGACATTTTCTAGTAAGGGTCTAATTGCGAGAGCTATTGCTAAACCACTGACACCAAAACCTGCAATAATGGGTGATATCGAAAAACCCATATAACTGATTACATAAATGGCTAGAATTGCAATGGTTATGCCACCAAGTATTCTCGCAAGCACTGTTATTAATGAAGAATCAATTTGTTTTCCGTTATGCTTTTTAAAAGCATAAATATCAGCTAAATAATTAAATATTGACATAATAAGCAATGACAAGAATAAAAACTGTGCTGAAATGAATACAGTGGTGAATACTTGATACACACTCCCTGTCAGCCAAATGCCATCATCAATCACCTTTCTCGCCATCAGTAAAATGCCGACGACTCCAATATGAGAAAAGATGTAGCCAGCTTTCCACTTCACTCCTTTTCCCCCCCAACGGCTATTCCAATGTTTGCCACCTAAAAAGCTGAGTGTCATCAAAAAATAGCAAATCATTACTACGCCTAACACAGCACACCATTGCCATAATGGCAAAGGCCCATGTAGCTGGTTCATATAAGGTGGAAAAGATTCAATAAACGCCTTTGAAAATAGGGGGCCAGGGCTACGCAAAAAGTCTTGGTAGTCATCATTCCTTTCGTCACTGTTATATGGCAGCAATGCTAACGTTCGGTACCATCTTGATAAGTTTTGAATGGTAGAAGCACTAAATAAGAATTGATCGGTTTTATCACCATGTAACTGCTTTGCTATCACAATGTCAGTATTAGCGAAACGCCACTGTTGAAGGCCGGTTTTGTTGACCTGTTTAAAATTTGGTGGATTTTCATGAATTGAAGCATCTATTCGATCAAGCACTTCCCTCAATAGAATAATTCTTTCCATTATCACAACGGTGCGAGTTCGATTGGGCACCAAAGACAGATCGAGTGTTCTCATTACTTGAGTATAAGCATGTTGAGCCTCAGGCATACTCAACTGTTCATTTTTCCAATAATCGATGACTATTTCTGAGTGTAATACAAAGCTTTCTAATGTATTTCTGGGACTGGATGTATTCGCTAAATTAAAATTGCCATTAGCAAAGGTGACATTGCTGACCAAAAGTAAAAAAATACAAGGTAATAAAGTGGATATTCTACTTAGCAAACCTGGCTCCGAGTCGTGGCATTAATGCAATTAGAACAAAGTAAAGGCAGTTATATCGTCAAATATTTATGCCAATTCAAAAAATGATAATGTTCAATTGTTAGCTTGAGGATTAGCTAGACGAACCGTCTAGCTAATTGGGAAATGATAAAGCCACTTCCCTGTGTGAGTTCACTAATTAGTTAATGTGTTTATTAAAGAAGTTTGATATTTCTTTAATGGCATCATCAGATTCAGGTAGATTAGTCACAATACCATTTATATAATCACCATGAGATTGGCCATCATATATATGCAGTTCGGCCTCAACATCTGCAGCTCTTAAATGACGGTGCATTCGAACGGTGTCACTTAATAGTAAATCTCGTGTACCTGAAATAAACACTGTTGGTGGGAAAGTATCGATCTCAGCATAAATCGGTGAAATAAGAGGGTTATCTAAATCTTCTCCTGCCGAGTACAATTTGGAAGTTTCCTCAATTATACCTTCACGTTGACCAAGCGGATCAAGCCCCTTTAACGTATGCCAACTATCAGATGCCTCCTTTAGGTCAACTGCTGGCGTGCCAACGAATAAGGCTCCAGGAGTACCTAACCCAAGCTCTTGAATTTTCATCGTTGTAGCTAAGGTTATGTTCCCCCCCGCAGAAGTACCAAATATTGCGGTAGACTCGGGTGGTTGAGTTTTAATTATCTCTTTCCAAACCGTAACGACATCATCAATTGCTGCAGGAAATGGGTTAAGTGGCGGTTTTCTATAATCAACGGAAATAACTTGAGCCCCTAGACCATTTGCTATCCAAGCAGCTTCTCTAAGTGCTGACTCTCCACCGCCAAAAACAAAAGCTCCCCCATGGACATGAATCAGCCATTTATCTTCATAATCGGCGGCAACATTTTCTGGAGTCACCAGAAAAGTGTCTACTCCTGCGATTTGTTTTTCTTTATAGGTTACCTTCAAACGTTCAAGCGCAATATTTGCAATTTCAATACCTGGAGCATCAAATGCAGTCTGTAATTTAAGCCACTCTTCATTGTTCGTCGGCACAGGCAAGGCCGGAGCGATTTGTCTGTTTTCTAATATTTGTGCGAGTTCATTTGATATACCTGCAGGTGTAGGGACTTTTCTTTCAGTAAGGGTTAGGCTTGCGAAAGCAGCACTACTACTAATAGTTATTAATAGTGCAGGAATAAGAATGTTGATTTTTTTCAGTTTCATGGTGACCTCTGTAGCTGTCTTTTCGTTGAGGTCATTATTCATAGGATAGTCGTACTCTGCTATGAATTAGAGTAATTCATTAAAGAATCAGGCATTAAAGAAAGTGTGAATTTTTCTAATTTACATCTGGGTTGTTCGTTAATAACGAAACTACTGGCACATAAAGTCCGTACTTAACTGGCCTGTTTAGATAGTACTGTAATTGAAAAAATTGTTAGCGCTATTAAATATAAACAAATTATTTATTGGAGGGTTATGAGGCTACTCGACCGTAGCGAATCATTGTCGAATAAGCGACACCAGTTAGTGTAATGAATGAAATGTAATGGTCAGTCGATTAAAGGTTTTGCCATACTTTTACTAACTAACCTGAGCTACATCAAAAGTGTCGTTGACACATTTCTGTCCAAAAGTGAGTTTCGAATTTTGTTGTCACACTTTCTTTGGATAGACACGTTGATAGAGTTTAAATTTCAATCTTTATTGACACATTTGGCCTCTGCTAGCCACCAAAGAGACAAACTTCTGGAGTAAAAAGTTATTAAATTTCAATAACCTCCGACAGCAACAAACTCAAATATTGCACCGAGCCAAGTGACTCAGTGCTTCCGCGTTGGTGAAAAATAGCTAGTTAATAAAAGCTTTGGTGTACATATAGTCTATTACGAAGGCTGATTTACATAGGATCTAGGTGCTCAACCATCAATTGCACACTTTGATTTCCCCTAAACTCATTCACATCTAATTTGTAAGCAATTCGCACATGGTTAATGGTCGCATCAGGCCATACTTTCAAATCCACATTGAAAGCAATCGCATCCAACATTAAGCTGCCGCATTGTGTTTCAACCATGAGTTTTAAATGCTTTTCTCCCACAATACGTTGCTGAAGAATTGTAAAGTATCCATCAAAGACAGGCTCTTCAAATGCTTGCCCCCAAGGACCTGCTTGACGGAGCATCTGCGCGGTTTCTAAGGTCAATTGTTCAATAAGCAACTCACCGTCAGACAATACCTCACCTGACAAATGCTCAAAGGATAATGTTTGCTTAATGGCCGCTTCATAGGCTTGCGTGAATTCAGTAAACTTATTGGCATGAATAGATAACCCCGCGGCCATTGCATGACCACCAAACTTGATAATGATCCCTGGATGCTGGGTATTAATCGCATCAAGTAAGTCGCGCATGTGCAAGCCTTTTATCGAGCGTGCAGAGCCTTTAATCTCGCCATCGCCTGCATCAGCAAATGCAATGACGGGACGGTGATACCTGTCTTTTATGCGTGAAGCTAAAATACCAATCACGCCTTGATGCCAATCATCCTGATACAGTGCAATACCCCAAGGTAAAGTTTGCTCATTCAATGATAAAGACTCGAGGTATTTCAGCGCTTCTTGCTGCATACCTGATTCAAGCTCACGTCTTTCTTGATTGAGTCCATCCAGTTCTGCGGCCATTTGTCTGGCTCGCATAATGTCATCGCATAGCAAGGTTTCTACGCCTAATGCCATTTCATCTAGCCTGCCAGCCGCGTTCAAACGGGGGCCTACAGCAAAGCCAAAATCTGCTGCGACCATTTTTTGTGGATTACGTTTACCCACTTCAAGTAGTGCTGTAATGCCGGGACGGCAACGTCCTGCTCTTACCCTTTGCATACCTGCATTTACAAGTCGTCGGTTATTCGCGTCCAATGCCACCACATCAGCAACCGTACCAAGTGCAACAATATCCAATAAATGACTTAAATTAGGTTCTTCAATTTGCTGACTGCTAAACCATTGGCGCTTTGCCAGTGTGGCACGCAGTACTGACATCAAATAAAATGCCACTCCAACGCCTGCAATAGCCTTACTCGCAAACTGGCATTCATGTTGATTAGGGTTCACGATGGCATCAGCAGCGGGTAATTCTCGCCCTTGTAGATGGTGATCGGTAACCACCACTTTCATTCCGGCAGCTTTTGCCGCATTAACTCCCTCGATGGATGAGATGCCATTATCTACAGTAATTAATAACTCTGCACCTTTGCTCGCTGCAACAGCAACAATCTCAGGACTCAGACCATACCCGTATTCAAATCGGTTAGGGATTAAATAATCAACCTTTGTTGCGCCCATCATTTTTAACGCCAACAAACAGACACTAGTAGAGGTTGCACCATCAGCATCAAAGTCGCCGACGATTAAAATGGATGAATCAGCCTCAATAGCATCAGCAACGATGCTCGCCGCTAAGCCAATATCTTTAATCGTGTCAGGTCGAAGTAAATGCTTAAGCGCCAGATCATCTTGCTGCGCAGTCACGCCTCTTCTTGCATAGATTTGTCTTAATAAAGGCGAAGTTATGCTAGTTAAGTGACTGTCATCGACTTGAGGTCGGCGAATAATGTTGTGAGTCATGAAAACCTATTGCAGACTGAAATGAATAAAAAAATAGGCGAGCAGTGCTCACCTATCATTACGAAGCTTAAATGATTACTGGCTTCTTTCTAGCGTTTGCAGTAATTGTTGTGGCGGCTGGTAGCCTGGCACAATGCTGCCGTTTTCAAGCACGATAGCTGGCGTACCTGAAATACCAAAGGTTTGGCCTAACTTATATTGGCCAGCAATATCAATATCACAGCTTGCCGCTTTTACATTACCACCCGCTTTAGCATCGGTCATGGCTTTCAATGGATCTTTAGCACACCAAACGGCTTGCATTTCATCAGCATTAGCTGAAGGAACACCACGACGAGGGAACGCCAAATAACGAACCGTAATGCCTAAATCATTATAATCGTCCATTTCTGCATGTAATTTACGGCAATAACCGCAATCTACATCAGTGAAAATTGTCACCACATGCTTTTCATTTTTGGCTTTATAAACCAGCATGTCATCTTCAAAAGGTTGCATCATTTCCAAACGAGGGCCTGCAAGAGCGGCATCCGTTAGGTTTTTCATGCGCTGATTAAGATCGTAAATATTACCGTGGAACAGTTTGCTACCGTCTGCAGAGATATACAGTACACCGCGATCGGTAATCGCTTGATACAAACCATTAATCGGTGCATCTGATATTGAATGCACTTCGACACCTAAATTATCAGCCAAAGCTTGCTTAAGCTGAGCCTCATCACTACCAGTTGCCGTTGCAGCTGTTGCGAGCGGAGCAAAAATAAGAGCGGCAACCACAGCCAATGCTTTTGTCATTTTCATGGGAATTCCTAATAGTACGGGTACATCCAAATAGACCCGAGTCGATGAGCAAAACTTACAGATTAAATTTTACAAACGCAACCATCTTAAAAGTTAATTAACTCGAGTTCATCAATTGTATGGGCCAAATCAGACATGCCGACAAATTTAATGAATGTGAATAAAATTAGGGCCTGTTGATCTTTCAAGATTATTTTTGCAGCGACTTGTTGTAAATTTATACAAGGCAACGACTTTGATGTGTGGTTATTCCACATGAGAAGTCGTTAATCCAGTAGAAATGACAACAAGTGCTGCCTGTAAGGTTCGTTTAAAAGTACCTATGATCTTTGCAAAGAGTTCAGATTGTTGTGAGCCCTGTTATTAAAATCAATAGGTTTAGGCGACTAAACGTCATCGCTCACGCCGCGATTAAAGTGCTTTAAATTCGAACAAACTCTAATCAGCAAAGATCAACAGGCCCTAAGCTCGCGGGTGATGCAGTTGATGCAGCTGTTGTAGTCTCGCTTTGGCAACATGGGTATATATCTGTGTCGTAGATAAATCACTGTGACCTAATAGTAATTGCACGACTCGTAAATCAGCGCCATGGTTGAGTAAATGTGTGGCAAAAGCGTGTCGTAAAGTATGAGGCGATAATTTAGTCGTGATACCAGCACGCAACGCATATTGCTTAATACGGTGCCAAAAGGTCTGTCGGGTCATCATCTGACCACGTTTAGATGGAAATAACACATCCGATTGCTTTTGATTTAACAACACCGGCCTTGCCTGTTTGAGGTAAGCTTCAATTTCACCAATGGCTAACTCGCCCATTGGTACTAATCGCTCTTTGCCGCCTTTACCGACAATTTTAACCACACCTTGGCGCAGGCTGATTTGCTCCATGGTGAGGCTTACCAGCTCTGTGACACGTAAGCCTGTAGCATACAATAGCTCCAACATTGCCTTATCTCTGGCTTCTATCGGGTCATCTGTATTGGGCTGGGCGAGTAAGTTATCGATTTGCGCCTCTGTTAAATCATCGGGCAGATGCCTTGCTAATTTAGGTGATTCAATTAAGGCTACAGGGTCGTTGCTGATGCTGTTATTTAGCAGTAAAAAGCCATAGAAACGACGCAAAGCACTCAACAACCGAGCGGTACTAGATTTTGCATAACCTTGTTCAACTCTTAAGGCTAAATACTCACGAATATGGATTGTTTCTACAGACTGCAAATCTGTGCGCTGTTTTATCAAAAAGCGTTGGAAGTGCTGCAGATCGGTACGATAGGAGTTCAGCGTATTATCACTCACCCCACGAGTAGACCATAGGTCATCTAAAAAACTGTCAATTAGCGGATCTGGAGAGTCTGTCGTCAAAATAAATCTAGCTCACTACAGGCATAAAAAAACGCGTGATATGCAAGATACCACGCGCTTAATGAGTTCGCTAAGGTTTTACGCGGTTTGCGTAGTTTGCGACTTACCAATGAACAAACAAGCAACCGTTACAATGAATGTCGGTAATACCCAAGCCATGCCTTGTGCATGTAATGGGATAAAGCTCAGCAAGTTGGCTTCAAATCCTGCAGCTTTCAAGCCATCAAAGATACCACAGAACAATGCCACAGCTAGCACGACACGATGAGCTAGTGCTGGACGTGGGAATTTATCAGTTAAGAATGTCACCAGTACTAATGCAATTGCAACAGGATAAATAGTCATTAACACAGGAATACTGATACTGATCAGCTCGGCTAAACCAACATTCGCCACAGTCGCACAAACGACACTGAAGAAAATCACAAAAGCACGGTATGAAATCTTAGGCTGTAGTTCATTAAAGAATTCTGAACATGCCGTCACAAGACCGACTGCAGTCGTCAGACATGCCAATGTCACAACAGTAGACAACATGACAGTGCCCATTGCGCCAAATTCATGGGTGACATAGTTTGTTAAGATTTGACCACCATTGTCTGTACCCGCTGCCAACTCACCGGCTGTTGAGCCTAAGAAGAACAAAGATACATATACAAATGCTAAACCACTGGCAGCAATGATAGCAGCGCGCACGAGATACTTGGTTTGATCAGCTACATCACTGACACCTTTTTTCCGTAAAATGTCGATGATCAAAATACCAAACATCAATGATGCCAAGGTATCCATGGTGTTGTAGCCTTCAATGAATCCGGTAGTAAAAGGATCTGACTGATATGCACCTTGTGCAGCGCCCACTTCTGAACCAGGAATGAACATTACCGATAGTGCTAAACCAACAAGTAAGAACAACAATACGGGTGTCAGTACTTTACCGACGTTATCAAGCAGCTTACCAGGGAACAAAGAGAGCCACATAACAATCGAGAAAAATACAATAGAATAAATCAGCTGCGAGATATTAAACTCACGACCGAAAATGCTCATCACTGCATCAGCATTTTCAATGAATGGTCTTGCACCAATTTCGTATGCCACTAACCCAGTACGAGGAGCGGCAAATGCAGGGCCAATAATAATATAAATCGCCACGGCTAAAGCTGTTGCTGCAAATGCAGGTAGCAACGCCATTATTTTTCCTTTCGCTTTAGCAACCGCTATCAGGCCAATTAATGGCAGACCGACTGCTGTAGCAAGGAAACCCACCATCGCCAGAGACATATTTTCACCAGCTAACATGCCAGCAAAAGGTGGAAAAATTAAGTTACCTGCGCCTAAGAAAAAAGCGAAGGCCATAAACCCTAATCCTAACGTGTCAGTTAGGCTCATCTTGTTAGATTGCACTGCAGTCCCCATCTATTCTTTTGTATTTTTTACTCAACTTAAGTTATTCGGCCTAATTAAGCCACCGCTTAACTAGATTACTCTCGAACCGTAAACTTTAAATTACACTCTAGCTGTTAACTTCTTATTCATCGCTGTAGAAAAAATAACCAAATCAGCAAAGTAAAATGTGAACCAACACAATAATGTACTCTTTTTATGCCAACAGACTGGTGATTTAAACTAAAAAGCACAGAGACTAATACCAAACTGACAAAACTGATTCAAGCGCAACATTAGCAATTAAGGAAATTAGCATTAAGCAGGAGTACATCGACTCACAGCGCTCAACACCATCAACACAGCAACTCATTTACGGCAACATCAAGCAACAGAAACCCAACACTTTTAAAGGTTAGAATTTGTTAGCAAAGCTAGCTACAATGCACCTCCTAGAATCAACTCATCGCAGACACCTATAAAACAGAACCTATGCCCTTCACATTCAAACAGTTTCATATAAATGACGACAAATGCGGCATGCCGGTCAGTACAGATGGGGTGCTATTAGGCGCTTGGGCAGAGTTAACAACAGCAAGCTATATTTTAGACATTGGCAGTGGCAGTGGTTTATTGAGTTTAATGGCCGCACAGCGAACAGATACTTGTTGTACAATCACTGCTGTTGAATTAGACCAAGCCGCAGCGGAGCAGTCACAGGCCAATATCGCCGCTTCCCCTTGGCCAAATAAAATACAAGTAGTCAATCAAACCATACAAGCATTCAGCCAACGCAATCAGCAAAGGTTTGATCACATCATTTGCAACCCACCCTTCTTTTCCAGTGGACCAAAGACACAACAGCAAAGTCGTGCAAATGCTAGACACACAGATAGCTTATCATTTGTACAGCTCACGCAGGCGATGGCAAGTTTGCTAAAACCAGCGGGTACCATCAGCGTTATCTTGCCCATAGAAGCATTAAGCCAATTCCAACAAGCGGTATCACTAACGACACTATCAATAATGACTCAGGTAAACGTCAGCAGTGTTGAAGGCAAACCGACTAGAAGAGTGTTACTGGCGATCACGTCAAAGCAATCGGATGCGACTAATGAAGCGATGATTACGCCCCAAACTATGTTCATTCAAAACAAGCAGGGGGAATATAGCGAGGCAATGGTCAACATTTGTCGAGATTTTTATTTAAAGCTATAAGCCAGATACGCTATACTAGCTGGCTACTTTCTAGTGAGATACACGTGCATGTTATTTGAAGATTTTGATCTCGACCCCCGCCTACTTGAATCGCTTAAGGCGATGGGCCATAAAAGCCCGACCCTTATTCAGCAACAGACCATTCCTTTGGCAATGGAGCAGCAAGATCTTCTAGCACGTGCACCGACTGGAACAGGTAAAACAGCAAGCTTTTTATTACCTGCCATGCAGCACTTGTGTGATTTCCCTCGTCGCTTCAACGGTCAAGCTAGGGTACTGATCTTGAGCCCGACCAGAGAATTGGCCAGCCAAATTCATCGTTATGCAAGTCACCTAGCAACGAATTTGGATCTAGATATTAGCTTGGTCACTGGTGGTGTACCTTATGCGCCGCAAGAAGAAGCACTTGCAGGTAACGTCGATATCTTAATTGCTACTCCTGGTCGCTTAATGGAGTATTTAGATAAAGATAAATTTGATGCTACTGAAGTAGAAATGCTAATTATCGATGAAGCTGACCGCATGCTAGATATGGGGTTTTCTTCAGTTGTACAGTCAATTGCTATTGAAGCTCAGGGGCGTAAACAGAATATGCTGTTCTCAGCCACATTAGAAGGTGGCGGCGTCAATCGTTTTTCACGCGAGTTGCTGACTGAGCCAGTATTAATTGATATCGAATCTCCACGCAGCGAAAAGGCAAAGATCCACCAATGGATCCACTTAGCAGACCATCATCAACACAAATTTGCTTTGTTGTGCAATCTACTGCAACAAGAGCAAGTTAAACGTGCCATCGTTTTTGTAAAAACCCGTGAAGTTGTTGCCAGCCTCGAAGGTTTGTTACTCCAAGCCAATATCCCGTGTGCTTTCCTTCGCGGTGATATGGAACAGAAAAAACGTTTCCAAGCTTTAGGCCGCTTTACCAAAGGTGAAGTTAATGTGTTGCTTGCAACGGATGTCGCAGCCCGTGGTATTGATATTGACGATATTACCCATGTGATTAATTTTGATATGCCTCGCTCAGCAGATACTTACGTTCACCGCATTGGTCGTACAGGCCGCGCAGGGGCTAAAGGTACCGCAATATCATTAGTTGAAGCCCATGACATGCGTATTGTGGCTAAGATTGAGCGTTATATTGAACAGCCTTTAAAACGCCGCATTATTGAATCACTCAGGCCGAATAACAAAGAAGCCAAGGTGCCAACAAAGAAAAAAGCAAAAGATAAGAAAAAGCCAAAGAAAGCAAAGAAAAAATAAACTCTATGTCACCTTCAGCTAACCACTAAACGCCGTATATTTTAGCCTTGATAGCAGCTTTTAGTACCTAGCCTTTCTTAGAAAAAACGAGCAACATTGCTCGTTTTTTTTATGCCTGTAATTCCATCACACAATGTTGATAATTTATATAATGTTAGCAATTGTAATGATTGAACTTTTTTACTTAATTATTCTGCAATTGCAGCTTATACTGGTTAAGATGGCGAAACTAGCACCAATTAATAACAAATGAATAACATTTTAGTTTTGCATCTAATGAGAGTCTGGTAATTTAGACAAATATAAAAATCAACTCTTATAAAGCCATCAAGCAGTTACACCACTTATGACTTGAAGCATGGATAAGCTATCAAAATGATAATTAAAATTCTAAGAAGACTTTTACCCTTTCTGATCATCATCATCGCTATTGGCATTACTGTCGTAATAATGAGTACTAAGCAGGAGCCGGAGCAAAAAGAAGAAACCATTGCTTTACCTGTTGTCGAGGTGATTGAAGTGACCCCTCAAACGGTATCACTTAATTTACCTTCATACGGTGTCGTTAACCCCAAGTACAAAACTCAACTGGTCACAGAAGTGCAAGGACGATTACTTCACTTAGACCCAAGTTTTGTTGCCGGTGGTGTGGTTAAAAAGGGTCAACAATTAGCCCAAATCGAACCTTCAGATTATGAAGCTGACCTGATGCAAGCCGAAGCATCACTCGCTCAAGCGAAAGCTGTTCTCGATGAAGAGATTGCACGCGGTGAGGTGGCAAAAATTGAATTCAAAGACTTTGATGGCGGCGTAGCCCCAGAACTAGGCTTACGTATTCCGCAGCTGCGCAAAGAACAAGCCAATGTAAAGTCTGCCCAAGCGGCTTACGATAGAGCTCAGCGCAATCTTGAGCGAACCGTGATTCGTGCTCCTTTTGATGGCATCATCAAAGCCCGTAATGTTGACTTGGGCCAATTCATCACCATGGGCAGCAACTTAGGCGAACTATATGCCACCAGCATTGCTGAGATACGCTTACCTTTGTCTAACAACGATCTCGCCTATTTAGAGTCCATTGATAACCCAGATACAAATGTCACATTGAAAGCATCTTTGGCTGGTCGAGAGGTCACTTGGCAAGGCAACATAGTGCGCAGTGAAAATGTGGTCGATGAACAAAATCGCATGGTGTATCTCGTTGCTGAGGTAACGGATCCTTACTTATTAGCCACAAAGCGTGGTGAGCAGCTTCCATTGAAATATGGCAGCTTCGTCACGGCAGTGATTACTGGTAAAACAGTTGACGGCATTGTGAGCTTACCAAGGTATGTAGTGCGAAATGATCAGGTTGCTGTGATCAAATCGGATTACAGTGTTGAGATACGTCCAGTTAATATTGTGCGCACGGACGTTGAGCAAGTTTATATTAAAGATAGTCTGCTTGCAGGAGAGCGAGTATCAATGTCAGGTAATACTGCCTTGCGTCAGGGCCAAAAAGTCAAAGTGTTAGGGGAAGCTACACCTGAGAACAGTACTGATACAGAGGAAGCAGACGAAAACGCTAACTCGACTGAGCAAATGGGTGGTAAATAATGGCGGCACAAAAAGGACTTATTGCTTGGTTTGCCCGCAACAACGTTGCCGCAAACCTGCTAATGATAGTGCTAATCATTGGCGGCCTATTCAGCGCTTCTTTGATCAACAAAGAAGTCTTTCCGACTTTTGAACTCAACTTAATCAATGTCAATGTTGCCTATCCCGGTGCCGCACCTCAAGAAATTGAGGAAGGCATTAACATAAAAATTGAAGAGTCCATCCAAGATATTACAGGGATCAAAAAAGTCACTTCAGTGGCGAGTGATAGCGTAGGTTCTGTCACCATTGAAGTGGAAGATGATTATGATGTGCAAAAGGTTTTAGATGAAGCCAAGTTACGCATCGACTCCATTGCGACATTTCCAGATAACATTGAAAAACCGAATATCTATCAAATAAAGCCTGAAAATAATGTGGTTTGGGTATCTGTATATGGTGATTTATCTCTTCATGAAATGAAGGAAATGGCTAAGCAAATTCGCGATGATATCACAGACTTACCGGCAGTTACCCGTGCACAAGTGGCTGGTGTAAGGGACTATGAGATTGGCATAGAACTGTCAGAAGACAAGTTACGTGAATACAACCTCACCTTCGATCAAGTCGCTCAAGCCGTGCAACGCTCATCCATTGATTTACCGGGCGGCTCTATTCGTGCCCAAGATGGTGACATCCTGCTGCGTACTAAAGGTCAAGCTTATACAGGCGAAGATTTTGCACGTATTGTTGTTGCGACTCACCCAGATGGCAGCCGAGTGATGTTACCGCAAGTAGCGACCATCAAAGATGACTTTGAAGAACGTATTGGCTACACCCGTTTTAATGGCCAACCAGCCGCCATTATTGAAGTGTTGAGTATTGACGATCAAAATGCACTAGCGATTTCTGAGCAAGTGCAAGACTACATTGATAACAAGAAAGCCACTTTGCCTGCTGGTGTGGAACTCGATACTTGGGGCGATCTCACCCACTACCTTGAAGGTCGCCTTAACATGATGTTGTCGAACATGTTTTATGGTGCCTTGTTAGTCTTCATTATTTTGGCACTGTTTTTAGACCTTAAACTGGCATTTTGGGTCATGATGGGGTTACCGGTGTGTTTTCTTGGTTCATTGCTAATCATGCCAATGGAACCAATCAATATGTCCATCAATATGCTGACCTTATTCGCCTTTATTCTGGTGCTGGGTATTGTGGTCGATGATGCCATTGTCATTGGCGAGAGTGCCTATACCGAAGTAGAGGAAAATGGTCATTCACTCGAGAATGTAGTGACAGGCGTTAAGCGCGTTGCCATGCCTGCTACATTTGGTGTATTAACCACCATTGCCGCTTTCACACCAATGATCATGGTCTCTGGCCCAATGGGGATTATTTGGAAATCTATCGGCATGGTGGTAATCCTTTGTCTGGCATTCTCATTAGTCGAATCAAAACTGATTTTGCCTGCGCATTTAGCGCACATGAAAGTGCGTAAACGCAAATCAACGACCAACAACCCTTTTGTTAATTTCAAGCGCGCCCTTAATGAAAAACTACAGTGGTTTATTCAACATAAATATCGTGAATTTTTAGGCTTTGCAATTAAGTATCGCTACAGTGCAGTCGCTGTTTTCTTAGGGGTGTTGTTTATTTCACTCAGCCTCGTTGCTAGCGGCAAAGTACGTTGGGTGTTTTTCCCAGATATTCCATCTGACTTTATTCAGGTGCAACTCGAAATGGATGAAGGCAGCTCAGAATTAAACACCCTCAAAGCGCTGCAACATGTAGAAGATGCACTGTATGCGATGAATGACAAGATGTCGCAAGAATATGGACAAGAGGTGGTTAAACATAGCTTTATTTCCCTTAACTCTCGCAGTTCAGCTTTCGTATTTACAGAACTGAGTAAAGGTGAGGATCGCGAAGTGGATGGTGTCGCCATCGCTGCCGAGTGGCGGGCACAATTGCCTGAGCTTGTTGGCGTGAAAAGCCTCAATATCAGTGCCAGTACTAACAGTGCTGGCGGTGACTTATCCTTTAGGCTCACATCAAGTGACTTAGAGCAGCTTTCAAGCGCCTCGAAAGAACTGAAAGATAAACTGGCAACCTATGAAGGCGTTTATGATATCTCTGACAACTTCTCTTCAGGTAGCCAAGAAATCCGCTTAAATATCCGCGCAGAGGCTGAAGCACTCGGATTAACATTATCAGACTTAGCACGCCAGGTACGCTACGGTTTCTATGGCTTTGAAGCGCAACGTATTTTGCGTAATAAAGAAGAAGTGAAAGTCATGGTACGCTACCCACTTGAGCAGCGTCGCACCATTGGCCATCTAGAGAACATGATGATCCGCACACCTAGTGGCGACTCTGTCCCCTTTTCTACCGTGGCACGAATCGAACTTGGTGAATCCTATTCATCTATTACCCGTGTTGATGGTCGCCGTGCAATCACCATTAATGCCAACGTGAATAAGAACGATGTTGAGCCATCTAAGATTGTGTCGCAAATTCAACAAGAGTTTTTGCCAGAATTGACTCAAAAATACCCACAAGTGTCATCTGCACTTGATGGCGGTAGCCTAGATGAACAAAACGCATTAGTCGGTCTCATTCAAGGCTTCTTCTTTGCGATGTTTACCATTTATGCATTGATGGCCATTCCGCTAAAATCATATACACAGCCATTGATCATTATGTCGGTCATTCCATTTGGCATGATTGGTGCGCTAGTGGGACACTTCTTACTCGGGCTGTCCATGAGTGTATTAAGCTTGTGCGGCATCGTGGCGCTTGCAGGGGTTGTGGTAAATGACTCACTTATTTTAGTCGACTTTGTTAACCGAGCAAGGCGTGAGGGGCACTCATTATTGAACGCGGCTATTGACGCCGGTTGTTATCGTTTTAGGGCGATTATCCTCACGTCATTAACCACGTTTGTGGGACTTGCCCCGATTATTATGGAAAAGAGCCTACAAGCTAAAATTGTGATCCCAATGGCCACCTCATTGGCTTTCGGTATTTTATTCTCAACCGTCGTCACGTTAATTTTAGTTCCGGTGTTATACATCATCCTTGATGATGTTAAACGTAACCTCAATCGATTCTTTGTTTGGTGGTGGCAGCCCAGTGAACAACATTAACTAATAAAAGATATCTATCGTTTCGATGCAAATAAACAGCGCCTATTGGCGCTGTTTTTGCGAGCAAAGCAACAGAATTACTGCGGTGAATTGGTTAGTATCAATCTAAGTTTGTCCAACGACACAATTTTAGAATGGCACACACATCACCCACTCCCGACACATTGGTCTATGATATTGGCGACAGTCGCTATCTCAACATTACAGGTCGCTGCACCTTAAAGTGCCAATTTTGTCCAAAGCAAAATGGCTCGATGCAAGTCCATGATTATAATTTGTCAATTAAGCACACTGTCAAAGCCGAACAGATTATTCCGCTATTGGGCGATGTCAGCCAGTTTAAAGAATATGTGTTTTGTGGTTATGGTGAACCAACACTTAATCTAGCGACGTTAGTGGCAGTTGCACAGGTCATTAAAGCCAGAGGTGGTAAAGTTAGGGTAAATACTGATGGCTTAGGTAATTTGTTCCATCGTCGCAATATTCTGCCCGAACTCAGCGAATGTGTTGATAGCTTATCCATTTCACTGAATGCCGACACTGAAGAGGCCTATAATCAGCATTGTCACCCAAGGCTGGCACACTCTTATCCAGCGTTATTAGACTTCATTGAGCAAGCACCCAAATTTATTAAACAGGTTCAAATCAGTGCAATAGATGGCTTAGAAAATGTCAACATCGAACGATGTCGTCAGATAGCCCTCGACAATGGTTGCCAATTTAAACATCGACACCTAGATATCGTTGGATAATTGCCAATTGAAAGTCCAATGTTAATCACATAGGTTCGTCAAACCATACTCCACATGGTAACATTCTGTATTAATTACCTCACTTAGTACCCTGCATAGCGTATGTTTAGAAACAAAAATAAAAATAACTCGCTAAAAACCTTGCTACTGAACTCTCAGGGTATTCGTTGGTCACAGCCAAAAATTTTATCTTTACTGAGCCAATTAATTACCCTCAATGTTGCAATCATCATCATCGCATCTATGTCAATTTCGATGGGTGAGCGTTCGCTTCAGGATGACTGGGCTAAACAACGCTATAGTGAACTGCAAACTATCGGTAATTTATCTGCTGAAAGAGCAAACTTTCTCAAGTTTAGAACCCTGACAATTGCACGCTCAGAAATACTTGAACAATTTTTAGATAACCCAACCCCTAGTAAAAGGCAGCAATTAATCACTCAATGGAACTCGTTAACCCGTAATGTACCAGAGCTGCTAAATGTTGCGCTATACGACCCAGAAGGCCGCCTAAGGTTTGCTAGCAGCGATAATTATTTCGATATTGAACTGCCTGAGCACATTTTATCGCCAGATCGTGCATTTGGCGGCAATGATATTTATTCATCGGATCTCAGTTTTGCCCCTATTGATGGCGTCATTGAGCCCTATATATACCAATTGGCTTGGTTAGAGAACCCTGACCACAGTATCCGAGGCCACTTTATCACCGTCAACTCAGTGCTTAGATTATTAGATTCCATCAAACCTGCATTTTTTGATGAAAGCTCGCCATTATTATTGTTTGACCCTGGTGGATATTTATTTGCTGGCGCTAATCAAAATAGGCCATTACCAGGAATGCCTAACAGCATAGGGGTGAGTTTAAGCCAAACCTACCCAGAACTGTGGGAAGAGATGAATACTGAAAAGTTTGGTCGTTTTCATGGCGATGAAGCCACTTTTGTATACTTAAAGTCAGAAATGATCACTCAGGACAACAGGAAGCGTGACTATTTCACACTTTCATACATACGTCATGATGATATCTCAGATAACTTTTTCAAATTGCGCATGGTCGCTATTTTCATTGCCTTACTGATTGCGGCATTGACCTCCATTATCGTGTACCACAGGCACAAAACCTCGCTGGATGAAGTAGCCAAAGATAACAGTATGCGTTTAGCTTACGGGTTATTTAACTCTGCTAAATCGAGTCTACTGGTCACTGAAAAAGGCAGAATTATCCGAGCAAATGAAACGGCTTATATCCAGTTTGATCTGCCAACAGAATCATTGGTCGATCGTACTTTACAGCTAATTTTCAATCTGACAAATGAACAGTTTGATCTGATAAAGCAAACCGTTTCTCGACATAATTCATGGAATGGTGTGCTCACACTAAATGGTGAAAATAAGGCGAGCTTTAACGCTTACATCAAACTCGATCCGGCTTTACAAACCTCACAAGAAAGGAATTACTGGATTATCACTTTCGATGATATAACTCCTTTGATTGACAGTATCAACCAAGCGACACAATACCAGTTAATGAGTGATGCCGCTGTTGCCATTGCATTAACGGATGCAGACGGTGAAATAGTTAAAGCCAACACACGCTTTAAACAGCTTATGAAGTTGGACAATATTGAGCACCAAAGTATTTTACCGCTTCTTGGCCACACCATTACTAGTCAATGGAACAATATTGCCAATGTCTTGCCTGCTCAAGGGGTGTGGACTGCACAATTGACACCTTTCAGTAATGCCAGTTTTGAACATAGCTTAAAGATATCGGTCAATGGCCAGCTTTCTCTTGAAGGAGATGTTGAATATCTCATCATCACACTAGAAGAAACCAGCGCAACCTTATCTCAAAGTGCGAATAAGCGCGCTCAACAGTCAAATAACTTTGTGATTCGCATGAGCGATTTCGAAGCTCGCTTTCACAGTCTGTCAGAATCATCTCGTAGCAGTACAAGTTTAATGTTATTGGACATCAGCCCTAGCGGCATATACAGCCATATGGGCAGCACTGAGCAGCTAGAAAAACACCATAAAGAAGTCGAGCTTGTTCTATTAATGGATTTACCTGAAAACTGCCAAATTATCAGCTGGCAATTAGGTAAAGTATTAATTTTTATTTCAGATACCAACCCAACACAAAGCCATCAATATGCCATGGAAATTAATGAGTCGTTAAGCGACAAAAGTTTAGCTGAGGGGATTAATATTGGTATAGCTGGGTATTTGGAAACACAAGAGCTTGAAGATTACCTTGCTAAATCAGAAGTGGCATTAAAACGTGCAAAACAATCTGGCGACCATAATATTTGCCAAGCATTTACACGCCCATACAACCTCGACGCTGCACCTGATTAACGATTACAGGCCTAATTACCCGAGCGTGGGCAACAGGTTAGAGAAGCCAACCCTAAGTAAGTGGGTTGATAGATTCAGGCAGCTTACTTTCGGTGATCTCAACAATGCTCGAGCGGTTCATTGTCACTTTAAAACGCGCGTACTCGATAGGCTGTTTACCATCTCTGACGGCTAGAACTAAATTTACCTGATAGCGGCGCTCCACAGATTCACTACTAACCTTGCCATCTGATTCTTGATAAATTTTATCCTTGCCGCGCTCTAAATGGCGAGCAAAAGGCACTAAGCTGAAACTCACTTGCTCTTGGATCTCTGAATACCCTTCAGCAAAAGAACGCGGCATCACACGGGTTGCAATACGGTAATGCAATACCTCTGATTCCACTTTGTTTTGTCTATGACGGTGTTTCATGATCTCAGTAATGGTGCTAGGAATATCTTGAGGACGAACAAATTCAAGCCAAACTAATTGGCGAGCTAAGGTTAGCTTACTACTGGTATCACGCAATATACGGCTCCAACGAGGTCTCCCTCGCTGAATAAATCGCCACATCGCATTACGAATATCTTCCTTAAAAATTTCACGAAACGCGTAGATCACCGCTAATGTAAAGATCAACGACATGGTTAAACCGTTAAACACGCCTTGGGCTTTAATGATTAACGCAGACACAACTAACATCACAATGCCTGTGGCTAACCCTGTCACAAACTTTTTAAGGCCTACACCTAGTACTTTGAGCTCTTCTTTAAGTACAACACCCTGTTGGATTAAACGTTTAAGTAGCAACATTTTATTTGAGATACGGTTAGCATCTTGTTTTGTGCGGCTAGAATTGTACTTGCGCTCTTGCTCACGGTAATGGTTTTCAGCGCGGCAAATCTCAACCACTTGATCTTTGATGTCGCTATAGGTTGAGCTTCTAGGCCTATTCGCTAAGGTTTTTAATAATTGCTGCTCACAAAACCAAGATAGATAATTATCTGCGTGGGCAAAATAGGATTGCCACTTGTCTTCCTTAGGTTCATTACGACGAAACTTTTTCAGTAATTGAACCACCTGCTCACTGAGATCGTTCAACGCAGGATAAAACTCATCTGGCTCCGATACCTGTCTAAGGTGTTTAGCATCAGTTTCAATGGCAACAGCAAACTGATAAGCAAACAGGTTCAGATACATTCTAAACTCTTCAAGGGTACGGTTGTTGATACTGACAAAGCGAGATTGCACTAACGGCATATGTAATTCGTGTGAGTAGTAAGCTCGGCGGCCCACTATTCCGGCGTGGTAGTATTCTTCTTCATTTAATGTATTAGCAGCAATGCCCATCTCTTTGGGGAGGTAAAAGTACAAATCTAGGCTGCGTTGTGCCCCAGATACCATTTGATGGGTAAACTTGATTGAAAGGGAGTCATCTTTCTTAATCGATACTTTTGCCACTTGCCACCATTATTTTGCCTGCCTTGTGGGTTATTATACCTTACTCGGAGTTAACATATGTGTCATTTAGATTTGATTCAAATAGAAAAATTAAATTTAGCAGGACTACAAGGTGTCGTGGAGGCAGTATCGATAAAATGGCACCTAAATACCATCTTTTAACTAAGTATTGCCAAAAAGGGGGAATTACTCACTAGCATGTGTAGGGATAGAACATGCCCAAATGTTGTTGCTTGGCGAAAATTTGATGATGACATAACTTAAGTCGCTGTCCATTTCCAGCACGCGCATGGCTTGGGTAAACCTTGAACCAACAACTATTTCCTGCTCATTTTTGCTAAGTTCACTTAATAGATATGGCTTCAAACGGCTGTGCTCACTAAACACCATTTCTTTCGGCATAAAGTCTATTTCATAAGTCATTGCCCCGACGATTAACTCCTTGAGCTCACCGTTAAAAATCGCATATTCTCGAATATGTTCATCAAAAGCAGAGTAATAGGTCATCATCAGCTGCTTATCTTGAACGGTAAGCTTGAGCAGCACATTACCTTTAGCTTTGTTGCCAATCTCGTTGACCATGTCTATGCCATAAGCATTTGCTTGGCAATCAAGCTCCCATACGCCTTTTCTCTCAGCAAAGTATTTAAGGAAAATCGTGCCTAACAACACAATGCCAACAACCATAATCACAAAGATGATTTTACGGCCCACTTTTTGAGGTTGAGTTGATAATGCACTAGCCACAGATATTTACCTCTTCCAACCAATGAGTGCTGAAAAAGCTACTTTTCTTATCATCTCTCAGTACTTTAATATTATGAAATAACCAATCGCCGAACACTTCACGCTTCAGCACAAAGCTCACTGTTTGCCAATCAGCCGATATTGAAATGGTTATCACGTCCCAATAAAGTGAACTGCACTGGCTAAATTCCTGAATGATGTCTTCTTTACGCCCAGCTAAGAAACTAAAGTTCTCGGAACCAGTGTAGATATCCAAGCGACCTATATCTCCAGCTTCAGTAATAATTTTGGCTGTCAGATCTGCCGGTTCATGTTGTGGCGCTTTAATATTTGAGCTGAGGTAAAACAAAGCAGAAATGATAACGACAGAAATAAGAATAAACTGACTAATCGACATCACGGCATTGGGTTCATCCAATACTTTTGCCTTGTGAGGCGCGCCATGACTGTGCAAAATCACACCTTGTTTCGGTATGTATTCCAATAAACAAGCATGATTGTTACCAAGGTAGGACTGCAACTCTTCAACGACATGCAGAATATGTGATTCAGTAAGCGCTTGGTTATCTTGACCTGCAACATTGATCATCGAGAGCTGATTAACAGACACAACTTGGCCGCGACGTTGGGTTAATTGTTGTAACACCCAATATTCGTGATGATTTAGCGCCCAAGCTTTATCAATGGTTTGATCGACTAGTGTCATTTGCTGTTTATCAAACCAACAGCATCCAATTTGCATCTTATACCTAAAAAGAGTTAACCCATACCTGTTGAATTATAGATAAAACAATTGCACTCAAGTGTGATCCAAACGAGATAACAGCGCATGCATTAAATTGCACACAAGTTTTCAGTCAAAAATTGAGTTTTCGACTACAATCATTCATAGCAAAATCTATTTATTTCAATCATTAAGGCTAACGCCATCAAATATTCAACAACTGCGACACTTTGTTGCAATAGACCGATTGCCAGTTACGTTTGCTAAAATTGCGTTAAGGGAATAACTATGTTCACTAAAAAGGAAACAGAATGCTTAAAAAAGCTCCTAATAAGTGCAATCAACCAACAGCGCAGTCAATCGAGATCTGAGGCATTAACTGAAGAAGATGAGCAAACACTCATTAGCCTTGTTTCTGCTCACAATAAAATTAAGTTACTCAATAATAAGCTCAGTAAACAATCCACAACCGTCACTATGCCTAGGATACTCGTCGTGGATGATGCTGACTCTATGTTAGGAGTGATGACTCAGTTATTATTCAGCATTGGATTTACCAAAGTGGACACAGCTAAAAGTGCTGAACGGGCACTGAGCATGCTATTAGAGGCTGCTAAGATAGAAAAATACTATGACATCGTTATTACTGATTGGGAGATGACTGGTAAGTCAGGCTTAGATTTACTCAAACAAATTCGCTTACATGAGCATTTGCTAGAAACTGATGTCTATATTCTCAGTTCTCATTGCGAACAAGAAAATATCCTTCAAGCCATACAAGCCGGTGTAACGGGTTACATGCTCAAACCAATCAATGCGGTCGCACTGCAAAAGAAGTTAGGATTCTATTTACCAGATAAAAACTAGCCGCATACCTTTAGGGTATGCATTCATACCTAATCATCATTGACCAGTAGAATAGAAACTAAAGAGCCTCACTCTCAAAATTAAAAAAGCTGACCGAGGTCAGCTTTTTACTCAACAATCTTCTCGGGCTCAGCAGATTAAAAGCTGTAAAGCAGTGTCATGTTTGTTTCAGTATCAGTGCTTTCTTTATCATCTAAAGGTGAGCTGTTGTAACGCACAATCACGGCGACTTTCATCGCTAATGAGCCTACAATATTTGCAGTGAGAGACGTTTCAGAACGGCCATCTAACTTATCACCCCAGTCGGCAATAAATACTTGTTTGAAAGTTGATGACTCACTTAATTGACGCTCGTAATGCACCACGGCGTGGGCAACGGCACTTGATTCAGAGCTATAACCTTTAAGTGCTTCAGATTCTGAATCTAGGCTTTGGTAGATATAACCAGGGCCAGCCTCAGCTTTGAATAAAGTCACCCCATCATCAATAAACTTATAACCATAACCAGCAGAAGTAATTGAAGTGAAGTCATAGCCAGTAAATGGGTCTACTTCATAACTCGTATTAGCGAACAGGTAGCTGCTTTCATTAAATTGATAATCACCCTGAATTGCGCCTAAATAACGCTTAGCAGTGACACTGCCTTCATCTTCTTTATAAAGCCCTTCTAGCAAGTACTGGTTTTCCCAGTTGCCTAGCTCATGCTTTAAATTCACACGACCTTTCATCGATGAAGTATCAGTATTACCTGTTGTTAACGTTGCACCTAGCTCAGCTTCACCAGCGAAGGTTCTATCGCCTTCAACAAAGTCAGCACCAGCATAGGCAGCGAATGGCATTGCCAACGATAAACCAGCAGTTAAAAGCAATTTTTTCATGTTTTTGCGTCCTTCAAACATTTCTCAAAAATTTACACCCAAATTCTCGGCAGAATACTAACACTTCAACCACAAAATTGAAAAAGTTACGCGACATTTTTTACCTTTTACCGCATCAAAATCTATCTTTTTAACTTACTCTGTAATATTTATCCCTCAAATCATGGTTTCTATGTATTGGGTAGAGATCTTGACCGCACCTAATGGTTAGCATTACTCAGTTAGATTTATTTCAGCCATAAAAAAGCCCAGCAAATGCCGGGCTTAATATGACAAATCATCAGGCTTAGTTGATCTTTGGATCTAATTCGCCAGATTGATAGGCTTTATACATAGCTTGAAGTGACTTAGGCTTAATTTTTGAACCCATGCCTGCACAACCAAATGCTTCGTATCGAGTAGTACAGATGTCAGCCATAGCCGCCATTGACGCTTTTAAGAATTTACGTGGGTCAAATTCAGTTGGATTTTCAGCTAAGAATTTACGTACAGCACCCGTCGAAGCTAAACGTAAGTCAGTGTCGATGTTGACTTTACGTACACCGTGCTTAATACCTTCAACAATTTCATCTAGTGGTACACCGTAAGTTTCAGGGATAGCACCACCGTACTTGTTAATCACTTCCAACCACTCTTGCGGTACAGATGATGAACCGTGCATAACAAGGTGAGTATTAGGAATACGCGCATGGATCTCTTTAATACGATCAATGCGCAGTACATCACCGGTAGGCTTACGGCTAAACTTGTATGCACCATGGCTAGTACCAATGGCAATCGCTAACGCATCTACGTGAGTATCAGCAACAAAACGTGCTGCCTCTTCTGGCGTAGTTAGTAGTTGGTCGTGGCTTAAGATACCTTCTGCACCTACACCGTCTTCTTCACCAGCCATACCTGTTTCTAAGCTACCTAAACAACCAATTTCACCTTCTACTGACACACCACATGCGTGAGCAAAAGCAACAGTACGACGAGTCACATCAACGTTGTACTCATATGACGCAGGCGTTTTACCGTCTGCCATCAATGAGCCGTCCATCATCACAGAAGACATACCAAGCTGGATTGAACGCTGACAAATGTCAGGATCAGTACCGTGGTCTTGGTGAATACATACAGGGATATCAGGATATTGCTCAAGTGCCGCATTCATTAAGTACTTAAGGAATTGAGGACGAGCATATTTACGTGCACCCGCAGATGCTTGCACAATCACAGGGCTGTCAGTCGCTTCAGCCGCTTGCATGATGGCACGCATTTGTTCAAGGTTGTTCACGTTAAAAGCAGGAACGCCATAACCATGCTCAGCAGCATGATCTAGCATTTGTCGTAGAGAGATAAGAGCCATTTTGTTCTCCAATAATAGGGTGATTTCTCACCTAGGTCGCTATCGCTTGGATTGATTTTTATATTTCTGTGCGGCTAAAGCATCAGTACAGCCTAAGCCACATCAGAAACGGTTTTTTTAATAATTATAATCTTATTCGTGGTACTTATTTGCCACGTTGTTCTAACATTGCCACTGCTGGTAACTCTTTGCCTTCCAAGAATTCAAGGAATGCACCACCGCCAGTAGAGATATATGACACTTTATCAGCAATATCATACTTATCTACTGCAGCTAGCGTGTCACCACCACCAGCAATTGAGAAAGCATTTGAGTCAGCAATTGCTTGCGCAATGCGTTTTGTGCCTTCACCAAATTGATCAAATTCAAACACGCCTACAGGACCATTCCACACAACCGTGCCTGCAGCTTCAATGATTTTAGCTAACGCTTCAGCACTGTCTGGGCCAATATCGAAGATCATGTCTTCATCAGATACATCTTGCACAGGCTTTAATGTGGCTTGTGCAGTAGGGCTAAACTCCCCCGCAACAACAACATCAGTAGGGACTGGAATATCACCGCCGCGGCTTTGTGCATTGGCCACTAAACGTTTTGCTTCTTCAACTAAGTCTGCTTCAAATAATGACTTACCGACTTCATGACCCGCTGCAGCCACAAACGTGTTAGCAATACCGCCGCCAACAACAAGCTGATCAACCTTAGTTGATAGGCTTTCAAGCACGGTAAGCTTGGTCGATACTTTTGAACCACCCACAATCGCCACCATTGGGCGCGCTGGGTTATCTAATGCTTTACCCAAAGCCGCTAGTTCACCAGCAAGTAGTGGTCCCGCACAAGCAACAGGTGCATGCAGGCCAACACCATGAGTCGAAGCTTGGGCACGGTGAGCCGTACCAAATGCATCCATCACATAGACATCACACAGTGCTGCTAACTTCTTAGCTAACGCGTCGTCATTTTTCTTCTCACCTACGTTGAAACGTACGTTTTCAAACACCACAACTTCACCCACATTGGCTTCAACGCCATCTAGGTAATCGTTGGCAAGACGAACAGGGCAATCTAATGCTTCAGACAAATAATTAACGACTGGTAACATTGAATACTCAACATTAAATTCGCCTTCTGTTGGACGACCTAAGTGAGACATCACCATTACCGCTGCTCCCTTTTCGAGCGCTAGCTTAATCGTTGGTAAAGATGCACGAAGTCTTGCATCACTGGTGACAACACCATCACTCACTGGCACGTTTAGATCTTCACGAATAAGCACACGCTTATTTTGTAAATCTAAATCGCTCATATTAATAATCGCCATAATTAGCCTTTCCTTCTAAGTTTAAAAATAAAGCTGTTATATAACAAAGCGCGCCTTTGGTTGGCGCGCTTGGTCACGAATTCTCATTTGCAGATGCACTTTTGGCTTGGATCATCGCCAAACTGGTGTCCAACATACGATTAGCAAAGCCCCATTCGTTGTCGCACCATAATAATAATTTCACTAAATGCCCTGCACTCACTCGAGTTTGAGTACCATCGATAATGCTTGAACGTGGGTCATGGTTAAAGTCACATGACACTAATGGTTCGTTAGTATAACCTAAAATCCCGTTAAACCGGCCATTGGAAGCAAGCTCTAACGCATGGTTAATAGTGGAGATATCTACTGTTTTATCTAATGTTACCGACAAGTCTATGGCGGTAACATTAATGGTTGGCACACGCACTGAGATCGCCTCAAACATGTCTTTCATGTGTGGCAGAATGCGCTCAATACCACGAGCAAGTTTGGTATCTACTGGAATAATCGATTGCCCTGCAGCGCGGGTACGGCGAAGATCATCATGATAGGCGTCGATGACTTGTTGATCATTCATCGCTGAGTGAATCGTGGTAATAGCACCACTTTTTACACCAAAGAGCTCATCTAACACACTGAGCACCGGCACAATACAGTTAGTAGTACATGATGCATTCGACACCACAGTATGTTCGGCTTTTAACAAGTCATGGTTAACACCATAGACAATCGTGCCATCCACGTCTGCCGATGCAGGGTGACTGATTAGCACTTGCTTAGCGCCAGCTTGCAGGTGAGTTTCACATGCTTGCCTGTCTTTTAAGCTGCCAGATGCTTCATAAACAATATCAATATCCAGTGCTTGCCATGGCAATTGGCTAGCATCAGCTTGATGCAATAATTCAATGGCATCATCACCAATCAATAATTGGTTATCTTGTAACTTAACGTCGGACTGAAAACGCCCGTGAGTGGTATCGTATTGGGTTAAATGGCAAATGGCTTCTGGTTTTGCCAGCTCATTGATCGCCACGATTTGAATTTGATCGCGCTTACCTGATTCATAAAGGGCTCTGAGAATTGAACGGCCAATGCGTCCATAACCATTAATTGCGACTCGAATCATTCAACGTCCATCATGTTTTGCATGGTAAATCACCTACCACAATGCGATATAAAAACGACCTGCATAACAATGCAGGTCGCTATTATACAGTTTCACGCTAAAAAAGGTGACTGTTTTGTCCCTCGGTTAACGTGTCTGCTTTCAAGGGATTAACCCAAGCTTTTTACTGTGTTAACTACGTTTTCAACGGTAAAGCCAAAGTGCTTCATTAGCTCACCACCTGGCGCTGACTCACCAAAGGTAGTCATACCCACAGTCGCACCATTAAAGCCAACATACTTGTACCAGAAATCAACATGCGCAGCTTCAATAGCAACACGTTTTGTGACTGATGCTGGTAATACAGACTCTTTATAGGCTGCATCTTGCTTATCGAACACATTGGTTGACGGCATAGATACAACACGTACCTGTTGACCTTGCTCAGTTAATGCAGCTGCTGAATCAAGTGCCAGTTGCACTTCACTACCCGTTGCAATCAAAATCACATCAGGCGTACCGGCACAATCAGATAGTACGTAACCACCTTTGGCTGCATTCGCTAATTGCTCAGCGCTGCGAGACTGTGCTTTCAAGCCTTGGCGGCTGAAGATTAATGATGTTGGCGCTTTGCTGTTTTCAATCGCCGCTTTCCACGCAATCGCTGTTTCAGCAGCATCACATGGGCGCCATACTGTCATGTTTGGCGTCATACGCAAGTTAGCTAATTGCTCTACTGGTTGGTGAGTTGGACCATCTTCACCTTGACCGATTGAGTCATGGGTATAAACGAAGATGTTTTGGATACCCATCAACGCCGACATACGTACAGCATTACGTGCATATTCCATGAACATCATGAACGTAGCGCCGTAGTTGATGAAACCACCGTGTAGCGAGATACCGTTCATGATACCGCTCATACCGAATTCACGTACACCGTGGAAGATGTAGTTACCGGCAGGATCATCTTGAATACCTTTTGAACCTGACCATAAGGTTAAGTTAGAGCCTGCAAGGTCAGCACTACCACCTAATAACTCTGGTAACATTTCACCGAAGAAACCAATGGCATTTTGTGACGCTTTACGGCTCGCAATACCTTCAGCTTTATCTTGGCACTCTTGAATAAATGCATTCGCTTTCGCTTCAAACTCAGCCGGTAATTCGCCCGTTAATACACGACGTTTGTATTCTGCAGCTTCTGCTGGGAATGCAGCTTCATAAGCAGCAAACTTTTCATTCCATGCAGATTCATTGCTTGCACCAGCGTCTTTAGCATCCCAACCTTCATATACGTTTGCAGGGATTTCAAATGCCTCATGGTTCCAACCAAGGAATTCACGTGCTGCAGCGATTTCAGCATCACCAAGTGGTGCGCCGTGACAATCATGGCTACCTGACTTGTTTGGCGAACCAAAACCAATGGTGGTTTTGCAGCAAATCATGGTTGGCTTGTTAGTCACTGACTTTGCTTCTTCAATCGCTTTACGGATAGCGTCGCTATCATGGCCATCTACATCAGCAATGACGTGCCAGCCGTATGATTCAAAACGCTTTGGCGTATCATCGGTAAACCAGCCTTCAACATGGCCGTCGATAGAAATACCGTTGTCATCCCAAAATGCGATTAATTTGCCCAGACCTAAGGTACCCGCTAAAGAACAAGCTTCATGGGAGATACCTTCCATTAAACAACCATCACCTAAGAAACAGTATGTGAAGTGGTCAACAATATCGTGACCTGGCTTGTTGAACTGTGCCGCTAAGGTTTTTTCTGCAATCGCCATACCGACAGCGTTACTGATACCCGCGCCTAAAGGACCTGTTGTGGTTTCAACGCCCGGTGTATAACCGTACTCTGGGTGACCAGGTGTTTTAGAATGCAGTTGACGGAAGTTCTTTAACTCTTCAATTGGCAGTGCATAGCCAGTTAGGTGCAGCAAAGAGTAAATCAGCATAGAACCATGACCGTTAGAAAGAATGAAACGATCGCGGTCAACCCACTCAGGGTTATTTGGGTTGTGCTTTAAGAAATCGTTCCATAGCACTTCTGCAATATCAGCCATTCCCATTGGTGCACCTGGGTGACCTGAATTAGCTTTTTGAACAGCATCCATGGTTAGGGCGCGAATAGCGTTTGCGAGTTCTTTACGAGATGACATGCTCTCTCCTGCTTGAGTTGAGGTTGTGTAACCTTAGACGGTGAAAGCTAACTAAAATTATGCAGCTTTCGCCATAGCAAATTTTGGTGGCATATTTTCGCCTAAATAGGGGGCGCGACGCAAATTTAAATTGGCTATTCGCTGGTTTTTTTCCTAATTATTGTGTTCATGTAAAAGCATTAGCAGCATATTGTATAAAAACACCTACTTTTTCTTGCTCCTCAGTCGCCAGACTTATTGAATAAAAACCACCAGCCTTGTTGAATAAAAATCACACGACAACAGTTCAAATCAAGCTATTTAGCATGTTAATAGCCGTAATCACATGTCAGCCAGTTTTGCTTCACATTAACCAATTCAACTGTTTTATTTAACAAACAAGCTGCGTACACAGTTAGATTAAACAGAATATAATTCAATAAAAACAGATAGATAAAACCTTTCGCATCAGAACATATTTTTCAGGTTTTAAATATTATTTGCACCATTGCACAATTCTTAACTTAAATTCGTATTGGGGGGTGTTATCATTGTTAAATTCAATTAGAATAGACGTCTAGATGTAGATACCTCTACACGTTCAAATGCATAAAGCGAGAATTTCCATTATGGCAAAGCACTTGTTCACCTCTGAGTCAGTTTCAGAAGGTCATCCAGATAAAATCGCCGATCAGATTTCTGATGCGGTGTTAGACGCAATCCTAGAGCAAGATCCTAAAGCTCGTGTTGCGTGTGAAACTTACGTCAAAACTGGCATGGTATTAGTGGGTGGCGAAGTGACCACTTCTGCTTGGGTTGATATTGAAGAAATTACCCGTAAAACGGTACGCGAAATTGGTTACACCCATTCAGATATGGGCTTTGATGCTGATTCTTGTGCAATTTTAAATGCTATTGGTAAACAGTCTCCTGACATTAATCAGGGTGTTGACCGCGCTGACCCTGCTGAGCAAGGCGCTGGCGACCAAGGACTGATGTTTGGTTACGCAAGTAATGAAACTGACGTACTGATGCCTGCTCCTATTACTTATGCGCATCAATTAGTAAAGCGTCAATCTGAAGTTCGTAAAGACGGCACCTTACCTTGGTTACGTCCTGATGCGAAAAGTCAGGTGACCTTTGCCTATGATGAAGGCAAGATTGTCGGTATCGATGCTGTTGTATTATCAACACAACATAAAGAAGAGATTTCTCAATCAGACCTGATTGAAGGTGTGATGGAAACCATCATTAAGCCAGTATTACCATCACAATGGTTAAATAAAGACACTAAGTTCTTTATTAACCCAACTGGCCGTTTTGTTATCGGTGGCCCTGTAGGTGACTGTGGCTTAACTGGCCGTAAGATTATCGTTGATACCTATGGTGGTATGGCGCGTCACGGTGGTGGTGCTTTCTCAGGTAAAGACCCATCAAAAGTAGACCGTAGTGCTGCTTATGCTGCCCGTTATGTGGCTAAAAACATCGTCGCGGCAGGTCTTGCTGACCGCTGTGAAATCCAAGTGTCTTACGCCATTGGCGTTGCCGAGCCAACATCAATCAGTATCGAAACGTTCGGTACCGGTAAAGTATCGGAATCTGTACTGATTAAACTGGTACGTGAGCACTTCGAGCTTCGTCCATACGGATTAACAGCAATGTTAGATTTGGCTCGCCCTATCTATCAACAAACAGCTGCATATGGTCACTTCGGCCGTAATGAATTCCCTTGGGAAGCCACTGATAAAGCTGAGCTACTGAGAGCTGAAGCTGGCCTATAACCCTTTATCGCCTTTTGCTTTAAAGCGTTAATTAAATAAACCGCCTGAGGGCGGTTTTTTATTGGATGCTATTTATACGCACTCAAAAAGGTAATATTGATACTTCACTTTAAAGCACTTCACCTTAAAGCACTTCACCTCAAAGAAATAGTTGCTTAATATTTAACTTAGTTTAGCGTGTGATCAACTAAGTTATAATGCGCTCGTGTTTAATCAGCTCGGCGTTGAATCAGTTCGGATTTTAATCAGCTCGGCTTTTAATCAGCTCGGCTTTTAATAAACTCGCATTTTATAGGAAAAGGCATGGCAATAAGTGCAACCCATCATCAATGCCAATGGCTAGATCTCGGTGATGATTTAACCCAAATGTCACAGCAAACGATAAGGCAGTGGTCGCAGCTGAAACACTTCTATCGTTTGTATATGCCTTACGCTAAACCCAGTATCAAAGAGAGTGTGGCCATCATCGCACACCTCCCGCAACCAAGTTCTCAAACAAGCCCTCAACCCGACACTCAAGTTATCATGTGTGCGATCCGTATTAGAAGTTATGCCAATGCCTTGCTTCTTACAGGCTTACTCACCCATCCACAATACCGCCAGCAAGGGCTTGCGAGTCAATTATTGCAGTTTATCCGGCCTCAATGCCAAGCCATCCCCAGCTTCGTCTTTGCTGAGTCTGATCTCACCAGCTTTTATCTCAACCACGGGTTTGTCGTCATAACGCCAGAAGAAGCCACCGCTGAGATCAGACAGCAGTTTTGTAAATACCAAACAAAGTTGGCTAAGTTAACGCTTTTAAAGCATGGATGAAATGGGTTGAGCTTTTTGAGTTTTGAGCTTTGGATTTTGGTTACTTGATTTTGAATAGTTTGCAAGTGGCTATATAAGTTGATGAGTTTGGGAAACTGTTATTTAGATAGTTCGGATGTATAACACGCTTTTGCCCCATTCCTTGTTAACGTACATACTCAGTGGTGGGTCTTGCTTGCCGCTGGAAACACAGTACTTTTCATCATGGTTGGTGGTTCAGCCAGTGCAAGGACACCTCCACTAATTGAGAGTTAGAGACTACTTGAACGCCAATAGCTCTTCTTTGACTTCATTAATTTAACCTTCTTAATATGCAATAATACGAGTATCACATTGATGGTAATTTACTGGGGTTAAAAATTGGATACTTCTTTCGCGAGCAGTATAACAGCCGATTTATCTAAAGCTTTCTTCTACTGTCCTGAGGATGGGGTTCCATCTATTCAGGTAGGTAAACCCATGACTAGAGACATCATTTTCTGGCTTAAATATAATGATGAAGATGTAAACAGATGTGCTAGCAGACTAATCAAAGAGATTGGTTGCGAAATAGGTGTCAGTAATATCCAGAGTGCAAAGGAGATACTTCTAAATTTCTGCTCGTATGCATTTAATACTATTGATGCAGATTTTTTTTCTTTAACTAGTTTTAATGAGCCAGTAAGTACCATATTTTCGCAACAGCATAGCAATAATCTAAGTATCTTGTTTGTAGACTATATCGATTCACAAAAGGCTCTTAAACCATACATCTACACTATTCGGTATGCTAATACAGACGGGGTACATAGGCTCACCAATAACTTATTTATTTATGGCTCAGGTCAAATTGCAAGCTTACTTGGCGATATGAGAGAGAGAACAGGAATAAACTTCCCTTTAGAAGTGCTGGATGAGCAAGACTTGCGCCGTGAGCCTATCGGAAGGTATAAGCTATTGCCTGATAGTTGTGCGGTTTTGATTTATGCACGTTCAATAAATGAAGCTGTTGAAGAGCTAGATAGGTTATTTGGTGCACTATACGCGACTATCGATGAACCTTTGAGAATCAATCAAGATACAGTAGATTGTAGGATAAATTCTTTTGATTCGACGAACATTACCACTCGCCAAATTAGATCTAATCTACCTTCTGTTTATGAGATAAACCTAAGCGATGAAGTTGTTTGCAATCTACAGAAGATTTTTTCTTCTCCCACTAGGAGAATGTTATCTGCGCTATCTTTTATTGCTCATGGATGGACTCACGATAAACGAGAGAGGTTCCTAAACCAGTTTATTGCGTTAGATGCGCTGTACGGCTTAGATAGAAGTAACAAGGCATCTATAGTTGGTGGGGTTAGTAGAGATGCCAGTGATATCGTAGGTATCGAATCAAAAATAAAAACCATTTACGAATTGAGAAGTAAGTTTGTACATGGTGAAATATCAATATTCTCAAACCATGGTAAATATCCCAAATTTGTCGATGAACACGGTATCGACCCGATTGAATCATTGTTTGAGATCGTACGAGTATGCACTATAAACTATCGAGGGGTGTATAAGGTAAAACAACCTGATACGGTTAACCTTCGAGTACCTAGAGAGTTAGTTAGCGAGCTTGAAAAGAAGATAAGTGAATATTGCGGAACATAGAATATTCGCAAACTAAACGGTACCGTCAACAATAGACGATATGTAAAATTGAATGACTTTTCCATACTTAAATTGATCGATTCTAATTTAGCAAGGTCACTGATTTTTTTATGTCCAAAAAGAAGTTAGCGCATCTCTGAGTATGTGGCCAGTAATCACTCACCACGACACAATGACATTTCACCCTGAATGAAAACAAGATTAACAATGATCAAAATGAGCAGATTCCATACACATGAAGCCCACTTGATTAAGGCTCATAATGGGTATGTTTATCTTGTTAGACTGTTGAATAGCAAAGTCCTCAGGTTGCAGTGAAAATGCACATTGATAATCATTAATATGCCCGCATAAAATCCAGCGTTGCTGCCAATAGACCGCATATTGCGCCACTGAATCATTCTCTAGCATCACCTCATAACACTCATAAGTTTGCTGCATATGGGACAGCACTGCGACAACGACCTTGGCATTGTCAAACGCTGCGAGCTTTAATGACAAATAATTAGCAAACCACTGTTCAAATTGTTCAGTTACATTATCACTGCTCATCAGCATGCCCTCGCTAACAAATAATAATCACGCTGTTGATAGCTGATGTAATCAATCACTTGCATATTGCCTTTGCTAGTATGCGCCGCAAATGAACGTTCATTGTCTTCCGCAATAAAAGCAACCACATACGGCATGCTAGCTTTTACTTGCTGAGTGAGGAACTCCACTAAGCGCTGAAACAGTCCTTGACCTCTAAAACGCTGTTCAATCCAAATAGGACCATATTGACATGAATTGTGCTCAGACAAGGGTTGGCCATGTAATTGGCATTGCTTCAATTGCTGTTTGATGACGCGATACAAGCCTTGTTGCTGGTAAAATGGCCATCTGGCTGCAATGACATAGCCCACAATTGTTTGCTTATCTTCAGCCACAACTACCCATTGCTGCTGAATCAATTGCTGTAACTGGGTTTGATTTAAGCACTGACCTTCAAGCATTGATGACGATTGTCCGAGCTCATCGGCATTAAAACGCTGCTCTAATTGCGCTAACTGTGCCGCATCAGCATTAACGGCGATACGAATTTGAATGGTCATGATGATGCCTTATCATCCGCTGACTGCTTTTTCGCCCACTCAAGAAACAGCGCTATGGGGAAAGGTGACATAAACAATAGTCCAAGGCCAATTAAACTGGCTGTGATAACCATACCTTGCACTTCACTAGCAAACTCACTAAAACCAAGTAATATAACACCGGCTACAGCCATTAACAGGCCCAAGATATGCAACAGTTTGAGTATTTTTATTGTATTGACCATAAACGCATCTCGTCAGGTGTATTTATTAACATTATTTAAGCTAGTAAGTATTACGCTTTCGTCATACAAGCGGTAAAATAGCGAATTACCAGTCTTTCAGGACCATACTTATGATAAAACATCTTGCGCTTGTAAGCGCAGCTTTTTTTGGGTTAACAGCCTGTCAATCGACGCCTGAAAGTACAATAGAAAGCGAGATCTCTGGTCACTGGCACGTAAACAAGGTTGCCAATGTTCAAGTTAAATCATTCAGTCAAGCCAGTATTGAATTTAACGACGGTGTGATCACGGGGAATAATGGCTGCAACAATTTCATGGGCGAGTATCAATTAGAAGATAAACAGCTCACCATCACTACCTCAGGAGCCACCCGTAAAGCCTGTGTTAACGGTTTAGTGCAACAAGAAAAGCGTTTGATGGAAAGCTTACCTAACGTGGTTGAATTTGTACTGAAAAACGATGTATTGAGCTTAAAAGATGCCTCAGGCAAAGTACTAGTTGAGCTATCGGCTAAGCAATAACACTGGCACCACGAGCAACGGTGATATACAACAAGGGCTATGATGATTACATCATAGCCCTTGTTGTTAGCTCTGGTGTATTTAGCTATTCGCTTAATGGGCTAATAGCCTAATCACAATAAATTAGTAAGCAAATATGGTCGGTTAGGCCGTCTTATCAGTTGACGCATTGTATTGCACTTCATCTAACTCGCCTTCACTCTTGGCAATCACAGTGGTAGCAACTAAGTCACCTGACACGTTCACTGCCGTTCGCGCCATATCCAGTACACGATCAATACCAGCAATAATGGCCACACCTTCTAATGGTAAGCCGACAGTGGTTAATACCAAAGTTAGCATTACAAGACCCGCACCAGGCACACCAGCGGTTCCAATTGAGGCCAACGTTGCGGTAAGGATAATCGTAACGTATTCAACCCAAGTTAAGTCGATACCAAATGCTTGAGCGACAAATAAAGCCGTAACCCCTTGGTAAAGCGCAGTACCATCCATATTGATGGTGGTGCCAAGTGGCAATACAAAACTCGATATCTTTTTATTAATACCTAAAGACTCATTTGCACACTTCATGCTGGCAGGCAAAGTACCCGCTGAGCTTGAAGTGGTAAATGCGACTGCCATAGCATTGCGGATCCCTTTGAAAAACTTAATTGGGTTCAGCTTAGCAACTGTGGTGAGTATCAAGCTGTAGAAACCTAAGATATGCAACGCACAACCAATGTATACCGCAATAACGACTTTAATCAGTGGCATTAACATGTCTAAACCATACTCGCCCGCTACCCATGCCATTAAACCAAACACACCATAAGGCGCTAACTTCATAACCATATCAGTCAGTTTAAACATGGCTTCAGCTAAGCTTTCAAAAACAGCAATGGCTGGCTTGCCGCGCTCACCAATCAATACTAGTGAGATACCTAATGCCACGGCGAATACAATGACTTGTAAAATTTTACCACTGGCTAACGCAGCAACAGGGTTAGTGGGAACAATATTGATTAATGTATCCACCACAGACGGCGCTTCTTTTACCGCCTGTGTTGCACCATCATGAACCATATTCAGTCCGACGCCTGGCTGTAATAGCCCACCAACCATTAAGCCTATGGTGATTGCGATTGAGGTTGTAGCTAGGTAAAAAACGAATGACTTAAAACCTATTCGCCCCATTTTACTGGTGTCTTGCATCGATGTGACACCGACAATGAGCGAACAAAAGACTAATGGTACAATCAACATTTGAATGGTATTAACAAACAAAGAGCCTATTGGTTTTAAGCTTGTTGCCTGCTCGCCTAAGGCGGCACCAACCAGAATACCTAAAATCATACCAATTAATATTTGCATCCATAGAGGAACTGCCATCCACCTTGCCCAGATACGGCTGGCGGTGGATTGTGTTTTTTGCGTAGACATGTCTTTATGACCTTTAGTTGTTAATATTGCGCAAACATAGGGGCTAAAATTAGCGGGGCAGGAGTCTAGCAAGAAGTGTAATAGGAAATAATGATCTGTATCATTGCTCAACCAGCTAGCACCATTTATCAAGGAGCCCCTATTAGTGAGAAGGCAACGCCTACCAAACAAGTAACAGTCAGGTTAAATTATTGAATTTTAATTCATAAAAATAGTAACTTTCTTGACTTTTATGCAAAAAATATTCAAAATTGACAGGTTTTTTGAATAACAAACACAAGATGAAAATAACATTATGCCAGCGACAAAAAATCAGGATGAATTAGTCAAAACGTTCAAAGCTATTTTGAAAGAAGAACGTTTTGGTAGCCAAAGTGAGATTGTGAGTGCATTACAATCTGAAGGCTTCGCAAACATCAATCAATCTAAAGTATCACGTATGCTCAGCAAGTTCGGCGCGGTGCGTACCAGAAATGCCAAGCAAGAAATGGTGTATTGTCTTCCAGCGGAATTAGGGGTCCCAACGGCAGGCAGTCCATTAAAAAATCTTGTACTGGATGTCGATCACAATCAAGCCATGATTGTGGTTCGTACTAGCCCAGGTGCAGCACAATTAATTGCTAGATTATTAGACTCAATAGGCAAACCAGAAGGCATTTTAGGCACCATTGCCGGTGATGATACTATCTTTATCTCGCCTTCAAACATCACCACAATTGATGACACGCTTGAGACGGTTAAATCACTGTTCAATTATAGTGAATAACCCCTTTAAACCAAAGCGGCTCATTTCACTCACTGTTTGAGGCTCATAAAAAAAGCAATGCTAAGGCATTGCTTTTTTTATGGTACAACACAGAATGAACGGCTGATTAACCTTGTTCAAACTGCAGTAAAAAATCTAAAGATGGTGCAAAGAACGATGAACCAGTAAGTGCTTTGGTAAAATTCATTAGGTGATCAAAATTACCATGTTCATCACCATGTACCATGCTCTTTAGCATTTCTTCAAAATGCCCCGGTGTACGACACACTGAAATGAACATTAAGCCTTGTTCTTTAACTGAGCCATAAGGCATACTTTGACGTAATATCTCAAGCGACTCACCCGCATCTGACTTCAAATTCACACGCTTAATATGGCTGGTTAGCGGTTTATCCTCACTGGCATATTCCACATTGTCTTCTTTTGTACGACCGACAATGTCTTCTTGCTTGCGCACAGGTAAACGATTCCACTTACTTAAATTATGCGCAAACTTTTGTACGTGCACATAACTGCCCTGTTTAAACGCGTCATCCTCTTCACCGACTAAAGCTACTTCTTGACGATTACGGCCTTTAGGGTTTTCTGTGCCATCAACAAAACCGGTTAAATCACGGCTATCCATAAACCTAAAGCCACGCTCTTCATCAACCAGTTCAACACTGTCTTCAAGCATTTGGTTTACTTCATTGGCAACAAGATGAAGGATATCAAAACGGTCACAACGCAAGTGTACAAATAAGTCAAACTCGATAGCGGGTGCATCACGATTGTCTTGTTGCATTGCAGGAAACGGCGCAAGCTGCGATGGTCGACCTTGCGGGTAGAAGCTATCCCAGAAGTTAGCCCCAATAGCCACAAAGCCGTTAAAGGCACTGTCAGAAAATTGATCCGTCAACTCATAAAGATATTGGGCGACACTGGCCAGTGAAGCACGCAATTGCTGCTCAGCGCCTTCATTGACGTTAAACATCAAATATACGCTATGTAAATTTCCTTCAGCACATATTCCGAGTTGTTCACGAGGCATAACTTGGTTGTCCATGTTGATATTTTCCACCTTTAATTCTTGTCGGCTAAAATGACGAAAACTAAACCTTATTTTCGTATTTCAACTAATTATTTATTAAGTCAAACTTACCTTAGCTCATACTAAAAAGCGCGTAGCCAATTCACAATTGTTAGCATTTGCTATTAAAAAATAATCAAAGGTCCAACTTGAGGCATTATCTGCACCTTGTCGCCTTGCTGTAAATCTAACATTTGACTTTTTACTTCTAATATTTGCTGTTCAACCTGCACCCAATAATGACAGATGGTTCCTAAAAAGCGTCTATCCTGAATCACGCCATTGCCACTTTGGTTTAACTGTAATTCGAATTGTTCTGGACGTAATAATAATGTGCCCGAGTTATCTTTAAATTGTAAGCTTGCACTTGAGGAAAGCTTACCAAAAATAGTATCGACAGTGTGTTCGTCTACCGCTGACACAGTTAAGTAGTTACCAGCACCTAAAAATTCGGCCACATAGCGATCTTTAGGTTGAGAATATAGCTCTTCAGCAATACCGTGCTGAACAATGCCGCCATCTTTAAATAAAGCCAGTTTATCTGCAAATACAAACGCTTCATCTTTACTGTGTGTAACAAAAACGGCACTGATATTGCGCTGTTTTAGAATACTACGAATTTCCAACATCATCTCTGCACGGACCTGAGAATCAATATTAGAAAAAGGTTCGTCTAACAACAAGATTTCAGGCTCATAAGCTAATGCACGGGCAATAGACACCCTTTGTTGTTGTCCGCCAGACAGTTCATGAGGGTAGCGTTCACCTAACCCATCAAGTTTCACCAAGCTTAACATGTCTTCTAATCTGGCTTGGCGTTGCGCTTTTGATAGTCCATTAACGCCAAACAAGACATTCTGGGCCACAGTCATGTGCGGAAATAGCGCATAATCCTGAAAAATCATACCAACGCCACGTTGCTCACTTGGCAAAAAAATACCGTCATCATTAAGCAAGTTGCCATTAATTCTAATCGAGCCATGCGTAATTGGCTGCAGACCAGCGACAGCCCTTAATAAGGTGGTTTTGCCACATCCACTAGGGCCTAACAAGGCAACAATTTCACCCTGCTCTAGCGTTAAATCAAGTTGATTTAAAATAACCTGACTTTCATAGGCACTCGACACATTTTGAATGGATAAAGTAGACATTAGTTTTTCTGCTCCAATGAGCGATTCAAGTAAATCAACGGAATTAATCCGACCAACACAATCACAATTGCTGACAGTGCCCCCTGCTCTAGCTGTTCGTCAGACACGAACTGAAAAACGTAGGTGGCAAGGTTTTCAAAACCAATCGGCCGTAACAGTAATGCTGCAGGGAGCTCTTTCATACTCTCAATGAACACCAACAATGCGCCAGCAAAAATACCTTTACGCAATAAGGGTAAATGTACTCGCCACATTATTTGCCATGGCTTTTGCCCCATGGTTATTCCCGCCATATCCAATGAAGGGGAAATACGCTTGTAGCTATTTTCAATACTACCAATGGAAATCGCAATAAATCGGACACAGAATGCAAAAACCAACGCAAAAACACTGCCTGTTAACAGCAGGCCTGGGCCTCGTTGATCGAAATAGTCATAAACATCATTGATAGCAAAGTCTAAAAAGGTCAACGGCACGAGTACACCGATAGCAAGCACAGTACCTGGGATGGCATATCCTGTGCTACTTACCCTAGATGGCAGTGCATCCATTTTACGTGGGCTGATACGTTTGATAAACATCATGAACAACGAAAGCACTACACAGATAAAACTCACAAGCGCGGCGATATACAAGCTATTAATACTGTATTCAATAAACTGTGCATTCCAAGACTCTTCAAAGTAATCAAATGCATAGCTGCCTAAGATAACAAACGGCAATATAAATGAGAAAAACAGTAATACACTACAGTAGCCTACTGCTAGATAACGCTGGACAGATGAGAGCTGATAACGATCAGATTCACTCAATAATGCCTGTTTTTGATATAGCTCTTGCTTGCGTCTTGCGAAACGTTCAGCACCAATCATCACAAATATCACCAACAACATAATTGTCGATAATTTTGCCGCAGCCGTTAAGCTGCCATAACCGAGCCAAGTATCATAAACAGCCGTTGTTAAGGTAGGCACAGCAAAATAACTTACTGTCGCAAAGTCTGCCACCGTTTCCATTGCCACGAGTGCAACACCCACTGCCAGAGCGGGGCGAGCCATAGGCAGGGCAAGTCGCCAAAAACTTCTCCATGGGCTACAGCCCATCACTCTCGAAGCGTGTAACAAGCTTGAGGATTGCTCCATGAAAGCGGTTCTTGCTAACAGGTAAATATAGGGAAATAGCACCAAGGCTAACATGATAGCAGCGCCGCCGAGGCTTCTCACTTCAGGGAAATAGTAATCATGAGGCGAAGTCCACTCAAACCACTGCCTTAAAGTACGTTGCACAATACCTGCATAATCAAATAGGTCGGTATACACATAAGCCACAATATAGGCAGGCATGGCGAGAGGTAACAGTAGTAACCATTGGAATTGTTTCCGAGCAGGAAATTCACAGCGTGCGATTAACCATGCTGCAGGCACAGCTAAGATTAACGAACCTAAGCACACAAAGAACATCAGTACTACAGTGTTGTATATGTAGGTAGAAAGTACGGTATCGTAAAGATGCGCAAATACTTCTTCATCGGGAACTGCAGCTTGCACTAAAAGTGCAATTAGCGGCAATACTATGATTGCCGCTAACGTATAACCAGCAAGCGACCAGCTTCTGGTTAATCCAAAAATCATACACTTATATCCAGTTAATTTAGCACCCTAACTTCACTGTCAAAGTGATAAATGATTATAAATCGAATCTTACTTCATCAAGCATTTTAATCGCGGCTTGATTATATTCGGCTAATTTATGAATAGGCAAGCTATCTGATTTAAATTCGCCCCATGATGCAACAAGTTCAGACGGTGCAACACTTGGATTGACCGGGTATTCCATATTCACTTCTGCATACGCTTTCTGAGCTTCATCAGAAGTTAAGAACTCCATCAATTTCACTGCATTTTCACGATTTGGAGAGTATTTAGCGAGTGCCATACCCGACACATTAACGTGAGAGCCACGGTTATCTTGGTTAGGGAAGTTTAAGTATACTGCGTCTGCCCAGCTTTTCTGGTTAGGATCAGCCAACATTTTACCGAAGTAGTAACTGTTACCAATGGCTATGTCACATAAACCTTCTTTTACAGCACGAACTTGTGCACGGTCATTACCTTGAGGTTTTCTCGCTAAGTTAGCTTTAAAGCCCTCTAACCAAGTTTTAGCTTCAGCTTCACCATGATGAGCAATCATAGAAGCCACTAGTGCGATGTTATAAGGATGCTTACCACTACGCGTACAAATCTTACCTTTATATTCTTTATTGGCGAGATCTTCATAATTAATGTCTAACTTACCTGTACGTTCTTTTGAAGAGTATACGTTACGCACACGCTGAGTCAGCGCATACCAATCACTTTCTGGGGAACGATATTGTTCAGGGATATTGCTATTAATGACATCACTTTCAACTGGGACAACTAAATCTTTATCAACCAATTCCATTAAACGAGAGAAATCTGAAGTCAGTACCACGTCTGCAGGTGACAATCGACCTTCACGAGCAATACGCTCAGCAATACCATTTTTGGCAAATACAACATTAACTTTAACGCCAGTGTCAGCCGTAAACTTTTCAAGAATGGGGTCAACTAAAAAAGCCTGGCGGTAGGAATAAACCGTCAATGACTCTGCTGCATTCACTAGGCCAGCTGCACTAGCAAGACCAAGAATGGCAATACTTTTCAACAATTTCATGTGTATTTCTCCATCAATACTACTTCGCTTAATAGCAATTGCTCGTTCAATTACTGTAATAGGTTAATAACAAAGTTAATACCAAGGTAACTGATAACGATAACAATTATCAATAGCGTGTAGATTAATGGATTCTATGTGGATGAGCAAGTAATAAACAGCAAGATTGTGAACTAACACTCGAGATTGTGATCTACTGAAACTCGAGTTACCAACTCTAGATATTGTGACCGACTGACACTCGAGCTACTAATACTCGAAATTGTGACCTACTGATACTCGAGCTACCAACTCTAGATAATGTGACCGACTGACACTCGAGTTACTACTACTCGAAATTGTGACCGACTGACACTCGAGCTACTTACACTCAAGCTACTTACCCTCGAGATTGTAGCTTACTGATACTCTAGATTGCTTCTTACCAATATTTTTCAACAGTAATTTGCCCAGGTGTGCGTCGTAGATTCTTAACCAAGCCTTTGTCATGTAACTCATTCTGAGCGCCAGTAATCATGCCAGGGTTACCGCAGATCATCACTTGTGAATCCTCGGCATTGATATCAAGTTTGGCAAACTGCTCAATAGTGCCATTTTTCAAACCATCAGGAATTCGACAACTTAAGCCATCATCGATGGGTTCACGGGTCACACAAGGAATAAAAATAAATTGATCGCCAAACTTCTGCTCAAAAGATTTAATATCATCAAGGTAGGCTAAATCTGAGGATAACCTGACTCCGTAAACCAACACCACTTTACTAAATCGCTGCCAAGGTTCAGCGGTATGTAGCATAGAAATGAACGGCCCCACAGCAGTTCCGGTAGCAAGCAGCCATAGGTGGTCTCCGTGTAATGGCCCGTGTGGTATTTCTTCTAAAGTCATAAAACCTGAAGCTTTGGTCGAAACTTCAATGGTGTCGCCGATATGTAATTGATGAAGGTTAGGTGAAAGTTGACCTTGCTCTACTTCTACAGCAAGGACTTCAATAAAATCATCTCCTGGCGCATTCACAATAGAATAGGCGCGCGCAACACGTTTATCGTTTTGAATTTGACTGAGCTTAATAAACTGACCAGCTAGATAAGGACCAATATCGACTTGGATACGTAACGAAAATAACTTGGCGTTCCAGTTAATTTTTTCAATTACTTTTCCGGTTGTCCACATAGCAGGCTCCTTGATTAATAGTTCAATTAGTAAGCTAACATGGTTATGACGGCTCGTCAGTATTTGCAAAGGCAACACTTAACGATTGCTGTTTAAATTGCGCTAAACCTGATTGAACATGCTGATAAGTTTCTGATACGCCTTGCTCAATATCACCTTCCAACACGCTCAAACCAGAGAGAATGCCCGTTGCCTCGGTGAACCCTTGTTCAATCGCATCAGTGATTTTGACCATAAAGCTATCTACCTGCTCGGTGTAACCAAGCGCTTCATTTTGCTGCTGATGTAAACTCAAAAATTGCGTGGCAAAACCAACAATGCGCTCTGCGGTGGCTAATGGTGAGTAATCAACGGATGAGCTAAGTGTATTTTGAATACTGTTTTCACCTAACTTTGGAGCCAAAGCTTCATTGATCGCTTCAACAGCAGCTTTATAAAGTAGTGCCATGGATGATTCTTCACCCGAAGTGAGACTTACCAGCTCTTGCGCTGCAGCAATACTGCCATGCTGCAGGCGTTTGGCAGCTTGTTTAATTGTCAACACTTCGACCCCATCACCAGAGGCGCTTTTTGATAACACCGACGCCGGTTTGGGCAACTCACTATTAAGTTGAGCTGTATTTGATTGGGTCACTTTCATCACACCCCCTCTTACTCTCACGCTTTTACTTGTTATCGACCATCATTGTGACAAATGAAGTTTTTAAAGATACGACTAGTCGAACTATCACTATTCTTATAGCACAATCCCCATGTAACAGGATGATATTCACTCTAAATTACAAGCAGGTTGGCGATATAGAAGAAAGCCGTCTTTAAATTAGCAGAAACTAAACTATACTTAATTGAGCGCTTGTTTAAAATGGCAAGACATTGGCTTTGCAGAGCGCTTTTCTAGCCATACCTTTGAGTGGTAAGCGAAAATAAATGGCATGTAATACGTTATAAAGCAGTTGCTGATATTCCAAACTAATGTAGAATATTTTGTTGATCTAGATCACATTATGCATATTGAGAGGACACTAGCTTGGCGATTAAATCTGACTATTTTGAAGCAGACATTAAAGTTTTGGGGCTAACTTGCCAAAGTTGCGATCGAATGTCTGAAATTGAAGGTGAAAAAGTATGCTTTGAAAAAGGTAAGATTACACGTTTGAGACCAGATACTCGAGCGAGTGAGCAGATTAAAATAGTGTGTGCCTATTGGCAAAAAAAATAATGGTTTGCTTGGCTCAAATTTAGAGGTGTTAGTTAGTAATCCTAGCTAACGGAAAGGCTACTTAATTAATAACCCATCAGTATCATCTGTTGGTTTAATGACTTCAGTTTGGTTATCTGTTGCAGCTACTTTAGAAAGCGTTAACCCACGAGTTGTAACAATCAATCCTGCACACAATTCATTGTAGACAATACGAATATCGTCCGCTGACATATCCTTAGATTCGAGCATTGCCTTAATTGCAAACCAGTCGGTTTTAGCTTCATGCTGAGTGCCTTCCAATGCGGCTGTTAAAGCAATATTTTGCACTATATACCTCCAACGAATAATAGGTTAGCTTGAACCCAAACTAGGTTAATTCCCAACAACTAAATTAATTATACCCAAAGTAAACCAATAAGCGAAATGAGATGTTAAATAGTTGGGTGAGTATCACTTATTTCGCTATCATATTGAATATTTTCAAAAATACCAACGCTAATTTAAGTTTCTTTTAATGCTTTCCCACCCAAACTCAGATAGGCCAACTAAAGGTTAACTTTCATCTGAATGAAGTTCTTGCCGCTTTTGCTCATTTTGAATACGCCACAGCTTAGCGTATAGGCCTTGTTGATTCAGTAACTCTCCATGGGTGCCTTTCTCAACAATTTCTCCCTTGTTTAACACCACAATCGTATCAGCATCAATGATTGTCGATAAGCGATGTGCCACTACCAGACTGGTGTGACCGCGAGCTGCATCAGCCAGTGCTGATAAAATAGCTTGTTCTGATCGGCTGTCCAATGATGACGTTGCTTCATCAAAAACCAAAATGGGTGCTCCTTTAAGCACGGCTCGAGCTATCGACACCCTTTGTTTTTCACCACCGGACAGTTTCAGTCCGCGTTCCCCAACTTTGGTTTGCCATTGATTTGGTAGAGATTCAATGAAGTCCATTAGATGTGCTACTTTCGCCGCTTGCTCAACTTGCTCAGTAGTGGCTTGTGGACAACCATAGCGAATATTTTCATAAATTGAGTTGTTAAATAGCACAGTGTCTTGTGGCACTATCGCAATTGATCTTCTCAATGAATCCAAACTAAATGAGTTGATATCTTTACCATCAATAGTAATACGGCCAGCATCAGCATCGTAAAAGCGAAATAGCAGTTTAATAATGGTTGATTTACCTGCCCCACTCCCCCCCACAACAGCGACCTTTTTACCCGCTTCAATATCAAAGGTTACCTGCTTTAGAATTGGCCTGTCGTCATATTGAAAACTCACTTTCTCGAATGCGATACTCCCCCTTGATACCTCTTTGTCACTTGCTTGCGGTTGATTCACCACCTTAGGGTGTTTATCTAAAATATTAAACATGCGTTCAATGTTGGCCAATGCGCCGCGAATTTCTCGGTAAACGAAACCTAAAAAATTTAACGGCATAAACAACTGCATCATAAAGGCGTTAATCAATACAAAGTCACCAATGGTCATAGTTTGGGCGGCAACTTCATACATGGCCATTGCCATCATCCAAGTCATAGCAACAGCAATAATAAGTGCTTGACCACTGTTTAACACTAATAGTGACAAACGGTTGTTTCGTTTAGCTTGCTCCCATTGCGACAAGGCTTGATCGTATCTATCAGCTTCAAACTGTTCGTTATTGAAATATTTCACCGTCTCATAATTCAAAAGACTGTCAACGCTGCGAGTATTAGCAAGAGAGTCTGCAGTCGCTGCTTCTCTCACATATTTAGTGCGCCATTCAGTGGCTACAACGGAAAAACCAATGTAGGCAACCACTGCAAGGCTGGTTACACCCGCATACATCCAGCCGTATTGATAAAGAAAGATCACCACAACAAAGGCAATTTCAAGCAAAGTCGGCACAATATTAAACACCATAAATCGCATTAAAAAGCTGACACCACTAGTACCACGCTCAATATCTCGTGATAACCCACCGGTTCTACGATCGAGGTGGTAATCTAGGTCTAGTCGATGCAAGTGTTCAAAAACAGCCAATCCCAAGCGTCGCATTGCACGCTCAGTCACACGACCGAATAAGGTATCTCTTATCTCACCAATAATGACATTCAAGAAGCGGACTGCGCCATAGGCAATGACTAGACCGAGGGGAACAGCTATAAGCTGGAGTTTGGCTCCATCTAATGAATCGACAATGTCTTTGAGAATAAATGGCAAACCCACACTGGCTATTTTAGCAATGATTAAACATAACATTGCTAGCGTAACTCTAGCCTTAAACTCAATCAGGTATGGCCATAACAGGCTTAACACTTTCCAATTGAGTTTACCTACAGGGCCATCAAAATACGCCGATGGTCTCATCTATTCTCCTTGAGGCACATATCATCAAACTAAAATTACCATTGTTTTAGTATTAATACGCCAAAACCATTATAAAACACTTAGTTAACATATCACTGTGTTTATATCGCAATTTTTCGACACGATATACGTTAAATAGTATTAGTTAATACGACTTTAGACTTACAAAATACCTGAGTGTATAATACTAAATAATTATTTATGGTAAATTTTTGATACAAGTGCTGGTTTTATACTGAAATAGAGTTATTTCTATATAAAGAATTTGATACTCTGCAACCGTATTAACCTGACGATAGAAATTTCATCGTCAACACTTCATTTTCTTAGGAAGCTTTATGTTGGACACGACAAAGGTGCAGTACCCACCAAAACAATTAATTCAAACATGGGTATGGATGATGATTGAGTCTGGTAACCCTGAGTTACAAGACAAAGGTCGCAATAATTTAATCTCCGCGTTTGGTAGTTTGGCTAAAGCAAACGAATACTTGGCGCAACAATCATAAAAAAGGCGCTCATCGCGCCTTTTTTCGTTTACAACGTCATTTCAACCTTCGTTTTTTTAGCGACAGTACTGCCAAGTACTAACCTATAAAAACCAAAGCTATGTAGAGTACTTTGCGCTTTATAGGCTTTTTCGCTTCGCTACAGCTCCATTCAAGGTTGCTAATAGCTTTTCAGTTTCCTGCCAACCAATACATGCATCAGTAATGCTTTGCCCATAACATAGCTCTTTACCGTGTACTAAATCTTGGCGACCTTCTACCAAATGGCTTTCAACCATTACACCAAAAATCGCTGTATTACCCGACGAAATTTGCGCAGCGACATCTTCAGCAACTTGCATTTGTTTACGATAGTCTTTGTTGCTATTGGCATGACTGAAGTCAATCATAATATTGTTAGGTAATTCAGCTTTGCTGAGTTGTTCGGTAATTTCACTCACATCTTCGGCACTATAGTTTGGCTGTTTACCACCACGCAAAATGATATGACAATCGCCATTACCTTTGGTAGAGACAATGGCCGAGTGGCCAAACTTGGTTACTGAAAGAAAGTGGTGTGGTGCACTTGCTGCGCCAATGGCATCTATTGCCACTTTAATCGTACCATCAGTACCATTTTTAAACCCTACTGGGCATGATAAACCAGAAGCGAGTTCTCTATGTACTTGTGATTCAGTTGTACGTGCACCAATCGCTCCCCAGCACATCATGTCGGCTAGATACTGAGGAGTAATCATATCTAAAAACTCGCCAGCAGTCGGCATACCTGATTCATTCAAGTCCACCAGCAGTTTACGCGCCGTTCGCAGGCCATCGTTAAGCTTAAAACTATTATCCATATATGGATCATTGATAAGCCCTTTCCAACCGACTGTTGTTCTTGGCTTTTCAAAATAAACTCGCATAACAATTTCTAAATTATCTTGGTATTGCTCTCTAAGCTCTCTCAATCGCTTGCCATACTCTAATGCAGCTTCAGTTTCATGAATTGAGCAAGGGCCAATAACGACCAACAAGCGGTCATCTTTTTTGTTGAGAATGCGATGAATACTGTCTCGGGTCTTAAAAACGGTTTCAGACGCGTTTTCTGAAGCTGGAAATCGCTCCAAAATAGCCACAGGAGGTAGTAACTCTTTAATTTCATCAATTCTTACATCATCATTTTGGTAATACATCTCACTACTCCATCACTACGAAACCATCTATTAAATCGTATTTTATGCAAGCCATACTGAATCAACTCATTACTATTCTGAAACCAGTATAAAATTCACCTACACACATAGATTAATGCAAAGTTTGCATTAGCAACTTCCCTATCTTCTATGAATTTGAGGGCTTTATGGCAAAACATAAGGTATCAATTTAACCATTAAAGAAGACTGTTGCAATCAAATATTATTCAAAAACAAAATCAACAAGTAACTAACTGAATAAAAATGACTTTAGTTAAAATAAAATATATTTTTCTCTATTAAAATATACTTTAACGCTATTTCATTCGAAACAGTTATACTTACATTATTCATTCATTCTTTTGGATTTTGCTCCATGTATACAGTTTCGTTGTCTAGCAAGATATCAACTAGCATACTATTTTTTATGCTAGTTGCTTCTGTGCAGGCTTCGAACTATATATTGGATGAACCCTTGCCTACAGAAACCAAGGCCATTGATTCAATTAGCTTTACCACAAGTAATAGTATTGAGCCTTTCTTCTTTGCCGATAAAAATAGCGGCATTCAATATGATTTATTACTCTCCGCTTTATCATTAAAGCAAATTGATTTACAACACATTATTTTCGCACCGAACCTGCGGGCGCTGAGACTGGTTAAAAACAAAAAAGTTGATTGTATTATCAATGCGCCAGCTAATTCAAAAGGCTTGCACCTGACCCAAAGCTTAATTTCTTACCAAAACAGTGTATTTCATTTGGCAAGTCGCCAACTTCAAATCGGTACTATTGAAGATCTTAAAGGGTACTCTTTATTGGGATTTCAAAACGCAAAAAAGTTTTTAGGTAGTGAATTCGAAAACATGGTCAGTCAGCATCCGAACTATGATGAATTGAGCAATCAGAAAAGTCAGGTCGTTATGCTATTTAATGGTCATGTAGATGCAATAGTGATGGAGGAAAAGATTTTCAAATATTACCGTGAACAGCTGGTAAACCTAATCGACACAAAACAAGTCGTAGAACAGAACAACTTATTTGCCCCAGCCCCTCGATATATTGCCTGCCATGATAAGCAAGTTGCACAATTAGTCGATGAAGCTATTACCTTATTAAAGCCTCTTGAACGATATCAACATATCCAACAAGCTAATTATGCAACGGCTAACGACAAAGAAATTGAGTAGTTCAAACAAACCAGCCTACCGCACTGCGACACATTCAACCGATTTATAAGAACACCCTAGGCACAAATTAGTATGACTTCATGGCATTGAGTTTAGTTTGATATCTAAGTTTAGATTCGTCATCACGCGTCAAATCCAACGCTTTAACCATGTTTTTCTTCGCTAAACGCTCCTCACCCGTTGCCCAGTATGCTCGTGATAAGCCAAAATAAAATTCATGTCGATAATCGGCTTTCTCTACCGCCCGTTTGTACCAAACTAAAGCCTCTTGATATTGCTGTTCAAAATATGCCTGTTGTGCCATATCGTAGTAGTAAAATGGGTTATTAATTCGCGCAAGTTCAAGCACTTTATGTACTTCAGCCCATTCTTTTAAACGCCCTTGCTCACCAAGGATTAATGCTAAATTAAATAGCGTTGATAAATCATCTGGTGATTGATTTAATGCTTGACGATAAACCAACTCAGCTTGCTCTGGCATATTATTGTGACGATAGATCACCGCTAATGTATTAATACCGGGCGTATAACTAGGATCGATTAAAATGCCTTGTTTAACTAAAGCATAAGCTTGGTGGTAATCCCCCACCACTAATGATTCAGCAGCAACATTGTTGTAGTACATAGCCAACAGAGTTTGACGACTAACGACTTTTTGCTTGAATGCACGCATAGCCCGTTCAGGTAGAAAATCGACTACGATTTCATTACTGGAAAACAGCACTGTGTTCATTTCATTACGGGGCATCATTTTAACATTCACATGCCCGTTAACGAGGTAGAACCCACCTCGCTTATCCCATACGGGCTCAACTTCAATGTCCTGGAATTTAACAGGAATACCAAATTCATCAGCTAATGCTGCTGACAAAACTACAAGTGACATACAGTTGCCTTGTCGTGATTGCTCGGTGATATATGCTGGACGAGTTAAATGGTCACGATATTCAAATCCGCCATCTTGGGCCCCTACATAATTTGCTAACCATTTATTAGCTGAAAAACCATTCTTATGACTACGTAGAGCGGCTTGATAGTCGCGTTGCACCACTTTTTTAAAGTCAGCACTCAGCTTAAACACATCTTCTGGAGGGATGATTTGTTGCGGTTCAAAGGCAGAGTCAATAAACAGTTTTTGCAGATCGACTTCAACAGTTGACTTATTATCTGTCGAACTACACCCAGTTAGTGCAATTAGCGATAAAAATAATAACAAAAAAGCAGAAGGTAAACGCAGGTAAAATTGCAGACCTTGTTTAAAGTAATCGATTGTAATGCACTGAGAATATTGAAAATCGTAGCTGAACATACCACGCCCTCATTGTGAAAGCCTGATTTAAGCTTAGTATCCCCACCTTAAATCGCAATAATAGCGTCATGCAGGAAATGTACACTGATATGTTTTGCGCTATTTCTTGTACTCGTTATTTTTCGACTAACTAATTGTTAGATCGAGATGATATGGCGCGATTTGAGCTGATTGGTTTAGATTCAGGTAAAGTCTGTGGCTGACTCTTAGGCTCGCTAGATTCAAGTTCAGTTTGCTGAGGTGGGTCTATTTGAATAAATAACTGCTGTTGCTCGTGAGTATAAGGGCGATAGTATTGTCCACCGCAGTGATAGTAACGGTAGGGACTGGCAACCAGCAAACACCCAATTGGAAGCGCTTGTAAAATATTAATTTGTTGCTGCATGCGTAACGCTTCTTGCCAAGCATGCTCTCTCAGTACTTGATCGCGTACAGCAAAAGCATCAAAAGGCTCTGAGGATTTACGCACAACCACTTTCCCTGCCTGTGCAGGCATTGTGACGATAGCCACACCTACAAACATCAGAATTAACGGTAAATACTTAGTCGCCATAATACTCCTCCCAACATTGCCTAATGTATTGCATCAAACTGGATTTAATTCTCTCCGTAAATGATAATTTAGCACAAAAAAAAGCAGAGCTATCAAGCTCTGCTTTCATATGAGTTAAAAAGAGAAACTTAACCTTTAATGCTCACAAATTCTGGGTATGCATCAATACCACAATCAGATGCATCCATACCTGAGTATTCTTCTTCTTCACTCACACGGATACCGATTGTTACTTTTAGCACCAACCACACCACTAGTGATGCCGCGAATACCCATGCAAAGATAACGGCAGCACCAAATATCTGACCACCGAAGCTAGCATCTGCATTTGATAGCGGTACCAACATCAAGCCTAAGAACCCCGCGACACCATGCACTGAGATTGCACCAACAGGGTCATCAATTTTAATGCGGTCAAAACTAACGATAGAGAAGATAACAACACCACCCGCTACGACACCAATAATACCAGCCATCACAAATGATGGAGATAGTGGGTCAGCTGTAATAGCCACTAGACCCGCTAGAGCACCATTTAAGATCATCGTTAAATCAGCTTTACCCCAAACAATTTTGCATACAATCAATGCTGAAACTGCACCAAAAGCTGCTGCTGAGTTGGTGTTAACAAAAATCTTAGCCACAGCTGTTGCATTTTCCGCATCGGATACTAATAGCTGCGAACCACCATTGAAGCCGAACCAGCCCATCCACAAGATAAACATACCTAGCGTTGCCATTGGTAAGTTAGAACCAGGAATTGGGTTTACTTGGCCATTAGGACCATATTTACCTTTACGAGCACCTAACAGTAATACACCAGAGATAGCTGCTGCTGCGCCTGCCATGTGTACAATGCCACTACCAGCAAAATCAACAAAACCTGCTTCAGCAACGAAACCTCCACCCCATGTCCAGTACCCTGAAATTGGGTAAATCACACCCGTTAACACTACAGAAAAAGCTAAGAAGGCCCATAGCTTCATACGCTCAGCTACTGCACCTGAAACAATAGACATAGCCGTTGCAACGAACACAACTTGGAAGAAAAAGTCTGATTCTAATGCGTGATCGGCATCATCGGCTTGGGTACCAATTAATGAACTAATTGTCGGAATAATACCGCCTTCAGCATTATCGACATACATGATGTTATAACCTAGAAGTAAATACATCACACAAGCAATCGAATATAAGCACACGTTTTTAGTTAAGATTTCAGTGGTATTTTTAGAGCGAACTAAACCTGCTTCTAACATGGCAAAACCGGCTGCCATCCACATGACTAACACACCAGAAATAAGGAAATAGAAAGTATCTAATGCAAACCTTAACTCAGTAACTGTTAACCCTAATTTTGATAACTCTTCCATCACTGCCCCCTTATAGTGCTTCGTTGTCGAGTTCACCCGTACGGATACGGATGGCTTGTTCAAGGTCAGTGACAAAAATTTTGCCATCACCAATCTTACCTGTATGAGCAGCTGAGGTAATTGCCTCTAGCAACATATCGATATTTTCAGCCTTAGTTGCAATCTCAAGCTTCACTTTAGGTAGAAAGTCCACCTGATACTCTGCACCACGATACAGCTCTGTGTGCCCTTTTTGACGACCGAAACCTTTTACTTCGGTGACTGTCATCCCCTCAATGCCGATGCCTGCTATTGCTTCACGGACATCATCTAACTTAAATGGCTTGATGATTGCGCTGACGAGTTTCATCTCGACCTCCAAATAATTGAAAATGGCTATTTTTATTAATGTTGCCAATTACAATTCAATCATTAGGCCAATTATATTAACTATTGAAATATAAAGACTTTACCTTTCATCATTAAATTTGCATGAATGTAAAAGCACTTTAAACGTGCAGAGCTATGATTAAGATGATCAATTTTGGTGCACAATTTTCACACAATAGTTAAATGCGATAAACTCGGCAAAATGCACTAGTTTGGTGCCCAAACACTAGGGCATGTTGATCTTTGCTGATGAGAATTTGTTCGAATTAAAGGACTTTAATCTAGGTGTGAGCCATGACGCTTAGTCATCTAAACCTGTGGTTATGACCACAGTGCTCACAACAATCTGGACTCTTAGCTAAGAGCGCGGTGCTTTTAAACGAACCTTACAGGCAGCACTTGTTGTCATTTCTACTGCTTTAACGACTTATCATGTGGAGTAACCACACATCAAAGCCGCTACCTTGTGTAAATTTCCAACAAGTCGCTGAAAAATAATCTTGAAAGGTCAACAGGCCCTAATCCATCACATAAATTAGCGTTTAGACTCATACTTTCCATTGAGCTGTCCCCGCCTACCAAAGGCAATAACATCAAGGAGTAAGAAAAGCATATTCAGCGATATGGATAAACGATGTAAAAGCGGAATGAGAAAGATGTGAACTGCATGATGAAGTGTTGAAAGCAAGACAAACAATAAATGGCAAGACACAAAAAAGCCCTCAACTGAGGGCTTTTGATTTCACAATTAAGTGATTATTTCATTGAGTGTCTTACTTATAAGTTGCTTCACGCTTTTTAGCTTCAGCTTGCCATTTAGGTACGACATTCTTCTTAAAGTCTTCTTTATCAGCATTCATCTTCTTCATATCCATACCAAGCGCAGCTTGAGCTTTCGCTTTAGTAGAGATATCAGGAAGTGCGATAGGTTGCTTCACACCTTTCGCTGCTAGTAGGTGAGATAGCTTCAAGCGAGCATTTGCTGCTTTATCTACAGAAGTCCCTAAGATACGAAGCGCTTCATCTGCCGCGTGAGCTGCAACACCGTGAGAGGCTGTTGCATAATCCCAGCGCCATTGTGAATGACGGATATCTTTCAGAATTGGCTTCATTTCAGCTTCAGTTGCACCAGCATCCCAAGCTGCTTTAGCTTCAAAGTGAGCGCGAACTAATTGGTATTCTGCACGTTCTTTTAGCTCACCAACTTTATGCTTACGATCTTCTGTAATACCGACCAAGAACTCTTTGCTTTGAGTGTGGCAAGACTTACAAGTTTCTTCGAAGCGATCAAATGGGTTACCCACTTTATGGTCCGTGAACTTACCTTTACCGCTTGGCTTAGCCACTTTAGGCATATGGCAATCAGTACAAGTTACATTGTTCTTACCGTGAACACCTAGTTTCCAAGTTTCATAACCTGGATGCTGCGCTTTTAGCATTGGTGTTTTAGATACTGCATGAGTCCAGTCTGCGAATTCCATGCTGTCATAGTAAACTTCCATTTGCTCAACAGTGGTACCCATATCCCATGGGAACTTCACAAAGCCTTTCTTATCAGCCGTTTTCTCGAAATAGTATTCTACGTGACACTGTGCACAAACCATTGACTGCTTGTCTTTACGAGAAGCTTTTTCAAATGGTGTCCCGATAGCTTCCATTGCACGAGCGGCAAATGGACGAGACATACGTAATTTAGCAGAACCTTTTTCGTGACAATCAGCACAACCGATTGTATTAACTACTTCTGGACCACCTTTGCCCCACTTACCTGTGAAGTAACCTTTTTCACCTTTGTCTTCAATTAAACGTGGTACATCAGGACTCTTACAGCTCCAACATGCCATTGGCATTGGGCCATCAGTGTCTGATTTAGGTGCACCAGTACGTAATGTGTTAGTGACATCTGTAACGGCATACATATGACCACGTGGCGCATTATAATCTTTCGCAAAACCATAACCTGCCCATAAAACCACTAACTCAGGCACTTCTTCCAGCATATCCACAATTTCTTTGCTTTCAGCTGTATCATGCCAAGTTTGATATTGATTCGCGAAGCGTTCTTTATACACTTCGTTGCGAGGCTCCGTTTTGTCGCTTGCGAAAGCGCCAGAAACCATCAAGCTTGCCGCTATCACCGCACTGACTGCAGTCCTTTTCGCGTTCATCTTCATCACCATTTCTCCGTGCAACATTATTTGTTATTTAAAATCACGACCATCAAGCTTAAAACTAACTATTTTAACTTTTTTTAAACATACCTCTTAGTGAGTATACACGTAGAAGTTTGCGCCAGATCAATATGTAAACGTGTTGTAAATCACATTTCTATAAAACTGCTAATAGTATTTACCAAAGATGAAAATTGTTACCAAACAAAAAGCTCTGAAATAATCCAAATGTTATGTACACTCACTCAGCAATAAAACATGTATAAGGCATCAAATGATCAAACGCGGCAGTCTTACTTCAACCATATTAGCCTTAATGCTAGCCTTCATTTTACTTTCTTCAAGTTTAGCGGTTTATGCCATCATAAATTTGTCTATCAGTATCGGCGATGCTAAAGCAATTAATGCCTCGGGCTCTTTGCGTATGCAGAGCTATCGTTTACTGTTATTTGCTCAGCAACACCCTGAAGAAACAGCAATAAAAATATCAAAATTTGAAACTACATTGCACTCACCTGCCCTTCAAAGATCCCTAAACTGGTACTCACCTGATCAGCTTTCAGAACAATATTTACTGGTGATCAACAAGTGGCAAGATATGCGTTCATACATAGTTGAAAAAGACTTACAAAACTATGAGAACAGCCTCAAAGACTTTGTCGACACAATCGACAAGTTAGTATTAGAAATGGAGCTATTTGCCTCATTAAAGCTGCGCTGGCTGGTTATGAGCCAGTTCGCCGGTTTAATCGTCATGCTCATCATTGCAGCGGTAGCCGTTTCTTATACGCGCAAGCGAGTTGTTAAACCTTTGTTATCACTTATGGATAGTGCTGAGACGATTTCCAAAGGTAATTTTGATGTTGAAATGCCTAAAACTGATTACATTGAGTTAACAGCCTTATCAAATGCATTGAAAAAAACCGCTTCTGAACTTTCTGCTCTTTACCAAGATCTTGAGGGGCAAGTTAATGAAAAAACATTAGCGCTCACCCAAGCAAATAACGAACTTAATTTTCTATACGATAATTTGGTCATGCTGCATCAAGATCAATTAGACTATAAACGCCTTCAAGGGGCTTTGAATCACTTAAAACAATTTAAGCAACTCGCATACTTAAGGTTAGTCATCAGTCATGATGATCAAACCAATGACATCATTGAAGCAGAAAGTAGCTGGCCGCAACATGTCGAAGATAGCTTTAGCTTTCCGTTATCAGTGGGTGATCATGACATTGGTTATTTAGAGCTCATTGCAGACCAAAAACCTAACTCTCAGTTATTTCATAATTTCGCGATGATGCTTTCACGATCGATCAGCATCCATAATGCCACTGAACAGAGGCAACAATTAGCATTGATGGAAGAGCGTGCAGTTATTGCTCGAGAACTTCACGACTCATTAGGGCAACTTTTATCTTTCTTGAAAATCCAAGTCAGTTTGCTCAATAAAAGCTTACCAGAAGGATGTAGAAGCACTGAGGTAGAGAAACAGCTTAATGAAATTAAAACGGGTGTTTCTACAGCCTATATTCAATTAAGAGAACTGCTATCAACATTCAGGTTAACCATTAAAGAACCTAATCTAAAACATGCAATGGAAGTCATGTTAGAACAGCTGAGAAGTCAATCTAAAATCGAGTTGAGGCTCAATTTTGAGTTAGCCTCTCATTTACTCGACGTTAAGCAGCATATTCATATTTTACAAATTACCCGTGAAGCCACACTCAATGCAATTAAACATGCTAGTGCGACTGTCGTTGAGATTAACTGTGAGCTGCATGATGATATGATTAAAATCAGTGTCTCTGACGACGGGAAAGGGATTGAACACCTTAAAGAACGTGATCAACATTTTGGCATTGGTATCATGCATGAAAGAGCAAATAAGCTTAACGGTGATGTCACATTTAGTAGTAATATTAACAAAGGGACAAGCGTGACCCTTCGATTTCCACCTCAGCAGGAGCCATTAAATGGGTAAACCCTATTCTGTACTTGTCGTAGACGACCATCCTTTACTTCGTCGAGGTATTTGTGAACTAATCTCTTCAGATGCTGACTTCAGCTTATTTGGAGAAGTAGGCACAGGTTTAGATGCTTTAAATGCATTGAGCCAGAATGAACCCGATATTGTGTTACTCGATTTGAATATGAAGGGGATGTCGGGCTTAGATACACTCAATGCCTTGAGACAAGAAGGCGTTACCTCACGCATCGTTATTTTGACCGTATCAGATGCTAAACAAGATGTCATTCGACTACTTAGAGCGGGAGCAGACGGCTACTTGCTCAAAGATACTGAGCCAGATATATTACTTGAGCAGTTAAAAAATGCCATGCAAGGTCATCGAGTTGTGAGCGATGAAGTAGAAGCTTACATGTATGAACTTAAAAATTCGTCTGAAGATGAAGCATGGTTAGAGAGCTTAACCCCGCGCGAATTACAAATTCTCAAAGAACTTGCTGAAGGTAAGAGCAATCGGGTTATTTCTGAGGACTTACATATCAGTGAAGGCACGGTAAAAGTCCATGTTAAAAACCTGCTTCGCAAAGCCAATGCTAAGTCTCGCACAGAGATGGCGGTGAGATACTTAAACCATTAACAACGATTTCAAGTGAATTGGTTAGACTCAATAGCGCTGATTATTGCAATAAAAAAGCCTAACGAAAGTTAGGCTTTTTTAATTATTGAGCAATGGTACTTACATTTGCTTCTGTAAGTAGTTCTCAATACCAACACGCTCAATCAAGCGTAATTGTTTCTCTAACCAGTACATGTGATCTGACTCAGTATCATCAAGTAACACTTCAAGAATTTCACGTGTTTGGTAATCTCCCTTCACTTCACAAAGTGCAATGACTTTACGTAAGTGATCAGCAACTTGATACTCGTAATTCAAATCGTTTTGCAGCATTTCTTTGACGTCTTTACCGATGTTCAATGCTTCACGGCTTGCTACATCAGGCGTTCCTTCTAGGAACAAGATACGTTGTACCAATTTAGCCGCATGCACCTTCTCGTCATCAGACTCGTGTAAAATGCGTGTATATAGCTCGTTTAAGCCCCAATCCTCGTACATGTGAGCATGTACAAAATATTGGTCCATAGCTGATAGCTCGCCTGTAAGCAAAGCATTAAGCGCGTCGATAACCTCTGGATGACCTTTCATAATATTAATCCTTTCACTTACATTTGAGATTGAAGATAGTTTTGTAGACCCATTTTCTGGATAAGCTCTTGTTGAGCCTCAATCCAATCAATGTGCTCTTCTTCATCTTCCAATAAACTTTCAAGCAAATCACGACTGATGTAGTCATGCTCAATTTCACAAACTTTAATGGCATCACGTAATAAGGCTACCTGCTCAGTTACAGCATCCATATCACATTGCAGCATTTCTTCAGTGTTTTCACCAATTCTCAACTTATCGAGTTGTTGAAGATTCGGTAAGCCTTCCAGAAATAAAACACGCTCAATTAATTTGTCTGCATGCTTCATGTCTTCAATAGACTTTTTATATTCTTTACCATTAAGTTTCTCTAAGCCCCAATGGTTAAACATACGGGCATGTAGAAAATACTGGTTTATTGCCGTTAGCTCACAAGTAAGCACCTGATTGAGCTGGCTAATAACACGAGGTTGGCCTTTCATAGTAAGTTCCTTGGTCAATACTTGATCTAGATCAATATTGGAACAATATAGAGCACCAAAAACCAAAAGGCAAATATTTCCTTTAAATTCAGTCACTTGCTATTGATAAGCATTATCATTACAACTTACTTTTACACTACATGTTTATTACACCAATACAAAAAAAGCCTTCAAAATGAAGGCTCTTTACAAAAATAACAATCTAATATTTAGATTATTCTATTCTGTTCTAATTTAGCTTTCCGCTCAGACTCAGCCATGCGGCGCTTACGTTTGTCACACGGATCATCGCAATCACAGGCTTTTTCAATGCCCAATACCCCAAGACCGCCACAACTTCCTTCCACGGCTTTTTTCTTAATGATGTAACCTACAGACATAAGTAAGAAGAACAACATTAAGATGATGAACGCTGCAAAAAATGTACTCATTTCAATCTCCGTAAACCATTACGTCTATTTTATATAAGGTTTAAATGCTTCGCTATAAAATACTTCATAGCCCTGCTCTGCTTTTTCAATCAACATAACAGGTAAATCTTGTTTCTGCGCTAAATCCAAAGACGCTTGCGTACCTAAGACCATCATAGCAGTAGCATAGGCATCAGCAGTCATACTACTGGGGTGTAACACAGTCGCTGAAGCTAAATTGTGTTTAATAGGATAACCATTACGCGGGTCGATTAGATGCGAGAAACGTTCGCCATTTTCTTCAAAGTAATTACGGTAATCACCAGAAGTCGCCACAGCCATCGTGCCAGGCTCGATCACCTGCTGGATCCGAGCGCCTTGTGAATTAGGCTTTTCAACAGCAATACGCCAAGGTGTACCATCTGCCTTTACCCCTTTAACACTTAGCTCACCACCAATCTCGACTAAATAACCACTAACTTGGTATTTATTAAGAATATTGGCAACTTTATCAACGCCAAAACCTTTGGCAATAGCCGATAGGTTTATTTTAAGTGCTGGGTGAGACTTTTTTAGGCTTCCTGAATGTAAGCTAAACCCATCCATTCCCATCTGAGTTTTTGCAATATCAATCTTGTTCTGTGTCGGTACTTTCGTTGGTTTACTGTCTTCACCAAAGCCCCACAAGTTGATTAGCGGCCCTAAAGTGACATCCAATGCACCATCAGTAACATCATAGAGCCTGATTGCTTCATTTATCACATACGCCGTATCTGCAGATATTGGCAAGCTTTGACCTGGATTAAGTTGATTAAATCGAGTCAGCTCTGAGTTAGGACGATAAGTCGACATTTGATTGTTCACAGCTTCTAACGCTAAATCTATCTCAGCCTGCAACAATTGCGGCTGAGGTAAGCGCTCGCTAGGTACAACTTTAATACTATAGGTTGTCCCCATAGTGTTGCCAGACAAAGAAACGAGTTTGGTTTGTTCACCACATGCTGAAATCGACATCAGCAAAATCAACAAGACAACAGCTTGAACAAAACGATTTATCATTAAACAACATACCTTTTTAAAAACAAAAAAATTGCAGCTTGTTTTAACATGACGCTCACTGTCAAACAAAGCTGCAATTCCATTTCAAGCTACTTTAATGTGTTCGGAGGTTAGCCACCAAAATCATCAAGTAGAATGTTTTCATCTTCTACACCAAGATCTTTTAGCATACCAATTACGGCTGCATTCATCATTGGTGGGCCACACATGTAGAACTCACAATCTTCTGGTGCTTCATGGTCACGCAAGTAGTTTTCATACAGTACGTTATGAATAAAGCCAGTGTAACCTTCCCAGTTATCTTCAGGTTGTGGATCAGAAAGTGCAACATGCCACTTAAAGTTCTCATTGGTTGCTGCTAAGCCATCAAAATCTTCAACATAGAACATTTCACGCTTAGAACGTGCACCATACCAGAAGCTCATCTTACGCTTAGAGTTAAGACGCTTAAGTTGGTCAAATATGTGCGAACGCATTGGTGCCATACCTGCACCACCACCAATAAATACCATTTCTGCATCAGTGTCTTTAGCAAAGAACTCACCGAATGGACCAGAAATAGTCACTTTATCACCAGCTTTCAGGCTCCAAATGTATGATGACATTTTACCACAAGGCAGGCTTAAGTTACGTGGAGGAGGCGTTGCAATACGCACATTCAACATAATAACGCCAAACTCTTCTGGGTAGTTAGCCATTGAGTAAGCACGAATTGTTTCTTCATCAACCTTTGATTCAAGATTAAAGAAACCAAAGTGTTCCCAGTCACCACGATACTCTTCAGGTACATCAAATTCAGCATACTTCACATGATGTGCAGGGGCTTCGATTTGAATATAACCACCCGCACGGAATGGTACTGATTCGCCATCAGGGATCTGCAGCTTAAGCTCTTTAATGAACGTCGCTTTGTTATCGTTTGAGATAACTTCACATTCCCACTTCTTGATGCCGAAGATTTCTTCATCAAGTTCGATTTCCATGTCAGATTTCACGTTTACCTGACAAGATAAACGACAACCCTGACGTGCTTCACCTTTGCTGATGTGGTCAAGCTCAGTTGGTAGAATATCACCACCACCTGACTTCACATTCACGCGACACTGACCACATGAGCCACCGCCACCACAAGCACTTGATACAAAGATACCGTTATCGGCCAATGCACCCAGCAGTTTACCACCAGCGCCTGTTTGAATTGCTTTTTCTGCGTCGCCGTTGATACCAATTGTGATATCGCCGCTTGCCACTAACTTTGATTTAGCGAATAAAATCACTAATACCAAAATCAAGACAATCGTTGTAAACATACTCACACCTAGATAAACATCTATTGGAGTAGATTCAAGAATACCCATTCACTTATCCTTAAAGGTTCAAATTAATGCTTCGTTCAAGTGCCGCTTACAGCGACACACCAGAGAACGACATGAAACCTAGAGCCATTAGGCCTGCAGTCACAAAGGTAATACCTAAGCCACGTAAACCATCTGGCACATCAGAATATTTCATTTTCTCACGAATACCGGCAAGCAATACCAGTGCAAGTGCCCAACCGATACCAGAACCGATACCAAACACTAAGCTTTCACCCAGGTTGTAGTCACGCTCAACCATAAATGAAACCGCACCAAAGATTGCACAGTTCACCGTGATTAATGGTAAGAAAATACCCAGTGCGTTATACAAAGGTGGGAAATACTTGTCTAAGGTCATTTCCAAAATTTGTACTAACGCAGCAATCACACCGATGAAGGTAATGAACTTCAAGAAGCTCAAATCAGCTTCTGGCACACCCGCCCACGCTAATGCGCCTGGTGCTAGAAAGCTTTGGTAAATGATTTGGTTAGTTGGTACCGCAATAGCTAATACAACAATTACAGCAACACCCAAACCCATCGATGTTTTCACTTTCTTCGATACAGCCAAGAAGGTACACATACCGAGGAAAAACGACAGGGCCATGTTTTCAATAAAAACAGAGCGAATTAATAAACTAATATAATGTTCCATTTCGCTTACCCTTTTGCTTCTACTTGATCAGGCTTGTAAGTACGGATCATCCAGATTAAACCACCGATTAAGAAGAACGCACTTGGTGGAAGAAGTAATAATCCGTTTGGTTGATACCAACCACCATCAGCGACACGAGCTAAAATCTCTACGCCGAATAACGAACCGTTACCAAATAACTCACGGACGAAGCCAACTGATAATAGAATTGCACCATAACCAAGACCGTTACCGATACCGTCCATGAAGCTCAACATTGGTGGAGTCTTCATTGCATACGCTTCGGCACGCCCCATCACAATACAGTTGGTAATAATCAGACCAACGAATACTGACAACTGCTTAGCAACATCGTACGCATAGGCTTGAAGCACTTGGTCAACAACAATTACCAAAGAGGCAATAACTGTCATTTGTACGATGATACGAACGCTACTTGGAATATGAGCACGTAGTAATGAAATAAATAGGTTTGAAAACGCACAAACGGCTGTTAGTGCAATTGTCATCACCAATGCAGTTTCCATTTTGCTGGTTACAGCAAGAGCACTACATACACCCAGGATTTGCAATGCAATCGGGTTGTTATTAATGATTGGTCCGGTCAGAACCTGCTTGACGCCTTTCGCTTCAGACATTAGCTCAACCCTCCGTTGCGTGCTTTCTCAATAAATTTAGCGAAGCCTTCTTCACCTAACCAAAACTCAAGAGAGTACTGAACACCGTTACCCGTCAAAGTTGCACCAGAAAGCGCATCAACACCGAATTCAGAGTTAGCAACGACAGGGTTTTTGGTCACTTTAATCGCGATTTCACCATCATCATTGAAAAGCTTCTTGCCTTTCCACTTAGCAATCCATTGTGGATTTTGAACTTCACCACCAAGACCCGGTGTTTCACCAGCACCAGTGAAGTCGTAATACACTAATGAACGAATCGTGTTCAAGTCAGCTTCAACAGCTAAGAAAGCAAACATCGTTGACCAAAGGCCATACCCTTTAACAGGGATAATCACAGTTTTCAGCTGTTGGTTATCATCACGAACCAGGTAAATCACACCTTGGTTTGCTACGCGTTTAACTGAAGCGATGTCGTTTTGCGGAACAAAAGAAGTTGCTGGCGTACGAGCAGCCTTTTCAACGTCAAAGGTATTGCCGTCTACTGAGTCAACCCAGTCACCGGTTTTCAAATCAACAACTTTAGCTTCAACATACTTATTGTATGTCTCGATAATCTCAGCACGAGCCATTTTACCCTTGCTGTCATCAACCAAACCTGCTGCCGCTAGAATGTATTTTTGCTTATCTAATAACTTGTTCTCTAACTGAGTAGGCTTTAATAAAACCGCTGCAGTAGATACCAGCATAGAACAGACAAAACACAGACCGATTACAACAAACAGTGTTTTACCGAAAGATTCTTTATTACTAGCCACGTGCAATCCTCCGCTTAATATTAGCTTGAACCACAAAGTGGTCGAAAAGCGGTGCAAACAAGTTAGCGAATAAGATGGCTAACATCATGCCTTCTGGGAAAGCAGGGTTGATCACACGGATAAATACCGCCATCGCACCAATTAAGAAACCGTAAGCCCATTTAGCTTGGTTAGTGAACGACGCTGAAACAGGGTCAGTCGCCATAAACATCATACCAAACGCAAAGCCACCTAATACTAAGTGCCAGTGCCAAGGCATCTCGAACATTGGGTTGGTATCGCTACCAATCAGGTTCAGTAGTAATGAAACGGCAATCAAACCGGCCATCACACCACCCACAATGCGCCAAGAAGCGATACGGGTATAAATAATGACTAAGCCACCCAATAGAATCGCAAAGGTAGATACTTCACCCACAGAACCGGCAATGAAACCGAAGAATGCATCAGTCCAGCTCGCAGTTGCATAATCAAGCGTACCTTGTGCTGCTTGACTCAATGCTGTTGCACCAGAGAATCCATCAGCCACAACCCAAGTGGTATCACCTGACATATTTAATGGGTAAGCAAAGAATAAGAATGCACGCCCTGCTAGTGCTGGGTTCAAGAAGTTTCGGCCAGTACCACCAAAAATCTCTTTCGCCACAACGACACCGAAGGTAATACCTAGCGCCACCATCCATAATGGAATCGTCGCCGGTAATGTCAGTGCGAACAGAACTGAAGTCACGAAGAACCCTTCATTCACTTCATGGCCTCTAACAGACGCAAATAACACTTCCCAGAAACCACCCACCGCGAATGTCACCGCGTAGATAGGCAAAAAGAAGCAAGCCCCGTAGACCATCAAGCCTGCAATGCCTGTTTCAGCCGTTAACTGGCCGCAAAGCATTTCAAACAGGCCAACTTGCCACATATCAGGAGTACCAAAGCCAGCTACCAACGCAATTTGCGCTTGTAAGCCAACGTTGTACATACCAAAGAACATCGCAGGGAAAGTACATGCCCAAACGGTGATCATCATGCGTTTTAGGTCAAGGTTGTCACGAACGTGCGTTGCACCTTTGTTTACCTTACCAGGGGTATAAAATACAGTAGCCGCAGCTTCATAGAGTGCGTACCACTTTTCGTATTTACCGCCTTTTTCAAATTGCGGTTCAATACGCTCGATAAAATCTTTCAAGCTCATTAGCCTTCCCTCTCGATCGTATCTAAGCAGTCTCGTAGATATGAACCGTAGTCATATTTACCTGGGCAGACGAACGTACACAGTGCTAAATCTTCTTCATCTAGTTCTAAAGCACCAAGCTGTACTGCACCATCGTAATCACCTGACACAAGGTCACGCAGTAACATGGTAGGTAATATGTCCAACGGCATCACGCGCTCAAAGTTACCAATCGGCACCATCGCACGATCAGAACCACCAGTACTGGTTGTCATTTTGAACAAACGAGAAGAACCTAAGTGGCCTAAGAATGCACGGGTGATTGAGAACTTATCTGCACCAGGCATTGCCCAACCAAATAGTTCTTTTTCAGTACCTTCTTCTAATAGGCTCACTTGCTGGTGATAACGCCCTAGATAATCATGAGGACCATTAGCTGTGCGACCACTTAATACCGAACCAGAAATCATACGAACCACATCCCCCTGTGCTTCGTTTTCAGTCAATTCAGATATTTTAGCGCCTAAGCGAGTTTTGATAAGGCGAGGTTGCTTAGCCAGCGGGCCACAGATAGCCACAACGCGATCTGTGATTATTTCACCTTGAGTGAATAGCTGGCCAATGGTAATCACATCTTGATAGCCAACATGCCATACAGAGCGATTAACTGACGCAGGCATCAAGTTATGAATATGCGTACCGGCTAAACCTGCAGGGTGTTTACCAGCAAATTCATGCACTTGTGCATTTGCAGCTGGAATATCCGCACCAGGAGCTTTACAAAGGAATACTTCACCGTCAACTAAGTTCGATAGAACTTTAATGCCGTTAGCAAAATCATCTTTGTTTTCAGCAATGATTACTGCAGGATCCGCAGCCAAAGGCTGAGTATCTATCGCGGTAACAAAAATACCTGCAGGCTTTGCATCAACTGCTGGGACTTTACTGAAAGGGCGGGTACGAATAGTCGTCCACAAACCTGATTCAATCAGATTATCACGGACGGCTTGCTCATCAAGTGATTCAAGTTGGTCAGCGCTATACTTTGCGAACGAGATACCATCATCCCCTTCGACCTCGATAACAACTGATTGAAGTACGCGTTTGGCACCTCGGTTGATTTCTATAATGGTACCACTGGCTAAAGCTGTATATTTTACGCCCAGATTCTTTTTATCTTCAAAAAGAACCTGACCTTTTTGTACTTTATCGCCTACTTTAATCTTCATGGTAGGACGTAAGCCAATATACTCTTCACCCAAGGTAGCTACGTGTTTAATGGCTGGGCCATTATGGATAACTTGCTCTGGTCCGCCTGCTATAGGCAGTTCCAATCCTTTCTTAATTGTAATCATATCCACAAGCACTACGTTTGAAGGAAAGACAATGCGCACGTTCCGCTACAAAAACAAAGTGTCAACAAAACAAAGCGTTAACAAACAAACCGTTTTTGAGCTAGCGCAGATTTAACACGAAAAATGCGATCATAATCACGCTGGTCGCGCGCATTTTACCCCAAATATGAGACTATCGCCACGAAAATTATAGGTATTTTCAAACTAAGGCACGTCTAATGCATTAACAAATAAAAAAGCGATAAAAAGGGGTTTAACATTATAAAAAATCGACTTAATCTCTCGAGCCAAAATTAATATAACACTAATTTTTAAAAGAATTATTCAGAATTGATTAATAAAAAAACTATTAGTAAATACAAATAAAGCTCAGCCTTATACAAGACCGAGTTTTAACATATTTTAAACAAAAGCCATTAACATAATAGCTTACAATGGGTTAGAAGCGACCTTGATAGCCGATCAGTGTTGTCAATTCCGACTGTCCATTGATACCCAAAGGAGTGTGCTGTGAGATAAGTGCTTCATCTAACGCGTTTTCCACTCTCACATAAATATTGTGTTGTTGTGAGAATGCATAATTAGCCGCTACATCAAGCTTCCACTGGCCATCAATTGAATAATTTTCAACTTGATCAGAAACCTTATAGCCTAACTCTGATTGATAAAGCGCATTAAACATCAATGAGAATGAGCCGATGATTAAGCCGGTATTAATTGTCGCTTGATGCTCGGGCACCCAAGGTAATTGCACATCTTTGCCATAACAGGCAAAAAAGTTACAGCCTTCCTCTTCAATTTCAGCTTTGGCATATAAATACTGCGCGGTAAATGGAATGCTGAATGAATCAAAGTTCATGTGATAGCTCAATGACAAGTCAGCCCCCATCACAGCCACATCACTGATATTGTCCTGTACTGTTTTACCCTGATAATTACAAGGTATAGCCCAACTACAGCTCATGTGCTGGTTATCAAAGTCATGGTAATAAACACTTGAAGCTACGCCTAGACGCTCACCTTGATAACGCCCAGACACTTCATACTGCAATGCTTCTTGCGGTTTTTGTTCCGCATTACCTGCTGAGGCGGCTGTCCAAGCTTGTTTAGCTGAAAGCGCAACCGACCAGCTTGACTGACGATACCCCAGCTCCAATGAAGGCAACCAGCCGTCATTAGTAAAATCCGCCGCATCTAAACCGCTAAAGTTAGCACCAACTTCTCTTGATACATCAACATTCTCATAGCCTAAACCAATGTTCATATATAAGTTGTCATAATTTAGTTGTGTATCAACTGCTGTGGTAAGGGCCGTTGCGTCATCTTTATATTCGATAACGGGTGACAACTCACCTGCTGTCAAGCTGAGATCTTGGCCATACATCCAATCTTGATAACCTAAACGCATTTCAGCCTTGTCGTGATGATAACGTGCCGTATAAATCACTTTATGGGCGCCATGCAAGGTTTCACCACGAGTTTGAATCCCGAACCCCTCAAGATCATTACTCTGTGCCATGCTACCTAACATCAGACCTTGCGCTACTGGTGCTTGCTCAAACTGGGCAATGGTTGACAATCCAGTCGGTGTTAGCAACATATCGTCGAGATATTGCATTTGATTTATACGTTGCTCTTGGCTTTGATAATAAAAGTCGGTCAACATATTTGCTTGCGATGATAGCTTCACCTCGTGGGCAACCACATAGCGATAACGCTTACTTTGCTCATTATCTTGGCTAGAGGAAAAGTAACGCGTAGCAGGTTTGGCGTTAAAATCAGCAGGTGTGATACCCACTGGGCTAATATCATTGTCATTATTAATATATTGAAAACTAAATTCAGTACGCTGTGGCTTTCTTGCCCCAGCTAAGCTATCAGCTGCAATTTTAAATAATACGTCTGTGTTACTGTATTCTGCATCAAAGCCTTTACTGAAGCCCACATCTTTACTGGCTTTTTGATAATCGACAGCCAATAACATGCCATATTGCTTTGATTGACCACTGGTAATAAAACCGCCAGTAATATCGCCATCCTGGCTTGTCTCTGCATTAATAACCGTTTCCATGTCTTTAGGGCTAATTTTCACACTCTGGTAATTTAGTGCTCCGAATGAACCTTGGCCACCTAAAGACACCTCAGTCATGCTCGCGACATTGAGGCCGGTCATCATCAACAAATTGGGCTGGACTTGTACATTAGATGAATAAGGTGCTGGCGCTAAAAAAATACCATCTTGTTGAAGTGCAACACCATTTACCGCACCACGATTGACAACGGTATTAACTGAGCCAGCCGAAGCGGGTAACGCAATCATTCCAGCTTGAGCCACTGGCATTTCACTTGTGCGGTAATGAAACTGCTCGGCAGTCACGTTTAGATCAACCGAGTTCGCCCCAGCCTCGACTGTAGAATCAATTGCTGCGGCAGCGAAAGGTGAGTATCCCGACAAAACAATTGCAGTGGCAACCACTGACAAACTAAATTGGCGACTAGACATAGTTATCTCCATATATGTGTCTTTTCACGCAAAAAATAGGCTATTTGTTTTATACAATAACGGTTTCAGTCACATAAAAACAGCTTTGACGCAACTTTAACTTAACAGCTTTTGCTTAATATCAAGACTTTAGCTTATTGCTAGCAAACGCAAGACACAAAAAAAGCGACATTTCTGTCGCTTCTTCATGTTCAACCTTGCAAAATTACAGGGTTTTCAAAATCTCATCAGGCAAAGTAATGTCATCATTATGATTCACCTTAATGCCTGCGGCAATAATATCACGAGCAATCAGCTGAGCCTGTTCTAACGAGTGCATTTCAAAAGTACCACATTGATATTCATTGAGCTCTGGAATGTCATTCTGGTTAGTCACTTTTAGCACATCTTCCATTGCTGCTAACCAAGACTCTGCCACATCAGCTTCAGATGGCGTACCGATCAAACTCATGTAAAAACCGGTTCTGCACCCCATTGGCGAAATATCAATAATCTCTACTTGCGCTGAATTAAGGTGATCGCGCATGAAACCAGCAAAAAGATGTTCCAGAGTATGAATACCTCGTTCACTTAAGATGGCCTTATTCGGGATACAAAAACGCAGATCAAATACAGTGATAGTATCGCCTTTAGGCGTACTCATATGTTTAGCAACCCTTACAGCAGGTGCATGCATTCGCGTATGATCAACAGTAAAACTATCTAGTAGTGGCATGAGGCTCTCCCAAAATTCTTTTGGCCAATGTCGAAAGGAGAAAGCATAACATTAATTCTCTCGAAAAATACTGACCAAGGTGCAATTATATTGCCTGTTGAATATATCTCAGCACCTGTAACAACCTGAGCTACTGAGCATACTTCTCCAATGCATTGTGAGTGTAACCATAATAGCGTTTCAGTTTTATTTCACTTTCAAGATACGCCTTAAGCACCTTATTGAACATTGGGTCCTGTTCAGCCTGACTCAAGAGAACGTCATCTCTTACAGAGCGCAATGCGGTAATCACTGACTGAGGAAAAGGTTTAACAATCACACCATGCTGATTCACTAATTCATCTAGCGCCTCGATATGCCCATGGGTGTAATCACTGAGCATATCTTCATTAATCGCTCTTGCAGCGACTCTCACAATAACTTGTAAATCTTTAGGTAAGTCTTGATAAGCAGACTGATTAATAATGAATTCCATATTAGAGCTAGGCTCGTGCCAGCCCGGGTAATACAAATACTTCGCGACTTGATATAAACCTAGTGGCTTATCATTATAAGGCCCCACCCATTCTGCCGCATCTATTTGCTGTGTTTGCAAAGCGCTATAAATTTCTCTACCAGGGATATCATCGGTAGCCAATCCTCCCAATGAAGCTAACATCTCGCCACCAATTCCAGGCAATCGCATCTTAAGGCCTTTAAAGTCCTCAGGAGAATTAATGGGTTTCTTAAACCAGCCACCCATTTGCATGCCTGTGTTTCCTCCTGCCATAGGAATAACATCAAAAGGTGCATAAACCTCTTGCCACAACTCTAGGCCACCACCATGGTGTAACCAGGTATTCATTTGCTCGGCATTCATGCCAAAAGGAATGGATGAAAAAAACTGCACCGCAGGTACTTTGTCTTTCCAGTAATAGGGGGCACTATGCCCCATTTCAACTGTGCCACTGCTTACCCCATCAAACACGGCTAATGCAGGCATAATCTCCCCTGCACCATATACATGGATCACCAGTCGGCCATTGGACATAGATTTTACTAACTGAGCAAACCTTTCTGGCGCCATGCCTAAGCCAGGTAAGTTTTTTGGCCAAGAGGTCACTAAACGCCACTCAATTGCCGGCGCTTGGGCATCGGTGACTTGAGTTGTGACAGGGGCAGGCTTTTCACAACCTAAAAGAAATAACGATGCAACTAACCAGGATATTATTGCTCTTTTACTCATTGATAATCCTTGATCGAATTGACCAACACATTTCATTAACATACTGCTTTGTGTACATAAACGCCAGCATTGTCAAAGTTCACTGAGCAAAAAAAACCTCGCGTTGCGAGGTTTTGAAATAAGTTGTGCATTAACCTTTACAATTTGGGGTCTTAGGTACCGCCTCTACATTCTGCCATTCAGATGCTGTATAGGTATTGATTGAGAGTGCATGAACACCATTTTCTAACTCGTGAGCCAAGGCTTGATTCACACTGCGATGTCTGGCAATCAGCCGTTGCCCTTCAAAGTTGTCGCTGACAACAACCACTTTGAAATGCGTTTCCGAATTTGGTGGCACATGATGACGGTTACTCTCATTGATCACTTCTAAATGAAGTGGAGAGAATGCTTGATTTAGTTTTTCAGTAATCTGTTGTTGAACTACCATAGTCAACTCTTCTCACTTTGATTCAAGAGCAGGCAGATTAATTGTTTAACTTAAAAAATACAAATTTAGCATATCAACACCGTAATAATTTAAGTGATCTTGCTCTGAAAACACCTAAATTATCTGTTGAGTTAAGTCACATTATTCATTGAATAACCAACATACTAAGATGGCGAATAGTAATACGGCGTAATTTTCCTGAACGTTAGATTAATTCTAGACTCTTTTATTTTCAGACGCTTAGGCAAAGAATGCTGCCAAATGGATTGCATGCCAGCTGCCATTACCAATACATCACCTGCAGATAATGCATAACTGTAGTTAGCTTTAGTCTCTTTATGTCGCACAAAAAAGTCTCTCGTTGCACCTAAAGAGACTGAAACAATCGCAGTATCCTCATCTAATTCAGGTTCATTATCACTGTGCCACCCCATACAATCATGACCATCTCGATAGTGATTGATCAACACACTATTACAATCAATATTCAGTTGTTGTAGCAGCTGTTGCCTTAATTCTAATAACCTGGGGGTCCAAGGGTAAGGAGCAATTCGTTGAGAGGAATACTGATAATCACAGCCATCATCGGCCATCCACAGCTGCTGACGTGGGATGTAATGTTGCTTACCGAATACCTTCACCTGAATTTGCTCAAGCGGACATAACAAAACCTCTTGCCAAAGTTTGGCTTGAAGCTCTGTTGTTAGAAAATCATGGTACAAGGTAACTGGTGGCTCAAGCTTGATAGTTTGAGGACATAATTCATCAGCTAGATTTTGCAAAATCGCCTCACTATTTCTGAACATTAACGGTCAAAATTACCGCTTGTTACAATTGACTCTCACCAACAAAACTTAAACCATAGCCCCATAAAGAAAAGAAATATATAGTTTTATATTAGGGCCTGTTGATCTTTCAAGATTATTTTTGCAGCGACTTGTTGGAAATTTATATAAGGAAGCGTCTTTGATGTGTGGTTATTCCACATGATAAGTCGTTAACGCAGTAGAAATGACAACAAGTGCTGCCTGTAAGGTTCGTTTAAAAGCACTTTACTCATTGTTGTGAACGAATTTGTTTAGATGACTAAACGTCATCGCTCACGCCGCAATTAAAGTGCTTTTAATTCGAACAAATTCTAATCAACAAAGATCAACAGGCCCTAGTATTTAATGGAGGAAATATTAATGGTTAACCCACGCCAAACACATCAACTTGATACTGATGATTTGGATACCGAGTACGATTTTGGTGAAGCACAATCCCAACAGAATTGGGTGCCTTTAGCCGAGTTATCACTGCAGCGTAATGACCCTAACTACCCTAAATCGATATTAACAATAAGCATCATGATAAGCAGTGCAATTTTAATTGCCATTTTTGCTATCCTCACATTAGCAAAACCCGCACCGTTTAATGTGGCTGTGATTATCGCAATATCAACGACCTTGATAGCTACTGCTATCGTTAGTCTAATTTATGCTATTTCTAAGCGCGTGTTTTATGGCGTATTCGAACATGAATTTGTCATGCGAGAAGGTTTATTTTGGATTGCTACAACCTCACTGCCCTATACTCGCCTTCAACACGTCAACATTTCACAAGGGCCTTTAGAGCGCCATTTTAATCTGGTTTCTCTGAAATGTTTCAGTGCTGGCAGCGGTTCTGCTGAGATAGATTTACCAGGCATCAACGCTGAACAAGCCGTTCATTTACGCCAACATATACTTCATTGCGCGGCTAGTCATAGAGACAAACTGAATATAGATGAACTCGTTGATGATATGCAGGACTTTGCATTGCCTGATCCGCACCCAGAACATATTGCCCAAACTCCACCAGACCCGATTTCCATACTTGAGCAATGCAATTCCCCCCAGCAACAAAGTGACCTTAATAAAGATAATGAGATTAAGGGTAACTCAAATGGATAAGGAAGCTACTGCCGATTCAACAAAGCAAGATACTCAGGATTTAAGCCAATGGCGTGCGTTATCACCTTGGTCGATGATCAGTAATATTGTTAAAACTGTGATTCAAATTTTCAGTAATGGCTTTGCATTAATCCCAATTGTTTATACCGGTTGGCAAAAAGGCTTTAGTTTGCAATGGTCTTTAATCGCAACCAGCGTGTTGTTGTTATTATTATCAATTTCAGCATTTATTGAATGGCGCAGGTTTCGCTTTAGAATTAATAACGATCAGTTAGAGGTAAAACGCGGCCTACTATTCACCAAGAAAAATGAAATTCCGCTGAACAAAATTCAAAACATCCGTTATGAGCTGCCGTTCTATTTCAGGCCGTTAAATCTCGCGACCTTAGTCGTTGAAACTGCGGGGTCAGCGAAAGATGAAGCCAGCCTCAGTGCCTTAGGTGTAGAAGAAGCATACGCATTAAAAGCCACCTTACTAAAGAAAAATAGTCAAACCAGTACGCATGAGAATCAAGCTCAAGCTGCAACAAACGCTTCGAATATGGAAGCTAGCTCTGCAACATTAGATGATGCACAGGAATCAACATTACTGACCAAACGCAGCCTAAAAGAGCTAGTGATATTTGGTTTATACCAGAACAACTTTATTTGGTTTGCTATTGTTGCAGGTCCCGTTGCTGGCCAAATTCAGTGGGAGGAAGTGTTTAATATGCCCTTTTTCCAACAAGCATTGTTATGGGCAGACAGTCACACCCAGCAGAACTTTGCTTTGCAGTTCATGCTGTTTATCAGCTTACTGCTATTCTTTTATGGTTTAATTTCAGCCATATCAATTTTAGCGTCAGTATTAAAATATCACCCTTACCGCTTACGTGAGAGCAAACAAACTCTACAACGCAGCGGCGGTGTTATTTCCCACCAGCAAGATTCACTTAAAATTCACCGCGTGCAGATACTTCATTTTGAACAGCCAGTCATTGCTCGTTTGTTCAAACGTTGGACCCTTTACTTTAAGCAAGTACGCGGCCAAGAAGTTGAACAACGAACTAAAAAACATATGCTACTGCCCAGCTTAACCCGCACCGAAATCGCACCTTTATTATCGCAGCTACCGAAACTGAGCGGTGCTGAGGCTGATATGCCTAAAAAATATCAATCAATTAATATCAATTGGTTTTATAAGCGTGCCCAGCTAGCCATGGTGCCAGCAACGATTGTGTCGATTGTATTAACACTGTTACCGGAACCTGAAGCACCGCCTTACGAGTTATACTGGGGCATCACGGCGATGATTATTGGATTGCTGTTTTTGCGTTTTAAGCAATGGGGCTATGTCATCGAAGAAGATGTGGTATGGCAACACACTGGGCTACTTGGCCATAACTGGAAACGCATCCCTTATGACAAAATACAACATGTTCGCTTAACCCAAACCCGTGCTCAAGCTAAGTCTGGCCTTGCTTATTTAGAGTTAGGCTTAGCCAGTGGGACTCTATTGCTACCCTACATTCCAATAGATATCGCCAATAAAGTTGTCGCAAAATTGATGAACAGAGTAAGCCATGATCACAGCAATTGGATATAAACAAATTCAGTTGCTGTAAGCGATTATAAAAAAGGAATGATGAACTTTATGCCGTGAGAATTGACTACTCATATGCAGCAACTGCATATGAGTAGTTAAATATTTGGTGTAAATTAAATTAGTTATTTAACCACCAACACAGGGCAACTCGCTTTATTAGCAATCGCTTCCGCAACATTATCATGTAAGAAATGATCTAAGCCTGAACGGCCATGGCTGGCAATCACTACCATGCCGACATCACCACTATTGGCTTCGGCAAGGATTTCATCGATTGCATCACCACGACGAATAACAGTTTCAACTTTCAATTCCGTGTCTAATTGAGAAAGTAATTCATGCATTCTCTCTGCCGCTGCCTTTTCCATACTCTTGGCCAACTCATCCGGTGTAATCGCCAAAATCATGTAATTCTCATCACCAAAAGGCTGATCAACAACATGCAAAATTTTAATGCCAACTTGATATAGATTTGCCATTTCAATGGCATATCGAAGTGCGTGAGAGGCTGTTTCTGAAAAGTCAGTGGGCCAGAGTATCGTTTTCGTACGCATAATTTGTTCCCTCCATGTTGCTGATAACAAAACTAACTTTCAATTTAAGTGTAGATGCCACAGGGACATTTCTCAGTGATCAACATCAAATCTATGTCCAATAGTTGCACAATTCAATATAACCACCTATCATTGACCGACTAATCAGTCGGTTGAAATTCAGGCATATTGAGTTTTTAACTGACGCTTGTAGAAATGTTAATTTGCGTAAGCTTTTTCGCTTAATGATTTTTCATATTACGCAGGGCAGAAATAAGCTTAACTAACAGACATCTCAGCGAAGGCTCAGTGAACCAACCTGCGAGAAGTCAACTAAAGGGTAAAGGCATATACATGAATATGGCAATTGATAAACAAGTAAACGCAACACTTGCAGAAACACTTCAAACACAGAAAGCGGCTTTTCTTGCAAACCCATACCCAAGTTATGCATCACGTAAGAGCAAGCTAGAAGCTTTAAAGCAGGCAATAATTGATCATCAACAAGACATTGTTGATGCACTAAAACAAGACTATGGCCACCGTTCAGCTAGCGATACGCGTATTTCTGATATATTACCCAGTATCAACAACATCAATTACACCCTAAAAAACCTTAAGAAGTGGATGAAGCCCAGTAAAAGGCACGCAGGGTTACTGTTATCTCCCTCAAAGGTGGCGGTTCAATTTCAACCTTTAGGTGTTGTAGGGATTATAGTGCCATGGAATTTCCCTATTACCTTGTCCATTGGGCCGTTGGCTACCGCGATTGCTGCAGGTAACCGTGCAATGATCAAGATGTCTGAGTTTACACCAGCACTGAATAAGGTTCTCACGCAAGTTTTAGCTAAGGTATTTGAGCAAGATGAAGTGACCGTGGTTGAAGGTGAAGCAGACGTTGCTGCGCAGTTTTCTAGCTTAGCCTTTGATCATTTATTATTTACTGGTTCAACTGTGGTCGGTAAGCATGTGATGAAAGCGGCATCACAAAACCTCACTCCAGTGACACTTGAATTAGGTGGAAAGTCACCGGTCATTATTGCACCTGACATTGATATGAAGACGGCTGTCGAGCGTTTAATTTATGGTAAATGCCTTAATGCAGGCCAAATTTGTGTGGCCCCTGACTATATTCTTTGTCCTGAAGACAGAGTGGCCGAGTTTACCGCCGAGTATCAAGCTAAATTCCAATCTATGTATCCTGACTTTGCTCACAATGATGACTACACCAATGTGATTAATGACAGGCAGTACCAACGATTAATGAATGTCATTGAAGATGCCGTCATCAAAGGGGCAACCGTTACCCCTGCTAATGGTGAACAACATCATGCCGGCAAACGTAAGCTGGCCACACAGTTACTGACTGGGGTCACACCAGAAATGCTAGTGATGCAAGATGAAATATTTGGCCCTATTCTACCCATTATCAGCTATAACAAACTTGATGATGCTATCAGTTACATCCAAGCACATGACCGCCCGTTAGCGCTTTATATCATGAGTTTTGATAAACAAACCCAGCAACAGATATTAGCCAAAACCCACTCAGGTGGCGTGTGTATCAATGAGTCTATCTTCCATGTTGCGGCAGACGATGCTCCGTTTGGCGGTATTGGGCCATCAGGCATGGGACATTACCATGGTAAAGAAGGCTTCTTGACCTTCAGTCATGCGAAAACCGTATTACATAGTGGTAAGTTTAATTCTGGCGTGATGGTTCATCCACCTTATGGCAGCAAGCTTCAAAACTTATTAATGAAATTCTTCATTAGGTAGGCAGTATCATGGTAAAACAATCGTCAACCAAGAGACCTATTGATAAAAAGCAAGCCGTACTTGATGCGGCTTTGGCTTTATTTGTGGAGCACGGTTTTCACAGTACTTCTACAGCCTCAATAGCGAAACATGCAAAAGTCGCTACGGGTACCTTGTTCCATCACTTTCCATCAAAAGAAGCTATTCTATCGGCGTTATTTGTTAGCATCAAAACCGATTTTGCTACAGACTTAGCGCAGCAATACCAGCTCACAGGACAACTCAAGCAAGATGCTCAACAGCTCTGGCAACTTGCTATTGACTGGGCAATAAAACATCCATTAAAACAGCAGTTTTTCTTACAATACTCACTATCATCAAGCATTCCAAGTAGTGTTCGCCAATACGCGATGACAGAGATCTTAACTCTCATTACGGATTTAATTGAACAAGGTCAACAGCAAGGACTAATTGTGAATTACCCAGTATCCCTCATGCTTGAAAACTGCCATGGTCAATACCTAGCTGCGATTCGTTTCTTTACTGATAATCCCGAATTTGGATATCAGTCAGAATATCGTGATGCAAGTTTTCTATTGTTCTGGCGAGCAATTGCCATCGAGTAAACCTTAACCCAATAACCCCATTTCACTTTTATAGCAGTAAATGAGTAGGCACTAACATTGAGCACCCCCAGCAAAATCATACATTTACATAACACAATGCATCAGTTTGTATCAAATCACCTTCCAATGATTACTGGATTAAGTAACAATGTTAATATTAATGAATATAAATGTTACTGGGTATAACGATATATATGCGAAATTGGAAGCACTGTATTACCGGCCTAATTCTGGCTTGTGCGATAAGCCCGCCTTTACAAGCGGCCATGGATGAAGAATGTATTCAAAAGGAACAATGCATAGAAACTGACCGCTGGGATATTGCGCTAGCTGTCGGTTATGGCAAACGTAGTACCCCAATAAAAGATTTAAAAGATATCCCAATGTATTTCGTGCCATCGATTGCATACTATGGCGATGACTGGTTTTTTGATAATGGCAACTTCGGTTATAGCCTTAATGAAACCGAAAACTTTGCTTTAAATATCACCACCTCATACACCAATGACAGCGGCTACTTTAACCGCTGGGACCCCTCAAATATTTTTGTCTTAGGGAGCAGCGGTAAAGCTGCACCATTATCAATGTTGTCTTTGAACACTGTGGACGCAATTGAAGAAATTGACACCAATAACCTTAATAACCGTAACTTCACTTTGTTAGGTGGACTTGAAGCGTTTTATTATAGTAATTTAGGTATTTTTAAAGCCGCTGTGGGTCACGATATACTTAATGTGCATCATGGTATAGCTGCCCAGTTGAAGTGGCAGTACGGTATTGCTTACGAACAATGGGTATTTGACAGCGCATTGTTCGTAGATTGGAAAAGTTCTGATTTAATCCAGTATTACTATGGCGTTCGTGAGAGCGAGAGTTTATATTGGAATCAAGAATATAAACCTTCATCTGGGTGGGATTACGGTGCGGAAATTACCACTCAGTATGTATTGGCTCAACATTGGGATATTGTTTTGGCAGCGAGATACACCAAACTTGCAGGTGATACAAAAGATAGTCCATTGCTATCAAAAGATTATGCAACCACCTTTTTCGTAGGTATGGCTTATAAATTCTGATGCAATTTATTAACAACTCCTTTCGGTTTTGCCAGTTAATTATCATTTTACTTCTCTTTTTAAGCCTCGGATCAGTTTACGCTGATACACTTGATGGCAAGGTGAAGTTAACAGCAACACCTGAGTTCTGTCTGACAGATGCTGAAGAGCAATTCTGTGAGATGGATATTGTTTTAAATTGGGAGATGGCCAGTGAACAACTGGTTTGTATTTTATCAGATTATGAAGCAATGCCGCGTTGGTGTTCAACAGACTCCAGCACGCGTTCTTTAAATCTAAGAATTCAATCCGATAAAGACATCAATTTTGTCTTGGTGAATAAGAATAACAATACGCTAGGAAGCGTAAAAATCAACATCACCAAATCGTCTGCCACGAAAGTGCGGAGGCGTTATCGCAACCCTTGGAGTTTATTTTAATGACTAACTCTCAATCAACGCATAGAGTTTTACTTGTTGAAGATGACATTCGTCTAGCAAACTTGATTGTTGACTATCTAAAGTCACATGATATGCATGTTGAAGTTGAGCGACGCGGTGATACTGTTTTAACTCGATTAATTAGTTATAAACCAGATATCATCTTATTGGACATCATGTTGCCAGGTCTTGACGGATTAAGCTTATGTGAACGTTTACCAGATTACTTTGCTGGCCCGGTACTATTAATGAGTGCATTAGGCTCTAATGAAGATCAAATTAAAGGTCTTGAATTAGGTGCTGATGACTATATTGTAAAACCAGTTGACCCTGCACTACTTGTGGCACGTATTAATAATTTATTACGTCGTCAGGCACAACCTGTACAAGCAGAGTCTCATTGCCTAACGTTTGGTAAACTAAGCATTGACCCACATACTCAGGCCATTCGACTAGGGAATACCGAAATCGACTTAACCAGCCATGAGTTTGAATTACTTTGGTTATTAGCTTCACAAGCTGGACAGGTACTCAGCAGACAATATATTTATCAATACTTATTGAATATTGACTTTGATGGTAAAGATAGAAAAATTGACGTGCGTATCTCGCGTTTACGTAAAAAGCTAGGTGACAGCATTGAAACACCATTCAGGATCAAAACAGTATGGGGACAAGGATACTTGTTTGCACCTGAAGCGTGGAATAACTAGTTTATATTAACGGATCAAATGGATTAACGGATTAACGATTGAAGCGTCTATTTATCAGTCTATATTTATTGCTTAGCTTAAGCTTTTTAGGCATAGGCTGGACTTTAGATACTATTTGGCAACGCCAAGTAAAAGATGAAGCCGAAATAGACGCTCCTTTAATCGCTTTTGCCTTATTATTATCGCAATTACCTAAATCTGAACGTCAATCTTATCTCGACACTATTTCAGACCAACACACCATCCCACTGCAATTATTTAATAAAGATCAAATCAGTATCAGTGGTGATCTCACTTTGATGCCCAATAGCATCATTACCTCGCAAGTAGATGAGTCACACGAGCTACAGTTTATCGCAGTCGGCGATCAAACCCTGATCGCTGGACCAATAGATATTGACCCACGAGCCAATTTACGCGGCGTATTCACCATCTTGTTCTATCTTTCTTTAGCGCTGGTTGCCTTAGTGTGGGTTTGGCCATTATCAAGGGATCTAAAAACCCTTAGAAAAGCCACTAAGTCATTTGGTGAGGCTAACTGGCAAACCAGAATTGAACTAGCTAATAGCTCTCAAGTTGCCCCACTAGCCAGCACCTTTAATGATATGGCGAACCATATTACAAGCCTCATCGACAGCCAAAAACATTTAACCAATGCCATTTCACATGAAATACGCACGCCACTAGGGCGTTTGAAATTTGCTCTGGCGTTATTACCTCAATATTGCCAGCCAGGTTCAGATATAGTAAAACGCGATGAGTTTTTGGAAGAAATGAAAGCAGACATCAAAGAGATGGAAAACCTGCTGCAAGAATTACTCACCTTCGCAAGTTTAGACACGGCTTATACTGAGCCAGAATTTGAAAAATGCGACTTAATCAAAATTTGTGAGCATCAAGTACAGCGTGTGCAGCCCTTAAGCAAAATACTAATCAACTTTGATAGCATGCAAAGTGAATTATTTGCAATGTGTGAAACTGCACTTATCGAACGTGCCATTCAAAATCTGCTGACCAATGCTATACGTTATGCCCAAACTACCGTGGTAATATCAGTTAAGATGGTAGGGGATGAAGTCAAGTTATCCGTTACTAATGATGGTGAAGCCATTCCAGAAGAAGATCAGCCACATTTATTCAAGCCTTTTTATCGCTCTAAGAGTCAGCACAAAGGTAATAAAGGGCATGGTTTAGGCCTTGCAATTATTAGCCGTATTATGGAAAGACACCAAGGTAAAGTCAGTTTAATCAGTAACGACAAACACACGACCTTTAGCTTACAGTGGTAAAATTAATGGGCTAAACAGTAAGTACCACACGAAAACACCACATGATTTAATCTAACTCGAAGCCATCAAGCTTGAGGTTATCTTGTTCATCATCCACTTCTTCAAACTCAAGTTGCTGATTAAGCTTAGCCTGCTCTTGTTGTTGCAGCGTTTTGGCATGTTTCATTAATGCATATTGACGTCTTCGCTTACGCTGCTTGCACAACCGAATTACATTGTGCTTTTGTCCATCTGTCAAATTCATCCAACCGAAACGCTCATCACGACTTCGAAAACAACCCAAGCAATAGCCTCGGGCATCTGTTTGACAGATACCAACGCATGGGCTGGGTACATTAAAAAAGCTGAGCTGTTCCATTAATAATTACACTTGCCTTCGTAGTGGCGTCTGAAAATATATGTTAACGTAAATCTAATATGTCACATTGTGCATTTTTGGAGCAAGTCAATGTTGAATCCGATATTACGAAATATCAATCTAAAACCCCTCAATTATCTATGCTTAGCCACTCTTCTCACGCTAGGATTAAGCGCCTGTAAAAGCACACCAAAATCTGATTATGACACTACTTTCGATTTTACTGGCTTGAGTAGTTTTGCTCATATGCAACATGAACAGCCACCACAAGACACAATTAGTGCGGACAGAATACGTGACGCCATCTCAGCAACGTTAATCAGTAAAGGATTTGTGGAAGATACAGATAATCCCAGTTTTCAAGTAAATTACCGCTTTTTAACTAAAGAAAAGCCGAAAGACTCAAACCTGTCTATCGGGTTAGGCACAGGCACCAGTGGTCGTAATGGCAGTATTGGTATTGGCACGAGTATCGGTGTCCCTGTTGGCCAAACCTCTGTAACAGAGCGGTTTATCCAAATAGATATTATAGACCCAAAACAGAATAAGCTTATCTGGCGTGGCGATGATAAGTTTGACTTTGACCGAGATGGCCAAGCTAAACAACAAGAAACCACAGCTACAGTAAGCCATATTTTAAGTGTGTTTCCTCCGCAACCAAATAACAATTAATGGACTCTGTTTAGTCCATTTCTGCTCGGCAAAAACCTACCTACTGCTCATAAAAAAGTCCGCTACTAGCGGACTTTTTTTGGCGAATAATAAACTCAAATTTTACTGGCTGATAGGCTAATGCCCTTCGGCAAAAATGTAATTTAACCAGCCTTGCATTCTGAGTAACACTTTGCGAATGATTGACACATGAGTAAAGTGTTCAGTGTAAATAGCTGCCTGCCCTGCAACACCTGCAGGTAAAGTGCCGACTACATCATTTTCATCTAACTCAATTAATACCAATGCACGACCGCGTTGGAATAAACGATTTGATGATTGTAAATTGCCACCAAATTGAATCTCACCTTCTGCCATGGCTGGCAAGACTTTAGCCACTTTGCCTTTAAACACGACACCAGGTACTGAGTCAAAAATAACCTCAGCATCATCACCCTCTTTTAAGCGCAATAATGAATTTTGCCAAAATGCCCCAGCAATGAAACGCTCTTCATCAGGAATGAAGCTCAATGATGGACGCAATGGAATGGGTACTGCCATAGCACCTTTACGTAGCGCTAATTGAGTAACAATACCATCTGCAGGGGCTCTTACGACGGTCATATCGAGTTCGAAACGTGCTTTGTCTACTTGAGCCTGTAAGCTAGCAACTTTAGTATTAACACCGTCGATGTTAGATTCAAACGCTAAACGAGTACGTAACTGCTCAGCTTTAGCAGCTTCGAGTCTCGCTTGTGCCGCATAGAAAAGTTGGCGTTTATTATCAAGTTCAAGCTCTGTAAATGGCGAGTTAGAACCACCTTTTTTACGGCCTTCTTCATAACGCTTATAGGCAGACTCTGCTCTATCTTTATCAGCTTGTGCTTGTGCGACAGTGGCTTGAGATACATTAAAAGCAGCTTCTAACTGTGGCACTTGTTGTTCAGCTTCTTCTAACTCAGCCAGCTTTTGCATCAACGCTGCTTCATAAGGGATAGGGTCAATTTTAAATAACACATCGCCTTTTTTAATTGGTTGATTTGGCTTAACAGCAACCTCAGTCACAATACCACGTACAGCTGAGTTAATAGGGGTTGTAGCAAAGTATTCACGCGCAAACTTAGTATACGGGTGGTTATAGTTCATCAATAATAAAAGCGTACCAATCAGCGCAATACCACCTAAAATAGCTGTAGGCACAGTCCATTTGGTCAATGGAATTTTAAAGATTTTAAATATCGCTACACAAAAAGCGGTGTAAGTTAAAATTAATAGTAAATCCATGACTACACCTCTCCTTTATGATTATCGGCTGTCTCTTGGAGTTCTGTTTCAGCCGGGGAAGTCACTTCTGTTACAGGTGCTTTAGTTTGTTCTAGCTCTGCAACCTTTGTGGTTAGCAATTCAACCTGAGTGATCAGTTGACGCATCTCACCCTCAATAATTAATTCGCGTTTTTTACCATCACTAAAGCCCCAACCTCTATCTTCACGATACAAGGTCGCCCATATCCATAAAAATGGCCAAATTGCATGTAACGTAAACAGGCTAACCCAGCCTGCAATATGAATCGCATCCTGCTGCGGATGATTCCTATGTTTAGCTATTTCATACGGAATGTCGTGAATGGCAATCACCCCATAGAAAATCACCAGTGCGACAAAAAACAATAAACTTAACGCGAAATAATCTAGAAACATGTCTCCCCCTAGAAATCACAACAAAGCACTAACAAATACACAACCAATGATTCAGCTTACATTATATATCTCATTTAGAAAGAGTTTTTATTTGATAGTACGAAATTCAAAATTAAGTTTTTACTAATCTAAGAGTGATCTTAGACACAAAATATAGAGTCTAGAATAAAATTTACAGCCGCAAGCGATACACTGTCGTCACAGAAATATTCCCTACAACACACATTTATAGGTCGGTTATGTCAGTTAATACAATTCAGACATTTGGCACACCATTAACAGCCAATACAAAGAAAGCTATGCTGCTTGGTTGTGGTGAGTTAGGTAAAGAAGTCGCCATTGAATTACAACGCTTTGGCATTGAGGTTATTGGTGTTGATCGCTACCCCAATGCGCCTGCAATGCAAGTAGCTCATCGCTTTCATGTGGTTAACATGCTAGATGAAAAAGCACTTAAAGCTGTCATTGTAGAAGAGCAACCCGACCTGATTATTCCTGAAATTGAAGCGATTGCAACTCAGGTTTTAGTTGAGCTAGAGGCGCAAGGATTACATGTTGTTCCGACCGCTAGAGCCACTAAATTAACCATGGATAGAGAAGGCATTAGACGCTTAGCAGCAGAAACCCTAGTTGTACCTACTTCTCCTTACTTTTTCTGCGATACCAAAGCCGAATTTGATCACGCAGTCGAGCAAATTGGTACCCCGTGTGTTGTTAAGCCAGTCATGAGCTCTTCTGGTAAAGGTCAAAGTGTTATCAAAAGGCAAGATGATATTGATTCTGCATGGCAATATGCTCAAGAAGGTGGACGAGCTGGCGGCGGACGAGTGATTGTAGAAGGCTTTATAAAGTTTGATTATGAAATCACTTTACTGACAGTGAGCGCAGTTAATGGTATCCATTATTGTGATCCTATTGGTCATCGCCAAGAGGACGGTGACTATCGTGAATCTTGGCAGCCTCAAGCGATGCCTACTCATGTATTAGAAAAAGCACAGAACATGAGTAAGAAGGTTGTTGAAGCCTTAGGCGGTTATGGCTTATTCGGTGTTGAGCTATTTATTGAAGGCGAAAATGTGTATTTCTCTGAGGTATCACCGCGCCCTCATGATACAGGTTTAGTCACTTTGATCAGTCAAGACCAATCAGAGTTTGCTTTACATGCCCGCGCTATCTTAGGGCTACCCATTACTAACATAACCCAATTTGGTGACAGCGCTTCAGCGGTCATTCTTGCAGAAGGCACATCAAATGCAATCCAGTATCAAGGCCTAGACAAAGCACTCGCACAACCACTGACCCAACTTAGGATATTTGGTAAGCCTGACATCGATGGCCGCCGTCGTTTAGGTGTTGCACTTGCAAGAGATAATAGTATTGAAAGTGCGATTGAAAAAGCGAAACATAGCGCAGAACAAGTTCAAGTTATCATGTGATAATTTGAAAAATAATAAAGGCCGCAATTGCGGCCTTTTTAATCCTCTAAAGACATCAAATACCAGAGCTCGTCACTAATAACCGACCACAAAGGCGCTGCACTCTATACTTTCCGTTTGGGTAAGGCCAAGCCATCAATAAGAAAAGCGCACAATAATAAAAATCGCATCAATGATTTAATTTTAAGCATTGAAGCTTGTTCAACAGGCAGTTTCTTCATCAGCTGAATACGTTGATAACCTAAGTGAACTAACTCATTAGCCGTTTTGCCTACATAAAACTGAAATTCTGGGTAGCCCACTACCTGATCTTCAGTTAGCAATGTCTTACTCAATGAACCACCCTGCTTTAATATCTGATTAAATACCTGGGTTTCTAGGCCTTGAATGATGCTGGCAATATCCATGTCACTCTGGCTGGCTTGCGCAATAAAGCGCACATTTGCCTCTACTTCATAACGTATTGCTTGAGTGGTTCCCTTAGTACGCTCGACTCGAGTGCGTTCTTTATCAAAAACATCATAAAGTGACTTCCAAATTGCCACGGCTTCTCCTTGTCTTTTATCCACTCACTGAAAAATAAAATAGAGTTCCCTAAGCAAGAACTTGATTAACGGGTTCTCCCTTGCCAAAAGCCTGCAAATTATTCATCGCAATATTCAATAAATTCTGCCTAGCTTCTACCGTTGCCCACGCAATATGTGGGCTGATACTAATGTTCTTGGCTGATAATAAAGGATTATCAGGCTCAGGCGGTTCAGTAGAAAGTACATCAACCCCTGCAAAACCACGTTCTTGATTTAACCAAAGTGCCAATTCAGTTTCGCTAATCAAATCTCCACGTGCAGTATTTATTAATAAACAACCCGGTTGCATTATTGCAAGGCTCGCAGCATTGATTAAATGATGTGTAATAGGAGTAAGAGGACAGTGCAGCGAGATGATATCTGCTTGTTGCAATAATTTAGGCAGTTCACACCAGTACAGACCGTCATCTAAATTTAGTTTCTTATTAGGAGTATGAATAAGCACTTTCATATTAAATGCTTGAGCAATTTTAGCTACTTGCTTACCAATATCGCCGTAGCCAATTAGCCCGATGGTTTTATGCTTAAGCGACATTAATGGTGCTAAAGTAAAGCAAAAATCGCGATTATTGCTCCACAGCCCTTTAACAACAGCATCATGATGAACAGCGAGGTGCTGACTGTGGTGTAAAATATGCGCAAACACCATTTGCGCCACCGCATCAGGCCCGTATGCTGGCACATTGGTTACCACTATGCCCTGCTGAATAGCATAAGCAACATCAACAACATTTGTACCGGTTGCCAGTACGCCAATGTATTTAAGCTGAGGTAATTGTGCCATTAGTTGTCGATCAATAACGGTTTTATTGGTCAACAATACCTGCGCATCTTTAGCGCGCGCCAATACTTCATTAGCTTGGCTATGCTGATAAATATCACACTCACCCAGCTCAAGTAACGGCTGCCAACTCAAATCCCCAGGATTGAGAGTATAGCCATCTAGGACAACGATTTTCATGATTTATCCATCTTACAGTATCAAAAGAGCAGTCTCAGCAATATTAGCTAGGGCTTTAAGTGATTAAATAGTTAAAACTTAAAGCTAACACCGGCATTAGCTTGTCCTTGCCACATCACATCACCAGAGATACGCCATAAACACTCAGTGCTACCACAAAAAAGTGAACTGTTAGAATTAACAAAGGTGGCGTAACCTCTTACTTCACCAAATAAGGCAATATTTTCGCTGATGTCATAACTCACACCACCAGCAAAACCCATAGAGAATTTGGTTTCTGTAGAGTATTGGCTGTCAGGCGCCATATGCGTTGCACCTAAGCTAGCGGTAATATAAGGCTTAAAATTGCCATTGGGGAAATACAAGCTACCACCAACATGGAAGTAACTAATATCAAGGTCACTTAATACCTCACTAGATAATGCACCACTTCTCACATCACTGCTTTGGCGACTGTATAAAAAATAAATGTTGCCAGGGTCCTTGGTCATTTTACCCAACATGATGCCGACATGACTTGATTCGGAAAACTTAAGCGAAGAAGTCACTTCATCTTCATTATCGGTAATATCTACGCCCGAGTGACCAAAGCTATAACCACCGAAGGGAGCAACAAACACCTCCGCTGCTGCGTGACCACTTGCACTTATTCCTGCAAGTGCACCAACCAAACAAGCTAACCTGAATTTAACCTTCGCTCTACTCACCGCACATGTTGATTCACGCATACTGTTCTTCCTTGTGTTTTGACTTAACGAATACCTCGTTCAGCTTTAATGCTTTCATAAGCCGACTGAAGATCTTGTGCTTTCACTTTAGCTAATGCCATCATCTCTTCTGGTAATCCCTTAGCGACTAATTTATCGGGGTGATGTTCATTCATCAGCTTACGATAAGCACGTTTAATTTGTTGATCGCTATCAGATTCTGCCACACCTAGCATGGCATAAGCATCTGATAAGGGCACTTTATTTCCTTGAGCAGATTGATGAAAATTAAACTCTGCTTGCCATCTATTGATTAGATCTTGTAGCTGAGATTCTAAGCCCAATGCTTTGGCTATCACGGTTAACACCCGTTGTTCATTTTGGTGCAACTCGCCATCAGAAATAGCTGTTTGTATTTGGATTTCTAAAAACATTTGCAGTAACTCAGCTCTGTCATTCGTCACGGCTCTAAAATCAGCAATTTGTTTTTGGACATCAAAATCAGCTTGACGGCCTTGTCTAAAAGCGGTTTGTGCGTCTTGTCTCGCTTGACCAGAAAGGCGCAGTTGGTCCATTAATTGAGTCGCGATACGGATATCATTTTCAGTGACACGCCCAGATGCTTTAGCAACATGCCCCATTACAGCAAATGTCGCGTTGAAAAAGGTCGCTTGGCGTTGTGCACTGGTACGAATTAACTCAGTTAATGATTTACGTCTGTCGTATTGATGCCCTAGCCACAGTCCTAGAATACCGCCAAGAATACGGCCAAACATAAAGCCAATAATAAATCCAAAAACTTTACCCCAAATACGCATTAAATAACCCGATTAGTTAGTATTCACTTTACCTTGAACAATGTCCTGCTCAAGGGTATTCATTCGCTCAATAGTGCCGACATCACACCAGTAATGAGTATAGACTTGGCCAAGCACTTGTTGCTGCTGTATTTTATCACGTATTACAGGCGATAACGCACGTCGTCCAGGCACTAAGTCTGTAAATATTTTGGGGTGGTATAGCCCCATACCACTGTAGGTAACCCCAAGTTGCTCTTGCTCAAGTTCATCAACCCAAGTATCCCCATCACGATCAGGTTGCTGGTTTAGAAAAAAATCCCCACTGGGGTTATGAACAGGATTATTAACAAGCCATAAAGCGATTTGAGCATTTTGTTGCATCATACTTGCGTGTAGCTGTTTTATATTAGGTAGTTGCTCGATGAATATATCACCATTGATCACAAAAAATGGCTCATCACCCAATAACTTGAGCGCTTGTATGATGCCACCAGCAGTCTCTAATGCTTGTTGTTCATGACTATATGCAATACTTAACCCCCAGCGACTGCCATCACCTAATCGCTCGGGTAATTTATGACCAAGCCATGCACAATTGATTACCACTTGTTTGAAACCCGCTTTTGCCAACTTCTCTAGGTGATACTCAATGAGTGGCTTACCCGCAACTTCAACCAGTGGCTTTGGCACTACATCGGTCAGAGGTCGTAAACGTTCACCACGGCCTGCGGCGAGGATCATTGCTTTCATGATTGTGCTGTTTCCTTTTTCATTGGTGTTCATCTACCTATGATTTTTTGCATTGACGGCCGGAATCACAATATCGTTCACCCACTGACTAAATTGCCTAAACTCAGGATACTGACTGCCAATATCCACCACATAACTTAGCGTGAGCGGGATGTCTTTTAAATAACCGGCTTTATCATCTCTATGATACAGACGTGCAAATATCCCAGCAGCCTTGATATGACGCTGCATACCCATAAAATCAAACCATTGTTGATAATCATTGAATGACGTTGAACTTGGAATAAGCCCTTGTTGTAGACACAGTTGGTAGTGATGCTTCATTAACTGAGTGACTATTGATGTTGGCCATTTTACATAGCAATCTCTTAATAACGACACGGCATCATATGTCACAGGTCCTATCACTGCGTCTTGAAAATCGATAACCGCCAATTGCTTACCGGCCAATTGATCATCGACCAATAATATATTTCGACTATGAAAATCACGGTGCATACCCACCTGAGGCTGAAATAACGCATTATCGGTCAGCCTATTAAATACATTATCAAGCATAGTATTTTCAGCATCAGTTAATTGATAGCTAAGGTGTTTCTCCAGTAACCATTCCACAAAAATATGTAACTCACGCTTTACAAACGACTGGTCAAACGCAGTTAAGGTTCCTTGCTCAGTACATGTCACTTTGGCAATATGCGGCAACAAACCTAAGCCTGTTTGATAGTAATCACTTACATTCTCTTCAGTCAGGGCATCAAGTAACTGTCGATCACCTAAATCAGTTTGCAATACAAAGCCTTTATCTGCTTCAAACGCCAACACCTTAGGTGCAAAAATATCTGCTTGTTCATATGCCTTGGCCATAGTGATAAAAGGAGTAATTGGCACAAGCTCAACTGGTGAGTCAGCAACAATGTAATGCTGACCTTGATGAGTCACACGAAAGTAACGGCGAAAACTGGCATCACCACTTATCAATGTCACTTTAACAGAATTGTCAAAAATGGATGCTAACCAAGCCTCTAACTCAATCAATCTGATGTCTGAAACACTCATCTGAATAGCTCTTATTGAAAAATTGTTTTATTATAACCAGCATAACATGTGGAAACAGCTAAATAATGGATTGAATAAGTTAGCTGGGTATCCTTTTCTCTCCATTGATATTCCTATTAAAGAATTCATAACTAATTGATAACAATGCATATTCGTTATTTTGTGGCTTTATGCCTTTGCTCTAGTGCATTGCTAGAGTCAAACAATGCCTACGCAGAGCAAGCGCTGGGACATTGTGCGATCACCCCACCACTTTCGCCATCAGTGAATGATAGAAGCGCTATCTCCTCGCTCAAACAAGATGATATTTTGATTATTTCGGATAAATCCTATGCCGAAATGGATCAAACCGCTTATTTTGAAGGCAATGTCAGCTTTAGCCAAGGAAGCCGTCATATTGCCGCCAATAAAGCGACGGTAGATCAACAAAAGCAACAGCTCAATGCGGAAGGGAATCTCATTTTTGTTGATGAGTTATTTACTGTGACAGCAGAAGAGTTAGAAGCAAAAATGATTTCTAATCAGGCAACGCTTTCTGGGGCACGATACTGGCTGCATGGCCAACAAATTAATGGTGATGCACAGCAATTAGAAATTACTGGTGAGAATAACTTAGTATTGTCAGATACCAACTTCACCACTTGTCCACCTGAGTCTCAATCTTGGCTGCTTGAAGCTAAGACAATCAAAATCGATTCAGAGGAGGAATGGGGTGAGATTTGGGATGCGAAATTAAGAGTGGCTAACATCCCCATCATGTATATCCCATACATGACAGTTCCCATTTCAGACAAGCGTAAATCGGGCTTCTTGTTTCCGGAATTCAGTACCAGTACCACCAACGGTGTACAAATCAGTGTGCCATACTACTGGAACATTTCCCCACAATATGATTTAACACTGACACCTGATTACATGTCATCACGTGGCTTATTTTTAAAGACTGAATTTCGCTATATGGGCTCTGAGCAACAATCGGGGCAATTTAATGTCGAGTATTTAGGTGACGACAGAAAACTCAGTAACTCACCTGACCGTTACCTTTATCACTGGAATCATCAAGGTGTTATTGATGAAAACTGGCGTGTAAAAGTCAATTACACCAATGTTTCTGATAACAACTATTTCAATGATTTAAGTTCTGATGTTAACCGATCAACAGACAACCAGCTTTCTCGAATGGGGGAGATCAGTTATTTCCAGCAAAACTGGGATATGAATTTAAGAGTGCAAGATATCAAAGTACTGGGTGAGGAAGAAAAACCTTATCAAGTGATGCCACAACTTAATTTCAATTACCGTTCTGTCGACTTATTTGACTCGCTGGATTTTAATCTCAATACCGAGATAACTAACTTCCAGCACCAAGATGATACCTTCTCAACGGCAACCAGATTGCATATTGAACCTAGCCTTGTTTTACCTATTCATGGCCCTGTTGGCTCTTTTACCAGCGAATTAAAACTGTTACAAACCAATTATTGGCAGCAAAATGGTGATGATGGTTTTGACGTCGATGACTCAGTCAGTCGAACTATCCCGCAAGTACGCCTTAACGGTCAAATTAACTTTGAACGTAACACGGAATATTTGTCGCAATCATACCGCCAGACTTTTGAGCCACAAATGCAATATTTATATGTAGGCTATGAAGATCAAACAGGCATTGGCGTTTATGATAGTGCCTTTTTACAAGAAGATTACTTCGGTTTATTCCGCGATCGTCGCTTCTCAGGTTTAGACCGCATCGCAGACGCCAACCAGTTAACCTTGGGCTTCACAACACGTTTGTTTGATGAGAACAACCTTGAGCAAACAAAGTTAAGTGTGGGACAAATCTTTTTCTTTGAAGAGTCAAAGGTACTAAGAGATCTCAACGCCATTGCCAGTAGTCAGTCAACTTCCGTTTTAGCAGCTGAGCTAGAAACCCGCTTGTACGATGATTGGTTTTTAAGTACCTCTTTGCAATTCGATACGGAAGACGGTGACAGCAAAAAGAGTCAAGCAACGCTAGACTACCGCCCAATGCCAGGTAAGTTAGTCCAGTTCAGTTATCGTTACGTACCTGACTTAGTCAACAATAACACCAATGATAGTGTCAACATCTCACAGGCTGGTGTACGTACAACATGGCCAATTATGGATGACTTACACTTTGTCGGTAATTTTTATTACGATTTGAATGAGAGACGAAGTGTCGAAACCTATGCAGGTATACAATATGAGTCTTGTTGTTGGGCAATGCGCTTAAGTTATCACTACCGCATCAAAACTAACTACGAAGATGACTTCTCAGAAATTGATAGCAGAGAACAATTTGAGCGTGGCATCTATCTAAACTTTGTCATTAAAGGTTTAGGTGGTTCTGGGCCGCTCGGTGTTGAAGATATGCTCAATGAGGGTTTATTTAACTATCGTAAGCCACTTTACCTCAGGAATTAATCAGCTTTTTAACGCTTTTGTGTTAGATTGCTGAACCTAGTGTGAATTAACCTGTCATATGACAGTGTGAGGGGAACCCCTCAATTAAAATTAATGTAGGCACATCGCCTTAAAACAAGAAATAAGTGTCAAGGATTTTGTGGATGAAACACAGTAAGAAATTGATGTTTGCAATACTGGCCCTATTTACTAGCCACGTAAGTATTGCAGCACCTCAACAGCTTGATAGAGTTGCCGTTCAAGTAGATGATGGCATTATTTTGGAGAGTGAAATCCAAAATATGATCCGTACTGTTAGCAACAATGCTAAAGCAGCTAATCAATCTCTGCCATCCGAATCAGCACTGCGTACTCAGGTCATTGAGCGCCTCATTCTGACTCATTTACAAATGCAAATGGCGTCACGCATTGGTTTACAGATTGGTGATTTACAACTAGACCAAACAATCGAAAATATCGCTCGCGAACAGCAAATGACTGTGCGACAAATGCGCGATCAAATTGAAGCGGATGGCATGAGCTTCAATCAATACCGTGAGCAATTGCGTGAAGAAATTACATTAGGTGAAATCCAACGTATTCAAGTGCAACGTAGAATTCAGGTATCTCCTCAGGAAATTAATTCACTAGTACAATTAATTGAAGAGCAAGGTCTGAAAGATGTTGAGTTCCAAGTAGGTCATATCTTAATCGACGTACCAATGGATGCCACAGGTGCACAATTAGATAATGCTAGCAAACGTGCAGAAGTTGTATTAAAGCGCCTAAATGAAGGTAAAGATTTTAGAAGCACAGCCATTGCATCTTCATCTGGCCCTAAAGCTCTAGAAGGTGGCGTATGGGATTTCATGAACATTAATGAAATGCCGACCTTATTTGCTGAAGTAATCAATGATGCCAAAAAAGGCGACATTATTGGCCCAATCAAATCTGGTTCTGGCTTTCATATCGTGAAGGTAATGGATGTTCGCGGTATGCAAGTACAAGAAATTGACGAAGTAAAATCACGTCACATTCTGCTTAAGCCCTCGCCAATCCTTTCAGAAGATCGCGCGAAAGCCATGCTAGAAAACTTTTTAGCACAGGTGAAATCAGGAGAAGGCGACTTCGCTGAGCTTGCTCGACAGTATTCTGAAGACCCAGGTTCAGCAGCTAAAGGTGGTGAATTAGGTTGGGCAGAGCCAAGTTTATATGTGCCAGAATTTGCCAGTACCTTAATGAGCTTAAAAGAAGGTGAATATAGCGAGCCATTTAGAACCACTCATGGTTGGCACGTGGTACAACTTGAACAACGTCGTAAAACAGATGCCACTGACAAGTTCAACACAAACAGAGCGCACCAACTTATCTTCCGTCGAAAATTCAATGAAGAATTACAAAACTGGCTAGATGAAATGCGAACTGAAGCCTACATTGAAGTGTTTGAGCCAGAAAGCTCACGAGGATAACCTTGACAAAACGAATAGCAATTACGCCGGGTGAACCGGCGGGCATTGGCCCAGATTTAGTGATTAAACTTGCTCAGCAGGCATGGCCTGCTGAGTTAGTTGTTTGTGCTGATCCGCAATTATTGACCACTCGTGCCAAAATGCTCGGACTGCCTTTACAGCTTCGCCCTTATCAACCAACTCAAGCGCCTAGAGCGCAAGAAGCAGGTACCTTGACCATTGTGCCATTCACTCTAGCGGAAGAAGCTAAATGTGGCACATTAAACGAAGCGAACAGTGACTATGTTGTAGACACCCTGCGTTACGCCGGTGAAAAAAACATGTCCAATGAGTTTGATGCGGTTGTCACTGGGCCTGTTCACAAAGGTATCATCAATCAGGCAGGGATCCCTTTTAGTGGCCACACCGAATTTTTTGCGGTTCAAGCAAACTGTTCTGATGTGGTAATGATGTTAGCCACTCCTGGGCTGCAAGTCGCACTGATGACCACCCATATTCCGTTGGCGTATGTCTCTAAAGCCATAACCAATGAACGGTTACATCATATTATTGGAATTTTACACCGTGAACTTGTCAGTAAATTTGGTTTAGGTTCGCCAAAAATATTCGTGTGTGGCTTAAACCCACATGCAGGTGAAGATGGGCACCTAGGCCGCGAAGAGATTGATGTAATCATTCCAGCGCTAAATGAATTACGTGAGCAGGGAATGGATATCATAGGGCCATTACCTGCAGACACATTATTTCAACCTAAATACCTAGAGCAAGCCGATGTAGTACTCGCTATGTATCACGATCAAGGCTTACCTGTGTTAAAATCAATAGGTTTTGGTAAATCAGTCAACATTACCCTAGGCTTACCCTATATACGTACTTCTGTAGACCATGGAACGGCACTTGAGTTAGCCGGTACAGGAGAAGCCGATTGTGGCAGTTTCACCTGTGCATTAAATAAGGCCATCGAATTGGCATCCAATATTAAGTAGCAAATTTCATGAGTAATAAAGTTCATTTAGGTCATACAGCCAGAAAGCGTTTTGGCCAAAACTTCTTAACTAACGAAAGTATTATCAGCCGTATCGTGGGTGCCATTGCACCTGATAACGATCATGTGATGGTTGAAATCGGCCCAGGCCTTGGTGCGCTAACCGAGCCAGTAGCTGAATCTATTGATCAATTGACAGTAGTCGAGCTAGATAGAGATCTGGTTGAACGCTTAGAATCTCACCCATTCTTAAAAGATAAACTGCGCATTCACCAAGGTGACGCGATGCAGTTTGACTTCTCTCAGCTCAGACAAGATGGTAAGAAAATGAAAGTGTTTGGCAACTTGCCATACAACATTTCAACACCACTCATGTTCCACCTGTTTGAGTTTGCTAAAGACATTGCCACAATGCACTTTATGCTACAAAAAGAAGTAGTATTAAGATTGTCAGCCAACCCTGGCACTAAAGCTTACGGTAAGTTAACCGTGATGGCACAATACTATTGCCAAGTGGTACCTGTGCTTGAAGTACCGCCAACGGCATTTGCCCCTCCACCAAAGGTTGACTCAGCAGTCGTACGTTTATTGCCTTATGAGGAAAAGCCTTGGCCATGTGATGATGTAGAAGTGCTACGTCACTTATGTACTACTGCATTTAATATGCGTCGTAAAACACTTCGCAACAATTTGAAAACGTTACTCAGTGACGAAGACTTTGCTTCACTCGACATTGACTCTAGTTTAAGGCCAGAGCAAATTTCAGTGCCGCAGTATGTTGCCATGGCAAATTTATTGTGTAAAAAACAAGCGCAAATCTAATCAACTAAAGGGGCATGACTTGCCCCTTTTGTTTATCCGCTATATCCTCATTATCAGTACTCATTAAGCCAATTAATTCAAATCAATTTAGAGAGAAGCTGGCAAATAACCACATGGAAACGAATTAAAGTGGATGCAAAAATTTCAGTAAAAGTCGAAACAGAATTTTTAGAACAACAGTCAGATAAAGCAGATAATAAATTTCTATTTAGCTATACCATCACCATTATCAACCTTGGCGATCAAGCCGTAACCCTAAAAGATCGCCACTGGATCATCACCAATGCCAATGGCGATAAAAGTGAAGTCAAAGGGCCCGGTGTTGTAGGTGAAACGCCAACAATTTCGCCAAATACTGCTTACCAATATTCAAGTGGTACAGTCATGGAAACACCTATTGGCTTTATGGAAGGCTCCTATGGCATGGTTGTCGATGAAACTGGCCAACCTTTTAAAGCATCTATTCCGCTATTTCGTCTAGAAGCACCAGGAGTTATTCAATAACTTATGGCTCATTATTGTGTCGGTGATATTCAAGGTTGTTTTAAAGAGCTACAACTTTTATTAGCTGAAGTGAACTTCAACCCCTCTAAAGATGAGCTATGGGCTGTGGGTGATCTCGTTGCTCGCGGGCCTGACTCTCTGGCAACATTACGGTTTTTTCAAGACTTGGGAGCTAGTGGCAAAATAGTTTTAGGTAACCATGACCTCCACCTCTTAGCTTTACATGGGAAGATTAAACGCCCCAACCCGAAAGATCACTTAAGTGAACTGCTCAATGCACCGGATATCGAATCACTTATTTATTGGCTGAGACAGCAGCCATTAATGCAATACTTACCTGAGCATAAACTCATTATGACCCATGCAGGGGTGCCACCACAGTGGGATTTAGCGACTTTAACCTCAGAGGCTAATGCCGTTAGCCAAGCATTGCAGCAAGATGACTACCTTGAAGCTTTGATAAGCCAAATGTATACAGATACTGCAGAGCAGTGGCAACCCCAAGCGACTGGCATCACAAGATTAAGGTATTGCATTAATGCACTGACACGCATGCGCTTTTTAATGTTAGATGGCTCGCTGGATTTTTCATGTAAAGCGCCGCCTTCAGAGGCTGATAAGCAAACTTTAAAACCTTGGTTCGAATTTGACTCAAACCTACCTAAAGATCACCAAGTAGTTTTTGGCCACTGGGCTGCGCTGATGGGTCACACTAACAAATCAAACCTACATGCAATTGATACCGGATGCTGTTGGGGAAACGATATGACTCTTTTTCATGTTGAAAATAATGAAAAAATTACCCAAAAAAAGTTAATTTAGCGTTAAACTAAAGCCTGCTACAGCCGATAGCTAATTAATAATGAATTTGCGAATAGTTGCCTGAGAACAATTACCACTCGTAAATTTGTCACAAAGAATAAAAAAGTCGGAGCACTCTATGAAAATAAACGTGGCGACAAGAGTAATTGGCGGTTTTTCAATTGTCACTTTACTGCTTGTGATTTTTGGTATTGTTACCCTCATTAGTAACGATGATATTAAGCAAGGTGCAACGACACTTCAGCAAATCACTCTACCAGCATTAGAAAATACTCAAGAGTTAAGCAACAATTTAAGCTCACAAACAATCGAAACCTTGATTGGCTATTACAGCCTGAAGTCTGCTGAAATTCCTGTTATTGAAAGTAAAGTAGCAAGCTTAGATAGCAGCTTTAACAATAGCCTCAACAGCTTAACTTCACTGATTCAATCAGAAGAAAATTTGTCTCGACCACTCACCAATCTCAAAGGCAGTTATAGTCAATTTCAAAACAGTGTTACCGCTTTACTCAACGAGAAAGAGCAAGCACTTAGCAAACAAGAAAAGCTGATTAGTTTACGTGGCGATCTAGAAGATGCCGCAGACGATGCTTCTTCAATCTTACTCGATTTCATTGATCTGGAAATGAGTGAGGATGTCACTGAGCAAGCAATCGCTGCCTCCGCAGGCGTGGTAGATAATACTTTTATCACTTTGATTACCACTGTATATGATTTAGTAGCCGCTGATGATGTTAGAAAGTTTGAAGTGATCAGCAAAGAACTTGATTACATGGTCAGTGAGTCTAAAAGCAAGCTGCAACACATCAACTTGCAAGGTCAAGGTATTGTAGACAATGACATGCTTGACGACTTAAATGCTGAAACCGATAAAGTATTCCAATTACTCTCAGGCAACCAATCCTTAATCGCACTAAAAAAACAGCAGCTAAACCATACCCAATCTGCGAAAACCCTGCTTGCGCAAAATAACCAATCTGCAGCTAACGTAAATGACAATATGCGAGCATTATCAAATGCAATTGATGGTTACGCTAATGATATTAGCTCACATGCCATCGAAATCATTGACTCAGCCGTTGTTAAGACTTGGTTTGTGGTATTCATCGCCATCGGTGTTGCTGCAGGTATTAGTTACATTGTGGTTAAGCCACTTACACGTTCTTTAGCGCAAGTAAATCAAGCATTAAATGTACTGGCTTCAGGCGACTTAACTCACAAACTTGATGACACCGGCCATGATGAGTTTGCAGAACTTGCAGGAAACTGTAACCGACTCGTAGACAGCCTACGAAGCTTAATCACGGGTATTTTGGATCGTTCAACACAACTTGCAGCCGCTTCGGAGCAAACCTCTGCAATTACCGCTCAAACAACCACAGGTATTCAAGAACAAAAGAGCCAAGTTGACCAGGTAGCAACTGCGACAACAGAGCTGAGCTCTAGTGCACAACAAGTTTCCATGAGTGCTGACTCAGCCCTAGCTCAAATAAAACAAGCTGATGAAGAAAGCCAACACATGCATGCACTTGCAAATGAAAACAAGCAAACCATTCTGTCACTGGCTGATGAAGTGACTAAAGCGGGTAACGTGATTAATAAGGTCCATGCAGACAGCGCTTCAATTGGCTCTATCTTGGACGTTATCCGCGGTATTGCAGAGCAAACTAACTTGCTGGCTCTTAATGCAGCGATTGAGGCTGCCCGAGCTGGTGAGCAAGGACGCGGCTTTGCAGTCGTAGCAGATGAAGTTCGCTCACTCGCTTCACGCACACAAGACTCTACTCGTGAAATTCAGCAGATGATTGAGGTGTTACAACAAGGTACGCAAGAAGCTGTTGCGGTTATGGAGCTTGGGCGTTCACAAGCCAATAGCTGTGTAGAGAAAACAGAACAAGCTAACCAAGCTCTTGAAACGATCAGTAACTCAGTGCATCAAGCTTACGATTCAGGAACGCATATTGCCCAAGCAGCACAAGAACAGAACCTTGTGAGCCAGCAAGTGTCTGAGAAGCTTGAACATATTGCTGCCATTGCAGAAGAAACCTCAACTGGTGCAGACCAAACTGCTGATTCAAGTCATCAAGTTGCGATGCTAGCAGAAGAGTTACAAAGTTCAGTTAAAGAGTTTAAAGTCTAGCAGAGTGCATTCACTCGAATAAAAAGGGCCTATTTAGGCCCTTTTTAAATTTCAAGCAATTCTGTCAGAAGGGGATCGAAGCTCAGGTTTAAAGTCATGAACATTGTGAGCTATCAACTAGTCTAGATCTATAGTGTAAATAGGTAAACAATTGGCGTTAAACTATCTACTTTCAAACAGTTTTTTCCCTTATCTTTTCAACTATCTAAATCCCACATCCTCTCATGAAGATACATCAAATAAATTACATTTATCACGATAACTAATCAGAATTGCAAGCCTACTATAAGAAATCCAATTTAGCAGAGAAATAGAATACTTTGATGAAATAAAAGCCAAAAAAAATGCCGGTATTAACCGACATTTTTTATTAGCCTTTTTGAGTTAACCACCAATTCGATCATTGATGGCTGCAGTAATACTACTTCCACCGTGACCATTAGCATTAGCCCAATCTAAAATGGTTTGACCATCTGGCTCTGGCGCGGTTAGCTCTTTTGAAGACAAACGCTTCGCAATAAACTCACCAACTGTTACGGCATTCGAATTGTAGGCGGTACGCAATAAACTGCCGCCATCACAAGACACACCATCATAGATGTTACGTAACTTAACTCTGCTTTCTTTAAGCTTTTTACGCAATCGGTTCTTATCATCAGACTTTACATAGTCACAAATATTTGCGACCAATTGATCGGTATTAGCGACTACAGGGGTTGACACAGAAGATGCAACTAACAATGCAGCAACCGCTACAGGCAATAAACGCATCCGACACTCCTTTATTTTTGTATTTTATATTTTTATACACTTATTAGTGAGCGTATTTTCATCAGGGTACCACCTGAACAATTTAACACTTTTTTGCATAAGTGTTAAATGTATATTGCATTCCTTTATCATTTGTTTCAGATTTAGAGGAGCTAATTAACCAACTACCATCATCCCAGTCAGGAAAGTGTGTGTCGCCTTCAACATCTAGTTCAATATGGGTTAAATATAAAATGTCTGCTCGTGGGAGTAATTCTGCGTATAACTGACCGCCACCAATAATCACCACTTCTTCTACATCTTGAGTTAATGCAAAAGCAGCTTCAATAGAGTCAACAACCGTCACGCCATCAATTTGATAACCTGCTTGACGAGTGATCACAATGTTATGTCTCCCTGGCAATGGGCGTCCAATAGACTCATAGGTTTTTCTACCCATAATCACAGGTTTAGCCAAAGTCATGGCTTTAAAGTGGCGCAAATCTTCAGGTAAATGCCAAGGCATTTTATTATCTTTACCAATCACTCGGTTGTTTGCCATAGCGGCAATCATTGCAATGCGCATTACGATTCCTTTTGTTAGATTACAGGTTTATCTCGATAAAATAATAGACTGGGTAGTGCCAGCCCTACGGCAAGCGCACCTAGAATAAAAACCGTTTTAAGTCCATTGAGCATCACTTCAGCTGTAAGCTCAGGGTTAATAGCATTGGCAGCCGTTAAGTGGATTAATGCAATAACAGTATTGAACGCATACGTACCTGGCACCATGGGAATAATCGCAGCGACAGCATACATCAATGGTGGCGCTAAATGCTTTTTAGCAAAACGGATAGTAGTAAAGCCAACCAAGGCAGCAGCGACAAATGTCGCCCACTCAATAGGCATATCAAAATGCATCATTAAACTGCGTGAGCTATAACCGAGTGAAGCAGCAATGGCACAATAAGGTAAAAATCGTTTTGGTACATTGAATACCATAGCAAAGCCGATCGCTGGGATCGCTGCAAAAAATGCATCATGTAGTAAGGTTAAGATTAATGACATCCTAAAAAATGCCTCCTAACTGCATTGCAATAGTAATACCGATAACTGAGGCCAGTGTCAGTAAGCTTGCAGTACCCCAACGCGAAATTCCCACATTCATATGGCCTTTTACCATATCTGAAATAGCATTAATTAAGGGGAAGCCTGGGACTAATAACAACACACTAGCCGCCATAGCCGTTTGTGGAGTCTCAGTGACAGGCCACACATAGCCGACTTGGGCGACGACATTGATACAAAATGCGGTAATGGCAAAGTTCACTAGCAAGTTATAGTGCTTACTGGCTAGGAAAAGCCTGACAGACATTCCCGCTGCGGCGGCAAAAAATGTGATTAAACATGCCATGAGATCACCACCAAACAGGTGACAAAAACTCGCACAAGATAAGCCAATCATGGGGATAACAAACTTAGCAGGATAAGTTCGAGGTTCAATGCGAGCAAGACGGCGTCTTACCTCGTTCGCGCTGTAAATGCCTTTTTCGGTTAATAAACATATTCTTTGCAACTCACATACCACCATCATATTAATGCCATGAGCTCTAATACGACGTGTTGTAGTGATACAGCGACCATGTACTAAGCTAGTTAGCACTAATGCATTGGAGGAAATAGAGAGTTCAACACTGGCTAAACCAAGCGCTTTGCCAAGGCGCTGGCTGATCTCTTCTACAAGATCAGATTCAGCGCCATAAGCGAGGAGTAGTTGCGCACACTGCACAACGAGACGGGTAATATCGTTTTGACTTTCTGCGTACACGGCTTACCTAATAAATTGATACGGATTCTATCGTTGGTAAATCACTTCAACATCATAGTCATCATCATCGAAGTCATCATCCCAGTCATCATCAAAATCTTGGCTAACTTCTTCTTGAGACTGGTGATAATTGTCCCACTTGAACTCGACATCTTCATCGGCCACTTCAGCTTCAACTTCATCAGGTAGACTTTCAATGAAATCAAGCATCTTAGTTGCTAGCTCATCTGTACCAGCGCGATTATACGCTGACATGGTATAGACATCACCTTGCCAGTCTAGCTCAGATACAATGTGGTCTATTTTCTGCTGTAGCTCTTCTTCAAGTACTAAATCAGTTTTGTTAAACACTAACCAGCGTGGCTTAGAAGCTAGTTTTGGTGAGTATTTCTCTAATTCACCTAAAATCGCTTTAGCAGATTCAACAGGGTCTGTGCCATCAATAGGTTCAATATCAATAATATGCAGCAGTACTCGACAACGCTCTAAGTGCTTCAAAAAACGAATACCAAGACCAGCACCATCGGCAGCACCTTCAATCAGACCAGGAATATCTGCAATGACGAAGCTTTGGCCCGGACGCGGGTTAACCACACCTAGATTCGGCACAAGCGTGGTAAAAGGATAATCAGCAACTTTCGGAGTGGCACGAGACACGGCGCGGATAAAAGTTGATTTTCCTGCATTGGGTAACCCAAGCAAGCCGACATCAGCGAGCAACAGTAGCTCAAGCTTGATTTCGCGAACTTCACCAGGCGTACCTAATGTTTTTTGACGTGGTGCACGGTTGGTACTGCTTTTAAAGCGTGTATTACCTAAACCATGGTAACCACCTTTAGCAACCAATAGCTTTTGACCGTGACTGGTTAAATCACCTAAGCCTTCTTCAGTCTCAAAATCTACAGCACGTGTACCAACAGGCACTTGCAAGATCAAATCTTTGCCAGCAGCACCAGTACAGTCACGGCCGCGGCCATTTGTACCACGCTCAGCAGCATGAAATCGTGTAAAGCGATAGTCGATTAGTGTATTTAGGTTTTCATTGGCTTGTAGATAGACATTGCCACCATCGCCACCATCACCGCCGTCAGGACCACCATCGGGAACGTACTTTTCACGACGGAAGCTTACGCAGCCACTGCCACCATCACCCGCTTCGACTTTGATCTTTGCTTCATCAACAAACTTCATACTGACTCCTGACGCACACTTAATCTGTCATTATAACTCGAATTGTCAGAGTTTTGCAGACAAGCGCCAAAGTTAAACAACATTAGGGTTCATATTCATCACTCAGCAAAAACAACGCTAAAGGGATGAAATGCTCCAATAAAAAACACAAAAACCCCACCATAAAGGTGGGGCTTTTTAAAACTTGCTTAGTAAAAAATTAAGCTTCGATGCTAATAAACTTACGGTTATTAGGACCTTTAACTTCAAATTTCACTTTACCGTCTGTAAGTGCAAACAGAGTATGGTCACGACCAATACCTACGTTTACACCAGCGTGGAATTTAGTACCACGTTGACGAACGATGATGTTACCAGCTAAAACTGATTCGCCACCGAAACGCTTAACACCAAGACGTTTGCTTTCTGAATCGCGGCCGTTACGAGTAGAACCGCCAGCTTTTTTATGTGCCATGAGTTAGACTCCTAAATTATGCGCTGATAGCAGTGATTTTAACTTCAGTGAACCACTGACGGTGGCCCATTTTCTTTTCGTGATGCTTACGACGGTTGAACTTTTGAATAGTTACTTTCTCACCGCGACCGTGGCTAACCACTTCAGCAACAACTTTACCACCTTCTACTAATGGTGCACCAACGTGAACATTCTCACCGTCAGCAACTAATAGTACTTGGTCAAACTCAATTGTTTCACCAGTGGCAACTTCGATTTTTTCTAGACGTACTGTATGACCTTCAGCAACACGATGTTGCTTTCCGCCACTTTGAAAAACAGCGTACATAGCTATTTTACTCCAAATGACTAACACTCTATTCCATATTTGATGGCATTAGGTGCTATAAAACTTTTAATGACAATGGGCGCGGATTCTACGCGAAGAATTCATATCTGGCAAGAGATAAATTGTATTCAATAAAAAAAGATCTGAATACCACACAGTTTGCTGTACTAGTGCTGCGCTACATCCAATTTTTATGTAAGATCATTGATTACTTAAGTTTGAAAAAGTAATTAAACAAACCATCATATTACTGACTTGTCGCTCTTGCAGAATAAGCATAATGCCAACCCGATTAATTGAGGTCATTTTATGCAAATCACGCACAATTGTCACTGAGTACCTTTGAAGTAATTGACAGTTTTCTTATATAATTCACTTTTTGATTTGTACGTACATTAATGAGGTGGGAAACAACCTACCCGCAATTAGAGACTATTATGGATTTAAACGCCATTCGTCAGCTGGCTGACACTGATATGCAAGCAGTTAATCAGCTCATCTATAAACAGCTTGAATCAGATGTAGCCTTAATTAATCAATTAGGCTTTTACATCATTAACGCCGGTGGTAAACGTCTGCGTCCTTTACTGTCGGTATTGGCTGCAGGAGCGATAGACTATCAAGGCGAAAAACATATCAAGCTTGCTGCGATCATTGAATTTATCCACACAGCCTCATTACTGCACGATGACGTTGTTGACGAGTCGACCCTAAGACGCGGTAGAGAAACTGCCAATGCCATGTTTGGTAATGGTGCAAGCGTACTAGTGGGAGATTTCCTCTATACACGTTCATTTCAAATGATGACCGAATTAGACAGCATGCGCATTTTAAATGTGTTAGCTGACGCAACCAATGTATTAGCAGAAGGTGAAGTATTACAATTAATGAATTGTAATGACCCTGACACCACAGAAGAAAGCTATATGCGCGTGATTTATTGTAAAACCGCTAAGCTGTTTGAAGCTGCGACATTACTTGCCGGTGTCATCAATCAATCTTCAGCTGAGGTACAGCAAGCACTTGGTGATTATGGTAAATACTTAGGTACCGCTTTCCAGCTTACTGATGATTTACTTGATTACACTGCAGACAGTGACGAGCTAGGTAAAAACATCGGTGATGATCTTGCAGAAGGTAAGCCTACTCTGCCACTGATTTATGCTATGAAACACGGTAGCGATTCAGCCAAAGTGCTAATAAGAGAAGCGATCGAAAAAGGCGATGGTACGCAAGCCATTGATGAAATCGTTAAAGCACTACATGATTCAGGCGCACTGAAATATACCGAGCAAAAAGCCGATCAAGAAGCGCAAAAAGCCATTGACGCATTGGCAGTTATTTCTGACAGTGATTATAAAACGGCCTTGATTTCACTCGCGAAATTGGCTGTAAAACGCAGCAACTAAACCAAATAGAAATATCAATCTAAACGGCACCTAGGGTGCCGTTTTTTTATGGGGTTAACTTAGTCGTTCACCTCAAGCTTGTATAAAGGCTAATCGCCGCTGTGTTACACCTGCCAATTGATCGGTTGATGTCCTAATTGTTGTAAATGCGTATTTATCATAGAAAAGTGACCACAACCAAAGAAGCCTCGATAGGCAGATAACGGTGACGGATGAGGGCCTTGCAACACAATATGTTTAGCTTGATCAATTAGCTTACCTTTTTTGATCGCATGGTTACCCCAGAAAACAAAAATGATCGGTTCATTCACACTATTTAAACTCTGTAGCACACTGTCAGTGAATTGCTCCCAGCCTAATTTTGCATGGGAGTGTGCTTTGCCCTCTTCGACTGTCAGTACAGTATTAAGCAACAGCACACCTTGCGTAGCCCAAGATGATAAGTTACCGTGTTCGGGAGTAACAAACCCCTCAATATCATCACTTAGTTCTTTATAAATATTGACCAAGGATGGCGGTAACTTAACGCCTTTATTCACCGAAAAACATAACCCGTGAGCTTGCCCCAAACCATGGTATGGGTCTTGTCCTAAAATCACGACTTTTACTTTCGCAAAAGGTGTCAATTCAAAGGCATTAAACACATCTTGCTCATCAGGAAAGACATTCACGCCCGCTTGACGACATTGTGCTACATTCTGTTCCAACTGCTTAAAGTAGCTGAGTGTACGTTGCTGCTGAATTAAGTCTTGCCAACATTTCATTTAAAAACACCTTTTTGTTTATTTTGTTAATCAATTTAGTTATTAATAACCAATAGTTTAACTCGCAAACCTACTGAAACTTTCATAAGCTTGATATAGGTAACTGGGACACAAAAGCACATGATACTTAAAAATAACGCTGGTTTTACGCTGATTGAATTAGTAGTCGTGGTGACAATTCTTGCCATTATAGCCGTGATTGCTTTACCTAAGTTTATCAATGTTAGCCAAGATGCCGAAGTCGCTACAGTAAAAGGAACTGGCGGCGCGTTTGCCAGTGGCATAAAACTAGCTAATATAAAATGGGCTAGCTTAGGTAATTCAGGTCCTGCGGATAATGTGCAAATATATCAAAATGCTGGCAGTGATGGACAACTCGATATAAACCAATGGGGCTATCCTGCACAAAATTATCCCCCTTTTGAGTCGTCGCCACGATTAAACAATACCAATGATTGTATGTCAGTCTGGCGTACTATATTGCAAGATGCTCCAAGCATTTCAACCAACAGCGATCCTGAGGTATCAACCTATCGCGCAACCTATATCAGCCCAGATCAGTGTCGATACTTTTATAACCCGCTTGCGACATTATCGATTTATTATGATTCGAGAAATGGTCAGGTAATTACAGATTCTGATCCAAATAGTTAAATAGGTCGCTGTATTCTGTTTTCAAAATAGGTACACTCATTGCTAATTTAAGTAAACACAAATGAGTCACACCATGTCAGAAGAGAAAAAAGAGCTAACCATTTATCAAGTTGCTGATCAGTTTATCGCATTGGCCAATCAACTTAGTCAGCAAGAAAATGACTTAGGCAAAGTAGGCACAGGTTTACGCTATGCTGCTGCGCGTTTCAATGCTTTTGAAGCCGCGGTTAAATCATCTGATCTTGCAGCTGAAAAACAAAATGCACTTGAATGGTTCTCTAATGAGTATAAAGAAATGCTCAATGAGAATTTAGAAGACCATATCAAGTTCCCACCGGGAACTCCGCGTGAAGAAACGTCAACTAACAATGGTGTTGAAACATTTAAAGCAGAATAGTCTGTGGTTTGACTCAATACTGATTGGCAATAAAGCACATTAGCATTGAATTTAACATACAAAAATGGTCCTCATATGGGACCGTTTTTTATTGCTGCATCTAGTTTACACCCTTTTTATATCACCAAAATGGAAGTGGAATGGATGTAAACTAAATAGGTGAAGCCACCAACATGCTATAGATCACCCGTAATGCTAGTAAAATCAAAATCACCCCAGAGGCTTTATCAATCAGAGCCGATTTTGCTTTTAGCTTCTGTAAAATCATAGGTTGTGACAAAACTAGCGCAATTAAGGTGTACCACAGACCATCAATCAATAATGGTGTAAACACAATCAAAGCCTGGCCAAACTGCGTCGCCGATGCGGCGACAAACTGAGAAAAAAGCGCAAGAAAAAACAACAGGATTTTTGGGTTAAATAGTGAGATTGCAATGCCATCTCTTGCTGATTGAAGTAAGCTGGTTTTATTGGCTTTTTCATCGGTATCTAGGGTAGAAGCACCACTGGATTTTAATGCATTTATCCCCATCCAAGCCAAATATAGCGCCCCCACTAGCGCTATTGCATTAAACACTAAAGGCGAGTTTTTCAATACAACCGCTAAGCCCAATAAAGTGATCAACGCGTAAAAACCAATTCCCATAGCGTGCGCCCAAGCACACACGATACCATGTAGACGGCTGCCATTGACCGTATGCCTAATTACCATGGCCAAACTTGGCCCTGGTGACATTGCACCCAAACAACAGATTGCCAGTAACCCTAACCAAACACTAAAACTCATAAAAATCCTTGCTTTTTGTGGCAATGCTAACGGTTAGCAAGTGATTTGAACAGCACTAATATTTTCATTTCGTTCTATCTTTTTATGCTAATGTATCACGCATTACAGATATAACTGATGAGCCTAGGATGACCTTTGTTCCTACCCTTTTATTGATTCTTTTATTCATTGCGATTGCTGGATTACTGATTGCCAAAGCCAAAGGCAAAAAAATCCCCATGAGCGTCATTGTGATGTTAGGTTTTTTCGCCGTTTGCATGGCCTCAATAGTGGCATTTATCAAAAATGGCGAAAACTATGATGCGTATTTATTCCAGCAATGGGAACCACTCGCGCCGCAAGAAATAAGTAGACTAGTGAATCAAGGACATACTGTCGTTGTCGATATTCAAGCTGATTGGTGCCTGCCTTGCCGTGCCAATAAAGCCAATGTGTGGCACCGAGAACCTGTAGTAAATACCCTTGCTGCAGACAACATTATTCTTATGCGCGGTGATTTAACAAACCCCAACCCAGTAGTGGAAAACTATTTAATCAGTCAACAAGGTCACGGCACACCTTTCAATAAAGTGTATGGTCCGAAACTGCCACGTGGCGTGCAGCTGCCTGCTCAATTAGAAATTAAGCACCTTTATGAAGCTTTGGCGATGGTATCTGGGCAACCCAGTCAACATGAGTAGGTGAAAGCGGTAATATTTGAATAATAAAACTTGCTTAAGCAGTTTCTGATAAACATCGGACGCTGCTTAAGCAGAAAATTAAAGACGCATAAATGCATGAAAGTATCAGCGTCAGTTATTGTTGCTGTACACCCTTTTCAACAATCTCTTTGCCATTTTCAAACACGTCTTTGGTAACCCAACGACCCAGCAGTAACTTATGGTTATCACCAAACACTGCCACAAAGTGTCGACCATCGGCATTACTGGTTGCTAAGCCAATACCAGCAACACCTTCAAGTCCAAGTGTGCCAGACTCAATCATGCGAATAAAAGTGGATAACTCGGTTAAATCACTAATGACTTTATCGTCAAAATTCATCTTCAATCCTAATCTGTAGTGCCATTTTGGCCTAAATAATGCTGCAATCATAACATTCTAATGTACGTGATTCAGCAAGGTAACCCAGCATATAGACCAAAAAAGCGAGCTAGAAAATATTCTAACTCGCTTCAATATAAACTTATTTGTAGCCACGAAGGTGCTGCTACTCGGTTAAGCTAAAGTACGGTAATCACATCTTGCTCTGGCAGGCGAGATTTAGGTAAGCCATGATTATAATCTTCTGCATCTTTGTGATAACCGATAGCAAGCGCAAAATCACATTCGTAACCTGCTAATTCTTTACCAAAAATATCACCAATCAGCTGCTTATCCACGCCTTCCATAGGAGTAGAATCAATGCCTAAACGCGCTAAAGTATGTAAAGTATTACCTAAGGCTATGTAAGTTTGTGCTTTAGTCCAGTGACCATTAAAACCATTCTCATCGGTATTGGCTTCGGCAAAAGTAAAGCCACCATTAAGCATGTTGTCATACATCTCAGCAGGTAAGTGACCTGAACTCACTTCAACGTCAACCACCTTGCGATAATCATCTTTGGTAAAGTTTGGATTATGCGCAAACAAAATCACATGCGATGCTTCTTTTGCATGGGGTTGGTTAAACTGATGCATATTGGCAAACGAGTCATGAAAACGCTGTTTAGCGGCATCAGATTCAATAATGATGAACTTCCAAGGTTGAGAGTTAATTGAAGACGCAGATAAGCGAATTGCCTCTTTTAACACTGCCATATCTTCAGCAGACACACGTTTAGTCACATCATATTTTTTTGCAGTATAACGCTGGTTTAAATCATCAATAATTGGGTGAGACATAATAGTTTCCTCAATGAATTCGCTGGTGTTCAATCAATGAGGTCATTTTATTAAAACAGTGTGTTTCAATAAATAACCAATAACACCAAACATTATGGACATTAAAGTCCATAATTATTTAAGCAAAACACGAGGTGAAAACTGACAATAAAACGCATGATTAATTGCTTACTGATCGCCCTTTACTGTTCTCGTTTAGACATTTTAATGTATAGCACCAGAGATAAAAGTATCAGGCCACCACCGAATAGCTTCTGAGTCGCGACCTGTTCACCAAGGAAACTAACACTGAGTAACATGGTCCACACGGGCTCAAGCAGCATAATCAACGCCGCAGTTTCAATTTTACAACCAGACTGCCCAATAGTTTGTAAAAGGTAGCGAATTGCCGTTGCCGCGACTGTGGAAACAATAAACCACATAAATAGATCAACAGTCCAGTTATAACTGGCTTGCTCAATCATGCTGACATACACCAAGCTCACCCCTGCAACTGCCATCATTTGCACACAAATAGCCACTAAAGGTGCAATGTTCGCTGTGAGTCGCTTATTCAATACAAAGTGAAATGACATAGTGACAGAAGATAATAAAAACAGCCCTTGACTGGGTGCCAATTGCCAACCATTGGCTAACGTGAGTAATGCCATGCCAGCAATACTCACAGGCAGTGCTAACCAGAAAGCACGGTTGGGAGTAATTTGGTATAACAACCATGCCACCAAAGGCGCTATCAGCATGGCTAGGCTCATAATGAAAGCCCCTTCCGATAAGCCGTCACTGATGGTGACCGCATGCATCCAGATCTGTAAACCGACACCTAATACTACGCCAGCCATTAACGAAAACAGCCACTGTTTTAGACGTAATTTGATGACAGCCTTATAACAAAAAGGCAGTAGAATCAGTGAGGCGACTAAAAACCGCAAACCAATAAACGACTCGCCTGGCATGGTTTCAACAATTACTTTTGAGGCAACCCAGCCTACTGCGGCCAATAAGGTAGCCAATAATAAATACACAGATGCACGCATACCGCTCTCTTACTAATGGTGTTTTACGAAGATAAGGTGAAGTGAACAAACAAAAAAGCAACCTCACAAGGAGATTGCTTTTTTCATTATATCCAGAATTTACGCTTGGGTATATGTGGGGTAGTCGGTTAGCCCCTTGTCATCACCGCCAAACAGCGTTGCTGGATCGTGTTTCGCTAATGGATAGCCATGCTGAATCCGGCTTGGCAAATCAGGATTTGCGACAAATGGACGACCGAAACCAATCATGTCAGCTAAGCCTTGCTCAATCATAGTGCAGGCTTTTTCTGCATCATATTTACCTGCGTAAATCAGTACACCTTCAAATGCGTTGCGTAAATCAACTTTGAACTGTTCTGGGGTATCAGGTGCATCTTCCCAATCAACTTCAGCTATATGCAAGTAGACAATCTTGTGCTGATTAAGCATTTTACCTGCCGCCACATAAGTCTCTACAGGCGTCGCATCTACTGTGCCATTGAGTGATGTAAATGGCGCTAAACGTACACCGACTCGATCAGCTCCAATCGCATCAATCATTGCCGCAACCACCTCGCTCATAAAGCGTAAACGATTTTCAATAGAGCCACCATATTCGTCAGTGCGCTTATTCGCTTCAGAATCGATGAACTGGTTAATTAAGTAACCATTTGCAGCATGTAATTCGATTCCATCAAACCCAGCCTCAATGGCATTAATCGCCGCTTGACGATATTGCTCAACCACCATATTGATATCATCTTTACTCATTGCACGCGGCTCGGCTACATCAACAAAACCAGGCTCTTGAGTGCCATTGTCAATAAACACTTTGACGTTTTCTGCTTTCAAAGCAGAAGAGGAAATGGGTTGCTGACCACCAATATTATCGGGGTGAGTCACACGTCCCACATGCCATAATTGCGCGAAGATAACGCCGCCCTTTTCATGTACAGCATCAGTGGTAAGTTTCCAACCATCAATTTGTGCCTGGGTATAGATACCTGGCGTCCAAGCGTAACCCTGCCCCATTGCAGAAATTTGAGTACCTTCAGATACAATCAAGCCTGCTTCAGCACGTTGTGCATAGTATTTGGCCATCATGGCATTAGCCACATTACCTGGTTGGCTGGCACGTGAGCGAGTCATCGGCGGTAATACTATACGGTTGGCTAACTGGTGTTGCCCTAATGTCACTTTTTCAAACAGAATATTGCTCATATGCTTACTCTCTTAATTTGGGTCATTAATCTAATTGAATTAGTTCAATTTGATAGCCATCTGGATCGGTGATGAACGCAATATGTGTTTCGCCACCTTTTACTGGGCCTGGCTGGCGCGTCACATTGCCGCCTAAGGTTGAGATTTTTTCGCAAGCGGCATAAATATCGGTGACGCCTAAAGCCAAATGACCAAAAGCATTACCCATATCATATTCATTGGTATCCCAGTTATATGTCAGCTCAATCGTGGCTGCACCAGCTTGATCAGGATAGCCAACAAATACTAAGGTGTAACGATAGTCATGGTTGTCAGTTCGGCTAAGCTCTGTCATACCCAGTACTTGGGTGTAAAACTCAATAGACTGTTGCAGGTCTACCACTCGAATCATTGTATGTAAAAACTTCATATGCACCTCAAAAAAGGTCGTTCTACTGATAATGGCAAACAGTGTACAAGCTCAAATCAATCGAGTTAAATTATTATAAATTCTCAATTTGATAATATTTTATTATTAAGAGTGTATTTCAATAGTGACTTGCTATGACGGCTCTGAAACAGGCGATATCCAATATAGACTTTGTGAAATATAGCCTGTTCAAAAGCAGGTAGAAGGTGAATGACAAAATAACAGCTGAAAAAGAAGAAACCAAAACGAATAATGAAAACTCAGCGATAATGACTTCATCACCGAGTTTGACTAGCACAACAGATTAGCGCGCCAAAGCCAGCCTAGAGAATTTATGTTTTAGACCGATTGATATTGTCTATAGGTATTTCTACCAGCAGACTTTGCCTGATAAAGTGCATTATCTGCTTTATTGACCAACTCATCTTGATGATGGCCATCGGTAATATTCACAATATGGTAGCCCACTGAACAACTCACGTAATCAACCACATTCTCAGCATGGGGTTGTGCTGTCTCACGCCACAAGTCAACCACGTTCTCAGCAAGCGAGTGAGCTTCCTGCGGTTTAACATCAAATACAGCCACAATGAACTCTTCCCCGCCATAACGTGCAATGATATCTGATTGCCGTTTGAACACTCGTCTTAATAAGCTGGCCTGCAATTGAATCACTTTATCCCCTTGCAAATGTCCATAGTGATCGTTGTAGCCTTTAAAGTGATCTAAATCGATAAGATAAATAGCGACACTGTTGCCTAAGCGAAGATTGGTTTTCATCGCATGTTGAAACAACATATTAAAAGTGCGGCGATTATATAAGCCCGTTAATGAATCACGTTGGCTTAGTTCGGTTAACTTTTGGTTTAAAGATAACAGTTGCTTTTGACCATGCTCAATTTGATATACGCCAATAAGACTGACAAAGAAAGTCGCAAGTACAAAGCCGACATTGAGGAAGGTTTCTATCCCATAGATTGGCAAATTCAATGCCATGACACAAAAGCTAATGAACACGATTACTGCATAAATTAATGAGTATTTGAAATTTACCCGCAAGATAAACATGGTAAAAAAGCAATAAAGTAAAGTGCCTTCGTAAGCAAAAATAACCTGCTCTTGCTGCCAGCAAATGACGATCAACGCAAAGTTAACGAAGCTTATCAAAATCGTCACACTGATCGTGGCGACATTGTAATTTCGGTGGAAACTCGAGTGGAAGGAGTATGCGATTAACGCCAAACATAATGGCACTTGGCCGAACAATCGGGACTGAAGATAGACACCATGCAAGCTATCAGGTAATACGCGTAAATCCGCAAACATAAAACCACACATCAGTACAATACCAATTAGCACTAATATACGAATTTGAATTAGCCCAAAAGGTAGCTTGCTCCCTGCTGTCTGCGCCATATTTTACTTCCCTAGTGTATTGGCATGATCTGGTGTAGTCATGAATAACTATAAACTGATTTGAACACAATACCCACATTTATAGTATGCCTACTTTAACTTAAACAAGGGGGCGTTGAGTGTATTAAAATGTACGCTCTCACCCCTTTCATTATTCAATTTAGTTCCCATCAAACCAGTGACGAGTGCGATTCACGATAGCCACTAGCGATAACATGACTGGTACTTCAACCAATACGCCAACGACGGTAGCCAATGCGGCACCGGAATGTAAGCCAAATAAAGAAATGGCCACAGCAACAGCCAATTCAAAAAAGTTCGACGTTCCGATCATACTTGCAGGTCCTGCAACATTATGCTTTAGCTTCATGAATTTAGCCGCAAAATACGCAATAAAGAAAATACCGTAGGTTTGAATAACCAACGGGATAGCAATCAAGCCAATGGTTTGTGGCTGAGTCACAATGGTTTGTGCTTGAAAGCCAAACAGCAACACAACAGTTGCTAGCAATCCAATGATTGACCAAGGCTTTAAGCGTGCCAATAATTGCGACATAGCCTGTTCATCACCTTGCTTATTAAGGGCATTTCGGGTCAAGACTCCAGCCACCAGCGGCAACACCACATACAAGCCAACAGAAGTTAACAAGGTTTCCCAAGGTACATGGATATCAGTCACGCCCAATAAAAAAGCGGTAATAGGTGCAAAGGCAAAAATCATGATGACATCGTTCACCGTTACCTGAACAAGCGTATAGTTTGGGTCACCTTTCGTCATTTGTGACCAAACAAATACCATTGCGGTACAAGGCGCTACACCGAGTAATATCATGCCCGCAATATATTCTTGAGCAGAGGCAGGGTCGACCCAGTCCACAAATAACGTATTGAAGAATAACCAACCGAGTGCCGCCATAGAAAAGGGTTTGATTAACCAGTTAATGATGACGGTTAAAATCAAACCGCGCGGATTTTTACCCACATCTTTTACGGCAGAAAAGTCAATTTGCACCATCATGGGGTAGATCATCGCCCATATGAATATGGCAACAACAATATTGACATGGGCAATTTCTAATCCAGCAATGATTTGAAATGCATCTTGAAATAACAGTCCTAACCCAACACCTGCAAGGATGCTAAGCCCAACCCATACTGATAAATAACGTTCAAATATTCCCACAACCTACTCCTGAATCATGTCGCAGTAACAATACCTCTACCACAACATGCAAAGTAAACATATGAAATAATACATATATGATATTTCATATATTTGATTAGTGATAGTATTTAGTTATTTACCACCATGATCTTCATCACAACCTTAATTGAAACTAAGGTTGTGAGTTCATCATCAACAGCGGTTTCAACTTAGAGCTTAACTATATGACCTTAGCCAGTGTAAGCTTAAGAAACAGCAAGCTTAGCTACAACACCTGCTTTTCAGTAGGAGATGTCGATGTCACTGCTAGCTCTGTGGCTTGAGATTGCAATGTTTCAGCAATATAGCCATCCACCACCTGCGCCAGTATATCTAGTGGCATGGCGCCGTTTTTAAGTACGGCATCATGAAAGTCAGGCAAGTGAAATTGATCGCCCAGTGCCATCTTGGCTTTCTCTCTTAGCTCTAGAATTTTCATCATCCCCACTTTATAAGACGTTGCTTGGCCGGGCATAACGATGTAACGCTCAATTTCAGCGACAACATCACTTTGTGTACGGCCAGTATTATCAGCCATATAATCAATGGCGTGTTCTCTACTCCAGCGCTTATGGTGTATGCCAGTATCAACAACTAAACGCACCGCCCTAAGTAACTCATCAGCTAAGCGGCCAATATTATCTGCAGGCGCAGTCATAAAGCCTTGTTCATAAGCTAAACGCTCTGCATAAAGTGCCCAACCTTCGGTATAGGCTGTAAAAGGAGCAAAGCGTCGCATGAATGGCATATCTTCTAATTCCATTGCAATGGCAACTTGAAAGTGATGGCCTGGGATCCCCTCATGATATGCCAGCGTACGCATACTGTATTTAGGGGTTGCTTTGATATCATATAAGTTAGCGAAGAACCTACCCGGTCTAGAGCCATCCATAGAAGGGCCTTGATAATACGCACCCGCAGAGGTTTTTTCCTTAAACTCGGGAATGCGTACCACTTCCATGCCCGCTTTCGGACGGATATTAAAAGCGGTTTCCAACCCCTGATCTATTTCATCTAGTATGCTTTGATATTCTTCAAGAATTTGTTCACGACCAGCATCGGAGTCTTCATAGTAAAACTCTGGGCGAGCGCTGTACTGCGCCATTGCAGGCAAGTATCCCGCTGAAATATCAATCCCTTCTTGCTCGAATAAGCCCATCATTTGCTGTTGAATACGAGCAACTTCGGTTAAACCTAATTGATGGATTTCATCCGCGGTATAATCGGTGGTAGTAAAGAATTTCAATGCAACCTGATAAGCTTGCTCACCATCAGGCAAATGCCAATAACCATCATTATTACCTGCTTTAGATTTCAGCCCGTTAAAGTAAGTAATGAGTAAGTCGTAAGCCGGATACACAGACGACACAATTTTTTGCTCGGCCTGCTCAAGCAGTGCCTGTTTATCAGCGACTGAAATATCGTTAGCAGTGGATAATTTTTTATCCATTGACGTATATAAAATATTGTCTGTCACTGGCGTACTTACAAATGCATTCATTTCATCCAGTACACGATCAATGACAAACCTAGGCGGTATGATGCCTTTACTTTCACGTATTTGAAGCCCATGTACATGTTGGCCAAATTTACGTTCAATTTCACTTAAACGGGACAGATAGTTTTCAGCATCTTGTTGATCATTGATTTGATGCTGCGCTTCCATGAAACTAGGAAAACCACTTTGAATACCAAACATTTGATTGGCTGGATAATTGTGATATTTGAACGGTTCATAAGCTTCTAGCGTATCCAGTAGGTATAGCGCGATTTGCTTGGAAAACTGCTGATTTTGATCGAGAAGTTCATCGTCATAGCGTTCAAGCCCTTGACGAAATTGTTCAGCACGCTGAAACATTTTTTGATCTTTGTTGGGGTCAGCATCATCCAAATACGCATTATGACCTTTGATCCCAACAGACTCTAAAAAGCCGAGTGATGTGAGTGTTTCTGGGCTATCGAACGCCATTTTGACCAGTTCCCTGTCCAAAAAAACGCGGAAGAAGACGGGCTTTTCAGCATACCATTCGTGGGCAGCAAACGCACCGCCCAATGTGGCAATACTCAAAAATCCCACGGATAACCACTTAAGTGACGTCCTCATCATACTATCCCTTTTTATTATTTATTATTGTTGTATTACGCCCAAAAGAAGTTAACAAATTGTTACAAACAAAGAAACTGTAATTGTCAACTTTTTGACTATTGACAAGAAGAGTGACGATAAAAGCAACAGAATCAATACTTAGGCCGTAATACAAACAAATCTCAGTATGATTAATACAAAATGCAGGCCAAAAAAAACGGGCTAATTGCCCGTTTATAGTATTTTGCTAAGCGCTGTCGCTATGCTGCCTGTAAGCAACTACTCACTTTGTGCGGTGAGTTTACGTGCTTGATGCAGTTTTTTATAGCTTTCAACTAAACGCAAATGTGGTTCAATGCCTTCCAGCGCCATGCTAGTTTTCGTTAACCCATGGAAGCGCACTTCGCCATTAATGGTACCGATCACGCCTTGCATGACCTCGTCGCCAAACATACGTGTGAAGTTATGAATAAAGTGCTCAATGTCCAGTTCATCATCAATCGCCACTTCTAATACCGCATTCATCGCTTGGAAAAATAAACTCCGAGCAACGGTATTATCATTAAACTGTAAGAAGTCACCTACCAGTTCTTGAGCTTCTTCTAAGGCTCCTAGTGCGAGATAAATCAATATCTTCAGCTCAATGATTGTGAGTTGTCCCCACACAGTGTTCTCGTCGAAAGCAATACCAATCAATGTGCGAATGTCGGTGTAATTGTCCAGCTGAGAATCTTCTAAACGATTAACCAAGTCCGCTAGCTCATCATCAGAAAGCGCATGCAAATTAAGAATATCTTCGCGGTAATCTAACGCCTTGTTAGTGTTATCCCAGATTAAGTCTTCCACTGGATAAACTTCCGAGTAGTCAGGAACTAACATACGACATGCTGCAGCACCCAGCTGAGTGAAGTTAGCGGTATACACCTCTTTGCCCAACTCGGCCAAAATGCCAAACAGGTATTCAGCTTCTTGTTGGTTGGTTCCAGAGAAGTCCCACTCAACAAAATCATAATCATGATTACTACTGAAGAAACGCCATGAGATAACACCAGTTGAATCAATAAAGTGTTCTACAAAGTTTTCTGGCTCACTAACGGCCATGGAATTAAAGGTAGGTTTTGGTACATCATTTAGGCCTTCAAAACTGCGCCCTTGGAGTAGCTCGGTTAAGCTGCGCTCTAAGGCAACTTCAAAACTCGGGTGTGCACCGAATGAAGCAAACACACCGCCGGTTTTAGGGTTCATCAAGGTCACACACATAACCGGAAATTGTCCACCAAGCGAGGCATCTTTCACAACCACTGGAAAACCTTGCGCTTCTAATCCTTCAATACCCGCCACGATACCAGGGTATTTAGCTAACACTTCTGTTGGTACATCTGGCAATACAATTTCTTGCTCAATGATTTGTCTTTTTACTGCCCGTTCAAATATTTCAGAGAGGCACTGTACTTGTGCTTCTTCAATATTATTACCGGCACTCATGCCATTACTTAAAAACAGGTTCTCGATCAGATTTGATGGGAAATAAACCGTTTCACCATCACTTTGTCGAGTATAAGGAATCGTACAAATACCGCGTTCAATGTTACCCGAGTTAGTATCAATTAAATTCGAACCTGCCAACTCGTCATCAGGGTTGTAAATGGCTAGCGTGTAGTCATCTAATATCCCTGCAGGTAGCGCATCATCTTCCGTTAATGCAAACCACTTCTCATTTGGATAATGCACAAATTCACTATTGGCAATCTCAGTACCAAAGAACCAGTCATTGTAGAAAAAGTTATTATTTAAACGCTCAATAAATTCGCCTAACGCTGAGCAAAGTGCGCTTTCTTTGGTCGCACCTTTACCATTGGTAAAGCACATTGGCGATGCCGAATCACGGATATGCAGTGACCAGACATTCGGCACAATGTTTCGCCATGAAGATATTTCTATCTTCATGCCAAGATCGGCCAACATAGACGTCATGTTTTCAATGGTTTTCTCTAGCGGTAAATCTTTACCTAGAATATATGTGCTCGCATCACCGTCAGGTTGCCCCATTAACATCGCATTGGCATCAGCATCTAAGTTCTCGACGGTATCGACCTTGAACTCAGGGCCTGTTTGCACCACTTTCTTCACGGTGCAACGATCAATAGAGCGTAAAATACCTAAGCGATCTTTCTCAGAAATACCTTCTGGTAATTCCACTTGAATTTGAAAAATCTGGTTATAGCGATCTTCAGGATCAACGATATTATTTTGCGATAAACGGATATTTTCTGTTGGGATATCACGGGCTTTACAATATACCTTGATGAAATAAGCCGCGCATAATGCAGATGAGGCAAGGAAGTAATCAAATGGGCTTGGCGCAGAACCATCCCCTTTATAACGGATAGGCTGATCCGCTGTCACTGTGAAGTCGTCAAACTTAGCTTCAAGCCTTAAGTTATCGAGAAAGTTAACTTTAATTTCCATTGCATGCACCCGCAAAATAGCTTCATTAAGCGCAGATTAGCGCTTATCTTTAAAATTAGGTGAATTATCGGTGTTTTTAGCGCAATAGTCTTGGTCTATTTGCAGATTTCTTAATATAAATTTTATTTCCAATTAGCTCCTTTTAGTATTCTGAGATCAAATTGTATAAATGACATCATTACAAACGTAAACTAAAAAGCTTTGATAAGTGAAAAATTGCATTGCAAGAACTTTCAGCCTTACTGTTAAGATTTCATTCGCTTACACTGAATCGCATTGATAGAATGGTTTATTCACATTAAGTCATATTCTGTTTACTGCAATGTGTAAAGGTAAAGTATATGAACCCAATTTCCATAGCTGATATTAATCTGATAAATGAAATAAGCCGAGTAATGAGCTTTACTGAAGCAGGTGAAAACTTATCATTACCCCGCTCTACAGTAACTAGGAGAGTTAAAACTCTCGAAGAGTACCTTGGAGTAAGCTTGTTCTATCGCTCCACACGAAGATTAAGCCTGACCTTAGAAGGTGAAAGGTTTCTCAAGCATGCAAAGCAGATCGAGTTAGAGTGGAATCAAGCAAGTGAAAAAATGAAATTAACGTCCAGTGTACCCAGTGGAAAATTAAGAGTTTCTGCTTTGAGCCTGTTTAATCGGGTAATTTGCCGCGAACCTCTTTCAAATTTCATGAGTAAATACCCCCAAATAGAGCTAGAAATTAGCTCTACCTCAGCTGCACCAGACTTAAATATGGCTAATATTGATTTGATGTTGAATACACGTCAAATTGATAATAAAGGCTATATACATGAAGCTATCGCGTTCTCTGAAAAACGATTTTATGCTAGCCCTGAATACCTTTCAAAAATGGGAGTTCCACAAACCCCTGAGCAACTCCTCGATCATAAGCTTATTTTAGTCAAGCACCCTAACTCAGCAAATGATATATGGCGTTGGCAAGAACAAGGTGTAGACAGAGAAATAAAAGTTAGCAGTAACCTAAAAATCGATCAGATAGACTGTGCAATTGAGATGATGTTACTAGGTAATGGTATATGCTGGTTACCTGAGTTTAGTTGCAAGCAATATGTCAAAGAAGGCAAGTTAAAGCGTATTTTACCTCATGTATCTTGTTCAAAAGGCACTTTATGGGCTATTTACCCCAAAAACCCCTACGATAGCCAAAGGCTGAGGTTATTCATAGATATGATCAAAGAAAGTGGCCTATTCGGTGAAGCTCCAATAATACGCTAGAAAACAAAGATGCAGTTAATCTGCCTGAAGTTATCTTCCCCTCCCACAATTAAGCAACTTCACTTAATTAGGTTTAGTTTCTGGTACATGACTGAAGCCAGTTAAGCAATCTCATTTAACTGGCTAAAGGCTATTGAATTAATACTTCTTATTAATTTGCTAAAATTGGTACCCATAGCTTAGACGAATGAAGTTACCGCCTTCATTATAACCTGCCCAAGAATCACGATATCCATAATTCAGAGTAATACGTTGACCATTTGAAAAGTCGTACCTGACACCAGTATTCAATGACTTACCACTATCTTGATAACGATAGGTATTTTGATAATCATCACTACGATTGAAATGGCCATCCAACTTAGCAAAGGCTGACCAATGCTTATTAAATCTGTAATTTGCAGTCAAACGATACGCCATGCTCTCAAATCCTTGAACCTGATTATCTGAAGTACCCGCATGACCAAATACATAGTTCCCCCCCAATGAGGCACTAGCGCGCAATTTACCGAAGCTTTTCGCATAAGTTAAACCAAGGTAATTCGTCATTTCAAACATTGCCAGACTGCCAACAGCGAAACCGTCATACCATAATTTAAAACCACTATCACCAAGGTTATAGTTTAAAGTAGTGTAAGCCTTAAAGCTCTGACTCCCTGGGTTGCCACTAACATCATCTTGCATTTGACCAATGTTATCTATTTGACCACCAACAAAAACCGTCCCCCAATCTGCTTGTGTTAAATGTGCAAGTGCTAAAACAGGTTGTGAAAATTTATTTGAAGCTTCTGATTTATCCCCCATCTCATGATTCCAGCCCACACTGACGCTAGTGCTTTGTTTTAACACTTCTGCTTGTGCTATTGGAGCTAACAAAAGTAATGGCGTCGCTTTCTTTAATATATCAAGCATTATAAAATCCCAAAAAAATTATTAAGCATGTTTAATTTAAAATATTAACAATGGAACAATCATTTCCAAAATTAGTGCGGAAGGGATCTTATTAGCTAAGCAAAGTAAATAACTAGATCGAAATCACCTTAATTACCAACAAAACATTTATTACCATTATTTCAGGTGGCGATCAAAATAAATAAATAAATTTGATCATAAAACAAATAATTAAAACAAAACCACGAAAAAAGCCCGGCTGGAGCCAGGCAGAATTCAAAACACGCATAAATCAAATAATGTATGAGTTATAAAATTAAAGCAGGGTTAAAATCCAAATGACCAATAAAACCTTAAACTATCTCCCCCTTCATTATATCCAGCCCAAGATGTTCTATCTGCATATTGAATAGTTAATATGGAATTATCAGTTATATGATAATTCATTCCTAAATTTAGCTTATATCCAAAGTCATCATAATTAAATACATCACGATACTCATCGGTTCTATTAATATGAGATTCAAATAACATAGATAGTGATAACTTATCATTAATGGGATAACTCATCGTAAACTTCGCAGCCATGCTATTGAAGCCTTGAATCTGGTTACTAGCAGTGCCAGCGTGACCAAAGACATAGTTAGCACCCACTGACGTCGCAGTCTTCAAATCACCAAAACTTTTGGCATAAGTCACCCCCAAATAGTTTGTCATTTCAAACATTGACAAACTACCTACGGCAAAATTCTCATACCATAATTTAAAACCACTATCTCCTAGGTTATAATTTACAGTAGAAAAAGCTTTAAAACTTTGATTCCCTGGTTCACCTTCAAGATCATCAGCGACTTGAAACAAATTATCAATTTGGCCACCAATAGAAAAACCACCCCAATCAGTGGTTGTTTTATTAACGATAGAAAATATAGGCAAAGAATATTTACCTGAATCCTCTGAACGAGAACTAAACTCATGAATATAACCGAGATTAAAACTTGTTTTACTATCTAACACTTCAGCATTTGAATGAAAACTAACAGATGATAACCCAGACAAACAAAGTGCAGCTGCACACTGTTTTTTATTTAAAAACATACACCCTCAAATTTAATTAACTAGCTTCCAACTCTTCGCACCTATCTATTTCTACTTTAGCCACTGCTTTTGATTTATCACTTATTAGCTTTTTCATAAACAAATGGACTTCAGGCTGTAGACTTGATTGAGTAAAATGCAATAACCTATTCGCTTTACCGAATTCTCCTAATTGTCTGAATAACTCAACAGCAACTAATCGTTCCTGAACAACATTCATATCTAAGATATCTAGCAACTTAACCATGTTATCTAAATGCTGAATATCGAAATTAACATCCGTTAGTTTCGTATTACGATATCGATGATTATGACGCTGCCAAATTTTAATTCTTAAATGTAATTGATGCTCTGAAGCTTGATGGACATAAGATTGTAGTAAAGTCTGTAATTGCACTAAATTCAGATTCTTATACTCAGCAGCATCTGTAACATCAGGTGCTGTCAATGCTTGCAATTCTGGTAACCACACAGGTTTATTGCAGTGGCCACAATTGGCGACTAACGGTTGCTCTGGCACCATTGGACTATCAACATAGCCATCTGTCCACAATGTAGCCATTCGAGCGTTAACTTGTTCTAGCGGACGAATAGTGACTGGCTTTTCACAGTGATTACACTGCAGGTATTTCGTTTGACCATATTTCATCATTTACCTCGTTTACTCTGATAACACCTTAGAGACGTTGCTGATATAACGTTCGAACACCCCGTGCTCGATAATCCGTTCCATGGAGTTTACGAAGAACAAACCGATTAATACCAAGCTGGTAATAGCCAATGTTTGAACAAATACATTGGATTTTTTCTTGGATTTAGCCTTATGGTTGGGGTTCATGTTTACCTCCTTTATGCATATGCTCGCGTACGGAAATGCGCTGTTCCCAATGCTTAGTTGCTTTTCGTCGGAGTTTGACAGCCTCATTAATAGTCAAGCCAACAGGGCAGAAAAATCTGCACCAAAAGTCTGGTACTAACATGGCGCCAAATAATGCCATTGGCATGATGTACCATTGCAATCCAACACCCTCTAGAGAAAACAACATCGAGAATGGTTCATAACCTGATATTGACGGATTACGAGAAATTAAGCTGATACACAGTGCAGTCCAAATCATTGATAAAACGATTGTTCTTGAGTTCTTTACTAGCCATCTCGGCACGGAAAGATTTAGACCTGTGATAGTGTTTAATAAGCCTTGCACGGCACTGAAAGGGCATAATTTATGACAATAGATATTTCTACCCATAATCACAATACAACCTACAATCGCTCCCATTAAGACCCACCATGCCGGATGAGCTTGCGGACTAGGGATGTAGCCTAATAGCAAGCTCAAAAAGTGAGTAATACTTACAGCTGAGTTCGTGTAGTATCCGACAATCAATAACGCTGCAATTGGTAACCCTTTTTTTAGCCACTTAGCAGGTTTTCCACTTAGCTTTGTACAAGAAGCAATAGCAGCCACAACAAGTATTAATAAAAGTACTTCTTTGGATCCAAAATGCCAGGACTCACCTTGCCATTGTTGTTCAAGTCCTTGTTCTATAGCCATTGGATGAAGTGTTGTTCGCATAGCGGAGCTAATGCCTCTAGCCGTAATAGTTGCACCAGAGTAACCATCAAGGTCGTCACCTAATTGAAAGTTATCGTTTAACTGATGATTCTCTAACTGATTGAAAAACAATTGTTGTTCTAAGCTGATAACGTATGACAGTGTCTCTTTATCGAGCAGCAGATACGATTCACCAGTTTTAAAGCTACCCTTATGTTTAAACACTTCTGTAGCAACCACCATTGGGCCGCCATAACCTTCCGTTTCAGCAATTAACAATAGAAAAGGTTCCTGTCCTCCATTACCAATTTCATATCGTGCATATCCCTGTCCACTGTCACTTAATTTAGTTATTGAGGAGGTGGGATATTGTTGCTCAATCAAAGTTTGATAATTAGGCTGAGCGCCAAATTCACCGACTAGAAAGGCAAGAAAAATTCCTAAAACGGCAAAGCCCTTGATTACTGCTCGTATTGTTAATTGCATAACAAACTCCTCAGACAGTGCAGCAAGAACTGCACTGAGTCACCTTGTTAGATCTTGATATTTTTTGGCGCAAATTTGCGCCACACAAAAGCGATGAGAAGCATTCCAGGCATACAAAACACTGCTAACCCCATGGCACCTGATTGTGGGATATCTTCAAGAAAAGAAGAACCTGACCACCCCAAGCCAAATATGACCATCAGCGCCCCTACAATGATCCCTCCCCATGCATAAATCGGCATGAGTACTTTTATAGACAAGTAGGCAATTCCCAACACACTTAGTGAAAACACCATGCCCAATATGAAAAACAATAATAATTCCATGGTTAACTCCTTATGAACGTCCAACTGCGCCATATGTATTACGGTTAGTAGGGTTAACACGCATTCCTCTACCTGTTTGCCAGAATTTCTTGACAGCTGACTCATCTGAGGTCTTGCCATAACCAAAGGCGGGGTGCATTTTTGACATAGCTTCATGCAATACACTTGGAACAAATGGGTTAGCAGACACAATCATCCAGTGATGCCAATAATCAGGCTCATTAAAAGTGCATGAAGTAATACAAGCGGAGCAGTCAGTATTTGATTCAAACCAGTAATCTAAGCAACGTTTAGCATCATTATGGAATTTCTTAATTCCTTCATGATTACTCCAGCTATAACCAGGTTGTTCTGCATGTTCACCTTCAAAGTAAAAGCTCGTGTCATCAGCCATCGTGATAGCTTTACTTGGGCATTTATGAGCGCATTCCATACATGTTTTACAAAACTCTTCAATGCCCCAGTTATGCGGCTCACCGTACTCTACAAAGTCAAAATCTGTGTACACCTTGCACAATCTGATACGAGGACCATACCCTGGTACAACTAATGCTCCATTACGCGCTCCTTCGCCTAATCCAGCTGCAATACCATAGGCCACTGAGTTTCCTAAATCATTACCTGATGCGACTGCGTGATACCCTAAACGACGAATGAAGTCGGCCATAGTAGAAGCAATTAATGCCATTTTAGAATAGCCGTCACCGGTCGCTGCAGAAGAGGTTTTTGTAGGGCCTGCAGCAAGTGAATCATAATCCATAGGTACAGCTAAAACGATCACGGTTTTGGGCTTAAAAGGAAAATCCTCTTCCCAAGTTAACACTTCATCTTTAGGGTTAGTTTTTGAGGTAGTATCGACATTAATTATTGGATCGTAGTCCCAACGTTTATCTTGACGTGCAATACCCACCCTCGCCGCACCAAAAAGTTTCGCAGCACTTCTTATCGCATCAGTAGCTTCCTCTTTCGAAGCAAATTTATATTGCTCATCAACTTTACTTGACTGATCCCATGAATACATTTGAGTATTTGGCTTACACAATGCATTCATTTTCAAATCACGACCAAAAACTGTTCCCCAAGAGGCATCAGCTAATGCGTAATCTAACTGTGTAAAACCCACCTTATTATTGTCAAATGGAAGCTTTTTTGAGTTTCGATAAATCTGAAAACTGTAGTCAGGATCATTTTTATTTAATACACCAAATTGATAGTTACGTTCTGGCTGAGTGATTGCTTGCTCTCGACTCGCTGTGTAGTTCCATAGAACGTTCCGTTGATCCATTGGTAAGAAGTCTTCATTGGTTTGTGGCCAAGTATCCGTCTTAAAACCTTGAATAGAAGCGCGCCCTACACCATATGCACCTAGACCAGCCACAAGTACAGCACCACCTCCAATTGCCGCACGGCGAAATAACTCACGGCGTTCAGGATTATCAACTTGCTCCTGATTTTGATTCATGCTTTTCAATTCTTTCATAATTAACCTTAAATTTACTTCGGCAATTAAGTGCCGACTAAATATCAATAATTAAGTCATTCATGATCATAACCAAAAATAAAATTTGATATACCACCACCCATGGAATTCACTTTTCCACTTTCATCAACAATAATAAAAACACCAACACAACCCCATGCTTAAAATAGATTTTTTATAGAAAACAATAAAAAAATATAAATTACGAAATGTGACAAAGATTGTGAAAAATTAAAATAAAGAATAAACACAAACAGAAACACACACCAAAAAACCTATACAAAACAGAACTCTAAGCCAAAATCTTGCAGTTCAACAACTTCATTAACCATTATTAATAAAGCTAACGCACAAATAACGTGAAAAAAGTCACAATTTAAAATTATTCACACCCTATAATCCACAAAAATGAACAACATTAAAATATAGTTAATTACATAAATTTATTTATATTGGAATTAAATTGGGAACATGGTGAAAATCCATGGCTGTACCTGCAACTGTAAACAGAGCGAAATACAATTAACCACTGGCGTAAAGCTGGGAAGGTGTATTTTTTGAAGCTGTAAGCCAGGAGACCGACCAATATAAGTTATGGCAAGGACTTCTCACATTAACGTGTTGCGATGCAGAGTTAAAAATTAAGTTAACTCTTTAATTGACTTAACCACACAAGCTCAATTTATCAGGAATAATACAATGAGTTTTAAAATACCTTTTTTTCTAATCACATTAGTTCTGTGTCAGCCATATGCCAAAGCTGCGCCTGAACAACCGTCAACTGTCGACGAGGTTATTACTGTGACAGGTAGCCGTTTTGATAATTCTGTCGACTCAAAACTAACCGTAATCAATACAATTGAACGTGAAGAAATCGAGGCGATAAGCCCAAAATCCGTTATAGATGTTTTGGAAAAATTTCCAGGATTGAGCGTCACCCGGTATGGCGGTGCAAGCCAAAATGCTTCCGTCAGTATGCGAGGAACTAATTCTAACCACGTTTTGGTATTAGTAGATGGTCAGCGCATTTCTTCAGCGACTTTAGGGAGCGTAAATTTTGGCTCAATTTCTCCTGAAAATGTTAAACGCATTGAAATAGTAAAAGGACCAAGAGCCTCAATTTGGGGAAGCGATGCGATCGGAGGGGTAATTCAAATTTTCACCCGAAAGCTTGAAAGTGGAGAATGGTTCACCAGTACTGAATTGGGAAGCAATAATTACTTACGTGGCACAGTTGGTGCGGGTATCTCCCATGGTGAAGGAAGTAGCGCAGTAACCATCAATGGTGAAAAAAGTGACGGTTTTGATATTCATGATGGCGCACCAGAAGAAGCTGATGATGATGGTTATAAACGAATAGGTGTCGCAATAAACGGGGAGCAATCAATCAATGAACAATGGTTAGTTGATTGGAACTTACGTTATGACCAAGGTAACAATGAATACGACGACGTATACTCTAGTGGCAGTAGTAATAAAACAGATTATCGAAATTACATGTGGAACATTGGAACTCAATATAACGGCAACAGTTACTCGACAGAAGTTAATATTGGGCAATCACAAGAGCATAATTCAAATTTCCGCGATGATAACCCAAACATTCCCGTTTTAATATATGAAACTTCGCGCGATCAAATAAGCTGGACAAATCAACTTAAAGCCTCTGATAACTTACGCTTGATTGGTGGTATTGACTGGTATAAAGAAAAGGTAATTGGTGATTATTCAGTTAATGAACGACATGTTTGGGGAGGATATGCCCTCGCACAATACACGTGGAATAATTTCTTATTTGAAGGCTCATTACGACATGATGATGTTGAAAATATTGATAGTGCAACATCACATAACTTAAGTGTTGCATATCATATTAACAACCAATGGAGCATATCTGTAGGCACTGGCACAGGATTCAAAGCACCTACATTCAACGACTTGTACTGGCCTGATTCTGGTAATCCAGATTTGGTATCAGAAACATCCAACAGTTATGAAGTCACTTTTAATTATCAAGGTAAAAGCCTTCAGGGTTATGTTAGTTTTTTTCAAAACAATATCCATGACTTAATCGCTTGGGCTCCAGAAACTGAAGGTAGCCCAGTTTGGAAACCAACCAACATAAATGATGCAAAAATTAACGGAGTAGAACTATCACTGAGTACCCAACTTTGGGGCGGTTCCCATCAGTTATCTTACACCTATTTAGATGCTGTCGACTCTAACTCGAATGAAGATTTAATAGGACGGAGCGAAAATGAATTGGACTATAGCATTGGATATCAATGGGATAAGTTCGATTTATTATTTAATTATCACTACCAAGGTAAGCGATATTCTGGCTCTGACACGTATCTAGACTCATATAATCAAGTCGATATAAGTATTGGCTATTTATTTGAAAACAACTGGCAGCTGCGCTTAAAAGCCAACAATATATTTGATGAAAAAATAGTGTCATTGAATAACTACAACATCAATGGAATGGAGTTTTTCCTTAGTCTTAGCTATCACGCTTTTTGAATAGATTCATATCAACTATCCATTGCTAACCTCTGCAGGAAAACTCATGAAAACTCATTTAAAGCAAACAATCCATTTGCAAGTAAAAAGCCTATGTTACAAAAATCAGCAACATCAAATACTTAACAAAATTAGTTTTGATGTGGAGCGAGGCGATATCATAGGCATCCTCGGACCTAATGGTGCGGGAAAGTCAACATTACTTCGTTGCTTATATCGATACTTAATGCCTAATCAAGGTAAAGTATTACTTAATAATCAAGATATTACCCACTTTTCTCGTAAACAATTTGCCTCAAAAGTGGCAGTAGTATTACAGCATCCGCCATCAGGCTTTGCTATGACCACAAGGCAATTACTTGCAACCGGCTTGTTCAATAAACACAAATGGTGGCAGCTCAATGAGCATGATGATGAAAAGAAAACCTTGGATAGCATGCTACATCGTATGAAGTTGATCCATAAGGCAGACAGTTTATTTAATTTACTTTCTGGTGGAGAAAAACAACGTCTATTGATCGGAAGAGCCTTACTGCAACAACCAGAAATTCTGCTACTAGATGAACCCACCAACCATCTAGACATTAAATATCAATTAGAAGTTTTGTCACTCATAAAGTCTCTAAATATTACGGTGATCACTACATTACACGACCTGAATATTGCTAGTGAATTTTGCAACAAACTGTTGTTTTTACAAGATGGAAAACTCGTGAAAATGGGGTTTCCGAAGCAAATCGTTACTCCCAAATTAATTAAACAAGTGTATGGCGTAAATACCTTAGTAAAACCACATCCAATTTCTAACTCTCCTCATATTTCATATGAACATCAGGAGTTTAAATATGGGGTTGCTTAAAGCCAGATATGTTACTGCGACTCTACTCTTAATGCTGGTTTCCTGTCCATTAGTCGCTATTAGCCTTGGAAGTGCTGAGATCACAATACAAGAGGCCTTTGGCGCAATTTTACGGCTGTTAGGACTATTGAGTAACACATCTGAAAACCAAATACTTAATGATAAGATTGTTCTCGAGCTGCGTTTACCTCGGATTATTATCGCCATGTTATGTGGAGCGGGCTTGGCAATATCTGGAGCTGTTTTGCAATGTGTTACTCGTAACCCTTTAGCTGATCCATATTTATTTGGTATTAGCTCAGGCGCTTCTTTAGGCGCAATTATGGCAATTACTGGAGGAATTTTATTTTTTTCTGTTCCCATTTGTGCTTTTTTGGGATCATTAACTGCTGTTGTAGTTGTAATGTGCATGTCACGTACAGCTCAAACAGAAAATCTTGTATTAGCAGGTGTTGCTACTTCATTCTTGTTATCTTCCATCGCTAATTTAATTTTGTATTTCAGTGACCCCAGTGCTATTCAAGCTGTCCTGTTTTGGTCATTGGGCAGTTTTAGTCATGTAGGGTTAAACGATCTTCTTTACCCTACTATTATAGTTATGGTTGGTTGTGTGATTATCATAGGTTGTCAACGTTCTTTATATTCGCTTATGGTAGGCAACGAAAGTGCACATACACAAGGTATTGCCGTAATACCTCTAAGGCTTTCCATGCTGATAATTACCGCACTGATCACTTCATCTTTAGTTGCCACTTGCGGAGGTATTGGCTTCGTTGGATTAATGGTTCCGCACATCAGTAGGATGTTAGTTGGCGCGGCACATCCAGCTAGCCTGATTATTTCTGCCATGTTAGGCGCAGTATTAATGCTTGTCGTCGACGTTATTACAAGGGTTATATTGCCATCACAAGAGCTTCCTGTCGGTGTGATGACAGCTATGCTTGGCAGTGTGTTTTTTATTTTTTTGCTTTTTAAGAGAGAAAATGGAGTGGCCAAGTGAGTACATTATTAAGCCAATCTACTTCAGCTCTATGCTATAAAGTTCATGCAAGTATATATAAGCTAATCACGTTGCTTAATTTCATCTTTTACCCACTTTTTCAAACAAAATATACATTTGTATTAATTGCAATATTGGCTGGAAACAATGTATACGCACAAAGGTATTCTGAGAGTCCTACGCCATTAAAGCGCTTAGTGGTCCTTTCTCCACACGCCGTTGAAATTCTTTATACTATTAATATGGGGCACCGCATTGTCGCAACAGTCGATTTCGCTGACTTTCCAGAACAAGCAAGATCAATCCCCCGAATTGGAAATTCTGATCTTATTGACTACGAAAAACTACTTATTGCTAGACCTGATGCTGTCTTGCTAAGTAAAAATATGATTAACGATGCAATCATAAATAAGATTACTCAATTGAACATTGAAGTAATAGACACTAGTGTTGATACCCTGAGTGATATTCCATTACGTATGCGTCAACTTGGTGACATTACTGGCAATCAAACATTCGCAAACCAACAAGCGAAACAGTTTGAAAGTCAGTTACTGATGTTAATCTCTAAATATAGCCATAAGCCAAAAATTTCAGTATTTTATACAATGTGGCACAACCCACTAGTCACCTCATCAAGCCCTTGGTTCAACGAAATACTTAGTATTTGCAGCGCAACAAATGTATTCGAACAAAGTTTTTCACCATACCCACAAGTCACTGCAGAGCAGGTTATAGCCAGAGCGCCTCAATTAATACTTTACCCTGAACAATTCGGTGCAAGTCAAATAGCGATAGATGAATGGCAGCAATGGCCTGAATTACCAGCAGTAAGAAGCGATAACATAAAAAAATTAACAAGCGATTATATTAATCGTACTGGCCCAAGGGTAATCAGTGGCATAACAGAAATCTGCGAGCACACAGAACTGATTCGAGAGCAGTTTTAAAACTTAATCAATGATCATACAAATGATGTAGTTAAGAATAGTTTACTAATTTTTTGAGTAATACAAAGTGATATCAAGAAAGCCATTCGTCAGAAATTAACACCACGAAAAAGATTAGATAAGTAATTTGATCTAAACCATTCCAAATAAAGTCTATAAGGAAAATCAATGAGCCAACTCAGTCTAATGATCCAAGGCACAACCAGCGATGCAGGTAAAAGTGTGTTAGTTGCAGGACTATGTCGTGTGCTTGCGAGAAAAGGCATTAAAGTTGCCCCATTTAAGCCGCAAAATATGGCACTCAATAGCGCGGTCACTGTTGAGAGCGGTGAAATTGGTAGGGCGCAAGCTGTGCAAGCTCAAGCCTGTAACCTTCCTCCAAGCAACGATATGAATCCAGTATTAATCAAACCCAATACCGATATCGGCGCACAGATCATTATTCAAGGTCAGGCTAAACATGATATGGATGCGGTGACGTACCATGAGTTCAAACCCAAACTACTGGAATTAGTCATTGAAAGCTTCAATCGTTTAGGTCAGCAGGTCGATGCACAGATTATTGAAGGTGCGGGTAGTCCTGCTGAAATTAACCTGCGCGAGTATGATATTGCCAATATGGGGTTTGCACTTCCCACACAAACGCCCGTTATCATCGTCGCCGATATTGATAGAGGGGGAGTATTTGCACATCTTTACGGCACCTTTGATCTACTATCCGATGCAGAAAAGCAACTGGTGAAAGGCTTTGTGATTAATCGCTTTCGTGGCGATATCACCCTGCTACACAGTGGCTTAGACTGGTTAACTGAAAAAACTGGCGTGCCAGTAATTGGCGTCATTCCTTATTTGCACGGTCTATATTTAGAATCCGAAGATGGCGTTAGCCAGCAGCAGGTGGATGATAAAGCAAACTTCACTGTGGTTGTTCCGGTGTTATCACGGATCAGTAACCATACTGACTTTGATGCCCTGCGGTTAAACCCTGCTATAAATATTCATTTTATCGGCCCAGGTAACCCATTGCCACCAGCTGATCTAATCATTATCCCCGGCTCAAAATGCGTCAGAGATGATTTAGCTATGTTGAAACAACAAGGCTGGGATAAGCAAATTGCCAAGCACCTGCGTTATCATGGCAAGGTCATTGGTATTTGTGGTGGCTATCAAATGCTTGGACAGACGATCAGTGATCCTCAGGGCATTGAAAGCCAAGCGGGTAGCAGTGACGGTTTAGGTTATTTAAATATATCCACTACCATTACCGCTCAAAAAACCTTGAAACACGTCTCAGGTACACTCACGTTAAACCACACCTCTAGCCCAATTTCTGGCTACGAAATCCACGCGGGGATTACCGATTCAAACGAAACTACACCGATCAATATTGATGGTAAATTGGAAGGTGCTATCAGTGAATGTAATCAGATATTTGGCACATATTTACATGGCTTATTTGATGACTCACAAGCCTGCGACGCGCTATTGAAATGGGCGGGAGTCGGTCACAGTCAAGCTAAGGATATTCATCAAGTAAGAGAGGATAACCTAAATCGCTTAGCTGATTGTCTTGAGCAATCGTTAGATTTAGATAGCGTGTTTAATTCCTTACCTCAGTGGCAAAATGGCTAACAGGCTCAAATGCATAATGTTGTTAACTTGGAAGTGATGTGTTTCCATGCAGAAATATTAGCTTATGGTTTATGAGCTAGGGTTGTTAGATTAGGGCTAGTGTATTGCTGGTTGTAAGCAATGTTGATAAGTGACAACTACTGACTATTGGCTTTTTGCTCTGCTTTTTGCTCTTCTTCACGGCGCACCAATAAAAAGGTTAAATACATTTTGGTAGGCAGTGACAGCACCATACCAAATGCGACACATACAGCGCTGATAATAATGCCTTTGACACCCATCGCTTCCACAGCATCATTAAAATTATGCAAATAAATACCCATTGCGATAAGACACAGCCCTATCGCAATACAAGTTTTAAGCAAGGTGATTAATTTCCTGTCTGACAAGTCACTCATCCACATCTCAATGCATATCACTATTATGGTTGAGGATGAATAACTTGTGCTGATGGAGATCAACTTTCTGACAATGAGTAAAGAAGGCGCATTGTCAGAATGTTCATGCGACTACAATGTAGCTCGACATGTTATAAATTGCCTTATAACGTAAAGAATTGGCTTTGTTGAGCCACGCTATCACGTGGTTCATCGACATTAGTTACATTAAACATCACAGACATTCTCTTCAGTTTATCCATTTCATTCCCTGACCGTGTATGAAATAGTGTCACTGGATAAATAAGTAACTCGCCTGCTTTCACGACCACTTCAACATTAATGTCTCGGTTAATTTCCAGCCCGTTTTCTTTATCAAGATAAATAAAGTACTGCTTATCTTGTTGAGTTTTATTACGGATCACTAAGGTATAGGTATTCTCAATGCGGTATTCACTCACCTCGCGATAGAGGTGCTGCCTATCTCGCAACACATTCAACTCTATATCTGTTTTAGAGAAAGCGTCCAAAGTAAATACTAAAACCATGGCCAGTACACCGGCTGCGTAGCCAACAAATTTCCATGATTTCACACCACCACTGCGCTTACCTAAGAGCTTATTCTCACTGAAATAACCGATTAGGTTTGGCTGGTAGCCAAATTTAATCATTGTCTGATTACAGGCATCCACACAAGCGCCACAGTTGATGCATTCATACTGCAAACCATTACGAATATCGATACCTGTTGGGCACACATCCACACACAGATTACAGTCAACACAATCACCAAGAGAGGTCGGTTGCTTACGCTTTCTAGGCCCTCTTGATTCACCTCGTTTGGTGTCATAAGTCACTGTGATGGTATTGCTATCAAACATAGCGGACTGAAAACGGGCATACGGGCAACAATGTAAGCACATTTTTTCACGCATAAAACCAGCATTCAAATAGGTGCAAACGGCGAAAAACCATACCCATGCTGTCACTAAACCACTGGCATTAAGCGTAAATATATCCATATACAAGCTTGTTGCTGGCACAAAATACGCAATAAAACCGCAACCAGTCACTAGGCTCATTAATCCCCAAATACTGTGCTTGGCAATGCGTTTTATCAGCTTATTTAGCGTCCATGGCGCTTTGTCTAATGCATGACGCTTATTACGATTGCCCTCAATTTGCTGTTCAACCCAAACAAAGCTGAAACAAAAACTGGTTTGCGGACACAGGTAACCACACCAAACTCGCCCCCATATGACAGTGGCCAAAAACAACAGAAAAGCCGCGATAATAAATACCCAAGCCATCAAGGTGAAATCTTGCGGCCATAAGGTCACACCAAAAAAACGAAACTGTTGTTGGGACAAGTCAAACAAAATAGCTTGCTGGCCTTGATATTTTACAAAAGGCAATAGAAGAAAAACCATAATCACCAAGGCATTGATAGTGGTACGCCAGCGCTGATATAAGCCCTTTTGCAATTGAAAGTGACGATTTTTACGCTTATCTTTCACGTTTCTTTCTAGTTGGCTTGCCTCTGTAACACTTGGCTTATCCACTTCAATAAAGGTTGTGGGGATACGCTCTGCTTTTACAATGGTATCTTCTGCTTGACGAGGTTGGCTCATATTCAATTCCATTACGGCTATGTACAATTTAATGACATGCACTAATGCAATTTCAAAACCAATCAGAAATACTTTTAAAGTGTTGAATTTAAAGAGATAAAAAACCAACACGCTCACAAAGGTCACGATATAACGTGACTTTAGCGATATATCGTGACTTTTGCTTTATTATTACTGAAGGGGAAAACGCGCCATTAACTGGGGCGCTGAATGGATAACTTGTGCATTTTCGACCTTAAGGTACTGGGTGGCACACCAAGTAAGGCGGCTGCACCATTTGCACCCGATATTCGCCAATGTACTTGTTCTAAGGTTTGTAATATATGCGCAGTTTCTGCCTCCGCAAGGGTTTGCAATACCGTACTCGGGGGAGTTTCGTTGTTTAGGGACGGAATATCCAATACTGAGCCATGGCACAGAATGCTTTGCCTCTCAATAATATTTTGCAACTCTCGTACATTACCAGGCCATGAGTAAGCCATTAAATTATTTAAGCCTTTTTTACTAACTCCAGTAATTTTTTTACCTAACTTACTGTTTATTTGCTGCAAAATGTCACCGACTAAAATGCCAATATCGCTCTTGCGCACCCTAAGAGGTGGCACGTTGAGCGGGAACACATTCAACCGATAGAATAAATCCATTCTAAACAGTCCTTGCTCTACTCGTTTTTGTAAATCATGGTGAGTGGCTGTCACAAGTCGAATATCCACTTTAATCGGCTGACTACTGCCCACTCTCTCAAACTCTTGCTCTTGTATCACCCTGAGCAACTTCGACTGTGCCTCAAGTGACAACTCAGCCACTTCATCCAGAAAAAGCGTGCCTTTATGCGCCAGTTCAAATCGCCCTTTTCGCCTTGACGTGGCCCCCGTAAAGGCACCTTTCTCGTGACCAAAGAGTTCACTTTCTAACAATGATGCAGAGAATGCCGCACAGTTAACACTGATTAAGGGCTTATCACTGCGTTCACTGAGGCGATGAATATTCCTTGCCACCAACTCTTTACCCGTGCCGTTTTCGCCGGTAATAAGCACTGTACTATTGGTGTTGGCTACCAATTTAATTTGCTCAGATAACTGCTGTATCACAGGGCTTTCACCTGAGAGCGTCACATCCCCCGTGCGTGATTTTAACTCGGTATGTAAGTAATCATTTTCGCTGGCCAGCTTTTCCGATAGCGCTTGTACTTGAGCCAAAGCTTGGCGTAGTGACTGTTCAGTTTGCTTTTGAATACTAATATCACGAAATATCGCGACAACACCGATCAGTTGATTATCTTTGTATACTGGCGTTGAAGTGTAATGCACAGGGAAACTACTGCCATCTTTGCGCCAAAACACGTCACGACTGATTTCACGGGCAATACCATCGTTAAGTGTATTGTAAATAGGGCAATCTTCTTGTGGATAATGGCTACCGTCAGCATGACTATGGTGGTGGCAACTATGGATATTAGTACCAAGCAACTCTTGGGCTTTCCAACCTGTCATCCGTTCAGCCGCAGGGTTAATAAACACGGCATTTCCAGACAGATCAAAGCCATAAATCCCTTCACCTACGGCATTTAACAGCAGCTTGTTTTCGGGTAAAAAATCCATGTGTGCATCATCAACATTGACTGCCATATAACGTCCTCTAAAGACTAAAACAAGGGTTAGGCTAAGGTGAAAAATCTGAAACAACAGATAAAGTAGCGATATATCGTGACCAAGATTATGCCATGCATTTGCAAGGCATGACACTCAAGACTGAATAAAGTCTGCGGCAATGCTTGATTGGTAATTTAATTGGACGCTTTGACTCGCTTGTTTGATTAATTTCTTTAGTTGATAACTAGACACAAAAAAATGCCAGCTGACATGGTCAGCTGGCATTGAATGGTAGGTAACTGAGTAAACTTACATAAGCTTACTTAAGTTTGTGTGGCCATTCTTTTTCAACACGTTCTTTGATGAACTTCTCTTTATCAGCAGTCATCTTGTCAAAGTTTAGACCCGCTAGTGGTTGTAACTTCTCTTTAGTGTCGTACTTGCTTGCATCGTACTTATACTTAGGAGCGTATTTAGCAAGTAGTTTATCTGCATTGGCTATCGCATCATCTAAGATGCCATTTGCTTTAGTTAGCAGACGTACAGCTTCTTCAGGGTTATGTGCATGGATACCGTGAGAGGCAGTTGCACTATCCCAGAACCACTGAGCATTACGTACTTGTGTTAGTAACTTATTCATTTCTTTAGCTAACTCGTTGTCAGCTTTTAATGCAGCTTCATAGTTAGCTTTGGCTTTACCAATACCAAGACCCGCTTCTAAACCTTCCACGCCATTCGCAGCCCAAATCGCTTGTGCCTTGAAGTGAACTTCAGTTAAACGTGGGTCAGTACCGTTTGCATCGAAACGTAACTTGTTGATTTCAGCTTTACGCTCAGCAAAGATTTCTTTGAAATCGCCCGCTTCGTGACAACTAGTACATGTCTTCGGTAACTGTTCAGCTTCAAACGTCACTTTGTGATGAGAGTACTTAGCACCTTGGTCATTTTTAGCTTTTGGCATGTGACAAGTTGAACAACCAAACTCTAAGTGTGAATCCATTGCATGAGAAGTACGATCTAACGTGTTTTCAAACTCAGGATGCTGTGCTTTTAGCATAGGTGCACCTGAAATCGCATTAGTCCAGTCTTTAAAGCCGCGGTTGTCGAAGTAAGCGAGTTGCGCTTCAGCAGCAAAACCTTCATATAGACCATCGGTACCTTTATAACTAACAAACTGCTTATAGTCTGTTTTCACACCAGGTACCCAGTAATCCCATGGGAATTTCACTTTCTTGCTATCAGTACCATCAAAGTAATATTCAACGTGACACTGTGCACATGTTTGGCTAGCCTGCATGACCTTGTCTTGCTTATCGAAAGGCTTACCAATGGTATTCATCGCACGTTCTGCATATGGACGGCTTAGACGCATGTCAGACTTACCTAACTCATGACAGTCTGCACAACCAATGGTATTTGAAATTTCATGGCCCCAAGTTGACCACGCATTGTCAGAGAATTTTGCTTCACCTACTTTGTCGTACATACGAGGAAGATCAGGTGTTTTACAGCCCCAACAGCTTGCAGCCATGGCTTCACCGACAACCTTACCGTCATGACCGACAATTGGGCTACCTGTACGCAAGGTTTTGATTAAATCAGTGACTGCAAAGTGGTGACCACGAGCACGGTTATAGTCTTTAGCAAAACCATAGCCTGCCCAAGCAGAAACTAAGTTAGGATTTTTAGCTAATAAATCTGTTGGTTCACCAGAAGCAGGGTTAGCATTTTCAGTTTCAGCCCATGTTTTGTGCTGATCTGGATACTGCTTTTGCCAGTTGTCACTATTATATAGGTCAGTCGCTATTGCTTGCCCGGTAAATGCAGCTGAAACAACAACGGCCAATGCGATCTTGTTAAGTTTCATATTCACTCCTCACTGGAATATTTTATTTTTATTCATCAAGCAACACTTACACGCTTTAATATGCAAATGCTTTATTCGAGTCATCTACAAAATAACCAACCCAAAATAATCATCACCGCTTGAATTAATATTAATTTAACCAAACTAATAAACCATAAATAGTTATTTAAAGTAAAAATGTGACCCTACCCCAATCAAACTAGCCAATGTGTTAAGTGGTCGACAAAATCAAGTATTTCAACTACCCCTTTATAGGTACTAAATTGAATTTAAAAGAGAAATATATAGAAACACAATGAAAGCAACAGTAACAGCTTAATTAGATATATCTACATTTATATATAAAGGCTTTTGAGGTGGAGCCACCAAGGTGCTCTAGCACCTAACGCTTGGGAGGATAGTCACTATTGACTATTAAGAACATATTAAACTTGAACAACACTTTAAATATAAATGAGATATGAATTAGCAGTTAAGCCATTAAAACAACAAGAACATTTTCAATTATTAACAATAGCTACTTTAATAACATCTAATATCCAGGTGTCAATTATAAAAACTTCATCCAGTAACAAAACAAAGCCTGACTTTTAATTCCATTAACAATTATCCAGCCCACTTATATTAGATAGTAATAAAGAATTAAGTGTTAATACACTTAAATAATATAAGTGACGATTAAGAAATTTAAAAACAAACTAGAGAGTCAATAATGATGTTGTAATTTTTGCCAACACAATGTTCTGCAATATCTTGATTACCAATCGTCAGCTTCAAATCGAGCGGTTCTGGCCTGTGATTCACTACATTGCGTTAAGCTCATTAACTCATTCAATGTGATGGCTGGATTTTGCCGGATCAGTTGCACTAAACGGGTAGATAACGGAATTAAGTAGTCGGCATAAGGAGTTAAGCCAGCAGATAGCTTTTTTGTAAAGCTATCCAGTGCAGATTGCTCTGTAAGATTTAATTGCTCAACGGATAAATACGAAGCGAGCTCGGCTAAACAATGCACGTCGCCTTCAATCTGCCAATTTCTAGAGCGTCTAACTCGAGTAATGTGACAGTGATGGAGTATTGCAGCCTGCTTAAGCACGCCAAGGTTATGTTGACCCATTTTTCTCAACAATGAAGGCAAGTGAATTGAAATAACTTTACTCATTACTTCCCCCTATAACGCTAAAATTAAAATTGGCTGTTCACTACACCACAAAATGGCTATTGAGTTATATCCAAACAAGTGCATCACAACAATATATCAGATTGATAAACGTAAATAGGCGCAAAACGTATCTGTAAAGTAAAATTTGTAAGGAAAATGTGTTCAATAGCACGGCGTTAATCGGTATGATATTTATGACTAAGCTTGTGATTAGTTGGTGTTTTTACTTGATGCTGCAAATATGAATATCTCTTATCCCTAGCCTTTAACTGTTAAAGACGTAGACTCATCAACATCAAAAAGTGCATACATAGTGTTATGTCACTTGAAATGAATTTGAAAGCTCTTGGAGAATGTTGTGATTAAATCAATCCCATCTAAATTATCGAATGCAAAACTTGCATTACTGGCGACGGCTATTTCAGTTTCATTACTGCTCAGTGCCTGCAGTGAAAAGCCGCAAGAAGAAGTCATTGAAACAGTGATCCGCCCGGTCTTCACTGAAATCATCACTCCAACTCAAGTCTCTGACCTGTATTTTAATGGAACGGTACAATCTGCATCGCAAGCAGAGCTTTCTTTCCGCACAAATGGCCAGTTAATTGAGCTGCTAGTAGGAGAAGGGAGTCAAGTTAACAAAGGCGATGTGTTAGCAAAAATCGACTCAACTGATGCTGAGATTGCACTTGCTTCTACGCAAAACGAACTAGAGAACGCCCGTATTGAATACGAGCGTGCAAACACATTATTCGAACGCTTGCAATCAATCTCTCAAAGCCAACTTGATGAATTAACCTTGATGTACAATTTAGCCAAAAACCGTGTAAGTGAAGCACAACGCCGAGTTGAAGACACTATGATTAAGGCGCCTTTCTCAGGCATTGTTAGTCGCCGCTTTGTTAATAACCACGTCGCTATTCAGGCAAATGAACCCATTATTTCAATCCATGACCTTTCAAGTATGGAAGTGGTCATTAATGTCCCTGAAAGTGTGATGACTCGTGAAGGCTATAACCCAGAAATTAAAGCAACTTCAGCGTTAACGCCTGGCATAATGTATCAGTTGTCAGTGAAAAAATATGAAACTGAACCTGATCCAGTGACGCGCACTTATGCAATCACATTAGCGTTTGATAATTTACAGAACTCTCGTCTATTGCCGGGCATGAATGTACGTGTATTTTCAGACTCCGTTGAGGGTGAGGCATACATTACTGTGCCATTATCAGCGATTACACCAGACAACCTAAACAACCAACATATTTGGATTGTTGATGCAAATAACACTTTGCAAAAACGTACTGTTGAAGTTGGCTCTTTACACGGTGACAGAGTCCAAATTAAGTCCCAGTTAAATACTGGAGAGCAAGTGGTTGTTGCTGGCATATTAGGCTTAACCGAGGGGTTAGAAGTTCGCCCAATGCAAAATGAGGCAAAATAATATGAACATCGCAGGTTATACCATAGCTAAACGTACTAGTGTCTGGGTAATCGTTGCCTTGACCTTGCTAGGCGGTTACCTCAGCTATCTCAATCTCGGTCGATTTGAGGACCCTGAGTTCGTTATCCGCCAATCAGTCGTTGTGACACCTTATCCAGGCGCCAGTGCACAAGAGGTGTCTGATGAGATCACCGATGTCATTGAGGGCGCGGCGCAGTCATTGCAAGAGGTGCATGAAATCACCTCAGTTTCAAAGCAAGGGATCTCGGAAGTTACCGTTGAAATAAAGCGTGAGTTTTCAAATGATGAGGCAGAGCTGCAACAAGTTTGGGACAAACTCCGCCGTAAAATTAATGATGCGCAAGGTCAATTACCACCTGGCGCCGCCAGCTCTATCGTTAACGATGACTTTGGTGACGTATTTGCCCAATTCTATGCGGTAACCGGTGAAGGCTATACTGACAAGCAGCTGCAAGATTATGTTGATGAACTACGTCGCGAGCTTGTTCTTGTGCCTGGTGTATCTAGAACAACGACGATGGCCGAAAAACAAGAAGCCATCTTTGTTGAGATATCCAGCGACCGTTTATCTCAGTTTGGGGTATCTGCCAACCAAGTTTATACCGTGCTTGAAAAGCAAAACATGGTTGCCGTTACTGGTAACCTAGAAACGGATGGCATGCGTATCACAGTGTCACCCATATCGAACATAAACTCGTTTGAAGCGTTAAAGTCGCTGCAGATCGGCATCGGTGAGAACAACACTGTTGTACGGTTATCTGACATCGCTAATGTCATTCGTGGCTATGAAGAGCCCGCTGCCGTGCTGATGAACTACAACGGTATGCGCGCGGTTGGTTTGGGTATTTCAAACGTTGCTGGTGGTAACGTGGTTGAAATGGGTGATGCAGTTAAAGCCCGTATCGCTGAACTTGAAAGCCAACGTCCACTTGGTATTGAGCTCAATGAAGTCTCTATACAATCAGATTCCGTTCGAGAGTCAGTTTCTGACTTTATTAACAATTTGATTGCTGCCGTAGTCATTGTATTTATTGTACTGTTGCTATTTATGGGAGTACGAACCGGCGTAATTATTGGTTTTGTATTGGTACTAACCGTTGCCGGTACACTCATCATAATGTTAATTGATGACATCGCCATGCAACGTATTTCTCTGGGTGCCTTGATTATTGCCCTAGGTATGCTGGTAGATAACGCAATCGTTGTGACTGATGGTGTGTTAAGCCGACTAGAAAAAGACCCTGATGCTGATCGCCAACAAGTGGTTTCAGATGTAGTAAACAGCACTAAATGGCCTCTACTTGGCGGTACAATCGTTGGTATCTGTGCATTCAGCGCTATCGGCTTATCACCATCCAATATGGGTGAATATGCTGGCTCACTATTCTGGGTAATTTTATACTCGATGTTCTTGAGTTGGGTGCTCGCCATTACTGTCACCCCAATGTTATGTCATGACTTCATTAAAATTGACCGTAACAAAGCAAACAAAGGTCCAAGTAAAGTTAGTGTGCTATACCGAAAAGCACTGACAAGCGTTCTACATAACCAAAAAAAGAGTCTAGCAGTCGTCATTGCTCTACTATTTTTAGGCTTAAATGCTTTCACGCATGTACCTCCAGGATATATGCCAGAGTCACAACGTGAGCAATTCGTCATTGATGTTTACTTGCCACAAGGTTCGGATATCAACCGTACTAAGCAAATTGTAGAAGGTATTGAACAAGATATATTACAAAAGCCAGGTGTTACGGCAGCAACTAGCTTCATTGGTTCAGGTGGTTTACGTTTCATGTTGACCTATTCGCCAGAACCAAATAACCCAAGTTATGGTCAATTGTTGGTTGATGTTGGTGATTTTGAAATCATTGAAGATTTAGTTGCAGAACTGCAAGTTGATCTTAATGCTCGTTACACCGATGCGGCCATTAATGTATGGAAGTTCATGCTTGGCCCTGGTGGTGGTAAGAAAATTGAAGTGGCATTTAAAGGCTCTGATAGTGCTGTGTTACGTCAGCTATCTGAACAAGCTAAACTCATCATGGAGAATAGCCCTCATGTAATTGCGGTGCAGGATAATTGGCGTGAGCAGGTACCAGTGGTACGCCCTGTATACTCGGCTGAAAAAGTTCAAAGTTTTGGTTTAACAACCGTTGAAATCAACAACGCGATTGAGCAAACATTGAATGGCCGTAACGTGGGAGTTTACCGTGAAGGTAATCATTTAATACCGATTGTTGCCAGAGCACCTCAACATGAACGTAGCCATGAAAAGGTAATTGAGCATGCTAGAGTATTCAGTTCAACAACTGGCAGCTATGTACAGTTAGAGCAGTTAATTGAATCTGTGCAGATTGAATGGCACGACGATTTATTACGCCGCATTAATCGCATCCCGACAATTTTAGCACAGTCGGATCCCGCTCCAGGTTTGTTAACATCTGAAGCATTAGACTTAATCAAAGCGGATATTGAAGCGATTGAACTACCTGTGGGTTACAGCATTGTGTGGCATGGTGAATACAAAGATGCTAAAGAAGCAGATGAAGGCTTAATGGCTGCGGCACCGTTCGGTTTTGCGGCAATGGTATTAGCAGTAGTATTTATGTTTAACGGTATTCGTCAAGCATTAGTCATCTGGTGTACTGTGCCATTAGCAGTGGGTGGTGTGGCAATTGGTTTGATTACATTCCAAACACCATTTGAATTTATGGCAACACTCGGTTTCTTAAGCTTGATTGGTATGATGGTGAAAAACGCCATTGTGTTGGTCGATCAGGCCGATAGTGAGATTAGAGATGGTAAAGCTCCATACTTTGCCATTATCGACGCAGCTATGAGCCGTGCTCGCCCTGTTATTTTAGGGGCAACCACCACCATTTTAGGTGTGGCACCGCTGTTGATTGATCCGTTTTTCAAGAGTATGGCCGTAACCATTATGTTTGGTTTGTTATTTGCGACAGCATTAACACTAGTGGTAATCCCACTTTACTATGCTCTATTTTTCCGCATTAAGCCTGTGGATGAAACTGAGCAACTCAGTAATGTCTAATCAACATAAATAGTAAGCAAAGCCCGAGACATTGTTCTTGGGCTTTTTTATGCCCTGTGGCAGTGCTACAACACAAGTTGCGTTTCACACTCTAAATTGAGCATTAACTAGCAAACATAACGTCGAATGCTCCAGCCTATTGACATAAAACGAAAGGTCCGTGCTTAAATGAAGTAGTGGATATTATTACAAGTGATAAAAGGACATGAGAGGTTTTCATGTCATGCTCAGAATTAGAGTAAGTAAAGAATCCACCTTCTGAAGAAGGTGGCTTTCATTCAGCCCCCTAAAAGGGGGCGTTTCAGTTATTTTGTAG